>NZ_CP110888.1:0-57500 GCF_026240795.1 Thermoanaerobacter sp. RKWS2
ATGTATGGAGATCATCGTCAAATATGGGAGAGGATAGTGGAGGTCATAAAGAGTGAGCTTACCCCCACCAGCTATAACACCTGGTTAGTTCACATAAAACCCTTAGCAATCATTGATGATGTATTATTTTTAAGCACTCCTAATACTTTTACAAAAAATATAATAAATGGAAGATATATAAATATTATCTACGACGCTGCTTCAAAAGCTACAAATAAACTATACGAGATAAAAATATTATCAGAAGACGAAGAAGAATATAGAGAAATCAAAGAATCCTTAGAAAAAGAAAACCTAACTGAATCCACCACTCTTTCCACTCTAAATCCAAAATATACTTTTGATACTTTTGTAGTTGGAAACAGCAATAAACTTGCTCACGCTGCATGTCTTGCAGTAGCTCAAGCTCCAGCAAAAGCTTATAACCCTTTATTTATTTATGGAGGAGTAGGTTTAGGCAAAACCCATTTAATGCATGCAATAGGGCACTTTATCAATAAACATCAAAGTGGCTACAAAATAATGTACGTTACGTCAGAAACGTTTACAAACGAGTTAGTTAACTCCATAAAAGACGATAAAAATGAAGAATTTAGAAACAAGTACAGAAATATTGATGTCCTTCTAATAGATGATATTCAATTTATAGCCAAAAAAGAACGAACTCAAGAAGAATTTTTCCATACTTTTAACACCCTTTACGAAGCAAACAAGCAAATAGTTATCTCTAGTGACAGACCACCAAAAGAAATTCCAACTTTAGAAGAAAGGCTAAGGTCAAGGTTTGAGTGGGGTTTAATCGCGGATATACAGCCACCAGATTATGAGACAAGAATAGCAATACTTAAAAAGAAAGCTCAAACAGAAAATCTCAATATCCCCGACGAAGTTTTAGCCTATGTGGCAGAAAAAATTCAATCAAACATAAGAGAGTTAGAAGGAGCACTAATAAGAATCGTAGCTTTTTCAAATCTTACAAAATCTAATATAGACTTAGAATTAACTAAGCATGCCCTAAAGGAAATTGTATCTAATAAAACAAGGGAAATAACTGTAAAACTCATACAAGAAGAAGTTTGCAAGTACTATAACATAAAACTAGAAGACTTCAGGTCCCGCAAGAGAACAAAAAACATAGCTTATCCTCGACAAATTGCCATGTACTTAGCAAGAGAATTGACAGATTTATCTCTTCCAAAGATAGGAGAAGAATTTGGAAAAGACCATACTACTGTAATACATGCCTATGAAAAAATCTCTAATGAAATAAAACAAGACGAACTTCTCTCAAGGCAGATTGAGGAACTTAAAAAGAGAATAAAAGGTTTTTAACATATAAACAGGGATAACCCTGTTTATATGTTTTAAAATTTTTTGTCTGTGAATATTGTTAATAATTTTAAATAATTGTCCAAAAGTTATTCACAGACAATTATCGACTTTTTCTCTGCTTCACAAACCATTACTAACAAACTAACACTTTCTATTACTACGACTACTAAATGCTTATCTTATTTATTATATGATTTGATTCAAAAAAATATTCTCAAAAACAGGAGTGAAAAAAATGAAATTTGTGTGTGATAAAAATTCATTATTTGAAGGAGTAAATATTGCAATAAGGGGGGTATCTTCCCGAACTACTCTTCCTATTCTTCAAGGTATCAAAATTTCAGCTTTGAAAGGTCAAGTCAAATTTTCAGGAACTGATTTGGACATAGGGATAGAGTGTCAAATTCCTGCAGTGGTAGAAGAAGAGGGAGAAATAGTTGTACCTGCAAAAATTTTTTCAGAATTAGTTCGAAAATTGCCAGAGGGAGAAGTAAAAGTAGAAAGTGATTCTCAAAACACGGTAAATGTAGTTTGCGATAGCATAAATTTCACTATTGCAGGAAGCGACGCTGTAGAATTTCCTGAAATCCCTCAAGTATCTAGAGAAAATTCTTTTAAGTTGACGCAAAATATTCTAAAAGACCTAATAAGAAAAACAGTCTTTTGTATTGCCCAGGAGCAAACAAGACCTATTTTGACAGGTGTTCTATTCGAAGTGTTTCAAAATGAAGTTAAAGCAGTAGCTTTAGATGGATTTAGAATGGCTATATATTCTTATCAGAGTGAGGAAAAATTCTTTGACGAGGATATAGAAAAATATTCTATAGTAATTCCAGGTAAAACTTTAGAAGAGATATACAGAATCTTAAAAGATGAGGAAACAGAGATAGAGATATACCACACTGCTAATCAAGTGTTATTCCAAATTGAAAATACAAAGGTAATATCGAGGCTTTTAGAAGGAAGCTTTATAAACTACAATGCTGTTTTACCAAAGGATTATAAGACTGAAGTGGTAGTCAAAAGAGAAGTTTTAACTGAAAGTATTGAAAGAGCTTCACTAATTGCAGAAAGCAAAAATAATTTGATTAAGTTTGAGATTGGTGATAAATTTATTACTGTTTCTTCTAATTCTGAAAAGGGTAAAATGGTAGAAAAGATAGAAGTCGATGTAAAAGGAATGTTTCTTGAGATCGCTTTTAACTCAAGATATTTATTAGATTCTTTAAGAGCCATCGATGAAGAGGAAATAACGCTTTATTTCATAAATAGTATAAATCCATTAATAATAAAACCTATAGGAAGTAAAGATTATCTTTATATGATACTTCCTGTAAAACTCAATTAAAAATAAGAGGTGTTTTTTAAATGATAGAAGTGCCTATAGAGACGGAATATATTACCTTAGGGCAATTTTTAAAGTATATGAAAATATGTCAAACTGGAGGACAAGCAAAGCAATTTATTTTAGAAGGAAAAGTTAAAGTAAATGGCGCAATAGAATTAAAAAGAGGTAAAAAACTTCGCAAAAATGATATAATTGAGGTAGAGGGTAAAACTTATATCATAAAGTGAGGAATTTAACTTGTATGTGAAGGAGCTATTTGTCGACAATTTTAGAAATTTACAAAAGCAAAAAATAGAATTTTGCGAAGGAATAAATATATTTTATGGTTTAAATGCACAAGGAAAGAGCAATTTATTAGAAAGTATTAGGCTTTTAAGTATGGGAAGGTCTTTTAGAGGGAGCAAAACTACAGAACTAATAAAATTTGGAGAAGATTATTTTTATGTAAAAGCAATAATTTGTCAAGAAAATAACGATAAAAAAATAGAATTTGGATACAAGAAAAATGAAAATAAAGTCATTAAAGTAAATGGCAATAAAATAAAGTCAACTTCCGAACTTTTAGGTCAACTTTTGACAGTCATTTTTTCTCCTGAAGATTTAAACATAATAAAAGAAGGACCTTCCTATCGCAGGAAATATTTAGATTCTTGTATATCTGTGGTTGAAAAGAATTATCTTTATAACCTCATGCAATATAACAAAATACTAATAAATAGAAATAAACTATTAAAGACTATAAAAGAAGGAAAAAGTAGAAGTATACTAGAAATTTTTGATGACCAATTAGTAGAATACGGTGCAAAAATAATTGTGGTGAGACAAAGTTACTTAAAAAATGTAGAAATTAATATAAAAAAATTTTTACTTGAAATTTCCAATGAGACAGCAGAAATTGTCTACCTAAATAGTGTTGGACTTAAAGATGCTTCAGATGAAGAAATAGTTAAAAAAAGATTAAAAGAAAAACTATTAAAGAATATAGATTTAGATTTAAAGTATCTTACAACACAAGTAGGACCTCATAGGGAAGATTTTAAGATTATTATAAACGGCTATGATTCAAGAGTATATTCTTCTCAAGGTCAACAGCGAACAGTGGCTTTATGCCTTAAATTATCAGAGTTTGAAATTTTAAAAAAGGAGACTAGTGAAAAACCCATACTGCTTTTGGATGATGTAATGTCAGAGTTAGATGAAAATAGAAAGAAATATATCTTAGAAAGATTGCAAGGTTTTCAGACTTTTATAACCCATACTACAAAAAGAGATTTAAAAGGAGATTGTTATTTTAAGATATCTAATGGGGTTGTCATTAAGGAATAGGGGGTCAAAAAATGTATGTCCATTTAGGCGGCAACGTGGTAGTACCCGATAAAGAAATTATAGGCATTTTTGATATGAATATTGTAACCACTTCTGAAGCTACTATTCAGTTTCTGAGAGTAGCGGAAGAAGAAGGATTTGTGGTCAGAATTTCTGACGAAAAGCCAAAGTCTTTTATAATCACAGAAAGGGATAAGAGGAGTATTATTTATTTATCACCAATTTCTGCCTTTACTCTTATAAGAAGGACACAAAAAATAGAGGAATAGGGAGGTATTGAATTGTATCAAAAAACATCGGAAAAAATTGTTGTGAGAAATGAAGGAAAGAAGTTAGAGCTTAGAGTATTAGGTGATAAAATTATTAACGTTTTTGTAAGTAATAAAGAGGAAAAAAGAAAGGATACAATTGCGATAGAAAGGAAAGAATACGATACTCCTGAGTTTAGTATAAGTGATGAATTAGAAAGCATATTAATTGAGACTAATTCATTGAAAGTAAAAATAAATAAAAATGACCTTTCTGTGAGTTTCCTAGATAAAAATGGAAATATAATTAATGAGGATTACAATGGAGGAGCAAAGTTCAATGAAACAGATGTAAGGTGCTATAAAAAGTTAAGAGAAGACCATTTTTACGGTTTTGGAGAAAAAGCAGGATATCTCGACAAAAAAGGCGAAAGGCTGGAGATGTGGAATACAGATGAATTTATGACTCACAACCAGACTACAAAACTTTTATATGAGTCTTACCCTTTTTTCATAGGAATGAACGATTATCACACTTATGGAATATTTTTGGACAACAGTTTTAGGTCTTTTTTTGATATGGGTCAAGAAAGTCAAGAATATTATTTTTTTGGAGCATATGGCGGCCAAATGAACTACTATTTTATATACGGAGAAGACATAAAAGAGGTTGTGGAAAATTATACATATCTTACAGGAAGGATAAGTCTTCCGCCATTATGGGTATTAGGTAATCAACAAAGCAGATATAGTTACACCCCACAAGAGAGAGTACTGGAGGTTGCAAAAACTTTTAGAGAAAAAGATATTCCTTGTGATGTGATATATCTCGATATAGATTACATGGAAGGGTATAGAGTTTTTACATGGAATAAAGAAACGTTTAAAAACCACAAAGAAATGTTAAAACAGCTTAAAGAAATGGGATTTAAAGTAGTGACAATTGTAGATCCAGGAGTTAAGAGAGATTACGACTACCATGTTTACAGAGAAGGAATTGAAAAGGGTTATTTTGTAAAGGATAAGTACGGTATAACCTACGTTGGAAAAGTATGGCCAGGGGAAGCTTGTTTTCCTGACTTTTTACAAGAAGAAGTGAGATATTGGTGGGGTGAAAAGCACAGAGAATTTATAAATGATGGCATTGATGGTATATGGAATGATATGAATGAACCAGCTGTTTTTGAAACACCTACAAAAACAATGCCAGAGGATAATATTCATATTTTAGATGGAGAAAAGGTACTTCACAAAGAGGCTCACAATGTCTATGCAAATTACATGGCAATGGCCACAAGAGATGGTTTTCTAAGGATAAGACCTAATGAAAGGCCTTTTGTTTTGACAAGAGCCGCTTTTTCAGGGATACAAAGGTATGCTGCAATGTGGACAGGAGACAACAGAAGCTTGTATGAGCATCTTCTTATGATGATGCCAATGATAATGAACATAGGTTTATCTGGACAACCGTTTGCAGGAGCAGATGTTGGAGGATTTGAAGGAGATTGCCATGAAGAACTTTTTATAAGGTGGATAGAGGCTGCGATATTTACTCCGTTTTTAAGAGTTCATTCTGCAATAGGAACAAAAGACCAAGAGCCATGGTCTTTTGGTAAAAGAGCAGAAGATATTTCTCGAAAATATATAAAAATGAGATATGAACTTTTGCCTTACTTATATGATTTGTTTTACATTGCATCTCAAAAAGGCTATCCTATTATGAGGCCTTTGGTTTTTGAATATCAAAAAGATGAAAATACTCATAAGATATATGATGAATTTATGTTTGGAGAAGGTCTCTTAGTTGCTCCTGTATATCTTCCTTCAAAAGAAAGAAGAGAAGTTTATTTGCCTGAAGGAATCTGGTATGATTACTGGACGGGAAAAGGATTCAAAGGAAAAAACTATTACCTTGTGGATGCTCCTATAGAAGTAATACCTCTTTTTGTAAAAGAAGGAGGAATACTGTTAAAACAGCAGCCTCAGTCTTTTATAGGGGAAAAGAAGCTGGAAGAATTAACAGTGGAGATATACAAAGGGAAAGAGGGACATTATCTCCATTATGAAGATGATGGAAAATCTTTCGATTATACTAAAGGGGTTTATAACCTCTTCGATATAAGTTTTTGTTATAAAGAAGGAAGAATGGATATAAAATTTGATAAAATTCACTTTGGCTATGACAAAGGAGTTAAAAAGTATAAATTTATATTTAAAAATTTTGACGACATCAAAGAGATTAAGATAAATGGTGAAAAAGTTGAGAAGGAAAGTTGTGAAATTGAATTGTAAAATAGAGGCAAAAGCCTCTATCAGACTGTAGACAAACTATTTTGTAAAGGAGATATTTTGCATAAGGAGTGACTTGTTACAAAGCAGCCCGGCACTCAAGTAAGAGAGTTTGATAAAGCAAAAATAGAAAAACAATCATACTTACTTGAGTGCCGGGAAACTTAGCAAGTGTGATGACGGAGGCGGGGCTGGAGCCACGGATGGCGGAAGCGGCCACCTGAGACAGGATGTCGAATGTGGCCGGAACCCCGCTGGAGTCTGAGAGCGAGCGTTAGTTTAGCCTGCTTTGTCGCTGGAGCAACAAAATGCCAATCAAAATTATACTTTGTCAACAAGCTGATAGAGGCCGTAATCCTCTATTTTTTTACAAATCTTTCTATCAAAGATTGTTTAGCTTGTTGTTCTAAAGAGTCATCCAAAGGAGTTAATTCTACTTTTCCATATTTTCTCTTTAAAGCAGTTTCAATTAAAATATCTGCAAATTCAGGATTTTTGGGTAGTACTGGACCGTGGAGATATGTTCCATACACATTTTTATAGATACATCCTTCTGTTTTATCTTCTCCATTATTTCCATTTCCAATTATTACTTTACCTAAAGGCTCTATTTTTTCCAAAAAAGTTTTTCCTGAGTGATTCTCAAAACCTACCATTTTAAAATTTTTATCGGCTATATTTGTCTCTATAACTATATTTCCTATCAATCTCCTATTACCAGCTATTGTCCAGGCTTTTAAAATTCCTAAACCTTCTAATTTGCTACCAGCCAGAGTTTGATAGTATTCTCCAAGTAATTGATATCCTCCACATATAGCTAATACTGTCAAACCATCTTCAATAGCTGTTTTCAAATTTTTACCTTTTTTATTTTTTAAATCATCACTTACAATTTTTTGCTCTCTATCTGACCCTCCTCCTAAGAATAGAAGGTCTATGTCAGTAAATTCTTCAGTGTAATCTAAAGTTATTGGCTTTATCTCTATTTCAATTTTTCTCCATTCACATCTTTTTTTTAAAGCTACAATATTTCCTATGTCTCCATATAAGTTTAATAAATCAGGATACATGTGGCCAACGACTAATTTCATTTTTTTGCCTCCTGTAATTTTAAATATTTGCTTACATCATACAAAGAAGTATAGTTGGGAAGTACAGCTATTAATTCTTCTTCTGTTAAATCAGCTATAGTGTCAAGAGCTTTTTCTATAGAATTTATTATTTTTATTTTTTTAATATCAAAGCCGGCATATTTTAATCTTACTGCCATGTCTTCTGCCCTTAAACCTGAAGTTACTATATAGTTTACTTTTGTCTTTGATAAAAAGCTTTCTAAGTTTACATCCCACAGCCAAGACACATCCCTTCCATCAGCGTAATTATCATTTATAGAAATTAAAAGGTTTAAGGGTTTATTAAATTGAGATAGCATATTTAAAGTGCTTTCAAAACCGATGGGGTTTTTGATTAAATTTATTATTGTCCTTTTGCTTTTTATTTTAGTTTTTTGTAATCTTCCTTCTATTGGCCAATAGCTTTCTATTGCTTTTAATATAGTGCTAAAGTCTATGTTCAACAAAATGCCAGCAGATATAGCTGCTAATAAATTATACACATTGTATAAGCCTATTAATCTACTTTTAACTGTAAAAATTTTATCTTTATAGTATATATTAAAATTTATTCTATCTTCATTTAAAAATATATTAGTGGCTTTAAAATGAGGGTTTGGTCGCTTTTTGCCACAATTGGGGCAGTAATAGTCTCCCAGTTGCCCGTAATATATTTTTTTATATTCGTATTTGTGGGCACAAATTGGACAGTATTTTTGTTCAAAAGAAGAGGAGTTAATTCCTTCAATGTTGTCTTCAATTCCATAGTAAAAAACTTTCGATTTTATTTCATCTCCTATTGAAGCTGTAAAAGGTTCATCAGCGTTTAGTAATACTATAGAATCTTGTGGCAGGTTTAAAAGGGCTTTTTTTACTTTTTCTACTGTTGTATCTAGTTCTCCATATCTGTCTAATTGGTCTCTAAAAAAGTTGGTTATTACTACTATATTGGGTTTTACATCTTCTATCACAATGGGCATGTTTGCTTCATCTACTTCAAAAACGGTTGCATCTTTTTGTAAATTTCCCAAAAAATTGCTGCTTTTTATTAAAGCAGTCGCAATTCCCGTTTTCATATTTGCTCCTTCTTTGTTGTGTACAACACTTTTCCCAGCAGTGGTCAAAATAGAGGCTATTAATCCGGAAGTTGTAGTTTTGCCATTTGTACCTGTTATTATTACTTTGTTGTTTTTTATGGGCCCTATTAGTTTTTCAATTAATTTAGAATCGTACTTTAGTGCGATTTTTCCGGGAAGAGATGTTCCACCTTTTCCTGTGATTTTGCAGGATATGTTGATGAGTTTACCTATGTTGACACCTAAAAATTTCACTATTTACCACCTTCCATAAAAAATAAAACCATTAATAGATTTTATTGCCTATTTTTACTTCTCTTTCTGGTTGAAGCAAGACGACATTCCCATCTTCGTCATCAACTCCAAGCAACAATACTTCAGATATAAAATCTACTACTTGCTTTGGAGGAAAATTAACTACGCAGACCACCAATTTATTATACAACTCTTCTTTTTTGTACAATTTTGTTATTTGAGCGCTGGACTTTTTGATTCCTAATTCGCCAAAGTCAATTTTTAACTTATAAGCAGGTTTTTTTGCTTTTGGAAAGTCTTCTACCTCAATTATTCTTCCTACACGTATGTCAAGTTTTAAAAAATCTTCATAAGTAGCCATTGAATTCACCTCAATTTAAGTATATTATATTATAGGTATATTTGTTAAGTATATTATATTATAGGCAATAATAAAAATAAAATTATTTCCTCTTCATTTCCCGGGAAATTTTTCGGGAAATGTTTTGAATTGAGCAATTCTTAAAAGAATGATAAAATAAAACTGTTGGATAAATTTGCGGAGGTTGTGAATATGGCAAAGGATGAAACTTATACTGCAAGTCAAATACAAATATTAGAGGGTTTAGAAGCTGTGAGAAAAAGGCCAGGAATGTATATAGGTTCTACTGGTAGCAGAGGACTGCATCACCTTGTATACGAGGTAGTCGATAATAGTATAGATGAAGCATTGGCCGGTTATTGCAAAAATATAGTAGTTACTATACACAAAGATAATTCTATAACGGTTGAAGACGACGGAAGAGGTATACCTACAGATATTCACCCAAAAGTTGGAAAACCGGCTGTAGAAGTAGCTTTAACGATGTTACATGCAGGTGGAAAATTTAATAATGACGCTTACAAAGTATCTGGAGGATTGCATGGAGTAGGTGTTTCTGTTGTAAATGCATTATCTGAAAAATTAGAAGTTATTGTAAAACAACATGGGAAAATTTATAGGCAAATATATGAAAGAGGAGTTCCAAAAACGGATTTAGAGGTTATTGGAGAGACAGAAGAGACAGGTACAACTATTACTTTTAAGCCGGATAAGGAGATTTTTGAAGAAACTGTATTCGACTATGATGTATTAGCTCAAAGATTGAGAGAATTAGCGTTTTTAAATAAGGGTATAAATATTAAGCTTATAGACGAAAGACACGGAAAAGAAGAGGTCTTTAACTACGAAGGTGGAATTATATCTTTTGTAAAGTATTTAAATAGAAATAAAGAAGTCCTCCATGAAGAGCCTATATACATGGAAGCGAAAAATAGCGACTATGAAGTAGAGGTTTGCATGCAGTATAATGACAGCTATAATGAAAATATCTTTAGTTTTGCTAATAATATTGATACTAGAGAAGGCGGTACCCATCTAGTAGGCTTTAAAGCAGCTTTGACTAAAGTCATTAATGATTACGCAAGAAAATACGGGATTATAAAAGATAACGAGAAAAATTTACAGGGTGAAGATGTAAGAGAAGGACTTACAGCTATTGTAAGTGTAAAATTAAAAAATCCACAGTTTGAAGGACAGACTAAAACAAAATTAGGAAATTCTGAAATGAGGTCTATTGTAGAAAATGTAGTAACAGAAAAACTCTCGGCTTTTTTAGAAGAAAATCCCTCAGTTGCAAAAGTTATAGTAGAAAAAGCTACTCAAGCAGCAAGAGCAAGGGAAGCTGCGAGAAAAGCCAGAGAGCTTACCAGAAGAAAGTCTGCTCTTGAAAATACTACTTTGCCGGGTAAACTTGCCGACTGTTCGGAGAAAGACCCTTCCAAATGTGAGCTTTTCTTGGTAGAGGGTGACTCTGCAGGAGGTTCTGCTAAATCAGGTAGAAACAGTAGATTTCAAGCGATACTTCCACTCCGAGGAAAAATTTTAAATGTAGAGAAGGCAAGACTTGACAAGATATTGTCTAATGAAGAGATAAGAGCAATGATAACTGCTTTAGGTACTGGCGTAGGGAATGATTTTGATATAAGTAAGTTAAGGTACCACAAAATAGTTATAATGACAGATGCAGACGTAGATGGAAGCCATATTAGGACATTACTTTTAACATTTTTCTATAGGTTTATGAGACCTTTAATTGAAAATGGAAATGTGTTCATTGCTCAACCACCTTTATATAAAATTACAAAGGGCAAAAAGGTATATTATGCTTACTCGGATAGAGAATTAGACAAGATCTTAAATGAAATTGGAAGGGAAAATTATACTGTTCAAAGGTATAAAGGTCTTGGAGAAATGAATGCTGACCAGTTATGGGATACAACTATGGATCCAGAGAAGAGGACGATGCTTAAAGTTACATTAGAGGATGCGATAGCTGCAGATGAAATTTTCACCATTTTGATGGGGGATAAAGTCGAACCAAGAAGGGAATTTATAGAAAAATATGCAAAAACAGTTAGAAACTTGGACATATAAAAGAGGTGAAATAGATGAGTGAAGAAAAAGAGAAAGTAATCCCAGTAGACATTGAAGATGAAATGAAAAAATCTTATATAGATTATGCGATGAGTGTAATTGTTGGAAGGGCATTGCCAGATGTGAGAGATGGTTTAAAACCAGTTCATAGAAGGATTCTCTATGCTATGAATGAGTTGGGATTAACCCCTGACAAGCCATATAAAAAGAGCGTTGCAGTTGTTGGTGAAGTTTTAGGAAAATACCATCCTCACGGTGATGCAGCTGTTTACGATACTTTAGTGAGACTAGCACAGGATTTTTCAATGAGAGAAACTTTGATAGATGGGCACGGAAACTTTGGAAGCATAGATGGAGACCCTCCGGCTGCCATGAGGTACACAGAGGCGAGGCTTTCAAAAATTGCCCTTGAGATGCTTACAGATATCAACAAAGAGACAGTAGATTTTGTGCCAAACTTTGATGAGACTTTAAAGGAACCAGTTGTACTTCCCTCTCGATTTCCTAATCTTTTAGTCAACGGCTCTCAAGGAATTGCTGTAGGTATGGCTACGAATATTCCTCCTCACAATTTAGGAGAAGTCATAGATGGAATTGTCGCTTATATAGACAATCCTTATATTTCAGTAGATGAACTGATGAAATATATAAAAGGACCTGACTTTCCTACAGGAGGAATAATTCTAGGAAGAGACGGTATAAAAGAGACTTATGAGACAGGAAGAGGTAAAATTGTCGTTAGGGCAAAGGCAGAAATTGAAGAACACCACGGTAAGACGAGAATTGTAATTACTGAGATTCCTTATATGGTTTTAAAAGCTAAGTTAATTGAAAAAATAGCTGAGTTAGTCCGTGACAAGCACATAGAAGGGATTTCTGATTTGAGAGATGAATCTGATAGGAATGGAATGAAAATTGTAATAGAGCTAAAAAGAGATGTCAATCCAAAGGTGATACTTAATAAACTTTATATGCACACACAAATGCAGCAGACCTTTGGAGCTATAATGTTAGCTCTTGTAGATGGAGAGCCAAAAATACTAAATTTAAAGCAGATTATAGAAAAGTATGTAGATCATCAAGCGGATGTTGTAACGAGAAGGACCAAGTTTGACTTAAGAAAAGCAGAAGAAAGAGCCCATATTTTAGAAGGGTTAAAAATCGCCCTTGACCACATTGATGAAGTGATAAACATAATAAGAAGTTCAAGGACAGAAGCAATTGCTAAACAAAATTTAATGGACAAGTTTGGGTTAAGCGAAAAACAAGCACAAGCGATAGTTGACATGAGATTAGGAAGGTTGACTGGGCTTGAAAGGCAAAAAGTAGAAGATGAGCTTAAAGAGTTAATTGAAAAGATAAAAGAATTAAAGGAAATTTTGGCAGATGAAAGAAAAGTGCTGGAAATAATCAAAAAAGAACTTTTGGAAATAAAAGATAAATATGCTACTCCGAGAAAGACAAGCATTGTGGCAAAAGAAGAAGAGTTAGATTTAGAGGATTTGGTTCAATTGGAAGATGTTGTAGTGACAATGACACACTATGGATATATAAAGAGAATGCCTCTTGATACTTATAAGGCTCAAAAACGTGGAGGGAAAGGCATATTAGGTATATCTACAAGAGAAGATGACTTTGTAGAGGATATATTTATCACTACAACTCATGACAGACTGTTGTTCTTTACAAACAAAGGTAAAGTATATAGTTTAAGGACAATAGACATTCCTGAGACAGGAAGACAAGCAAAAGGCACGGCTATTGTCAATCTCATACAGATAGCTCAAGGAGAGAAAGTCACAGCGGTTATTCCTCTTAAAAAGTCAGAAGATATTAAGTATATTGTGATGTGCACTAAAAAAGGCATAATTAAAAAGACTTCTATAGAAGAGTTCAGGTCAATTAAGAGAAATGGTATAATTGCTATCACGTTGGAAGAAAGTGATGAGCTTATAAATGTAAAATTAACAAATGGAGAAAGAGAAATAATAATAGGGACTGCCAGAGGCTATGCTATAAGATTTAATGAAAAAGACATAAGACCTATGGGAAGAGTGGCAAAAGGTATAATAGCTATTTCCTTGAGAGAAGATGATGAAGTGGTAGAAATGGACCTTGTTCATCCCAACAGCGAAATTTTAGTAGTAACAGAAAATGGATTTGGGAAGAGAACGGACTTAGAGGAATACAGGCTTCAAACAAGAGCAGGAAAGGGAATAATTGCAATAAGGCTTAGCGAAAAGACTGGTAAATTGGTGTCTATACGGTCAGTAAATCCAGAAGATGAATTTATGATAATTTCTGCAAATGGGATTCTTATAAGAATGAAGGTGTCAGATATTTCTAAGATGCACAGAGATACAAGAGGAGTAACCCTTATGAAGCTTGATGATGGTGACAGGGTTGTTTCTACTGCAAGAATAGAAAATGAAGAATAAAAATAAGCCCTCAATTTTTGGGGGCTTATTTTTTAAAAGCTCTTTCATATTGTTTTGGCCAGTCTTCCTTTGAAGTGTAGGTATGCAGAACCCAATAGGGATTTCTTAAAAGTTCTCTTCCAAGTGCAACTAAGTCTGCCCTTTCATTTGAAAGAATTTCTTCTGCAAGCTCTTGTGTCGTTATTAATCCTACCGCAGAAGTTTTTATATTACAGCGCTTTTTAATTGTTTCAGCGTATTTAACTTGATATCCAGGATATAGATTTATATCAACATTTAAAAGTCCTCCACTGCTTACATCAATTAAATCAACTTTGTCTTTTATCATGTTGATATATTCTACCATCATATCTATGTTTATTCCGCCTTCCATGTAATCATCTGCAGATACCCGCACGAAAATAGGTTTATTTTCAGGCCAATTTTTTCTAACTTCATCTATCACTTCAATTAAAAATCTTGCTCTATTTTCAATGCTACCACCGTATTCATCTTTTCGCTTATTTGAAAGAGGAGAAAGAAATTCGTGGATTAAATAGCCGTGAGCTGCATGTATTTCAACTACATCATAACCTGCTAAGTTAGCCCTTTTAGCAGCTTCCCCAAAAGCTTTTACTATAGATTTTATTTCGCCAATGGTTAATTCTCTTGGAAGTTTGTAGTGGTTTCCTGCTTTAATAGGGGAAGGTCCTACAACATCTTCATAAAGTATATCACATTTTCTTCCTGCATGAGCAAGCTGTATTCCCATTACAGCGCCATTTGCTTTACAGATGTCTACAATTTTTTTTAATTCTTTAACTTGCTCATCATTCCATATCCCAAGGTCACGGTCAGTTATTCTTCCTCTGCTCTCAACAGCTGTGGCTTCTTGCATAATGAGTCCTACTCCACCAATAGCCCTTGTGGCGTAATGAACTATATGCCAGTCATTTGGCATCCCATCTGTAGAAGCTGAGTACATACACATAGGAGACATCATGATTCTATTTTTTATTGTAATATCCTTTATCTTTAAAGGCATATGTAAAATACTCATAAACACTCTCCCTTCTTGAACTTTCTAATTTTAATCATAATACATATCTTTTTAAAAACCAAATTTGACAAAAATGTTTAAGCTGCATGCGATTTAAGCAATTTTTAATGATAGTTAAAAAAAGAGTAATTTTTTTGGGAGATATTTAAAATTTTTTAGTAAATGTAAACGATAGATTATTGAAAATTTACAAATAATTTAGTTGACTAAAGTAAAAGATGCTGCTAAAATAACAAGTAACTTTATTTGGATTTGTATTTTTAAAATGATAAAGGATAAAAGCGATGAAGGTGAGGGGTATGCGTTGAGGCTCAAGAGAGCCGGTGGATGGTGCAAACCGGTGCCGAGGCGCATATTAGATCGCTCTGGAGCTGTATAGCTGAACGGCGGTAAGCTTATTAGGCTATACCGGGATTACCCGTTACAGGTCAAGTTGTATAACTTGGTGAGGCTATTGCCGTGAGGTAATAGCGAAAACAGGTGGTACCGCGTGGAGGAAATCCCCGCCCTGTAATTTAGGGCGGGGAATGATTTTTATATAGGGGGTGATAATTTGCACATTATATCTGTCCTTGTGAACAATCATCCAGGAGTCTTGTCAAGGGTAGTAGGTCTTTTTTCAAGGAGAGGCTATAATATTGAAAGCCTTGCAGTAGGTACGACAGAAAGAGAAGACATCTCAAGGATAACTTTGACAGTGAAAGGAGATGATTATACAGTTATCCAGGTGATAAGGCAACTTAATAAACTTGTAGATGTGCTGAAAGTACAAAACATAGGAGCAAGGGATAATGTTTCTCGAGAATTGTTGTTAGTTAAAGTAGGTTATGATTCAAATACAAGGGATGACATAATGCACATTGTAGATACTTTTAGAGCAAAAGTTATAGATATTTCAATGGACTCATTGATTATAGAAATTACCGGAGATAGTGAAAAGATTAATGCTTTTATAAATCTCATAAGCAAATTTGAAGTAAAAGAGCTGGTAAGAACAGGCCTTGTAGCTTTGGAAAGAGGCAATAAAGCATTAAAAGAATATGAGGGGGAATTGTAATGGCAAAGATGTATTATGACAAAGATGCAGATTTAAATTTACTCAAAAACAAAAAAATCGCAATAATAGGTTTTGGAAGTCAGGGTCATGCTCATGCACTAAATTTAAGAGATTCTGGACTTGATGTAGTAGTTGGCCTTTACGAGGGAAGCAAATCAAAAGAAAAGGCAGAAAAAGAAGGGCTGCGAGTTTATACAGTTGAGGAAGCAGCTAAAGTAGCAGATATCATAATGATACTGATACCGGATGAAAAGCAGGCAAAAGTCTATAAAGAAAGCATAGAAAAAAATCTTACAGAAGGTAAAGCTCTCGCTTTTGCTCATGGGTTTAACATTCATTTTAAACAGATTGTTCCTCCAAAAAATGTGGATGTGTTTATGGTAGCTCCAAAAGGACCAGGACACCTTGTAAGAAGGGTATACCAAGAAGGAAAGGGAGTTCCAAATCTTGTAGCAGTGTATCAAGATTACACAGGGAAGGCTTTTGACTTAGCTTTAGCCTATGCAAAGGGAATAGGAGGTACAAGAGCAGGTGTCATTGAGACTACTTTTAAAGAGGAGACAGAAACAGACCTCTTTGGGGAGCAGGCTGTCCTTTGTGGTGGAGTTACTGAACTCATGAAAGCAGGATTTGAAACATTGGTAGAAGCTGGTTATCAGCCAGAAATAGCTTATTTCGAATGTGTGCATGAAATGAAACTTATAGTTGACCTAATATACGAAGGCGGTTTTAGTTATATGAGATATTCTATTTCTGATACTGCAGAATTTGGAGATTATATGACAGGCAAGAGGATAATAACAGAGGAAACAAGAAAAGAGATGAAAAAAGTTTTGTCAGAAATACAATCAGGAAAATTTGCAAAAGAGTGGCTTTTAGAAAATCAGGTAGGAAGACCACAGTACAATGCTATAAAAGATAAAGAGGCAAATCATCTTATTGAAAAAGTCGGCAAAGGTTTGAGAGAAATGATGGCTTGGATTAAAAAAGAATGAATAAGGAGGTAGATAGGCAATGGGGGTCAAAAGAGTCATTGTTTTTGACACTACGTTACGAGATGGTGAGCAGACTCCTGGCGTCAACTTTGACATTAACGATAAATTTGAAATAGCAAAACAGTTGGTATCCTTAGGAGTTGATGTCATAGAAGCAGGATTTCCAGCAGCTTCTAATGGAGATTTTGAAGCAGTTAAAAATATTGCTGATAAATTGAAAGGTGTTACTATTGCTGCAATGGCAAGGTCTGTAAAAGAGGATATAGACAGAGCTAGCAGCGCTTTGAAAAATGCTGAAAGGTCGAGATTACACGTTTTTATCGCAACTTCTGATATACATCTTAAATACAAACTTAAGATGTCAAGAGAAGAAATGCTTGAAAAAGCCGTTGAAATGGTAAAATACGCAAAAGGAAAATTTGATGAGATTCAATTTTCAGCAGAAGACGCTTCAAGGACTGATTGGGATTTCTTAGTAAAAGTTTTTAGTGAGGTAATTGATGCAGGAGCAAATGTAATAAATGTGCCCGATACTGTGGGATATGCGATGCCAAGAGAATTTGGAGAACTCATAAAATACATCAGAAATAATGTTCCCAACATCGATGGAGTAATGATAAGTGCTCATTGTCACAATGATTTAGGAATGGCTGTAGCGAATTCTTTGTCTGCCATAGAAAACGGAGCAACTCAGGTAGAAGTGACTGTAAACGGAATAGGAGAAAGGGCAGGAAATGCAGCTATGGAAGAAGTAGTGATGGCATTAAATACGAGAAAAGATTATTTTGGCCTTGTTCACGGAATAAACACTAAAGAGATATACAATACAAGCAAATTGGTAAGCGAACTTGCAGGAATTAAACTCCAACCTAATAAAGCAATTGTAGGTGCTAATGCTTTTAGACATCAAGCGGGAATTCACCAACATGGAGTTATAAACAACAGAGCTACTTATGAAATAATGAAACCAGAGGACATTGGAATAATTCCAGATACTTTTGCATTAGGTAAGCTTTCAGGAAGAAATGCTTTTGAATTGAAAGTCAAACAATTGGGGTACAATAATCTTTCACCAGGAGAATTAAGTGATGCTTTTAGAAGGTTTAAAGATTTGGCAGACAGAAAAAAGGTCATTGTGGATGAGGATATAAGATTTGTTGTTGAAGAGACTTTGGAAGAGTTTAGGAGTTTTAAGGAGGGAGAAGCTTGGGCTTAACATTGACACAAAAGATATTGTCAGCAAAAGTTGGTAGAGAAGTAAAACCAGGGGAGTTAATTGAAGTTGATGTGGATATGGTGTTAGGCAATGACGTCACTGCTCCTGTTGCTATAAAGGAGTTTGAAAAGATAGGCATTGATAGAGTTTTTGACAATACAAAAATTGCCCTTGTTCCTGATCATTTTGTTCCTAATAAAGATATAAAATCGGCGGAGCAAGTGAATATAATGAGAAAATTTGCAAAAAAACATGGAATAGTAAATTTCTTTGAAGTAGGGCAAATGGGAATAGAGCACGCACTTTTACCCGAAAAAGGACTTGTACTTCCTGGGGATGTTGTCATAGGTGCCGATTCTCATACTTGTACCTATGGCGCTCTTACTTGTTTTTCTACAGGAGTTGGAAGCACTGACATGGCGGCAGCGATGGCGACAGGCAAGGCTTGGTTTAAAGTGCCAGAAGCTATAAAATTTGTGTTAAAAGGCAATTTGCAAAAATGGGTAAGCGGAAAAGATGTTATCTTGTATATAATCGGAAAAATAGGAGTTGACGGAGCTTTATACAAATCTATGGAATTTACAGGAAACATAAAAGCTTTGTCAATCGACGATAGATTCACAATTGCCAATATGGCAATTGAAGCAGGGGCTAAAAACGGTATTTTCGATTTTGACGAAATTACCGACGCATATGTTAAAGGGAGAGCAAAAAGAGAATATAAAGTATTTGAAAGGGATGAAGATGCTGAGTACAGTGAGGTTTATGAGATAAATTTGGATGAGATAAGGCCTCAAGTAGCATTTCCTCATTTGCCTGAAAACACCAGAAATATTGATGAGGTTGGAAAAGTGAAAATAGACCAAGTGGTTATTGGTTCTTGCACCAATGGACGCATATCAGACATGGAGATAGCTTATAAGATATTGAAAGGCAAAAAGGTTCATCCTGATGTAAGACTTTTAATTTTTCCTGCAACACAGGAAATATACTTAGAATGTGTTAAAAGAGGTTACATCGAAGAGTTTATAAAAGCAGGTGCGGCAGTATCTACTCCTACGTGTGGACCTTGCCTTGGCGGACATATGGGAATTCTGGCTAAAGGAGAAAGGGCACTGGCTACTACTAATAGAAATTTTGTAGGAAGAATGGGACATCCTGAGAGTGAAGTGTATCTTTCAAGTCCAGCTGTTGCGGCGGCTTCAGCTATTGCAGGATATATCGTAAGTCCAGAGGAGGTAGAATGATGCAGGGGAAAGCCATAAAATATGGGGACAATATAGATACAGATGTTATAATACCAGCAAGGTATTTAAACACATCAGACCCACAAGAATTGGCACAGCATTGCATGGAAGATTTAGACAAAGAGTTTAAAAACAAAGTTCAAGAAGGAGATATACTGGTTGTAGGTGAAAATTTTGGTAGTGGATCCTCCAGAGAGCATGCGCCAATTGCTATTAAAGCATCTGGTATATCCTGTATAATTGCTAAGTCGTTTGCAAGAATTTTTTTCAGAAATGCGATAAATATAGGGCTTCCGATATTAGAATGCAAAGAGGCAGTAGATGGGATTGAAGAAGGTGATATTGTTTTGGTTGATACAGATAATGGAATCATAAAAAATTTGACTAAGGGAACAGAATTTAAAGCTCAACCCTTTCCTGACTTCATAAAAGAAATAATGAAATATGGTGGACTTATAAATTATGTCAGAGAGAAGGTGTGACATTGTTTAAAATTGCTGTTTTGCCTGGAGATGGAATTGGACCTGAAGTCATAGAAGAAGGGTTAAAAGTTTTGTCTGCTATAGAAGACAAGTACAAACTTAAATTTGATGTAAAAAAGTATCCCTTTGGAGGAGAAGCTATAGATAAATATGGTGTTCCCTATCCGGAAGAGACAAAAAATGCATGTCTTTCCAGCGATGCTGTTCTTTTGGGAGCAGTAGGTGGACATAAATGGGATGACCTTGAGGGGGATAAAAGGCCAGAAGCGGGTCTTCTGGCTTTAAGAAAAAGCCTAGGGGTTTATGCAAATCTAAGGCCTGCTGTTCTTTATCCTCCTTTAAAAGAAGCTTCTCCTTTAAAAAACGAGTTATTACAAGAGGGTTTAGATATTCTTGTGGTAAGAGAACTTACTGGTGGCATTTATTTTGGACCGAGAGGAACAGTTGCTATAGATTATGGTTTTAAGGCTTATGATACAGAAGTGTACCAGACTTCAGAGATAGAAAGGATAGCGGTTATTGCTTTTGAAGCGGCTTTAAAGAGGAAAAAGAAAGTCACTTCTGTAGACAAGGCAAACATTTTGGATTCTTCAAGATTGTGGAGAAAAACGGTAGAAGAAATAAGTAAGAGATATCCTGATGTTGAGTTAAACCATATGTATGTAGATAATTGTGCTATGCAACTAATTAAAAATCCTTCTCAATTTGATGTAATTCTCACTTCCAATATGTTTGGCGATATATTAAGTGACGAGGCTTCCCAACTTACAGGTTCTATAGGTATGCTTCCTTCTGCTAGCTTAAGAGAAGATAAAGTGGGGCTTTATGAACCTATACACGGTTCTGCTCCAGATATTGCTGGAACAAAAAAAGCAAATCCTTTAGCTACAATACTGTCAGTTGCTATGATGCTGGAATATTCTTTTGACCTTATAGATGCTGCTAATGACATAAAGGATGCAGTAAATAAAGTTTTAGAGGCAGGTTATAGGACTTTTGATTTAGGAAAAGGAATAATTTTAAATACTCAGGAGATGGGAGATAAAGTGGTAGAGTATGTAAAGGGGTGAGGAGATTGATAAGCGATAGCATAAAAAAAGGAGTTGAAAAGGCGCCGCATAGGTCACTTTTATATGCTTTAGGCTTGACTTATGAAGAGATAAAAAGGCCTATTATAGGAGTTGCAAACTCAAAAAATGAAATTATACCAGGTCATATGCATTTAGACAAAATAGCTGAAGCTGTAAAAGCAGGCATCAGAATGGCAGGAGGAACCCCTATAGAGTTTTCCACTATTGGTGTTTGTGATGGCATTGCCATGAACCATAAAGGTATGAAATACTCTTTAGGGAGTAGAGAACTTATTGCAGATAGCATTGAAATCATGGCAATGGCCCACGGGTTTGACGGGCTTGTGCTTATACCTAATTGCGACAAAATAGTACCGGGAATGCTTATGGCAGCAGCACGCCTAAATATTCCTGCAATAGTTGTAAGCGGAGGCCCAATGCTTGCAGGAAAGTGTAATGGAGATACCTGTGATTTGAGCAGTGTTTTTGAGGCGGTAGGGGCTCACAAGGTTGGTAAAATCACTGAGGAAGACCTCTACAGGATAGAGCTTAACGCTTGCCCTACCTGTGGTTCCTGCTCTGGTATGTTTACCGCAAATACTATGAATTGCTTGACAGAAGCTTTAGGAATGGGACTTCCAGGAAATGGCACAATTCCAGCTGTTTATTCTGAAAGGATAAGACTTGCAAAACAAGCTGGAATGAAAATCATGGAGCTTGTAGAGAGAGGAATTAAACCTTCCGATATACTTACAAAAGAGGCATTTATAAACGCCTTTAGTTTAGACATGGCTTTAGGTGGTTCTACAAATACAGTATTGCACTTAAAAGCTATAGCTCATGAGGCAGGCGTAGATATACCTTTAAATGAGATTAATGAGATTAGTACAAGAGTACCTAATTTATGTAAATTAAGTCCTGCAGGGAAATACCACATAGAGGACCTTTATTTTGCAGGCGGAATTTCAGCTGTTTTAAAAGAGCTGACGAAAGCTGATCTCATAAATACTGAAGTGTTAACAGTTACAGGAAAGACATTGGGAAAGAATATAAAAGACGCGAAAATTTTAAATCATGATGTGATAAGGCCAATAGACAACCCTTACAGCAGTACTGGAGGTCTTGCGATACTGTACGGGAACATTGCAAGAGAAGGAGCTGTTGTAAAAGCATCTGCTGTAGCAAAAGAGATGTTAAGACATGAAGGACCAGCAAAGGTATTTAATTCTGAAGAAGAGGCTATTGAAGCAATATATGGTGGGAAAATACAGAAAGGCGATGTGGTAGTAATAAGATACGAAGGTCCAAAAGGTGGGCCGGGAATGAGAGAAATGTTAAGTCCTACTTCAGCCCTTGCAGGTATGGGACTTGACAAAGATGTCGCTCTTATAACAGACGGTAGATTTTCAGGTGCAACAAGAGGAGCTTCCATAGGACACGTCTCTCCGGAAGCTATGGAAGGAGGAGAAATAGCGATTATTGAAGATGGGGATATTATTGAAATTGATATTCCCGCAAGAAAAATTAATGTGAAATTAACTGATGAGGAGATTAAAGAAAGAATGAAAAGATGGGTAAGACCTGAACCAAAGATAAAAACTGGTTATATGGCAAGATATGCAGAACAGGTGACTTCTGCAAATACAGGTGCAGTTTTTAAGGGGGAGGTATATGAAGTTAAAAGGAGCGCAAGTAGTTATAGAAGTTTTAAAAGAGATGGGCGTTGATACTATATTTGGCATACCAGGAGGAGCAGTTATTCCCATTTATGATGCTCTTTATGACTCTGATATAAGGCATATTTTAGCTACTCACGAGCAAATGGCAGCCCATATGGCAGATGGTTATGCAAGAGTTACGGGAAGGGTAGGGGTTTGCTTTGCTACCTCTGGCCCCGGTTCTACCAATCTTGTAACGGGTATAGCTAATGCTTATATGGATTCAGTACCTGTTGTGGCGATAACAGGACAGGTTCCTACAAATCTCATAGGGAAAGACGCTTTTCAAGAGGTTGACATAACAGGAATTACAATGCCTATAACTAAACACAACTTTATTGTAAAGTCTCCTGATAAACTGGCAGATACAATAAGGCAGGCATTTGCAATAGCCAAAAGTGGAAGGCCTGGTCCTGTGTTAGTAGATATTCCAAAAGATATACAGAATGCTGATATAGAATATGTTAAGGAAATGGGAGATAGTATTAATATAAAAAACAATGTCAATGGAATAGTTTCGCAAAAAGAGTTAGACAAAGCCATTGAATTCATTTTGCAAAGTAGAAAACCTGTAATATTTGCAGGAGGAGGAGTGATTTGGGGAGAAGCATCAGAGGAACTTATAGAATTTGCAGAGAAGACCAATATACCTGTTGCTACTTCTTTAATGGGGTTAGGATGCTTTCCAGAAGACCATCCTTTGTCATTAGGTCTTATTGGCATGCATGGAAGCAGATTTGCAAATTTGGCTGTATATAGGTCAGACCTTGTGATAGCGATAGGAACGAGATTTAGCGACAGAGTCGCTGGCAAAGCAGGAGGACTTGCACCGAATGCCAAAATAGTCCATATTGATATTGACCCTGCAGAATTAGGGAAAAACGTGGAAGTAGAGGTAGCAATTATAGGTAAAGTAAAAGAAGTATTGAAACTTTTAACGAATAAACTTCCATTCATTGAGAGAAAAGAATGGTTAGAGGAAGTTTCTTTCTTGAGAGAAAAGCACGGATTAAAGTATAAAAACGATGAAGTTTTGAGGCCTCAGTGGATAGTAGAAAAAATTCAACAGCTTTCAAACGATGACCTTATAATAGCCACTGAAGTGGGACAAAATCAAATGTGGGCTGCGCAGTATTATAAATTTAAACAGCCCAGGACTTTTGTTACCTCAGGAGGACTAGGGACAATGGGCTTTGGGCTTCCTGCTGCAATAGGTGCACAAGTGGGAAAGCCAGATAAAAGAGTTGTAAACATTGCAGGTGATGGAAGTTTAAGAATGAATATACATGCCTTAGAAACAGCTGCTGTATATAATATTCCGGTTATAACGGTACTACTCAACAACCAAACTTTAGGAATGGTAAGACAGTGGCAAAATCTTTTGTATGACAAGAGATTTTCGCAGACAGATTTGAACGCAAATTTGAATTTTGCTAAGCTTGCAAATGACTTTGGAGTAGAAGGAATAAGAGTTACAACAAAGGAAGAATTCGAAAAAGCTTTTAGAAAAGCCTATAGCGAAAATAGACCTTTTATGATAGAATGTATTATAGACAAAGATGAGATGGTGCTTCCTTTTATTCCTGCAGGTGGTACTGTTGAAAATACAATTGGATAAAACCTTCGGGGATCGGTGAAATTCCGTACCGGCGGTATAGCCCGCGAGCCTTTTGGCAGACTCGGTGAAATTCCGAGGCCGACAGTTAAAGTCTGGATGGGAGAAGGAGAAATATTCCTCAGGGAATATGTTCTCTGGGGATTTTTTAACCCTGAAGGTTTAACCTTCTGGGTTTTTTAGTATAGGAGGGATTAAATTGGAAGAATATATGAAAATGGCTTTAAAACTGGCTGAAAAAGGATGGGGACATACAAACCCTAATCCACTTGTGGGTGCTGTAATAGTTAAAAATGGAAAAATAATAGGTGAGGGTTATCATGAATATTTTGGAGGTCCCCATGCTGAAGTAAATGCATTAAAAAATGCAGTTGAAGATGTTAAAGGTTCTACTATGTTTGTAACACTTGAACCTTGCAGCCATTATGGCAAAACGCCTCCTTGTGTTGAAGAAATAATTAAATCTGGCATTAAGAGAGTGTATATAGCGATGGAAGACCCAAATCCCAAAGTTAGCGGAAATGGTATAAAAAGGTTAAAAGAGGCGGGAATAGAAGTACATGTGGGGATGATGGAGAAAGAAGCGAGGAAACTCAACGAAATATTTGTTAAATATATTACGACAAAAATTCCATTTGTAATATTAAAATCTGCTATGAGCATTGATGGGAAGATTGCTTGTTATAATGGAAATTCTAAATGGATTACAAATGAGAAATCAAGAAAATTTGCTCATAAAATAAGAGGACGTGTATCCGCGATTATGGTTGGGGTAAATACAGTAATTAAGGATAACCCAATGCTTACAACAAGGTTAGAGGGGTACAAAAGTCCTGTAAGGATTATTGTGGATAGTAGAGGTAGAA
Organism: Thermoanaerobacter sp. RKWS2; assembly: GCF_026240795.1. Classification (NCBI taxonomy): domain Bacteria; kingdom Bacillati; phylum Bacillota; class Clostridia; order Thermoanaerobacterales; family Thermoanaerobacteraceae; genus Thermoanaerobacter; species Thermoanaerobacter sp. RKWS2. Next base: position 25,185 of record NZ_CP110888.1, read on the forward strand.
CGCCACTTGCCTCAAATGTAATAAGAGACAAAGCGGCAAAAACGATAATTGCTACAACAGAACTTATGCCAAACAGTGTAAGAAAGAAACTTGAAGATATGGATATTGAAGTTATTATATTAAAAAACGACAATGGAAAAGTACCTTTAAAAGAGCTAATGATAAAACTTGGAGAGAGGGGGATTGATAGTGTATTGATTGAAGGCGGTGGGACATTAAATTGGTCTGCACTTAAAGAGGGAATTGTTGATAAAGTTATGTTTTTTATATCACCTAGAATAGTAGGAGGAGAAAATGCTTTAACACCTGTAGAAGGTATAGGCTTTTCAAATATAGAAAATTCAATAGAATTAAAAAATATAGAGATTGATAGAATAGATGATGATATACTAATAACAGCATATGTAAGAAAGTAGGTTATGGCGTATGTTTACTGGAATTATAGAAGAAACAGGAACTGTTAAAAATATTATACATGGTACTTTTACAAAAATTGTTATAAAATGTAGCAAAGTCCTTGAGGGAACAAAAATAGGTGATAGTATAGCAGTTAACGGTGTATGCTTAACTGTTACTAATATGTCAAACGAAAGTTTTGTAGCTGACGTTATGCCTGAAACCATGAGAGCAAGCAATTTAAAAGATTTAAAAATTGGAAACATTGTCAATCTTGAAAGAGCACTTCAAGTTGGAAGGAGAATGGGTGGGCATATCGTAACTGGTCATATAGATTGCGCTGGAAAAATCATAGACAAAAGGCAGGAAAAAAATGCTTTTATATTTAAGATAGCTATCAATAAAGAATTTACAAAATACATTGTGCGTAAGGGAAGCATTGCGGTAGATGGTATAAGTTTAACGGTTGTTGAAGATGGAGATGATTATTTTACTGTTTCAATTATTCCACATACAATGCTTAAGACGACATTGGGTTATAAAAGGGTAGGAGATAGTGTGAATATCGAAGTTGATATACTTTCTAAGTATGTAGAAAAACTAATAGCGCAAAAGGATATAAAAGATTTATTGAAAGAAAATGGATTTATATAGATTTAGATGACTTTTCTAAGTTAAGGAGGAAAGACTATGTTTGATAGGATAGAAGATGCAATAGAAGATATAAAGCAAGGAAAAATGATTATTGTTGTTGATAATGAAAACAGGGAAAATGAAGGCGACTTAGTCATGGCAGCAGAAAAAGTTACCGGAGAACATATCAACTTTATGATAAAGTATGGACGGGGTCTTGTATGTGTTCCAATGACAGAAAAGAGACTTGATGACCTTGGCATTTACCAGATGGTTGAGAATAACACTGACCATAAAGAAACTGCTTTTACTGTATCTGTAGACTATAAAGAATGTACCACTGGTATTTCTGCCTTCGAAAGAGCACTAACGGTGAATAAATTAGTAGATGATAATTCAAAGCCAGAAGATTTTACAAAGCCAGGACATATCTTTCCTTTAAGAGCAAAAGATGGTGGTGTCTTAGTAAGAGCAGGACATACAGAAGCAGCTGTAGACCTTGCAGTTCTTGCGGGACTCAAACCTGCTGGAGTAATATGCGAAATCATAAAAGATGATGGAAATATGGCAAGGCTGCCTGACCTTTTGGAGTTTGCAAAAAAATTTGGGTTGAGGATTATATCTATTGAAGATTTAATAGAGTACAGAATGAAAAATGAAATACTTGTGAGAAGGGTAGCACAGGCGAAACTTCCAACAAAATATGGGAATTTTGAAATTGTCGGGTATGAAGAAATATTAACAGGAAAACAGCATGTAGCTCTGATTAAAGGAGACATAAATAGGGATCCTGTACTTGTGAGGATACATTCAGAGTGCCTGACGGGGGATATATTGGGGTCATTAAGATGTGACTGTGGTGACCAGCTTCATGCGGCAATGGAAAGAATAGGACAGGAAGGAGGAGTACTAGTCTATCTGAGACAGGAAGGAAGGGGTATAGGACTTTTAAACAAGATTAAGGCGTATCATTTGCAGGATCAAGGGTTTGATACTGTTGAAGCGAATATTAAGCTTGGCTTTCCACCCGATTTAAGAGAATACAGCATAGCTGCCCAGATTTTGAAAGATATAGGAGTTAAAAAGATAAGGATTATGACAAATAATCCGCAAAAAATTATGGAATTATTAGACTATGGTCTTGAGGTTGTAGAAAGGATTCCTATAGAAATTTGTCCAAATTATTATAATGAAAAATATCTCAAAACAAAAAAAGAAAAAATGGGACATCTAATTTTGGAAGTGTGAAATGCTATGCAAAAAGTGAATTGAATGTAATTATAAGCACAGTGAAGAACACTAGTAAGGGGAGTGCATAGTTATGAAAATATACGAAGGAAAACTTACGGTAGAAGGAAAGAAATTTGGAATTGTGGTAAGCAGATTCAATGAATTTATAACTAACAAACTTCTCGAAGGAGCACTTGATGCCCTAAAAAGGCATGGTGCTTTAAATGAAGATATTGAAATTGCATGGGTACCTGGAGCATTTGAAATACCACTTATAGCTAAAAAGATGGCTGAATCTAAAAGATATAATGCAGTAATTGCACTTGGAGCAGTAATAAGAGGAGAGACACCCCATTTTGATTACGTTGCAAATGAGGTATCAAAAGGTATTGCAAAAATATCTCTTGATACAGAAGTTCCAGTTATATTCGGCGTTCTTACCACAGATACAATTGAGCAAGCTATTGTAAGGGCGGGAACAAAAGGTGGGAATAAAGGTTTTGAGGCAGCCGTTACAGCAATAGAGATGGCAAATCTAATAGATGAAATAAAATAAGGGCAAAATGCCCTTATTTTATTTCCAAGGAGGAATAATTTCTGCTTTTTGAAGAGCTTTAAATACTACTACAAATACAGGCCCTATTACAAGCCCTAAAGCACCGAAAAGTTTTGCACCTATAAACATAGATAAAAGCGTAACAAGAGGATGAAGTCCGATACTCTGACCTACAATCTTAGGCTCTATCATTTGTCTTACAACTACCACCAAGCCGTACAGTATTAAAAGATATATCCCTACCATGTAGTTTTTCATTATGATGTTATAAAGCGCCCATGGTACCATGACAGCACCAGAACCAAGTACGGGCAATGCATCTACAATGGTTACAAGAAGACCCAATAGAAATGGATAGTCAAAACCTATCATTGCAAGGCCTATGGAGACTTCCAAAAAGGTTATAAGCATTATTGTTGCTACTGCTCGCAGATAACCGAAAAATGTCTTTAAAAGGTCTACCTGAATATTTTTTGCATGCTGTGCCCAATGAGATGGAATCTGCCTTTTTATAAAATCTAGTATAAGCTGTTTATCTTTGCTTATAAAAAAAGTAGCAACGAGTGTTATCAAAGTCATAAAGAAAAAATTAGGCAATTTTGTTGCAAAATTCAAAAGCCATGTAGCAAGATTTTTTGCAAATAATGATATATAGTTTAAAATCGATTGCATGTTGTTTTCAATAAGGGATGTAATATTTGGGGGTAATGTTACGTAATACATTCTTATTCTATCAACGAGATTTAAAATTATGTCATTAATAGTATTTGCATAATTTGTACTTATTTCCGCAAGAGAACTTAGTTCATATATAAGTTGTGTTATTGATATTGCAATAAGTGATCCTATCACGCCTATTAATATCAAAAGTAAAATAAAGGATGCTAATCCTCTCGGCACCTTTAATTTTTTCTCTAAGAAATTTACACCAGGATCGATTATCACAGCGAAAAGCAAAGCCACTACAAATGGCATCAAGAAAGGAATAATTTTAAATATGATTAAGTAAAATATAATAAAGACAGCAACAATGAGCAGTGTTTTTTTTATTATATCACCGTATCTCAATAGAAAATTATTCACCGTTTTGACCTCCTTTTTCTTTATTATAATATGAGAATTGATGAAAGTCTATCATTAAGAGTAATTATTGACTATAATAAAAAAATCCGCCGAAACGGATTTTTTAAAGGGCGGTTTTTATTTTTGCTATTTCTTTTGATTTTTGGGCAAGTTCGCTTGCGTTATAATTCCTTTTTCTACTAGTAAATCTATGAGGGAAAGTAAAGCCAATAAATTTTTGTACTCTGTGTCTTTTATTTCGGCTAAATCTAGAAGATATTCTATTTCTCTCATTTTACATCTCTCCCAAATAATTCTTTAATTTTATTATTGACATATATTAGAAAAATATGCATACAAAATAAAAAAATTAGAATTTGTTTGAAGTTTATGCTATAATATCACTGTACTTTTAAGTGAGGAGAGAAAATATGGGCAAAAATGTACAAAAAGAAATATTAAGCTGGATATTTACTATAGCTCTTGCTTTTTTAATTGCAATGTTTATAAGAACTTATGTTTTTGAATTGGTAGATGTACCCACAGGTTCAATGTTAAATACTATTCAAATAAATGATAAATTTATTGTAAACAAGTTTATATACAGGTTTGAACCTGTAAAACGAGGAGATATTGTAGTATTTCGTTTTCCTGACGACCCAAAAGTTAATTTTGTAAAAAGAGTTATTGGCATTGGTGGAGATGTAATTGAAATAAAAAATGGTCAGTTAATAAGAAATGGAAAAGTAGTTAAGGAGCCCTATATAAAAGAACCTATGAAAGGCAATTTTGGACCATATGTCGTCCCACCTGGTCATTATTTTATGTTAGGTGATAATAGAAATGAGTCTATGGATAGTAGATTTTGGCAGCACAAGTATGTATCAAAAGACCAAATTTTGGGTAAAATAGTTTTTAGAATTTGGCCTCCTGATCGAATTGGTTCTATGTCTGGAAAATAGTTATTGAAAGTAGTGTTATAAAGTAGTATAATATTAAAAAACATAATATTGTCGGCAATGAAGGGACGAGTAGTAAGTATAAACTTTTAAGAGAGCTGGTGGTGGGTGCGAACCAGTAAGTTTTACTTATGAATTCCATCCCGGAGCTAAGGTGTAATGACCTTCGGGCGACCGTTAAATCATGTGGAGGGCTTATTTAAGCCAAAAGAGGGTGGCAACACGGCATTCCCGTCCCTTTATGGGACGGGAATTATTTTTAAGGGAGGTGTGGTAAAGTGTTAGACGTAAAGAGGATAAGAAATAATCCAGAGGCTGTAAGAAGAGCTGTAGAGCTTAAAGGAGAAAAAGCAGATATAGATAGGTTTTTAGAATTAGACGAAAAAAGAAGACAAATGCTAGTGGAGTTGGAAACATTAAAAAATCGTAGAAATGTGGAATCAGACAATATTGCAAAACTTAAAAGAGAAGGCAAAGATGCTAGCGATTTGATTGCTGAAATGAAAGAATTATCGGATAAGATTAAAGAAATGGAACAAGAGGTAAAAGAAGTAGAAGAAGAATTGGAGCGAATTTTATGGACAATCCCTAATATACCTCATGAGAGTGTTCCAATTGGCGATAGTGATGAAGATAATGTTGAAATAAGGAGATGGGGAGAACCGAGGAAATTTGACTTTGAACCAAAACCTCATTGGGAAATAGGGGAGGAATTAGGTATATTAGATTTTGAAGCGGCTGCAAGAGTTACAGGTTCTAGATTTACTTTTTATAAAGGTTTGGGGGCACGACTAGAAAGAGCACTTATAAACTTTATGTTAGATTTACACATTGAAAAACATGGCTATACTGAAGTGTTTCCTCCCTTTATGGTACATAGAAGAAGCATGTTTGGCACAGGTCAACTTCCTAAGTTTGAAGAGGATGCTTTTAAAGTTTACGGTACAGACTATTTTTTGATACCAACGGCAGAAGTGCCTGTTACTAATATGTACAGAGACACAATAATAGACGGCGATAAGCTTCCAATATACCACTGTGCTTATAGCGCTTGTTTTAGACAAGAGGCAGGTTCTGCAGGAAGAGATACGAGAGGGCTTATAAGGCAGCACCAGTTTAATAAAGTTGAACTTGTCAAATTTACAGAGCCAGACAAATCCTATGAAGAGTTAGAAAAAATGACTAGAGATGCTGAAGAAGTATTGCAGGCGTTAGGACTTCCTTACAGAGTAGTGGCCATATGCACAGGAGATTTAGGCTTTACTGCTTCTAAAAAATACGATATAGAAGTGTGGATGCCAAGCTATGGACGATATGTAGAAATTTCTTCTTGTAGCAATTGTGAAGACTTTCAAGCAAGAAGAGCTAATATAAAGTATAGGCCTAAAGACGGTGGAAAGGCTCAATATGTCCATACTTTAAATGGCTCTGGAGTTGCTGTAGGAAGAACTTTTGCTGCAATATTAGAAAATTATCAACAAGAAGATGGATCTGTTGTAATACCAGAAGTTTTAAGGCCATACATGAAAGTAGATGTGATAAAGAAATAAATATATTGTTTTCCAATATTATACTATATAAGCATATTGACAATAAAGCTGGGGTATGATATACTTTATATCGTCCCAGCTGGGAGAGGTGTCCGAGTGGTTTAAGGAGCTGGTCTTGAAAACCAGTGACTCCTTCACGGAGCCGTGGGTTCGAATCCCACCCTCTCCGCCAGAAAGTTAATATTTTTTTATGAGCAACTAACGTGGAGAAGTACCCAAGATGGTGAAGGGGCGGTCCTGCTAAGACTGTAGGTCGGGGATAACCCGGCGCGAGGGTTCGAGTCCCTCCTTCTCCGCCATTTTATTATAGTGTTGCTCTATTTTTCATAGAAAAAATACAAAGTAGGCTTTTGCCTACTTTTATTCTTTGTCTTTGCCTAATATAACTGTCACATCTACATTTGCATCAGGAGAGATATCTTTTTCTACATTGGTTATAAAAAGAGTTTTTGCGACTTTTTCAGCCCTTTCTTCATCTGTTCTTGCATATACATGGGAAGAAATAAAAGTCATGCCAATGACGTTTCCGATTTTCACAACGTCAAAACCCTCATTTTTTAAAACTTCAGCGTACTTTGTGGCAAGCCCTGGTATTCCTGCACCGTTTAACACTTCTACTTTTATGTTTTTGTTTTCTGCAAAAGATGTTGTTGAAGTATTTGAGGTTGAAACCTCATCGCTAAAAAGTTCTTTTACTATTTCTTGAACTTTTATATTGTCTACAAAGAAATAGCTGGTATTTCCTTCATATCGGCCTTCTCCGGGAAGAGCCATTGCATTTATAGTCGAAGGCTTGTCTTTTATAAATTGATAAGCGTATTGAGTTATCTCAGAGGCGGTTAAGTCTGTTTTCAAATATTGACTGACTGCTATTGCTAAAGAAGGTACTTTTGGTAATATTGAGGGTTGCAGCATTTTTTTTAAGAAAGCTTCGAGAAATTGATGCTGTGCCTTTATTCTTCCAAGGTCACCGTCTACATAACCATGTCTATATCTTACAAACTGAATTGCCTTTTCTCCATCTAATACTTGCCTACCTTTTTTTAAATCTATATGAAGAGGGGGATTTGCACTGTTGTCATCGTATTTCATGTTAAAGGGTACATCGACTTCTACTCCCCCGATTGTATCTATTATTTTTTTGAAACCTTCATAATTTAAAATTACATAATTATCGATTTTGATACCTAATAAATCTTCTACTGCTTTTTCTAACCCTTCAATTTTTCCTTCAGAAAAGGCAGCATTTATTTTTTTCTCTTCTGGAGCGTTAAATCCTGGCCTTGGATAGTATGTATCTCTTGGAATTGATAATATATTTATTTTTTTGTTTACAGCGTCATAGTTTATTACAAAAATAGTATCTGATAAATTGTTTTCATCACTGCCTACAAAAAGAATGTTTTTCCTTTCTATAGCTTGCTCTTTATTTTGAGACTCATTTCTACTAACGGTAGAAGTATTTTTTTCATTTGAAGCAGGGACATGAATATTTTTATAAAATATATAAGTTCCCACACCAAGGGAAAGGACAATACCTATTATAATAAGAATTATTATTTTTAATATTCTTTTCATGGTTTTTCCTCCTATAACTACCGTACCATTATTTTGTTTATATAATGAATATATAGCATTTTAAAAATTAAAAGTCAATTAATAGAATGTTACAAGTTATTAAATATTTATTAAGTTTATTCTCCTTCTTTCTCTATTTAAAGACTACATATCAAGATTATGATATAATTAATAAAAAGAAAAGCTATGAAAAAGGGGTGCTGAGTTTGAAAAGACCTAATATTTTTTTAATTTCTTTTATCATTTTAATTTTTGTGATTTTGGGAATTATTGTAAATTTTATAAACATCCTCGTGGATTTTCAATGGTTTTCTGATTTGCATTATCTTAATGTATTTTTTAAAAAATTTTTGACTCAGCTTACAATGGGTGTGCCGATTTTCATTCTTGTATTTATGGTGTTGTATTTTTATACAAACAAGATAATAAGAGATTATGTTAACTTTGCACAGGATATAATCGTTAAAAAGAATATTAACATATATAGAAGATTAGGTATTGCTATTTCTCTATTAATTGCACTATTTATAACGCTATATGCAGCGACAAATTGGTGGAATGATTTATTGTTTTTTGTAAATTCTGTAGATTTTAATGAAACTGACCCCATATTTCATAAAGACATTAGCTTCTATATGTTTAAGTTACCGCTTTTTTATGATATTTATAATCTTTTAATTGTGTTTATACCTGTGATGATAGTTGTCGTAATAATCGCGTATGGACTAATGTACTTGTCTGATAAAACAAGGTTTTATGAGATTTCAGACAGAGACGGAAATTTATTTAAAGCCATTTATAACAAAGACATTTTAATAAAAGCATTTAAAGAAGTTGTCCTCTTAGGATTTATCTTTTTTGTACTCATGGGCATAGGGTATTATTTAAAAGCTTTTAAACTTTTGTATTCTACCAAAGGTATAGTTTTTGGAGCGACTTATACTGATATTCACGTTTCACTGCAGTTTTACAGGGCACTTGCAATAATTTCTTTTGTAGCAGCTATTTTACTTTTGATAGGATTTTATAAGAAAAATATAAAATATATAGTTGCTGCTCCGGCTATTATAATAATTTTAGCAGCCATAATGGTGATCACTGAAACAGCCGTTCAGAATTTAATTGTTTCTCCTAATGAGTTAGACAAAGAAAAAAATATATAAGCTATAACATAGAATACACAAAAAAGGCTTTTGGGTTAGATAGAGTAACAGAAAAAAATTATGATATGAAAAAAGAGTTAACTCCTAAAGTTTTGGAAGAAAATAAGGCTACTATTGATAATATAATGATTAACGACTATAGACCAGTTAAACAGGCGTATAATCAATTACAAGCGATAAGGCTTTATTACAAGTTTAATGACATTGACATGGATAGGTATACAATAAGTGGAAAGTACAGGCAAGTATTTTTAGCAGCAAGAGAGATGGACCATGAGAGTTTATCTCCTCAAGCAAAAACATGGATAAATTTGCATTTAAAATATACCCATGGCTACGGTGTAGTAATGTCTCTAGTCAATGATGTTACACCAACAGGCCAACCGGCTATGATAATAAAAAACATACCACCTTCTACTAATACTGATATAAAAATTGATAGGCCTGAAATTTACTTTGGAGAACTTACTAACGATTATGCTATTGTAAATACAAAAACTGGAGAATTTGATTATCCTTCTGGAGACAAAAATGTCCAGACAAATTATAAAGGAACTACAGGTATACCTATGACATTTATAAACAGGATACTTTTTAGCATATATACAGGGGATGCAAGAATTTTATTGTCTACTGATATAACAAAAGACAGTAAGATACTCATATATCGCAATATAGAGCAAAGGGTTTCTAAAATAGCTCCTTTTTTGCTCTATGACGATGACCCTTACATTGTAATAGATAATGGTAAATTATATTGGATAATAGACGCTTACACTTATTCTGCCAATTATCCATATTCTCAGCCTTATGGGAGTATGGGAATCAATTATATAAGAAATTCTGTGAAAGTAGTAGTAGATGCTTATAATGGAGATGTTAAGTACTATATTTCAGACAATAATGATCCTTTAATAAAAGTATATAGCAAAATCTTCCCTACATTATTTAGAGATATAAAAGAAATGCCTCCTGGTTTGAGACAGCATATAAGGTATCCTCAATTTCTATTTGACATTCAAGCAGAGGTTTATAAAAATTATCACATGACTGACCCACAAGTGTTTTACAATAAAGAAGACGCATGGGATATTGCAAAAGAAAAATTTGAAGATAAAATAGAGTACCAAGAATCTCAATATATGATAATGAAACTGCCAGGAGAAACTAAAGAAGAATACATTTTAATGATACCTTATACTCCTGCTACAAAAGCTAACATGGTGGCTTGGATGGCAGCGAGAATGGACGGAGAAAATTATGGCAAACTTATTGTATATAAATTTCCCAAAAATACCATTATTTATGGACCTTTGCAAATAGAAAACATGATTGATCAAGACCCTAATATTTCTAAAGAATTAAGTTTGTGGAACCAACAGGGCTCAACAGTCAGCAGAGGAAATCTCCTTTCGATTCCGATTGATGATTCTATGCTTTATGTAGAGCCTTTGTATATACAGTCGCAAAATCAGAATGCATTGCCAGAAGTAAAGAGAGTTATTGTAGCTTATAAAGACCAGATTGTAATGGAAGATACTTTAAAAAATGCTTTAAATAAATTGTTTAACCTGAATACTCAGCAAATATCTCAGCAAAATGTACCTTCAAATACAGCAAATGATACACAAAAGCAGCTTATAGAGAAGGCTCATGAAACATATCAAAACGCTATGGAAGCAGTTCAGAAAGGAAATTGGTCTGATTTTGGAAAATATATGGAGGAATTAAGGAAGATATTAGATGAATTAAATAAAAGTGTGAAAAAATAATATAAGGGAAATAAAGCAAAGTTACAATTGCAATTGAAATTAAAATGTGTTATTATATATTATAGCTTAAGCGCCCGTAGCTCAATTGGATAGAGCGTTTGACTACGGATCAAAAGGCTGGGGGTTCGACTCCCTCCGGGCGCACCATTTTGAGAGATTGAAGGTATCGGAATTGCGCCGATACCTTTTTTGATTTTTATATTTTTCATGCATTCCCAGCAAAAGCTCCAAATATTATTGAAGGCATAACATCATAATAGATAGAAATGACATGTCTACAGGTGACTTATTAATATTGTATACTAACATTAAAACAGCAATTCTATCTACCAATTTCCTATATCCGAAATTATCTGCAATGATATAAAAAACCAGTATTTCTATTTTTATTCATATTTTTCACCTTTTTACGAAGCAAGTAAGTAGGCACTTTTGCAATATTAACATCCAATATTTTCTTTTTATATTTAGGTATCTATACAAACCTGTAATTCTCTTTGCTTCATTTTTAGCATTTTTCTAATTTTCTTAACTATTTCACCTGGTGTTAGAAATTCCGATTATTTGGACTTAAGCGACATTATTTTGTACAAAAGTGCCAAATTTCCTCCATTGGTGTAAGTGGTTATTAGTGGTATAATGATAATGGAAATTGCTAAAAAGTTAACTTTTGTTACAAAATGGTTGATGTCAGTTGATGTTTTGGCAAATAAAAATTTTATGGTGGGGTGGTAAAAATGGCCAGTGTGACATTGCAGAATTATTATGACATTGTTATAGCAGGGGACTCTATTTCAAGGGGTGTAGTATACAGCGAAGAAAAAAATAAATATGTTATATCAGATGTAAATTATGTAAATTTACTAAAGAATAACATAAAAGGAACAGTAAAAAATATTGCTAAGTTTGGGAACACTCTTTTAAAAGGTATTGACACTTTGAAGAGGTACTTGTCAAAAGATAAACCTGATATAGTTGTAATAGAATTTGGAGGAAATGACTGTGATTTCGACTGGGAAGAAATTGCAAAGAATCCTTATGATGAGCATAGACCCAAAACAGATTTTTATATTTTTAAAGAAAAGCTTAAAGAATTGATAAAATCCTTAGATGATGCAAACATAATTCCTGTGTTAATGACATTACCTCCTTTGGATGCTGACAGATATTTTAAATGGATAAGTAAAAACAGTGAAGAGATGGGCAAAAACATTTTAAAGTGGTTAGGCAGTGTGACTAAAATATATTGGTGGCAGGAAAAGTATAACTCAGCTATATTGAGTATAGCTGAAGAAACAAAAACAAGGCTTATTGATATAAGGAGCGCTTTTTTGGATTACCCAGATTTTAGGCAATTTATTTGTGCAGATGGTATTCATCCTAATGAAAAAGGCCATAAAATAATAGCACATAAGATATATGAGTATCTGCAGAGAAATTATACATATCTTTTGAAAGAGTAAACATATAAAGATTAATCCAAAATTTAAAAAAAAGATAGCAAAGACTTATGTTGTAACGATATCCTTTTATTTTTATCAAGGAAGTAAGGAATCTGTGACAATCTATTTTTGTATTAAATAATAATTTTGCTACAACTATTATAAAAGTTGAACAAAATTAAAAAAATTTTGTTGAGAATGTTTACTATGAATGTTTTGTGTGATATAATTTCAAGTGGAAATAATATATACCTCCCTAGAGTAAGGCGGTAATAAACGACGATACAGCGGAGCTTTATACGTGATACTAATGAAAATGGAGGTGTGACTAATTGAGCAATTTGTTATTTATTTGGGTAGCGATGTTTTTGGTATGGACTGCATTGAATGCGCCACTATCAGCCCAAAAAACTATTTTTGGAATTATTTTATCATTTTTGATTGCAGTAATTGCTAATGTATATGATAAAGAGCAAAAAAAATTTAAATTAAAAACTTTTTTTGTTTGATTAAATATTTCGTCGTGTTTTTAAAAGAACTTGTCAAAGCTAATTTGAATATGGCAAGAATAGTTTTGACTCCTTCTTTACCTATTTCGCCTAAGATTTTCAAGGTTACAACAAGCCTTAAGTCTCCAATAGCAAGAACATTACTTGCAAATTCTATAACTTTAACTCCAGGAACAATATCTGTAGAACTTGATGGGGATACATTATACATTCATGTGGTTGAGGGTGATAAAGTAGAAAACGTTGAAGATTTAAAAGGACCCTTTGAAAAGATTTTAAGGGAGGCTTTTGAATGATAATAAATGTTATTTTAGGATTAGTGATTTTCGGTCTTTTATTAAGCTTTATAAGGTTGGTAAGGAGCAGTTCAATTGAAAGCAAAGTGGTTGCTATTGACATTATGACAACTATTTCTTCGGGACTAATAGTGATTTTTGCTTTTATAAGCGATAACGGGTTATTTTTAGATGTGGCGCTGGTATATGGTATTTTGTCTTTTATTGGGGTTGTAGCAATAGCTCGTTATTTAGAAGGAGGAATTTAGTATGCAGTATATTGGATACTTTTTCTTGCTTATTGGAGCTGTTTTTTTAGCGCTAGCAGGTCTCGGAATATATAGGATGCCGGATGTATTAAATCAATCTCAAGCGGGGACTAAAGCATCAACTATGGGGATTGTTGGACTATTTATTGGTTTTGCTTTTCTTAAACCATTGTGGGCCCCCAAGTTAATTCTTATGGCATTGTTTTTTCTTTTTACTTCGCCGATTGCTTCACATGCAATATGTAAGGCAGCGATAAAGAGAAATAAAGCAAAACTTATATTAAAAGAAAATGCTTTTTCAAAAGAAGGTGAGTAATATGTTTTTATCAGTAATTATTGCGGTTATTATGATATTTGGTGCTATGTGGACAATTGTAACTGAAGATTTATTTAAAGCTATTGTTATATTTGCAATAGTATCCCTTTCTTCTTCTATAATGTTTTTACTTATGCAGGCGCCAGATGTTGCTATAACGGAAGCGGCTATAGGCTCGGGCATAACTACTGCTTTATTTATTTTCACATACAAAAAAGTGGAGGAGGAAAAAGATGAAAGATGAAACATCTGTATTAGTAAATATTATTGCTTTTTTAATTCTCTTTGTGATAGGAATTTATATATATATTGTAGCTATTGATACAGGAGCAGGAATAAAAATAACGGATAATATAACTCCTACCATGAGGGTGGCCGATAAATATCTAAACAAGAACGTGTTAGATGATAATAGCACATATCAATGGGGAGGTACAGCTGAAGATACAGCTGCTAATATTGTAACTTCGGTTGTTGTTGATTATAGATTATTTGATACAACTCTTGAGGTAATAGTTTTATTTATTACAATATTAGGTTTTGGCTTTGTTATTCCTAAAGACAAGAGAAAGATAATTAAACCTACCACTATACTTAACAGGTGGGCGCCAATTCTGATGCTGCTTATGCTTATGATAGGGGGATACACATTTATTAATGGACACTTATCTCCTGGAGGGGGTTTCCCGGCAGGTGCTATTATATCGACGGCTATTTTGACGGGTGTTTTGACTGGAAGGAGAACAATAAGTCAAAAATCCCTTAAAATAATAGAGGCAATAACAGGTATATCAATATTTTCCATCGGAATCATAAGCTATTTTCTAACTGGTAGCTTCTTTCAGAATTTTATATTAAATGACAAGATAGGAGATCTATTTTCAGGTGGCTTGATACCTATATTTTATGGTTTAATAGCCTTTAAAGTTGCTGCTGAGCTTTCAAATATCTATTTTGAATTTTATGAGGAGTGATGTTATGACGCAAGTTTTTATACTGTCCTCCCTTTCTCTTATGTTTATAGGTCTATATGGAGTTTTGACGAGAAAAAATTTACTAAAAATAATTATAGCGCTAAATATTATAGAAACAGGTATCAACTTACTTTTGGTTTCCTTTGGATACATTGATCATGGAATAACACCTATTTTAACTTCACAGGAGAGTATACTTAACCTAAATAAAATGGTAGATCCAGTTCCACAGGCGCTTGTTCTTACATCAATAGTTATAGGCTTGGGAACAACTGCATTTGCTTTAGCATTGGCAATACGATACAAAATTACTCATAATTCTATTTTAATAAATGCATCTGAAGAGGAAGAGGGAAGAGGTATATGAATAGCATAGTTTTTCTAGTTGTAATACCAATTATTGCGGCGTTTTTATCTTTATTTTTAGGCAAGGTGAATAAATTAATTGCATATATAGTTACAATTTTTAACTTATCTTTTTCTGTAGTTGTCCTTGTAAGTGGGAAAATACCCTTTAATGTTGCAATTGGAGGTTGGAGGGCTCCATATGGAATAAACTTTGTTGTTACTGATATCACAATTTTCTTTTTACTACTTATTAATGTAGCAGCAGTTCTTTCACTGACAACAATAAAGGAACATATGGAGTACCAATTCTATGCTTTCTATTTTATACTACTTGCTGCGACTAATGGTATGGTTTTGACAGGTGATATATTTAACTTTTATCTTTTTACAGAGCTTACTACCTTTGCAATTGGAGGACTTGTGGCGTACAAAAGAGATAGATTAGCTACAGGTGCATCACTAAAATATTTAATATTATCATCAACTGCATCTATTTTTAGCTTAGCAGCAATAGGCCTCATATACAAGACTTTGGGGACCCTTAATTTTGCAGACATAGCCAGCAAAATTTCTAATTTAAACAAGGCATCATTATCTTTAATTTTAATACTTTTTATTTCTAGTATGTTGGTTGAACTGAAGATTTTTCCTTTTAACCTTTGGGTTGTAAAGGCTTATGATGCTTCTATTCCAGCAGTAAATCTTTTTCTTCATGGGATGGTTAGCACTGCCGGTGTATATGGGGCAATAAGAATACTTCTTATGGTATTTTCAAAAAATGGTGTAATGTCAGATCAAAGTAGCAACATAGCAAATATTTTAATATTGTTAGCTTTTATAACAGTAATGATTGGCGAAATTGGAGCTTTGACAGAAAAAAATTTAATTAAAGTTTTGGCGTTTTCCTCTATGGCACAACTTGGTATATTCCTGTTTGGAATAAGTTTAGGCAATTATGAAGCACTAAAAGGAGCATTTTATATAGTTATATCAAACTATTTTGCGAAACTTATAATGTTTATTGTTGCAAAAAATTATTCTGTTGTTGCAGGAAGCAGAAATTACAACGCGATGAAAGGATTAGGGAGAAAATATCCTGGACTCGCGATAGCTTTTACAATATCAGCTTTAAGTCTTATGGGAATGCCTTTTTTCGCAGGATTTTGGGGTAAACTTTCCATAGTTGGAAATGCACTTTTAATGGACAAAATTGCCATTACAGGTGTAATAATAATACTGATTTCCTCTGTAATTGAAGGTGTTTATTATCTTAGAATATCTCATACATTTTTTAGTGATGGAAATATTCAAGACACTAAATTATCAAGGATTAATTGCGTGCTACCAATAATTTTAGCGGCGGTTATTTTGATTATAGGGATATATCCAAATTCAATTGAAAATATAATATGGACGATGATAAATGAAATACAGAATACACCAGAAAAATATATACAAGTAATTTTGCCTTTAAAGTGAGGGTGAGACTATGGTAGAAATTTTACTGGTTCCTCTTATAACAGCAGTTATATCGGCTATTTTTATAAAAAACAAGCGGCTCGTATGGTTTCTTTTTCTGATTTCTAATGGCTATATATTATATAAACTTTACTCATTGTATGGAAAGTGGGATTTAACTTATATATTAAACACTGATTACCAAATATTTGGTGCAAAACTAAGTTTAGGACTTTCAAATAATCCTTTAGGATGGTATTTTGCCTTTTTCTCGGCTGTTGTTACCTTAGTAATTGCTATATTTTCTATAGGATTTAATACAAACTCTAAAGGAAATGTAGCTCCTATATGGATGCTAATTATATTTGCTAATCTTGGAATATTCTATGCAGCAGATTGGATAACATTTTTTATGATGTGGGAACTAATGGGATGGACATCTTTTTTCGCAATAACCAATGGAAATACTAAAGCATTAGATGGTGCAAAATATTACTTGGCTCTTTCTCTTCTTGGTGGGTCTTCCATGTTAATTGCAATATTACTGCTTGGTGCATATACTAAAACTTTTATTATTATTACTTCTGCTTATAGATTGATCCAGCTGTTTAATTTGGCAGAAGGTGTTTTTACAACAATATTACTTTTGTTTATTATGGCATTCTTCATAAAATCGGCAATATTTCCATTTTACATGTGGCCTTCAAAAGTATATGCTGTAGGTCCTGAAGATTACATTGCGTTTATGTCTTCAGTAATGATAAAATATGGCATTTATCCTATGGCAATATTCATAGTTCCTGTAATTGGGAATTTACAACTTCCTAAGATATTTAATGCAGGTAATTGGATGCAATATTTTATTGGTTATCTTGGAGCGCTTAGTGCTGTTGTAGGGACTTTACTTGCTATGTTTCAGACTGATATGAAAAAATTATTTGCGTATTCCTCTGTGGCAAACATGGGATATATACTTTTAGGTTTCGCATCTATGAGTATAGTAGGTTTTGAAGGTTCGCTTTTCCATGTTGTTAATCATATTGTTTTAAAAGCTGCGATATTTTTATCTCTTGCTGCTGTAGTGTATAGGACGGGTGAGAGTGAGATGCACAAATTAGGTGGACTTGTATATAAAATGCCTATTACTTTTTTGACATTTCTTTTTGGAATAATAGCAGCAGCAGGAATACCACCGCTTAATGGCTTTGGCTCAAAGTGGATGATAATACAAGCGCTTATGGAGAAGAAGATGGTTGTTCTTGTAATATCCATGGTATTTGCATCAACCGGAGCGTTTATGTATTTATTTAGGGCACTTGTTTCTATATTTTTAGGACAACTTCCCGAAAGATATAAGGATGTAAAAGAGGTACCATATACAATGTCAATACCCATGATTATAATGATGGGCTTGATGCTTCTAATTGGTGTGGTACCAGGGGTTGTGATGAAACCATTAACTATTGCACTGGATGCATTAGGGTATAAAGTTGATATCGCTACTTGGACTACTCTTAGTTCGTCTTTTAAAAATGCGACGATAGATTTAAAAATAGTATTTTACATGTTTGCTATGGGTATTGTAGTTGCAGCTTTGATGTATTTGTTTGGAAACAAATCCGAAACTGTACCACAGCATGATAATTACACAGCAGGAGAGAACCCAATAGAATGGGGAGTTGATGCAGACAAGTTTAACTATTCTTATTCATTTTACCAACCATTTAAGGAGATGTTTGACCCGCTTTTTGAAAGAATTTCAATAGATAGATTTTTTTCAAGTATAGGTAAAAATTTTGAATATATAAGCCCAACCATTCAAGGGTTGTATAAAAGAGGAGAAGGAGCAGTGTTGCTTTTTAGCATTGGTGTTCTCTTATTGATATTAGGAGGTTGGATTTTATGATAGCAGCTATAAGAGTTTTTGGTTACAGTTTGTTTGCAATATTTATTGGACTTTTATTTATGGGAATAGGAAGGAAGATTATTGCAAGAATTCAGTTGAGATTAGGCCCACCATTTTATCAGGCATTTTTAGATGTAGGAAAACTCTTTGCCAGAAAGTCCATAACACACAATTTTGTGATGGACCTTGGTATGATAATGTCGCTTGCGGGACTACTGTCAACTATGCTATTTGTTCCAGTAGCTGGACATATAGCTATAAAGAGTAGTTCTAATCTAATTCTAATAATTTACCTTATGGCCATTGGACATCTTGGAATGGCGATGGCAGCTTCTGCTAGTGGAAATCCCAATGCAACAATTGGTGTATCTCGTGCACTTACAATGATGCTGGGATATGAAATTCCGTTTTTTACAGTAATGTTAGGATTAATAATTTTTAATGGGACTTCTTCTCTTGAGCTTATTGCGCAAAGTCAGGCAGGTGGATTATTGAATTGGAATATGGTTAAATTTCCGCTTGGATTTTTAGCAGCTGAAATTGCATTACAAGCGATAATGGGAGAAAAACCATTTGATGCAATGGTAGCACCTGCTGAGATAGCTTCAGGACCTATGGTGGAGCTTGGTGGTAAGTACCTGGGACTTGCATTTTTGACACATGCAGTTTCAATTTTTGTTGAAACGGGGATAATGGTAAATTTATTTATGGGCGGTGCTTCAAATGTATTTACTTTTGTATTAAAACAATTTGAAATATATTTAATTACTGTACTTATTGAGGCCGTATTCCCGAGATTTAGAATAGAGCAGGCAGTTAAATTTCTCTGGACTGTTCCCATGAGCATTGCAGTTGTCCAGCTTGCGATAATATTATTGTAAGATAATAGAAGGGGGCAATTTGAATGGAAGATTTAAAGGCTAATGATAAAAGAAGCTATATTGATAATTTGATAGATTTTTTAGAAAAAGATCTATATGGATGCTTCATTACTGTACAGGTTGCGGAGCAGTGGAACTGCCGCCTTCAATGACATCCAGGTGGGATATTGAAAGATTTGGCATAGTGCCAATGGCGACGCCAAGACAGGCAGATGTCCTTTTAGTAACAGGATATGTTTCGTTGAAGACATTAAAGAGGATTATAAAGATTTATGAACAAATGCCAGAACCCAAATGGGTTTTAGCATTTGGTTCGTGTACAGTAAATGGAGGAATTTACTGGGATTCTTATAACACCATAACAAATCTTGCGGAATATATTCCTGTTGATATTACTGTATCGGGCTGTATGCCTAGGCCAGAAGCAGTTATAGATGCATTGCAAACGCTAATGGAGATGATACAGTCTGGCGAGGGAGGAGCGTACAAAAAATACAAAGAAAACTATGAATACTATAAAAAGAACCAGGATAGAGTTTTAAGGAAAACAGCCCCAATATTAGGAAGCAGCGAAACAGAGTCAATTTATCAAGAAAAGGAGGGGAATTATGAAACTTGATAAGGAAAGCATAATAGAACTTTTAAATCAAAAAGGAGTAGAGGTTTTAGACCTTTATCCAAATCAAATAAGTGTAAATATTAAAAAAGATAACCTCTTAAACCATTTGGTATTTTTAAGGTCAATAGGTTTTGATCATCTATCATTTATAAATGCAGTTGATTTTATAGATGAAGGTGAATTTGAACTTGTTTATCATGTTTGGTCTTACACCCATAAAATTCATGTTTTAAACAAAGTAAGAATAAGCAGAAATAATCCTGTTATACCAACGATAGTAAATCTTTGGGAACAAGCGCAGTTTTATGAGCAAGAAATACACGAGTTTTTTGGGATAATTTTTGAGGGAAACAAAGATTTATCTCCTTTGTTCTTGGAAAATTGGGTAGATATACCGCCGCTTAGAAAAGATTTTGATACAAAAGAGTTTTCTGTAAGATTGTTTGGTGCCGAGATAAGGAGGTGATATATGATGGATTCACCATCATATATGTTGAGCAAAATAGCTGAAAAAGACAATTTAACTGTATACGAGCTTTTTTTGGTCCTAATCATCCAGGAATGCATGGTAATTTTGGCTATGTACTTGAAATGATAGGGACAGAAATAGTTAAAGTTAGACCCAATGCAGGACATTTGCATAGAGGATTTGAAAAATTAATGGAACAGAAGCTGTGGGTTCAAAATATAGCACTTGTTCCTAGAATATGTGTTGCTGATCCAGATCCCAATGAAGTAGCCTATTGTACAGCCATTGAAAAGATACTAAGGGTTGACATCCCAGATAGAGCAAAATTTTTAAGAACAATCACTCTTGAAATGAGCAGGCTGTCTTCTTTCTTAATGGGAATGGGTGCCCTTGCTGCAGCTGTAGGTCTATATACGGCTATGAACATTATGACCGCCGATAGGGACTTAATACTTGATTTATTCGAATGGTTAACAGGAGCAAGAGTATACCACATGTTTAGCATACCAGGAGGCGTTAGAAATGATTTGCCTGATGGTTTTGTAGAAAGACTATATAAAGTATTGGACCATTTAGAAAAAAGGCTAATTGAATATGATAAATTACTGTTTGAAAATCCTATAATCCACAAAAGATTAAAAGGATTAGGTTATGTCTCTAAAGAAGATGCAGTAAAATATGGGCTTACTGGCCCGAATCTTAGAGCATCAGGTAACCCCTATGATGTAAGAGTTGATGATCCATATGCAGCTTACCCCTACCTTGACGTTAGAGTAATAACACAAGAAGGTGGAGATGCATTAACTAGGGCTATTCAAATAAGATTGGAGTTTGAAGAAACGATTAATCTTATAAGGCGGGCACTTAAGACTATGCCAGAAGGAGAGATTAGACTAAATCTTGGAAATCTTTCGGCACTTAAAGTGCCAAAAGGAGAAGCATATGCAAAAGTTGAATCGTCAAAGGGAGAGTTTGGATATTATGTAGTGTCAGACGGCGGAATGAAGCCATACAGAGTTGCGGTTAGAGGTCCTTCTCTTCCTGCAGGATTACTGCTTGCGCAAAAACATCTTCCCAAAATGAAAATAGATGATGTAGCTGCGTGGATGGCATCACTTGCAATTTGTCCGCCTGATATAGATAAATAGGAGGGAAGTAACGATATGTCACTGGGAGATAAGAGTGTATATTCCCCGCTTACTAATCTTAAAAATTTATTTAAAAAACCTATGACAGTAAAATATCCCAAAGAAATTTTGAAAGTGTTTCCAAAAGATGGCGTATCGCCTATTTATAGAGGGCTTCATACCAATGATTTAAACAAATGTATTGGATGTGGAATGTGCCAGAGAATATGTCCTTTCGATGCTATAGAAATGAAAGTTATTGGCGAAAATGAGCAAGGCAGAGCTATTAAAAAACCAGTTGTTGATTATGGAAGGTGTAGTTTTTGTGGATTTTGCGTAGATGTTTGTCCAACTAACTCATTAAAGATGTCAAGACATTATATATACAAAGTAAAGACAGTAAAATCGATGAGTGCAAAGGAAGAGGTAGAGCATATAAAGCAAAAATTTAAGCTTCTGCCGGATGAATCTTTGGGAGATGATATAGGGTATAATACTGGGAAAACCAAGAAAATATTAGGATAAAAATTACTCATTGTGATTATATTGATAAACATATGCAAAAGTAGGAGGTATAATATATGGTAACAGCATTAGTTGTAATTTTGGTGCTTATTCTGTTATTGCCATTTGTGGTAAAACAAGTAGAACACAATTTGGAATATTTTTTATTTACAATGGGAATTATATCTGTAATTGTGTCAAAACAATTTAGTGCAGAATTGTTTTTCCATATTTTCAAAAATCCACTCATTTACTATATTACTTTAGCAGTTTTGATTGCAGGGTTAATTTTTACATTGTTAAAAGAAAAATTGAAAATAGGTGTTGAAAAAGTTGCAGATAAAATATCTTTGAGGCTTTTTGCATTCATTATAATCGTGGTACTTGGGCTTATGTCAAGCATTATTACAGCAATAATTGCCTCTTTGGTTTTGGTTGAAGTCGTAAACTACTTGCCTCTTACTAGAAAAAACAAAATAAATTTAATTGTCATTGCTTGTTTCTCCATAGGCCTTGGTGCTGTTTTAACGCCTGTAGGGGAGCCACTGGCTACTATTGTTGTATCCAAGTTACATGCCGACTTCTTTTATCTTGCACGATTAATAGGTATTGATATAATAATTGCAATTTTAGCTCTTGGATTAATAGGAACATTTTTTGCAAAAAGAGAAAGTGGGATAGGTGAGCCTACAGAAGATGTTGAGGCAGATGAGAATATAAAAGAAGTATTCATTAGAGCTTTTAAAGTATTCGTCTTTATTTTTGCATTAGAGCTACTTGGAACAGGTTTTAAGCCTATAATTGATTTATATATTGTTAAAATGAAAAGTGAGCTTTTATACTGGGTAAATACAATTTCCGCAATTGTTGATAATGCTACGCTAGCAGCAGCAGAAATTTCTCCATCAATGACGCCGGAACAGATAAGAGCTATTTTAATGGGAATGCTTATTAGTGGAGGGATGTTAATTCCAGGTAATATTCCAAACATCATTTCAGCGGGAAAATTAAAAATAAAAAGTACAGAATGGGCACGAACTGCTGTTCCTCTAGGTGCAATACTTTTGATAGTGTATTATATTGTATTGTTTGTGATCTAAATAAATTCAAGTAGGAGTATACTTGACACTTAAATAATTCTCTGATAAAATACCTTTATGCAGAGTACAAATAAAAAGCCACAGGTTTATTTTGTGGGCATGCATATTTACGGTGGACTGTATGATTAATAGATTCATGGAAGCTGCTATTTTAGAGGCGAAGAAAAGTTACCAACTTGGAGAAGTACCTGTTGGAGCTGTTATTGTAAAAGATGGACAAATAATTGGGAAAGGATTCAATCAAAAAGAATCATCAAATGATGCAACAACTCATGCGGAAATATTAGCGATAAAAGAAGCTTGTAAAACTCTTGGCAGTTGGAGACTTGATGACTGTAGCATGTATGTGACTTTAGAGCCTTGCCCTATGTGCGCTGGAGCTATTTTAGAATCCCGCATAAAGAGGGTATATATAGGAGCGGAAAGTGAAAGAACAGGTGCTGCAGGTACAGTAGTTGATATTTTAAATAACAGCTATTTAGGAAGTAAAACAGAAGTGTATTTTGGAATAATGGAAGAGGAATGCAAAACTCTTTTAAAAGATTTTTTTGAAAATTTAAGGGGATAAGTGCGGAGAGATGGCTGAGTGGTCGAAAGCGCTCGCCTCGAAAGCGAGTGGGCGAATTTTTCGCCTCGTGAGTTCGAATCTCACTCTCTCCGCCATGAAAATTGAATAAAAAGGTGGAGTAATTACATGGGTTGAAGTCCAGTAAAACGTGGAGAGATGACCGAGTGGACGAAGGTGCACGACTGGAAATCGTGTGTACCCTTTAAAAGGGGTACCGAGGGTTCGAATCCCTCTCTCTCCGCCATGAAAAAGGTAATTCTTGGCCGTACTAGATGGGGAGGTAGCGGTGCCCTGTAACCTGCAACCCGCTATAGCAGGGTCGAATTCCCAGGCTGAGGCCTGACCATTGTAAGGTCTGGCATAAGTAAGTGGCGTTGATACTTGAGTCCTGCGCAACGGAAATTTGCGAACCCCGTCAGGTCCGGAAGGAAGCAGCGGTAAGCAAACACTTCCGTGTGCCGCAGGGGAGCTTGAGTGGAGCTAACTGCTTATGTAACGCTTATGGTGGCAGGTCGAAGCTGGGTGTACGGCCTTTTATTTTTGTTCTTTTACTGGAAAATATTTCTTATTATTTTTTATAACTCTTACTTAAAATGTGAAGGCTTTTAGCCGAAATAAATATAGGGAACTTATTCTTACAAAAGAAAAGAGATGGAGGATAGTATGTTTAAAAGATATTATAATACACGGATATTTTTTACTTTATTTGGAATTTCTGTAATTGTTTACTCGTTGTCATTAGCTCATTTTTTGTTAGGGTTTGAAAATAGAGTTTTTATAGGGGGAATAATTTTATTAATTTCGCTGGGGTTATCGAGTTTTTTATCTAAAAAATTGTCTGAACCTATTAAAAAATTAAACGAAGCTGTTAAAAGGATTTCTCGCGGGGATTTTGATTATCAGTTAAATATTACTGATTCAAAAGAGTTTAGGGAACTTTCAGAGAATTTTAATTCCATGGCTAGAGACTTATCTCAAAGTTATAAAAAATTAAAAGAACAGACGGAAAGTTTAATACAACAAAATGAAGAATTACAGGAGTTTAACGCGGAATTAGAAGCTTCCTACGAGCAGTTAGAGACTTTGACTCATGAATTAGAAATTTCTGAAAGAAAGTATCGATTGTTAGTAGAAAATATTCGGGATATTTTGTGGGTGACTGATAAAAATTTTATTATTGAATTTGTCAATTCACGAGTTATAAGGTATTTAAATTATACTCCTCACGAATTGATAGGAAAAAGCATTTTTGAAATTGTAGATGAAGACAGCAGAGAAATCTTGAAAAACATGATGGAAGGTAAAATTAATTTTTCAGAAATCAATTTTAAAAACAAAGAAGGCTTATTGGTTATAACAGAAACCCATGTTAAAAGGCTAAAAATTGATGAAGAAGTGGTAGGCATTCAAGGCATTTCTCGAGATATTACAGAAATGTATTATGTAAAAAAACAGATAGCTGAAAAGAATAATGAAATATTGGCTATTAGTGATGTAGGAAGGCTACTTACATCGGGAAGTGACATAAAAGAGGTATTGAATAACATAGTAGAAAAAGTTGCTGAATTGTTAAATTCACCTTTGTGCACTATAAGAGAATATAATCCGTATTTTCATAAGTTTGTTTTACTTGTAAAAGGGGGAGAATTAAAAGATTATCCTGTCTATGAAGAAATTAAATTATCAGAAGAGGACATAAATGAATTAGTAAATCAAAAAGAAATAAAAATAAAAGATGTAGAAGAGTTTTCTCATAGTGAAAAAATAACACCTATTTTTGCAGCTAAAGATGTTTATTCAGTTGTGATAGTGCCTTTAATTTTTAGAAATGAAACTAAGGGAATTTTAACAGTTTGGACTGCAGCAAATACGGTCAAAAATATGAGTTTATTGAGATCTATTGCCAGCGCAGTGTCTGTGGCAATTGAAAATTCCAAACTGTATGACGAGATTAAAAAAGTCTATATAAAGACTATAGAAGCTTTAGCTTATGCAATGGAAGCAAAGGATTTATATACGAAAGGACATTCTATGAGAGTATCTCAATATGCTGTTTTAATAGGGGAATATATGGGCTTTTCAAGGGAAAAAATAGAACAATTAAGGATTGCAGGGATATTACATGATATAGGAAAGATAGGTATATCTGATACTATTCTTCTAAAGAAAGGCAAACTCTCGGAAGAAGAGTATAACGTTATAAAAAGTCATCCAGAGATATCAAGAAAAATTTTAATGCCTATAGATCTGCCGAAAGAAATATTAGAAGCTATTTCCAAACACCATGAACGATATGATGGGAAAGGTTATCCTTATGGTTTAAAAGGCGAAGAAATCCCTATAGAAGCAGCAATTCTTGGTGTGGCTGATGCCTTTGATGCAATGACTTCTGATAGAGCTTATAGAAAAGGAATGACTATTGAAGAAGCAGTAAATGAAATTTTAAGACATAAAGGTACTCAATTTCATCCTGAAATAGTAGATGTATTTATCTCAATTTACATGAATGCGAGGCAAAAGCTAGAGGAAGTAAAAAATCAGATATTTGAAAGTGTTTCTTAAAATTTTAGATGTAGAAATATATCTTTTTTTTGTTACAATTGAAAATAACGAGGTGTTAAACATGTATCAGTCTTTGTATAGAAAGTATAGGCCAAGAAGTTTTAAAGAAGTGGTGGGGCAAGAACATATTGTAAGAACTTTAAAAAACCAAATAAAGTTAAAAAAGATAGGACATGCTTATCTCTTTACAGGTACAAGAGGAACAGGAAAAACCAGTGTAGCTAAGATTTTTGCAAAAGCAGTTAATTGTTTAAATAATAAAGATGGAGAGCCTTGTAATTCTTGTGAGATTTGTCAAGCTATAAATAACAACACTACGATGGATGTTTTAGAGATTGATGCTGCGTCTAATAACAGTGTAAATGATGTAAGAGAATTGAGAGAATCTGTAATTTACTCTCCATCCATAGCTAAGTACAAAGTATATATAATTGATGAGGTGCATATGCTTTCTACAGGGGCTTTTAATGCTCTTTTAAAGACATTGGAAGAGCCACCTCCTCATGTGATTTTTATTCTTGCGACTACAGAGCCGGACAAATTGCCAGATACTATTTTATCCCGCTGTCAAAGGTTTGACTTTAAAAAAATACCTACTCGATTAATAGCGCAAAATCTTGAAAAAATTTGCATTGACAGCAACATAAAAATTGAAGAGAAGGGTCTTAAAACTATCGCACTTTATGGCAATGGTTCTATGAGAGATGCTATTAGTCTTTTAGAACAATGTGCTTCTTATAAAGAAGGCCTTATAACCTATGAAGATGTATGCGAAATGTTAGGTGTAGCTAATGATGAAATGTTATTTTCTCTTTTAGATTACATGAATGCTAAAGATGTAGCAGCTTCATTGAAACAATTAGATAAAATTTTGTCTTATGGAATAGACGTGGGGAATTTTTTAAAGTCCTTAACTTATATTTTGAGAGATATGGTGCTTTACAAAACAGGAGGAGAGGAATTAAAAGAAATTTTATACAGCGATGTAGAAACTGTAAAAGAAAGAGTGCAAAACTTTGGTACAGCTTTTTTGACTAACGCTTTAGAAAAATTTACAAATCTACAAAAAGAAGTTAGATATGCTATATCTCCGTTAACCCTTTTAGAAGTGACTATTTTGAGGTTGATAAAGCCGGAAATTTCTTACGATATGATGAGTTTGCTAGCAAGAGTAGAACAAATAGAAGACAAATTAGAAAAAGGACAATTTTTTCTGAGGGAAGAAAAAGAAGAGAAAAATAAAAAAATAAATTCGCCAGAAGAAGAAAAAGAAGAAAACGTGGCATCGCAAATAGTACAGCAAGAGGATATAGATCTAGAAAAGGTGTGGGCTGAAGTAAAAGAAATGATAAAAAAAGAAAGAATAGCTTTGTATGCCTTTATAGAAAAAGGGATTCCTTATTTAAAAAAAGGAACAATTGTGGTAGAATATCCTGAAGAGTATGCTTTATTAAAGGAGGAATTGAGCAAAGCGGAAAACAAAAGTTTTATTGAAGGAATATTAAAAGAACTAGTTGGGAAGGCAATTCCTTTGAAGTTTGAATTAAGAAAAAATGAAGAGGAATTACTTGTACAGCAAGTTAAGGAGTTTTTTGGTGAAGATATAGAGATAATATAATTTTCACAAATAATTCAAAAAAGCATATAAATATTTTTAGAATAAAATTTAGGAGGTTATAGTGTTATGGCAAAAGGCGGATTTCCGGGCGGGTTTAATATAAATAACATGATTAAACAAGCCCAACAGATGCAAGAAGAAATAAAGAAAATGCAAGAAGAGCTAATGCAAAAGACTGTAGAAGCTACTGTCGGTGGTGGGATGGTAAAAGCAGTTGCTAATGGCAGAAAAGAACTTGTAAGTATTGAAATAAATCCTGATGTTGTAGATAAAGATGATGTAGAAACGTTAGAAGACCTTGTATTAGCTGCGGTTAATCAAGCGTTAAGGAATGCAGAAGAAATGATTGCTTCTGAAATGGCAAAGATAACCGGAGGACTAAACATTCCTGGACTGTTTTGAGGTGAAAAAATGAACTATTATTCTACTTCTATAGCGAAGCTTATAGAAGAACTGTCAAAGTTGCCCGGTATAGGTCCTAAAACAGCACAAAGGCTTGCTTTTTTCATAATAAATATGCCTTTGGAAGAGGTAAAAAGCTTGTCTCAAGCGATTATTGATGCAAAAGAAAAGATAAAGTATTGTAGAATTTGTTATAACATAACTGACACAGAGGTTTGTAACATATGTAGTGATAAAGAAAGAGATCATTCTCTTATATGTGTTGTTTCTCATCCTATGGATGTTGTTGCAATGGAGAAAATACGAGAGTATAAAGGAGTGTATCATGTACTTCATGGTGTTATTTCTCCTATAGAGGGCGTTGGCCCTGAAGATATAAAAATTAAAGAACTTTTAGACAGAGTAAAAAATGGAAATGTAAAAGAAGTCATACTTGCTACAAATCCTGACATAGAAGGAGAAGCGACAGCAATGTACATTGCTAAGCTATTAAAACCGTTAGGAATAAAAGTCACAAGGATTGCTCATGGGGTGCCGGTAGGTGGTGACTTGGAATACACCGATGTTGTAACTCTTTCAAGGGCTCTTGAAGGTAGAAGAGAATTGTAAAAGGTATTGCATTTTCATTTGTACTTTATTATAATAAATTTGTAGTAAATAACAGAAGGCGATGGAGCTCGCCATAAATGCGGAAACGCTGATGGCTCCTATTAGGATGATATAAGGCCTAATAGGAGCTTTTTATTGCCCAAAAATGTAAACAGAAAGGGAGATTTTCATGGAATACATCTATATAGGGATTGGAGGATTTTTTGGAGCAGTACTAAGATATTTAATAACAATTTACTTTACAAAGATGTATCACACTGCATTTCCCTTTGAAACTTTTATGATAAATATTTTAGGTTCGTTTTTGTTAAGTTTTATTGCTAATTTTACTATGGATGAGTACAAGGTAAATACTAATTTGAGATTGGCGATAACAACAGGATTTATTGGGGCTTTTACAACATTTTCTACTTTTAGTATGGAAACAATAAATTTATTAAAAGCAGGGAAAGATTATATTGCTCTAAGTTATATAATTTTATCAATATTTGGAGGCCTTTTGATGTCTTATTTAGGATTTGAATTTGCTGACAAAACTTTTGACTTACTAAAGGAGCGGGAGGAAGAACAGTGACAAGTATACTATATGTAGGAATTGGAGGAATTTTGGGAGCAATATTGAGATATGAAATATCGCGGCATATAAAGGAAAACCGAGAGATAGTTATTCCTATCGAAACTTTTATTATAAATGTATTAGGTGCGTTTTTATTAAACTTTTTATCAAGTCCTAAAATAAATGTAAATTTAAGCTATGATGTTAAACTTTTTCTGACAACGGGATTTCTAGGTGCTTTTACAACATACTCAACTTTTTCCCATGAGACAGTAGACTTAATCAAGAATAAAAAATATTTTCATGCATTTATATATATGTCCTTAACAATTATATTTGGACTAATAGGAGGAGTATTGGGATATTATCTCGGAAATTATATGGGAAAATTGATTTGATTGGTGTATAATATATGTCAGTAGAAAATAAATATCAGTTAGGAGGAATAAAATGTGAATTTGAATTATAATAATCTGCTGTCTGCTTTATCTTTGGCCCTTGACGTGCAAGAGTATAAGAACATGGGACATGCAAGAAGGGTGGCTTATATTTCTCTAAGGATTTCTGAGATGCTGAATTTGGATGAAAAAGAAACAAAAAAAGTGTATTATTCTGCTTTGTTACATGATATAGGACAAGGAGATATATACGAAGATTTTAACAAAGACGAATGGTGGAAACACAGTGAAAGAGGAAGTGAAATTGTAAAGAAGTTGCCCTTTGGAGAAAATTTTTCGGATATTATAAGATATCATCATGAAAATTACGATGGAAGCGGACATTTTAAACTAAATGGCGATTCTATTCCTTTAGGAGCTCAGATTGTTTTTATATCTGATCAATTTGATATACGGTACACCTCATCGGTTGGGAAAGAAAGTGAGTATAATATTCGGAATAATATCAAAGAAGGTATAAAAAGTGGTACTGGCAAGATGTTTAATCCCGTGGTTGCAAATGCATTACTTGACCTTACAAGACAAGAAAAATTTTGGCTTGATTATAAATTTTTTGATATAAAAAGTATATTAAAAAGGATTGAACCTAAAGACACGGTTTCAATAGGAATTAATGAATTAGAGGATATAGCAGAGGTTTTTGCACAGATTATCGATAATAGAAGCCGTTTTACCTATAACCATTCTAAAGGTATTTCAAAGTTAGCTTATGAAATGGCTAAGGTGATAGGATATGATGAAGAAACTTCTCGAAAAATAAAAATTGCGGGATTGCTTCATGACCTTGGAAAGCTAGCCATACCTAATTCTATTCTTGACAAACCGGACAAGCTTACTGAAGAGGAGTTTATGGTTATAAAATCTCATACCTATTATACTAAAGAAATACTCAAAGAAATAGGAGGAATAGATGATATAGCAGAATGGGCCGCAAATCATCACGAGAAATTAGATGGAAGCGGGTATCCTGAGGGATTAAAAGGTGACGAAATTGGAGAGATTGATAGACATGTGGCGGTTTGTGACATGTATCAAGCATTGACAGAAGACAGGCCTTATAGAAAGGGACTTGAACCGAAGCAGGCGATAGACATTATTGCAAAATCGGTGAAAGATAATAAAGTAAGCGGAGAGTCTTTAGAAATTTTAAAAGAAGTGGTACTTTGATGTATACTCAACCGTATTTTAGGAAATAATACGGTTGAGGAGGTATATTATGGGAATGCTTTTCGATTATTTAAAAGAGATTGCGGTAACAAAAAATATATATGACTACAATAGTGAGAACTATCAATTGGTAAATGAAGTGAGACAAACGATAAAAGAATTGAAAGATGCAGAAATTTATTTTCAAAGTGTCACAGACCCTGACTTAGTAGATTATGCTATATATCGGTTAGAGAGTTTAAAGAGAAAGTACATATATTTATTGAAAAAAGCAAAAAAAGAGGGAATAAATTTTGATAATTTTTCGTCCCTCCTATCATAATTTGTCCTCCCCCTAAGTATAAATATAACAGTAGACTCTTAGGGGGTTTTTGTATGAATATAAGCATTGAATACAATATAATCATTGCTTACTTAATTGGCTTGTTTTTACTTTATCTTTTAGGATGGTTATTAGTAGTTCCAAGAAAAATTTTGCTAAGAATTATAATAAATGGAATTATTGGCGGCTTAATTTTGTTTATTATCAATTTGATAGGAAAATCTCTTGGATTATATATTGCTATAAATCCTGTGACTGCTCTTGTTGTAGGCTTTTTGGGTATTCCAGGAATTATCCTTTTGATAATTTTGCAGCATATTGTTTGAAATCACTACAAAAATAAACAGTTTAAATAAGCCTCCTTTTTGGAATAATAATTGTGTAAAAAAGATAAAAGGAGGATTATTATGACTGTTAAGAGTGATATGGAAAAAGCTATTGCAGCCGCACAATCGGCTCTTGGAACCTATGCGCAATTTGCAAGCTCTACAGATGACCCTGCTGCAAAACAAATGTTTCAACAGATGCAACAAGATATGCAAAGACATGTCACTATGCTTACTAATAGGTTAAATTATATAAATGCCCATAACAAACTAAATCAACAGTCTCAAGCTACACAGCAAGCGACACAACAAAATCAACAAAATGTTCTCACAAATAAAAAGTGAAAAGATAATTTATAAGGAGGCCTTGTGCCTCCGCTCTATTTTAATACAATGTTTACCTGATTTAAACTCATAAAAATGAGGATTATGATGCAATAATAAGATATATTCATTAAATAGCTGTTATTTGGGTTTAATAAATATTTTTAAATGTTGTTATTGATATATATTTGTGATATAGTATATACACGCAAGAATGATGTGTTGCTTGTAAGATTGAATAGTCATAGCATAAATTTCCAACATATAAGTACTTGACAAAGGTAATAGAATTTGATAATATAGAGAAG
>NZ_CP110888.1:60000-92500 GCF_026240795.1 Thermoanaerobacter sp. RKWS2
TTACTGGGTGAATAGAGTAAGAGGGATAGAAAGAGGTAGAAGTAGTTAAGAGAAGAGTAAGCACTAAGTTGAGTGCCGGATGATGGCGTACTTTTTGTAGAACGGGCCGGCGAGTTACGGTAGCAAGCGAGGTTAAGCGAAAAGCGGAGCCGAAGCGAAAGCGAGTCCGAAGAGGCGGGAGTTTGCTGCCGTAGACCCGAAACCGTGCGACCTACCCATGGCCAGGGTGAAGCCGGAGTAAGATCTGGTGGAGGCCCGAACCACGTTGGCGTTGAAAAGCCATGGGATGAGCTGTGGGTAGAGGTGAAATGCCAATCGAGCACGGAGATAGCTGGTTCTCCCCGAAATAGCTTTAGGGCTAGCCTCAGGGTAGAACCTATGGAGGTAGAGCACTGAATGGGCTAGGGGCCAAGTAGGTTACCGAACCCTATCAAACTCCGAATGCCATAGGGAGGAACCTGGGAGTCAGACTACGAGTGATAAGATCCGTAGTCGAGAGGGGAACAGCCCAGACCTCCAGCTAAGGTCCCAAAGGGCATGTTAAGTGGTAAAGGAAGTGGGACTTCGAAGACAACCAGGATGTTGGCTTAGAAGCAGCCATACATTTAAAGAGTGCGTAACAGCTCACTGGTCGAGAGGTCCTGCGCCGAAAATGAACGGGGCTCAAACATGCCACCGAAGCTGGGGCTACCGCGGAAGCGGTGGGGTAGGGGAGCGTACTGTACGGGTAGAAGGCAAAGCGTAAGCTAAGCTGGACTGTACAGTAGAGAGAATGCCGGCATGAGTAACGAGAGTAAGGTGAGAAACCTTACCGCCGGAAGCCTGAGGTTTCCTGGGGAAGGGTAATCCACCCAGGGTAAGTCGGGGCCTAAGCCGAGGCGAAAGCGTAGGCGATGGGGAACCGGTAGAGAATCCGGTACCACCGAGGGCCGCAAAGAGAAGTGGGGACGCAGCGAGATAGGTGGAGCGTGCGGTTGGTAGAGCACGTCCAATCAGGCACCGAAGGGTACGTAGGCAAATCCGCGTACTGGCAGGGGCCTGAGAAGGGGAGCCGGAAGGCGAAGCCACCGAAGCAGCTGCCGAGAAAAGCCGCTATCGAGGTCCAAGGTGCCCGTACTGCAAACCGACACAGGTAGGCGAGGAGAGGATCCACAGGCGAGCGGGAGAACCCTCATTAAGGAACTCGGCAAAATGACTCCGTAACTTCGGGAGAAGGAGTGCCGAAAGGCCGCAGAGAAGAGGCCCAAGCGACTGTTTACCAAAAACACAGGTCTCTGCTAAGTCGGAAGACGAAGTATAGGGGCTGACGCCTGCCCGGTGCTGGAAGGTTAAGGGGAAGTGTGAGAGCACTGAACCGAAGCCCCAGTGAACGGCGGCCGTAACTATAACGGTCCTAAGGTAGCGAAATTCCTTGTCGGGTAAGTTCCGACCCGCACGAAAGGCGTAACGACTTGGGCGCTGTCTTGATGAGGGGCCCGGTGAAATTGTAGTACTCGTGAAGATGCGAGTTACCCGCGATTGGACAGAAAGACCCCGTGGAGCTTTACTGTAGCCTGTCACTGGATTTTGGTAATTCTTGTACAGGATAGGTGGGAG
Source organism: Thermoanaerobacter sp. RKWS2 (assembly GCF_026240795.1). NCBI lineage: Bacteria > Bacillati > Bacillota > Clostridia > Thermoanaerobacterales > Thermoanaerobacteraceae > Thermoanaerobacter > Thermoanaerobacter sp. RKWS2. The sequence continues at coordinate 61,597 of NZ_CP110888.1, forward strand.
ACGGAGAAGGTAGGGCGCCAGCCTTACTGGAGTCGGCGTTGGGATACCACCCTGGGATTACCGGAATTCTAACCTATAGCCGTGGAACCGGCGTAGGGACAATGGCAGGTGGGCAGTTTGACTGGGGCGGTCGCCTCCTAAAGGGTAACGGAGGCGCCCAAAGGTTACCTCAGCGCGGACGGGAATCGCGCGAGAGAGTGCAAAGGCAGAAGGTAGCCTGACTGCGAGAGAGACATCTCGAGCAGGGACGAAAGTCGGGCTTAGTGATCCGGCGGCAGTGAGTGGGAACGCCGTCGCTCAACGGATAAAAGCTACCCCGGGGATAACAGGCTGATCTCCCCCAAGAGTCCACATCGACGGGGAGGTTTGGCACCTCGATGTCGGCTCATCGCATCCTGGGGCTGAAGTAGGTCCCAAGGGTTGGGCTGTTCGCCCATTAAAGCGGTACGCGAGCTGGGTTCAGAACGTCGTGAGACAGTTCGGTCCCTATCCGTCGCGGGCGAAGGAAACTTGAGAGGCACTGCCCCTAGTACGAGAGGACCGGGGTGGACGAACCGATGGTGTACCAGTTGCACCGCCAGGTGCACAGCTGGGTAGCCAAGTTCGGAGGGGATAAACGCTGAAAGCATCTAAGCGTGAAGCCCGCCTCAAGATTAGGTTTCCCACCCGGCACTCAACTATACTTACTGGAGGAAGGCAAGATGTATTATGTGTATGTCCTGACAAATGAAAAAGGAAAGATATATATAGGCTATACGTCTAATATAAAGGAAAGGTATTTAGCGCATCAACGAAAAGAAGTAAAGAGTACAAGAGAAGGAAAATGGAGATTAGTATACTATGAAGCATATAGAGATAAAAAAGATGCGTTAATAAGGGAGAAACATTTAAAAAAGTCAGGACAAGGGCGTAGATGGCTAAAAGAGAGGATAAAGAATAGTCTTTCCACTAGTGAGTAGAGTTGAGTGCCGGGGTAAGACACCTCGAAGACCACGAGGTAGATAGGCCGGGGGTGTAAGAGTGGAAACACTCTTAGCTGACCGGTACTAATCAGTCGAGGACTTGACCGAGAAGGCTTTGTGCAGTTTTGAGGGTCTAGATTTCCGGTGGCGATAGCGGAGGGGAAACACCCGTTCCCATTCCGAACACGGAAGTTAAGCCCTCCAGCGCCGATGGTACTGCTTTCGCGGGAGAGTAGGTCGCTGCCGGAATTAAAAATATTCCTCAGTAGCTCAATGGTGGAGCAACCGGCTGTTAACCGGTAGGCTGTAGGTTCGAGTCCTACCTGAGGAGCCAACTTTTAAGAGATGCGGATGTGGCTCAGCGGTAGAGCATCGGCTTCCCAAGCCGAGGATCGCGGGTTCGAATCCCGTCATCCGCTCCATAAGAAAATGAGAGGTTCTGCGAGGTAAATGCAGAACCTTTTTTAGTATTTTTTATTGATATTGACATAATTTTATTTTTTTATAAAATTACAAAAAGAAGTGTCAATTAATTTAGAAGGTGAAAGAGATGTTAAATGGCAAAGTAGCGATTGTAACTGGTGGTGCTGGGGATATAGGAAGAGAAATTTGTATAGAGCTTGCAAAAGAAGGGGCTTCTATAGCAATACATTATAATAACAGTTATGAGCAAGCTGTTAAATTAAGAGAGTATATAAAAAGCAATTTTAGTTATGCGGAAATTTTTAAAGCAGATATTTCAGACAGACAGCAGGTAGACAATATGATTGATAGTATTTATAATAAATTTGGTCGCATTGACTATCTTATAAATAATGCAGGAATTGCCCAAATCAAACCATTTATAGAAATAACAGAAGAAGATTGGGATAGGATGATGAATGTCAATTTAAAAGGTCTTTTCAATTGCACACAAAGTGTTTTGAGGCATATGTTGCCTCAAAAACATGGGAGTATAATAAACATTTCTTCAATTTGGGGTATTTCCGGTGCTTCCTGTGAAGTACATTATTCAGCATCTAAAGGAGGAATAATAGCTTTTACAAAGGCTTTGGCAAAAGAGTTAGGGCCTTCTAAAATAAGAGTTAATTGTATTGCTCCTGGAGTAATTGATACTCGAATGAACAACATTTTAAATAGGGAAGAAAAGAAACACTTAATTGAGGATATACCACTTATGAGTATAGGGAAACCTCAAGATGTAGCAAATGCTGTACTGTTTTTATTATCTGACAAGGCAAATTTTATAACAGGGCAAGTTATAACTGTAGATGGGGGATTTATATAACAAGGCTTTGGTGAAAGCCTTGTTTTTATATCGACTTTTTCAGGAAAGATAGCTCTTTTTCAGACAATTCTCTCCACTCCCCAGGTTTTAGATTTTCGTCAAGGGTGAGATTACCCATTGCCAATCTTTTAAGGTATATGACCTTTTTACCGACTGATTCAAACATCCTTTTTATTTGGTGATATTTTCCTTCTCTTATATAAACGTAAACTTTCGACACATCAGAAGAAGAAAAAAGAATTTCAAGGTTTGCGGGAAGAGTTTTATACCCATCTTCAAGTATAATGCCTTCATTGAAAGCTTTAATGTCGCTTTCATTGACAAAGCCTAATATTTCAGCATAATATTTTTTTATAACATTCTTTTTTGGTGATAAAAGCTGATGTGCCAAGTCTCCGTCATTAGTTATAAGAAGCAATCCTTCTGTATCTTTATCAAGTCTTCCTACGGGAAATGGATTTCGAGCTTTTAATTCTTGAGGAAGAAGGTCAATAACTGTTTTTTCAACTTCGTCATATGTGGCGCTAATAACTCCTTTTGGCTTATTTATCATGATATATATAAATTCTTTGTAATTGATCTTTTCACCATCAAATAAAATTTCATCAGATTCAGTATCTACAATTAAACCAGCATCTTTTACTGTATTTCCATTTACCAATACAAGACCTTCTTTAATGAATTTTTTAACTTCTTTTCTCGTACCAATGCCTATATTCGATAAAAGTTTATCTATTCTCATTTTTGCCATGTAAATTACCTCCAAAAAGAGTCTATGATGTAATTATAACACGAAATTTTGTATTTTTAGAGTATATAATATTGGTTTATTCAATTCACTTTAAATTACTTGAATTATAAATTAGACAAAGTGCTGTGTTCTCTACTTTATTGTGAATATATTTCAAGTAATCGTTAAGATAAGATTATAACAAACAAAATTCAAGTAAAATCTATAATAATTCAAGTAAATTTTGCTTGATAATTAAATTCAAATGATTTATAATCTATTACAAGAAAACGATTTTTAGAGGTGTTAAGTTTGACGGCAATTAAAAGGAAAAAAGTGACCATGAAAGATATCGCTGAAAGGTTGAACTTATCAATTAATGCTGTGTCCCTGGCTTTAAATGACAAGGTGGGGGTGAGCGAAGAGACAAGAAAAATAGTTTTAAAAACAGCTGATGAAATGGGGTATTTTGATGAAAATCCCTCTTTTATTGCTAAAAATCATTTCAGAAATATTTGCCTACTGATTGAAGAGAGAAATTTCCGCGATACTCATTTTTATACAAAAGTAATTTTAGGTATAGAGAATGAAGCAAAGAAAAATAATTACGATATTTTAGTAAACTTCATGAATCAAGATGATTTTCAGGTACCTTCCAGTGTTGAAACGAGAAAAGTTTCAGGAATTTTAGTGGTTGGTACTATTAAAGATGAACATCTGGAAAAATTATTGAAGTATGATATACCAACTGTCCTTGTAGACCATGCTTCATTTACTATAAGTACAGATGCTGTATTAACTCAAAATATGCCTGGCTCATATATGGCAACACAATATCTTATTCGAAAAGGCCATACTCAAATAGGTTTTTTTGGTGAAATAGATTTTTCTTTAAGTTTTAAAGAAAGATGGTTAGGCTTTAACGAGGCGATGAGAAATGCAGGACTTAATGTAGATCCCATATTTAATGTAAATCCTGGATATTGTGTAATAGGACAGGTAGAACAATATGTTTTAAGCAAAAACTACAAAGAGGTAGCAAATATTATCTCAAAGTTAGATAAACTTCCTACTGCATGGGTATGCTCCAACGACAGTGCTGCTATTACCTTGTACAATGCATTGAGCATTTTGGGTATTAAAGTACCTGACGATATCTCTGTAGTTGGCTTTGATGATATTGATATATGTAACATTGTGACACCGCATTTGACTACTATCCGCATAAATAAAGAACTTATGGGAGCAAAAGCTGTAAAAAGACTTTTGTGGAGGATGGAAAACCCAAAAGAGCCCTGTGACCACATACGGATGGAGGTTAAGCTGATAGAGAGGGAATCAGTAAGGGAAGTTAGAAATTAAAAACTTTTAGAGGACATAAAAACAGCATTAAGCTGTTTTTTAAATAAAATTAATTTTTGGAGGTGTGTTTTATGAAAAAAATAGCTAAAAGTATTCTAATTTTACTTCTTGCTGCATCACTTTTGGCAGGCTGTGGGACTAGTACAAGCCAAAAGAATGAAGCATCACAGACAACAAAAGAAAAAGTTATTACAATCGATTTTTGGGCTGCTCCAAATCCTCCGCAACAGACTTTCTGGAAACAGATGGCTGAAGAATATGCAAAAATTAATCCAAACATCAAAGTAAATGTTAGCCCGATGCCTGAATCACCAACATCTGAAGCTGGAATTCAAGCAGCTCTTGCTGGTGGTAATGCTCCTACAATTTCAGAAAACATTTCCCGTGGTTTTGCGGCACAACTTGTAGACAGTAAAGCTTTAGTACCTCTTGATACAATGGATGGATGGAATGACATTGTAAAAACTAGAAATATGGAAAACACAATTCAGGCATGGGAGTTTGCGGATGGGCATCAATATGTATTGCCTATATATTCAAACGCGATGCTTTTTGCATGGAGGATCGATATTTTAAAGCAATTGGGATATAATGAACCTCCAAAAACTTATAGTCAAATTATTGAATTAGGGAAAAAATTAAAAGAAAAATATCCTGACAAGTATTTATGGGCAAATCCAGATTTAATTGACTCTACCTGGTGGAAAAGATGGTTTGACTTCTTTATGCTTTATGATGCAGCTTCAAACGGTAATAAATTCATAGAGGGAAATAATTTTGTTGCTGATGATAAAGCCGGAGTTGCTACACTTAAATTCCTTGAGGATATGGCAAAAAATAAGCTTATATTAACGCAAAAAGCTACGGATCCTTTTGAAACAGGAATAAGTGTATGGACAACAATTGGTCCTTGGACGTTTAATACATGGAAGGACAAATATCCAGAACTTAAGCTAAATGAAACTTATGTGCTTGCACTACCTCCAGTGCCAGATGGAATGAGTACAGATAATGTAAAAACATTTGCAGATACAAAAGGCCTTGTAATATATGCACAATCAAGTCCTGAAAAGCAAAAAGCAGCAATGGAATTTATAAAATGGGTATATTCTAATCCCGAAAATGATATGAAATGGTTTGAAATTACTAATCTTCCACCAGCAAGAGATGATGTCAATACAAACGAACAATTTAAAAATTACTTAAAAGATCATCCTGAGCTTCAACTGTATGCTGAATCTATACCAAATGCTATTCCGCCTATTGATAATGCTAAATTTAACGATATTCAGACATTAATTGGCCAAAAAGCTGTAAATCCTGTTGTGGCAGGACAAGTAGATGCACAAAAGGCTTGGGATGATATGAAAAAGGCGATTCAGGGGGTTCTTAAATGAAAAAAGGACAAGAGAAATTGGGTTGGCTTTTTGCCAGCCCATACCTTGTATACAGTTTAATATTTTTCGTAATTCCGCTTTTTGGAGCATTATTTTTATCTTTTACTAACTGGAATCTTATTTCACCTCAATATGAGAATGTTGGTTTTTTAAACTTTATTCAAGCAGTTAAAAGTCCAGGAGTAAAAGCGGCATTTTTTGTAACATATAAGTTTATGATAATATTTGTGCCTATGGTATTAATTGGATCTTTGGTAATTTCTCTTATTATAAACAGTTTGCCAAGATTTAAAAGTTTTTTTTCTGTAGGATATTTTCTTCCCTATCTTGCCTCTGGTGTTGCTACATCAGTAGTGGTAAAGGGAATTTTATCATATAACAGTGCTTTAAATGTGTGGTTAAGAAATACGTGGCATTTAAACATTGATTGGCTGGGTTCACAGATACTTGCTCCATTGATTATTGCTGTTATGATATCGTGGAAATTTATGGGTTATTATTCGCTTATACTGACATCTGGATTAGAGAGCATACCGGGTGAGGTATATGAAGCTGCTGCTATAGATGGTGCAACAGGTTGGATAAAATTTTTTAAAATTACGCTGCCACTTTTATATCCAGCTATGTTTACAGTGACTATATTGGCAGTTGGACTTGTATTTGGTATATTTACAGAACCCTATGTATTAACAGGTGGAGGACCTGGATTTTCAACAAATACATGGCAAATAGAAATATATAACCAAGCATTTAGCAAGCTAAATGCGGGTTACGGCTCTGCAATTGCAATTATTGATTCTGTAGTGACTTTTGTGACCATAATAATTGTTCGGAGATTGCTAGAAATTTGGGGGAAGAGTTATGGTTGGGAGTAAAAATAAGAAATTGCAACTTATATTATTGTATACAATAGCCATTATTTTTTTAATTATAATGGTATACCCATATTTGTATATGGTATTAAATTCGCTTGCACCATGGGATCAAGTTGATAGAAAAATAATACCAACAGGAATTACATTGAAATCTTATATTTGGCTTTTACGTGGAGGAGAAGATGTTACACCACGTCCGTGGCTCAGAGCCTTTGCTAACAGTATTATTGTAACAGTTTCATCAACATTTTTAATGATGGTTACAGCATTATTAGTTGCATATGCCTTGTCAAAAATAGTTTTTAAAGGAAGCAGAACAATAAATAACATTATAATGTTTCAGATGTTTTATCCATCGATTATTCTTTTGATACCTACGTTTTTGCTGGTGAGAAAATTAGGATTATATGATACTTATTGGGGTATGATTATTCCAAAGTCTGTAAGTTTATGGGCGATATTTATGTATACAAATTTTTTTAAAGCAATACCAAATGAGTTAATTGAGGCTGCAAAAATAGATGGTGCAAATGAAATTAAAATACTTTTTAAGATTGTTTTGCCAATGTCAAAATCAATTACAACAGTTATTTTCCTGTTTTTATTTATGGAAAGATGGGTAGAGCTTTTGTGGGATATGCTCGTCGTGCATGATCAAAATCTTCTTACTCTGAATGTTATGCTAGCACAAATGTTTGGACCATATGGTGCATATCCGGGACCAATGTATGCTGCTTCTGTAATTTTGACAATGCCAATACTTATTTTGTTTATAATTTTTAGCAAGAATTTTAAAGAAGGTATACAGTTTGTTTTAAAATAATATGACGGAGGTAGAAAAATGGCAAAATTTGCAGATGAATTTATAATAGGAGCTAATTATTGGCCTAGGAATCATGGCATTGAAATGTGGAAAGAGTGGAATTATGATGAGATAAAAAGTGAATTTATTGAAGCGAAAAGCTTAGGCATTAATGTAATGAGAATAAATCTTTTTGGGAGGATTTTCAGCCAAAGCCTGATGTAATATCAGAGGAAGCGGTGAAAAAGTTTGACGAGCTTATTAAAATATGTCATGAAGTTGATATGAAAATCGCGCCTACTTTTTTTGTGGGGCATATGAGCGGTGAGAATTGGGATGTGCCGTGGAGAGAAGGTAGGAATATATACAGTGATTCATTTATGTTGAGGTATCAAATTAAATTGGTACGCTTTTTTGCTGAGAGGTACAAAGATGAATCTGCTATTTTGTTTTGGGACCTTTCAAATGAGCCAGATAATTATGTAAAAGCAGAGTCAAGACATGATGCTTGGCTGTGGAACTATGTCTTATCAAATGAGATAAAAAAATACGACAAAAATCATCCCGTAACACTTGGAATACACCAGGCATCTCTTCTTACCGATAATAATTTTTATCCTGAAGACTTGCAAGAAGGAAATGATTTTCTGTGTATGCACGCATATCCAATTTATACAGATACATGTATAGACCCTGTAAATTCTATAAGAAGCACTTATATGGCACCTTTTGCTTCTAAACTAACCCAAGCTATGGGTGGCAAGGAAGTGCTACTGGAGGAATTTGGTGCAACTACACTTATGATGAGTGAAGATATAGAGGGAAATTATTACAAGGTGGTTCTGTATAGCCTTCTTGCGAATGAATCGATAGGTGCAATAGCCTGGTGCTTTGGAGATTTTTCTGTTGGCGAAAGGCTTCCCTATAATTCTACCCCCTTTGAAACGCAATTTGGTATAACAGCAGTTGATGGAAGAGTTAAAAAAGCAGGACTTGAAATAAAAGCTTTTTCTGAATTTATGAATAAAATTGAGTATAAGGATTTAAAACACAAAAAGTGTGATGCCGCGATAATCATTCCGGATAAGTATTATAGTGCTTTATTTGTAGGTAACGATTATACTCCAGAGAGAAATTTTAGGATTCTTTTAAATAGTTTTATACTGGCAAAGGAAGCAGGTATAGATGTTGAATTGGTAAGAGCTGATGGAGATTTTAGTAAGTATAAAATGCTTATACTACCTTCCGCTTATAGAAAAGGGCATTTAAATTATGACCAATGGGTAAAAATTATGGATTTTGTTAAAAATGGTGGCACTTTGTATGTATCATACGATGGAATTTCTGTAGAAGGTTTTGATGAGGTTTTTGGAGTTAAAACGCAATATTCTATGGTGCCCAAAAATGAGACAGTATCAATGCATTGTGAAGAACTTGGAATTGATTTAAATTATAAAGCTCTTAAATTTAATAAAAGACTTATTGCAAAGCCGACAACAGGCCGTGTAATTGCAAATGATGATGAGAATAACCCGGCAATAGTTATAAATAAATATGGCAAAGGGAATGCTATTCTTGTTACGTATCCTATTGAGCTCTATTTAAGTTATATGCCCGATGTATATAAGACTGACAGGTCTTATTTGATTTATAAGTATGCTAAAGAGCTGAGCAGAATAGAATACAACGTAAAAGTAGAATCTCCTTATATTGAAGTAAAAGAGTTTGATTATGGCAGGAAAACCCTTGTGTTCTTTATAAATCATGAAGACATAGATATTCATACTAAAATAAGAATAAGTAGAAAAACAAAAAATAATGAGAAAATACAAGATTTAATCAGCGGAAGGCAGATTAATTTAGAAAATTTCACAATAGAGGCTAATGGAGTAGTTGCAATTTTGCTGGAAAAGGGGGTATAAAGATGTTCAGGCTAACAAGACTTAGTAACAAACCTATATTGTCGCCAATAAAAGAGCATGAATGGGAAAAGGAGGCTGTTTTTAATGCAGCAGTAATATATGAAGATAATAAATTCCACTTGTTTTACAGAGCCTCTAATAATAAATTTGTTTTGAATACTGAAAAGCCAGAAGAAAAATATAAATTTGTATCCTCAATTGGGTATGCTGTAAGCGAAGATGGTATAAATTTTGAAAGATTTGACAAGCCTGTTTTAGTGGGGGACCCCCCACAAGAAGCGTGGGGAGTAGAAGACCCAAGAATTACAAAAATTGACGACAAGTATTACATGCTCTATACAGGTTTTGGAGGAAGGGACTGGCTGGATTTTAGAATATGTATGGTTTGGTCTGATGATTTAAAAAATTGGAAAGGACATAGAATTGTTCTTGATGAACCCAATAAAGATGCGGCGCTTTTGTCCGAAAAAATAGATGGAAAGTATGTGCTTTTCCATAGAAGAATGCCCGATATTTGGATTGCTTATTCTGATGATTTAGTAAATTGGTATGACCATAAGATTATAATGTCCCCTAAACCTTACACATGGGAGTCAAAGAAAATTGGCATAGCAGGACCTCCTATAAAAAGAGAAGATGGATGGCTTTTAATATATCACGGGGTGGATGACAACAATGTGTACAGACTTGGTGCAGCTCTTTTAGACTTAAAGGACCCATCAAAGGTTGTTGCGAGACAAAAAGAGCCTATTTTAGAGCCAGAGTTGGATTGGGAAATAAATGGGCTTGTGCCTAATGTGGTATTTAGCTGTGGAGCAGTTGAAGTGAATGACATGTATTACGTGTATTACGGAGCAGCAGATACCCATATAGGTGTAGCAGCCATTGAAAAAGAAAAAGTAAAATTTTAAAAGGAGTGTATGGAGTGATAAAATTAAAGAGATTATCAGATAAGCCAGTATTGATGCCAAAAGCAGAAAATGAATGGGAAAGAGCAGCAGTTTTTAATACTGCAGCAATTTATGACAATGGACTGTTTCACTTGATTTATAGGGCTACTGACATTGGACCTCACGCCAAATATGGGAAATATACTTCTCGCCTGGGGTATGCAGTTAGCAAAGACGGGATTAATTTTATGAGATTAGACAAACCAGTGATGAGCAATGAGACAGAACAAGAGCTCAGAGGATTAGAAGACCCAAGGATAGTCAAAATTGACGGCATTTATTATATGATGTACACAGGTTTTGGGGACAGGTTTCATGATGACTATAGGATTTGTTTGGCTACCTCCAAAAACCTTATAGATTGGGAGAGAAAAGGAGTAGTTTTAGATGAACCTAATAAAGACGCCTCTTTATTTCCTGAAAAAATCAATGGAAAGTATGTGATGCTTCATAGAAGGTATCCAGATATATGGATTGCCTTTTCAGAAGATTTAAAAAATTGGTATGACCATAAGCCTATCATTAAGCCAATTCCTGGAACGTGGGAAAGTGCGAGAGTCGGAATTGGAGGGCCGCCTATTAGGACAAAAGATGGTTGGTTTTTGATATACCATGCAGCTGATGACAATAATGTATATAGATTGGGAGCAGTCCTTTTAGATTTAGAAGATCCATCAAAGATTATTGCAAGGCAAAAAGAACCTATCTTAGAGCCAGAACTACAGTGGGAAAAAGAAGGATACATTCCTAATGTTGTATTTAGTTGTGGTAATGCAGTAAAAGATGATACTATTTACGTTTATTATGGGGGTGCGGATACTGTTATAGGCGTGGCGATATTAGAGATGAAAGATATCAAATTTTAGCAGGCTTTTAAAAGGCCTGTTTTTTATGTGCGCCCGGCATGGGCGATAACTAGGCGGTGAAAGTCCGCTGTGGGCTTGGTAGTGGGAACCACTAGCCAAGAGCAAGGGTGTCCATCGTGAGGTGGAATCTGAAGGAAGCTTAAGGCAAAATCTCGGTCTGATGAACAAGAACCAGATAAGAGGCTGAATTGGGATGGATGAGTTTGCGTAACAAAACGAAGTCCAACACTACCCGAATCCCATACAGTAAATCTGGCAGATATATGAGATGAAAGTTATCGTTCTTACCCGGGGAGGTCTCAAGGATAAGTCATGGAAGTAAAATCTGAAGTGACAACCCATGCAGTGATGTATGGCTGAACCTTGAGAAGTCAGCAGAGGTCATAGTACTTATCTAGTCATGAATAGATAAGGAAGGACCGAACGTTAGGAGGTTTTGGAAATCTTATGGACTCGAAAGATATGCAGAGACTGCAGACAACTCAACAAACAGGCTATCCGTTGAATAGAGAAATGGAATTTCAAAAGACAACGGAAGTGCATAGTATATCATCGGCGTCGGAAGATGGAAGAAACGAGGTACAAAGATATACCGGCAAGATGCTTGAAATGATAGTAGAACGAGGGAACATGGAAGCAGCATACAAGCGTTGTTGCAAATAAAGGAAGCCATGGAGTCGATGGGATGGGAGTAGATGAACTTCTACCGTATCTCAAAGAAAACTGGGCAACCATAAAACAACAACTGCTGGAGGGGAAATACAAACCACAACCAGTGCGAAGAGTAGAAATTCCCAAACCAGATGGAGGAGTAAGACTACTAGGAATACCTACAGCACTAGATAGGTTAATACAACAAGCAATAGCCCAAATACTAAATAGAGTCTACAACCATACATTTTCTGATAGCAGTTATGGATTCAGACCAGGACGCAGTGCAAAAGACGCAATAAAAGCCGCAGAAGCATATATAAATGAAGGATACACGTGGGTTGTAGATATGGACTTAGAAAAGTTCTTTGACAGAGTAAACCACGACATAATAATGTCCAAACTAGAAAAGCGGATAGGAGATAAAAGGGTACTAAAGTTAATACGAAGATACCTAGAATCAGGAGTAATGATAAACGGAATCAAAATATCAACAGAAGAAGGGACACCCCAAGGAGGGCCATTAAGTCCTCTATTAGCAAACATAATGTTGGACGAACTAGACAAAGAACTTGAGAAACGAGGGCATAAATTCTGCCGATATGCAGATGACTGCAACATATATGTAAAAAGCAGGTCTGCAGGAAACAGAGTAATGAGAAGCATAAAGAAATTCATAGAAAGCAAATTAAAACTAAAAGTCAACGAAGCAAAAAGTGCTGTAGATAGACCATGGAGAAGAAAATTTCTTGGATTTTCATTCTATACAAAAGAAAACGAAGTAAGAATAAGAATCCATGAAAAATCCATCAAAAGGTTTAAGGAAAAAGTAAGAGAAATAACCAATCGGAACAAGGGAATAAGCATGGAAAACAGAATAAAAAGACTAAATCAAATAACAACAGGATGGGTCAACTATTTTGGATTAGCAGACGCGAAAAGCATAATGAAAACCCTTGACGAATGGATAAGGCGAAGACTAAGGGCATGTATATGGAAACAATGGAAGAAGATAAAAACGAAGCATGATAACTTAGTAAAACTAGGAGTAGAAGAACAAAAAGCCTGGGAATACGCCAATACAAGGAAAGGCTACTGGAGAATATCCAATAGCCCAATCCTAAATAAGACTCTTACAAATAAATACTTTGAAAGCATAGGTTATAAGAGTTTATCCCAAAGATATCTAATTGTACACAATTCCTAATGAACCGCCGTATACCGAACGGTACGTACGGTGGTGTGAGAGGACGCTGAATAAAATAATTATTCAGCTCCTACTCGATTTACAGAAAAGTACTTGACATGCCAAAAAGGATTAATTATAATACTTATTAGCAGCCGAATTTCAAGAGTGCTAATATATTTCTCCTCTTCTTAGTTCTTATCGTTCTTATAAATTATATCACTTGTATCACGCCCTTCTTTTGTTTTTAAGGTTAATTTTTGAAAAACTTCATAAAGGAGGGGTCTTTTATGAAGGCGTTGTTATTGGCAGGAGGTTTGGGAACAAGGCTAAGACCTCTTACAGATGACCTGCCAAAACCAATGGTTCCTATCATGGGAAGACCTCTTTTAGAAAGGATTATTTTAAACCTTAAAAAAAGTGGAGTAGATGAAGTTGTAATAAGTACTTATTATAAGTCTCAGTACATTGAAGATTACTTCAAGCCAAAAGAGGACTTAGGTGTAAAAATACACTATATTACAGAAGAATCTCCTTTGGGGACTGGTGGGGCAATAAAAAACGCCGAAAAATTTTTTGATGATACTTTCCTCATTTTAAACTCTGATATCGTCAGTGATATTGACTATGCAGATTTGATAAAATACCACAAGAGAAGAAGAGCTCAAGTAACTATTGCATCTATTGAAGTAAGAGATACTTCTCAGTACGGAGTTATAGAATTTGATGAAAAAGGCTTTATAACTGCTTTCAAAGAAAAGCCCAAACCAGGCGAGAGTAATTCTAAGTATATTAACGCAGGAGTATATGTATTTGAACCTGAGGTGTTAAAAGAAATTCCTGAAAATACAGTAGTATCTGTAGAGAGGGAGACATATCCCAAACTTTTGGAAAAAGGGTATAGAATGGCTATTTATAAATTTAACGGCTACTGGATAGATATAGGTACAATAGATAAATACAAAAAAGTTCATGAGGACATTTTAAAAGGAAAATCAAGATTTGTAAGTACTACTTCCTCAAGAGGCATAATTTTAGGAGACAATGTTAAAATTCATCCTACCGCAAAAGTGATAGGACCTGCTTATATTGGAAATAATACTGAAATTGATGCCTATGCTACAGTTGGTCCGTATACAGTAATTGGGAATAACTGTCGAATAGGTCAAGAGAGCAAAGTATCACAAAGTGTATTGTGGGATAATGTAAAAGTGCGCAGGTTTGCAAGATTAGAGAATGCAGTTGTCACTTCAGAATGTATAGTAGAGGTGAATATGGAAGTTAAAAATACAGTGTTTACAGCTAATAGATTGGCAAGTACTACGTTGACAACTTAATACTAAACAAACTAAGAAGGGGGCGTGATATGATGAGCGTATTGGGGAGAAATGTAGCATTTTTGAGCACTTATCCACCAAGAGAATGTGGCATTGCTACTTTTACTCAAGATTTAGTTAATGAAATAAAAAAGATAAAACTTATTAATTTTGCAGGAGTAATTGCAATAAACGATAATAAAACTTACGAATACGATAGTGATGTTAAATATCAGTTACAACAATTTGTAAGAGAAGATTATGTAAGATTAGCCCGTGAATTAAATGAATCTGACATAGATTTGCTCATTATAGAACATGAATACGGAATATTTGGAGGAGAAAGTGGAGAGTACTTATTAGATTTGGTAGACAATTTAAATATACCCTTTGTTTTGACAGTCCACACAGTATTATCAAATCCAAATGAAAAACAACTTATGATACTTAAAGAATTAGGTAAAAAAAGTGTTAAAGTAGTTACAATGGCTAAAAATACTATACCACTTCTTGAAAAGATATGTCACATACCTTCTAATAAAATCACTGTCATTCCTCACGGTGTGCCCAATCTTCCAGTATTACCCAAAGAAACATTGAAAGAAAGATATGGATTTAAAGGCAGAAGAATAATAAGCACTTTTGGTCTTATAAATCCGGGCAAAGGAATAGAGTATGGCATAGAAGCAATAAGTATTGTGGCTAAAAAATACAAAGATGTATTATACCTAATTTTAGGACAAACCCATCCAAACATAAAGAGAGAATTTGGGGAAGAGTATAGGGAGAAACTTCAAAAACTAGTCCATGACCTTGGAGTAGAAGATAATATAAAATTTGTGGACAAATATCTTACGAAGAAAGAGATTTTGGAGTATTTGAAGATGTCAGATATATATATGACTCCATACTTAAACAAAGAACAAGCTGTAAGCGGTACTTTAGCATAT
This sequence comes from Thermoanaerobacter sp. RKWS2, assembly GCF_026240795.1. Taxonomy (NCBI): domain Bacteria; kingdom Bacillati; phylum Bacillota; class Clostridia; order Thermoanaerobacterales; family Thermoanaerobacteraceae; genus Thermoanaerobacter; species Thermoanaerobacter sp. RKWS2. The sequence goes on from NZ_CP110888.1 coordinate 76,854, forward strand.
GCAGCAGGTTTAGGGAAAGTGATTATTTCCACTCCTTATATGTACGCTGAAGAAATTTTAGGAGAAGGAAGAGGATTGCTTGCTAATTTCCGTGATGCAAAGTCTTTAGCTAAACATATTGAGTATATATTTGAAAACCCTGAGAAAAGGCTGCAGATAGAGTCAGAAATTAAAAAATTAGGGAATACAATGATGTGGAATAACGTTGCTTACAGATATGTCATAATGATTTTGTCTGTATTGGACATTAAATCAAGGGAGGAAGTTGTGATATAGAGGAAGGGGGAATTGAAATAATGAAACTAGCAACTAAGTTTCAGCATCTTTTCAAGCTAACGGACGATACAGGCATTTTACAGCATTCCCTTTACTCTATTCCTGATTTGACAAAAGGTTACACTACTGATGACAATTCAAGGGCTCTCATTGCTGCTTCAATGCTATATGAAGTTTACAAAGATGAAAAATACCTTGATCTTTTAAAGAGATACCTTTCTTTCTTGATTTATGCCCAAAACGGCAAAGGATATTTTAGAAATTTTATGAACTACAATAGAGAATTTATTGAAGAAGTTGGCTCAGAAGATTGTTTTGGCAGAACTTTATGGGCATTAGGATATTTATTAAATACTAATTTGTCTAATGGTTATCAAAGTGTTGCTGTGACATTAATCAAAAAAGCTTTGCCCAATGTAGCAAATTTAAATTCTCTTCGCGGTAACGCTTATTTGTTAATAGGATTAAGCCTTTTATACAGTTCTGATGTTACTGAATTTAACAAAGAGAAGATAAAAAATTTGATAACTTCTATTTCAAAAAAAATAGTTCAAAAATATAGGGAAAACAAAGATGAAGAGTGGAAATGGTTTGAAAATATAATTACTTACAGCAATGCCGTACTTCCTTGGGCTCTTCTTAGGTCATACACTATTACAAGAGATGAAGAAGTCTTAGATGTTGCAAAAGAGAGCATGGAATTTTTAGAGAAAGTAACTTTTAGAAGTGGGTATTTTAAGCCGATAGGTTGTAAAGGTTGGTACAAAAAAGGAGATGAAAAACCTGCAGAATTTGATGAACAACCAATAGAGGCTTGTGAGACTGCTCTTATGTATACAGAAGCTTATAAAATTTTTAAAGAAGAAAAGTACAGAGAAAAAGCTATAAAATGTTACAAATGGTTTTTGGGAGAAAATTCAAAGAATGAAAGCTTAATAGATGAGGAGACAGGGGGTTGTTACGACGGTATAACTAAAGAGGGAGTAAATTTAAATGAAGGAGCAGAAAGCTTGATTTCACTGATTATAACTGACATGGTGGTGAATCACACAGAAACTGTATTTAAGTAGTTTTTCCTTTTCCTTTCAAAAATTTTTATAAAAATTGAAAAGGGTGATGCCATATGAAAATTGGTGTGCTTTGGAGGAAATTCAGGAATGTCGAATTTCAGAGGAAATTGACACCAGACAAAGTATATGACGATGCCTATGATGAAGCATACCATCATTATATGGCCATAAAAGAAGCTGGATTTGATTCAGTCCTCATAGAATGGAAGGAAGATCCATTAGAAACTTATGAAACTATAAAAAAAGAAAAGGTGGATTTAATTTTTAATGCCTCAAGTATGAAAGAAGTAGCATTTTTAGAAGTATTCAACATACCATATGTTGGATCTGGATTGGACGTAGTAGCAACTGATAAGAGAATGAGGAAGGACATTGTGGCTTCTCACGGTTTGCCTACGCCTAAATATGTAATTGCACAAAATCCTCAAGAAATTCCTTCTGTAGACCATCTTAAATTTCCTCTATTTGCAAAACCTATAAGTGGAAGAGGAAGTGCAGGTATAGATGAAGAAAATATAATTTATGATAAGGACAAACTTCCACAAGTAGTGAGCAAAATAACCGATAAAATAGGACAAGCAGCTTTAATTGAAGAATTTATTGAAGGAAAAGAAGTGACCGTTGGAATAATTGGATATAAACACCCACAAGTATTGCCTTTATTGGAAGTAGGATATAATAACGTTAAAACTAATACTTATGAACATAAAATGTTTGACAATGAGATAATAAAATGCCCTATGGAAGTATCAAAGGAAGTGGAAGAAAAGATTAAAGAGACGGCTTTAAATATTTATAAGGTTTTAAATGCAAAGGATTTTGCGAGAATTGATATGATTCTAAGCAAAGATAATGTTCCTTATTTCTTAGAATTGAATACATTTGCGGGACTTACAATGTCAAGTAGCAAAGGTGAAAAACATGTTCATCACGGATACATGGGTTATATGGCAAAAGCGGCAGGTTTAACAAGAGGAGAATTTATTAGGAAGATTATAGAAAGTGCTATAGAAAGGTATAAGTTAAAATAATTTATGCAACCCATTTATTTGATTTTTATAAAACTTTTAAGTTATACTATTTATGATAAGGTAAACCTCTTTGCTTTTTTAATTTTAATCATGAGGTTACCTTATCTTCTTTTATAATTAAAAATTGGAGGGTTAACTATGGATTTTAATGGGAAAGTAGTGATAGTGACAGGAGGAGGACAAGGAATAGGGCGGTGTATTGCGCGAACTTTTGCTGAAAAAGGAGCAAAAGTAGTTATAGCTGATATTGACGATGAAGCTGGCATAGAAAATGAAGAATATATAAAATCTAAAGGTGGAGACTCACTTTTTGTACATACAGATGTTTCTTTAGAGGAAGATGTTAAAAACATGGTAGATAAGACGATAAAAGCATACGGCAAGATCGATATTTTGATAAACAATGCAGGTATTGGAGCAGGAGGGACGATTTACACAAGGCCTATGGAGGAATGGGATAGAGTCATAAATGTGAACTTAAGAGGAACATATATGTGTTCAAAATATGTTGCTCCTCACATGAGAGACAATGGCGGAGGAGTCATAATAAATATAGCGTCTACAAGGGCATTTATGTCTGAACCTCATACAGAACCTTATTCTGCTTCAAAAGGTGGTATTATAGCCTTAACCCACTCTCTTGCAATAAGTTTAAGTTATGATAAAATAAGGGTGAATTCTATAAGTCCCGGATGGATAGAAGTATCTGAATGGAAGAAAAGTAGAGAAGCTAAAAAGCCCCAATTGACAGAAGAGGACCATTTGCAGCATCCTGCAGGACGGGTAGGTAAGCCAGAGGACGTAGCAAATGCATGTTTATTTTTATGTTCGGAAGAAGCTTCTTTTATTACAGGAGCGAATCTCATTGTGGATGGCGGAATGACAGTTAAAATGATATATGTTTAATTTCTTAAAAAGGGAATGAAGGAGAATGAATAAGACAAAAGAAAAGATTTTTAAAGCGGCGATAAAGACCTTTTCAAAAAGTGGATTTTACAAAACCACAATGGAAGAAATAGCGGAAAATGCTGGAGTAGCAAAAGGGACCTTGTATTATCATTTTAAAAGCAAAGATGACATATTGGAGTTTTTAATTGATGAAGGTATAAAGATTTTGAAACAAGAGGCAATAGAAGAGATAGGCAAGCTAAATAATGCTGTAGAAAAACTACGGAAAATCATCTTTGTACAGACTAATTTTTTGTACAGAAATCACGACTTTATAATAGTTTTGCTAAGCCAAATATGGGGTCATGGGGAAGTTCCTCGCAAATTCAGGGAGAAATTGTATACTTATCTTGAGCTAATAGAAAATATTATTAGAGAAGGCAAGGAACAAAAACTCATTGCTGATTGCGATGAAAAGATAGTAGCAGCAGCTTTTTTTGGCATGATAAGTTCAATTTTGGCTTTGAAAGTAGTAGAAGATAGTGACGAGAAATTTAATCCACAAGATATAACAGATAGTGTATTTAATTTTGCATTAAAAGGGCTTCAACTTCAAGGATAATATACACCTCAAAGGAGGTGTTTTTTATTTTTAAAATCAAAGGTACTTTTTTATTGACACATTGAGAAGAGGAGAATATAATAATAACTGTACTGACTGGTCAGTCTAAAAATCGATGAAGGGAGGAGAAACATTGAAAGCATTTAAAGTTGCAGCAAAAGAAATAGAAAAAATAATTAAAAGCAGGTTTATAAGGGTTGCAGTTATTGTTGTTGCCTTTATGCCTTTACTTTACAGCTTTCTATACTTATACGCTTTTTGGGACCCTTATTCTAAGTTAGATAAACTCCCTGTTGCAGTTGTCAATGAAGACAAAGGCGGAATATACGATGGCAAACAAGAGAACTTTGGAAATGAAGTTGTACAAAAGTTAAAAGACAACAAAGAATTCAAATGGGATTTTGTAGATTATAAAGATGCTATTGATGGACTCAAAGGGAGTAAATATTATTTTATTATTAGAATTCCGCAGGATTTTACACAAAATCTTATAAGTGTTGATTCTCCTACTCCGAAAAAAGCTTCTATTGAGTATATAACCAATGATAAGAAAAATTTCCTTGCAACACAGATTGGCAATAAAGCTATAGAAAGTTTACAAACCCAAATAGAAAATTCTATAAGAAAAGGGTATATTGATTCTATTTTTAAAAGTGTTGATGAATTAGGCAGTGGTTTAAAAGAAGCCTCAGAGGCAGAGAATAAACTCGCAACAGGTACCTTAGAGTTGTATAATGGTGCACAAAAATTAAATAGTAGTATGAATACAGCTTTAGATGTAAGCAAACAAATAAAAGATGGTGCTTTAAGCTTAAATAATGGTATCAGTCAAGCGTTAAATGGTTCTACAGCTTTATACAATGGAGCAAATCTCCTTTCACAAAAATTTTCTGATGCAAGCAATACAGAAGCCTTATTAAATGGAATGAATTCATTACAAAATGGAATAACAGGAATTAATCAAGGATTAAATGATGCTTCTAATAGTGCCATTAAACTAAAAGATGGAATCAATTCTCTTGTCAATGGATACAATCAAGTAGGGCAAAATGTTTCTTCTTTTGCTGGCAGTATTTCACAACTGAAAAGTGGCTTGAGCCAAATTTCTACAGCTTTAGATAGTGCGCAGGTTGCTTTGAAAGATTATATTGCAAAACATCCTGAAGCAAGTAGCGACCCTGAACTACAAAAAGCACTTATTGCGATTGCACAATCTAATGCAGGGATTAATAGCATGAGTCAAAACTTAAATAGCGGTTTGACCCAAGTTCAGCAATTAAACACTGTTCTCGCACAATTGCAGCAGGCTTCCAATACAATTAATAATGGTATGGATTCTTTAGCATCAGGTCTTTCATATATGTCTCAAGCGTCAAGCCAACTTGTAGACGGTTCAAATAAATTGTACAGTGGCGTAGCACAGCTTAGTGTAGGCATAAATACAGCAGGAGAAAAATTAAAAGAAATTTCAAATGGCTTATACAGTCTCAATAATGGGATAAAAAGTTTAAGTGATGGATCCTCAAAATTATATAATGGTGCTAATTCTCTATATAATGGTATGGCACTTCTTAAAGATGGAACTAGGCAATTTGCAGATGGAGCAAAAAGTTTATATGATAATCAGAGGCTTTTAGCACGAAAATTAAGTGATGCAGCTGAGAAAATAGATTCATCAGGAATTACAACGGCTAAAAAGGATATGATTAATGAACCTATAATACTTGATACTAGAAGGCTTTATCCTGTTAAAAATTATGGAATTGGTTTTGCACCATATTTTATACCTCTATCCTTGTGGGTAGGCTCATTAATACTTTTCTTCTTGATAGATATTTTTGATAAAGAAAAATACGAAGGAATGAACAATGTCTCTATACAATTAGGAAAATTTATGTCTTTAGCATTAGTAGGCATATTGCAATCTGTGGTATCAAGTTTTGTGCTTGTAGAAGGACTAAAATTAGATGTGCGTAATTTATTGTACTATTACCTGATAAATGCTGTGATGTCTCTTACCTTTATCGCTATAATTCAGCTTTTTGTGATGCTCTTTGGCATTGCAGGTAAATTCTTTGCAGTAGTATTATTAATGCTTCAACTTACCTCCTCAGGAGGAACTTTCCCAATGGAACTTTTACCCAAGTTTTTCAACGTAATAAATCCTTATCTGCCTATGACTTATGGAGTTGCAGGCCTTAGGGAAGCAATATCTGGGAACAATATTAGCGCAATACTGCACAATATCTCTATAATTGCAGGATTTGGAGCGCTGTTCTTACTGTTTACAATACTTTTAGCAGAAAAAGCGGATAAAATGGAGATAACACAAAGGTTAAAGCAGATATAATTTATAGGGCTGCTTTATAGTAGCCCTATAAATTTACATATAGTGTATGTATTAACAACATATTGACAACGAAAAAACTATAATTTATAATAGACATGAGGGAAAACGATTGCGCAAAAATTTGCACAAGGAAATGTGTACATAAACACATTTATCTTTTTGTAACCTGTGAAAGCGATTGCCCAAAAGAAACGGAGGTGGGATTGCAAATTAGTTTTTTAAAAAATATTTAAGGAAATATATAGCGAAAAGGGGGATTATAGGTGTTTAAGATGAGAGCTTTAGGATTTTTGCTGGCTTTTCTTTTAGTTTTTACAGTAGTATTTGGCTCAATGCCTATAGAATTTGCAAAGGCTGAGACAGATACAGCGCCAGCGATAGCCAATGTTGTTGGCAATTTTCAATCCAAACTTGGAGATTCTGACTGGAATATAAACAGTGACAAAACGATAATGACATATAAAGGTAATGGCTTTTATGAATTTACTACCCCAGTTGCGTTACCTGCAGGTGATTATGAGTATAAAGTTGCTCTTAATCATTCATGGGAAGGTGGAGGAGTTCCTTCACAAGGTAATTTAAGCTTTCATCTTGATTCAGATTCTGTAGTGACTTTTTATTACAATTACAACACTTCAAGTATTACCGATTCCACACAATATACACCAATTCCCGAAGACAAGCTTCCAAGACTTGTAGGGACTATACAGCCTGCAATAGGAGCAGGTGATGATTGGAAACCTGAAACATCGACTGCTATAATGAGAGACTATAAGTTTAATAATGTTTACGAATACACTGCAAATGTTCTAAAAGGGAATTATGAGTTTAAAGTGACTTTAGGGCCCTCATGGGATATAAATTATGGCTTAAATGGTGAACAAAATGGGCCAAATATTCCTTTGAATGTAGCCTATGATACTAAGATTACATTTTACTATGATTCGGTTTCACATAATATATGGACAGATTATAATCCACCTCTTACAGGACCTGATAATAACATATATTATGACGATTTAAGACATGACACCCATGACCCATTCTTCCGCTCGCCTTTCGGTGCAATAAAAACGGGAGATACTGTGACATTAAGAATACAAGCAAAAAATCATGACATTGAGTCAGCTAAAATTTCTTATTGGGATGATATTAAAAAAACAAGAATAGAAGTCCCTATGTACAGAATTGGTCAAAGTCCTGACGGGAAATATGAATACTGGGAAGTTAAGTTAAGCTTTGACCATCCCACAAGAATTTGGTATTACTTTATACTTAAAGACGGGACAAAAACTGCTTATTACGGAGATAACGATGAACAATTAGGTGGCGTAGGTAAAGCCACAGATACAGTAAATAAGGACTTTGAACTTACTGTCTACGATAAAAACTTAGACACCCCTGATTGGATGAAAGGGTCAGTAATGTATCAAATATTCCCTGATAGGTTCTTTAATGGGGATTCTTCAAATGACTATTTAAAGAAATACAGCAGAGGTTTTGATCCTGTTGAATATCATAGCAACTGGTACGAACTTCCAGATAATCCGAATGATAAAAATAAACCAGGATATACAGGGGATGGCATATGGTCAAATGACTTCTTTGGCGGTGATTTACAAGGTATAGATGATAAATTGGATTATTTAAAAAGCCTTGGAATATCAGTCATTTATCTCAATCCAATTTTTCAATCACCTTCTAATCACAGGTACGATACAACCGATTACACAAAAATAGACGAACTATTAGGAGATTTATCTACCTTTAAGAAGCTCATGGAGGATGCCCATGCAAAAGGGATTAAGGTAATACTTGATGGCGTCTTCAATCATACAAGTGATGACAGCATTTATTTTGATAGATATGGTAAATACTTAAACACGGGAGTTTTAGGTGCTTATCAAGCATGGAAACAGGGAGATCAGTCAAAGTCTCCATATGGTGACTGGTATGAGATAAAGCCTGACGGTACCTATGAAGGATGGTGGGGATTTGACAGTTTACCTGTGATAAGGCAGATAAACGGCAGTGAATATAATGTCAAAAGTTGGGCGGATTTTATTATAAATAATCCTAATGCAATATCTAAGTATTGGTTAAATCCTGATGGGGACAAAAATGTAGGTGCAGATGGTTGGAGATTAGATGTTGCGAATGAAGTTGCTCACGATTTTTGGATTCATTTTAGAGGTGCAATTAATACTGTGAAACCGAATGCTCCGATGGTTGCAGAAAACTGGAATGACGCTTCACTGGATCTGCTTGGAGATTCTTTTAACTCTGTTATGAATTATCTCTTTAGAAATGCAGTAATTGACTTTATATTGGATAAATCATTTGATGACGGAAATGTGGTGCACAATCCTATAGATGCAGCAAAACTCGACCAAAGGCTTATGAGCATATATGAGAGATATCCTCTTCCAGTGTTTTATTCTACTATGAATCTTTTAGGTTCTCATGACACCATGAGGATATTGACAGTATTTGGATACAACTCTGCGGATGAAAATCAAAATTCTCAAGCAGCAAAAGACCTTGCGGTTAAAAGACTTAAACTTGCTGCAATACTGCAAATGGGTTATCCAGGCATGCCTTCTATTTATTACGGAGATGAAGCAGGACAATCTGGAGGAAAAGACCCGGACAACAGAAGGACATTCCCTTGGGGAAGAGAAGATACTGATTTGCAAACTTTTTTCAAGAAAGTTGTAAATATAAGAAATGACAATCAAGTTTTGAAAACAGGAGACCTTGAGACACTTTATGCAAATGGCGATGTTTATGCCTTTGGAAGAAGAATCATAAATGGAAAAGATACTTTTGGGAAATCGTATCCTGACAGTGTAGCTATTGTCGTAATAAATAAAGGTGACGCAAAACAGGTTTCTATAGATACCACTAAATTTATAAGAGATGGAGTTGCTTTTACAGATGCCTTAAGTGGCAAGACATACACGGTTCAGGATGGTAAAATTGTTGTAGAAGTTGGATCAATGGATGGGGCAATACTCATTTCAGATCCAGAGCAAAATTTGACAGCACCTCAGCCAATAACAGACCTTAAAGCAGTCTCAGGGAATGGCAAAGTAGACCTTTCCTGGAGTGTAGTAGATAAAGCAGTAAGCTATAATATTTACCGTTCTACAGTTAAAGGTGGGTTATATGAAAAAATAGCTTCAAATGTTACGCAAATTACCTATACTGATACAGAGGTTACCAATGGTCTAAAGTATGTGTATGCTGTAACCGCTGTAGATAATGATGGAAATGAGAGTGCTTTAAGCAATGAAGTTGAGGCATATCCAGCATTTCCTATTGGCTGGGCGGGAAATATGAATCAAGTAAATACACATGTAATAGGTGTAAATAATCCAGTTGAAGTGTATGCTGAAGTGTGGGCTCAAGGGCTTACAGATAAACCTGGCCAAGGAGAAAATATGATTGCCCAGTTAGGATATAGGTATATTGGAGATACTGTAGGAGATGCAGTTTACAATGCCGTGTACAATAAGGTAGAAGGTGTTGAAATAAGTAAGGACTGGACATGGGTTGATGCACAATATGTAGGTGATTCTGGAAATAATGATAAATACATGGCTAAATTTGTACCTGATATGGTAGGCACATGGGAATACATTATGAGATTTTCTTCTAACCAAGGCCATGATTGGACGTATACAAAAGGACCAGATGGGAAAACAGATGAAGCAAAACAGTTTACTGTCGTGCCATCAAATGATGTAGAAACACCTACAGCTCCAGTCTTACAACAACCAGGAATTGAATCCTCAAGAGTTACACTTAATTGGAGTCCGTCAGCTGATGATGTTGCTATTTACGGCTACGAAATCTATAAGTCTTCAAGTGAAACAGGACCATTTATAAAGATTGCAACTGTGTCTGACAGTGTGTATAACTACGTAGATACAGATGTAGTAAATGGCAATGTGTATTATTATAAAGTTGTGGCAGTTGATACCTCCTATAATAGGACAGCATCAAATACAGTAAAAGCGACACCTGATATAATACCTATAAAAGTGACATTTAATGTCACAATACCAGATTATACTCCTGATGATGGTGTAAATATTGCTGGAAACTTCCCGGATGCTTTCTGGAATCCAAATGCTAATCAAATGACAAAAGCTGGTTCTAACACCTATAGTATTACACTTACTTTAAATGAGGGTACACAAATTGAATATAAATATGCAAGGGGGAGCTGGGATAAAGTAGAAAAAGGTGAATACGGCAATGAGATTGACAACAGAAAAATAACTGTTGTCAATCAGGGTTCAAATACAATGGTTGTAAATGATACAGTGCAAAGATGGAGAGATGTGCCAATATATATCTATTCTCCAAAAGACAAGACTATTGTTGATGCAAATACGAGTGAAATAGAGATTAAAGGCAATACTTACAAAGGTGCGAAAGTAACTATAAATGATGAATCTTTTGTGCAACAAGAAAATGGAGTATTTACAAAAGTAGTTCCCTTGGAATATGGTGTAAATACTATCAAAATACATGTAGAGCCCAGTGGCGACAAGAATAATGAACTTACAAAAGATATAACAATAACTGTTACAAGAGAGAAGCCCGGCCAGGAGACAGAACCTACTCCTACTCCACCAACAGAAACAGCAAAGCCAACTCAAGAAGTATCACAAGGCAAAATAGTTGTAGAAAATAACACAACAACACTTACAATAGACGAAAACAAAGTAGCAAAAGACATAAAAGACACTTCAAAGAAAGAAATACAATTTGACTTAACAAATATAGGAACTACACCTCAAAAAGCATTAGAAATACCTGTAACTGTACTTAATTTAATAGCAGAGAACAACAAAAACGTAGTAGTAAAATCAGACGAAGTAGCTCTTCAATTTGATGCAAAAACTTTGGGAGTATCACAAGAAGCAATTGACCTCATAAACAAAGCAGGAACAATAAAACTTAACATACACAACAAAGGCAAAAAGGAAGCATCATCTTTCGAGCCAATAACAAGCGCCTACGACATAACAATAAAAGCAGGAGACAAAGACATAAAAATAGGGTCACCAGTAAAAATGACATTTAACATAAAAGGTGCAAAAGACATAAGAAAAGTAGGAGTATACTACTTAAACGAGAAGACAAATCAATGGGAATACGTAGGAGGAAAAGTTGACAAAGGAACAAACACAATAACCTTTGAAGCCAAACACTTCTCAACCTATGAAGTCTTTGAATACAACAAAGAATTCAAAGACGTAACAAAAGACAATTGGGCATATGACGTAGTAAATGTCCTTGCATCAAGGCACATAATAAAAGGAGTAGACAGTGAAACATTTGTACCGAACGCAAAAATAACAAGAGCAGAATTTGCAGCATTAATGATAAGGGCATTAGGAATAGAAGAAGAGCCGTACCAAGGAGAATTCAATGACGTAAAAGAAGGAGCATGGTATGCTAACGCAATAGAAGCAGCATACAAAGCAGGGATAATGTTAGGAGACGGCAAGAATATGAGGCCGGATGACCCAATAACAAGAGAAGAGATGACAGCAGTAATAATGAGGGTATACGGAAAGCTTGCAGAGTACAAAGAGGACAGTATAGGGAATACCACTTTCAGTGATAACAACAAGATAAGCGAATGGGCAAAGAATGTAGTAGCGAATGCAGTAAAACTTGGAATAGTAAGAGGATATGAAGATAACACTTACAAGCCAAAAGACAACGCTACAAGAGCAGAGGCAGCAGCTATGCTTTACAGAATTTTAGAGAAAACAGGAAATATATAAATGAGAAAAATGCGCCCATTGGGCGCATTTTTCTCATTAGTCAGTTTTTACCCATGTGCGGCAGAAGGTACACACGGGAGAAACAGAAGGAAAACCACATACCTCACAATTTATTTTTGGAGGACGGGCAGAAGTACCAGCAAATAGATGGGCATATTTTGTGTAGTTTTTATAAAAAGACCTTTTAATTCCTGGGGAATTTTCCTCTAACATATCTAAGGCTTCTTGATATCTTGTATATTTTGCTTCTCTTGAATAAGGACATACTGCGGTTACAGGTTTTATATTGTGAAGTTTTGCAAAAGCAATTATCTCTTCTTCTGCTTGGAAAGCGAGAGGTTTAATTTTTCGAGCAAATCCCGGTTCTTCAGGGAGTACAGGAGTTCCCTTTGATAAATGATGAAGGTCCCATCGGAATAGATTTGCTAAAAGCAACTTAGCCATGTCGTCTAATGTATGACCTGTTGCTAGTGCATCAGCTTTTACAGATAAAGTGTATTCATTCATAAGATGCCTTTTAGTGACTCCACATAGAGCACATATCCTGTCTTGGTGTTTAGCTACATCCGGGATACCTTTTCGAAATTTTTCTTTTAAGCTTACTATTTCTAAAGGAATATCATTTTCTTTGCAAAAGTTTTCCACAACTTCTCTAGATCGAGAAGAGAAGTTGTTTTCTTCTATTCCTAGATCTATAAAAAAGCCCAGCACTTCATAACCTAATCTTTTTAAGACAAAAGTAGTGACTAAGGAATCTTTTCCTCCTGAGATTGCAACGACTACGCGCCCTTTCGGAGGCAGCATTTTATATTTTTCAATAGTTTTGGCAACTTGTCTCATAAAAAAAGCATCCAAATGTTCTTCGCAAAAGGCGGAATTATGAGCGGGGAATTTTACAATTGCTGGTTTACGGCATACAGTACATTTCAATGGCATAACCCTCCTTTACTTAATAAATTTAGGTCTTTGCAGAATCCCAAAATCCTTATGGATTAAGGGATTCTGCTATATATTTTCAAAGGAATTCCTCCACTTTCGTCGAATTTATATAAAAGACCAAATCACGAAAAGAAAGGGAGGAAATCCTATGAAAATCAAAGCTAAACAACTTTCTCTCTCCGATATTTACGATGATGTTCAATCCTTCTTTGAAGAAGATAAACCCAAGTTTATTAAACTCTTTGATTCCTTTATTGATTTATCTGAACTTATTCCACCTTCTTTTTACGCCCATTATTATTCTCACTTCGGGCGTCATAGGGATTTTTCTCTTGAATCTATGCTCACTGCTTTGATTATCCAAAAAATTCTCTCTATCCCTACTGTTCAACTCCTTGTCCATGTTCTTAAGCTATCTAAAGAATTAAGAGAGCTTTGTGGCTTTAAAAGAGTCCCTCATCCTTCTCAATTCTCTAGATTTAAATCCATTTTCCTCAAAGATTTGGAGAATTTCTTCAATAATCTTGTTAATTTAACTGAGCCTATTTGTCAGGCTATTAATCCTTCCATTTCTAATATCCTCATCGCTGATACTACTGGCTTTGAACCTTATGTCAGAGAAAATAATCCTAAGTTCTTTGATTCCCTTTATAGAAATATTAAAAAGTTCTCAAAATCTAATCCTGATTTTGATGCCCACTCTTATGCTTGTTCTAAAATGCCTAAGTTCGCTCACTCTAATCCTGATGCTAAATTCTCTTATATTAATGGCCATTATTGTTACTCTATCAAAGCTACCATCCTCACTAATGGCTTAGGCATTATTCAGCATATTAGTTTCTATGACGATGATTCTTTAGATGTCAATACTGCTAAATCTGCTGCCGAGTCTAAAGATTTGTACGATTCTAAAACTTTAATCCCTTCTCTTAAGGAATTCTTTAATTTACATCCTAATTTCTCTTATAGATACTTCTTAGGTGACGCTGGGTTTGATTCTTTTGATAATTACAAATACTTGTTCTCAGAGCATGGCATAATCCCTATTATCCCTATTAACCCTCGAAATTCTAAAAACTTACCTCAGCCTACTTTTAACTCTGATGGTATCCCTACCTGCCCCCGTGACCCTTCTCTTAAAATGTCCTATGATGGCATCGTCCGGGAAAAAGGTAGAACTACCAGAATTAAATGGCTTTGCCCTATGTCCAAAAAAGTTAGACTAAACGGTAAAACTACTTATATCCTTCAATGTGATAACCCCTGTACCTCTTCTAAATGCGGCAGAATATTCTATACTACCCTTGATATTGATTTTAGAAAAAACACTGTTGTCCCTCGTAACTCTAAAAAGTGGTCCAAACTTTATGAAAAACGCCCTATTATTGAAAAATCTATTTCTCTTTTAAAAAGTTCTATCGCTGTTGATAGCTTTAAACTCATAAATACCAGGTCAATCAAAGCTGATGTTTTTCTTGGGGCTATCACTCAACATATTGGTTTAATTATTACTGCAAAACTTGGTACTTTTGAACATCCTTTATCTTTGAAAAAACTTTTGGCTTGATAACTTGTTCTTATGGTTTGATTCGTTTGTCACCTTTTTACATTAAAAAGGTGTGTTAGGTATTGTCTTTTTTGAATTTGTATCTTTATTCCATTTCTCTTTTCCCCTCTTGAGCGTACCTTTAAAATGTAATTTCTTTATTTTGTTCCTTGTAATGTAACTTTTTTACTCTAATATTTATCTCATTTTGCAATCACCTATTAATAAATTGTGTACTACAATCAAAGCTATACCTTAAATTATAAAAAATTTAAAAAGAAATAGCAAAAACGCTATTACTTCAACAAGTTTTCCTTAAAAAATTTCTAAAAAAATAGTATTATATACTTGTGAAGAACTTAAGAGGGAGTGAAAAATTTTGAAAGTGATAGAAGCAAAGAAAATTACTGAAATAGTAAAATTGCTTTGTATTGAAGCTAATTATGAATTACCTCAAGATATATTTGAAAGTTTAAAAGAAAGAATAAAAGAGGAAACAAGTCCTTTGGGTAGAGAAATTTTAAAAGATATAGTTGCAAATGCTGAAATAGCGAAAACGCAAAGAATGCCTATATGTCAAGATACAGGAATAGTGGTAGTTTTTGTAGAGATAGGACAAGAAGTACATATAGTTAATGGCAATTTAGAAGAAGCGATAAATGAAGGTGTAAGACTGGGGTATGAAGAGGGGTATTTGAGAAAATCTGTTGTAAAAAGCCCTATTTTGCGAATAAATACTGGTGACAACACTCCTGCGATAATACATTATCATATCTGTGAAGGGAATAGATTTTCAATAACTGTAATGCCTAAAGGTGCAGGAAGTGAAAATATGAGTGCTTTAAAAATGCTAAAGCCTTCTGACGGAGTGGAAGGGATTAAAAATTTTGTTATTGAAACAGTTGAAAAAGCAGGTCCTAATGCTTGCCCTCCCTCGATCGTGGGAATAGGAATTGGAGGGGATTTTGAACTTGCTCCTTATCTTGCTAAAAAGGCGTTATTGAGGAAAGTGGGAGAAAGAAATACTGACGAAGTGATAGCTCAATTAGAAGAGGAATTACTGCAAGAAATAAATACATTAGGTGTTGGTCCGCAAGGGTTGGGAGGAAGTACTACCG
>NZ_CP110888.1:97500-1627500 GCF_026240795.1 Thermoanaerobacter sp. RKWS2
AAGCCACCGAAGCAGCTGCCGAGAAAAGCCGCTATCGAGGTCCAAGGTGCCCGTACTGCAAACCGACACAGGTAGGCGAGGAGAGGATCCACAGGCGAGCGGGAGAACCCTCATTAAGGAACTCGGCAAAATGACTCCGTAACTTCGGGAGAAGGAGTGCCGAAAGGCCGCAGAGAAGAGGCCCAAGCGACTGTTTACCAAAAACACAGGTCTCTGCTAAGTCGGAAGACGAAGTATAGGGGCTGACGCCTGCCCGGTGCTGGAAGGTTAAGGGGAAGTGTGAGAGCACTGAACCGAAGCCCCAGTGAACGGCGGCCGTAACTATAACGGTCCTAAGGTAGCGAAATTCCTTGTCGGGTAAGTTCCGACCCGCACGAAAGGCGTAACGACTTGGGCGCTGTCTTGATGAGGGGCCCGGTGAAATTGTAGTACTCGTGAAGATGCGAGTTACCCGCGATTGGACAGAAAGACCCCGTGGAGCTTTACTGTAGCCTGTCACTGGATTTTGGTAATTCTTGTACAGGATAGGTGGGAGACGGAGAAGGTAGGGCGCCAGCCTTACTGGAGTCGGCGTTGGGATACCACCCTGGGATTACCGGAATTCTAACCTATAGCCGTGGAACCGGCGTAGGGACAATGGCAGGTGGGCAGTTTGACTGGGGCGGTCGCCTCCTAAAGGGTAACGGAGGCGCCCAAAGGTTACCTCAGCGCGGACGGGAATCGCGCGAGAGAGTGCAAAGGCAGAAGGTAGCCTGACTGCGAGAGAGACATCTCGAGCAGGGACGAAAGTCGGGCTTAGTGATCCGGCGGCAGTGAGTGGGAACGCCGTCGCTCAACGGATAAAAGCTACCCCGGGGATAACAGGCTGATCTCCCCCAAGAGTCCACATCGACGGGGAGGTTTGGCACCTCGATGTCGGCTCATCGCATCCTGGGGCTGAAGTAGGTCCCAAGGGTTGGGCTGTTCGCCCATTAAAGCGGTACGCGAGCTGGGTTCAGAACGTCGTGAGACAGTTCGGTCCCTATCCGTCGCGGGCGAAGGAAACTTGAGAGGCACTGCCCCTAGTACGAGAGGACCGGGGTGGACGAACCGATGGTGTACCAGTTGCACCGCCAGGTGCACAGCTGGGTAGCCAAGTTCGGAGGGGATAAACGCTGAAAGCATCTAAGCGTGAAGCCCGCCTCAAGATTAGGTTTCCCACCCGGCACTCAACTATACTTACTGGAGGAAGGCAAGATGTATTATGTGTATGTCCTGACAAATGAAAAAGGAAAGATATATATAGGCTATACGTCTAATATAAAGGAAAGGTATTTAGCGCATCAACGAAAAGAAGTAAAGAGTACAAGAGAAGGAAAATGGAGATTAGTATACTATGAAGCATATAGAGATAAAAAAGATGCGTTAATAAGGGAGAAACATTTAAAAAAGTCAGGACAAGGGCGTAGATGGCTAAAAGAGAGGATAAAGAATAGTCTTTCCACTAGTGAGTAGAGTTGAGTGCCGGGGTAAGACACCTCGAAGACCACGAGGTAGATAGGCCGGGGGTGTAAGAGTGGAAACACTCTTAGCTGACCGGTACTAATCAGTCGAGGACTTGACCGAGAAGGCTTTGTGCAGTTTTGAGGGTCTAGATTTCCGGTGGCGATAGCGGAGGGGAAACACCCGTTCCCATTCCGAACACGGAAGTTAAGCCCTCCAGCGCCGATGGTACTGCTTTCGCGGGAGAGTAGGTCGCTGCCGGTAAAATTTTATAAAGCCCCCTTTATGAAACTCCTGTAAAGGAGTTTATTTTTTTATATATACTTCCCAGACGCCAGTTAACACTTCCTCTATTTTTAAAGTGCAACCTATTTTAGAAAAGTATGTTTCTATATTGTCCAAACTACAGCGATGGTCTACAACTACTTTTAATACATCCCCTTCTTTCATTTCTTCATATTTTTTTCTGGTTTTTAAAAGAGGCAAAGGACAGATTTCCCCCATACACATGATTTCATGAACCATTTGCATCACCTTTAGCAGAAAAATTTTTTACCGCTGTTTTTTATAAAGTCGATGAAATCAGACTTGGATTTTTTGTAAATCTTTTTATTGTATATGATTGAATAAGTGTAATTAAATTCTATGTCTTCAACCTGAACTATGGACAAGGTCTTAGTATATAATTCTTTCTTTATGGCTATATAAGGTAAAATAGACAGACCGTGTCCTGCTGCTACAGAGGACTTTATCGACTCAATAGAGGGAGATTCAATTTCAATTTTTAGTTTTTTGATGTCAATTCCATTGGCTAGAAGTGTTTCTTCAATTACTTTTCTTAGAGCGCACTTTTTGTGTATTATAAAAAAATTATAACGTAATAATTTGTTTTTTAACAAGCTTTTTTCTTCCCAATTACCGCTTGCAACAAAATGCATTTTGAATTCTCCCAAAGGTATACAGGAAATATTTTCATCGACATAACAGCCTTCTATAAACCCAATATCTATTCCTCCTTCTTTGATGTTATAGATTACTTCTGGTGTGAAATTGTGTTCTACATGAACTGTCACATTCTTATACCTTCTCTTAAATTCGTGAAGAGTGCAAGGGAGAGCATATTGGCCAATAGTGGGGCAAGAAGAAATTGTAAGCCTATTTATGCAGTCGTTTTCGCAGCACTCTAAGTCCTTAATCATATTATCGCATAGATTTAATATCCTCTCTGCATACTGATACACCAATTCCCCAGCTGGGGTAGGAATGACTCCTCTGTTACTGCGCTTTAAAAGAGTAACTTTTAAGTCTTTCTCTAACGCTTTTATTTGTTGACTTATAGCAGGTTGTGAGAGATACAATTCTTTTGCTGCGGAAGAAATGCTCTTGTAGTATACGGTTTTATAAAATGCTCTTAAATTTTCAATATTCACAATACCCCCCTGTTTGTTAAAAAGCTATCGCAATACAACGTTTCGTTTCGTTAAGTTTTATTATACTACAAAGTTTGTTATAAGTAAAACTAATATTACATAAGAATTTCAAATGATATGAGAAGAAAATTTTATAGTATAATGAAACTAGAATGTTAAAATGATAACAAAGTGAGGAGGAATGTAAAATGGGTAATGATGTTAAACCTACCTATACTTTAGACGAAAGAGGTGAAGTGTGTCCAGTTCCAGATGTAGACACGAGAAGGAAGCTTAAGGAGATGAAATCAGGGGAAATTCTTGAAGTGCTTATTGACTATGCGCTTTCCAAAGAAAGAATCCCAGCTGGAGTTAAAGAAGTAGGAGGGGAAGTCATCTCTATTGAGGAAATTGGACCCAGTGAGTGGAGAATTCTCATTAAAAAGCTTTGATAAGTTGAGGGGGAGATTTTATGGATCCGAGGTTACAGGGGCTTTTAGTTGGGATTCTTTTTGGAATTGTTTTGCAAAGAGGTAGGATGTGTTTTAACTCTGCTATTAGGGATGTCAAAATGACAAAAGATAATTATCTCATGAAAATGGCTCTGGTTGCAATACTTGTAGAGACGATTGGCTTTCATCTGGCGGCGCAACTGGGTTGGATTAAATTAAATCCAAAACCTTTGATTCCTCTCGCTCAGATCATAGGCGGTTTCTTATTTGGTATGGGCATGGTTCTAGCAGGTGGTTGTGCCAGCGGTGTTACTTATAGGATAGGCGAGGGATATATAACAGCATTTATTGCAGCAGTCTTCTACGGAATCACTGCAGCAGCTGTAAAAGGTGGTCCTCTATCATTTGTAAACAATTGGCTGGGGAAGCCTATCACTACCACTAACAATCCCGGTGGATTGTATGGGGCAAAAGATGGAGCTGTAAATCTAACTATTGCAAATCTGCTTAATATTAATCCATGGATTGTTGCAATCATTTTTGCAGTAATACTTTTGATCATAGTTATTGTGTGGAAAACAACAGAGAGAAAAGTGTCAGGACTTGATTGGATTACAGGTGGCATTGCTCTTGGTCTTGTAGGAACTATAGGATATATTTCACAAAAAACTTATGCTCTTGGAATTACTGGGGGTTGGGTAAATCTTTTTAGAACTACAACTGCAAATATTAATCCAACAGAACCAATTCCGTACAACTGGGAAGGAATGGAAGTATTAGGGATTATAATTGGTGCATTTATAGCGGCTCTTCTTACAAAAGAATTTAGATTAAGAGCTCCAAAAGACCCAAAAACTTTTGTACAAGTTGCAATAGGTGGCGTTCTAATGGGACTTGGTGCAGGAAGTGCAGGAGGATGCAATATAGGGCACATTCTTTCTGGACTTCCCCATCTAGCTATAAGCTCAATTGTTTTTGCGGTATTTGCAGTGCTCGGAAACTGGTTTATGGTGTGGTATCTTTTTGAAAGAAGATAAATTGTGGAAGGGCTTTGCCCTTCCCACGAAATTTTAAGAGGAGGGGATAAATATGCATATAACAATACAGGTAAATGTACCACCTTATACAAATGAGGATATGGATACAGCCATTAATTTAGCGCAAACCCTTGTGAATAGGGGGCATAAAGTTTCAATATTTTTGTTTGCTGATTCTGTTCTTGCAACAAATAAACTGGTAAAGCCCATGAAAATTGATAGGAATATTCCGTTAAAACTTCAAGAACTTTCCGTTAAAGGGATAGAGGTTCACATTTGCGGCCTTTGTGCGCAGTATAGGGGAATTACAGAAGATATGAAAATTGAAGGTGCAGATTTTTCCGGAGTGCCGGAGATGGCAGCACTTATTTACAATTCCGATAGATACATCAATTTACTGCCATAGGAGGTGTAAAGAATGAAAAAAGTTTTATTTGCAGTGTACAATTCGCCTGTTGGGAGCATCTGGATAAATGAGGCTTTCAGAAGTGCTTTTGGCATGTATGGAGAAGACCTTGAACCGGTTGTACTTTTTGTAAACGAAGCAGTTCTTGCAGTTCGTAAACAATGCAAACCAGAAATAATTGGATGTTTACCGCTCTCTATTACATTTAAATATTTGGAGAAATACAATACTCAAGTATATGCAGTAAAAGAAGACCTTGAAAAATATAGCATAAAAGAAAATGAGATTGAACCTCATTGGAATTTAAAGACGATAATAAAAGAAGAACTTCCAGAGTTTGTACATTCTTTCGATAAGGTAGTATTCTTTTAGGAGGGAAAAGATATGGCGTTAATAATTGTTAAGAAAAGTCCAGCTGATAAACTTTCAGAATTTTTGTTGAAACTTGCACTGCCTCAGGATAAAGTTATTTTCATACAGGATGGGGTCATTTTTGCAATTGAAAAAAATCTAAAGGGCCTTGTAAAAGAAGGGGTTGAGCTCTTCGCGCTTAAGGAAGATTTTATTGCAAGAGGATTTGAAGAGAGTGAAAGCCAAATTCCTTTGATAGATTATGAGGGATGGGCTGATCTTATAGAAAGGGATGAGAAAATAATTTCTTAGAGGTATGATTGGCTATCACGCTGGAGGTATGTCAAATGAATGGAGAGATAAAAGTGGCTGAATTCTCAGATGTCAAGGAATATGATTTAGCTGTAATAGGGGCAGGTCCTGGAGGATATGTTGCTGCTATTAAAGCTGCTAAAAAAGGTGCAAAAGTAGCTTTATTTGAAAAAGATAAATTAGGTGGTACCTGTTTAAACAGAGGATGTATACCGACAAAAGCTTATGCAAGAATTGCCGAAGTGTATGACATTTTAAAACGAGCTGGAGAATTTGGATTTGATGTAAAAGTGAACTCTTTTGATTATACTCAAGTTGTAAAGAGAAAAGATGATATTGTAGGGGAGCTTGTTGAAGGCATTAATGCTTTGCTGAAGGCTAATGGAGTAGATGTTTTTAATGCTGAAGCAAAAGTTGACAAAGAAAAGAATGTACTATTTGGAGAAAATAAAATTAAAGCGAAAAACATTATTATTGCAACTGGGTCATCACCTGCTGAACTTCCTATTGAAGGCATTAATTCTAAAAATGTCATGAATAGTGATACTATTCTTGAAATGACCTCTTTACCTCAAAGTTTATGCATTATAGGTGGCGGAGTAATAGGCATGGAATTTGCTTTTATAATGAATCAATTTGGAGTAAAAGTGTCAGTTGTTGAAATGATGCCTAATATTCTTCCTACACTTGATAAAAAGATAAGTTCCTCTATTAAATTCGTTGCACAAAAAAGAGGAATCAAGATATATACTTCTTCAACGGTTGAGAGAATAGATGAAGAAGAAAACGGTGGGAGTATAGTAACAGTTAAAAATGGTGAAAATATAAAGCGCATATACGCAGACAAGGTATTTGTGTCTATAGGGAGGAAGTTAAATACGGATATTGGTCCAATTGTAGAACTATTAGAATTTGAAGGAAAAGCTATTAAAGTTGATGAGCACATGAAGACAAATGTAGAAGGAGCTTATGCAGTAGGTGATGTCACAGGCAAAATGATGCTGGCTCATGTTGCTTCAGCACAAGCAGAAGTTGCGGTAGATAATATTTTTGGCGAATCATCTACTTTAGATTATATGAAAATACCTGCTGCAGTATTTACAGAGCCAGAGATTGGATATTTTGGTTATACCGAAGAAGAAGCGAGAAAGAAATTTAAAGAAATAAAAGTAGGAAGATTTGATTTCAAACACAATGGAAGAGCTAAAACTTATGGAGAAACAGAGGGCTTTGCAAAGATAATTTCAAATGAAAATGGAGAAGTAGTTGGTGCATGGGTAGTAGGTAGTGGAGCTTCTGAACTTATTCACATACTTTCAACGGCTTGTCAAGAAGGTGTGGATGCAGAAGCTTTGAAGAAAGCGGTTTATGCCCATCCTACCCGAAGTGAAACTATTATGGAAGCTGCTAAGGACATCTTTGGGGAGTCTATACACAAAGTGTAATTTTCTTAAATACAACTATTATTAAAAACTAAAGTTTGGTAGTTTTTTAAATGGACAAAATATTTCATGAAATAGGAGGTTTTCCAAAGTGGAAGTTTTGGAAGGATTGTACTATTCGAAAGACCATGTATGGCTCAAAATAGAGGGAGATAAAGCATATATAGGAATAACTGACTATGCACAGGATTCTGTAGGAGATATAGAATACATTGAATTGCCAGAAGTAGGGACGGAATTCACTGCTGGCGATGTACTTGGAGTTCTAGAATCAGCAAAAGCAGCCTCTGACGTTTATATACCAGTGGATGGAAAAGTGGTTGAGGTAAACAACAATATTGTTGATGACCCTTCTCTAGTAAACAGTGATCCTTATGGTAGTTGGCTTGTATTAGTAGAACTTAAAAACAAATCACAACTTGAGGATTTAATGACAGCCGAAAAATATAAGAAATTATTGGAAAAAGGATAAAAGAGAATGCCTGAAAGGGCATTCTCTTTTTGTGTGCTGACTTTATTAATAATTTTAGTAATGCTATAATTATTTAAAGGTTTTTTATCCAGAATGGTATATATAATTCTTTAAAGGTAAGAATATGGCAATGGAGGGATAAAAATGGTGAAAATCCTATGCGGTGTGGACTTAGGGGGGACAAAGATAAGTACAGGGCTTGTAGATGAGAAGGGCAATATCATAAAGAGCATCAAAATACCTACTATGGCAGAAAAAGGGCCAGAAGAAGTAATTAAGCGAATCGAACAAAGTGTTTATGACGTTTTAAAAGAAGCAGGATTAAAAATATCTGATTTAAAAGGAGTTGGGATTGGATCTCCAGGGCCCCTTGATGCCAAAAGGGGGGTAGTTATAAGCCCACCTAATCTTCCAGGTTGGGACAATGTTCCCATTGTGGATATTTTATCTCATAAGCTGGGAGTTGAAGTAAAATTAGAGAATGATGCAAATGCTGCAGCTATTGGAGAACATTTATTTGGCGCAGGAAGAGGTATAGACAATTTTGTTTATATAACTGTAAGTACTGGGATTGGTGGTGGCGTGATAATTCAAGGAAAACTTTATAGCGGAGAAAATTCTAATGCAGCTGAGATTGGGCACCATACTATAAATTTTAATGGGCCTCGATGTAATTGCGGAAATTATGGGTGCTTTGAGGCTTTTGCTTCTGGTACGGCTATTGCGAGATTTGCTCAAGAAGGAATTCAAAATGGGAAAGATACAATGATAAGGGATTTAGCCAAAGATGGAGTAGTAAAATCGGAACATGTATTTGAAGCGGCAAAATTGGGAGATGAGTTTGCGGAAGAATTGGTTGACAATGAAGCTTTTTATCTTGGAGTGGGAATTTCAAATATCATGGCTTTTTATAATCCAAAAAGAATTGCCATAGGTGGTGGCGTATCCACTCAATGGGAGATGCTTTATGATAAAATGATGGAAACAATAAAGAAAAAAGCTTTAAAGCCTAATGCCGAAGTATGTGAAGTAGTAAAAGCAGAGCTTGGAGAAAACGTGGGTGTTTTAGGAGCGGCAGCATTACTTTTATAAGAGGTGAAATATGAATAGGTGTCCTTGGTGTCTTAGTGACGACATTTACATAAAATATCATGATGAAGAATGGGGAGTGCCTGTTCATGAGGATAAAAAACATTTTGAGTTTTTGGTTTTAGAATCGGCACAAGCAGGTCTTAGTTGGATTACTATTTTAAGAAAAAGAGAAAATTACAGAAAGGCCTATGCTGACTTTGACCCTATAAAAGTGTCACAATATGACGAAAAGAAAGTAGAAGAACTCATAAAAAATAGTGGAATTATAAAAAACAGAAAGAAAATAGAGGCTTCAATACACAATGCAAAAAGGTTTATAGAAATACAAAAGGAATTTGGAAGTTTTGATCAATATATTTGGGGTTTTGTAAATTATAAACCTATAATAAATGCGTGGGAAAAAATTGAAGATATACCTTCTAAAACTGAATTATCAGATAAAATCAGCCAAGACCTTAAAAAGAGAGGATTTATTTTTATAGGTTCTACTATTATATATTCCTATATGCAGGCGGTTGGAATAGTAAATGATCATTTAATAAGTTGCTTTAGATATAAGGAGTTAGTTGAGACTTTTAAATAATACAGGCAGGGCTTGGTGCAATTTGCATTGAGACTTGCTTTTTTCTTTTACGAAAAAATATAATGAAATTAGGAAATACAAAAAAGGGTGAATATATTTTTGCACAAAAGGGAATAATTACATTAGAAAATTTTGAAAGATGGTGTTGCATATGGAAAGCATAGCAACGAAAAGGAAATGCTTTATATGCGAACAGGAATCACAAGATGGAATAGAAGTGTTAGGAAAATTTCTTTGTACAAATTGCCAAGAAAAATTGATAAACTTATCTCCTTTTGATGAAGGTTATGATTTTTACAGGCAAAAAATGATAGACATATGGGAAGGCTATATGAAAGACATAAAATATGAAAACCGGATATGAATCCGGTTTTCATATTTTTATGGTATAATCAAAATAACGAAAAATTATGATTATACGGAGGTATTGTATGACAGCTCCATTATATGAAGCACTTATGGATTATGCAAAAAACCAAATTATACCTTTTCACATGCCAGGTCATAAACAAGGAAGGACTTTTCCAGGAGAATATCTTGTTAATTTGGCAAAGATTGATCTAACAGAGGTACCAGGACTTGACAATCTTCACAACCCTGAAGGTCCCATACTTGAGGCACAAAAACTTGCAGCAAAAGCTTTTGGGGCAAGAGAGTCTTTTTTTCTTGTAAATGGGACGACATCCGGCATATATGCAGCGATGTATGCAGTGTTAAATCCTGACGATAAAATACTTATAATGAGAAATTCTCACAAATCTGTGTACAATGGCCTTGTATTGACAGGAACAGTGCCTGTCTATATAAACCCGGAAATTGATTATGAAGACGGTATTCCAATGGGAATTGACATAAACAAATTGGAAGAATATTTAAAAAAAGATGAGGCTATAAAAGCAGTTGTGATGACTTATCCCAATTATTACGGGTTCTGTAGCGATATCACAGGAATTTCTGACATTGTTCATAAATACAATAAAATTTTAATTGTAGATGAAGCCCATGGAGCTCACTTTCCTTTTTCTAATAATTTGCCTCTTTCTTCTATACAGGCAGGAGCAGATATTGTGGTACAGAGTGTACACAAAACCTTGTCTTCTTTTACTCAAAGCTCTATACTTCATTTGAATTCTGATAGAGTAGATACAAATCGACTAAAATATTCTTTAAGCCTTTTTCAATCAACATCTCCTTCTTATATTCTCATGTCCTCCCTTGACATTGCAAGAGATTACATGGAGAAAGAAGGTAAAAATAGATTAGAAAAAGCGATTATTCTTGCTGATTATGCAAGATATGAGATAAACACCATTGAGGGAATAAGATGTTTAGGTAAAGAAATAGTAGGCAAATACGCCATTGTTGACTTTGACAAAACCAAACTTACTATAAGTGTAAAGAACTTAGGTATAAAAGGGCCTGAAGCAGAAAAGTTTTTGAGAGAGAATTTTAATATACAGGTAGAGATGGCCGATACTTTTAATATACTTGCTATGGTTACATTAGCGGATGATAAAGAAAAGGTTGACCTTTTAATAAAGGGGATAAAAGGGCTTGCAAATGTAAAAAAAGATAAAAAAACAGCTGAAGAAGTAGCAGCTTATCCTGATACTCCAGAAATGGTTTTAAAACCTTCTGAAGCAGTAAGGCAAAAGACTAAATTAATATCTTTAGAAGAAGCAGAAGGCCGTGTTTCTGCAGACTTTATTATCCCTTATCCTCCAGGTGTTCCACTTATTTGTCCGGGAGAGCGCATAAAAAAAGATATGGTAAAATATATAAATGTATTATATAATAAAGGTATTAAGATATTAGGTCTTAAAAATAACAGCCTATTGGTGTGTGAAATATGAGAGGAAAATTTATAAGCTTTGAAGGAATAGATGGATGCGGTAAGACTACTCAGATAAAATTTCTGGAGGAGTATCTTTTAAAACAGGGTTATAATATTTTGGTATTAAGGGAGCCTGGAGGCACAAAAGTTGGAGAAAAAGTTAGAGATATTTTATTAGATAAAAATAATTTTATTTCTCCAGTTACAGAAATGCTTTTATACGCTTCTTCTAGGGCTCAGCTAGTGGAGGAGAAAATTTTGCCCGCCCTTGAAAAAGGCCAAATTGTAATTTTAGACCGCTTTGTAGACAGTTCATATGTGTATCAGGGATATGCAAGAGGTTTAGGGATAGAAAAAGTTAAGTTAGTTAATGAAATAGCTACAATGGGGATTTTGCCTGATGTAACAATTTATATAGACATTACTCCTGAAGAAGCAATGAAAAGGCGAGGAAAAAGAGAAGCAGACAGATTAGAAAAAGAAAGTTGGGGGTTTCACAAAAAAGTGAGAGAGGGGTATATTAAATTAGTTAAAGAATTTCCTAAAAGGTTTGTATTTATAGATGGAATGCAAGAGCTTATGAAAGTGCACCAAGACATAATTGATGTAGTAAAAAAATATTTATAAGGAGGGCAATAACATGAAATTAGTGTTAGCTATTGTGCAGGACGAGGATGTAAGAAGACTTATGGATGGCCTGACTGAAGGGGGATTTAGCTTTACGAGAATAGCATCTACTGGTGGATTTTTAAGGTCTGGCAATACAACTTTGATAATAGGTGTAGAAGACGAAAAATTAAATGATGTTATCAGCATAATAGAGAAAAAATGTAAAACTCGCGATAGAATAATTACTTCTCCTACACCTATGGGTGGTGCTACAGACATTTTCCTGCCACAAGCCGTTGAAGTTACAATTGGTGGAGCTACAGTTTTTGTATTAAATGTAGAAAAATTCCTTAGGATTTAGGGTGTTTGACATGAGAATTGAAGAGGTAAAATCTCCAAAGATTTCATCTGATATAAAAAGTGAGTACAATAAGTCTTATAGAGTTTCTAAAAAATTTATTGATACCTTTGACGAAGAATTAGAGCAATTTCATCAAGATAAATTGAATGGGATTTTATCAGAGATAGACAGTGCAGCACAAAAATTAAAAGAAAATTTAACTTTGCAGGACTTAATTAATTACAAAAAACTTGTAAAGAAGTTTTTACAGGAAGCGACAAATGGCATGTTAAAATACACCAAAAAAGAATACGTCGACTTAAGAGGTAGGAAGAAAATTTATTCTCTAGTGGAAAAAGTAAATGACAAACTAGAAAAGCTTACAGAGGAGTTTTTAAAAGATTCCAAGCACTTGGAACTTTTGAAAATGATAGATGATATAAGAGGATTATTAATAGACATATATTCATAGGTGATAGCGTGTATAGGATTTATGGGCATGAAGCCGTATTAAATATTTTTAAAAATGTAATATCTCAAAATAAAATTTCAAATGCTTATTTGTTTGTAGGAGAAGAAGGATTAGGGAAAAGATTTATGGCAGAGTATTTTGCCATGATGATAAATTGCAAAGGGGAAACTGCAAAGCCTTGCTTTAGGTGTAGTTCTTGCCTAAAGATAATGGATAAAAATCATCCAGATGTGTTTTTTATAGAGCCGGAGGAGAATTCTATAAAAGTAGATACTATAAGATATATAACTAATGAAATCAATATAAGACCCTATGAAGCTAACAAAAAGATTTTTATTATAGACCAAGCTGATAAAATGACTGTAGCAGCTCAAAATGCCTTTCTCAAAACTTTAGAAGAACCTCCCTTATATGGCCTTTTTATATTGATTGCACCACAACAAGAAGAGCTTTTGCCTACGATTGTCTCTCGCTGTAATATAATTCGTTTTAATAAGGAAAATAAAAATACGATAAAGAACTATTTAATGTTTGAACACAATATTCCTGAAAAAGAAGCGGAAGTGTTAGCTCATATTGCTGATGGTAATTTTGCTCAAGCTAACAAATTAGCTAATAAGGAATATTTAAATTTTAGAAGAGAGGCAATACAAGAAATAGAAAAAATTCTTGCTACGAAGGGATTTGAAGTGATAGAGGAGTTTGAGTTTTTTGATAAGAATAAAGACAATATAGAAGAAATTTTAAAAATTCTACTTTCCTATATGAGAGATTTGTTAGTTTTTAAGGCTACAAAAGATGCCTCTTTCATAAAAAATATAGATTTTTTAAATAGAATACAGAAAATGGAATCTCGATTGACTATCAATAAGCTTAATAATATAATTAATAGAATAGAGCAGTTTAATTCACAGATTAATTCAAATATAAACTATCAATTAGCAGTAGAGAATCTACTTTTAGATATAGCGGGAGGTTTATAATTTTGGTTACTGTTGTGGGTGTGAGATTTAAAAAAGCAGGGAAGATATACTATTTTGACCCAGGGGATTTGCCAATAAAAGTAGGAGATAAAGTTATAGTTGAAACAATAAGAGGGATAGAATTTGGCGAAGTAGTTGTCGGTATAAAAGAGGTGCCAGAAGAAGAGATTGTGGCTCCTTTAAAAAAAGTAATAAGGATTGCGACACCAGAAGATGTAGAACATTATTATGAAAACAAGAAAAAAGAAGCTGAGGCTTTTGAAATATGTCTTCAGAAGATACAACAGCATGGTTTGGAAATGAATTTAATTGATGTAGAGTACACTTTTGATAACACCAAAGTCATATTTTATTTTACTGCAGAAGGCAGAGTAGACTTTAGAGAATTAGTGAAAGATTTGGCTGCAGTTTTTAGGATGAGAATAGAACTAAGGCAAATAGGAGTAAGGGATGAGGCAAAAATCATAGGAGGTTTAGGACCTTGTGGAAGGCCTCTATGTTGTACCGCCTTTTTAGGGGAATTTGAGCCTGTTTCTATCAAAATGGCTAAAGACCAAAATTTATCTTTAAATCCCACCAAAATATCGGGTATTTGCGGGCGATTGATGTGCTGCTTAAAGTATGAACAGGAGATGTATGAAAAAATTAGAGCAGAGCTTCCTAAGGTTGGCAGCATAATAAGAGTTGGAGATAAAGAAATGAAGATTGCAGAAGTAGATGTGATTAGACGAAAACTCAAAGTAAAAATGAAAAATGTAGAAGGAATAGAGATAATAAAAGAGTACGATCCTGAAGAAGTGGAAGTTATAGAAGAAAGAGAAGAAATTGAAGGAACCTACGAGGATGAACTATTTGAGGAGGACTTAGAAAAAATAGAGGAATAAATTTCCTCTATTTTTATTCTACTTTTCCAAGTATGAAGCTTATTATTAAAATTATAAAAACGAGTGTAGTGATACCCGCATACAAATAATCTTTTTCGTACAAAAAAGTAATTATAGATACGGCCACCCGAAATACAGGCGTTAATATAAGTAATAAAAGTCCTGTAAGGATGATAGCATAAGGCTTTAAAGAGATGAAACCTTTTAAAATTTCACCTGGTGAAGTGGGATAATAACCAATAGGATATCCACTTTTCCCTGTTATTATAAGCATTAAAAGGCCTATAAGAATGACAATTGCGCTGGTGGTAACCCCTATATTTAAAGCCTTGCTTATTATAAGTTCCATAGCCATTATTTTTTCATTTTCTTTATTTTCTTTTTTTAACATTAAATCTTTATTACTTTCTCTTTCCATGGTTTTACACCCCCAAGCCTTTTATAAGCATTTGAATAGAAATATAGGCGAGCACTGGTATAAATATTTTCCTTATAGTAGTATTTTTAAGTTTTTCCATTATTCTTGTTCCCAACATTGCTCCTAATAGAACTCCTAAAGCTACTGGACCGGCTATTTTTGGGTCTATATAACCTCTCATTAAATACACACCTGCACTGGCTGCAGCAGTCACTCCAATCATGAAATTGCTTGTAGCGGTAGAGACCTTCATAGGCAATTTCATAAATAAATCCATTGCCATAACTTTAAAAATACCACTTCCTATTCCTAGAAGTCCTGATAAAACGCCAGCTACATACATTGTTCCAAAACCGCTGTAAACTCCCGCTACTTTGTATTTTACTTCTTTATTTAACACTTTGTCAAAATAGGACCCTTCTAATTTCAATTTTTTAGCTAAAGGGTGAGATACGACATTTTGAGGCAATTCTTCATGCCTTTTTCTAAGCATAGCCAAAGCCGAATACAAAAGCACAATGCCAAAAATTATATAAAGATATTTTGGGCTTATCAATCCTGCAATGTAAGCTCCTGTTATAGCTCCTGTAGTTGTAGCGATTTCCAAAAACATCCCTATTCTCAAATTTGTAATTTTGTCTCTCACATATGCAACTGCTGCCCCACTGGAAGTTGCGATGACTGAAACTATACTTGCACCTATAGCGTATTTGATATCTACACCTAATAACAAAGTAAGAGCTGGAATTACAATTATTCCTCCTCCTAATCCTAAAAGGGCTCCAAAAATTCCTGCTATAAAAGAAAAGGCGAGAATTTCTAGAGAGGTTAAAACCACATTATCATCTCCTTGTTTTTGTTGGGTCAATTGCTACAATAACAATTATAACATACCCTTTAAAAGGAGCCAAATATAAAGGCTACAGTGATTATTTATTATACCTTCCTTTGAAGGAGTAGTAAAATAGGAGGTATTGCGTATATACAGGTAGTGGCTGCTGCTACAATGCCAGCATCGTTGAAGGCAAGAGCAAAAAGCATACCTACGATACTACCAAAAAATCCGTAATACACATATTTATAATTTTTGAAGATGTTTTTAAGTACTCCCGTTGGTCTATAAGATAGTATAAATAGTACTAAAATAGATATTATAAGTACCCATGACCATATAGTGTATCTTATAAGGTTAAGCTCCATTTGAAGCTTTCTTGTAAAAATTTGGAACAAAGAATTTATACCTTCACTTTTTACAATAATAGCTGTTTGGGCCATATGGGTAGTAGTTCCAAAAAACATTGAAGCTATAAACATCAAAAATAGTAATATTACCATAGAGATAAACATTATTAAAAAGGTCTTTTTATTTATTTTTACTCCAAAGAGCATCAAAATTGTGGAACCAAAAGCCATAAAACCAGTTATAAATCCGCCGACTTTTGCTCCAAATTGTGGTAGAACCATTAACCAAAATGCAACAGTAAAAAGGATAAAGCCTAAAATTTTTACGCTCTTGGTTTTATATTTTTCAGTTAATGCCATAGTTCCCATAATTGAAGAACCTATCAAGACTCCCATGTATTCATTTCCTATTCCATAGAACCTAGCTCCGCTTATGACGTCATATCCTAATATAGAGTTTTTCATCAAAGGAGAATTAAGTAACAAATCTATTATTATTGTGATTGTGGTTACCAAACTTATTACCATTAGTCTATCTAAATCATTTTTTACAAAATACATGATTAACCCGTCAATTAATCCAGTTAAAACAACAACAGCCACAATGTTTAAGTAAAGAGATAAGGGGCCTAATAAAGGCAGAATTAAAAATGTCAGAGGAACAGTCATTACTCCTAAAATTATAGGTGTCAAATACTTTAAATATTCTTTTTCAAGAACAATAGGCCTATATAAAGTATTAGCACAATGACTAAAAACAAAACGTAACTTTTCAATACCAATGGTCTAGCATTGTGGACAGAAACTATCATTTTATCTGCGTTGATAAGATAACCAAGGGCGTTTTGGTATTTGATGCTTTCAATTGGATGTCCCAACATTTCTACAGGGGGTTCTATGTTAAAGTATGATAATATTGTTGGTGCTATGTCTAAATTTGTAATAATTCCTTGGCGCTTTGTAGTATTAGAAGTCGCAAAGCCTTGTGAATAAGAAGGACCTGCTATTATTACAGGGGTAATTAAATTGTTAATTTGTATATCTTGATTAGAAGGATAAGGAGTCACGACAATAAATAAATCTTTAGACAAATCCAAATCAGATAATATTTTACCTATAAGTTTATCAGATTCATATAATGCCTTTTCTCTGTAACGCTGAGCCAAGGAAGGGGAAGTATATTTAGAAAATACATCTGCCCTTAAAATATCTCCAGGGTCTATAATAATGAGGCCACCATTTTTACTGTATTCTACAAATTTATTGTAAAGTTTTTCATAATCGGCTTTTACCATGTAAGGACTATTATCATCTTTTACTAATAAATCTTCGCTAATATCTCCCTCAGATATCCCGTTTTTGTCCATGCCAATTAAAGGGGCATATCTTTTATAGGATATTCCAGAGGGAGTCTTTATGTCAGAGTTCCCTAATACGTACACGTTAATTTCATTAAAAGTTCACCTAACAATCCCGGCGTAACAGTATAATTTAAAGTAGAAGCTTGATTTATTAAATCTTGTATTCCTAAGTTAACTATATTACCTTCTTGTGGAAGTTTCCCAGTGTAAAGGTGATATAATTTTTCTGCAGAAGTATAGCCATAAACTTCATCATTGTTAAAACATAAGCTACCCATTTCACCAGCCGAAGCTCGGGTACCTGTTCCTATGGTGAGATAAGAAGAAGGTTCTGAATAACTTCCGGCTGCTCTTGTATTCATAAGTGCTAAGGAACCTATGTCTAATAACTTTTTTATATTTGGAAGATTGTATTTAGCAAGGTCATTAATACTTGTCCTATCTAAAATAAAGAGCACTGCTATTTTATTCTTTGTTGGAGATGCAAAAGAAATTGAAGGGGAAACTGCAAAGAAAATAAACACAAGACATAAAAAAATTGCAAAAAACTTTTTCATAGATTATCCTTCCTTTTCAATTAGTAAATTGACACCCAAACATTATACCATTAAATTATTAAAAATTTATTAACAACAGAAAGGTTAAATCTGTTAATTTGTTAATAACTTTTCAATGCAAATTAAAAAATCCCCTTTTTTATGCTTTAAATTTGTGCATAAAAAGGGGACTGTGATTTAATTTATTCTCTTAAAAGGGGCATAGTCATACAACGAGGGCCGCCTCTTCCTCTTGAAAGTTCCGACCCTTCAATAGGGATTACCTTTATTCCTTCTTTTTCCATTATTTTATTAGATATTTCATTTCTAGAATAGGTTACAATAACTCCCGGAGCGATAGCTAAAGTGTTTGTACTGTCATTCCATTGCTCTCTTGCAGAAGTTATTGCATTTAACCCGCCAGTTGGTATTATATCTATTGTGTAGAGATTTAGCGCATTTTTTAATGCTGTTTGCAAATCTTTTTCCTGATGTATAGAGAAACCTTTTTCCTCTTTTATGATGCTAAATACTCTCAACTCGTTTTTTATTCCTGGATAAAAAACAAATCTGTTTGTGTCAACCATGGTGAAAACTGTATCTAAATGCATATAAGAACGGTTTATAGGGATTTGCACTACCAATATTCTTTCGACAGAGGAACCTTTTTCAAATAAATTATGGGCTAATTGTTCTATTGCCTGAGGAGTTGTTCTTTCACTACATCCTACTGCAATTACTTTTTCGCTTAATACCAGCACATCTCCGCCCTCTATGGAATGAGGATAGCTATCATCATACCACCAAGGAATATTATTTTTTCTAAAAATTTCATGATATTTATAAATGTATTTTAATATTAGAGTTTCTGGTTTTCGCGCTGCTGTTTTCATAGAACTTATCATTAAGCCGCCATCTATCATTGCTCCGGGGTCTCTTGTAAAATAAAGGTTTGGTAAGGGCTTTATATAAAAATAATTATCTTGGTATATGTATTCTGCTAAACCCATCATAGATTTTTTTATCTTTATTTCATTTAGAGCCAAACCTGCAATTGCTATTTCGGCAACCTCGTTTGAAGATTTTTCTTTAAGGAATTCTTTTAAATAGTTATTGATTTTTGGAGAGGTAACTCCATTTACTTGAAGTAATTCCTCAATAAATTTTTCTTTTACATCTTCTTCTTTTAATATTTCTTCTAAGAGATTTTGTAAATACAGTACTTGGACTTCATTTTGCTGCAATACTTTTGCAAAGTTGTCGTGTTCTTCTTGGATCCTTCTAACCCAAGGGATATCGTCGAAAAGAAGCTCGGATAAATTTTGAGGGGTCAATCTTTCCAATTCTTTCCCTGGCCTGTGCAAAATCGTTGTTTTTAATTTATTTATTTCTGAATTTACGCGGGGAGCAGTAACTACTTTTGTCAACTTTTCATCCTCCTAATGTTTAAATTCTTTATATAGTATACTGTGCACTACTTCAATTTTCAATACGTATTTAAAAAGTTAATAAAAACTTTTGGCAATTGTGATAAAATAAATCAAGAATATTATAGAGGTGATAAAATGTTAAGAGATGGGGAAAGATTAGATGAATTAAACTTGAAAGATTTAGTTATAATTCAACACAAGGATAAATTTAAATTCGGAATGGATGCGGTATTGCTTGCTAATTTTGTTACTGCTAAAAAAGGAGATAAAATTGTAGATTTAGGATGTGGGTCTGGCATAATACCTATTTTAATTGCTGCTAAAACTCAAGATACCTTTATTTACGGTGTTGAGATACAAGAAGATATGGCGGATATGGCTACAAGAAGTGTAGTTATTAATAAAATGGAAGAAAGAATAAAAATAATAAAAGGCGATGTAAGAGGATTAGAAAAGATATTAGGATATGAAAAATTTGATATAGTGACTTCAAATCCTCCCTATATGCCAGTAAAAACGGGATTTGATAAAAAACAAAAGTCAGAAAATATCGCGAGATACGAAATATATGGAGGACTTGAGGAATTTATAAAGGCTGCTTCGAAACTTTTAAAATTTGGAGGAAAATTTTTTATGATTCATAGAACAGAAAGATTAGTTGACATTTTGTATTTTTTGAGAAAATACAATTTAGAACCTAAAAAATTGAGATTTGTGCATCCTTATGTAGATAGTAAACCCAATCTTTTGCTAATAGAATCAAAAAAAGGTTCTCAGCCAGGTTTAAACATATTGGCTCCCCTTTATGTGTATGAAAAAAGTGGGGAGTATACAAAAGAAATTATAGAAATATACTCTAAAATGCAATTAGAGGAGGAATAAAGATGGAAAATTATGGGGTATTATATTTATGTCCCACTCCTATTGGTAATTTAGAAGATATAACTTTAAGAGTTTTAAAAACTTTAAAAGAAGTTGATATTATAGCTGCCGAAGATACGAGGCAAACTCTTAAACTTTTAAATCATTTTGACATAAAAAAACCTCTTACCAGTTACCATGAACATAACAAAAGGACAAAAGGGGTAAAACTTATAGAGGAATTAAAAAAAGGGAAGTCAATTGCCTTAGTTACAGATGCAGGTACACCTGCAATCTCAGACCCTGGGGAAGACCTTGTGAAACTTTGCATAGAAGAAGACATAAAAGTTGTGTCATTGCCTGGTCCAACTGCTGCAATTACTGCTTTAGTTGCTTCAGGATTAAATACTTCTTCCTTTGTTTTTGAAGGTTTTTTGCCGACAAAAAATAAAGAAAGAGAAGAAAGGCTAAACCGTATTTCAAAAGAAGAGAGAACTGTCATACTTTATGAGGCACCTCATCGTTTAAAAGAAACTCTCCACGAATTGAAATCTTATGTAGCTGAAAGAAAGATTGTCATAGCAAGAGAACTTACTAAAATTCATGAAGAATTTATAAGAGGGACAATAGATGAGGTTTTAACGAAACTGGGGGATGAAATAAAAGGTGAAATTGTACTAATTATTGAAGGAGCACAAAAACAACAAGTTGAAGAAAAACCAGAGATATTAATTCAAAAATACCTTGCAGAGGGAATGGATAAAAAAGAGGTTATTAAAAAAGTTGCTAAGGAATTGGGAATACCCAAAAGTCAAGTGTATAAACTTACTATAGGAAAAAAGTAAAGAAGTTGGAAATAATAGTTATTATCAATTGAATTTGATTTTCAATATCCCAAATTAAAAATATTTGCATATTTTTCACCAATAAACTATAATATATATCAACAGTGAAATTTCAATTGAGAATATGGAGGATGTTATGAATAAACAAAACGCAGCTTTGCTATCTGTGGTTTCTAACAGTGTATTGATAGCTATAAAATTGTTGGCGGGAATACTAATGCATTCAGTAGGGGTAATTTCTGAAGCCATACATTCTTCAATTGATTTAATTGCTAGTCTAATTGCCTTTTTCTCCATACGAGTAGCAGTAAAACCCGCAGATGAGGACCACCCTTTTGGACACAGCAAATATGAGAACGTTTCTGGCTTTGTGGAAGCTATTTTAATTTTTTTTGCAGCTATACTTATCATATATGAGGCAGTGCGAAGAATAATTACTGGTACTTATGTAGAAAATTTAGGAATGGGCATTATTGTCATGATTTTTGCATCTTTTGTAAATGGAGTAGTATCATATTTTTTGTTTAAAGTATCTAAAGAAGAAAATTCTATTGCCTTAAAAGCAGATGCAATGCACCTTTTAACTGATGTATTTACGTCTTTGGGAGTTACACTAGGACTTGTTGCCATAAAAGTCACTAAATTGGATATTTTGGATCCAATCATAGCTATTTTTGTTGCATTGCTTATTATAAAAGCATCAATTGAGTTGACAAAGGAAGCTTTAAAAGATTTGACAGACACTAGTCTTCCAGAAGAGGAAGTTAAAGAAATAGAGAATATAATAAAATCAAATTCTGAAATTACAAGTTTTCACAAATTGAGAACGAGAAAATCGGGGCCTCGAAGAGAAATAGACGTTCATTTGAGAGTGGACAGAAATTACAACATAGTAGATGCCCATGAATTGTCCCATAAGGTTTCAAAACAAATAACTGATAAATTCCCTGATTCCCATGTGATAATCCATGTAGAACCGGAAAGAAAAAAAGAAGAGGATAAATAATAGGAGGACACACCCTCCTATTATTTATCCTGCTATTAGTCTACAGATTTCTTTAACTCTTCAAGGCAATTTTTACATATATTTTTGCCTTTGTAGTTTATTACATTCTCAGCGTTGCCGCAGAAAATGCAAGCAGGCTCATACTTTTTGAGGACTATTTGTTCCCCATCAACATAGATTTCAAGAGCATCTCTCTCTGCTATGTTAAGTGTCCTCCTGAGCTCGATTGGTATTACTACCCTTCCCAATTCGTCTACTTTTCTTACAATACCTGTGGATTTCAACATTTTTCTCCCCTCCTGAGTTACAAAATTCGACAACTAAACTTCACTTATAATAATACCAAGTTTTGAAAAATAAGTCAACACCTTTTTTGGAATTTTTTAAGGTAAATAACATAAATTTTATTACATAAGAAGAAAAGCATAAACGAAGTTTTTTTGGTAATTTGGGAGGGCTATACCATGATAAATTACATATGGTTTTTTATGATAGCGATAGGAGTTTTAGTAGGAATAATAAATGGCAGAATGGCAGAAGTATCCAAAGCTATAATTGATTCAGCACAGACTGCTGTTGCTATTTCGATAGGGTTAGTTGGTGTAATGTCTTTATGGCTTGGAATAATGAAAATTGCAGATAAGTCAGGCCTTACAGATATTATCGCAAAATTGCTAAAACCTACAATTATAAGGCTTTTTCCTGATGTGCCAAAAGACCACCCAGCTATTTCAGCGATGATAATGAATATATCAGCTAATATGTTGGGATTAGGTAATGCAGCAACACCTTTTGGGATTAAGGCTATGGAATACCTTCAAGAGCTTAATAAAAAAGACAGTGCTTCAAATGCAATGGGCCGTTTTTTAGTGATAAATACAGCTTCAATACAGCTTATACCTGCAGTAATGATTGGAATAAGGGCTTCTTTGGGAGCTAAAAATCCTGCGGATTTTGTGATTGTCAGCGTACTTTCAACTAGCACTGCACTTGTAGCTGGCCTTATTTTGAATAAATACCTTGAAAAAATGCCTATATTTAAGGAGTGAAAATAATGATGAAAATTATATCTGAATGGATTATTCCTATACTTGTTCTTCTTATTCCTTTTTATGGAATCATAAAAAATGTCAAAGTGTATGAAGTGTTCGTCGATGGGGCAAAAGAAGGAATTTCTGTAGTTATAAAAATTTTTCCAGCTCTTGTAGCAATGCTTGTGGCAATAGGTGTATTAAGAGCGTCAGGCGCCCTTGACTTATTGGGGGAATTTTTAATGCCTTTTACAAATAAAATAGGCATGCCACAGGAGCTTGTGCCTCTTGCTTTAATAAGGCCTCTTTCGGGAAGCGGTGCTTTGGGGATTGCGACTGAGATTATAAAAACTCATGGTGCTGATTCTCTAATCGGAAAAATGGCTTCTGCTATGTATGGATCTACTGAGACCACTTTTTATGTTCTTGCTGTTTACTATGGGGCAGTGGGAATAAAAAAGATGAGACATTCTGTTATCTCTGGAATTTTTGCAGATATTATCGCAATACTTTCTTGTGTATTTTATAGCAGATTATTTTTTTAATACTTGTACACTTTTTCACTTTTGTTATACTATATATTGTAATGTTGTTTTTGCCTTTTAAAAGGAAAGGAATGATTTTTTGTGGCAACAATACCAAAATTAATAAGAAAATTAGGAAAAGAAGCATATAATTTGTATATTGTTGGGGGATACATAAGGGACAGGATTTTAAATAGAGAAGCTAAAGATTATGATTTTGTAGTTCAGGAAGATGCAGAGAAAATCGCCAAAT
This sequence comes from Thermoanaerobacter sp. RKWS2, assembly GCF_026240795.1. NCBI lineage: Bacteria > Bacillati > Bacillota > Clostridia > Thermoanaerobacterales > Thermoanaerobacteraceae > Thermoanaerobacter > Thermoanaerobacter sp. RKWS2. Next base: position 121,108 of record NZ_CP110888.1, read on the forward strand.
TAGCGGCAGAAAAATTAGGGGGTACTTTTGTGCCTTTTATGGAGGAAAAAGGCACATATAGGGTTGTTGTAGGAGATGAAATATTGGATTTTACTAATTTAAGAGGAGAAGACATATACATAGATTTAGCTCATAGAGACTTTACAATGAATGCTATGGCTATAAAACTGACGGATTATTTTGAATTTGAATATATTATTGACCCTTTTGGTGGCATGATGGACATAAAAAACAGGAAAATAAAGCATGTTGGTGTGATGACCTTTAAAGAAGACCCTTTAAGAGCTTTGAGGGCCGTAAGATTTGCTGCGACTTACAAATTTGATATTGATGAGGGTACAAAGGCTAAAATAAGAGAAGAAGCGGCCTTAATAAAACAAGTAGCGCCAGAGAGAATAATGAATGAAATTTTTATAATATTAAAAGAAAAGAATTCTCACAAATATTTAAGAATGATGGAAGATTTAAAACTTATGGAAAATATATTTGAAGAAGTTGCTAAAATGAAAGAAGTAGGAAAGTGCTATTATCACCTTACGAATGCTTGGATACATTCACTAAAAACCGTAGAAGAATACGAAAATATCATAAATTCTATGAGATTTCCCAAAGACGTATATGATATAGTTTCGGAGTATTTAGATAGAAAGCTTTCTTCTGACAACAAAGTAAAGGACATAATAAAACTTGGAGCTCTTTTTCACGATATAGGCAAACCAGAATCCATATACATTGATACTGAAAATAGAGTACATTTTTACAACCACGAGACAAAAGGAGCAGAAATCGTAAAAAAGATAGCATCAAGGATGAAAATGCCCAAAAAAGAGTCTTCTTTGCTAAAGAAGCTTGTCCTTTATCACATGAAGCCTTTAATGTACTATGTAAATGGCGGACCAACGAATAAATCTCTTTTTAGATTTTTTTCCGAACTTAAGGATGATTCAATAGCGATTCTACTTTTATCTCAGGCTGATTTTACTGCTACAAGGCTTAATTTAGGTAAAGAGGAAGAGATACCAAAGTTTACAGATTATATTACCAAGCTTTTAAAAAGATATGTAGAATTTAAAGAAACAGAAAAACCATTACTTTCGCCGCTGGATATAATTATAAATTTTGATGTAAAAGATGGGAAAAAATTAGGACAGATTTTATATGAAATAAGGAAAAATAGATTTTACGGAGAAATTCAAGATAAAGAAGATGCTGTAGAGTTTGTAAAAGAAAGAATGAAAATAGAGAAAATATAATTTAAAAAGAGATGCAAAAATTTTCGCTGCATCTCTTTTTTATAAGAGTTATTTTTTATGTAGTTCAGAGAGAGGGGTTCCTCCTACGCCTATATTGTCTGGATTATTTTCTTTTATAATCACTGAGAATGCATTTATAGGAATATTGAGTACTTGTGAAGCTGCTTTTGTAAGTTCAGAAATAAGTTTTGCTTTTGTTTCCTTACTTAAATTGTCAGGTCCTTCAATTGTTATAAAAGGCATTGCAATCCTTCCTTTCTATATTTTTTTGATGTTCTCGATATTTATTTTAACACTTTTTTGTGTAAGAAACCAAATTATAAGAAAAATTTATGATGACAATTACTAAAAATCAATTATATAATATTGTTAGCATTTTTGGGATAGAGAGGAAAATGAAAAAGCTTTTATTTTTGTATAATTGCTTTTTTCTTTTGGATTTTTTTGACCCTTACCTATTTCGATTAAAACATCAAAAGAATAGTTTTTACTTTTTTTAAAATATTTTACATCTGAAGCGGCTTCTATATCAAAAAGTTGTTCATTTTTTTGAGGTTTGATTTCATAAATGTGATATATTGCGACGAGTGTAATTGTAAAAGCTATACTAATGCAGAAAATATACTAAAAAGGTAGTTGACAATACTTTTTATAAAGGGTATATTAAAGAATAAATAGATATAGTAAAAGGCGATGAAGGAAAGAGTAAAAAGCTTGAACTTTCACAGAGAGTCGGGCGAGGTGCGAACCGATAAAGTTTGGGCTTTTGAAGATGGCTCCGGAGCCGTACTGCCGAAGGCTAGTAGGTTTTACCGGGAACTCCCGTTACAGGGTAGGAGTGTGTTAGCACTCTGTGAGGCATGCGTCGTGAGGCGCATGTGAAGAAGGGTGGTACCGCGACAATCTCGCCCCTTATGTGGAGGCGAGTTTTTTATTTACAAAAAAAGAGGAGGATGGATATGAAAAAGACTTTTTACATTACGACACCTATCTATTATCCCAGTGATAAATTACATATTGGTCATTCATATACTACAGTTGCTGCAGATGCGATGGCAAGGTTTAAAAGGCTTACCGGATATGATGTCAAGTTTTTGACCGGTACTGATGAACATGGGCAAAAAATTCAAAGAATAGCAAGAGAAAAAGGGATGTCTCCTAAAGAATATGTAGACGGGATAGTTGAATGGATAAAAGATTTATGGAAGACAATGGATATAAGTAATGACCAATTTATTCGCACAACCGATAAATATCATGAGGAAATAGTACAAAAAATATTCACGAAATTGTATGAAAAAGGAGATATATACAAAAGCGAATATGAGGGATGGTACTGTACTCCTTGTGAATCTTTCTGGACAGAAAGCCAGCTTGTAGATGGGAAATGCCCAGACTGTGGTAGACCAGTAGAAAGGGTAAAAGAAGAAGGGTATTTTTTTAAATTGTCTAAATATGGGGATAGGCTGTTACAATATTATGATGAACATCCTGATTTTATACAGCCTGAGTCAAGGCGCAATGAGATGATAAACTTTATAAAATCAGGTTTGGAGGATTTGTTTGTCTCAAGGAGTTCGTTTGACTGGGGTATAAAGGTACCTTTTGACCCAAGACATGTGATTTATGTTTGGATAGATGCTTTGTCAAATTACATAACTGCTTTAGGATATTCTACAGACCATGACGACGACTTTAAAAAATACTGGCCAGCAGATGTTCATTTGGTTGGAAAAGAGATAATGAGGTTTCACACAATAATATGGCCAGCAATGCTTATGGCTCTTGACTTGCCCCTTCCTAAAAAAGTGTTTGGACACGGTTGGCTTATACTGGAAGGAGGCAAGATGTCAAAATCTAAAGGCAATGTAGTAGACCCTAAAGAGCTGGTTAGGAAATATGGCGTGGATGCTGTAAGATATTTTCTTTTGAGAGAAGTGCCTTTTGGGGCGGATGGAGTGTTTTCTAATGAAGCTTTGATAAACAGAATAAATTCAGACCTTGCTAATGACCTTGGAAACTTGCTGAGTAGGACTGTTACAATGATTGAAAAATACTTTGAGGGCATTCTGCCAAAGCCTTCACAAAAAGAAGAAGTAGATGATGACCTTATAAATACTGCACAGAATCTACCTAAAACTGTTGAAGAGTACATGGATAAACTTCAGTTTTCCAACGCTTTAATTGAAATATGGAAATTAGTAAGACGAGCTAATAAGTACATTGATGAAACAATGCCTTGGATTTTAGCGAAAGATGAAAGCAAAAAGGAAAGATTGGGTACTGTTTTGTATAATTTAGCGGAAGCTTTGAGATTTATTGCAATACTTATATCTCCTTTTATGCCAAATACCCCGCAAAAAATGTTTGAACAATTAGGAATAGAAAAAGATTTGACGACTTGGGAGAGCTTAAAGTTTGGCTTGTTAAAAGAAGGTACAAAAGTAAAAAGAGGAGAAATTATTTTCCCGAGAATAGATGTAAATAAGGAGCTGAGTGCTATAGAAGAAAAAGCAGAGGAGGAAGAGAAAAAGATAGATTATATCACTATTGAGGATTTTGCAAAAATTCAGCTTAGGGTTGCAGAGATTTTGGAAGCCGAAAAAGTGGAAGGCTCTGACAAGCTTATAAAGATGAAGCTTAAAGTGGGAGAGGAGACAAGGCAAATTGTAGGAGGAATTGCTCGTTATTACACTCCTGAAGAGCTTATAGGAAAGAAAATAATTATTGTATATAATCTGGAGCCAAAGAAACTAAAGGGTATTGAGTCTCAAGGAATGCTTTTAGCAGCATCTACCGAAGGAAAAATGTCCCTTCTTACAGTGGACAGGGATATAGAAAGTGGGGCAAAGATAAGCTAAGGAGTGATAAAATTGTTGGTAGATTCTCACGCTCATCTTGAAGATGAGAAATACGATAGAGATAGAGAAAAAGTTATTGAAGAATGTAAAAAAGACCTCACATTTTTAATAAATGTGGGGTCTAACCTCTTAACTTCTAAACAGTCTATTGAGCTAGCTCATAACTATGACTTTATATATGCTTCTGTTGGAATTCATCCCCATGATGCACAAAGGGAATTTGACAAAGTGGAAGAAATAGAGAGATTAGCTTTACAGGAAAAGGTTGTAGCAATAGGAGAAATAGGGTTAGATTATTATTACGACGACCCTCCCAAAGAGTTTCAAAAAGAGATTTTTATAAAACAAATAAGGCTTGCGAAAAAGCTAAATCTTCCAATAATAATACACGATAGGGATGCTCATGGAGATATACTAGATATATTAAAACAGGAATGGACAAAAGATTTAAGAGGGGTTTTTCACAGTTATTCGGGAAGTGTTGAAATGGCTTTTCAAGTAATTGAAATGAATTTTTACATTTCTTTAGGGGGGCCTGTGACATTTAAAAATGCAAAAAAACCTAAAGAAGTAGCAAAAGCTGTTCCTATTGAAAAACTTTTAATTGAGACAGATAGCCCTTATCTTACTCCTGAGCCTTATAGAGGAAAAAGGAATACACCGGTGTATGTGAAATTTGTAGCGAAAAAAATTGCAGAATTAAGAGAGATGCCTTATGAGGAGGTTTGTAGGATTACTGCTGAAAATGCTATAAAACTTTTTAACATCCCTCTCAAATAAAAGTTTTAAAAAACAAACCTCCTGTTTTGAGGGGAGGTATCAAAAGTCAAAAAAATGCGTATAATATCATTGAGTTTGGTTTCCCCATAAATGAAAAATTGTGTATAAAAATTTGACAAATCAATTTAATTGGATTAAAATTACTTACGACTCCCCTAAATTAAATTTTTAACAGGAGGTTATGGGATGGATACAGACAAGTTTAGAAAGCGACTTGGTGAAATAGTTAAAAAACCAGTTGCTCTTCTAACGTTGGCTGCAGTATTCCTATTGATTGTCGGAGCTATAACATACGCAAGCTTAAAAAAGGAAATAACCCTTCAGGATGAAGATAAAAAAATGGTTGTTACAACATTTAAATCAACAGTTAAGGATTTGTTAGAAGAGAAAGGAATTAAGCTAAGAAAAGAAGATGTAGTAACGCCTTCTTTAGACACTGGTTTAAAAAATGGCATGAAGGTGACTATCAAAAGAGCAGTTCCTATCACTATCTGTGTGGGTGGAAAAGCAAAAGATATTTACACTGCTGCATCTAATGTAAAAGAAGTATTTCAACAAAATAGTATAACTTTAGGACCACAAGACAAAGTAAATATGAGTTTAGATACGCCTGTGTTTAGGTACATGTACATCGACGTTACAAAAGTAACAGAAAAAATTGTTACTCAAGAAGTAGATATACCATATCAAACAGAGACAGTAAAGAATGACAATATGGAAAGAGGACAAGTAAGAGTAGTTCAACAAGGAGAAGTTGGGAAAAAACAAATTGTGATGAAAGTTACTTATGAAAACGGCAAAGAGGTAGCAAAAAATATAATAGAGGAAAAGATAATAAAAAATCCGATAAACCAAATTGTGCATGTTGGAACACTAGGAGTTTTTACTACTTCAAGAGGAGAGACTTTTAGGTATAGGGAAATTAGAACTATGGTTGCTACTGCTTATACTAATAGCGTAACAGATACCGGTAAAAAACCAGGAGATCCCAATTATGGGATAACTGCTACTGGTACGAAAGCTACAAGGGGAGTAATAGCTGTAGATCCAAGGGTTATACCTTTGGGCACACGACTTTACGTAGAAGGATATGGATTTGGAATTGCTGCAGATACAGGTGGAGCTATTAAAGGGGATAAAATTGATGTTTTTTTCCCGACTCTTGAGGAAACAATTAAATGGGGAAGAAGATACGTGAAAGTTTATATTTTAAAATAGACAGGGTTTCCCTGTCTTATTTTTTGAGGTGGAGCTATGAAAGTAAAAGGGGTTAATGTAAAGAAAAAATGGGGACAAAATTTCATATTTGACAAAAATATTTTAGCAAAAATTGTGACTGCTTCGGGAGTTGCTTCTGAAGATTTTGTACTAGAAATTGGAACAGGATTAGGGACTTTGACAGAAGAACTAGCTAAAATGGTTAAAAAGGTAATTTCTTTTGAAATTGACAGAGAGCTTTATGAAGCAACAAAAGAAAAACTTAACATTTATAACAATGTGATTATCATAAATGAAGATATAATGAAGGTGGATTTAAATAAAATAGCTAATGAATATTTTGAAGGGAAGCCTTTTAAAGTAGTTGCTAATCTTCCTTATTACATAACTTCTCCTATAATAATGATGCTTTTAGAGTGTAAATTTGTAAAAGAGATAACTGTGCTAGTGCAAAAAGAAGTTGCTGAAAGAATTTGTGCTCTGCCGGGTACTAAGGACTATGGGATACTTACAGTTTTTATAAATTTTAAAGCAAAGCCTAAGATACTTTTTAATCTACCACCAAGTGTTTTTGTTCCTCCACCTAAGGTAGATTCTTCTCTGGTTAAATTAGAGATACTTGATAAATCTTTAGTTGGGGTAAAAGATGAAAGGTTATTTTCTAACGTGGTAAAAGCTGCTTTTGGACAAAGGAGAAAAGTATTGTCCAATGCTTTAAAAACTTTAGGACTTCCAAAAGAAATTATAGATAAAGCTTTTACTCTTTCAAACTTATCACCTCAAAGGAGAGGAGAAACTCTTAGTATAGAGGAGTTTGCTGCTTTGGCAAATGTTATTTATGATTTGACAAAGCAGTAATAATAATCCCCCTCTTTTCATAATATATATTGCAAAGTTATATTTAAGATAAATGAGGGGGAAGAATAAATGCCAATAAATATATATAAAAGGTTTTATATTGTCTTTAATCAAGAAGACAAGGGATGTTCTATTGAAGGAAAAGAAGTGACAGGTTATTTAAAAGTGGAGTTTAGAGGAAGCAGAGGAAGAATAACAGCGGCTTTGCAAAATCTTAATCCCACGTATTCCTATAATGTGAAATTGCTAAAAGGCGAGGGAGAAGTTACTGTTGTAGATTTTGGAGCAATAAAAGTAGATGATAAAGGACGCGGTGGAGGAGAATGGACTTTTAATGTAGAGAATGTAAAAGATTCGGGAATTAGTTGGGAGGAATTTTCTGTAGCATTTATAGAAGCCCATGATGGCATAAAAACTTTAGTACCTTTGGCATCTGTTATAAACAAGAAAACTACAAACTGGAAGGCTGCTTATAAAAAATATCTGTTAAAGGTAAAACAAGAAGAAACATTAACAGAGAAGAGTGATAAGAATGATAGGGAAATTAAGCAGGAGGAAACTGAAACTGCGATACCCCAAGACTATGAAAGTGCGGAAGATGAAAATATTAAAAATGAATTTACTAAAAAAGATGAAACTTTACAAAATGTTTCGGAAGAGACTCAATTTGAAACCAATTTTTATATTTCTGCCCCTGAAGAAACTCCTAAGCCATTGATGCATTCTTCTGATACTCAACAACAGAAAACTTCTTTTAAGTTTGAGGAGGAAGTAGAGGAAGGATATATAAAATATTTAAGAGAGTATGTTAACAATATAGTGAGTTTTTTGGAGGAAGTTCAGCCTTTTGAAAAAAATTTTGAAGGTTATAGGTGGTGGAAAGTTAAAACGGGTTACAGGGAGAGAAGCTTTGACCATTATCTTGTGGGATTTGTAAATGATGAGAAGGGTGAATTAAAATACATTGTGTATGGAATGCCAGGATTTTTTACTCTTGCAGACCAGCCTTTTGGTGGTATGACAGGGTTTGTAGTTTGGAAGCCAGTTAAAGAAAATTTAAGAGGCGCGAGGGATGAGGGATATTGGATTTTGCATATTGATGCAAAGACAGGACAAATTGCTGTGCCTATAGAACCAACTCCACCGCCTTTGATATAAAAATAAAAGCGTAGTCTCTACGCTTTTATTTTTATACTATTATACTATGAATTCTTTTAAATCTTCTTCTAATTTTTTCAAGCTTTCTTCATCAGTTGTGTGAGGTATTACTGTAAGGACATTTTCTAAATTAAGGCTAAAAAGGCCCATTATTGATTTTGCGTCTATTACATAGCGACCAGAAGTCACGTCTATGTCAAAAGGATATTTTGAAGTTTTTTCTACAAAATTTTTGACACTTTCAATTGTAGTTAATTTTACTTTTATTTCTTTCACGGATAATTCCCCCTTTTATGGATTTAACTTTATCGTATATGATTTGTGGACTTTTATCAATTAGCTTTTTTCACAAAAATTTTATGCTTATTTTAGTAATTGTTTTCAAAAGTAAAATCCCTCCAATGAGGGATTTTACTTAACATCTGAGGCTAAATCAATATCAACAGAAACATTTATATTTTTATCTGTTTTAACACTTATTTGTGTAATTTTACCATCGTAAGTAAAACTTTTTATGTCATATGGATAAGTTATAACTTGTGTCACAATTGCATCGGGAGAAGGGTCTATATATTTTACTTCAACTTCTAATATGGTATCTTTTGACGTTTTTATTATTTGAGCCTTTTGTATATTTACGATATATCCACCTGTTCGCATCATACCGCGAGTTGCGATTACATAATATATTCCATTTTCTTCTACTAGTTTAACAGCAGGCTTATTTTTAATAGCTTCCACAGCTGATGATACTTTTTCAGGAGGATTTTTAACATCTTTAAGTTCTATAGGAATCACTTCCTCACTTTTATTATTTAACACTTCCACAAATATTATATTATTTTTGGAATCTAATATTAATCTTATTTGATAGCCGGCCTTTAGATAATCTATTCCGACATACTCATTTTCGTTGTAAACTGGCACATTTTTTAATACATTAAAAGTCTTTAGTCCACCATTGACTTTTACAGTTATAATATTGTTATCTATAGCATAAACAGTAGCAACGACATCACGGCCATTGAGGTTATTTTGTACCTTTTCGTCAAGCCTTTCCAATAAAACAGCCATTTCTACTCTTCTGACTGGATCGTTTGGCTTGAGCTTTTCTCCATCTCCTTTGATGAGGTTCTTTTCTACAGCTACGTACATATAACCTATAGCATCTTTAGGGATCTTATCCCAGTCTTTGTAGTTCAAAACTTTATTCATATTTTGCTGAGCTTGGTTTTCCAAGCCTAAAGCGCGAACTAAATATTTTACTATTTCGTATCTTTTTGCCTTTTCATTGGGATTAAACTTTTTTAACTCGTCGTAAGTTAATATGCCCTTTTGATATGCAAGTGTAATAAAGCCTTTTTCCCAACTAAGTTTTGGCCCTTTATACTCTTTGGGAAGGTCAGTTATTTTATTAGCTTGTTCTTCATAACCCATCGCCCGTAAAATCATTACTAATGCCTCTAAATGAGTAACAGGCTTTGAAGGGTTAAATTTTTTATCTCCAACTCCTTTTATAAAACCTTTTGCATACATTTTTTCAATTGCTTTTACTGCCCATGTGAATTGTTGAATGTCGTCAAAAGAGTATTTTGGCTGCGGTTTTGCATATACTGTCGTGGAAAACAATAGTAAAAAGATTAAAACTACTGAAATAAAAAAACGCGATTTTTTTAGCATTTAATCTTTCACCTCACTCATTTTTTCATTATATTTTTCGGTATTTTTGTCTTCTTTTTGGGGGTAGTTTTCAATTTCTTTTACATTTTTGTAAGGATTTTTATCAAAGCTTTTATCAAGACTTTTATCAGAATTATTCAATTCTTTATTATCAGAATTGGTTTTTACTTTATTTTCTTCTTTTTGATCAAAAACATTATTGGTGTTGCTTTTTTTGATTCTGTATTTTCTGTGGCTCCGCTATCTTTCTGTGTAGGTTTATTATCAATATTCTCATCTTTTTTAGTTGATTTGTTTTGATTTTTTGCTTCTTCTTTTTTTACATTTTTTATAGTTTGAGTAGGTTCTTCTTTATAAAGGTCTTTTGTATTTATTTTAGCAGGTTTATCAGTGGTAATTTTAACTTTAGGAATACCTTTATCTTTAGAATCTTGAGAGGTAGTATTCATCTTTTTTTCATCCTGTTTTTCTTTTATTTTTGTATAAGCTTGTTTTAGTTCTTTAAAAAATTCGGGACTATTTAATTTATCTTTTGGTATGTTTATTCCTTCATTTTTAGCTTTTTCCCAGAGGATAAGCCTGCCAGGTGATGTTTTTTCTTTTTTAGCCTCTTCTCTTTGTACTTCATTGGATTTCAAAGTTTCTATTTGAATTTTAGCATTTGTTTTTTTTATGTCATTGATGGCTTTTTGTATATCTTCATTTATAACATGTGAATTTTTTATATTAACGGTAGTTATTACTATGGTATCTTCTTCTTTCAAAAAGCCAAGTTTTTGTGATTCTTTTACTGTTTGATTTATAAACGTTGTAATGTCAAGGCCTTTATAAGAGAGATTTTTTAAGATTTTTTTTCCATCTTCATTTAAAGGATTGGCACTTATTATTTTGGCGTTTTTATCTATTAAAACTTCAATACTTGGATTTATATCTATATACACATAGGCGTAAACTTCTGGTGATTTAAAATTAATAATAGTAAATATTAATGCGAGAAGAAGAGAAGCAGCTATTAAAATTTTAGCAGTATGCCTTAAAGCTAAAAAGTTTCCATTAAGTTCGATAGTTTCACCTATATCTACATTTTGCAAATTTTTCAAACACTTAAATTCCCCTTTTTCAGTCATTACATAAGTTTTATTTTTTTCTTTTTGAACTACAACGGCCTTCATATTTTTGACACCTCACTTTCGGGGCTTATGTATTGTTTTAAAAGAGGCAAGTCTTCAGAAATGATTATTACTAGCGCTATTATGTATTTTCTGTGTTTTTCTATAGTCTTGCGGCTTACTTTTAAAATATTTACTAAATCTTTTATAGGAAGATTCTTTTTGCTTTTTAAATATTCCAGTAAGCCCCTATTTTCACAAATTGTATAAGCAATTTTTGTAGCTATTTTTCTTGTGTCTGCGTGCTTGGGAGATTGTTTGACTAAATCATCTAAAGTTATGTTGTAAAGACTTAGCAAGTTTACAAAAGAAATCATTTCTAGTTTTCTATTTTCCGCTTCATAATCAGTGCTTTTTTCTATATATAGTTCTAAAGGAATAGTATTTTGCTGATTTTGCCGTAAAAAATCTATAAGTCGCCTTTTAATAAGCAAACTTGAAAAGCTTAAGAATGAGCCTTTTGTATCATCAAAGCTGTCTATGGCTTCGTTAAAAGCTATAAGTCCTATGCTTAATTCATCACTATTTTTTTCATCTATGTATTTGTTTGTAAATAAAGACAATTGCTTTATGATAAAGGGGGTATATTCCTCAATTAATTTTTCTCTCTCGGAGGGGTCTTTTTTAGCTACGTATACTCTGTCGTTTATATCCAACTTAACCACCCCATTATATTATTCGAATGGGTTAATTTTTTTGAGGGTATTCTATTAATAATGATTATATATTATAATATAAATGTCAACAAAAAAATACCAATGGGAGGTATAGAGTTGCTTACACAAGAACAAGTATTAAACGCTCTAAGAAAGGTTTATGACCCAGAAATAGGAAGAAGTATAGTTGACCTTGATATGGTGAGAAATATTCAAATAGAAGGGGATAAAGTTACAATTGACATAAACCTTACTGTGAAAGGTTGCCCTCTTCAAGATACTATTAAAAAAGATGCTATCGAAGAAGTATCCAAACTTGAAGGAGTTTCAGAAGTAATAGTAAATTTAGGTAGCATGACAGAAGAAGAAAGACAAAATTTAGCAAGAAAGCTTAGCGGTGGCAGAAAACCTATATTTGAAAATACGAGAGTAATAGTAGTAGGTAGTGGAAAAGGTGGAGTAGGCAAGTCCACTGTTGCAGTTAATTTAGCTGTAGCTCTTGCCAGATTAGGCTTTAAAGTAGGGCTTTTGGATGCGGATGTGTTGGGATTTAGTGTTCCAAGGCTTTTGGGGATTGTGGATGAAAGACCTTACGCATTGGATGAGCACACTATTTTGCCATTAGAAAGATTCGGGATAAAAGTGATTTCAATGGGTAATTTTACTGACGAAGATACACCTTTAATATGGAGAGGTCCACTTTTGTCAGGAGTTCTTGATCAGTTTTTCAATGATGTATATTGGGGAGAATTAGATTATTTAGTATTGGATTTACCACCAGGAACAGGAGATATACCTCTTACAGTGATGCAAAAATTGCCTGAGTCAAAATTTGTGCTTGTGACAACTCCACAAGCTTCAGCATCTCACGTAGCGGGAAGAATTGGCTATATGGCTAAAAAAGTTAATTTAGAAGTTATAGGTATTGTGGAAAACATGTCATATTTTGAATGTCCTAACTGCCACCAAAGATATAATATTTTTGGTGAAGGGGAAACAGAAAAATTGGCGCAAGATTTAGGAACGGAAATACTTGTAAAGATTCCAATGACGGTTAAAGTCAGAGAATTAAGCGATGTAGGTATACCACCTGCTCTTGATGATGGACCTGAGGGACTTCCTTATATTGAGCTGGCGGAAAAAGTTGTGGAGAAAGTAAGGCCTATCAAATAAAAAAGCCTCTTTGTAAGGCGCCAGACTGTAGACAAAACTTTTTTATAAAGGAGGCATTTTGCATAGGCTAAGCGACTTGTTACAAAGCGGCAACTAAACTTAGCGAGACCGAGGAACGGAGGCAGGGCCGAAGCCATGGAGGGCGGAGGCTGGCACCTGAGGCAAGGACGCCGAATGTGCCCGGAACCCTGCCGGAGTCCGAGGGGAAGCTTATGTTTAGTCGCTTTGTAACTCTGGAGCGAACAATGCAAAATGCCTCCTTCAAAGAAAATAACTTTGTCTACAGTCTGAAGCCTCTTTGTGAGGGTTTTTTATTTTGCAAGTTCGTCTTCAGGAATTGTATCAGTTAAATTTTCAACATATTTTGAGAGGTTTTGTATAACTTCTTCATAAGGCAAACTTTTCTCAAGACGTATAAATTTTAGCCCTTTTTGCTTTGCCTTTCCATAAGAAAGACTGCAAAAAGCTTCAGGCACAGTTATTACTACATCGGTTTTTTGATCAAGGAGAAAATCTACAATAGCACTTCTTCTTCCTTCTTTTAGAAAGTATCCCGGATTATCGTACTTTTCAGTATTTTCTTTTTGTGTATCAAAAATAATTATATATGGCCCGTCGGGAAGTTTTTCAATATAGCCCTCCTCTGTTATTGTAGCAGCTATTCTCATACAAATTTGCCTCCTTAATTTTTTACGTATTTTCTATAAATTAATTATACTCCTTATAAGAGAGAAAACAAAATTTTTAATATTGTACTTGGTATATATTCTATGATATAATACAGTATATCATAAACGAGGAGTGAGAGTTTTGCTCAAGGGAATAAAATGGCAGATTGTTTTGATAACTTTTGTAGTAGTTTTTGGATTTTTATTTGCCAGCTTTCAATTATATCAAAATAAAATTTTGCCCGATAAGATTTCAAAAGATGTAAGTACAGTTAGATTTGTTAAAATGGTAACAATTTCAACTGATACCAATGGATATACTATAAAAGTTAGATTAGGAGAAGTAGAAAATTTAATGGAAACTTACAAAGAAATAGAAAACAAGGTAAATAAATACCCTGTTAAAATAAATATTTTACTTATTGACAATCCTAATGAAAAGTTAAATAATGTTTATTATAACTCTCAGTTTTCGATTTACGAAGGCATACAAAAAGGCGATTATATGAAGATGTATGATACAATAAAAGAGATTTCAAGTAAAAATAATGTAATATCTTATGTATATATTGATAAGCAAAACATCTATTTAGATTTAAGAGATGGTTCTCATTATTTATATAAAATAATACCGCGTGAGGCTTACAAGGGGGAAAGCTAGATGGTCAAAGAAATTTTACTGGGAATAACTATCGCGTTTGCTATATTTGCAGCTTTTCTTGGTATAAATGTTACTCCTTTACTCTTTCTGGCAGGTGCTTTTTTGCTTTTTAATTATATTATGGAAAATAAAGGGTTAATACCAGGGAGCAAAAATATTATAAAACCCGAATCGGAAATATCCTTTGAAGATATTGGAGGACAAAATACTGCTATTTCTGAGTTAAAAGAAGCCTTGGATTTTGTAATAAATAGGGAGAAAATATCTAAAATGGGTATACGGCCTATCAAGGGCATATTACTGACAGGACCTCCTGGAACTGGTAAAACTTTATTAGCTAAAGCAGCTGCAAAATATACAAATTCGAGTTTTATAGCTACTTCAGGTAGTGAATTTATAGAAATGTATGCAGGAGTAGGTGCTCAAAGAGTTAGAAATCTTTTTGAAACAGCAAAAAATCTTGCTAGAAAAGAAGGCAAAAACAGTGCAATAATATTTATTGATGAAATTGATATATTAGGTGCTAAAAGAGGAACTAATGAAAGCCATCATGAATACGACCAAACCCTTAATCAATTGTTAGTGGAAATGGATGGGATTAAAAGTGATGGAGAAATAAATATTTTACTAATTGCTGCAACAAACAGGCCAGATTTATTAGATCCTGCTCTTTTGCGACCTGGCAGATTTGACAGGCAAGTAGTTGTGGACTTGCCTGATAAAAGTGGAAGGCTGCAGATTTTAAAAATTCATACAAAGAATAAGCCTTTGGGGGAAGATGTTAATCTTGAAGAAATAGCTGAAGATACTTTTGGTTTTTCTGGAGCTCATTTAGAGAGCCTTTGCAATGAGGCAGCAATTCTTGCTATGCGAGATAATTCAGAAGTTATTTTACAAAAGCATTTTAAAGAGGCTGTAGATAAAGTTATATTGGGAGAAAAAAGTGATAGAAAACCTACAGAAGAAGAAATATTTAGAGTTTCTGTTCATGAATCGGGACATGCTATAATAAGCGAAACAGTAAATCCAGGTTCTGTTGCGACTGTGACAATTGTACCAAGAGGTAAAGCACTTGGATTTGTGAGGCAGACAGACAAAGAAGACATGCTCATTTATACAAAAGAACAGTTGGAAAAAGATATAATGGTGGCTTTAGGCGGTACAGTAGCTGAGCTTTTGGTTTTGGGCAATAGAAGTACTGGTTCTGCTAATGACTTTGAACAGGCGGTTGATATTGCAAAGAAGATGGTATACACTGGATTGTCCGATTTAGGGATAGTAAGTAAGGAAGATGTTCCTAAGGAAAAGGTCAATGAGGAAGTAAATAAAATTATTCAGGTCCAAGAAGGAAAAGTAAAAGAAATTTTAGAGGGAAAACTGGAAGTATTAAAAGCGATTGCAGATATTTTAAGAAAAGAAGAAACTATATCAGGAGAGAAACTAAGAGAACTGATAGGTGAAAAGGAAGTTGCTATAGCTTGATTTGTATAAAAGAAGCGTCTGATAAAAGGCGCTTCTTTTATATGATAAAAATAAAACGAATTATAAGAAAAAAATAAGAGTATTATGAATTCTAATAAGTGGAGATTTAAAGGACAGTTAAGAAAGGAAGAAGCCTAATTTGTTAAAATAATAACAGAAAAAATTATCATTATTTCATGATAAATATTATCTATTGTTATTGACTTTATACACATGAAACCGTATAATCATTGTAGAAGGTTTATCAATTAATTAGGATTCTGTATACAATATGTAAGTTGCAGTTAGTTAAATTTTTAAGAGAGGTGTTTTTATGCAGTCAAATTTATTACTGCTAAGCATTATATTTCCTATTATAGCGGGTATTATTGTTCTTTTTTTGAGGCAATCTTCTATTAGAAAGGCTTTTATTGCTGCATCTTTAGGTGTAATCGTTTTACTATCTTTAATTATGTTGGCGACCTTAAAAGTACCTGATATTTTTAATTCCCCGGCTTATTACAATGGTATGGATGTGGCCATCAAGATAGGGGACTTTGCTCTTTTGCTTTATGTTCTTTATATTTCTTTTAAAATTAAAGAATGGAGAGCGACTTTTTTTGCAGTATTACAACTTGTTCCTTTAATATACTTTGAGTTTTTTATGTTAAAGGAACACGAAGTTGCAATGTTTTTAGTAGATGAACTGTCTATTATAATGAACTTGATTATATCAATTGTTGGTTCTCTAATAGCTCTTTATGCCTTTGGATACATGGACCATCATGAAGAAGAGAAACATGTATCACCTACAAGACAGCCGAGATTTTTTGCTATTATACTTATATTCCTAGGGGCAATGAATGGAGTAGTATTTTCTAATAATTTGATGTGGATGTATTTCTTCTGGGAAGTAACTACATTAAGTTCCTTCATGCTGATAAGCCATGACCAAACAGAAGAAGCTATTAGAAATGCAGCAAGAGCTTTATGGATTAACATGATGGGGGGTTTTGCACTTTTACTGGGGATAATATTTATTTACACTAACTACAACACTATATCTTTAGTTGATGTATTAAGCATAAAAGATACTGCGTATATACTTTTGCCAATGTTCTTTATAGCATTTGCAGCTTTTACAAAATCTGCGCAACTGCCCTTCCAGAGTTGGCTTCTTGGGGCAATGGTGGCTCCCACGCCGGTTTCTGCGCTTTTGCACTCCAGTACAATGGTTAAAGCAGGTATATACGTTTTATTGAGATTTTCACCGCTTTTTAGGAGTACATTGTTAAGCGACTTTATAGCGATATACGGTGCGTTTACTTTTCTAGCTACAGCTTTCCTTGCTATAAGTCAAAGCAATGCCAAGAGGATACTGGCATATTCTACTGTATCAAATTTAGGGCTTATGATAGCAAGCATTGGAATTAATACTTCAAGTGCTATTGCTGCAGCTATATTGCTTTTGATATTCCATGCAGTGTCTAAAGCTTTGTTGTTCTTGTGCGTTGGAACGATAGAGCAACATATTGGAAGTAGAGATATTGAAGATATGAAGGGTTTGGTAAATAGGATGCCTGTAACAGCGGCAATAACTTTTATAGGAATTTTAACTCTTATGGCAGCACCCTTTGGAATGCTTGTATCTAAATGGCTTATAATAGAAGTAGCAGCTAATCAAATATGGATCTCTGTCATATTAGCGATAGGAAGTGCTTTGACAGTACTTTATTACACCAGATGGATAGGAAATCTTTTATCGGGAACGTATTTTAGTAAGCGCTCAGAGGAGCATATGAATACCACAATTGGTATTTCTATCTACAGCTTAACAGCAATAGCTATTGTATTAAGTTTTGCAATTTCAACTTTATATAATATGTTAGTAATGCCTCAAATATTGAATATGAAAATGGATGTGGCTCTCAAAGCTGTTAAAGGCTATTTATATACTTCAAACGGAGGATTTACCATTTATCCTATTTTCATAACAATTGGTATAGCGATAGTGTTATCACTAATTTCCATAAGAAAATCTACACGAGTTGCTGTAAAAACTACTCCTTATACAGCAGGACTTACTTATGTAGAAGAGGATGGGTATGATGTAAAAAACTACTATCTCACGACTTTTGCAACTGAAGGGATATTGACAAAATATTTTAATTATATTTCTGTTGCTTTAATTGCTGTGATTCTGGGAGGTGCTATCCTATGATAAAAGAAATTGGGATATTTGTTGTTGCAGTGATTTTAGCTCCTTTAATCGGCGGTTTTTTATCAGGGATTGACAGAAAACTAACAGCATTTATACAAGGAAGATATGGGCCTCCCATCTGGCAGCCTTTTTACGATGTAATAAAACTTTTATACAAGCAAAGACTATTAGTAAATGACTTTCAAGTGTTTTCTGCCTATATGTATCTTTTATCAGCGATTCTTTCTGTGGGGCTTTTTGCTATAAAAGCAGACCTTTTGATGATTTTGTTTATAATGTCTGTAGGACTTGTGTTCTATATAGCGGGAGCTCTTTCAACAAAATCTCCTTACAGCCAAGTTGGGGCTCAAAGAGAGCTTATGCAGATGTTAGCATATGAACCGATGTTGATATTTTTTGCTATAGCAGTCTACAATGTGACCGGAAGCTTTAATTTAGCTCAAATAATGACCCATGGCAAATTGCTTTTAGATTTGCCTTTGATGTTTATACTTTTGGGCTTGGTTTTGACAATCAAGTTAAAGAAATCACCTTTTGACTTATCAGCTTCAGAACACGCTCATCAAGAGTTGGTACGAGGCATTTTGACGGACTATTCAGGTCCTTACCTTGCTTTGATTCATATTGCTGATTGGTATGAGTTGGTTTTGATATTAGCTATGATTGCTATATTATGGTCTCAAAATCTTGTAATAGGTGCTCTTATTGCTTTGGCGACATTCTTTGTGGATATAGTCATAGATAATATAACAGCAAGAATGACAGTAAAATGGATGTTAACTTTTAGCTGGAGTATAAGTATTCTATTTACAATTGTGAATATAGCTTATATATATTTTAGGAGATGATTGGTATGGGTTTAAAAGAATTTGTAGAAAAATCTTTTAAAAAGTCACCGTGGGTTTTGCATTACAACTGCAGTAGTTGTAATGGTTGTGATATTGAAATCTTAGCTTGTATGACTCCTCTCTATGACATGGAGAGGTTTGGAATGGTAAATGTAGGAAATCCAAAACATGCGGATATTTTAGTAGTTACAGGCACTGTGAACCACAAAAATAAAGAGGTCTTGAAAAATATATATGACCAAATGCCTGAACCTAAAGTGGTAGTAGCTGTTGGAGTTTGTGCTGCTACAGGAGGCATTTTCAGAGAGGCTTATAATGTGCTAGGCGGTATTGATAAGGTGATTCCCGTAGATGTCTATGTGCCAGGCTGTCCTGCAAAACCGGAGGCAATAATAGATGGATTGTATAAAGCTGCGGAAATTTTAAAAGAAAAATATGAGAAAATGGGAAAAGCTGAAGAGGTGTTAAAATGATTAACAGTAGAGAAGTAAAAGTTGATGAGATTGAAAAAGAAGCAAAATACTATTATGACAATGGTTATAGATTTGTTACAGAAACATGCCTTGAAGAAGATGGTAAATTCAAAATAATTTATACTTTTGAAAGAGAATATGAATTGGAGAATTTCCACGTATATGTAAATCCTGCAGAAGAAGTGCCTAGCATTTCAAAAATATACTTTGCTGCACTATTAGTAGAAAATGAGATACAAGAGTTGTTTGGCGTCAAGTTTAAAAACTTGGCTATAGATTTTGAAGGATTATTATTTTTAGGAGAATACGCTCCTATATCTCCGCAAGCGAGTATAGAAATTATGAGAAGGGATAAAGGTGATAAGAATGAGTGACAAAAGTACTATACCGTTTGGGCCACAACACCCAGTTTTGCCAGAACCTATACATCTAAAACTTGTTGTTGAAGATGAAAAAGTGGTAGAAGCATATCCTTCTTTTGGATTTGTTCACAGAGGACTTGAAATGTTAGTTCAGAAAAAAGATTTTAATCAAATGGTCTATGTTGTTGATCATATTTGCGGTATTTGCAGTGCAATGCATGGTCAGGCGTACTGCCAAGCAGTAGAAGAATTGATTGGCATTGATGTACCAGAGAGAGCAAAATATTTGAGAGTTGTTTGGGCTGAACTTCACAGAATCCACAGCCATTTACTTTGGTTTGGTCTTTTAGCAGATGCTTTTGGCTTTGAAAATCTCTTTATGTTGTCTTGGAGAATAAGAGAGAAAATTATGGATATACTTGAGGCTACTGCAGGGAACAGGGTTATTATCTCTGTAAACATCGTTGGTGGTGTGAGAAGAGATATAGACACTGAACAAGCAAAATGGCTCTTAAATGAACTTAAGGAAGTTGAAGAAGGGTTAAAGGAATTAGAAAAAATAGTAAAAAACAATTATACAATTAAGCAAAGGACAGTAGGAATTGGTGTACTTTCTAAAGAAGATGCTTATATGTTTGGAGCAGTAGGGCCTACATTACGAGGAAGTGGTGTTCCTATAGATATAAGAACGACAGGATATGCAGCTTATGGAAATTTAGACTTTGAGCCAGTTGTAGAGACTGACGGAGATACCTATGCGAGGACGATTGTTAGAGTTAGAGAGATGTTCCAGTCCATAGACCTTGTGAGACAGGCTCTAAATAAAATGCCAGAAGGTGAAATAAATGTAAAAGTAAAACCAAATCTACCTGCTGGAGAAGTTATAACAAGGGTAGAACAGCCAAGAGGAGAGGTGTTTTATTACATTAAATCTAGTGGAGGCAAGAACTTAGATAGACTTAGAATAAGAACTCCTACCTTTGCGAATTTGGCATCCCTTTTGCACATGCTGCCAGGCAGTACTCTTGCAGATGTGCCAGTGTTAGTGTTAACTATTGACCCTTGTATAAGTTGTACTGAAAGGTAGGTGGTATAGGTGTTAGATATGCTCAAAAATGTTGTCAGCAATCTTACCCACAAACCTGTTACAAGGAAGTATCCTTTTGAAAAGCGAGAGCCCTTTGAAAAAGCAAGAGGACATATAGAGAATGATATAGACAAATGCATTTTATGTGGTATATGCCAAAGAGTTTGTCCTTCCAATTGCATACAGGTTAACAGAAAAGAGGGTACGTGGGCTTTTCAACCCTTTGAGTGCATAATTTGTGGTGTATGTGTTGAAAGTTGTCCTACAAAGTCTTTGACTATGGCAAAAGAATATAGACCTATTTCTAATGAAAAGTATGAAATAGTGCAGAAAAAAGAGGTACAAAACCCTCCTAATAAGGATAAAAAGGAAGGGGCATAAAAGTGCATGAATTATCTGTAACTCAAAGTTTGGTAGACATCTTGCTAGAAGAAGCACAAAAAAGAAATGTAAAAAAAGTTACAAAAGTCACTGTTGTGATAGGAGAGCTTACAGGACTTGAAAGTGAAAGCATACGGTTTTACTTTGATGTACTTTCTGAAAACACAGTGGCAGAGGGAGCTGAATTAGTATTTAAAATGATAAAGGCACAATTTAAATGCAGACAGTGTGGCAATATTTTTGAACGTACAAATTTTACTTTTAATTGCCCTGTATGCGGTGCAACAGGGGTATTAGTGGACAAGGGAAAAGAATTTTATATAGAAAGTATAGAGGTGGAGTAGTATGGAGGAAATTGTAATTATTAGAGATGTTCTCGAGGCAAACAACAATGTTGCCAGTGAGAACAAAGCTATAAAAGATGAGCGAAATATTTTGATGGTGAACATAATAGGTTCACCAGGAGCAGGGAAAACCAGCTTTATCTTAAGAGCAATAGAACATCTCAAAGTACCTTGTGGTGTTATTGAAGGAGATGTCACTTCAGACATTGACGCTAAAAAGATGGCGGAGAAAAAATTCCTGTCGTTCAAATAAATACAGGAGGCTCTTGTCATTTAAATGCTGGCTCAGTAAACAGAGCGCTTCAGAGTTTATCTTTTGACAATGGCATAGTGTTTATTGAGAATGTGGGTAACCTTATATGTCCGTCAGAATTTGAATTAGGCGAAGACTTCAAATTGGCAATGGCTAACGTTCCAGAAGGTGATGATAAACCTTATAAATATCCAGCACTTTTTACTAAAGCGAAAGCTGTAGTTTTGAATAAAATTGACATGCTTCCTTATTTTGAATTTGATAAGAAATTCTTCTATGATGGGATAAGGGCTTTAAATCCGGATGCACCAATTTTTGAAATTTCTGCAAGGACTGGAGAAGGATTTGGTGAGTTTGCAAAATGGTTAGAAGAAGAGTATCAAAAATTCAGGCAAAACAAATAGATATATTTGGTATTGTACAGGGCGTAGGTTTTCGCCCTTTTGTATTTACAACTGCACAAAAATATAATTTAAGGGGTATAGTCTATAATACCTCTTCGGGAGTTTATATAGAAGTGGAGGGGGAAGAGGGGGATATAAATAGTTTTATAAAGGAACTGAAAGATAATCCTCCTCCACTTGCCGTCATAGATGAAATAAAAGTGAAAGATTTAGAAATTAAGAATTATGAGGATTTCAAAATTATATCCAGTCAAGAAAATGATGGATTTGTACCTGTATCTCCTGACATGGGAGTTTGCGAGGACTGCTTGAGAGAAATGAATGACCCAAATGACAGGAGGTACAAATATCCTTTTATAAATTGCACTAATTGTGGCCCTAGATTTTCTATAATAGAGGATATTCCCTATGACAGGCCTAAGACTTCTATGAAGGTATTTCCTATGTGTGAAAAATGTGAAAAAGAGTACAACGACCCTCATGACAGAAGATTTCATGCACAGCCAGTTGCTTGTTTTGACTGTGGACCCAAACTGGAATTTGTAGGAGGAAATTGCGAAGAGGATGAAATAAAGTGTGTTGCTGATGCTCTCAAAAGAGGTAAAATTGTAGCTATTAAGGGAATCGGAGGCTTTCATTTAGCAGTAAATGCCTTAAGTGATGAGGCTGTTTTTACTTTGAGAAGCCGAAAAAAGATATGGAAAGCCTTTTGCTGTTATGATGAAAGACATAAATCAAGTAGAAAAGTATTGTTTTGTAAGTGATGAAGAAAAAAGCTTCTTCTAAGCCAGAGAAGGCCGATTGTGCTTTTGAAGAAAAAAGGAGAAAAACTTGCGAAAGGCGTTGCTGATGGCTTAGATACTTTAGGAGTAATGCTTCCATACGCTCCAATTCATTATCTTTTAATGGATCAAATTGATTTTCCTATTGTGATGACAAGTGGAAATGTTAGTGAAGAGCCTATTTGCAAAGACAATGAAGAGGCTTTAGAAAAATTAAAGGATATAGCTGATGCTTTTCTTTTAAATAATAGAGACATAGTCAATAGAATAGATGATTCAGTTACTTCTTTTAATGGAGGTGCTGAGAGGATTATAAGAAGGGCGAGGGGATATGCTCCTCAGCCAATTTTATTGAAAAAAGATGCCAAAGTAAATGTACTGGCAGTTGGTGGCTTTTACAAAAACACTTTTTGCATGACTCACGGACATTATGCTTTTATAAGCCACCACATTGGAGATTTGGATAATGAACAAGCTTTTGAATATTATAAAGAGCAAATAGAAAGGTATAAGAGGCTTTTTAGAGTAAATCCTGAGGTAATAGCTCATGACATGCATAAAGGTTATCTTTCTACTCAGTACGCCTTGTCATGTGACTTGCCCCGAGTTGAGGTCCAACACCATCATGCCCATATTGTCAGCTGTATGGCTGAGTACAATCTTGAGGAAAAAGTTATAGGAATAGCTTATGATGGGACTGGATATGGCACAGACGGCAACATATGGGGTGCCGAATTTTTGATATGCGATTTAAAGGATTTTTTAAGAGTAGGGCATTTAGAATATAAACCGCTTCCCGGCGGTGAACTGGCAATAAAAAAGATATACAGAACAGCTTTGGGGTTTATTTCAAAGGATATAAATTTTTATAAAGATTTTGTAGAAAAATTTGATTCTAAAGAGATTGATATAATTTTAAAGCAAATTGAGAGAAAGATTAATACACCTTATGTGTCTAGTATGGGAAGGTTTTTTGATGCGGCAGCTTCTTTACTTGGCCTGAGAGACCAAGTACTTTTTGAAGGACAGGGTGCAATGGAATTAGAAAGCTTAATAGTTGAGAATGATGATTTTTATGATTTTGAAGTTTATCGAGATAGGGAATATATAATAAATCCAGAAGTAATATTGCACCAACTCTATGAAGATTATAAAAAGGGAATTGACAGAAAAATAATTGCGACAAAATTTCACAATTCTATTGTAGAGTTTTCACACTATTTGGCATTGGAGTTGAGAAAGGAATTTGGTATAAATAAAGTAGTATTAAGCGGTGGAAGTTTCCAAAACAGGTATTTATTAAAAAAACTACTGGCTAAGCTTACTGCTTCAGGGTTTGAAGCCTTTTCTAATAGTAAAGTTCCCTGCAATGATGGAGGGATTTCCTTAGGTCAGGCTGTTATTGCGAATAAAAAGTTGGAGGGATAAAAATGTGCATTGCAGTTCCATCAAAAGTGATAAAAATTGAAGGTAAAGTTGCAGAGACAGAGTTAGGCGGTGTCATCAGAAAGGTATCAATAGAGATGGTGCCAGAGGTCAAAGTGGGAGATTATGTAATGGTTCATGCAGGTCTTGCTATAAGCATTGTGGATAAAGAAGAAGCGGAGATGGAAAGGGAGCTTTGGGAAGAGCTTATGGAGGTTTTAAATGATGCAGCAGACAGAAATGATTGAAAAGGCAAAAAGAGCAATTGAAGCTTTAAATCCGGGTGGTCCTTTTAATATCATGGAGGTATGTGGTTCCCATACAATGGCTATCTCAAAATTTGGATTAAGACAGCTTTTGCCTAAAAATATAAGGCTTATTTCAGGCCCGGGATGTCCTGTGTGTGTTACTGCTCAGAACGAAATAGACAGTGTAATAGAACTTGCCAATAAAAATGTTGTAATTGCCACTTTTGGAGACCTTATAAGGGTGCCAGGCAATAGGTCTTCACTTCAGGCAGAAAGAGCAGCTGGTAAAGAGGTAAAAGTATTTTATTCTCCTTTAGATGCTTTGAAATACGCTGAAGAAAATCCAAGTAAAGAGGTAGTTTTTATAGGCATTGGCTTTGAAACCACTGTTCCAACAGTTGCTGTGACTATAAAAGAGGCAAGGGAGAAAAATATAAAAAATTACAGTGTATACTGCCTTCATAAGACAATGCCTGAAGCTTTAAGAGCACTTCTTGAAGGGGGTTCAAATGTTCAAGGATTTTTGCTTCCAGGACATGTGAGTGCAATAACGGGCAGTAAAATATATGAATTTTTGCCTAAAGAATTTGGCGTTGGTGGTGTAATTTCTGGCTTTGAAGCAATGGATATTCTGATGAGCATTATAATGCTTCTTAAAAATTATAAAAATCCTGCTATTGAAATTCAGTATAAAAGAGTGGTAAGAAAAGAAGGAAATCTTGAAGCACAAAAAATAATTGAGGAGATTTTTGAACCTTGTGACAGCACTTGGAGAGGTCTTGGAGAGATTAAAGGTTCAGGACTTAAGATAAGAGATAAGTATAAGGACTTTGATGCAGCGTTAAAATTTGATATAAGACCGATTGGAGAAGAAATCGAGATAAAAGGTTGCAGATGTGGCGATGTTTTAAAAGGGAATATATATCCTAATGAATGTCCTCTTTTTGGAAGAGTATGTACTCCAGAAAATCCTGCGGGACCATGTATGGTTTCTTCAGAAGGCTCTTGTGCGGCTTTCTATAAGTACGGTGCTTAATGAAAGGATGATAAAAGGATGGACAAAGTTTTGCTATCCCATGGCGGCGGCGGAACAATGATGGAAAGATTAATTGAAGAAGTTTTTGCCAAAGCCTTTGACAATGAGCATATAAATGCAATGGAAGATGCAGCATTGCTCTTTGGAAACATTGCCATTACTACTGATAGCTTTACAGTAAAACCTATTTTCTTTCCCGGCGGAGACATAGGGCGGCTTGCAGTGTGTGGTACAGTGAATGATGCCTCTATGAGAGGAGCAAAGCCTTTATATTTGACTTCAGCTTTTATAATAGAGGAAGGTTATCCTATAGAGGATTTGAAGAGAATAGTAAAATCTATGGCTGAAGCAGCAGAAGAAGCAGGTGTGAAAATAGTTGCAGGGGATACAAAGGTAGTAGAAAATGGTGGAATTGACGGGGTATTTATAAACACTTCTGGTATAGGTGTAGTGTATGAAAATGTAGATGTGTCAATTAAAAATGCCAGACCTGGAGATGTAGTGTTAATTTCTGGAACAATAGGAGACCACGGGATGGCTATTATGAGTGCGAGAGAGGAATTGCAATTTGACCCTCCTATTTTGTCGGACGTTTCACCTCTTAACAAGTTGATAGAAAAGCTCATGACTTTGGGGAAAGCCGTTAAGGTATTGCGGGACCCTACAAGAGGTGGCGTTGCGGAAGTTCTTTATGAGATATCAAAAATGAGTGGTGTTGGTATTAAAATATACGAAGATAAGTTGCCTGTAAAAGAAAGTGTAAAATCTGCTTGTGATTTGATGGGATTTGACTTTTTGCACTTAGCAAATGAAGGAAAGTTAATTGCGGTTGTTGACAGGAAATATGCGGAGGAAGCTCTAGAAATCATGAAATCAGACAAATATGGAAAAGATGCAGCGATAATAGGTGAAGTGAATGATTCAAAACTTGTCACAATCAATACAGTTTATGGAACTTCGAGAATTATAGATAGACCTATAGGGGAACTGCTTCCTAGGATATGCTAAACTGCTTGTAGGACAGGAGATATAATTTCCTGTCCTATTTTTTAAGTATTCTAAGTATTGAATGTATTATACATATATGTTAAGATAACGTTAATATAGATTGTTTGTCACGGCTAACAATTAATAACTTTTAAAACTTTTATTGAGAAGGGATGGTGGATAGCTTGTTTACAGGAGAGAAGGTAAGACTCAGGGCTTATAGGAAGGAGGACGTGGAACTGGCTTTGAAATATATAAATGACCCGGAAGTAAAAAGATATTTGAAGCCGGGAATTCCATATCCTTTAACGCTAGAGGATGAATACAGATGGTTTGAAAGTTTATCTTCTTCAAAGGACACATATAGTTTTGCAATTGAAACCCTTGAGGATGGAAAGTACATAGGAGGCTGTGGAATAAATGGAGTTGACTGGAAAAATAAAGTGGCAGTTGTGGGAATTTTTATCGGTGACAAGGAATATTGGGGAAAGGGATACGGCACGGATGCAATGAAAGTACTGATAAGATTTATATTTGAACAGATGAACATGAACAGAGTGGAATTATACGTGTATTCCTTTAACACTCGTGCTATAAAATCTTATGAAAAATGTGGATTTGTTAAAGAAGGTGTATTAAGAAAGAGGTTGTTTAGAGATGGCAGATACTATGATGAGTATGTAATGAGCATATTAAAAGAAGAATTTGATGAGAAATATAGTGTAAAATAATTTATAGTAGAGTCAATTGTACAGGAATTTTTGGGGGTTAAGGATGTTTGATAATTTTGATAGGTGGGATTGGTTTGTTGCTGCTCATTCAATTTTTATTGCATTAATCTTTTTAATAATTTTTGTAGTAATCTTATACACTATTATAAGAAGTATCAGTGAGTGGAGATATAATTCATCACAGCCTAGATTAACAGCCATAGCAAAAGTTGTTTCAAAAAGAACAGAGTTTTCTAATCACTTGCACGAAAATACGTACCATGGTTATACGGAGTATTTTGTCACTTTTGAGTTTGAAACAGGTGACAGGCAAGAATTTAAGGTGGATGGAGAAATTTACGGTTATTTGGCAGAAGGAGACAAAGGAAAACTTACTTTTCAAGGAAGAAAATTTTTGGGATTTGAAAGAAATTGAAAATTTATGACGACAAAATTGTAGATAAAGCAATAGAAATGCTAATTCATAAATTTTTTAATAAATTTTTAATTTAAAAAGAGGAATATTTATTTTTTTGTAGAATATTAATTATTGTGTGTGCTAAAGAAAGATTTATGGGTGTAAAAGGTGGCATAAAATGAGTAGAATTTTAGTTTTAGATGATAATAAGGGAATCTGTAATTTAATAGAAGAAATTTTCACGATGGATGGACATGAAGTGAGAACTTACAGTGATATTAGCCATTTTGACAAAGAGATAGAAAAATTTAGACCTGATATAGGCTTGTTTGATTTACACATGGCAAGCGATATGTTAAAAATTATCAGAAAGATTAAAAAAATTTATCCCAATATGAAGAGTATTATAATGTCAGCGGAAGAGCCACAAGAGCCTTTTACGGAATTTCCTTTTATATCTAAACCTTTTGACATAACAGCGCTAAAAAATTTAGTTTATGATAATCTAAGGCAAGAAATGGCTGTGTAAAAAGGTACGTTTGTACCTTTTTTTATAATTTCCTTGAGCTAACTTTAAACAAATGTTATAATAAAAAAGAAAAGTTACATAATATAGGTAGTATTTTGAAAATCAGTTATAATAAAGGAGTTGTTGGCAATGTTAGTGACAGGTATAGAGATATTAGAAAAAGCCCACAAAGAAGGATATGCAGTTGGAGCTTTTAACACCAGTAATTTAGAGATTACCCAAGCCATTGTGGAAGCGGCAGAAGAAACTAAATCACCAGTCATAATACAAGTTAGTGAGGGAGGATTGAAATACGCTGGTATTGAGACGATTTCTGCGATCGTCAGGACAATGGCTGAAAAGGCGTCAGTTCCAATTGCTCTTCACCTTGACCATGGTACAGATTTCAATACAGTCATGAAATGCTTGAGAAATGGTTGGACTTCTGTAATGATGGATGCCTCTAAATTGCCTCTCGAAGAAAATATAAAAGTGACGAAAACTGTGATGCAAATTGCTCACGGAATGGGAGTTTCTGTTGAAGCTGAAATCGGAAAAATCGGTGGTACGGAGGATAATATCACAGTAGATGAAAGAGAAGCGGCCATGACAGATCCAGAAGAAGCTTTAAAATTCGCAAAAGAAACAGGAGTAGATTATTTAGCTATAGCTATCGGGACGGCTCATGGACCTTACAAAGGGGAACCTAAGCTGGACTTTGATAGACTTAAAAAGATAAAAGAAATGCTCAATATTCCTTTAGTTTTACATGGAGCTTCAGGAGTTCCTGAAGAGGCTATAAAAAAAGCTGTAAGCCTTGGCATAAATAAGATAAACATAGATACAGATATAAGACAAGCTTTTGCACGAAGGCTAAGAGATTTGTTAGAAAAAAATAGAGAAGTATACGACCCAAGAAAAATTTTAGGTCCTTGCAAAGATGCGATGAAAGAAGTAATTAAACAAAAGATGATTTTATTTGGAGCAGCAGGAAAAGCATAAGTTAAAGCGGGGTTTCACCCGCTTTTTATATTTTATGTATAAATTTTCTATAAATTGTCAATTATAAATTTTGGGACTGAAAATAACTACTTGACATTCCAAAAAAATATAAATAAAATAGAGTAAGATTATACGTATTCATTTCTTTTAGCATTTTCTTTTTGTGCTTTTTAATAGTATCCTTTGCGAGAAGTGTGTTGTGCAGAAATTCTCATTTTTATCCTCCAGGTAAGTTCCCTCTATACTTTTTTAAAAATGAGGTAATGAGGACTTAGTTTGTTAAAATTCTACTTTTGGGAGGTGTACCTTTGCGTTTTGATATTAATACTTTGGAAAATTTGAGTTTGATGGAACTAAGAGAAATTGCAAAAGAGCTAGGCATTAAAAGTATTACGAAATACAGAAAACAAGAACTGAGAGAAAAAATTTTGGAAAAAGCTAGTCAATTAAATGGAGAAAATTTAATTCAAGAGGATAACAAAAAAGAGGAAGGTTTAAATGAAGGGCAAACAGAAGGATTACAAGAAAGTACGATAGAGAAAAGTACAGATGATACTTCAAATACTAATTCTAACATATCGAAAAATGGTTATGCAAAGTCTATTGTTACTGAAAATAGCGCAAATGGTTTACAAGCTCAATCAACTTCTTCAAAAAGGAACTTGCCAATTGCTAAAGAACTTTCCGATCCGTTGAAAGAACTTATACAGACACAAGGAGATGTAGTGGCAGAAGGCATTCTTGATATTTTGCCAGATGGTTACGGATTTTTAAGAGTGGAAAACTTTGTCCAAGGGCCCAAAGATATATATATTTCTCAATCGCAAATAAGGCGCTTTGGCTTAAAAGTTGGCGACAAAGTAAGAGGTATTACAAGGATTCCTAGAGAAGGGGAAAAATATTCTGCAATTCTTTATGTGGAATCTATAAATGGTGAAGATCCCGAAAATGCCAAAAAAAGGATTCCCTTTGATGAATTAACTCCTATTTTCCCAAATGAAAAATTGAGATTAGAGACTTCACCTACAGAATTTTCCATGAGATTGGTAGATATCATTGCTCCTATAGGTAAAGGGCAAAGGGGTATGATTGTTGCACCGCCAAAAGCAGGAAAAACCACTTTACTTAAGCAAATTGCCAATAGCATTTCACAAAACCATCCAGAAGTTATTCTCATTGTGCTTTTAATTGATGAACGCCCTGAAGAAGTAACTGACATGAAACGTTCTATAAAAGGAGAAGTAGTATATTCTACTTTTGATGAACTCCCAGAACACCATACTAAAGTGGCTGAAATGGTATTAGAGCACGCTAAAAGACTTGTGGAGTATAAAAAGGATGTGGTAATTCTTTTAGATAGTATTACCAGGCTGGCAAGAGCTTATAACCTTATTACACCTCCTTCAGGAAGAACTCTTTCTGGTGGCATTGACCCTTCTGCATTACATCCTCCGAAAAGATTTTTTGGAGCAGCTAGGAATATAGAAGAGGTGGAAGTTTAACTATCCTTGCTACTGCTTTGATTGAAACGGGAAGCCGTATGGATGAAGTTATATTTGAAGAATTTAAAGGAACAGGCAATATGGAACTTCATCTTGACAGAAAATTACAAGAAAGAAGGATATTCCCTGCTATTGATATATACAAATCGGGTACAAGAAAAGAAGAATTGCTGCTTACAAAAGAAGAATTGGAGGCCATGTGGATATTAAGGAAAGCTATGTCAAATTTACCGCCTACAGAGGTTACAGAGATGTTAATTGAAAAATTAATACGAACTAAATCTAATGCGGAGTTTATAAATATGATAAGGGCACAATTATATAAATCTTGATATTGTGTATAACTTGTGTTATAATTTCTCCGTATGAGTTTTGGTTGAAAGAGGTGAAAGCTGTGAAACCGAATATACATCCTACCTATTATCATGATGCGGTTGTAAGGTGTGCATGTGGAAATACTTTTATAACAGGTTCTACAAAGAAAGAAATTAGAGTAGAAATATGTTCCAAATGCCATCCCTTCTTTACAGGCCAGCAGAAGATTGTAGATACAGGTGGAAGAGTCGAGAGATTTAGAAAGAGATTTAATTTAGAAGAAAAATAATTTGGGGGTTAGAGTGGTGAAGACTCTAACCTTTTGTTTTTAATTTGACATTAAGAAAGGTGGTTTTTATGATATACGGTTCTTTGGATCATGGTTTTATAGAGGCTATAGTTGGTCCTATGTTTAGTGGTAAAAGTGAAGAACTCATAAGAAGGATTAAAAGAGCCCAAATTGCCAAACAAAAAGTACAAGTCTTTAAACCGGCTATTGACGATAGATATTCTATTGACAAGGTGGTATCTCACAATGGCACTAATATAAATGCTATTAGTGTAGTAAAGGCTTCTGAAATAATTGAGCTTTTAGAAGAAGACACAGAGGTTATCGCAATTGATGAAATTCAGTTTTTTGACCATTCGATTGTGGATGTTGTAAGAGAAATTGCAGATCTAGGCAAAAGAGTCATTTGTGCTGGCTTAGATATGGACTTTAGGGGGAACCTTTTGGCCCTACTCCTGATATAATGGCAATTGCGGAGTCTGTAGATAAACTGACGGCTATATGTGTGAAATGTGGCAATCCTGCTACTCGCACTCAAAGGCTTATCAATGGGAAACCTGCAAAATACGATGACCCAATCATTTTAGTAGGGGCCCATGAAACCTATGAAGCAAGGTGTCGAAAATGCCATGAAGTTCCTCGTACATAGAAAAGAGGTGTAGAGATGAAGAAAACCGATATAGGTGGTCAAGCAGTAATTGAAGGAGTTATGATGAGAGGACACAATAGCGTAGCGACAGCTGTACGAAAAGGAGATGAAATAATTATAAATAAAGAGTATGTAAAACCCTTGACTAAAAGGAATAAATTTTTTTCATTGCCTTTTATAAGAGGTACTTTTGCTCTTTTTGATTCTCTTATCATAGGTATAAAAAGCCTTACTTATTCTGCAGAACTTTTTGAAGAAGAAGATGAAGAAAATATTTCAAAATTTGATTCATTTTTACAAAAAGTTTTTGGAGATAAGTTAGATGATGCTTTGATGTATTTTTCTGTCGCAATATCTTTAATTTTATCAATTATCATATTTTTTATTGGGCCGACATATGTAGCCGATTATATCAAATTATTTACAAAAAATACTGTAGTTATAAATTTTGTCGAAGGATTGTTAAGAGTTGCTATTTTTATTTTGTATCTTGTATTAATATCACAGATGAAAGATATAAGAAGAATATTCGAATATCATGGGGCAGAGCATAAAGCTATTCATTGCCTTGAGCATGAAGAGGAATTGACAGTGGAAAATGCTCGCAAATATACTACTTTACACCCTCGATGTGGGACAAATTTCCTCTTCATAGTCATGATAGTCTCTATAATAGTTTTTTCTTTTTTAAAATGGCCTACTCTTTATATAAGGATACTTAGTAGAATTCTTTTGCTTCCTGTAGTTGCTGGTATATCTTATGAAATAATAAAATTAGCAGGGCGAAGTGACAATAAAATAATAACGGCTTTTGTATATCCTGGCTTGCTATTACAAAAGCTTACCACAAGGGAGCCTGATGACAGTCAATTAGAAATTGCTATTGCATCACTAAAAAGTGTTTTAGAAGATGAGGGAGGACGTGAATTTGAAAATATATGAGGCAATAAATTTGGGGGCAAAAGAACTTCAAAATATTTGCGAAAATCCTAAACTTGAAGCGGAACTGCTCCTTGCTTACTGTTTGGGGATGGATAGGATAAATCTAATAATTAAAAGAGAAGATGAAGTGGAGGAAGGGGAGTTAGCAAAGTTTTTAGGACTTTTAAATATGAGAAAATCTCACATTCCTTATCAGTACATTGTAAAAAAGCAGCATTTTATGGGATTAGAGTTTTTTGTAGATGAGAACGTGTTAATTCCTAGGCCAGAGACAGAGATTCTTGTAGAAGAAGTGTTAAAAAGGTTGGAAAGAGGAAATGTAATTTTGGATATAGGTACTGGTAGCGGCGCTATAGCTGTAAGCATATCTAAATATTTTGCAGATTGTACTGTGTACGCAGTTGACATCAGCAAAAAAGCTATTGAAGTTGCAAAGTACAATGCTGAAAAGCAAGGAGTTTTAGATAGGATATTCTTTATAGAAAGTGACCTCTTTCGTAATCTTCCGCCAAATTTAAAGTTTGACTTTATTGTGTCAAATCCTCCCTACATTAAAAGAAATGAAATTGAGCTACTGCAGGAAGAAGTAAAAAAAGAGCCTATTGTCGCGTTAGATGGAGGAGAAGACGGACTTTTCTTCTACAAAAAAATTATAAAAGAAGCTCCTTTTTATATGAAATCAGGCGGAAAAATTGGCTTTGAAATAGGATATGGCCAAAAAGAAGAAATAACTAATTTTTTAGAAAAAGATGGATTTAAGGATATTGAAATAATTAAAGATTTGGCGGGTATTGACAGAGTGATAATAGCGAAGTATAAGTTATAGTTTTCACAACAGATAATATGTGGTATAATCAATCTTTGAGGTGAGATAATGATTGATAAATTGCAAGCAATAGAAGATAGATATGTAGAATTAAGTCAAAAAATAAGTGACCCTAATATTATTTCAAATGTAAATGAATGGAGAAAGTATGTAAAAGAGCATGCGGCTATTGAAGATATTGTGTTAAAATACAGAGAATACAAAAAAGTTTTGGAAGATATAGAGGCTACAAAAGAGTTGTTGTCTTCAAATGATGAAGAACTTAAAGAGATGGCAGAGGAAGAACTTTCTCAATTAGAAGAAAAAAAGAAAAATTATTAGAGGAGATAAAAATTCTTTTAATACCAAAAGACCCAAATGATGAGAAAAACGTCATAATGGAGATTAGGGCAGGAGCAGGAGGAGAAGAGGCAGCTCTTTTTGCACATGACCTTTTTAGGATGTATTCCATGTATGCAGAGAAAAAAGGTTGGAAAGTAGAAATAATGAGCTCCAATGAAACAGATATCGGAGGATTTAAAGAAGTAATTTTGAATATTTCTGGAAAAGGGGCTTACAGCAGGTTAAAATACGAAAGTGGTGTTCATAGGGTTCAAAGGGTTCCAACCACTGAAGCCGGGGGAAGGATTCACACTTCTACCGCTACAGTGGCAGTTTTGCCTGAAGTCGAGGAAGTTGATGTAGAGATAAATCCAAATGATATAAAGGTAGATGTATTTAGGTCAGGCGGTCATGGAGGGCAGAGTGTAAATACGACTGATTCCGCAGTCAGAGTTACCCATATTCCAACAGGAATTGTCGTAACTTGCCAAGATGAAAGGTCACAGATTCAAAATAGAGAAAGAGCTCTTAAAATTTTGCGAGCAAAGCTTTATGAAATGGCTCTACAAGAACAACAAAGAGAAATTGCTGAGACACGGAAATCCCAAGTAGGTACTGGGGAAAGGAGCGAGAGGATAAGAACTTACAATTTTCCACAAGGCAGAGTCACTGACCACAGAATAGGTTTAACTTTATATAGATTACAGGAAGTTCTTGATGGGGACTTGGATGAAATTATAGATGCTTTAATTTTAAATGACCAGGCAGAAAAACTTAAGAATATGAATCTAAATTAAAGGAACAGGGAAACCTGTTCTTTTTTATTCCTTAAAAGGATATGAAGTGTGTATTATCAAAAAATATAGGTATAATTTAAATTTTTGTGCTTGACTAAATAATCGTTATAAATTATAATTATAAAAAAACACTTTATTAAGTTAAACTAAGAAATAGCAGTATGTGACAAAATACATACAATTTAACATTGCCCCCCAGCTGTCCTCTATAGAGGACGCTTTATTCGCTCGATGGTCCTCCTACCTTCGAGCGAATTTTTTTGTGCTAAGCATAAGTTCAATAACGATTTAATACATTTGAAGTAGATTTAAAAATTAAGGGGATGTTTTTATGTCTACCTTCAATGCTATGATAATAGGCTCTTTGGTTGGAGTGATTGGCACAGGGCTGGGGGGAGCAGCTACATATTTTTTCAAAAACCCTTCTGCTAGATTTTTTAGTGGAATTATGGGGATTACTGCGGGCTTGATGCTCTCTATTGTAGTTTTTGACCTGTTGCCTCATGCTTTTGATATAGCAGGTCTTGCATTGGGGACAATTGGGATATTAATAGGAGCTATTTTGATTTCTTTTTTTGACATGATAATAGAAAATATGGATATCGCTGGAGGCTTCATAAAAGAAGGTGTATTATTAGGAATTGCAATTGCTTTACATAATTTTCCTGAGGGACTTGCAGTGGGCTCTGGTTTTATGGTATCTCAGTCATTAGGTATTAACATCGCATTGGTTATTGCTTTGCACGATTTTCCTGAGGGTTTAGCAATGGCAACGCCATTTTCTGCAGGCGGCATACCTCCTTATAAAAATGTAATATACACCGTATTAGCTGGGATTCCTACAGGAATAGGGGCTTTAATTGGAGTTTTGACGGGTGGTATATCCCCTTATTTTATTGGACTTAATTTAGGTATAGCAGGAGGGGCTATGTTGTATGTGACCTGTGGTGATATAATTCCTGAAGCCAGAAATATTTATAAAGGAGAAATTTCTATTTTGGGGATGATATTAGGTATTATAGGTGGTATAATAATAACAAAGCATTTGTAAGTTTTAATTCTACAAGGAGTGCCTTAAATGACAAAAATAGTACGCATTAATAAAAATGATCCAGAAATTGAGCTTATTGATTTTGCAGCAAATGTGATAAGAGAAGGGGGACTTGTGGCTTTTCCTACAGAGACAGTTTATGGAATTGGAGCTAATTCTTTTAATGAAGAGGCTGTAAAAAAAATATTTATAGCAAAGGGAAGGCCTCAAGATAACCCTCTTATTGTTCATATCGCAGAACTAGAGCAGATTTATGACCTTGTCGAAGATGTACCTCAAAAAGCTAAAACTCTTATGAAGAAATTTTGGCCAGGCCCTTTAACACTTATTTTTAAAAAATCAGAAAAAGTACCCTATGTTAATACGGCTGGCATGGATACTGTAGCTATAAGGATGCCTTCAAATCCGATTGCTCATCTTTTAATCAAAAGGGCAGAAGTACCTATATCTGCTCCCAGCGCTAATGTTTCAGGTAAGCCTAGTCCTACTGATGCTTCTCACGTTATTGAAGATTTGTATGGAAAAGTAGATGTAATAATAGATGGAGGAAAATGTGATGTTGGCGTAGAATCTACTGTTTTGGATTTGACAGAAAAGGTGCCGGTCATTTTAAGACCGGGAGCAGTTACTTTGGAAATGCTTAAAGAAGTGATAGGAAATGTTGAAGTGGATCCTTCACTTTTAAAAAAGCCAAAGGAAGATTTAAAGCCTAAGTCCCCTGGCATGAAGTACAAGCATTATTCTCCTAACGCGGAGGTCTATATAGTGACAGGAGACCTTGAGAAAGTTGTAAAAAAATTCAAGAATTGACAGAAGAACAATTGAAATATGGTAAAAAAGTTGGTATAATGGCAACGGTACAAACTTCGACACAATATGAAAAAGGAGAAATTATTGTCGTAGGGGATAGAAATAGACCAGAGACGATAGCGAAGAATCTTTTTGCAGTTTTACGACAATTTGACAAAAAGGGAGTAGATGTCATTTTTGCTGAAAGTTTTGAATATGACAAAATTGGACTTGCTATTATGAATAGATTAGAAAAAGCTGCCGGTTATAAAGAAATAAGTGCTGAAGGAGAATTGCCATGAAAGTATTATTTGTGTGCACTGGGAATACCTGTAGAAGCCCTATGGCAGAGGGACTTTTTAATGACAAAGCGAAAGCTTTCGGTAAGGACTTTGAAGCAAAATCTGCTGGAGTATTTGCTCCAGAAGGTTTTCCAGCTTCACAAGAAGCAATAGAAGTATTAAAACAGGATTATAATATAGATATTTCAAACCACAGGTCAAAAAGTTTAAGACGTCAAGATTTAGAAGAGGCTGATTTAATTTTAGCTATGTCGAATTCTCATAAACAGAGCATACTTTCTAAGCACCCAGAATATTCCAATAAAGTTTTTACTATAAAAGAATTTGTAGGGCTAGAGGGAGAGGTTGAGGACCCTTACGGCATGCCTATAGAGGTGTATAGAGAGACAGCTCGAGAGTTAGAGGATTTAATTTCAAAGATCATAACAAAAATTTCACAAGAAAGGAAGGGTAAAATGGTGATTGCATTAGGAGCTGACCATGGTGGCTATGAACTTAAAGAAGCTATAAAAAAGTATTTAGATGAAAAAGGAATAGCCTATAAAGATTTTGGAACTTTTAGTACAGAATCTGTCGATTATCCAGATTATGCCCTCAAAGTAGCAGAGGCTGTTGCATCCCATGAGTGCAGCGAAGGAATTTTAGTCTGTGGGACAGGCATTGGTATGTCAATAGCGGCAAATAAAGTACCAGGAATTAGAGCTGCTCATGCAGAAGATGTTTTTTCAGCAAAAGCCGCTAAGGAACACAACAATGCTAATATTTTGTGCTTGGGAGGACGCATTACAGGACCAGGACTTGCTGTGATGATGGTGGAAGAATGGTTAAATGCAACTTTCCAAGGAGGACGTCATCAGAGAAGGATTGACAAAATAGCGGAAATTGAGAAAAAGTATAGCAAATGATATTAATTTGTGATTAGAAAAGAAATTTTAAACTTACAGGAGGTAAAAAATGTATAAAAATGTATTTGTCATTGACCATCCACTTATTCAACATAAAATAAGCCTTATAAGAGATGAAAATACAGGTTCTAAAGAATTTAGAGAATTAGTAGAAGAAATTGCTATGCTTATGGCATATGAGGTAACAAGGGATTTGCCTCTTGAAGAGATAGAGGTAAAAACTCCAGTGGCAGTGGCAAAGACAAAAGTGATTGCAGGGAAAAAATTAGGAATAATCCCTATATTAAGGGCAGGATTAGGAATGGTGGATGGAATGTTAAAACTCATTCCAGCTGCTAAAGTAGGACATATAGGAATTTACAGGGACCCTGAAACTTTAAAACCTGTAGAATATTACTGTAAACTGCCTTCCGACATAGCAGAAAGAGACCTCATTGTGGTAGACCCTATGCTTGCGACAGGAGGTTCTGCTTGTGCTGCTATACATTTTCTCAAAGAAAGAGGCGCACAAAATATAAAATTGGTGAATTTAATAGCTGCTCCAGAAGGGATTGAGGCAGTTCACAGAGACCATCCAGAGGTTCCAATTTACGTAGCCAGCATAGACCAAGGTTTAAATGAACATGGTTATATTGTACCGGGTTTAGGAGATGCAGGAGATAGGCTTTTCGGCACAAAGTGATAGCGAGGGATGTACAAATGAGACCCTCATGGGATGAATATTTTATGCAAATTGTAGATGTTGTAAAAACTCGCTCTACTTGTCTTAGAAGACAAGTAGGGGCTATTTTGGTGGTGGACAAACACATAATTTCAACAGGATATAATGGTCCTCCTACAGGGCTTGCCCATTGTGAAGAGACAGGCTGTTTGAGGGAGCAATTAGGAATACCGTCGGGAGAAAGGCCAGAACTTTGCAGAGGAGTACATGCAGAGCAAAATGCGATTATACAAGCAGCATTGCATGGAGTAAGTACCAAGGGGGCTACTTTATATGTAAGCGCTAGCCCCTGTGTTATATGCGCTAAAATGCTAATCAATGCAGGAGTTAAGCGGATTGTATATGAAGAGGAGTACCCCGATGAGTTAGCTTTTAAGCTTCTAAAAGAAGCAAATGTTGACTTAGTAAAAATTGAGAGATAAAATAATAGTGGTGTATATTAAATCAAATGAATAAGATAGAGTGAAAAACTCTCAAGGAGTGTTAAAAAATGAAGGTATACCTCCTATCTTTTATTGTGGCATTTATAGTGTCACTTATTGCTACTCCCATAGCGAAAAAATTGGCTTTTGCGATTGGAGCCATTGATATACCTGATGAAGAAAGACGCATCCATACAAAACCTATACCCAGATTAGGTGGATTAGCTATATTTTCTGGTACGATAATAAGCATATTACTCTTTTTGCCCAAAACTTCTGAAACCATTGGTATAGTCTTAGGAGCCACAATAATTGCAGTCTTGGGATTGTTTGACGATAAGTACAGTCTTAGTGCAAAAATTAAACTTTTAGGACAAGTTGTAGCAGCCGTAGTACTAATAATAAGTGGTGTGAGAATAGATTGGCTTTCTAATCCTTTGGGAGATGGAATGATATATCTGAAAAGCTGGGTAGCCATTCCTCTTACGCTTTTTTGGGTAGTAGGGATTACAAATACTATGAATCTCATCGATGGCCTTGATGGACTGGCAGCAGGAATAGCAGTCATATCATCGGGTTCTCTTTTTATAGTCTCTCTTTTAAATGGCAGATTTGCAACCGCTGTTATTTCAATCGCTATTGCTGGTGCTGCTTTAGGTTTTTTGCCTTACAATTTTAATCCTGCAAAAATTTTTATGGGAGATACAGGGTCTATGTTTTTAGGATTTGTGCTGGCAGCTATATCCATACAAGGAGCAGTAAAATCAGCAGCGGCAATCGCCATTGCAGTGCCAATTCTTGCCTTAGGAGTTCCGATATTTGACACAGCCTTTGCAATTATTAGAAGATTAATAAACGGCAAACCAATTATGGAAGCAGATAAAGGACATTTGCACCACAGGCTTTTAGAAAAAGGCCTTACACAAAAACAGGCTGTGCTTATAATGTACGGCGTAAGTCTGTTGCTAGGAATAAGTGCTATATTGATATCTTTCAGTAGCGAATTAAAAGGACTGATAATCCTTTTAATTTCAATTTTGCTTGTAATGTGGGGTGCAGATAAACTTGAGCTTTTAGAAAGGCAAAAAAAGGTACACAAGCTCGTTGATAATTGCAACATATTAAGGAGTGTAAAATTATGACATTAAAAATTATATCTGTTTTTGGGACAAGACCTGAAGCTATTAAAATGGCACCTCTTATTAAAGCTTTGGAAAGAGAAAAAGATTTTGAATCAAAAGTTTGCGTTACAGCCCAGCACCGGGAGATGCTCGATCAGGTGCTGAGGCTTTTTAATATTACTCCGCATTATGATTTGAACATCATGAAAGAAAAACAGACATTATCTGAAATTACTACTTCTGCCCTTATAGGGCTGGAAAGAGTCTTTAATAGCGAAAAGCCGGACCTTGTACTTGTACACGGAGATACTACAACAACTTTTGCTGCTGCATTAGCAGCTTTTTATCACAAAATTAAGGTGGGACATGTAGAAGCAGGGCTGAGGTCTTTTAACAAATGGTTTCCATATCCCGAAGAGATAAACAGAAAGCTTACAGGAGTTTTGACAGATTTACACTTTGCTCCTACAAGCAGGGCAAAATTGAATCTTTTAAAAGAAGGAGTAAGTGAAGAAAGTATTTTTGTTACAGGCAATACTGTCATAGATGCAATGGCATATACTGTAAAGGAAGATTATGTTTTTAGGGATGAACGCCTCAACCAAATTGATTACAATGATAAAAAAGTTATTGTAGTTACAGCTCATAGAAGAGAAAATTGGGGTAAACCTCTTGAAAATATATGCAATGCCCTCAAAAGGATTGCTCAAAATTACAAGGATGTTTATATAGTATATCCTGTCCATAAAAACCCTGTAGTGAGAGAAACTGTATTTAGCATGTTGGGGGAACTTGGCAATGTGCTTCTTTTGGACCCTCTTGATACAGACGAAATGCACAATCTCATGGCAAAATGCCATATGGTGATGACTGATTCGGGGGGCTTACAGGAAGAAGTACCTTCTCTGGGCAAACCCGTGCTTGTTTTGAGAGATGTTACAGAAAGACCGGAGGCTGTTGAAGCAGGGACAGTAAAAGTAATTGGAACAGAACAGGAAGTTGTATACAATGAAGGAACATTGCTTCTTGAAAACAAGGAAGAATATGATAAAATGGCTAATGCGGTAAATCCCTATGGTGATGGTAAAGCCTCTTTGAGAATAATTCAGGCGATAAAATATGCGTTTAACTTGAGTGACACAAAGCCAGAGGAATATAAAAGCGGGGAGTAAACCCCGCTTTTATGAATTTATTTTATTTATTAGCTTCTGCTTTTGTTTGACTTTTAGCGATTAGGTACCACAAAAAACCAATTACTATTGCTCCAATGAATCCACCTATTACGTTGTAATCAGCGACTATCCAGCCCCATTTGCCAAGATAAGCGCCGCCAAGCCATGCTCCTATTAGATGTGCAACTAGTGCTGCCCAGTATGTTCCGTAGATTTTATTTAGCTTTTCGCCGTAAGATTCTCCAGCTTTGGAATTGAACAAAGGATGAAATACAAGACTAGATATAAGTCCTACTACAATAAGTGTTACCCAGAACATATACTACACCTCCTTTTTGAGAGATTTTTCCTTCCACTTATAATTTTACTTTATAAAAATTATAAAACAAATTTGATTTTTGACCTTATTTGACTAAAAAAGTTCACCAGGAAAATTTATCTACACATATCTGACCTTTTCTGACTTATTCTCTTTTTATCTAATTATTTCTAATAGATGTCCGTTTTTCCTATTATGTAAATAATGAAATTTTTTAGATTGATGAATAAATCTTGTTATTTCCGTTAATAATTAAAAATAGAAGGGCGGTAAAAATCGGCGGATCCATTCTCCCCCTTGTGGATTCGCTGATATTTTACCGCCTGTTCTTTTTAAAAAAGTATATGCGGAGGTATGAGGTATGGTTAAAAAGATAACTATAGGAATAATAATTTTTACGGTTTTATTTTCATTGAGTGTCCAAAGACAAGCTTTTCTTTCTTTTGATGATAATGTAGAACTTGTAAAGAGGACTTTCTTAAATACGGGTGCAAAATATGAATATGCAAATATAAACGCATGGGCAAAGATTAACAATGATTTTACATCTTTTTACAAAATAAATGAATATGTCGAAATAGCGATAAAAAACATGAATATCAATAAGCAAAAAACCAAAATATCTCGCATTGAAGAAAACAATTTTAGACAAGTGGAAGTGGAATATACGGAAAACACTAGACATATAAACATAGCAGTTCAAAGTTTAAAAAATGGTTCAAAGAGCGAAACTTATATGTTAATAGACGAATATCTTATTAACGGTTATGACAATGCTTTAAAAGAGAAGGCACTTATAAATAATACTTTTAAAATATTCAAGCTAAAACCTAAGGTAACAGTATGTTTTGTCGGAACTTTTAAAGGTAAGTTGAATAAAGAAAAAAATAGTAGTATAGTTAAATTAGTACTTGACAAATTACATGCACAAAAAGTAGAAGGAATGGAAGATGAAAACATAATAAGTGTTTCTGCTTATTCGAGCAAATTAAAAGAATATATTAAATTAGGAAGTGAAAAAATAAATTTAAACGTAGCAATAAGATATAGTTCTTTTGATGATAAGACTTATTTGTGGGTTGCAACACCTATTATAGCTATAGAATATTAAAAGAGGTGATAAAAACGAAATTTATTGTTGAAAAAA
Organism: Thermoanaerobacter sp. RKWS2; assembly: GCF_026240795.1. NCBI lineage: Bacteria > Bacillati > Bacillota > Clostridia > Thermoanaerobacterales > Thermoanaerobacteraceae > Thermoanaerobacter > Thermoanaerobacter sp. RKWS2. The sequence goes on from NZ_CP110888.1 coordinate 163,783, forward strand.
GTCCACCCCTTAAAGGAAGTGTAAAAATAAGTGGAGCTAAAAATTCTGTATTACCTATAATTGCCGCTTCTTTATTATCATCAGGAGAAATAGTGCTAGACGACATACCTACTTTAGAAGATGTTAATGTCATGATAGAGTTAATTAAGCATTTTGGTGCTATATGTGACTTTGAGAATGAGAAATTAAAAGTAAAAGTAGATATTAAAGATATAGAAGCCCCCTATGATTTAGTAAAAAAAATGAGAGCATCGTTTTTGGTGATGGGACCTATACTTGCTAGGCTTGGGCATGCTAAAATTTCTATGCCAGGTGGGTGTGCTATTGGTTCTCGCCCAATAGATTTGCATTTGAAAGGATTTCAAACTTTGGGAGCAGATATTACTATAGGACATGGTTATGTAGAAGCACGAGCTAAAAAATTGACAGGCAAAAAAATTTATTTAGATTTTCCAAGTGTTGGGGCTACAGAAAACATCATGATGGCGGCAGTTTTTGCAGAAGGAGTTACTATAATAGAAAATGCTGCGGAAGAGCCGGAAATTGTTGACCTTGCCAATTTTCTCAACAAGATGGGAGCGAATATTAAGGGTGCTGGTACAGATACAATAAGAATTGAAGGAGTAAAAGAGCTAAAAGGGGCTGAGCATACTGTCATACCAGATAGAATTGAAGCGGGGACCTTTATGGTAGCAGCTGCAATGACTGGAGGAAATGTTCTTATAGAAAATGTCATAGTGGATCACGTCAGGTCTATAATTGCGAAATTAACAGAATGCGGAATTAAGATAACAGAAGAACCTAAAGGACTGCGAGTCAAAGGAATTAAAAATTATAAAGCGGTGGACATAAAAACTCTTCCTTATCCAGGCTTTCCTACAGATATGCAAGCTCAAATGATGGCTATGATGACAGTGGCAAAAGGGACAAGCGTTATAATAGAAACAGTTTTTGAAAATAGATTTATGCATGTGGATGAGCTAAAGCGTATGGGGGCAAATATAAAGATAGAAGGAAGAAGTGCTGTTGTTACAGGAGTAGATCATTTGACAGGTGCAGAAGTTAAAGCAACGGATTTAAGAGCGGGAGCAGCCTTAGTATTGGCTGGACTTATTGCAGAAGGTAAAACTGAAATAAATGATATTTATCATATTGACAGAGGTTATGTAAAAATGGAAGAAAAGTTAAAAAATCTTGGAGCAATAATATATAGGAAATAGAGGCGTCATATTGACGCATTCAGACTGTAGACAAACTTTCGAAAATAGGATATTTTGCAATCGGTGCGACTTGTGACAAAGCGGCAACAAAACTTAACAAGACCAAGGGTGGAGGCAGGGCCGAAGCCAAGGAAGGCGGAGGCGGGCACTAAGACAAGGATGTCGAATGTGCCCGGTACCCTGCCGGAACCCGAAGGTCGAGTTTAGTTTTGTCGCTTTGGAACATCGGAGTGACGATGCAAAATATCCTATTTTAAAAATTTTTGACTTTGTCAACAAACTGGAAGCGTCATATTGGCGTCTTTTTTGTATACAAAAAATTTTTAAGAAATAGAAGGATTTTTTTATATTTTGAAGAATAATATAGTGTAGTATAAATTGTGTATAGTTTTTAAATGTAAATGTTTAATTAAACACAAATAGAGGGGGATGACATAAAAGGACAAAATTTGTTAAATTTTGTTCAAAATCATTTTGAATAGGAGGATTAAAATGGCCAAAGCACAAGGTTCAGAAAAGAGAAAATTGTCTCATGATGCTTACGGTGGAGTGCATGGTAGTGAATATATTCCCTTTATACCGGCAGATAAAGCACTTCCAGAACTTACAGCTGTGGCAGTCATAGTTGGCAGCTTATTTGCTATACTTTTTGCTGCTGCAAATGCCTACTTAGGTTTAAAAGCTGGTATGACAATTAGTGCTGCTATCCCGGCTGCAGTATTAGCAACGGCTTTATTAAAAGGTGTTTTTAAGCGAGATAGCATATTAGAGTCAAACTTGGTGATGGCTATTGCTGCAACAGGTGAAAGCCTGGCGGGTGGCATCATATTTACTCTTCCTGCTATTATTTTGTGGGGATTCGAGGACCAATTTACTTTAATTAGAATTGTTTTTGTCGTTTTAGTAGGTGGACTTTTAGGTGCTTTATTTGTAATTCCTTTAAGAAGATATTTGACAGTTGAAGAACATGGCAAACTTATCTATCCTGAAGGAATGGCTGCTGCTGAAGTACTTGTGACCAGCAATCAGGTGGAACAGGCTTTATGACAGTTTTATCAGGCATGTTAGTAGGTGGAATTTACAAGCTTTTATCTGGTGGCTTTGGAATATGGTCAGAAAACCCTTCTTGGGTTATAAAGAGGTTTGAAAGTACGGAAGTAGGTGTAAATGTACTTGCTTCTTTAATGGGTGTTGGCTTTATTGTTGGTTTGGATGTAGCACTTTACATGTTGGCTGGTAGTGTTCTTGCTTGGTTAGGGTTAATACCTCTTATAAAATTCTTTGGGGCAGGACTTACCACCCCAGTATACCCTGCTACGGACCTTATTAAAGATATGTCTGCGGGTGCCATATGGAGTAAATATATTAGGTATATAGGTGCAGGTGGCGTTTTAGCAGGAGGTTTCATAAGTTTAATAAAAGCTCTTCCTACGATAGTAAAAGCTTTTAGAGAATCAATGGTAGGGTTAGGAATGAAAGGCAAAGATGTTAAAAGGACAGATATTGATGTTTCCTTAACGTGGGTAATATTTGGAGCGGCCTTTGTATTTTTTGTAGCATGGTTAGCACCTTCTCTTGGTGTTACTGCCTTAGGAAGTTTGTTAGCAATATTGTTTGCCTTCTTCTTTGCAGTTGTATCCGCAAGAATTACAGGACTGGTAGGAGTTTCTAACAATCCTGTGTCTGGTATGACAATAGCTACATTGCTCATTGTAACATCTGCTTTGAAACTTATTGGGGTTGTTGGAAACGAAGGGATGGTAATAGCTATTACCATTGGGGGTATAGTATGTGTTGCTACTGCTATAGCTGGAGCAAATGCACAATCTCTGAAGACTACTTTTATTATAGGTGGAACTCCCAAATATGTTGAGATATTTACCTATGTTGGTATAATAGCCGCCTCAGTATTTGCTGGATTAATTTTAATACTTTTAAATAATGCCTACGGTTTCGGCTCAAAAGATATTCCAGCACCTCAAGCTACCATCATGTCAATGGTTGTAAAAGGCATTATGACAGGTGACTTGCCTTGGACCTTTATAATAGCAGGTGTTTTTATGGGGATAATGGCGGAGATGATGCACGTTCCTGTACTGCCATTTGCATTAGGACTTTATTTGCCTTTTGAATTAAGTGCCGCTATTGCAGTTGGTGGTATAATAAGATGGATAGTTGATCAACGTTACAGGAAAAACGAAAAATTGCAAAAAGAAAAAGTGGAAAAAGGTATTCTCATTGCCTCAGGACTTGTTGCTGGAGATGCCTTAATGGGACTTATTATTGCTGCTTTTGTGGCTTTAAAGATAAATATAGATTTTGCTTCTAATTGGATTACAAATACCTCATCGTTTGCACCGTGGTTTTCATTAATAATGTTCTTGTTAGTTGGATTGTTCCTATATTTATACACTTGTAAGAATGATAAAGAAGAGGCTTAAAAAATCAACACTCCCATCTAAAGTGGGAGTGTTGATTGTAAGGGTGGAAGAGATGAAAAGCAAAGGAAAAAAGAGCGACAATTTCTTGCTTTATGTACCTCATCGTAGTGATAAGGTAGAATGGGAAAATAGGAAAGGAAAAGTAGTGTTTATATTTCATCATAACAAATTGATTGAAAAAACAGTGAGGCTTTTTGTTAAAAGGCCAAAGACCACTACTTTAGAGTTAGATGAAATAGGAAGTGCTGTATGGAATTTAATAGATGGTGAGAGGAATGTTTATGAAATAGGGCAAAAACTAAAAGAAAAATTTGGAGATGAAGTTGAGCCTCTTTATGAAAGGTTGATAATGTTTATAAGATATCTTAACAGAAGAGGATGGATATATTTTTCAAGGAGTGGACATTCTAAATAAAAAGATAGTATGTTGTTTGCTTAAAAATTTTTATGATTTCTATTTTTTGTTGAAGGATTTTTAGTATTTTTGTAGAATTAATATATTGAAAAGGTTTTGGCAAAAGATTGATAAAGGGGAGATAGAATATGAAAATTGGTGTTCCCAAAGAGATAAAAACTGCAGAAGCTCGTGTGGCTATTACTCCTGCGGGAGTGGAAGCTTTTATAAAAAATGGACATGAAGTATATATTGAAAAAAGTGCAGGAATGGGAAGTGGCATAACTGATGAAGAATATGCAAAGGCTGGCGCTAAAATACTTTCTACTGCAAAAGAAGTATTTGATGTAGCAGATATGATAATGAAAGTAAAAGAACCGCAGCCAAGCGAATATGACTATTTCAAAGAAGAACAGGTTCTTTTTACTTATCTTCATTTAGCTCCTGATAAACAACAAACAGAAGCTCTATTGAGGAAAAAAGTGGTAGGTATTGCTTATGAGACAGTACAACTAGATAATGGAGCTCTTCCTCTCTTAACTCCCATGAGCGAAGTAGCTGGAAGGATGTCGGTGACAATAGGAGCTTATCTTCTCACCAACATAAATGAAGGAAGAGGAATTGTAATGGGGGGAGTCCCAGGAGTAGAGCCAGCAGAAGTGGTAATAATAGGTGGGGGAACAGTAGGTACAAATGCAGCCAAGGTAGCTGTGGGGATGGGAGCAAGAGTTACAATATTGGATGTAAATCCTGCAAGACTTGCATATCTTGATGACATATTTGGAGGACGAGTTACAACTTTGATGTCAAATAGTTTTAATATTGCTCAGAGTGTGAAAAAAGCTGACTTGTTGATAGGAGCAGTTTTGATACCTGGAGCAAAAGCACCAAAGCTTGTGACAGAAGAAATGGTAAAGACGATGAAGAAAGGTGCAGTAATAGTGGATGTTGCAATAGACCAAGGTGGTTGTATAGAGACCTGTGATAGAACGACTTCTCACAAAGACCCGTACTTTATAAAACATGGAGTAGTACATTATTCTGTGCCTAACATTCCAGGAGCTGTTCCGAGAACCTCTACTTTTGCTTTAACTAACGTAACATTGCCTTATGCTTTAGAAATAGCAAATAAAGGATATAAGAAGGCTCTACTTGAGAATAAAGCTTTATTAAAAGGATTAAATGTTTATAAAGGAATGGTAACATACAAACCTGTTGCAGATGCTCAAGGTTTAGAGTATGTCGATCCTGTTGAAGCTTTAGATAAAGAGTAAGATTTTCTGAATGAAAATATCTACCTCTCACAAAGAAATTTTGTGGGAGGTTTTTTGTTGTTTACTAAAAAATCTCATGTTATAATTTGTGTAAAGTTAAAATGTCAATAGGCGGTGAAAAAATGGCTGGGACTTTATTATATAAAGATTATGATCCTCGCTTGAATAAAAAAAATAATGAGAGAATTTTTGGAGAAGGGCATATTGGAGGGAAAGCTTCGGGACTTTGTTTTGCAGAAGAAGTATTAGAAAAATATAACGATGTTTTTAAGCAAAGTGTAAAAATACCTGAAAGCTTTTTTATAGCTACTGATTATTATCAAATGTTTTTAGATTATAATAATTTGAATGATATAACGGAAGATACTCCTTATGAGGAAGTAGAAATGAGATTTAGAGAAGCTAAATTTCCTCCAGAATATAAAAAAATGCTGACAGAGATTTTAAATAAAATGTATTATCCTTTAGCTGTGAGGTCTTCTTCTTTATTAGAAGATAATGTAAAATATTCTTTCGCTGGCAAGTATTATACCACTTTTATTCCTAACAAAGGTACAGATAGAGAAAGGCTTAAACAATTAGAAAAAGCTATTAAAGAGATTTATGTAAGCGTATATGGCCCAGATGCTGTCGCATATAGGAGAAAACATGCTCCTGATCAAAAAGAATTAATGGGGGTAATTGTGCAACAACTGATAGGCTCACAAAAAGGCATGTACTTTTATCCAGAGGTTTCTGGAGTAGGCTTCTCTCGAAACTACAGACGGTGGACTGACAGAATTAAAATAGAAGATGGAGTTGTGAGATTAGTTTTTGGCTTAGGGACAAAGTGTACAGGTAGAGGATATGCGAGAATTTTTTCTCTAACTAATTTGCGCTTACGACCCGAAGGCAATAATCCTAAAGAAATTGCCAAAAATTCACAAGAAGCTTTTGATGTATTAAATTTAATCACAGGAGAAGTAGATACTTATAACATCAATGAAACACCTCAATTTTTAGCTTATCATGAAAAAATAGGTGATATTGCTCAAATATATTCAAAAAGAGAAAATGCGATTTTTGACATAAATATGCTAAATAGCAGTGATGCCTCTAATAAATATATCTTTACATTTGAAAATTTTTCCAGAAGGCATAAAGGATTTTTTAATATAATTTCTAAACTATTTAAGTATCTCGAAGAAGAGATGGAAATGGCGGTTGATATTGAATTCACTTATGACTTAAAAAAAGGCGAATTTTATCTTCTTCAAACACGACCATTGAGTTCTTACGAAAGTTTCAGAAAAGTCCACATTCCTAAGGATATTGAAAAAAATGTGTCTTGTTGAAAGGGGATAGGATGCTTACAAATGGCATCTTGAAAAACATAAGATATATAGTATACGTAGACCATGAAGTTTATAGCCAATATAAAGATAAACATGAAATTGCGAGAATAATAGGTAGACTCAATAAAAGTATAGGAGACAAATACATTCTTGTAGGTCCGGGAAGATGGGGGTCCTCCAATCCCTATTTAGGGGTACCTGTTATATACAACGAGATATCTAATGCCGCTATGATTGTAGAACTTGGAATAAAAAATGGCGATTTTATGCCGGAACTTTCTTATGGTACACACTTTTTTGCTGATTTAGATGTAGACAATATTTTGTATATGCCAGTTTTTGATGGATATGAAAATAACATTTTTAACGAAGAATGGTTTAAAAAAGGGGCATATATCGACACAGGAGTAAAAATTTTTGAAGGACGGTTCGACGCCTATTTAGATGGAGATAAAATGATAGGATATGTGATAGCACAAGAAAAATAAAAAAGTCGATTTATGTATAAAAAGATATAAAAATAACAAAAAATGAGACTTAAGTCCTATTTAAAGTACCAAAATAATGTAATATAATTTAAACTGTAAGAATGATTCCCCTTTTCCCCATAAAATTTAATATATTCTGCACCCCCAACCCAATATAGGCTGCTTTAAAGCAGCTATTTTTTTGTTTTTGCTAAAGTTTAGCCTTTAAAATGCCGATAAATAAGGTTAGAGGAGTGTTTTGAGAATTGTTTCACATAGAACATTTTACCATTTATTCATAAATCTGAGAGGAGCATGTCGAATGAAGAGATTTTTGTCATTGGTTATTGCTGTAAGCATGATATTGTCACTTTTCCCGGGAAATATGTCGAAAGCATATGGAGCATATTCTCCAAATATAACATCGGTAGCTTCTTTGAGATTAGATGGGACAATGGCATCTCCTGCTAAAGGTCCTGTTGACCAATACACTGACATAAAAATTACAGGAAGCGGTTTTGTTACATACGACACAAATGGCAATGTAGTCTCTTCTGTCAGTGCAGTTTACATTGATTCACCCATAGATTCCAATAAGCTCACAATACTAAGTGCAAATGAAAATACAATTTATGCAAAAGTTCCCCCAGCGTCTAAAATTGGTCTTAGCCCAGATACTCCTTATACTATAATAGTTCAGCGAAGTGATGGACAGAGTGCAGCTATATTTAATGGCTTTACATATATAAATAACCCATATATTTCAAAAGTAGCTCTTGATAACTTTATTACACTTGTCAAAGATTCCAATGGCAATATTATAAGCAGAACTACAAAGTCATATATAAGAATGGAAGGAAGTTATTTAAATGACATAGGATTAGCTCAGATCAACGGAGAAACAGCTTCAGTTGTTTCGCAAAGCGGTTCTGTGCTTATTACGACTATTCCTCAAAACATTAACATAGACCCTACAACTTTATACACTGTAAATGTCACAAATATATACCGTGGGCGTTCTAATACAGTGCAAACGAATATTTATGCTGTAAATCAAGACATAACAGGATTATCTCAGTATACTGTCATTGTAGGAGATACAATTACTATATATGGTCATGGTTTTTCCACTCTTGGTAGCGGATTTAAAGTGTATGTAGGAGCGAATCTTGTAAATTCTTCAGATGTAAATATAGTAAGCGATACTGAAATGACTGTAAAGGTTCCTGCTCCTAAAGATACGACACTTGAGTATCAAAATATTGATATTGTCGCGACTGACGGTTCTACTGCTACTTTAGTTGATGCTTTAAAAATAATACCTACACCTGCTGTAATTACCATAGATAATATTACTCCAAATGCAGGTTCTGTATCAGGAGGAACAAAAGTTATAATTGTAGGACAAAATTTGAGAGAAGATTTAATAGTAAAATTCGGTGGGGTTGTAGCAAAAAGTGTACAAAGCATCACTTTGCCTGGTCTTACAGCAAATCAGCGTGCTATACAAGTTACTACGCCTCCTTACAGTAAGTCCGGTCCTGTGGATGTGAGTTTAGTTGACCCTATTACAGGGTATACTGTAACCAAACAAAATGGATTTTTCTACCTTGCTGTTGAAGATACTATGGTAGTTGTTGATATGAATCCCGACCACGGATATGAAAACGGAAACACAGATGTAACACTATGGGGATTTAATTTTCAAAGAAGCGATGACCCGTCCATTTACACTGCTAATTCTGACAACACAGAGATAACTTATACCAATACAAATTACACTTACAAAGACCCTGCAACAGGAAATTTAGTAGAAGGTTCCAGAGAAAGAAAACTTTATGTCACTTTTGGCGGTAACAAAGCCCAGATAAAAAGCATATTCAATCCTGGAACAGGACAACAAACTTTGAATGTGTTGTCTCCTAGTGTGACACTTAATCCCCCTGGACAAGATATGCCAGTAGATGTGGTTGTTACAGTGGAAACGACTATAAAAGATGCTAATGGAAATGTAGTCATGCGCTACTCTGAACAGAGTTCTCCACCTACAAAATTTACTTACAATCCATTGCCTTCAAATCCCCAAATTTTAAGCATATCACCCAGTTCGGGAAGCCATGCCGGTGGAGATACAGTGATTATTCAGGGATTTGATATAAGGCCAGGTGTAAAAGTGTACTTTGGGGATAAATTAGCTACTGTTAAAGATTTAACAACTGGTGGAGACAATAAGTCAGTGCTTACAGTTATTTCGCCACCATCTACTGCTTTGGGTTATGTAGACGTGAAAGTTGTAAATAAGGATGCGGATGCCAATAGAGGCTTTGCAATTTACTCAAAAGGCTATTATTACTATACTGCTCCTTCTATAAGCAATATTTTTACAAATTTTGGTTCAAAATATGGTGGTAACTTTATTACAATAACAGGTAGTGATTTTTATGTAGGGCAGACAGTCATAGATGGGGTGTATATGCCTAAATATCCTGATGTAAGAATTGGAAATATTCAATTAAAAGTAATTTCTGTTGAAGACAAAGATGGCAATATAATAGATGGAAAAAAACTTAACATTGGTACAAAGATTAAAGCTATAGTACCTGAAACACAAGTGCCTTATACAGTTGGATGGCAAGATATGACAATTCAAAATTACGATGGCATAAGTGGTACTGTAGGCGGAAGTGTGACTTTGCAAAATGCTTTTGAGATAAAAGATACTCAAAAGAATCCGACTATTACCTCCGTTGACCCTAATAAAGGGCCCACAAAAGGTGGCACACCTATCAAAATTTTGGGAAGCAATTTTGAAAAGGGAAGCATAGTTACAATAGATGGAGTGCAGGCAACCGTCACAAAAGTCTTAAGTGGCAATACTGAAATAGATGCGACTACTCCACCGGGGACATTGGGCAAAAAAATAGTTCAAGTTGTAAATCCTTCTGATGGCGGTACAGCGACATTAGTAGATGGATTTGAGTATCTTTTGATTGAGACAAAGCCCCAGATAACTAAAGTTGTTCCTAATTACGGCGGCAAAGGGACGCTTATATACATTTTTGGAAGCGACTTTTCACTGAAAGCTGGGGATAGCGAAGGAGCAAAAGCTTATATAGGAGATACTGTTCTTGAAAATGTGTATGTAATAAATGACACGACAATTACAGGAATAATACCTGACATGAGGTACTCTGGCCTTTACGATATAAAAGTTGTAAATCCTGATACTGCTCAAGCTGTGGCTCCCGAAAAGTTTCATTTCCTTGTACCAGAAAGTAGCCCAATAATAACTTCTGTATATCCGAACTTTGGTACAGTAAAGGGTGGTACTTCTATCTTGATTGAAGGAAGTGATTTTAGAAGGGGTGCAGAAGTATTTATAGGAGGCAACAAAGCCACAAACGTAACTGTAAGTTCTGATGGAAAGACGATAACTGCTACTACTCCTCCAGGAGTTCCAGGTAAAACTTATGTAACTGTTGTAAACTATGATGGTGGCAATTACACTTATGGACTTCATGAGGGGGAAAGCGGGTTTACATATGTTGTGCCCAACAGCCAGCCTGTCATTACAAAGATAGAACCTAATAGCGGCTCTACTTATGGAGGACAAGAAGTGACCATATATGGTCAAGACTTTAGAATTTCTAAAGACGAAAATGGAAATATACTAAAAGATGAAAACGGCAATCCAATAGGCCCCGAAGTATATTTTGGAAATGTCAAAGCGGAGAAGGTCACTTATATTGATTATGGAACTTTAAAAGTTATTACACCTCCTAACGCCTGGAAAAGTCAGAGTAACTGTTGTAAACTATGATGCAGGGCTTGGGTACATTGACAATGGATATACTTATATTCAATCGAAACCTCAGATTAAAGAAGTTATACCTCCAAAGTTTGATAAGGCTGGAGGAACTTATAGTATTATCATAGGAAGTGATTTTGCAGTTCCTGTATATGATAACGACAAATTAGTAGTACCGGGTTCTTCTGTTTATATTGATGGAGCTTTAGTGCAGGATGTAAAAGTTGTAGACAGTACAATGATAAAATTTACTGCTCCTCCAGTGGACAAAGTAGGCATGAAGGAATTAAAGGTGGTAAATCCAGATGGAGGGACTGCTGTATTTAAAATAGAGTATGTATCTCCAAACTCACATCCTTTAATAACTTCTATAACTCCAAATAAAGGCAGTATTAATGGGGGCACTTATGTAACTATCAAGGGACAAGACTTTAGAGAAAAAGTTAAAGTATATTTTGATGCTTATGAAGCGAAAGTAGTTGCGAATACCTCTGATACTATTACTGTAATCACTCCTGCCGCAGACCCGCAGAAAGACTTAGACCGTCTTGTGGATGTGACAGTGTTTAATATTGATGACGGAGGAAGTTATACTTTAAAGGAAGCATTTATGTATATCGCTACAGAGTCCAACCCGAAGATAACTTCTATTACTCCTAATACAGGGTCTACAAAAGGAGGAGAAACAGTAACCATAACAGGTAATGACTTTAGACAAGGAGCAAGGGTGTTTTTTGGAGATGTAGAAGCTTATAATGTAATTGTGAAAAGTTATAACACGATTGTCGTGACAACCCCAGGGCATGCAGAGGGAAAAGTAGATGTAATTGTGAGAAATCCCGATTATGCAAATGCTGTTTTGCCTCAAGGTTTTACCTATGTGCAAACAGTACCGGATAATCCAGTAGGCTTTTGGGCCGAATCAATAGCCGGTAACGACCATACATTATATTTACATTGGTCAGAGGCAAAAGGAGCAAAATACTATGAAATCTATGGTAAGACAGCTAATTCGGCAGATTACAAATTCATCGCTGCAACAGATAAATTGGAGTATTACGTGACAAATCTTTTGCCAAATACTACTTACTCCTTTGCCATGAGAGCTGTAAATGATTTGGGCCCCAGTGATTTTGTATACACTTATGCTACTACTGATACTTCTTCTAACAGCAAATATGACACTTCTGTTACAGGAGTAAAAAATGACACTACTTATGCAACAGCAAACGGCTCGCTGGTCATTACATTAGGAGATGATATTTTAAATACGACTACTTATAAAATTGATTTGACAGGCAACCAATATAAAAATATAAGCAAATGGGTTATAAGCATACCATCTAAATATAAAAATAAGACTTTTACCACTATATGGGTTATAATGCCTGGATTTAATATAAAATTTACCCTTAACAGCCTCTACCTATCAGGAGATTATGACAGAATAACAATAAATAAGCTATCGGATAAGACTTATGACGAAATATCAAGAAATATGCCAAAAGGGTATAAGATATTATCTGACATTTATGACATGAGTTATGAAAAAATTGACGGAAGCAAAACAAGTAATTATGCAGCTTTTTACAATAAAGTAAATGTAAATATAAATGTTGACAAAAATAGGCTTGGCAACAAAAATATAAGCTTTTCAAAGCTCATGTATATAACGGCTTACATGAGTAGTGTACCAGCTACGGGGCTGTCAATAAACAATAATGGTATATCAAATATGATAGTAGATAGCGCATCGAATAATGTATTAGGTGATATATCTTATCCAGGCAGGTTAGCTGTTATTTATTGAGGAGTGAGAAAGTTGAAAAAGATATTTACAATTTTACTTACAATAATTCTATTTGTTTTAAATAGTGTTTATACTTATGCTTCGGACAATCCTGTATATTACGGTACGGACAATGTGCAAAGCATCTATTACAATATGTCCTTCAAAGATATAAAAGATAGTTTTGCTAAAAATTACATAATGAAAATGACTGCTCTTTCAGTTATTAGAGGTGGAGGAAGTCAAAAATTTTATCCTAAAAGCTATTTAAAAAGAGAAGAGGCAATAGCATATATTGTAAGACTAATGGGACTGGAAGAACAAGTACAAAAAACACCTATATCCTCCTCTACTGCAGTAGGGGGAGTAACCCTCCTACTGCTAATTCTAATCAGACTGGGCAAAATAATGCTTCTTCTCAATCAGGTCCCAAAGTAGATTCGTGGGCACAAGGAATAATTGATGTGGCAGCGAAAAATAATCTTTTGAGGAAAGAGGATATGGCTTTGGATTTTACAGCAAATGCAACAAGAGAGGAAGTTGCTTATTGGATAGCAAAAGGATTGAATCTTGCGCCGATTTACGGAAAAGATTTACAAAAAGTTTATGCTTTTTCGGATGCTAAAAGTTTTAATACTGATTATATGCCATATATTGAAGCAGTTTTAAAAAGTGGAATAATGACAGGTTACAATGATAGTAAATTTGGACCTAAAGACAACATAACCAGAGAGCAGATGGCGTCAGTTTTGAGTAGAGCTTTTAACTTAGGGTATAATTTAATGGGCTATTCAATAATAAATGCTACAGTGCAGGATATACTTTACGAAGAGGTTGCTGGGAAAAATAGTATAAAGAAAACTTTTGTTCTTCTCAATAATAAAGGGCAAAATGAGTATATTGTGGTTCAACGAACATATTCTTCAAAAGGAATAGTTCATAATTCAGATTTTTTGACTATTAGCAATGGAGTTCCTTCTTTTTCTGATTCTATTGAAAAAGGGGATAATGTGAATTTTTATATAAGCGGTCAAAATGTGATATTTGCTGAAAAAAACCCTGTATTTCAGAGCACTTTGTACGGAGAGATAAAAGACATATCAGCTTCTAACATAACACTTACGTCTGAATCAGGATTTGAATATGTATTTTCTTATAACCCTAATACAAAAGTCTATATAAATGATTATCCTGCTTCTATAAAAGATTTGCGATATGGCCAAACTGTCACAGTATACCTTAATGGTAACACGGCTTATGCAATAAATGTTGATTATGAAGATTTGGGAAGTGGGAAAATCGATACAGGCTCAAGACAAGTAACAGGAAGCATAATGGCTATAGATAAACAAGATAATGGCATAAATATTAAATTAGACAATGGGCAATTTTATTCTATTGCTTATGATGTGCCTGTTATAAAAAATGGAAATACTGTGTCTTTGTCTTCAATAAAAGAGGGAGACTATGTAAATTTGTATTTTGATGACCCTTATACAAATGCACCCATCAAGGTATTAGTAGAAAATGGATATCACAAAGTCTACTATATCATAAGAGGAAATCTCGGAAGTTTATTGGCTTCCAACAATTCTATTTCAATAAACAATGTGGAAAAGTATTATCAAGGTACATGGCAAAGTGCAAATAATTTTGCTTATTATCCTTTAGATGAAGCTAAAATATATTACAATGGCTTTGAGGTCAGCAAAGAAGACCTTAAAAATTACAAAGGAAATCAAATATATGCTACAGTTGAGAAGCACTTTGGAACAGATTCGATTACGTTTATAAACATAACCCCAAGTTTTACAATGAGTTACAGTGGCATCGCAAGTTTTGATACTCAATCGATGATTCTTACATTAAATGATGGCAGAAAAGTAACTGTAAACGACGGCACAATTATTTTAAAAGATGGAATGAAGATACCCTATACTTCACTTATAGGAAATAAACAAGTATATGTATCTTTTTCCCAGACGGATAGAAGCTTATATGCTAATTTCATCTCAGTAATTGATAGTGTATATCCAGAGTATTACTATGCGAAAGGTTTTATAACCAGTGCAACATCAAATTCTATCACTATTGGTAACTTATATACAAGTTGGTGGTATCAAGCATATGGGTATTATGCTATACAAAACAATCAATGGAATATTGTAGGAGGCACAAAAACTTTCTATGTGGGAGATAAAACTTATATAGTTGACAATAGAGATAAAGATTCAAAAGTTATTCCCTACACAGAGCTTTTGGATGTAAAATATGGAAAATCTAAATACACCTCTGCCCATGTGTATGTGGTATCACAAGGAGACAATGCTATTGCAATAAACATTATGAATTCAACGGGGCAAGAAAGAGTGTCTACTGCTGATGTTGTATCTATTGATGGTACCAAGTTAACTCTAAATAATGTAAATGATTGGAATGAATTAAATGGGGTTTGGAATCTGAATACTTCTCTTGATACAGTAGATGTATCAAAAACGGTAATAATTAAAAATGGACAGGCAGTCAATATAAGTTCTATAAATCCGGGAGATTCACTCTATATTATAAGAAATGGGTCATCTGCTGTTATTGTAACGGTGAAGTAAGAAAAACATTGGGGGAATTGCAATGAAAAAAATTATAGGGTTAGTTATAATATTCACCCTTTTGATTCCTTTTCCTGTTCAGGTTTTTGCCAATGATGCAGGTTTTGAAGGTGGTATTGCCAATGAGCAAGAATACAAAGAAGTTGTATTTATAACGGGACAACCTATTATATTTAGTGGTGTTCTTAAAATTAATCAATCTGTAAGAGGTGATACTACTACAACAACATATAGGTATGACCTTGCTTCCGATTCAGGAGACAAACTCACACGTTCCCTTACTTTTGTTACCCAAGAAACAAAAAAACCTGAATACAACCAAATGATTAGTCAGACTACTCTTAAGACATATACTGAAAACATAAAAATAGGGGGAAATACTTACACTTTAGACAGAAATAATGGATATATATACTCAGGCTCTGAAGTAAAAAGCATAAACCCAGGTGTAACTTACTATGCTGGTAACTATTCAGGCGTAAAATTATATAGGGTCAATGGCAATAAAGGGACTGTAAAAGTGACTATAGATGACAAAACAGTAGGATTTATTCATAAATACGGAAGTGCTGATACACATCAAATAAATTATTTAATCGAAAGCACAATGGGGTCAAATGGAGAAGTAAAAAAATGGGTTGGAGAGGCTCATGTAAATGTATCTTTTACTGATAAATCCAGTATTGAATATGTGGAAAATGACCCTCAATATATAAGTTTTAGGGGTGGATATCTTTTAAGGCGAAATAGCGGTGACATGATGAATTACACTTATAATCTCCCAAAACTAGATGATAACGGCAACGAAATAGGAAGAAACATAGGAAATGGAAGTTTGAAACTTGATGGTGTGTCATTCGAAGATAGATTGGTGGTCCCACAGGCTAAAGACATAAATGGAACATGGGGAAAAGAGGATATTAAAAAATTGATGAGCATGGAAGTATTTCCTAATGACTCAGAATACTTTGGTCCTAAACTTCCCATATTGCGCTCAGACTTTACCGTTGCAGTTGCAAAAGCAATTGGATTAAAACCGTATGAACCGCCCAAGAGTACGCTTTATTCAGCAAGAAACAAAAGCGCTATAGAAATTTCACCTTTTATTGATATATCTACTACTGATCCGAATTATGGATATATAAAAGCAGCCAGTGATGCAGGGCTTATCTCAGGTACTGCTCCAAATCAGTTCAGTCCCTCAAGGTCTCTTACTCGTGCTCAAGCGGCAGTGATATTTATAAGAGCTTTGGGGCTTGAGAACCTCGCTCCTTCAGGAAATTTTGATACCGGTTTTTTAGATGACTACGCTATACCATTGTGGGCAAAAAGGAGTATTTATGTGGCACGGGAGATAGGACTTATATCAGGCGATGAATATGGAAGGTTTAACCCTGATGGCTATGTTACGCGAGAAGAAGCTGCTTCAATGATTTCGAGGATGATAAATTTTATGATGAACGACCTTACTTTTGATTATGTAATGAGGATATTAAATTATCATAATTAAGACAAGGGATAAGTCTATTGTTCAGACTGTAGACAAACTATTTTGTAAGATTGGCATTTTGTAAAGTAATGCAACTCGCGACAAAGCAGTAACTAAACTTAGCAAGTGTGATGACGGAGGCGGGGCTGGAGCCACGGATGGCGGAAGCGGCCACCTGAGACAAGGGAGAAATCCCTTGTTTTTTTGTAGACAGAGGTAGGGGTGACAAGAGGGCTTTTAATTAGATAGAATAAATGCGTATATAAAAGCATATATTTTATTGAGTATGTTAAATTTCGGAGGTAGAAGATGAAATATGCCTTTTATGGAATTTTCTTTATATTTTTTAGTTTAATAATTTTACCTTCTGTAATAGTTTTTGGTTTTAATCCTCACAAAACTTCCTCAACGCCTACGAGTGAGGTCAAGCTTATTGATGGAGGGAAGCTAGTAAAATTAGACAATTTAGATAATACAGATTTGTACCATACCGTGAATGTCTTTATAACAAATCAAAACAAAATCCAGAAAATGGATTTAGAGGAATACGTAAAAGGAGTAGTTGCTGCAGAAATGCCTGCAGAATTTGAAATGGAAGCTTTAAAGGCACAAGCTGTTGCAGCGAGGACTTATGTGCTCTCAAAAGAAATAGCTTTGGGAGGAAAGGGCTGTGATTTACATCTGGGGGCTGATGTGTGCACTGATTCGGAACATTGCCAAGCATGGCAATCTGAGGGGGAGCTGAAGGAAAAATGGGGAAAAAATTTTGATAAATACTATGCAAAAATATCTCAAGCAGTAGAAGATACAAAAGGGCTTGTATTAGTTTACGATGATGCTTTAATTGTGCCAGCTTATCATGCTATAAGCGGAGGGAAAACAGAGAATTCTGAGGACATATGGCAGAGCAAAATTCCCTATTTAAGAAGTGTGGTTTCTCCTGGAGAAGAGGCAGCATCAAAATATAAAACTACTGTTATAGTGTCAAAAGAAGAATTTATAAATAAATTAAAGCAAAAAGAGCCTTCTTTGAAATTGGATAATAGCAATATTTTAAATCAAATAAAAGATGTAGAAAGAACACAAGTTGGGCACGTTAAAACTTTAAAAATAGGGAATATAACTTTTAATGGTAAAGATATAAAAGAAATTTTTAATTTAAATTCTACAAATTTTAGCTTTGAGGCACAAGGAAATAACATTGTAATAACCGTCATAGGTTATGGTCACGGAGTGGGAATGAGTCAATATGGAGCAAATGCAATGGCGAAACAAGGGAAAAAGTTTGACGAAATATTGAAATATTATTATACAGGGATAGAAATAGTAAAAATTGAAAATTTATTGAAAATACAGCACTGATAAAGTGCTGTACAGACTGTAGACAAACTTTCGTAAAGGAGATATTTTGCATAAGGAGCGACTTGTTACAAAGCGGTAACAAAACTTAGCAAGACCGAGGGTGGAGGCAGGGCCGAAGCCATGGATGGCGAAGGCGGGCACCTGAGGCAAGGAGGCCGATTGTGCCCGGTACCCTGCCGGAGCCCGAAGGTCGAGCTTTAGTTTTGTCGCTTTGGAACATCGGAGCGACGATGCAAAATATCTCCTTTGAATATTTTTTAACTTTGTCAACAAACTGTACAGCACTGATAAAGTGCTGTATTTTTTGTATAAATAATTAAGTTGATGGTTAAAATACCATTTGGAGGTGAAAAATATGAGAATAAACAGGGAAAATTTAATAAGATTTTTTGATAGAAAGGGTTTTTACATAGTATTATTTTTATCCGTAGTAGTGATAGCCGCTACATCAGTTTATGTTACTAATAATAATTTAAAAAAATTAGAAGAACTCAGAAAAGCACAGCAAGAAGAAATTAATTCAGCTATTGAAAGTGATTGGGGTTATGAAGAAGAACTAGCGCAAGCTCAGGAAGAAAAAGAACAGCAAAATAATTCTACAGCTGTTATCAGCCAACAACAAGAAAATAACGTATCTGACAAAAAAGAAAATCCTCAACCGGTAACAAAAAATAGTGACGAGGTTAAAAGTTCAGGGAAAAATGATAGTTTAACAAACAGCAAAGTAGCAACTGTTATGGCAAGTACTACATCCACAATAAAAAAAGATAGTAATTTATCTTCTACGATGTTAGTTTTATTGAAGCCTGTAAATGGAGACATAATATTAGAATTTGCTAAAGATAAGCTTGTATTTTCAAAAACCCTTCAAGAATGGACAACTCATAAAGGTGTAGATATTGGATCAAACTTAGGAGAACCTGTATTGTCAGCTATGGATGGAATTGTGACAAAGGTATATAAAGATCCAAAATTAGGGAATACTGTTGTTATAAAAAATGGAAAATGGGAAACACGGTATGCAAATTTAGGCGATGAGATTTTAGCAAAGGAACAAGAAAAAATAGTAAGAGGACAGCAAATAGGGAAAATAGGAGAATCAGCAAAGTTTGAAGTTGGGGAAGGACCCCACTTACATTTTGAACTTTTAGAAAATGGAATACCTGTTGATCCAATAGCATATTTTAAATAAGAACACCTGCTTAAAAAGACTTGGATACTTCCCGTATTCAAGTCTTTTTTGTTTTTATAAATATTCTAATGGCTTTGTTTTGGCATATACATATTAATGAGATTTGAAAAATTTAAAGGGGGTTTTGGGTTTGAAAGATTACATAGAAGAGAGAACACTAGAAATATCAAAATATATAGTAGAACACAAAGCAACTGTAAGAGAAGCTGCGAAGGTTTTTGGAGTTAGCAAAAGCACAGTTCACAAAGATGTGACAGAAAGGCTTCCAGATATAAACTTTGAATTATATAAAGAAGTGAGAGAGATTCTAAGCAAAAATAAAGCGGAAAGGCATATAAGAGGAGGAAAAGCAACTAAAATAAAATATCAAAAAACGAACAATAAATTTTAAGAAAATAAAAGAGGATTTTGTAAATTTGTAGCGAATTAATAAATTGATAATAAATTAAACATTTCGGCATCAATGTCGATAATTTAAGTGGATGCCATTTTTGTCGAAATACATAAGAAAGGTGTGTTTGGATGTTTGCGATCTCTAAGGATATCGGAATTGACCTTGGCACGGCATCTGTCCTGGTCTACATCAAAGGGGAAGGAATTGTTTTAAAAGAACCATCAGTTGTAGCAATTGATAGAAATACTAATAAAATTCTTGCAGTTGGCGAAGAAGCACAAAGAATGGTAGGCAGGACGCCAGGGAATATATTAGCCATGAAGCCTATGAGGGCGGGAGTAATTTCTGACTACGACGTTACAGAGAAAATGCTTAGGTATTTTATAAACAAAGCCTGCGGGGGAAGGTTTTTATTAAGACCCAAAATAATGATTTGTATTCCAAGTGGCGTAACACAGGTAGAAAAAAGAGCTGTCATTGATGCAGCATTACAAGCAGGAGCGCGAAAAGCTTATCTCATCGAAGAACCTATTGCGGCAGCCATAGGAGCAGGATTAGATATATCACAGCCTAGTGGAAATATGATTGTAGATATTGGGGGAGGCACCACTGACATAGCCGTAATTTCTTTGGGGAGTTCAGTGGTGTCTAAAAATATTAAAGTAGCGGGGGACAATTTTGATGAGGCAATTATAAGGCATATGAGAAAAAAACATCATATAATAATAGGAGAAAGAATGGCAGAAGAAATAAAGATAAATATAGGTACTGCCTATTTTGACGGTAAAGAAGAGAAAATGCTAGTAAAAGGGAGAAGTTTAATGTCAGGTTTGCCTCAGAATGTAGAAGTGACTTCCAGTGAAATATGTGAAGCATTAAAAGAGCCTCTTGAAGAAATTGTTGAAGCTGTCCACAGTGTATTAGAAAGAACACCTCCTGAATTAGCGGCGGATATAAGTGACAAAGGGATAGTACTCACGGGGGGCGGAGCATTGCTAAAAGGAATGGACAGGCTTTTAAGGGAAAGGATGAATACACCTGTATATCTTGCAAATGACCCTATAAGTTGTGTGGCTTTAGGTGCAGGGAAAGCATTGGATTCTCTTGAATTATTAGAAAAATCAGAAACTGTAATAGACGTATACAAAATCAATAAGTAAGAAGGTGATTTTATGTTAAGAGGGCTTTACACTGCCTCTTCGGGGATGATTACCCAAACTAAGATAATGGATGTTTTGGCGAATAATCTTGCAAATGTTAATACAGCAGGATATAAAAGAGATGTGGTAGTTACTTCCTCTTTCCCAAATTTTGAAGTAACAAGACATGGTGGCGATAACACACCGCCTAACGGGAAAATTGGAAGAATGGATTACGGCGTGTTAGTTGACACTTTTCATACAAATTTTGAAGAAGGTGTTTTTTCCCAAACAAATGGTAAGTTAGACTTTGCGATAGATGGCAATGGGTTTTTTGTGGTAAATACCCCTAATGGTCAAAGGTATACAAGGGATGGCTCTTTTACTTTATCCAAAGATGGGTATTTAGTCACACAAGAGGGATATATTGTAGAAGGGGAAAATGGGCCTATACAGTTGTCACAAGGAGACATTTCTGTTGATGAGATGGGCAATATTATAAACAATGGTCAATTGGTGGACAGGCTTAGAATTGTGGATTTTGATAATTATGATGGTTTAAGAAAAGAGGGCAATAATTTATTTTTTATAGATAACAGTGCCAATGTACAAGTTATTCCTGCAACAGGGAAAATAAAGCAAGGCTTTTTAGAACAGTCAAATGTGAATTCCGTTAAAGAAATGGTAAATATGATAAGCGTGATGAGAAATTATGAATCAAATCAGAAGGTTGTAATTGCTTTTGATGAGACTCTTGGAAAAGCTGTCAACGAAGTTGGAAAAGTATAAGGAGGATGAAAATTATGATGAGGGCATTGTGGTCTGCAGCAACTGGCATGACTGCTCAGCAACTTAACGTAGATGTTATCGCGAATAATCTTGCGAATGTAAATACTACTGCTTTTAAAAGAGATAGGGCCGAATTTAAAGATTTAATATATCAAACTTTACAAAGAGAAAACGTATATGGTGGACAAGGTAAACCTGTCAATATGCAAGTAGGGCTAGGCGTGAGACCTTCAGCAATTGTAAAAGATTTTACGGAAGGAAGCCTCCAGCAGACAGAGAATCCTTTGGATTTGGCATTGGATGGAGAAGGCTTTTTTGCTGTGTTAGGACCGGATGACAAAGTTTATTACACGAGGGATGGAAGTTTTAAATTAAGTGCTGACGGTAACACTTTAATGCTTGTAACTGCTGACGGCTATCCTGTATTAGATGACAGCGGTAATCCCATAGTTTTTGACAGCACTGAAAAAGATATATCAGTATCGCCAATGGGTGTAATAAGCGTAAAAAATCCTGATGGAACTACTCAAGAAGTAGCTACTTTAGGAATCTATAATTTTGTTAATCCTCAGGGACTTTTAAGTGTGGGTAGTAATCTCTATGAGCCAACAGAAGCGTCAGGACAGCCTGGTACGAGAGATGACTTTCAAGGAAGAATGGGCAAAGTCATGCAAGGATTTTTAGAAACCTCAAATGTCCAAGTTGTAAAGGAAATGGTGGACATGATTGCCGCACAAAGAGCTTATGAGATAAATTCAAAAGCTATACAAGCAGCTGATGAAATGTTGGGAATTGCAAATAATCTGAGAAGATAATTTATTGAAAGGAATGACCTTGCATGAAAATAAATCCTATAAATAACAGTGACATAAATAAATTTCAAATTGATTTGCAAAAAGATGGAAGTGATTTTGAACGAATAATACAACAGGCGATAAAAGACAAAGACAGTAAAAAGCTTAAAGAAGCATGTCAGCAATTAGAGGCAACTTTTATAGGGCTTATGTTAAATGAGATGATAAAGACAATTCCAGAAGACCCATTGACGGGAGATAGCCTAGCAAATGATGTTTTTACTTCTATGTTATATGATAAATATGCTGAAATATTGGCGCAAAATGGTTCTTTTGGACTGGCTGACCAAATATATAATCAACTTTCTAAGAAAGTGTGAAAGGGCGCTTGCCCTTTTTATTTTTCATTTTTTTGTGATATAATCAATGATAAGCCACTGTTTTGTCATATCTTCTAATTCCGCTAAAAAGAGGTGAAACATAGGGTGGAAAATAAAGACATAAGAAAAATTCTTCCTCATAGATATCCTTTTTTATTAGTGGATAGAATAATAGAAATTGAAGAAGGTAAAAAAGCTGTTGGAATAAAAAATGTGACCGCTAATGAACCTTTTTTTCAAGGGCATTTTCCAGACAATCCTATAATGCCAGGAGTTCTTATTGTTGAGGCATTGGCACAAGTAGCCGGGATTGCTGTTATGAATATAGAAGAGTTTAAAGGTAAATTAGGGCTTTTTACAGGTATTGATAAATGTCGCTTCAAAAAAGTGGTAAGGCCTGGTGACCAACTTGTTTTAGAAGTTTTAATAGATTCTATAAAGATGGGGCTCGTAAAAGCTAAAGGTGCTGCAAAAGTTGGAGATGAAGTTGTAGCTACTGCAGAGCTTATGTTTATAATGACTGAAGAAAATTAAGGAGTTGTATGTATGTCGACGGCTAAAAAAACTGTAAAAGCGGCTAGCGTCATAATGATAATAACTCTACTGAGTAAAGTATTTGGATTTTTGAGAGATATGGCTTTAGCTTCCCAATTTGGTACATCTGTTTCCATGGATGCATATAATATGGCGACTGTCATACCTATGATACTTTTTGCAGCAGTAACTGCTTCAATAGCTACTACTGTTGTGCCAATATTTACCGAATATTTACAAAAAGAGGGGAAACAAAAGGCTTTTGATTTTATAAATAACCTTTTAGGTGTGGTATTAATTTCGACTGTAATTTTAACTTTCTTAGGTTTCGTATTTGCACCTTATCTTGTAAAATTTGTAGCGCCAGCTTTTACAGGGGAAAAATTTGAGTTGACAGTAAAACTTACGACTATATTATTACCTACAATGGTGTTAATAGCTGCATCTAATATTTTCACTGGTGCTCTTCAGGCGATGGAACATTTTACTGTTCCTGCTATGATAGGTATACCTTACAATATTATCGTAATAACAGTAGCAATTTTATATGGGAGCAAATTTGGGATTACGATAGTAGCTTATTCTATAATTATTGCTACTTTCATACAAGCATTAATGCAGTTGCCTGTTTTATACAAATTAGGTTACAGAATCAAGTTAAGAGTGAATTTTAAAGATGAAGGAGTAAAAAGAGTCGTTTTATTGGCAATGCCTGTACTTATGGGGACAGGGATACAGACTATAAATGTTTATGTGGATAGAGTGATAGCTTCTTTTTTGCCTGATGGGAGTATTGCAGCATTGAATTATGCCAATAGGCTTAACATGTTTGCATTGGGGATTTTTTCAACAGCAATTGCAACTGTTATATACCCTGTTTTATCGAAACATTCAGTAGCTGACGACAAAGAAGGCTTTCTAAAGAGTTTAAATTTTGCGGTAAGTGGTATTTTATACGTATTAATACCTGTATCAGTTGGTGCAATGGTACTCCGAGTGCCTATAATAAAAGTATTATTCGAGAGAGGAGCTTTTGATGAGAGGTCGACATATCTTACCTCAATCGCCCTTTTTTATTTTGCCATAGGAATGACTGCGTATGGTCTTAGAGATGTTTTAAGTAGAAGTTTTTACTCTATGAAAGATACAAAAACTCCTATGATAAATGGTGCTATGGCTGTATTACTAAATATTGCACTTAATTTAATTTTAGTTAGATATTTAAAATTAGGTGGACTTGCACTTTCTACTTCTATTGCAGCCATATTTACTACTTTTCTTTTATTTACTTCTTTAAAAAGAAAACTTGGGAAAATAGGCGGGAAATACATGTTTATGAGTTTTATAAAGGCAATGTTTGCAGCAATTGTAATGGGGGTGATAGTGCATTTTATGTATAATAATTTAATTGTTAAGATGCCGTCAGATAAAAGAATTTATGAGGTTATAGTCCTGTTTATAACTATATTAGTGGGGGCTATAATTTACTCTACTATTGTATTGGTTACTGATAAGTCTGCTTTTTCTTATCTCAAAAAAGGCATAAAATTTCTAAATTCTAAACTTGTACGAAATTAATTTTGTAAATGAGGTGGTATTATGAAATCAAAAGTATATTTTTACAATCTGAGGGCAAACAAAGCTAGCAGCAGTTTGTCCTCTAAAGTAGCGAGAATTTTTGATGTAGCGGGTTTTAAAAACATTATTGATAAAAATGATTTGGTAGCTATAAAAATTCACTTTGGAGAAAAGGGAAACAACGCCTACATAAACCCTATATATGTAAGAAAAGTGGTTGACAAAATTAAAAGTTATGGGGGAAAGCCTTTTTTAACAGATACAAATACTCTTTACAAAGGCAGTCGTTCAAATGCAGTTGACCATTTGGTGACAGCGATTGAAAATGGTTTCGCATATGCTGTTGTGAACGCACCAATAATAATTGCTGACGGTATTTTAAGCAAAGATTCTGTAGAAGTGAAAATTGATAAAAAGCATTTTGACACTGTAAAGATTGCTTCAAATATTTTCTTTGCAAACTCAATGATTGTGATGTCACACTTTAAAGGTCATGAATTGGCTGGCTTTGGAGGAGCTATCAAAAACTTAGCTATGGGGTGTGCACCTGCAGCAGGAAAACAACAGCAGCATTCAACAGTGCAGCCTGTCGTAGGAAAGGGATGTACCGCATGTCAAATGTGTATCAGGAATTGCCCCGTAAATGCGATATCTTTGGTCAATGGTTCAGCTTATATTGACCCTTCTATATGTATAGGGTGTGGAGAATGCGTGTCCATTTGTCAATATGGCGTGATAAAGCCTCAATGGGGAACTGATATGGATGCTTTTGTAGAGAGAATGACGGAATACGCATATGGCGCTTATTCTACAAAAAAAGGCAAAATTGCGTTTATAAATTTTGTCATGAATGTTACACCACTTTGCGATTGTACGCCTTGGAGCGATGCGCCGATTGTCCCTGACATAGGAATATTGGCTTCCTTTGACCCTGTTGCCATAGATCAGGCAAGCTATGACCTTGTGAATCAGCAATTTGGCCACAAAGGCACAGCTTTAGAAGAAGCGGGATATGGCATGAATCCTGGAGAAGACAAATTTAAAGCTTTGCACCCTGAAACAAAAGGAGAACTACAATTAAAATACGGCGAAGAAATTGGCTTGGGTACAAGAGATTATGAACTTATTGAACTAAAATAGCAGGTTAATCCTGCTATTTTTTTTAAAATTTTTAATGATTTTTGACAACGTTTATAGTATTATATTATTAGAGAAATCAACGGGAGATAAAGGAGAGAAATTTAATGGAAAAGTATTTTGTTATAATTTCCATAATTTCGGTGGTAACACTAATATTGCTTTTATTAGTTCTGATAGCTTTTGTTAAATGGACGGATAGAATTTTTGGAATTGAAAATGAGAAAAAAGGGAAAAATGACAAAGATAAAAAAGAAAAAAATAATTAATATGGCATAAAAAGGAGCTGATACTTTGGAAATAGGTTTTAAAAGGAATGAGGTAAAAGGAGTAGTTTTTTACACAATACCTTCTTTTGAAAGGACGGGGCTTGTCAAACACCTTTTTACTACTCGGATTGGCGGTGTAAGTAAAGGCAAATACGCTTCCTTGAATTTAAGCTTAAAAAGATATGACACTAAAGAGGAAGTCTATGAAAATTTTAAAATAATATGTGATATTGGCGGTTTTTCATATGAAGATATGGTTTTTTCAGACCAGGTTCATAGTGATGTTATAAAAAAGGTGACTTACGAAGATAAAGGCAAAAACTTTGGAGGAAGCGATATTTCTGGTGTAGATGCCCTTATGACTAATGAAAGAGGTATTCCTCTGGTTACATTTTATGCCGACTGCGTGCCTTTGTTTTTCTTAGACCCTGTAAAAAAAGTTATTGCCCTTGCACACGCAGGATGGAGAGGTACAGTGCTTTCCATTGGGCCCAAAACGGTTAATGCCATGGATGAAGAATATGGTTCAAATCCTAAAGATATACTTGTAGGGATAGGCCCTTCTATATACAAATGCTGCTATGAAGTAGGTGATGACGTCGCGAATAAGATTAAAGGTGTTATTGATGAATGGGAAAAAGTTCTTGTGAAAAAGGCGGGGGGCAAATGGATGCTGGATTTACAGCTTACCAACTACATTGAACTTATAAATACTGGCATACCAGATGAAAACATTACAGTAAGCCAAATGTGCACCCATTGCAATAGTGAATTTTATTCCTATAGAAGAGACAAAGGCATGACAGGCAGTATGGCAGCTTTTATGGAACTTAAGTAGTTTTTCTTTTACGATATTTGTTCTAATATATAAGTTAAAGAAATGGTTATTTATGTTTTTTGCATATTGACTATTTCTATATTGGATAATATAATCAAATTGAATAATATGATAATATAGTAAATAAAAATAGTGAAAGAGGTGGTAAGAATGAGAGTAAATGCTACAGAATTCAAAATAAGAGTTGGTAAATATTTAGAATTAGTTGATAAAGAAGAAATTATTATAACGAAAAATGGACGTGAAGTTGCAAAACTTATTCCAGCAAAAAAAGAAGGTACTCCAAATGCAGATTTTTTGTATGGAATTTTATCTGACTATCCTAACAAAAATATATCTGCTGAGCAAATACGGGAAGAAAGAATAAGAAATAAATACAATTAAAGGGGAGGGAAGATTACCCGTTAAATAACAATATGGGTATAATAGGTTAAATGATGAAAGTGTTAATTGATACTAACGTTATTCTTGATGTTTTATTAAAAAGAACTCCCTTTGATGTAGATGCTTATAACATATTAAAATTAGCGGAAGAAAAAAGATAAATGCTTATTTAGCTGCTTTTTCAATTACGGATATATATTATTTCATAAATAAAAACCTTTCTCACAATGAAAGCATAAAAGCATTAGAAGCTTTGTTAAGTATAGTAGAAGTAGTGAGTATAACAAAACATGATATAAAGAAAGCAATGAATTTTAAGGAGTTTAGAGATTTAGAAGATGCTTTACAAATGCAATGCTTGAAAAAATTAAAAGGTGATTTGATTATTACAAGAGATGAGAAATTTCAAAAAGTAACTAACAAAGCAATATCACCAAAAGATTTTTTATCCAATAAGGGCTTAACTTAAAGACTAATTAATACAAATGCTACCATACTTTTTATGCCAGAAGACCTATTAAGGTCTTTTTTATTTTATCCAAAAAGTTTTTATTCAAACTTATGCAATTTACTAAATATTCCGCTACAATTCCTGCCATATTTATGGTATATTTTTTGCATAATCTACATTGAAGGGAGGCTTGTGACCATGATTGATAGAATTTTTGAAATTATACAAAAAGAAGATAGAAGAAATCCTTTAACAGATGAACAAATAGCGGCAATTCTCAATATTAAAAGAGAAGATGTGACACAATTTAGACTAAAAAATAATATTCCTGACTCAAGAGAAAGAAGAAAACCTTACCTTTTAGAAGATGCAAAAAAAATAATTTCAAAGGACCCAAATATTTCAGATAGAAATTTGACAAAAGAGTTAAATAATTTAGGATACAACATTTCTCGCTTTGTGGTAGCACAAATAAAAAAAGAAATTTTAAAAAGCGAAAGTAGTAAAACTCTAGTTAAATCAGAAATTTTCCAAAACACTGAAAAACAGAAGGTTGATAAAGACCATAATTCCAATAAAGATACATTGTCTTTTAAAGATATCATTGGCAGTGAAGGAAGTCTTAGGGTTCAGATAAGCCTTGCAAAAGCTGCTGTTTTATATCCTCCTCATGGGCTTCACACTTTAATAGTTGGGCCTTCAGGATCTGGTAAAAGCCAGCTTGCAGAAGCAATGTATAGTTTCGCCATAGAGTCTGGACGATTTAATAAAAATGCGCCTTTTGTGGTTTTTAACTGTGCTGATTATGCGGACAATCCTCAGCTTCTCATGTCCCAGCTTTTTGGCTATGTTAAAGGGGCTTTTACAGGTGCGGATGCTCCTAAAGCAGGATTGGTAGAAAAAGCTAATAGCGGTATATTGTTTTTAGATGAAGTTCACAGGCTTCCCAGTGAAGGGCAAGAGATACTTTTTTCTATTCTTGATAAAGGAAAATTTAGAAGATTGGGAGAGACAGAAAGCACTCGTGAGGCTCAAATCATGCTAATTGCTGCAACCACAGAAAATCCAGAGTCTTCTTTGTTGCTTACTTTTAGACGAAGAATTCCTGTCTTGATAGAACTACCTTCTTTAGCTGATAGACCTCCGCAAGAAAGGTACGAAATCATATATAACTTTTTCTCCAAAGAGTCTTTTAGGATTAACAAACCAATTATCATAAAAAAAGAGGCAGTAAGAGCGCTTATGCTTTATGACTGTCCCGGTAATATTGGGCAATTAAGAAGCGACATCCAGGTTGCTTGTGCCAGAGCATTTTTGAACTCCATGGGAAGTAAAGATTCTTCATTGACAATAAACCTTTCAGACTTACCAAACCATGTAAAGATGGGAATAATCAGAGTAAGCAAGAGAAGCCCTGAAATTGAAAAGTACTCAAATGAAGATGTTTGGGTACATCCTGACAAGGAAAATAAGTTGTATCCAAAAGAAGACAGATACATGCTTCCGGATGAAATATATCAATTTATAGAAGAAAGGTTTATTGATTTAAAAAATCAAGGTTTTAGCAAAGAAGAGATAGATAAAATTGTGGGGAAAGAAATAGAAGAAGAGTTAAAAAGGTTTGCTATAAATGTCAAATCCAACGTCGCAATTTCAAAAAAGGATTTAAAAGGGATAGTAGGAGAAAAAATTGTGGAGGCGGTTGAAAAAGCCTATGAAATCGCCAAAAAAAGCTTTAACAGGTTGGAGGAAAACTTATTTTATTCACTTGCTATACATTTAAGTGCAACTTATGAAAGAATATTAAGCGGCAAGCCTATAATCAACCCACAATTGGAAAATATTATAAGAGAATACCCGGCGGAATATTCTACTGCTAAAATAATGGCAAAACAAATAAACAAAGAATTAGGCATTGAGTTGCCAGAGGAAGAAATAGGCTTTATTGCAATGTATTTAAAGACGTTTTCAGGCGAAAAAGAGATACAAAAAGGA
Source organism: Thermoanaerobacter sp. RKWS2 (assembly GCF_026240795.1). Lineage (NCBI taxonomy): Bacteria > Bacillati > Bacillota > Clostridia > Thermoanaerobacterales > Thermoanaerobacteraceae > Thermoanaerobacter > Thermoanaerobacter sp. RKWS2. Next base: position 193,841 of record NZ_CP110888.1, read on the forward strand.
AGAGTAGGTGTTGTTGTACTTACCCATGGTCATGTTGCAAGTGGCATGGCGGAAGTGGTTAACAAACTTTTAGGTGAATCATGCGGTTGGAATAGATATGGCGTTGGATGAAAGTCCTGAATCTGCTCTTGAAAGGACGATTGAAGTCGTTGAAAAAATAAATGAAGGCAAAGGTTGCATTATTTTAGTTGACATGGGCTCGCTTATCACTTTTGGTGAAATTATAACCAAAAGGACAGGGATACCTACAAGAGTGGTAGGAAGAGTAGATACGGTTATGGTGTTGGAAGCTGTCAGAAGAGCTATTATACCGGATACTAATTTAGATGAAATAGCAGATGCGTTAGACGTAGATAAAACGTATATAGGAAGAGTTGAAGGTATAAAGAGTAAAGATAAGCTTCCAAAAGCAATTGTAACTGTATGTATTACAGGAGAGGGAACAGCATTAAAAATAAAGAAATATATTGAAGATATCTTACCACAACTAAAAGATAATTACAAAATAATACCTGTTGGAATGCTCAGACAAGAAGATATTGAAAAAGAAATTGAAAAAATAAGAGAAGAAAATGAAGTGGTAGCTTTTGTTGGTACAATAAATCCCGGCATAAAAAGTATACCTTTTATATCTGTTGAAGATATTTTACATGGCACAGGGATTGAAAAATTCAAAAAAATTGTCAATTTAGAGAAAGAAAATCCTTTAAAAGAAGTAATACAGGAAGACCTTATTTTTCATGATTTAGATACTTCTATGAAAAGTGATGTTATAGATAAATTGGTGGAGATATTGCAAGATAAAGGCTATGTAGATGAAAGGTTTTTACTAAGTGTATACAAAAGAGAATCAATGGGGGCGACTTTTTTAAAAGGAGGAATCGCGATACCCCACGGTTATCCAGAACATGTCACAAAACCTGCCATCGCAATTGCAAAATTGAAAGAACCTATTTATTGGGAAGGAGAGTTTAAGGCAGATTTGGTGTTTATGATAGCGCTGAAGGAAGATTCAAAGGATTACTTTATGCATTTGTATCAAATTTTAACGGAAGAACAAAGCATCAATGCCATAAGAAAAGCTAAAAGTGCTCAAGAAATAAAAAATATCATTACAAAATAGCACAAAACATGTCAGATAGTTGGCACGGCTCTTGCAATATTTTAATGGTGAACCAGCAAGGAGGTTATATACAATGAAAATTTCAGAGCTTTTTCACAAGGAAATAATTGTTACAAATTTGGAGGCAGAAAATAGAGAGGAAGTATTTAGAGTTTTGTATAAAAAATTGCTCGATAATGGATATGTTAAAGAGAGTTTTTTAGAAGGAATTATTAAAAGAGAAAATACTTTTCCAACAGGATTACTTCTCAATAATTATAATGTAGCGATACCTCATACTGACGCAGAACATGTTTTAAAGCCGGCTATTGCAGTTGCTACTTTGTCAAAACCCGTTATATTCAAAAATATGGCTAATCCACAAGAAGACGTAAACGTAAATATAGTGTTTATGATAGCTTTAAATGAAAGTCATAGTCAAGTTGAAATGTTGCAACAGTTAGTAGAACTTATTCAAAATGAAAGTTTCTTAAATAGTATTCTAAATGCGAAGGGTGGTGATGAGGTAATTGAAACTATAAAAAATTATGTTGTGTTTGGCAAAATTGATTAATTTTTAAAGAAAGAAGGAGGACGAACATGGAGAAAGACAAGAATGGAAGAAAAATTGTTTTAGTGGCTTGTGGCACAGGAATTGCTACTTCAACTGTCGTAGCAGAGAGGGTAAAGAAATTAATAGAAGAAAATGGGCTAAATGCGGAGGTTATCCAATGTAAAATGGCGGAAGTTGCTTCAAAAGAGAATGAAGCTCATCTACTTGTTACAACATCCATATTACCAAAAACTTATTCGATCCCAGTAGTTAATGCAATGGGATATTTGACAGGAATGGGTTCTGAAAATATTGACAAAGAAGTTATAAAATATTTAAAAGAGTAAAGGGGGAAGTAAGGTGGATAATTTGCTTCATGTTGTTCAATATATTTTAAATTTAGGACCAAGTGTAATGTTACCATTAGCATTAACAATAATCGGATTAGCATTTGGGCAAGGATTTAGTAAAGCTTTTAGATCTGGAATTACCATAGGTGTTGGCTTTGTAGGTATAAATCTTGTGATTGGTCTTCTTGTAAATAATTTAGGACCAGCAGCTCAGGCAATGGTGGACAGATTCGGTTTACATTTACAGGTAATAGATGTAGGATGGCCAGCAGCTGCTGCGATAAGTTGGGCTTCTCCGGTAGCAGCTTTTATAATACCTCTGGCATTAATAGTAAATTTAATCATGTTAGTGACACGTACAACAAAGACGATGGATATAGATATTTGGAATTACTGGCATTTTGCTGCAACAGCAGCTTTTGTATATGTAGTAACAGGCGGAAATGTACTTCTTGCTCTTGTAGCAGCAATTCTTCGTGAAATAATAGTTTTAAAAATAGCTGATTGGACAGCACCAATGGTTCAAGGATTTTTTAAATTGGAAGGTATTTCTCTGCCTACAGGTTCTACTGTAGCTTATGCTGTGCTAGGTATACCACTTGGTAAGCTCGTGGGTAAAATACCTGGACTTAAAAATATAAAAGCAGATCCTGATACAATTCAAAAAAGATTTGGTATATTTGGCGAACCAATGATGATGGGTTTAATATTAGGGTTATTATTAGGAATTCTTGCAGGGTATGATTTTGCTAAAATTACACAAATAGGTATGTCAATGGCTGCTGTAATGCTTCTTATGCCAAGAATGGTCAGAATTTTAATGGAAGGCCTTATACCAATTTCCGAGTCTGTAAGGGAATTTCTACAGAAAAGGTTTAAAAATGCAGGTGAGCTGTATATAGGATTAGATGCTGCTGTGGTGGTAGGACATCCTTCAGTAATAGCAACAGCTTTAATCTTGATTCCTATAACAATTTTCTTAGCAGTAATTTTGCCAGGAAATAAAGTATTACCTTTTGGGGATCTCGCTACGATAGTGTTTTATATAGCATTTATAGTTGGTTCTACAAATGGAAATATAGTTCATTCTGTTATTACAGGTATAGTATTAATGGCTTCAGCTTTATATATGGCCACTAATTTGGCACCCCTCCATACAATGATGGCACAACAAGCACACTTTGCTATACCAAAAGGTACATCCTTAATATCGAGTTTAGACGAGGTGGTAATTTGTTAAATTGGCTTATTATCAAGATATTCCAAGTGTCATGGGGATGGGTAATATTAGCTACAGCAATTGTTGCAGGTTTAATATACTATTTTATTACTAGAAATAAAAAAGCAATAGAACAATAATATAAGTTTCAAATTTATTGAAGAAAATATGTTATTATAACATTTTAAATAGCAGTCTAATATTAAAGATACATTCTTGTCAGTAATTAATATCTAAACCATGTTTTTGATGAAGGCTTCAATGAAATTAAAATGTACTTTGAAAAAGGTACCTCCTGATAGAGTGCAGAGAGTAAATTGCAGAATTTATTTCGGCTTAAACCTAAATTACAGGAGGTACCTATACATTTAATTTAAAGAATTAGAATTATCGGATAAAAGTATTGGCCATAAGGATTAATAGAGGGGAGAGATATAGGTATTATGAAAGCAGCAGTATTATATAAAGTAAATGATATTAGATATGCTGATTTTCCTGACCCAATTTGTGGTGAAAATGATGTAATTGTTAAGGTAAAGGCTGCTGGAATTTGTGGTTCGGATCCACCGAGAATATTAAAAAATTGGAGATATAGTTTACCGGCAATACCAGGTCATGAATTTTCAGGTATAATAGCGGAAAAAGGAAAGAATGTAAATAATGTTGGCTTAGGAGATCCAGTTGTGGCTATACCTTTTATACCTTGTTATAAATGTGAAAACTGTTTAAAAGGAAATTATTCTTTGTGTGATAATTACGATATGCTGGGTTCTAAGTCTTATGGTGGATTTGCAGAATATGTTAAAGTACCTTCAACTAATGTGTTAAAAATTGATAGCATAGATTTTGAGAGTGCTGCAATGATAGAACCACTGGCAGTGGCATTACATGGTGTTTTAGGTATCAGACCCATAATAGGTGATACAGTAGCTATAATAGGAGCTGGAACTCTTGGACAGCTTGTAATCCAATGGCTTAAAGTTGGAGGAATTAACGATATTATTGCAGTCGATATTTCGGAAAAGAAACTAAAAGAGGCAGAGAAATTAGGAGCTACTATATGTATTAATGCAAAAGAAAAGGACCCTATTGAGGAAATAATGAAAATAACTGATAACCAAGGTGTAGATATCGCTTTTGAATGTGCCGGTTCGCCGATAACTCAAGAACAATGTTTGTTAATCACGAAGAAAAAAGGTAAAGTAGCGTACCTTGGTATTGCATATTCAGATATTCATTTCTCAGAAAAATCTTTTGAGAATATTTTTAGAAAAGAACTTACAGTAAAGGGGTTTTGGAATTCCTATTCAGCACCTTTTCCGGGACAAGAATGGTATAAAAGTATTCAATATGTAAGAAATAAAAGTATTAAATTGAATGAAATGATTTCGCATAGATTCAAATTAAGTGAAATTAGAGAGGTGTTCGATATGATTGCTCAGAAAAAAGAAGAATATAACAAGATAATAATTATTCCATAAAAATCTGTTTTTCAAGAGAAATGAAGCTTAAATTTTTGAGGAAAGGTGATCTAAATGAAAGCACTTTTAAAAAGGAAAATGGATATGGAAATATGGAGCTAGTAGATATTGATGAACCTATTATAAACAGTGATCAAGTTAAAATAAAAGTTGCTTATTCTGGTATTTGCGGTTCTGACATTCATTCATATAAGGGTGAATATAAGAATATAAGACCACCTATTGTTTTGGGCCATGAATTTTCTGGAGTAGTTGTTGAAGTAGGGAGTAATGTAGAAGGAATTAAAGTTGGTGATAGAGTAACAAGTGAGACGACATTTTATGTTTGTGGAGTATGTGATTATTGCAAAAGTGGGGATTATAATTTGTGCCCTTATAGAAAGGGGATAGGTACCCAAGTAAATGGAAGTTTTGCTGAATATGTTGCTGTTAGAAAAGAAAGTGTACATGTTCTTCCACATAGTATAGATTTACTTTCAGCTTCTCTTACAGAGCCACTTGCTTGTGCTGCACATGCTACATTAGAAAAAACTAATATTGAATTGGGCGATATTGTTCTAATATTTGGACCAGGACCTATTGGCCTATTGACTGCTCAAATAGTCAAAGCAAGAGGTGCATATGTAATTCTTGCTGGACTTACTAAAGACAAGGATAGATTTAAAGTAGCCCTTGAATTGGGTATTGATAAAACTGTTGATATACAGCAGGAAAATTTAGAAGATATAGTTAAAGAATTAACAAATGGTTATGGGGTAGACAAGGTGTTTGAATGTTCTGGTTCAATAAGAGCTGTAAATTCTGGACTCTCGCTATTAAGAAAAAAGGTACGATAATACAAGTTGGGTTATTTGCAAAGTCGTTTAATGAGCTTGACCTTGAAAAGATAATACAAAAAGAAATCTGTTATATTGGTTCTAGGAGTCAAAAACCAAGTTCATGGAAATTAGCTTTATACTTATTAGAAACTGGTAAAGTAAATACTAAGGCAATTATTAGTGATATTTATAGTTTAGATGACTGGGCTAAAGGGTTTGAAAAAGTAATGAATGGCGAAGGTCTCAAAATTGTTTTGAAACCTTAACTGTTTAGGAGGAATGGTAAATGAATACTGTATTATTAAAACAAAAAGCGAAAGAAATCAGAAAAGACATAATAACTATGATAGCAGAAGCAGAGTCCGGCCATCCAGGAGGATCTTTATCCTGTACTGATATTCTTACTATTTTGTATTTTGATAAAATGAACATAGATCCTGAAAATCCAAAATGGGAAGAAAGAGATAGGCTAGTATTATCGAAAGGCCATGCAGCCCCAGCATTGTATGCGGTACTAAGCGAAAGAGGATATTTTCCAAAAGAAGAATTAAAAACGTTAAGACAACTTCATTCGATATTGCAGGGACATCCAGACATGAAATCCACACCAGGAGTTGATATGACGACAGGTTCTCTTGGTCAAGGTTTGTCAGCGGCAAATGGTATGGCGCTTGCAGGTAAACTTGATCACAAGAACTATAGAGTATATGTAATACTAGGTGATGGAGAAATACAAGAAGGACAGATATGGGAAGCTGCAATGACTGCCGCTCACTATAAATTAGACAACTTAACCGCAATATTAGATTACAATGGGTTACAAATTGATGGCAAGAACGAAGATGTAATGAATATAGCACCAGTAAAAGAAAAATTTAAAGCATTTGGATGGAATGTAATTGAAGTAGATGGCCATAACTTTGAAGAACTTGATAGAGCAATAGAAGAAGCAAAAGCCACAAAGGGGAAACCTACAATAATAATAGCAAAAACTATAAAAGGAAAAGGAGTATCATTTATGGAGAACAGGGTTGAATGGCATGGAGTTGCACCTAAAAAAGAAGAAGCAGAAAAAGCACTAGCTGAATTGGAGAGGAGTGAAGCATAATGAACAAAGCAACGAGAGAAGCGTATGGTGAAGCACTAGTAGAACTAAGCAAAAGAAATAACAATGTAGTTGTACTTGACGCAGATTTATCAAAATCAACAAAAACAGCAGAATTTCAGAAGGTATGTCCCGAAAGGTTCTTTAATATAGGAATAGCAGAAGCAGATATGATAGCAACAGCAGCAGGACTTGCTACATGCGGCAAAATACCATTTGTAAGTACATTTGCAATATTTGCGGCAGGAAGGGCATATGAACAAATTAGAAACTCAGTAGCGTACCCAAAACTAAATGTAAAAATTGCAGCTACACACGGGGATAACAGTAGGAGAGGATGGCGCAACACATCAATCAATAGAAGACATTTCTCTGATGAGGTCAATACCCAATATGGTTGTAATAAATCCATCTGACGATGTGGAAACCAAATACGCAATATTACAAGCAGCTGAGTACGAAGGTCCGGTTTATATCAGATTAGGGAGGATGACTGTACCCACAATACACGATGAACATTACAAATTTCAGATTGGAAAAGGCGAAATATTAAAAAGCGGGAATGATGTAACAATAATAGCTACAGGGATAATGGTTGCTATGGCATTAGAAGCAGCGGAAGAATTAAAAAAATATGGAATAGATGCAGAAGTAATCAACATTCATACAATAAAGCCAATAGACAAGGAATTAATAATTAGCTCTGCAAAAAAGACCGGCAAAATTGTGACAGCAGAAGAACACAGCATAATAGGCGGATTAGGGTCGGCAGTATGTGAAGTCTTATCGCAAGAATATCCTACAAAAGTAAAGATGATAGGAATAAATGACAGATTTGGGCAATCAGGAAAACCAAAAGATTTATTAAAAGAATATGGACTAACAACCCAAAACATCATAGAGACCGTAAAATCCTTCAAATAAAATATTAAGAATAGATGGGAGGAGAGAGACATGAAATTTTTTATTGATACTGCAAATGTTAATGAAATTAGGGAAGCAAATGAATTAGGAGTAATAGCAGGGGTTACAACAAATCCATCATTAATAGCAAAGGAAGGAAGAGATTTCATTGAAATTGTTAAAGAAATAACAACAATAGTAGATGGTCCGATTAGTGTTGAAGTAATAAGCACAGAGCATGAAGGAATGATAAAAGAGGCAAAGGAACTTGCGAACATTCATAAAAACATAGTAATCAAGATACCAATGACTGTAGAAGGCCTAAAAGCTGTTAAAGTATTATCAAAAGAAGGCATAAAAACAAATGTGACACTGATATTTTCAGCAACACAGGCATTACTTGCAGCTCGTGCAGGTGCAACATATGTAAGCCCTTTTGTAGGAAGACTGGATGATATAAGCACAGATGGAATGTCACTAATATCCCAGATTGTACAAATATTTAAGAACTATGGAATAAAAACAGAAATAATAGTAGCAAGCGTAAGGAACCCGGTGCACGTACTAGAAGCAGCAAAACTTGGAGCGGACATAGCGACTGTACCATATAAAGTAATAATGCAAATGGTAAAACATCCGTTAACAGATATAGGGATAGAAAAATTTATGAAAGACTGGGAAAGCGCAAAAATGAAAATATGAATAAGGGCACAAATTTGTGCAAAAAGGCTCATATTAGAAAATTTAAGCAAATTATAGACTGAAGGGATGATAATATGAGAATAGCATTAGGATGTGACCATGGAGGATTCGAGCTAAAGGAAGTAATAAAAAAGCATCTTGAAGAGAGGAACATAGAATATATGGACTATGGAACGTATTCTAAAGAATCAGTAGATTATCCTGAATATGCATTAAAAGTGGCGGAAAGCATTATAAATGGAGAAAGTGACTGCGGAATACTGTGCTGTGGAACAGGGATAGGCATATCCATAGCTGCAAACAAAGTTCCGGGTATAAGGGCTGCTGTAGTTGGAGATGTATTTTCGGCAAGATTATGTAAACAACATAATAATGCAAATATAATATGCCTTGGAGGAAGGGTAATAGGACCTGGTCTTGCGACAATGATTGTAGATGAATGGCTTGATGCCGAATTTCAAGGAGGAAGACATCAGAAAAGAATAGATAAGGTGATAAAAATAGAAAAGAAATATAGTAAAAAATAAAACCAGGAGGTACCAAAAATTGAAAATAGCTCCTTCAATATTATCAGCTAATTTTGCGAATTTATTAGAAGACATAAAAAGAGTAGAAAAAGGTGCTGACCTTTTACATATTGACGTAATGGATGGACATTTTGTTCCAAATATAACTATAGGACCAGCTGTTGTAAAATCTTTAAGAAAATTTTCATCTCTTCCTTTTGATGTGCATTTGATGATTGAAAACCCTGATTTGTACATAGAAGATTTTGTGAGTTCTGGTGCAGATAATATAACGGTCCATCAAGAAGCTTGTCTTCACCTCCACAGGACGATACAAAAAATAAAGGGGTATGGAATAAAGGCTGGTGTTTCTCTAAATCCTGCTACTCCTCTAGAGACTATAAGGTATGTTTTGCAAGACGTAGATGTTGTTTTGATAATGACAGTAGATCCAGGTTTTGGAGGACAAAAGTTTGTAGATATTATGCTTAAAAAAATTGAGGATTTACACTTATTGAGAGAAAATTTGGGATTAAAATTTGAAATTGAAGTGGACGGGGGTATTAATTTATCTAATGTAGCGGAGGTTGTAAAGGTAGGGGCTGACATTATAGTCGCTGGTTCTGCAATTTTTGAGTCACAAAATCCAATGGAAACCATAGAGATATTTAAAAAAGCAGGTAAAAGATGAAAGTTTTAATTATTCCGAATGGGGGGTTATAAAGTGGAATTATATTTAGATACTGCTGACATAGATGAGATAAAATCAGCTTTCAATATAGGAATAGTAAAAGGGGTAACAACAAATCCAACAATACTTTTGAAAACAAGAAAATCAAGAGAGAATTCGATAAGAGATATTTTAAAATATAGTAAGGGAATGGTATATGTACAAACAGTTTCTGAAAAATATGAAGATATTATGTCAGAGGTACAAAGTTTATTAGAATTCGATAATAAGAGGATAGGAATAAAAATACCTGTAACGCCAGATGGTATTAAAGCAATAAAAGAGCTTAGCGATAAATCAATAAAAACAATAGCTACTGCGGTATTTACTACAAGTCAGGCAGTTGTTTCAGCTCTTGCAGGAGCTGATTATATTGCTCCATATATAAATAGAATGGAACAGAATGAGATTGATGCAATTAATATAATAAAAGAAATAAGAAATATATACGAAATGAATAATATTGAAACAAAAATTTTAGCCGCAAGCTTTAGAAATATGGAACAAATAATGCGTGTAATAAAAGCGGGCGCACATGCCGTTACTATTTCATATGAACTTTTTGTGAAATGTTTAATAATTATTTGACAGAGAAAAGTATTAATAAGTTTAAGAAAGATTGGGACGAACTTAATGATAAGCTGAAGAATAGTTTTTAAGGGGATGGGCGTTATGGTTAAGTTTGCCGCGTCAATAATTTGTGCTAATCAGTTAGAACTTAAGCAAGAGTTACAAAAATTAGAAAATGCTCATATTGATATGCTTCACTGCGATATAATGGATGGGGTTTTTGTAAATAATCTAGGTATGGGGCCATATGTAATTGAGCAGATTAAAGAATACACAAAAATTCCCCTTGATTTACATTTCGCGACTGTTGATCCTGAAAAATTTATTAAATTATTTCTTTACATTAAGCCAGAATACATTTCATTTCATGCAGAAACTACAGAAGATTATTGTAAAATTATAAATTTAATTAAGGGTTCAGGAATTAAAGCATCAATTGCAATAAGTCCCGAAACTTCAGTCAATGTTATAAAAGATGTATTAAAGGATATAGATATGATTTTGATGATGACAGTTAATCCCGGGTTTGCAGGTCAAGTTTTTAGAAAAGATGTTCTTGGCAAAATCAGACAGGTTAAGGAGATATGTAAAAAAAATAATAATAATAATCCACTAATAGAAGTTGATGGCAACATTAATGAGAAAACAATTCCTGATGTTATAAATGCTGGTGCAGACGTCTTAGTCTTAGGTACTTCTTCGATTTTTAATAACAAGATTAATGATTATTCTCATTATGTTAAAAAAATAAAGGATAGTATCAATCAAATACTGCAAACCCAGGCAGCTGACAAATAGAAGCAGAATTTTATTAAAGGATCAAAAAAAGACAAACTTCCATTTAGTTTGGCTTAAATTCACATGTAGCAAGTATATATTGATTTCTAAGACATCGACTGAATTAAAGTATCCACCTGATTTTATTCTAATTTTTAGATGGGTCTGTTGCAGTAAAATTTTCAAATAGAATAAAAGAAATATTAGAAGATCCGCTACAATTTGTGCTATAATTATGAAAAAATTAGGAAGTGATAAATATGTATACTTATATGAAAGCAATACTTTATTGTCTTCACTGCAAAGAAGAGACAGAACAAACTATAACGTATGAAGATGGTATGATAAAGAGTATAACATGTGAGAAGTGCAGCACTGAAATAGAGATAAATAAAGTAAACCTTAAAAAGAACTATGCAGAGGATTTTATAGAAAGGATATTGACAAAACCACAAAGAATGACAAAAGAATTAGAAGAAGATATTGGCTCCTTCCTATTTTCGCTGCCTGTAAGAATAATTACAAAACCTTATAGGATCTTAGAAGAAGTAAAAGATGATATAAAAAAATCTAAGACAAAAGACCGTGATACCAAGTAAAATTTGTTTTTCCTCCCTTGTTTCCTGTATAATTATTATACATATTAAAAACAAGGGAGGTATTTTATTGACTAAAAATACATATACAATCGTCATTATTTACCTTTTAATGATGCTCATAGGAATAATAGAAAATGTCAAGGGACCCCTTATACTAAGCATTAAAACCTTTTATAGTGTCGACTATACAATGATGGGTTTGTTTTTATCTGTAGGAAGTTTAGGGTTTATTTTGTCAACTTTTTTTGGAGGCTTTTTAGCAGACAAAATAGGTAGAAAATTAGTTCTTTTAAGTGGTTTGCTGCTTATAATACTGGGTATAATTGGAATTTCAATGGCACCCAATTTTGTTTTATTCCTTCTTTTTGCTTTTATTATGAACATGGGGATGGGTTCTGTGGAAATAGGTATAAATGCCGTTGCTGCGGTGGTATTTATAATGAATCAGGCAATAATGATGAACTTGCTTCATTTTTTTTATGGAGTGGGAGCTATTATATCCCCTAATATGACTGTGAAGTTACTTCATTTTAACTTTTCATGGCAGCTGGTGTATTTGACTGTAGCGGCTTTAGCTTTTATACTTATGCTGGCTACTTTGGGTATTAAAATACAAGAGGGACAAAATATAATAAAAGAAAAAATAAATTATGGCGAAATATTAGGAAATAAAAGAATGTGGCTTTTTGCAATTATGTTAGGTTTTTATGTTGCTTCTGAACTTGGTGTAGGGAATTGGGCTGTTACATTTTTAAGGACATGGTACAAAATAGATAACACCATAAGCTCTCTATACCTCTCTATCTTTTTTGCTACTTTTACATTAGGGAGATTATTTGGCGGTTTTATTGTCGAAAAAGTTGGATATCTTAGAAGCCTTTCAACTTTTTCCCTTTGTGCTGCAGTATTTATTGCAATAGGTATGTTGTCAAAAAGCTTAGCCTTTTTAATTTCTATTTCAGGCTTTTTTTATTCAATAATTTTTCCAACCGCTATTGCCACAATTATGAAAAAATTTAAAAAACACGTCAGTGCTATAATTGGTATTACTGTAACCATAGCCTCAACCATAAATATGTTTGCAAATTTTTTAATTGGCAAACTAAACGACCTCTTTGGCGTTTTTGTAGGTTTTTCTGCAATATTGTTATTTATGATTGTAGTAGTTTTTATGTCTTCGATTTTATCTCAAACAATTAAAAAAGAAGTTAGTGAGTAATTACCTCTAAAAATTTTCATTTTTATGTGATATACTTTTAATAAGATTAATTAGTGTGATAATTACAAAAGTTTTAAAGATCTTAAAGGGGAGAGCTTTTTTGACAAACAAAGAGAGGGTTTTTAATTTAATAAAAGAGCTGTCAAAAGATATAAATATTAAAGAAAAGAAGGGATTGACTGCTCAAGAAATTGCAAAAAAGTTGAATTTGAGAAGGAATGTAGCAAGCCATTTATTAAATGAACTTTATAAAGAAGGCAAAATAATAAAAATAAACACAAGGCCTGTCTATTTTTTAGACAAAGAAGTTTATGAAAAGAAGGCAAAAGAATTCAAAGAAACGGCTAAAACCTTTGATTCAACTGTAAAGGTTTCAAACGATGACCCTTTTACAAAGCTTATAGGATATAACGGCAGTCTTAAAACACAAGTGAAATTATGCAAATCTGCTGCTTCTTATCCTCCCAATGGACTACCTATTTTGCTTATTGGAAATACAGGAGTAGGTAAAAGCTTCATTGCTCAACTTATTTACGAATATGCAAAATCGATCAATGCCATAGATGAAAATGCTCCATATGTGATATTTAATTGCGCTGAGTATGCTAACAACCCTGAACTACTTTCCGCAAACCTTTTTGGCTATGTAAAAGGAGCATTTACAGGTGCTGATAAAGACAAACCCGGCCTTTTAGAAGAAGCGGATGGAGGATATTTGTTTTTGGATGAAGTTCACAGATTGTCGCCAGAAGGGCAGGAAAAACTGTTTCTATTTTTGGACAAGGGAATATTTAGAAGACTTGGTGAGACGGGCAACTGGAGAACGGCGAAAGTGAGGTTTATTTTTGCTACAACAGAAGACCCTGAACAAACTCTGACAAAGACTTTTTAAGAAGAATCCCATTAGTTGTAAATATTCCTTCCCTTTATGACAGACCTTTACATGAAAGGTTACAACTTATCTATAACTTTTACAAAAATGAGGCCAAAAATCTGGGAATGGATATTTTAATAAGCAAGCAAGTATTGAATGTTCTCCTTAAGACCAAAATATCCGGCAACATTGGCCAGCTTATGAATGTTATAAAATACAGCTGTGCTCAAGCCTATAACCATGTCATAAGAGAGAAGACTAATATATTGCGAATCCATCTATATGACTTGCCGAGAGAAATGCAGGCTGATTTAGATATAATAAAAAGTAATTTTCACTTTAACGGCATGTTAATTTCTCACAGCAGAAAAGATGAAGATTTAACATGGGATAAAGAAGACGATAAAGAGGTTTATGATATAGTAAACAAGCTATTTGAACTATTTGAGAGATATAGCTGCAAAGAAATAAGTGAGGATACTTTTAAAAAAGACGCTTTAATTTATTTGAATGAATTTACAGATAAAATAATTTTTAAAAATGACAATACTTATATAGATTCGATAGTTTTCAATGCTATCAAAAGTGTAGTGGAAAATGTGTTAAATATAATACAAAATATGTATGGTATTAAATATTATGGTAATTCGGTTTTAGTATTGACGCATTTTATTAATTATTTATTAAGCGATGTAACTTACGAGAAGTATTCTGAGAATATAAAAGTGGTATTAGGAGTTTTGAAAAATGTTTTTCCCAAAGAGTTTATAATAGCTAATAAAATGGTAGAACTTATTGAAGTAAATCTCGATGTAAAATTTAACCAAATAGTTATAATTTATTTTACACTTTATATTAAAAGCTTAAATAAAAGTGACAATACAAATCTCATAAATTCTATAATAATAGCCCATGGTTATTCAACTGCCAGTAGCATAGCTAGTGTCGCCAATAGGCTTTTAGGACAGTTTGTTTTTGAAGCTTTTGATATGCCAATTGAGATGTCAACACAAGAAATTATGCTAAAAGTTCAAGATTATTTAAAGAATATAGATACCTCCAAAGGAATCATTATATTGGTTGATATGGGTTCTTTAGAGGAAATATACAAGTCTTTGACTGACATTGTCGAAGGAGACATAGCAATTATTAATAATATTACTACTCAATTGGCTTTAGACGTTGGGAATAGAATATTGCAAAATCAGCCACTAGAGCAAATTGTAACAGAGGCAATACAGAAAAACAGCAGCAGTTATAGATTCATTAAATCTCAAAAAAATAGAGAAAATGCTATTCTAACAACTTGTGTAACAGGAATCGGCACAGCAGTGAAAATAAAAGACCTTTTAAAAGAATGTTTTACAAATGAAAATATTGAGATTATTCCATATGATTACAGTAGGTTAAAAGGGAATGGAATAAAAGATGAGATATTCAAAAATTACAACGTTAAGTTGATTATTGGGACAGCAGACCCTGGAATAAAAGAGATACCCTATTTGTCTTTGGAAGATTTGATCGCTGGCAAAGGGGATGTGTTGTTAAGTAAAATATTAAAAGGTATTGTCGACGATGAAACTATACAGCAAATCAATCAAACGATAGTCCGGCTTTTCTCCTTGCAAAATGTATTACAGCACTTGACTATATTAAACCCTGATAAAATAATTGCCCAGGTTGAAAAAGCCATATCGGATCTAGAAAGGTTTATCGGAGTTAGATTTTCTAATGATTTAAAAATAAGTTTGTATATACACGTCAGTGTAATGATTGAAAGATTAGTTATGAAAGAACCCATAACATCTTACAGTAATTTGGAGGAATTTGAACAGTGTCATAGACAGTTCATAGATTTTGTTAAATCATCTTTTAGTGTCATAGAAGAAACTTATAAAGTGGATATACCGACGACGGAAATAGGGTTTATATATGACTTGATAGTTACAAAAATAAAAGATTTACCAGTATAAAATAACCTTGCAATAACTTTTAAAATAAACGAAATTATATTTGATTTCTAGGCATTCCTTCGATAGGAATGCTTTTTTGTATATCAATGCTGTTAAAATTAATTACACTCTTTGGCATGCTTTTTGCTAAAGAAATATAGTGAAAACAAATTCAAACTGAAAGGAGGGGAGTTATTGTCAGTTCCTAATATTTTATTAACACGTATAGATAATCGTTTAGTTCATGGGCAAGTAGGAGTTACTTGGGTAAAATCTTTAGGAGCAAATTTGATCGTTGTTGTAGATGATGAAGTAGCTAATGATCCTTTACAGCAGCAGCTGATGAAGATGACAGCAGAAATGGCAGGTGTAGGGATTCGGTTTTTTACCATAGAACACACTATAAATATAATTCATAAAGCTTCTCCATCTCAGAAAATTTTTATAGTATGTAAAACTCCGCAAGTTGTTAGAAAATTAGTAGATGGGGGAGTACCTATAAAAGAAGTGAATGTTGGTAACATGCATTTTTCACCAGGTAAAAAACAGCTAAGTAAAAAAGTATATGTAGATGACAATGATTTAGAAGATTTGCACTACATTATTTCGAAAGGGGTGGAAGTGTATATACAAGATACTCCTGACGATAAAAAAGAATATTTACAATGAGGAGGTTTGATTGAATGCATAGCATTACATTGACGCAAGCTTTGCTTTTAACTTTAATGGCGATAATAGTAGGTGTGGATTTTTGGCTTGAAGCATTTTTCCTTTTTAGACCGATAATTGTTGGAACTTTAACAGGATTGATACTTGGTGACGTACACACAGGCTTAATTGCTGGTGGGTTAACCGAATTGGCATTTGCAGGATTAACACCCGCTGGAGGAACGCAACCACCCAATCCAATTTTAGCAGGATTAATGACAACAGTTATTGCTTTTACAACAGGTGCAGATCCTAAGACAGCAATAGGATTAGCATTACCTTTTAGTTTTCTAATGCAGTATATTATTTTGTTCTATTACTCTAGCTTTTCGTTTTTCATGGCAAAAGCTGATAAGTATGCAGAAGAAGCAAACGTAAAAGGACTTGCCAAAATAAATATTTTAACTACTTCTATTGTTGCGCTAAGCTATGGAATAATCGTCTTTTTAAGTGTATATGTTGCACAGGATTTGATGAAAACAGTTGTGCAATCAATGCCAGCTTGGTTGGCTCATGGATTCCAAATAGCAGGCGGAATATTACCAGCGGTAGGATTTGGTATGTTGCTTAGAGTTATGATGAAAGCAGAATACACGCCATATTTTATAATAGGGTTTTTTGTAGCTTCTTTCCTACCTTTTTCAAATTTATTACCTGTTGCGGTAATAGGCGCAGCTTTAGCACTTTATGAGTATTTCCATACAAAAGATCAGCCTGTTTTAAATAATGTAGTAGCAACGAAGGGAGATGATTATAGTGACGGAATCTAATAAAAAAGTGTTGACAAAAAAAGATATAACAAAACTAGCAATTTTTTCTTCACTTTTACAAGCCAGTTTTAACTATGAAAGAATGCAGGCAGGAGGGTTCACTTTAGCACAATTACCATTTTTAAGAAAGATATATAAAGATGATAAAAAAGGCCTTTCAGAGGCTATGAAGGACAACTTAGAATTTATAAACACTCATCCTAATTTAGTAGGATTTTTAATGGGACTGTTGCTTTCTTTGGAAGAAAATCATGAAGATAGAGGAGTAATTAGAGGATTAAAAGTAGCCTTGTTTGGTCCTTTAGCGGGTATTGGCGATGCTATTTTTTGGTTTACTTTACTTCCGATAATGGTAGGCATTAGTGCTTCTTTTGCTATGCAAGGAAGCTTAATTGGACCAATTTTGTTTTTTGCAGTGTATCTAAGCATCTGGTTATTACGTATTCCTTTAACTCATCTTGGCTATACTTTAGGTGTAAACGCTATAGACCTCATTAAAGAGCAATCAAAAATATTTTCTAAAGCAGCTTCTATACTTGGTGTTACTGTTATTGGAGGATTAATAGCCACATATGTGCATATTGAAGTGTTAACTAAAATCCCAATTAATAAAGAACATGTGATATCACTGCAAACAGAATTTTTTGACAAAATTTTTCCTAATATTTTGCCTTTAGGATATACTCTACTAATGTTTTATCTCTTAAAAAAGAAAAAAGTAAGCCCAGTTATTTTAATATTAATAACATTCGTAATGGCAATATTCTTCTCATATTTAGGGGTTTTGTGATATGCACAGATCTGTAATTATTATTACAGGACATGGGAGTTATGCAACTGGGCTAAAAAGTTCGATCGAGCTTATAGCTGGAGTCAATAATGAATTATATGCAGTAGATTTTAGAGAAAATGATTCGGATTTAAGTTTAAAATACAAGATAAAGAAAATTCTTGAAAAGCATACTGATTTACCAATTTTAATAGTGTGCGATATTGTAGGAGGTACACCGTTTAAAGTAGCTGCCGAATTTGTAGTTTCGGGAGAGAAAAAAATAGAATTGGTGGCGGGCTGTAATTTAAATGCTCTATTAGAAGTTGTTTTGCAAAAGGATAAATTGCCAGTTGATGAGTTGGCTAAGCTTGCTGTGAAAACTACTAAAAATAGTGTATTAAATTTTACGCAGTATAATGAACATTATAAAGATGATGAAGAAACAGAAAAAATGAGAGAGGGTATTTAAGAGAGATTATTTAAGAGAGATTATTATTCTGCACTGGGGGCTTTAAATGCCTGGTGCAGAATAGTTTTTAAAACAGTTTAAATAAGGTTCAATATTTAAAATATATTAAGTGGTTTTATACTGAGTTTGAATAGGTGGTGAACAAAGTGTCATTAGTCAATACAAAAAAGATGCTTGAAGATGCAAAGGAAAACAAATATGCAGTAGGAGCCTTTAACATACACAACCTTGAAACATTAAAAGCGGTTGTAAAAGCTGCATATGAAATGAGGTCACCTTTAATTTTACAGACAACACCGGGTACAATAAAACATGCGGGAGAAGACTATATAGCTGCAATGGCAAAAGTCGCATCAGAAAAATATGACATACCAATAGCACTACATTTAGACCACGGCAATTCCTTTGACCTCGTTGTAAAATGCATAAGAGCAGGTTACACTTCAGTAATGATTGACGGCTCTGCCCTTCCCTACGAAAAAAATATCGAACTGACAAAAAAAGTTGTCGAAGTAGCTCATGCAGCAGGTGTGACTGTAGAAGCAGAGCTTGGGAGTATAGTAGGTGTAGAAGATGATATGTACGTGAAAGAAGATAAAAGTGCATTTACAGATCCCAAAATGGCAGCAGATTTTGTAGAGAAGACAGGAGTTGACTCATTAGCTATAGCAATTGGCACGGCCCATGGGATGTACAAAGGAGAAGTAAAACTTGACTTTGAAAGGTTAAAAGAAATAGCGAACTTAGTAGACATTCCATTGGTACTTCATGGTGCATCAGGAGTTCCTGATGAGTTGGTAAAAAAAGCTATAGCGCTGGGTATATGCAAATTAAACATTGCTACAGAATTAAAAATTCCTTTTGCAAATGCAATAAAAGAAGTATTTAAAAATAACCCAGATGAGAGCGATCCAAGAAAATTCCTTGCACCTGGAGAAAGAGCGATAGAAGAAGTCGTAAAAGAAAAAATAAAACTTTTTGGCTGTGGTGAAAGAGCATGATATTGACAGTCACTTTAAATCCCTCAGTTGACAGAAGTTACAGAGTAGACAATTTTCAAGTGGGCAAAATTTTCAGAGCCCAGGAAGAAAACAGTGTGGCAGGTGGCAAGGGAATCAATGTAACAAAGGTTATAAAAACATTAGGAGAAGAGGTAACAGCAACAGGATTTTTAGGCGGTAAATCGGGAGAATTCATAGAAGAAGAGCTTAACAAAATAGGTGTCAAATGTAGCTTTATCAAAATAGAAGGAGAGACTCGTACCTGTATAGCAATTTTAGATCCTGTATCAAAAACTCAGACGGAAATCTTGGAAAAGGGACCTTATGTGTCTCAGGAGCATGTAGAAAAATTTTTAGACAATTTTAATGAACTATCAAAGAGCTGCAATATCATAACAGCCTCTGGAAGTGCACCTTCTGGTGTTCCTGAAGATATCTATGTAGAACTAATAAATATCTCAAAGCAAAACGGTGCCAAACTAATTTTAGATACGAGCGGTGCATACTTATCAAAAGCCATTAGAGCAAAACCATTTATGATTAAACCTAACAAAGAAGAAGTAGAAAAACTGCTTAATAAAGAATTGGGGGATATTGAAGAAATCAAAAAAGCAGCTTTAGAGCTCAATCAATTAGGAATACCAATTGTGTCAATATCTTTAGGCAGTGAAGGTTCTATTGTTGCATGTGAGGAGGGAGTATTTAGACTTATACCACCTCAAATAAAAGTAGCAAGTCCTGTGGGCTCAGGGGACTCATATGTTGCAGGTATGGCAGTAGGCATAAAAAGAGGATTTGATATTGTTGATGCTGCGATATTAGCAACTGCATGTGGTGCGGTAAATGCCATGTATTACAAGACAGGATATGTGACGATTGAAGACGTAGAATATCTAAAAAATAATGTCAAAGTACAAAAACTTTAAAATAAAAACAGGGGGTATGGACATGTTATTAGGTTACAGCGAAGAACAATTAAAAGAAAGGAAAGGCTATGCTACAGCGAAAGAAATAAATCAGCAGCCGCGATTATGGAGAGAACTTTTTAATATTCTTTTAAATCAAAAAAGAGAAATTGCCGAATTTTTAAACCCAATATTACAATTAAAAGATTTAAAAATCATACTAACTGGTGCAGGAACATCTGCATATGTTGGCTATAGCAGTGAAGGCTATCTAAGGAGAATGCTTGGCTTAGACGTAGAAGCAATTGATACTACAGATATTGTTGCATCACCTCAAAACTTCTTCTTTAAAGACAAACCTACTCTTTTAATTTCCCATGGAAGGTCTGGCGACAGTCCAGAAAGTATGGCTACAATAGAGTTAGCAGAAAAAATTATAAAAGATGTTTACTTTCTAAACATCACCTGCAATAAAGATGGCAAAATGGCAAAAAGCACAATTGACAAGAAAAATTGTTTAAACATATTTATGCCTGAAGAAGCAAATGATGAAGGTTTTGCAATGACAAGTAGTTTCACATGTATGCTTTTAACAGATTTAATGCTGCCACACATAGAACAAATTGAGAGCAAAAAAGACCTCTTTGAAAAATTAGCAAAAGAAGCAGAGAGAATAATAGAAGAAGAGACGAGGATAATAGAAGAAATATCAAAAAATGACTATGACAGATTGATATACTTGGGCAGTGGCAACTTAAAAGGATGTGCTGCAGAAGCTGCATTAAAATCTTTAGAATTATCACGAGGAGAAGTCAATACTAATTTTAACACCCCTTTAGGATTTAGACATGGCCCTAAATCTGTGATAAATGATAAAACACTTTTAGGATTTTTTGTATCAAACAATCCTTATACACAAAAATACGATTTAGACCTCATAAAAGAGATAGCAAACGAAGCAGGACAAAGAAAATTAATGGCTTTTCTGCCGGAAGATTTACAAATAGATGGAATAGATTATATATTCAAATTGGGACAAGATTTTACCAATGTAGAAGAAGCTTTTTTAACGCCTTTGTACATTATTTATGCACAAATGCTAGCTTTTTATAAATCTTTGAATTTAGGAATAACACCTGACAATCCAAACCCTGAAGGAAGAGTAAATAGAGTTGTTAAAGGTGTAATAATTTATGAATATGTTTAATATAAAATTTTATTAAAGCCATGGAGCAACTTATCCATGGCTTTATAACTAAAAGGAATACTATCTCAAGGGAAGTAGAATGATTGACTCGATGACAGTAATTTGTTATAATTTAGACGTTAAAAATTTTTTGTTTTAGGCATTTTATCAGTGAAACCGATTATAAAGACCTCAATGGTTTTTTTCTCTATAGGAAGGTGATTTTTTATAATAAAAATAAAACTGACACCTACTCAAGTACTTGCTTTAGGATTTGCAGCTATTATATTAATTGGAACTTTATTACTAATGTTACCTGTGGCAACTAAAAGTGGAGAAGGGGCAGATTTTTTAACTGCGCTTTTTACGGCTACCTCAGCTACATGTGTTACTGGCCTTACCGTTGTTGACACGAAAACTTATTGGTCTACTTTTGGGCAGATAGTGATAATGCTGCTGATACAAGTTGGCGGTTTAGGTATTATGACCATGTCAACGCTTTTCGCATTGATCCTTGGTAGGAGAATTACCTTTAAAGAGAGATTGGTGATGCAAGAAGCTTTCAATACAAATAGTCTTGGAGGCATTGTGAAATTTGCCAAGTATATACTAATGGTTTCTTTTTTATTTGAAAGCATTGGCGCAATTATATTGACTTTGAGATTTTTACCGCAGATGGGATTAAAAAAAGCAGTGTATTACGGCTTGTTCCATTCTATTTCTGCATTTAATAATGCTGGCTTTGATCTTATGGGTAATTTTAGGAGTCTAACGGGTTATGTTTCTGACTGGGTGGTAAACCTGGTCATAATGGGTTTGATAATATTTGGCGGGTTAGGATTTTACGTTTTGCTTGATATATACGAACATAGACATTTTAACAAATTTACACTGCATTCAAAAATTGTTATAACTATGACATTGTTTTTAATTGCTATCGGCACACTGCTTATATTTTTATTTGAATACAATAATCCAAAAACATTAAAACCATTAGATTTTCCTACAAAGATACTTGCATCATTATTTCAAGCTGTGACACCCAGAACAGCTGGTTTTAATACGTTATCGCTTTCTGACATGACTATAGCGTCTAAATTTTTGACAATAATACTTATGTTTATTGGAGCTTCTCCAGCTGGAACAGGTGGAGGTATCAAGACAACTACTTTTGCGGTTATACTATATACTGTGTTATCAGTTATAAAAGGTGAAGAAGAGACAGTACTTTATAAGCGCACTATTAGCAGAAACATAGTCTATAAAGCTGTAGCTATATCTTTTATAAGCGTTTTTATTATTTTCTCCGTGACTATGGTTTTATCTATTACTGAAACATCCGACTTTTTGACTATATTGTACGAGACAATCTCAGCTTTTGGAACTGTAGGACTATCACTCGGGCTTACCCCTGAATTGACTACAGTTGGCAGAATTATTATAATATTTACAATGTATACTGGCAGAGTTGGTCCTTTAACATTGGCGTTGGCATTGGCAAAAAGGCAGAGAAGGCCTAAACCTATAATAAAATATGCTGAAGAAAAAATTATGGTAGGCTAAAACAGAGGTGAGAATGTGAAACAGTTTATTGTTATCGGATTAGGAAGCTTTGGCATAAGTTTGGCTAAGACTTTATATGAAATGGGCAATGACGTACTGGTTATAGATGAAGATGAAGAATTGGTGCAATCTATGAATGGCTTGGTAACACATGCAGTGCGTGCTGATGCTACTGATGAAAATGTACTTAAGTCTCTAGGTGTGAAAAATTTTGATGTGGCCATAGTCGCTATAGGAAAGAATATGGAATCAAGTATTATGGTAACAATGCTTGTGAAAGAATTGGGGGTAAAATACGTAATAGCAAAAGCTCACAATGAATTACACGCGAGGGTTCTTTACAAGGTTGGAGCAGACAGGGTTGTTATGCCCGAAAAAGATATGGGTATAAGGGTCGCCAGAAATGTTTTTTCAAGCAATTTATTAGATCTTATTGAGTTTTCTAAGGAATACAGCATAGCAGAAATTCTTCCAATTGAAGAGTGGTTTCATAAAACATTAAGGGATATAAACATGAGAGAAAAATATGGATTAAATGTCATAGCGGCAAAAAAGTTGAATGATGAGATTATACTATCACCAGGACCGGACTATGTGGTTGATGAAGGTGATGTATTGGCTGTTTGCGGCAAAAATACAGACATTAAGAAATTCGAGATAAAAATGTAGATTCTAAGAAAGTGAGATGAATAAAGCCATTGGAGATTTATATAACACTCCATGGCTTTATTTTTTACAATAGCTCAATAAATTACCAATTATTTTTTTAAAATTTTTTGGTCAAAAAAGAAGGATTTTTTGAATCAGTGTAGAATATATATAATATAAGTTTGTTGAGTCAATAAACTATTGGAGTGGTTATATAAATGAAAAGAAAATTAAAAAACAGTGTTGGAATATGGGCATTTGGCCCTGCTGCTACAAGATTCGTTCCTGCAGGATACCACAAGGAGCTTTCAAATGAGACAATGGAAGCAAGGACAGAAAGAGTTCTCAAGGGATTAGGGGATTTTATTGACGGATATGAATACCATTACCCAAATGAGATAAATGAGGATAATGTAGACAGTATAAAAGAAATATTAGCCAGCGAAGGAAAGGACATATATTGCATAGCACTTGGTCATCATACAAATCCTAAATATTCTTTAGGTTCTTTAGTAAATCCTTTTCCTGAAATACGCAAGGAAGCTATAAACATTGCTAAAGATGGTATAGACTTAGCGTCTTCAGCTGGTGCCAATTTTATAATTTGGCCTGGTGGTGAAGGATATAATTATCCTTTTCAGGCAGATTATGAAAAGATGTGGAATGACTTCATAGATGCAATTGCCATTCTTACAGAACATGCAAATAAAAAAGGAGTTACTATATTTCTTGAGCATAAAAACAGTGAACCTGCCATGAAAGTGGCTATGAGAAGCATAGGTATGACACTATATGTTATCAATAAAGTTAAAGAAAGGGGAGTAGATACCAGCAATTTAAAAGTCAACATGGATTGGCAACATCTTATCATGAATGGCGAAAATTTAGCCGAATATGCAAGGCTGCTTGCAATGGAAAATAAATTAGGCCATCATCATGCAAACAGTGGATGGGGAACATTTGACGACGATAATATGGTTGGTGCCTTACGATTTATGGAGACATTAGAACTTGCTAAAGAATTACAACTTATTGGTTATGGCAAAAATGGCGAGAGAATAGGTTTTGACCTTTTACCCTATACAGAAGATGCGATAGAAGCTGTTAAAGAAAGTGTGATACACTGGGAATTTATATATGATTTAGCTTCCAAAATAAATACAGAGCGTCTATATGAAGCGAAAAAAACTAAAGATGCTGTAAAAGCTTATAAAGAAGTATATAAAGCACTTGGAGCAAAGTTTTAAATAATTATATTTTCAAAAAGGAGGAAAATGACATGGAATACTTCAAAAATGTACCACAAATAAAATACGAAGGACCAAAGTCAAACAACCCATATGCATTTAAATTTTACAATCCTGATGAAATAATAGATGGAAAACCTTTAAAAGAACACTTGCGTTTTTCAGTAGCGTACTGGCATACATTTACAGCCAATGGGACAGATCCATTTGGAGCACCTACAATGCAAAGACCATGGAATCATCTAAGTGATCCTATGGATATTGCTAAGGCGAGGGTAGAGGCAGCTTTTGAATTTTTTGAAAAGCTTGACGTACCGTTTTTCTGTTTTCATGACAGAGATATAGCTCCAGAAGGGGAGAATTTAAGAGAGACGAACAAAAATTTAGATACAATAGTTGCAATGATTAAAGATTATTTAAAGACGAGCAAAACAAAAGTATTATGGGGTACAGCAAATCTTTTTTCAAATCCGAGATTTGTACATGGAGCAGCAACTTCCTGTAATGCAGATGTATTTGCATATGCAGCAGCCCAAGTAAAAAAAGCACTTGAAATAACAAAAGAACTTGGAGGACAGAACTATGTATTTTGGGGCGGAAGAGAAGGATATGAAACACTACTCAATACAGATATGGAATTGGAACTTGATAACCTCGCAAGATTTTTGCACATGGCAGTAGAATATGCAAAAGAGATAGGATTTGAAGGGCAGCTTTTAATTGAGCCAAAACCAAAGGAACCGACAAAACACCAATATGATTTTGACGCAGCGAACGTATATGCATTTTTGAAGAAATATGACCTTGATAAATACTTCAAATTAAACATAGAAGCAAACCATGCCACACTTGCAGGACATGACTTTCAACATGAATTAAGATATGCAAGAATTAACAATATGTTAGGCTCTATAGATGCAAATATGGGAGATATGCTTTTAGGATGGGATACAGACCAATTTCCGACAGACATACGAATGACAACCCTTGCAATGTATGAAGTCATTAAGATGGGTGGTTTTGACAAAGGTGGGCTTAATTTTGATGCGAAAGTAAGACGTGCTTCATTTGAACCAGAAGACCTATTTTTAGGGCATATTGCAGGAATGGATGCTTTTGCAAAAGGATTTAAAGTAGCGTATAAGCTTGTTAAAGATGGTGTATTTGATAGCTTTATAGAAGAAAGATACAAAAGTTATCGAGAAGGCATAGGAGCAGAGATAGTAAGTGGAAAAGCGAACTTTAAAACTCTTGAAGAATATGCATTAAACAATCCAAAGATTGAGAACAAATCAGGCAAGCAAGAGTTGTTAGAGGCAGTATTAAATCAGTATTTATTTAGTGAATGACGGAGGGCTAAAATATGTATTTTCTTGGGATAGATTTGGGTACATCAGCTGTAAAGATAATTTTAATAGAGGAGAATGGAAATGTCATAGGGAGCATATCCAAAGAATACCCAGCATATTATCCCCAAGCTGGGTGGTCAGAACAAAATCCTGAAGACTGGTGGAATGCCACAAAAGATGGCATACGTGAGTTAATAATTAAAACTGGTGTAAAAAATGATGATATAAAAGGCATAGGTTTAAGTGGTCAAATGCATGGGCTTGTACTTTTAGATGAGAACAACAATGTACTAATGCCTGCTATACTTTGGAATGACCAAAGGACGCAAGAGGAATGTGATTATATTACCCAAACATTAGGCAAAGAAAGATTGACAAAATACACAGGGAACAAAGCATTAACCGGATTTACAGCCCCAAAGATATTATGGGTAAGAAAACATCGCCCTGATGTATATAAAAAGATTCATCATATACTTTTGCCTAAAGATTACATCAGATTTAAATTGACAAATGAATATGCAACAGATGTATCAGATGCATCAGGTACATTGTTATTTGATGTAGAAAATAGAAAATGGTCAAAAGAGATGCTAGATGCATTAGACATACCTTATAATTGGATGCCAAAATGTTATGAATCTACGGAGGTAACTGGATATGTCACAAAAGACGTAGCTGATTTAACAGGATTAAAAGAAGGAACAATAGTTGTAGGCGGAGGAGGAGACCAAGCCAGTGGAGCAGTAGGGACAGGAACAGTAAAAAGTGGCATAGTATCAGTTGCACTTGGCACTTCAGGAGTTGTATTTGCGAGTCAAGATAAATATGTGGTAGATGGAGAAAATAGGTTACACTCTTTCTGTCACGCCAATGGCAAATGGCATGTAATGGGAGTAATGCTTTCAGCAGCTGCTTGTTTAAAGTGGTGGGTGGACAACATAAACAATTTCAATGGTTCTTCTATAACATATGAAAAACTTATAGAAGAAGCAGAGAAAGTAGCACCAGGTAGCGGCGGACTAATATTTTTACCCTATCTAATGGGGGAAAGAACTCCATACAGTGACCCCTACGCAAGAGGAAGTTTTATAGGATTAAACATGACACACAATAGAGGGCATATGACAAGATCAATACTTGAAGGTGTAGCATTTGGGGTTAGAGATTCACTTGAGATAATAAAAGAACTCAATATACCGGTAAATGAAGTCAGAGTAAGCGGTGGCGGTGCAAAAAGTGTGCTGTGGAGACAAATACTTGCAGACATTTTTGGTGTCAGAGTAGACATGGTAAATGCGACTGAAGGACCAGCTTTTGGCGCAGCAATAATGGCGGCTGTAGGATATGAGGTATTTAAAGATGTTGAAGAGGCGTGTAGCAAACTCATCAAAGTGACTGACAGTGTTTACCCAATAGGAGAAAATGTAAGTAAATATAATGAAATATATCAGATTTATAGAGGTTTGTATAAGGCCCTTAAAGATAGGTTTAGGGAAATAGCCAGTATAAATTAATTTCGAAAAATAAACTTGTAAAATTAAAAACACAATATTAAAGGGAAATGTTAAAGGGAGGTGAGATAAAATCAAAAAAATTGTTAAATTAAAAATAATAATAAAATTTTCATAGTACAAATTCAGGAGGGTGAAAAGAATGAGGAAAATCATTGCTTTAATTACAATTGTGATTATGGTGGTTGGGCTGTTATCGGGATGCGGACAAAATAGTCAAACGGGACAATCTGGGTCAGTTCAGTCAAAAGAAAAAGTATTAAAAATTTGGTCTTTTACTAATGAAGCAAAGGTTTTCGCAACAGCTTTTAAAGAGAAACATCCAGATGTGAAAATAGAGTTTACTATGATTCCAATGACAGAGGGGGAATATCAATTAAAACTTAAATCTGCATTACAGTCGGGAGATGTTCCAGATGTTGTTGCTCTGGAAGCAAGCTTTGTGAGAAGTTTTGTGGAAAGTAATTATTTGGCTGACATATCTGATTTACTTCCTGAAGCAAAAAAGTTAGAGACTTATCAATTTACTATAGATATGGGTACGGATCAAAATGGTGTGATAAAAGCTTATTCTTATCAGGCTACTCCTGGCGTTATGTATTATCGTAGAAGTCTTGCAAAATTATACTTTGGAACGGATGATCCTGCAAAGATTCAAGAACTAATGTCTAACATTGACAAATTTGCAGAAGCAGCAAAAATCGTAAAAGAAAAGTCTAATGGCAATACTTACATGGTAGCTTCTACAGCTGACTTTGGAAATTTATTCTTTGCAAATAGGTCACAGCCATGGATAGTAAATAATAAATTGGTTATAGATCCACAAATTGATAAATTATTTGATATTGCCAAATTGTTTAGACAAAACGGATATGAAGCGCAAACGCAACAATGGTCGGAAAGCTGGTTTGCTGGCATGAACGATTCGTTAGTGGATGCAAAAGGTAATCCAAAACAAGTTTTTGCATATTTTCTGCCAACATGGGGATTGTCATACGTATTGCAACCTAATGCTGTAGCAAAACAAAACAAGGAAGGTAAAACAGTAGGGCATGATACTTCAGGCGATTGGGCTCTTATCCCAGGGCCTTTACCATATCAATGGGGAGGCACTTGGTTTGGAGTACCTAAGGACAGCAAGAATATAGAATTAGCAAAGGAATTTATAAAATTTGCTACTTTGAATGAGGAAACATTGAAAAATTGGGCACTAGGTGTTTACACGAATGAATACCTAAAGAAGATAGATCCAAGCGTTGGCAACGATTTAAAACAGCCAGCTGGAGACTTTGTGTCTAGCAAAAAAGTAGTAGAAGAATTAATACCTCAAATGAAAGATGCTCCTGCAAGTAAATTTGTTGGTGGACAAAATCCTTATGAAGTATTTGCAGAAGCAGCAAAACGCATTGATCTTGCTAATACTCTCAAAAATATTCAAGGCACGGATGATGTGATTCAACGTGCATTATGGGATCCGTTGGATGCTTACGCTTCTGGTAAAGTAAGTAAAGAGGAAGCGGTAAAGCAATTTAAAGACAATGTTAAAAATGCTCTTCCCAATGTTCAAGTTAATTGATATATTAGCTAGAGAAAATGCTAACGTTTTGTTGGCATTTTCTCTAGGTTTCTTAGTAAATTTTATAAAAGTGAGGGAATACAAATATGGAAGCTGTTAATTTAAAGTCGAAAAGTAAGATTAATAAAAACTATTATGGTTATATTTTTACTTTACCATTTATAGTTATCTTTTTAGCTTTTAATCTCTATCCACTTCTTTATACTTTCTATTTAAGTTTAACAGATATGACTCTAATGAATTCGTCATATCACTTTGTTGGATTTGCAAATTTTAAACAATTATTTTCTGATAGCTATTTTTTAAAATCGGCAATAAATACTTGGAAAATTTGGCTTATAAATTTTATTCCCCAATTAGGTATTGCTATGCTTTTGGCTATCTGGTTTGTTAATAATAGGTTAAAAATTAAATTTATTGGTTTATGGAGAACAATTTATTACTTGCCAAATATACTTATGCCAGTTGCTGTAGCTGCACTTTTTTATAATTTTTTCTCTCTATATGGACCTGTAAATCAGATAGCAGTTCGTACAGGAATTTTAAAAGAAGCTTTTGACTTTTTTAGAAGTACTACTTGGACCCAGCTTATTGTAGCGTTTATTCAATGGTGGATGTGGTATGGAGTAACAATAATCTTTCTAATGGCAGGGTTATCTTCGATTTCACCTTCATATTACGAATCAGCTCTAGTGGATGGTGCCAATTCATGGCAAATGTTTACTAAAATTACTCTTCCTCTTTTAAAACCGGTTCTAATATATGTACTTGTAACTTCGTTATCAGGTGGAATGCAGATGTTTGATATACCTTATTTATTAACTGACGGTACAGGAGCGCCTGATGGAGCTATAAGAACAATGAGCGTCTTGATGTATATGAAATTTTCAAGTGGCGATGGCTATATTGGAGCTGCTGCATCTGTTGGAGTTATGATTTTTCTTATAACTGCTGCTGCAGCGTTTATTATAATAAGGCTGCTAAAAGAGAAAGAATAAAGATAAAAAAGAAAGGATGGGACTATGAGTTATAAACTTCGAATGAAATTTATAAAAATAGGAGTGTATATCTTTTTAATTATACTTTTCTTACTTGCTATTTTACCTATATGGCTTTTGCTTGTTAATGCTACGCGTTCCACACCTGAAATACAACAAGGAGTTAGTTTGCTGCCAAGTAATAATCTAGTAATAAATTGGAATCATCTTACGGGTATGGGAGTAAACATATGGCGAGGCTTCTTAAACAGCCTTATTATATCTGTTCCTGTCACTTTTTTAACCGTTTATTTTTCAATGATGACGGCTTATGCAATTCATGTATATGATTTTAAATGGAAAAAAATATTATATAATATTGTTGTACTTTTGACAATTGTTCCAACTCAATTAGTGCCAATAATTGGATTTTATAAATATATGGCATCTTTAAAACTATTAAATAGTTATATTCCATTAATTATTCCAGCTATTGCCTCACCTCCAATGGTGTTTTTTGCACTACAATATTTAGAATCTACGATAGTAAAGGATTTAATAGAAGCTGCACGTATCGAAGGAAGTGGAGAACTGGGGATTTTTCATAGAATTATTTTACCTATAGCAAAGCCTGGTGCTTTTACGATGGGAATTTTATCTTTTGTTGCCTCCTGGAATAACTTTTTTACCCCATTTATGTTAATTTCAAAAGTTGAAAAGTACACTCTTCCCATGGTTGTTAAATTATTAAGAGGAGACATGTACAGGACAGAATATGGAGCAATATACCTTGGTCTTGCAATCACGATGATTCCTATTATAATAGTTTATGCTATATTTTCAAAATATATTGTAAGCGGAATTGCAATGGGAGCTATAAAAGAGTAAAAAAATAAAAGCAAAAGGGGGATTTTTAAATGAAGCCATTATATTTAGATTCCACTCAATCAGTAGAAAAAAGAGTAGAAGATTTATTACATCAAATGACTATAGAAGAAAAAGTAGAACAATTAAATAGTATTTGGGTATATGAAATATTAGATGATATGAAATTTTCTTTTGATAAAGCTAAAAAATTGATGTCATATGGAATAGGCCAGATTACCCGCCTTGGTGGAGCAAGTAATTTATCACCACGTGAGACAGTGAGGATAGCAAATCAGATTCAGAAATTTTTAATTGAAAATACAAGACTTGGTATACCCGCTTTGATTCATGAAGAGTCTTGTAGTGGCTATATGGCTAAAGGGGCTACTATTTTCCCTCAAACTATAGGTGTGGCAAGTACTTGGAATCCCAAACTTGTTGAAAAAATGGCTTCTGTGATTAGAGAACAGATGAAAGCTGTTGGAGCTCGGCAGGCTCTTGCACCTTTATTGGATGTTACAAGAGATCCAAGATGGGGAAGAACAGAAGAAACATTTGGGGAAGATCCTTATTTAGTAATGAGCATGGGTGTTTCATATATTCGTGGGCTTCAAGCTGAAAGTTTAAAGGAAGGCATTGTAGCTACAGGAAAACATTTTGTGGGATATGGAAATTCAGAAGGAGGTATGAATTGGGCTCCTGCTCATATTCCAGAAAGGGAGCTTAGAGAAGTTTTTCTTTATCCTTTTGAGGCGGCGGTAAAAGAGGCGAAATTAAGTTCGATTATGCCGGGATACCACGAACTTGATGGGGTACCGTGTCACAAATCAAAAAAATTGTTAAACGATATTTTACGTAAAGATTGGGGTTTCGAGGGAATTATAGTATCTGATTACTTTGCTATAAACCAGCTTTACGAGTACCATCATGTGGCATCAGATAAAAAGGGAGCTGCAAAATTGGCTTTAGAGGCTGGTGTTGATGTGGAATTACCAAGCACTGACTGTTATGGCTTGCCGCTTAGAGAGTTAATTGAAAGTGGTGAGATTGATATAGATTTTGTAAATGAAGCTGTAAAGAGAGTTTTAAAAATAAAATTTGAATTAGGGTTATTTGAGAATCCTTATGTAAACGAAGAAAAGGCTGTTGAGATTTTTGATACAAATGAACAACGAGAACTAGCTTATAAAATAGCGCAGGAGTCTATAGTATTGTTGAAAAATGAAAATAATTTGCTGCCTTTAAAGAAAGATTTGAAATCTATTGCAGTTATTGGCCCCAATGCTGATAGTATTCGCAATATGATTGGTGATTATGCATATCCTTGTCATATTGAATCATTACTTGAAATGAGAGAGACAGACAATGTTTTTAATACACCTTTGCCAGAAAGCTTAGAAGCAAAAGATATTTATGTACCTATTGTAACTGTGCTACAGGGAATTAAGGCAAAAGTTTCTTCTAATACAGAAGTTTTATATGCAAAAGGCTGCGATGTTCTTAACAATAGTAAGGATGGTTTTAAAGAAGCGGTTGAGATTGCAAAACAGGCTGATGTTGCTGTTGTAGTAGTAGGAGATAAATCAGGGCTAACAGATGGATGTACTTCTGGTGAATCAAGAGATCGGGCAGACCTTAATTTGCCGGGTGTACAAAAAGAGCTGATAAAAGCAGTTTATGAAACTGGTACACCAGTAATAGTGGTACTTATAAATGGAAGACCAATGTCTATTTCTTGGATAGCCGAAAAAATTCCAGCAATTATTGAAGCTTGGTTACCTGGTGAAGAGGGGGAAGAGCTATTGCAGATGTGATTTTTGGTGACTATAATCCTGGAGGTAAATTACCAATTTCTATTCCTCGATCTGTAGGGCAGTTACCAGTGTATTATTATCATAAACCTTCTGGAGGACGCACTCATTGGAAAGGAGACTATGTAGAATTAAGCACAAAGCCTTTATATCCATTTGGTTATGGCCTTAGTTATACAAAGTTTTCATACACTAATCTTAACATTTCTAATAAAAAAGTTTCTTTAGAGGACAGAATGGTTGAAATCTCTGTTGATATAAAAAATACAGGTCCGTTAAAGGGAGATGAGGTTGCTCAACTTTATATACATCAAGAAGCTTTAAGTGTTACAAGGCCTGTTAAAGAGCTTAAAGGGTTTAAACGCATTACTTTAGATGCTGGTGAAGAAAAGACAGTTATTTTCAAACTTTCTATTGAACAACTGGGTTTTTATGATGAGAATATGGAGTATGTGGTAGAACCAGGACGTGTAGATGTAATGATAGGGAGCTCTTCTGAAGATATAAGGCTAAGGGATTATTTTGAAATTGTAGGAGAAAAAGAGAAAGTAGCCAAAAAATTTATTACGGAAGTAAGGGTAGAGAATAAATAGAAAGTCAAATAATAGAGATAGGAGTGATAATATTGATAAAATTTCCAAAAGATTTTCTTTGGGGAACTGCTACATCATCATACCAAATTGAAGGAGCTGTAAATGAAGATGGGAGGACCCCTTCCATATGGGACACATTTTCAAAGACAGAAGGAAAAACATATAATGGTCACACAGGAGATGTAGCCTGTGACCATTACCACCGCTATAAAGAAGATGTAGAGATACTAAAAGAAATAGGAGTAAAAGCTTACAGATTTTCAATTGCATGGCCAAGAATTTTCCCTGAGGAAGGGAAATACAATCCAAAAGGGATGGACTTTTACAAGAAGTTAATAGATGAATTACAGAAAAGAGATATAGTACCAGCTGCAACAATTTATCACTGGGATTTACCCCAATGGG
This sequence comes from Thermoanaerobacter sp. RKWS2, assembly GCF_026240795.1. Classification (NCBI taxonomy): domain Bacteria; kingdom Bacillati; phylum Bacillota; class Clostridia; order Thermoanaerobacterales; family Thermoanaerobacteraceae; genus Thermoanaerobacter; species Thermoanaerobacter sp. RKWS2. Next base: position 227,662 of record NZ_CP110888.1, read on the forward strand.
CTTATGACAAAGGAGGAGGCTGGCTAAATAAGGAAAGTATAAAATGGTATGTAGAATACGCCACGAAACTATTTGAAGAATTAGGCGATGCGATACCCCTATGGATAACTCATAATGAGCCATGGTGTGCATCAATATTAAGCTATGGGATAGGAGAACATGCGCCAGGGCACAAAAATTACAGAGAAGCACTAATAGCAGCTCATCATATACTACTTTCCCATGGAGAAGCAGTAAAAGCCTTCAGAGAAATGAATATAAAAGGGAGTAAAATTGGTATAACACTAAACTTAACCCCTGCATATCCTGCAAGTGAAAAAGAAGAAGACAAATTAGCAGCCCAATATGCTGACGGATTTTCTAACAGATGGTTTTTAGATCCAATATTCAAAGGCAATTATCCAGAGGATATAATGGAATTATATAGTAAAATAATTGGAGAATTTGACTTTATAAAAGAAGGAGATTTAGAGACTATAAGTGTTCCGATAGATTTTCTTGGAGTCAATTATTATACAAGAAGTATTGTAAAATACAACGAAGATTCCATGCTAAAGGCAGAGAATGTACCGGGTCCAGGTAAGAGGACGGAGATGGGATGGGAGATAAGCCCAGAGTCTTTTTATGACCTTTTAAAGAGATTAGATAGAGAATATACAAAACTGCCTATGTATATCACAGAGAATGGAGCAGCATTTAAAGATGAAGTGACAGAGGATGGACGAGTACACGACGATAAAAGAATAGAATACATAAAAGAGCATTTAAAAGCGGCAGCAAAGTTCATAGAAGAAGGAGGCAATTTAAAAGGATACTTTGTGTGGTCATTAATGGACAATTTTGAATGGGCCCATGGATATTCAAAAAGATTTGGGATAGTTTATGTGGATTATGAGACGCAAAAGAGAATATTAAAAGACAGTGCATTGTGGTACAAAGAGGTAATATTGGATGATGGTATCGAAGATTGAAACTAATCCCTCTGATAAGGGATGGGATAAAGCATTTTTCATAGTAATGTTGAAATGTTCTCTCTTTATATCTAACTTAGCTGTATAATTAAAAGGTAACTACAAAATAAAAAATTATTTCAATTTTCTTTTAAGATTTAATATGTTATAATTCACACTAGAAACAACAATATAAATAGAAGGGTGAACAAATGATAACAGCGGATCAATTATTAGTTAAGCAAATAAATAAATCAATAGTGCTCAATACCATAAGAAAAAAGGGGAATGTTTCAAGAGCGGATATTGCACACATTACAGGTTTAAACAAGTCAACTGTATCTTTCCTTGTTGATGAACTTATAAACGAAGGGTTTGTGAAAGAAGAGGGGCCAGGAGAATCAAAAGGTGGCAGGAAGCCAATCATATTAAGCATAAATAACAAAGCTGGGTGCATAATAGGCATTGATTTAGATGTAAATTATATACTAATTGTCTTGACTGATTTGATGGCAAATGTTATTTGGGAAAAGAAAATAGATATAAAAATTGGCGAGAACCAGCAAACGATTATTGAACGTTTGATAGAATTGATTGATGAAGCAATCTCAAATGCTCCTGAAACAATAAGAGGAATTTTAGGAATTGGGATTGGTGTTCCTGGCATTGTGGATTACAAGAAAGGCAGTATATTATTAGCGCCAAATTTAAAATGGGAAAATGTACCTCTTAAACAAATTATAGAAGATAAATTCAAAATTAAGGTACACATAGATAATGAAGCAAATGTAGGAGCTATAGGAGAAAAGTGGTTTGGAGCAGGGATTAAATATAACAATCTTGTTTATGTGAGTGCTGGAATTGGTATTGGTACAGGAATAATAATTAATGGAGAGTTATACAGAGGCACAGTAGGTCTTGCTGGAGAAATGGGACATATGACAATTGATATTCATGACCATCAGTGTAGGTGTGGCAATACAGGATGTTGGGAAAATTATGCTTCAGAAAAAGCATTGCTTGAATACATAAATACACAATTGCTGATGGGAAAGTCTGATGAGTATATAAACAAAAATAACTTTTATACACTGAGTGCTATTGATATTATCGATTATGCGCGAAAAGGGAGCAAAATAGCGGTAGAAGCTTTAAAAGAAATAGGAAGAAAATTAGGAGTAGGTGTAGTCAATATTATAAATACTTTTAATCCTGAACTTATAATTATTGGAAATACTTTGTCTTTAGCTGATGACTTAATTTTAAATGAAGTTTTAAAAGAAGTAGAGGAAAAAAGTCTTGTTTATAGATATTATAAAGTAAAAATAAAAACTTCCAAACTTCAATTCCATGCGGGGGCAATTGGAGCAGTATCTCTTGTTATTTCTGAATTGTTTGCATATCCTGGACTTTAATTATATGAGGTGTTGACATGGGAAAATTAAAAGCAATTATTATAGGGCCAGGGAATATTTTTAATAAAGCCTATTTGCCTTTCATATTTAATTTAGATGAACTAAATATATTAGGTATTGTTGGAAGAAACAAAGAAAAGCTCCAAAAATATAAAGAAAGATATGGTTGTGATGTTTACACAGAAATAGACGTTGTGATAAAACAAAAGCCAGATTGTGCTTTTGTACATGCATCCACAGATAGCCATTATGAAATAGTAAAAGAACTACTAAAAAGCGGTATTCACGTATATGTTGATAAGCCTATAACTGAAGAGATAGATAAGACAAAAGAACTTATAGATTTGGCTATGGACAAATCTCTTATTTTGAAGGTAGGTTTTAACAGAAGATATGCGCCTATGTATCAAAAAGCCTTAGCTTTGTTTGAAGGCTTAAAACCTGAATTGTGCATTATGGTGAAAAATAGGAATAATGACATCAAAAATAGTGTTAAGTTTACACTTTATGACGATTTCATTCATATAATAGACACTTTATGCTATATAGTTAAAGATGTTGATGACATAGATGTAAATATTTCAAAAGAAAGAGATTCATTAAAATCCATAGAAGTAGTATTAAAATCTAATAGTTCTACAGCGATAGGAGTCATGCATAGAAATGGTGGAAAAGATTATGAAAGGTTAGAGATACACGGGCATGGCAAAAGTGCAGTTGTGGAAGACATGGAAAGTATAAGAATAATGGAAAATGGCAAAATATATGTGCATAATTTTGAAAGCTGGGATACTATATCTTATAGAAGAGGTTTTGAGACTGCTGTAAAAAGCTTTTTAAAGGACGTATTAGAAGGGAATTATGCAAATGACGAATTAAAATGTACGTTAAAATCTCACGAGATTATAGAGGAAATATTAAAAAGGACAGTATAAAATCAGGGCACAAAAAGCCCTGATTTTATAATAATGCTTCTATAATAATGCGGGTGTTTTAATAAGCAAATACATCTTTCAAATCTATTTCTAGATCTTCAAAGATAGAAACTTTAATTTTATTTCCTACAGTATATACATTAGGCCTTCCATATCTGGAATTTTCCTGCAAAATAAACACACTTACAACTTTACTATCTGGCTCTACTATCCAATATTCCTTTACTCCATGCTTTTCGTATAAATTAAACTTTTCTATTTTATCTCTACTTGCAGTTGAAGGTGATGTAATTTCAACAATTAAATCAGGAGCTCCTTTACATCCTTCGTCATCTAGCTTTGACTTATCGCATACTACCACGATATCGGGTTCTACAACAGTTTTTATTTCTTTATCACTTTTCTCATTTCCAGAAGGAAACCTTACTCCAAAAGGTGCACTAAATACTTCACATTGCTTACCTCTAAGATATACAGCGAAGCTTGTAAATATTTCTCTTGATATTCTTTGATGAATTGTCGATGGAGGAGTCATTAAATAAACCTGCCCATTTATTAATTCTATTCTTTGATTATTTGGCCAGTTTAAATAATCCTCATAAGTATAAATATCCTCTCTTTTTGGTAAAGGCATAATTAAACACCCCTTTAAAAATCTTCTTATACTAAGTTTAACATTTTATATTCCTAATATCCAGAGCAAAAATATCTCCCTTTTTATTTGTTGCATTTAATTATACAACTAACCTTTTATGAAACCAAATTACAAAACCATAAAAAATACTTGAAATATTATTTCATAAGTAGTATAATATAAACTAGAAAGGAGTGTAAACATTAACATGCCAGGAGATATAGAGAAAATTAGAGCAGTTATTAATAATTTAAAACCATCAGAAAGAAAAATTGCTGAGTATATAATTGAAAATGCTGATAAGATTTCAGATTTATCTGTAGCTGAACTTGCAAAAAACAGCAATACCAGTGAAGCAAGTGTTGTGAGATTTTGCAAAAGTCTCGGATACAAAGGATATCAAGATTTAAAAATAAAAATTGCTGCAGACTACACATATAAGACAAAAAGTATTCAAGGTTTTGTTAATATAGATGATGATATTAATACCATAATTGTGAAAATATCTAAAAATAATATGGACTCAATAGAAAAAACAATGGATATGTTAGATAGAAACGAAGTAGAAAGAGCTGTTATTGCTATTTTAAATGCCAATAAAATAGACATTTATGGAGTTGGAGCATCTGCTATTGTTGCACAAGATATGTTGCAAAAATTTATGAGGATAAATAAATCTTGTACGGCATACAGTGATTCTCACATGCAACTTGCATCTGCGGCTAATCTTCGCCAAGGAGATGTGGCAATTGGTATTTCGTATTCAGGTCAAACAGCAGATACTGTTGACGCTTTAAGGATAGCTAAAAATTCGGGTGCTACAACAATTTGTATAACAAGGTTTGGTAATTCACCTATAACAGAAGTTTCAGATATAAAACTTTTTGTATATTCTACTGAAGCAATCTTTAGAAGTGGTGCAATGGCATCAAGGATGGCACAACTTAATGTAGTAGATATATTGTTTTCTATAATAGCCTGCAGGAAATACGATGAGGTAATAAAATATTTAGAAAATACAAGTGAAGCGGTCTCATCAAGAAAATACTGAAGGAGAGGTTTGTATGTTTAATATATTTAAAAAAGACTGATAAACTATTAATTAAAGCACCTGTTGATGGAGATGTGGTAGAAATAGTAGATGTTCCAGATGAAGTGTTTGCTCAAAAACTTATAGGAGATGGTGTTGCTGTGATACCTGAAGCCGATATATTTGTTTCTCCTGTTGATGGTATTGTAACAGCTGTTTTCCCTACAAAACATGCAATAGGTATTAGGACAAAAGAAGGAATTGAGGTAATGATTCATGTAGGAATTGATACTGTAAAACTAAATGGTGAAGGATTTGTTACGTTTGTAACTGAAGGTGATAAAGTAAAAGTTGGCGATAAACTATTAAAGGTAGAAAGAACTTTAATAAAATCAAAAGCTAAATCACTCGTTTCCCCTATAGTAGTAACTAATATGGATAGGATAAAAGAATTTAAAAAAATGACAGGTAAAGCGACTGCTGGGCAGACCGTTGTAATTGAGGCGGTTATTTAATTTATTTCAATATGAAACAAATTTTCATAAATACTTCATATTTATGAAACAATACAACATATAAGGAGGTGGGAGGTAAGTATATAGATTCATATGTTTAATTATCATTACCATTTAAATACTAAATTGAAGATAGGGGGATTAAGAATGTCAAGAGAAAAAGAAATAGCTCAAGGAATTATTAAAGAGTTGGGCGGAAAAGAAAATGTCATATCAATCACGAATTGCATGACAAGATTAAGAGTGCTTGTCAAAGATTATGACAAGGTTAACAGGGAAGCTTTGGGGAAAATTGACGGTGTTATTAAAGTCAATGAAGAGGGTGGAGAGTTACAAGTTATTGTAGGACCTGGTCTTGCTAACAAGGTAGAAAGTGAGGCATCAAAAATACTAGGTGGTACTAAAGTTGGAAAAGCAGAAGAAGTTAAAGCAGCAATTAGTGCCAAAAACCAAACACCTTTTAAACTTCTATTGAGAAGGATTGCTAGTATATTTATTCCTTTGATTCCAGGTTTAATTGGTGGTGGTTTAATACTTGGCATTACCAATGTTGCGACAAAATTTAATTGGATTGCAGACAAAAATTTATTGGCTATGTTAAGTTTGTTAGGCAGTACTATTTTTACGTATATGGGTATTATGGTAGGTATGAATACTGCTAAAGAATTTGGAGGTTCTCCTACAATTGGAGGTATTCTTGCTGGTATTATTTATAACCCTGCATTAGCTAATATTACAATTGGAGGGAAAGCTTTAGTCGTAGGTAGAGGCGGAATTATTTCTGTTTTAATTGCAGCAGCATTTGCAAGTTGGCTTGAGAAAAACATTAGGAAAAGAATGCCTAACAGTATAGAATTGCTTGCAACTCCGTTGCTTACAATTTTGATAGCAGGTTTTGCGACTTTGTATGTATTACAACCTTTAGGCGGATATATAGCTGATGGTATTGGCAAAGCAGTAACTGTTGCAATTGCAGGAAAAGCTGGTGTATTTACAGGATTTATACTTGCTGGTACATTTTTACCATTAGTTATGACAGGTTTGCATCAGGGTTTGACACCTATCCATGTGCAATTAATTGAGTCGACAGGAGTTACTATATTACTTCCTATTTTAGCGATGGCGGGAGCAGGTCAAGTTGGAGCTGCATTAGCAGTATATGTGAAGACCAAGAGCAAACAACTTAAAAAAATTATAGAAGGTTCAATACTTGTTGGTATTCTCGGCATTGGAGAACCATTGATTTACGGTGTTACATTACCACTTGGTAGACCTTTTATAGGGGCATGTATAGGAGGTGCTTTTGGAGGAGCCTTTGAGGCCTTTAAAGTAGTTGGTGCAAGAGGATTGGGTATATCCGGTATACCTTTGGCTGCTCTTATTGAGCCAAATAAAATTATTTATTATGTTTTAGGATTATTGATATCGTATACTGCAGGATTTATAGCTACCTACCTGTTAGGATTTGAAGATCCAGTTGATGAAGAAATAGAAAATTCACAACCATTTACTTTTAATGTTTGATACAATTAAAAAGGGGCGCTTTGCCCCTTTTTAGGAGGAGATAATGAGGTGGCTGTTGGTATTTCGGTTTATACTACAGAAGACTTTCCACATCAAAAGAACAAAGAATATATAAAAATGGCAAAAGACAATGGGATAAATATGGTTTTTACGTCGATGCATATGCCTGAGGTTGAATATGATAAAAAATTAAATGAATTTGAAGATTTAATTAAATATATTAAATTACTAGATATGAAATTAACTATTGATATTTCACCTGTAACAATGAATATATTAAATTCCTCAATAACAGATTTAAAACCTTTTTATGATTTGGGAGTAGATTGTTTAAGACTTGATTATGGTTTTACTGAAGAGGAAATAGCTGAAATGACAAACAACAAATACGGAATTAAAATAGAGTTAAATGCCAGCACAATAACAAAAGAAGAAATAGAAAATTTGATAAGGTTAAAGGCTAACATAGGTAATTTGACAACTTGCCACAATTATTATCCTAAACCGTATACAGGTCTTTCCTATAAGTTTTTTAAAGAAAAGACAATGATGATAAAAAATTACGGACTTAAGGTATCGGCATTTATTCCTTCTTTGGAAGGTAGGAGAGGGCCAATATATGAGGGATTGCCGACGCTTGAAATGCATAGAAACATAAAACCTTACACAGCAGCGAGACATTTAATTTATTCTGGGTTGATAGATGACATATATTTTGGGGATGCATATGCATCTATAAATGAAATAAGAGATGTTATCTCAATAAATAAAGATGTGATTGAATTAAATATCAATCTTATTATGGATATAACAGATTATGAGAAAGACATAATTTTTGCTGGTATTCATACAAATAGGTCTGATGCTTCTGAATACATTATAAGATCAGAGGAGTCAAGGGGTTATGCAAAGATAGGGAAAGCAATAAAGCCGTATAATTGCATTGAAAGAAAGAAATACAGTGTTACAATTGATAATTACGGTTTTAAAAGATATTCGGGAGAGCTTAATATTTGTTTGATTGATATGCCTCAAGATGAAAGAGTAAATGTGGTAGGACATATACCTGAAGAAGAACATATATTGGTAGATTTAATTAGACCGGGGACAAAATTTAAATTTAGAAAGGGTTGATACAATGGATTTAGATAAACTTATAACGGAAGGAAGAAACCCTGATACACTTGATATTGATAGATTAAGTACAGAGGATATGTTAAAAAAAATAAATAATGAAGATAAAAAAGTTCCAATAGCTGTTGAAAAAGAAATACCTAATATAGCAAAAGCTGTTGATATTATAGCAGAAAAATTAAAACAAGGAGGAAGGCTTATATACATTGGTGCTGGTACAAGTGGAAGGCTTGGAATTCTCGATGCATCCGAATGTCCACCAACTTTTGGAGTAGATCCAGAAATGGTGCAAGGGATTATTGCAGGTGGAGATGTTGCAATAAGAAGGTCAGTAGAAGATGCGGAGGATAAAGAAGACCTTGGTAAAGAAGATTTAAAGAAAAAGAATTTGTCAGGTAAGGATGTTGTAGTAGGTATTGCAGCTAGTGGCCGAACGCCTTATGTTTTAGGAGCGCTTAGATATGCTAAAGAGGTTGGCGCACATACAATAGGGATATCCTGCAATCCGGATAGTGAGATGAAAAAAATAGTTGATATAATGATAGCGCCTGTTGTAGGGCCAGAAGTAATTATGGGTTCTACCAGAATGAAAGCAGGAACTGCACAAAAATTGGTATTAAATATGCTATCTACAGGTGCTATGATAAAACTTGGTAAAGTTTACAGCAATTTAATGGTGGATGTAAAAGCTACAAATGAAAAATTAATTAACAGAGCAAAACGCATTGTAAAATTAGCAACGGATGCAGATGAAAAAGTAATTGAAAAAATACTTAATGAAACTAATTATAATGTTAAATTAACCATTTTAATGATATTAACAGGACTTAATCAAAATAAAGCAAAAGAATTTTTAGATAGGTCTAATGGTTATATTGCAAAGGCATTAATGCTTAATGAAAATAAGTCTTAAGAATAAATTTGAAGAGAAATTGAATTTATTAGGAAGTTTTATCTAAACTGAAAGGCGGATTAGTTTCCGCCTTTTATAAAAAAATTTTTCGAAATCATATTGACACCGATGAATAAAAATGCTATATTATAAATGTACAAAATATTGTATATTGTCCGGGTGATTGAATGATTAAGGATCTATTAACTAAAAATGGAATTGCCGTTACGATGTTGGCACGAGAAATGCTTTCTTTAAAATGTGGAGATAGAATTGAAACGATAGGAGAATACGCCAAAAAATTTGACCTCGGGCGTGGGACAATACAAACTGCTTTAAAGTATTTAGAAGATAATGAAGCAATTGAATTAGAGCCACGAGGGCATTTAGGTACGTATATAAACAATATTGACTACAAAAAATTATGGGAATATGCGGGACTTACTATTGTTTCAGGGGTAATGCCTCTTCCGTATTCAAAAAGATACGAAGGGTTAGCTACAGGTTTATATAAAGTATTTGAAAAGGGGAAAATACCTTTTAATATGGCATACATGAGAGGAAGCGAAAGAAGGTTAGAGGCATTGTTGAATGGAAAATATGATTTTGCCATAATGTCGATGTTGGCAGCAAAATTGTATATTGAATCTGGTAAAAATTTAAAAATAGTAGTCGATTTTGGACCAAATACGAACGTAAGTACTCATCGTATAATATTTTCAAATAATGCGAAAAATGCGATTGAAGATGGAATGAAGATTGCCATAGATCCAACTTCGCTGGACCAATTTATATTGACTTACTATGAATGTGAGGGAAAGAATGTAGAGTTTATAGAATTACCGTATAATCAAATTATACCTCATATAATGGAAGGAAAAATAGATGCAGCTGTATGGAACTATGATGAAATAGTTGACAGAGGACTGTCTATTAAAAATGAACCGCTTAAAAGCGAAAAATCGAAAAAAATTAGTGAAGATAATACACGTGCTGTTTTAGTAGTTAAAAGAGATAATTGGGGTGTTGATAAAATAATAAATAGAATTGTTGATAAAGAAGAAGTTATAAAGATTCAGGAACAAGTGTTGTTGAATAAAATATTTCCAGAATATTGATTTATAATTATTCATATATTATTTTTGGAAGGAGTCAAAAAATAACTTTATATTATGGTACAAAATACTGTATAATGTTTGGAGGGTCTTAAGTGAAGAATAATATTATAAATAGAATAGATTTGTTAGTACAAGGTAGTGTGATCGATTTTGATACTGGAGAAGCTATCAAAAAAATTGATGAGGAATTAAGAGTAAATTATGAAATTTGTACTGAGGATGAACACTATGAGATGTTTATAACTCATTTAGCAATGTCTATAAAAAGATTAAAAGAAGAAGAAAAATTGGAGTCTACAATAGATGACGAACTTTTTAACGAAGTTAAAAATTGTCCTAATTACTATAGAGCACTTGGTATTTTACAAAATATAGAAGATAGGATAGAAATAAAATTACCCGAATCCGAAAAAAGATTTGTGTTATTACATTTGTGTAATCTTTTAGAAAGGGGTAAAAGTACATGATAAGATTTGTTGTAGGTGGAGCTGTTGATAAGCAAAAAGTTGCTCAAATGATAAAGGAGATAGGAGGTGATAAAGTAAGTGTTGAAATAAAATCAGATATTGAAGCTGCAATGGCTGTGAAAAATGGAAAGGCAGATTACTATGTTGGTGCTTGTGCAACAGGAGGTGGTGGTGCTTTAGCTATGGCAATGGCTATATTAACAGCTCAAAAATGTGTAACTATCTCTATGCCTGGTAAGCCCCCACAGGAAGCCGACGTAAAAAAAGCAGTAGCTGAAGGGAAAGTAGCGTTTGGTTTTACTAATGACCATATTGAAAAAGCTGTACCTTACATTGTAAACGCAATTTTAGAAAAATAGGGATTGGAGGAAGAAAAAATGTTTAAGTATATTTTAGTATTTTTAACTAGTGCATGGGCTGCTATATTAGCAAATAGAGGAATAGCTATTTTTAATGATGCAGTGAGACCGATATTTCCTGAATTTAGGGAAAATAGAATGACGAGATTTGAATTGGCAGCTACAACATTTGGTTTGAGTTTTGGATTAGTTATAGGTTTCGGGATACCGTTTTCAATAATGTCACCAATTATTTTAATACATTCAATATTTTTAGGCACAGACATAATTGGAACATTTTTCCCTGGAAAACCGATTAAAGAGTGGTATAAAGATAAGGAAAGTTTAATAGGTGTAATATTATCAGGATTGATAGGTGGAATATATGGGCTATTTATATTAATGGGTCTTGGTGGTTTTGTAAAACTCATGAAGATGCTACCTGTAAATATATTTGATCCCTTAGGAAATTTAGGGGATCCAGTAATTTATGCTTTTGCTGCATTTCCTGCGTTAGCAATAGCTTTTGAATATGGTTTTAAAAACGGATTACTTTCATTAGCGATAATTACATTAGTACGAGAAATAGCAGCGAAACTTAAATTAGCTTCTCCCGATGGAATAGCATTATTGATAGGAATGTTGATTTTATTGATTTATGCTATTAGGCAAAAATCGGATGAAAATTCTGGTGCCGTTAGTGTTTTGTCTCTTTTTGGAAATCGTGTTCAGAATATAAAAAATAATATAATTTATATAGGTATAATGGGAGCATTATATGGAATGGGTGTTAATTTGTATTTATTAGCAGAAGGACCTCAGTCTTTATTAGCAATGAGCAAAGGGCTTAAAACTGAAGCTCTAGGTATTACTATTTCGAGAGCGTTATCATTTATTCCATTAAAAGGGACAACCTCATTAGCAAGTGGAACATTTGTTACAGATGGTTTTGGTTTTGTTGCAACAGCAGGTTTGTTAGCTCCTAATATGATAATAGCAGCAGTTCTAGGGGCAATAGTAATTATATTAGAAGCATTAAGTCTAGTTGTTTTTGCAAAAATTTTTGATAAATATCCGGGTATTCGTAATGCAGCAGATAATATTAGAGATGCTATGACTAAACTACTTGAAGTAGCGATTATTGTAGGTTCTATGATGGCTGCAAATAAAATGGCACCTGGAATGGGATATTTAGTTGTTGCTGGATTGTATTTGTTAAATGAAACGGCAAAAAGACCGTTAGTAAGGATGGCTGTAGGACCAATAGGAGCGATAATTGTTGGAGTAATAGTGAATTTGCTAGCTATTATTAAATGATTTTGTTTTAAGTTAAGGTTGGTAATAAGATGTCAGCTAAATGACATTTTATTACCAACCATAAGTTAGGAGGATAAAGAATGATTACGTATCCTATTAAACAGATTAGTTTAGAGGAAGCAATCAATTTGCAGTTTAAATTGGTAGACATTATTCAATCAGTTTTTCGGGGACGTGAATTACTTGAAGCTGGTGATTATGGTGTATCATTAGAGCTTGGACGACCTAAAACCACCGCGAAAGTTGAGAGAGTTCTTGCTAAATTTTTTGATGCAGAAGACTCTGCTTTAGTGAGAGGTGCTGGGACGGGGGCTATGAGACTCGTTTTTAATAGCTTATTAAAACCTCTTAATACATTACTTGTGCATGACGCACCCGTATATCCTACAACACAAAATCTTATGGCTATGATGGGCCTTAAGCTTTTAAAAGTAAACATGAATGATTTAGATTCATTTGAGATATTAAAAAATACAAAAGTTAATGCTGTGTTAATACAACATTCAAGACAAAAACCTGATGACAGTTATGAACTTGAAAAAGTAATAAAAGTTATTAAATCTATAACTAATGTTCCTATTATTACTGATGAAAATTATGTAGTTATGAAAACTCCATATATAGGTGTTCAGTTGGGAGCAGATGTTTCAGTATTTTCCATGTTTAAATTGTTGGGCCCGGAAGGAATTGGATGTGTAGTAGGCAAAAAATATATTATAGACGAAATTCGCAAAATAACTTATTCAGGTGGGAGCCAAGTGCAAGGACCTGAGGCAATGGAAACTTTAAGGGCACTTGTATACACACCGGTTTCATTAGCAATACAAGCAATGCAGGTTGATGAAATAGCAAAGAGGCTTAATAATGGAGAAATAAAAGGGGTAAAAAAGGCATATGTAGCAAATGCACAGTCAAGAGTTGTATTAGTAGAATTTGAAGAACCAATTGCGGAAAAAGTATTAAAATACGCTGAAGAGATGGGAGCAGTACCTTATCCTGTAGGTTCTGAATCAAGATATGAAATTGGCGCTATGTTTTACAGGGTTTCAGGAACTTTTATTGAAAATAATCCGGATATGAAAAATTATGTAATTCGCATTAATCCAATGAGGGCAGGTGCTGATACTGTTATTAGAATTTTAAAAGAAGCTGTAAAGAAAAGTCTGGCTTAGGAGATGATGCAATGTTTCTTAATATGGTTATTGAAAGAAATCCACAACTTATTATAGAAGCTGCCAAATTACACAGAAACGGTGTTATTGAACCAAATACTTATGTGTTGGATGTTGATAGTATTTATGAGAATGCAAAATTAATAAATGATACTGCTTTAAAATATAATGTTAATTTATATTATATGACAAAACAGTTTGGAAGAAATCCTATTATTTCAAAAATCATTGAAAAGGCAGGAATTGATAAAGCCGTAGCTGTAGACTTTGATGAGGCAAAGGTGTTGTACGACAACGGCCTTAATATAGGTCATATAGGACATTTAGTGCAAGTTCCAAAAAACAATATTAAGTTATCTTTGCTTATGAAACCAGAGGTTATAACATGTTTTTCATATGAAAAAGCAAAAGAAATATCAGATAGCGCAAAAGAGCTTGGAATTACACAAGATATATTATTAAGAGTAATAGATGAAAATGATGTAATATATCCCGGTCAAGAAGGTGGTATATATCTTGGAAAATTAAAAGAAACAGTTCATCATATATTAAAATTAGAGAATATAAAAATTGCTGGTATTACATCATTTCCATGTTTTCTTTATGACTACGAAAAGAAAGAAATTACACCAACGCACAATGTATATACCCTCTTAAAAGCAAAAGAAATATTGCATGAAATGGATATTGAAATCTGGCAGGTAAATGGGCCCAGTGCTACATGCTGTAGTTCAATACCGCTTTTAAATAAGTATGGTATTACTCATGGAGAGCCGGGGCATGCTTTATTGGGGACGACTCCTTTACATGCATATACAAAACAGCCTGAAAAACCATCAATTGTGTATGTATCTGAGATATCTCATATTAACAATGAAAAAGCTTATTGCTATGGAGGCGGGTTTTACCCGAGGTCGAATGTTAAATATGCGTTAGTATCAAATAATCCTGAAGATATTTTAGATAGAATATTTGATGTTGAAGAATTATCACCGGAATCAATAGACTATTATGGAACTATACTTTTAAACAATAGAAAGGTTAACGTCGGGGACACTGTAATATATTCATTTAGAACACAAATATTTGTAACAAGAGCAAAAATAGCTCTTATTGAAGGGTTATCTTCAGGGAAACCAAAATTAACGTATATATTTGATTCAAAAGGTAATCTTTTAAAGGATTTAAGAAAGAAGGATAATAAATGAGAGCAATAATTCTTGTAATAGATAGTCTTGGGGTTGGTGAAATGGCTGATGTCCCTGAGGTACGTCCGCAAGATATAGGAGCAAATACTTTAAAACATGTTTCTGAATATAATGATAATTACAGATTAAATAATTTAGAATTAATGGGAGCAGGTCTTATAGTTGAGAGTAAGAATATAAAAAAGGTTAGTAATCCCATTGCAAGCTATGGATGTTCAAACTTAGAGCATGAAGGAGCAGATACTTTTCAAGGGCATCAAGAGATTGTTGGTTCAAAGCCTAGAAAAGCTTTGGTACAGCCTTTTAAAGAGTGTATGGACAAAGTAAAAACTGAGTTAGAGAAAGCAGGCTTTGATGTTACTATACCAGATTCTAAACACCCATTTTTATTGGTAAATGGTGTTGTAACAATAGCAGACAATATTGAAGCGGATATAGGTTTAAACTACAATGTTACTGCTCCTTTGGATTATATTTCATTTGAAGAAGAATTGAAAATCGGACAAATAGTAAGAGATAACGTTAAAGTTGGAAGAGTTATTGCATTGGGAGGAAAAGGGATCACAATAAATGATATATTAAATGCGGTAGAAGAAAAATCGGATAATATCGTTGGAATAAACTGTACAAAAGCTGGTGTGTATAATAAAGGTTATATGGTGAGACATCTTGGATATGGAATAGGCCCAAATGTCCAAGTGACAACTATTTTGAAGAAGCATGGTTTTGATGTATCTCTTATTGGAAAGGCGGCAGATGTTATAAACTGTGATGGTGCAGATTATAATCCATGTGTTGATACAGAAACTGTATTAAGTATATTATTGAATAAGTTAGACAACATATCTGATGGTTTAATAATGGCAAATGTACAAGAAACAGACCTTGCAGGCCATTCACAGGACGTAGAGAAATACGCCGAAAAATTGAAACTTGTAGATGATTATCTACCCCAAATTATTGATAAAATGAAGGGGGATGATATTTTATTTATAACTGGTGATCACGGTAATGACCCCACAATAGGGCATAATCATCACACAAGAGAAAAAGCGCTTCTATTGGTTTACGGTAAAAAATTAAGACCGGTAAAGTTAGGGGAAAGAAAGACTTTATCAGATATAGGAGCTACTATAGCAGATTATTTTGGTGTTGAAAAACCGGAAAATGGAGAGAGTTTTTTAAATATGATGAAATGAGGAGATGTTCTATCTCCTTTTTCTATATTATTTATTCCACTTGAAGGGAGAAGTCTATATGAAAATAATAGTTCCAATAAAGCAAGTTCCTGAAACAAATAATGTGAAAATGGACCCTGTAACAGGGACAATGATGAGAGCAATCAAAAAAGCACTTGATCCAAATCTAATACTTAATCCGGGGAAAATTATATAGAGATAACATACGTGATAAATTTAAGAAAACCATAGTTTTTGTGATATAATCAAATATAGAAGATTATATGAAATTACTAAAAGGAGTTGTTTTCAAATGAAAAGTATTCTATTAAAGCATGGTGAGATATATACAGAGAAGGAAATAATATACAATGGAGATATATTAATATCAGAAGGTAAAATTGTAGAGATTGGTAAGGGTTTATATAATGTTGATGCAGAAGTAATTGATTTAAAAGGAAAAAAGGTGGTGCCTGGATTTATTGATATACACATACATGGTGGAGTAGGGCATGACACAATGGAAGGTACTTATGAAGCTTTAAATGCTATTTCAGTTCACCTTGCAAGGCATGGGGTTACATCTTTTTGTGCTACTACCATGACAATGGATATACCCTATATTTTAGATGCTCTTAAAAATATTAATGAGACAATGAAAAAGGGTACAGAAGGTGCGCAAGTTTTAGGTGCATATGTGGAAGGACCCTTTATAAGCAAAGAACACAAAGGGGCACAGGATGAGAGATACATCTTAGAACCAAACATAGACATAATGGACAAGTTTATTGAAGCTTCAAATGGGAATATAAAAGTAATAGCACTGGCGCCAGAGAAGGACAAGAATGGGGAGTTTGTAGAATATGTAACTAAAAAATATAAGAGTATCATTAGGGCATACAAATGCTACTTATGAAGAGATGAAAAATGGAGTTGACCGTGGAGCGACAATAGCAGTTCATACATATAATGGCATGAAAGGGCTTCACCACAGGGAGCCAGGTGCTTTAGGAGAAGTTTTTTTGGATGACAGATTATACAGCGAGTTGATATGCGACTTTATACATTCACATCCTGCGGCAGTAAAAATACTTTTAAAAATAAAAGGGACAGATAGAGTAGTATTAATTTCTGATGCTATGGCAGCTTGTGGTTTAGGAGATGGAGAATACAGTCTTGGAGGGCAAAAAGTTTATGTGAAAAATGGAGAGGCTAGATTAGAAAATGGCACTTTGGCAGGAAGTACTTTGACATTGGATAAAGCTGTAGCAAATATAACGTCTCTTGGAATACCACTTTTTGAAGCTTGCAAGATGGTTTCTTTAAACCCTGCAAAAGTAATTGGCATAGCTGACAGAAAAGGCAGTATAGCTATAGGAAAAGATGCTGATATAACCATTCTAAACAGTGATTTAACTGTAGATATGACAATGGTTAATGGGAAAATTGTGTATAAAGTAGTATAACAAGATAAAAGAAAATAGAAAAAATTAAAAAGAACAAGAATTTATATTAAGTTTATTAATTGTTAGCTTGATGTATATTTTTGTGAGAGGGGGTTTTTTAATGAAATTTGACGAGTTAGATTTTGAGATAATGCGAATTCTGCAGACGGATGGTAGAAAATCATTTAGAGATATAGCAGCTTTACTAAAAAAACCAGAGAGCACTGTAAGATTAAGATATAATCAATTGGTTGCAAATAATATTTTACGTGTTGTTGCTATTCCAGATCCCAAACAAGTTGGGTTTGAGGTAATGGCTATTCTTTGTCTAAAAGTAGATTTAGTTTATTTACAAGAAGTTGCGGAAGCACTTGCAAAAGTAAAAGAAGTGAGATTTATTGCTTATACAGCTGGAAGATACGATTTAATTGTAGAAATATATATGAAATCAAATGATGATTTGATAAAGTTTATGACTGAGGATTTGGCAAAAATGAAAGGAATTAAAGAATGTGACTTATCTATAGAACTTAAACTTTTCAAGGATACATACAATTGGATGAATGAAGTTTAGACAAAGAAGAAAAATATTTTGTCTAAAAGCATGGCGGAAATTTATAGTGCCATGTTTTTATTTTTATTATCTTTTGTTACGAGGAATTTAATTTCTCAAGAAGTTATAAATAAACTAAGGAAAACAAGTAATTTTCTCCAGATTAAAATCAAACATACTGTACGTCAAATGATTAAGAAAATACTTCTTATATTAACTTTCATTAATTTACTGCCAAAAATAAAACATTAAATATTTTTAGATGATTATTGACAGTTATCTATAAATATGCTATATTAGCAATAAATAATAGATATTATTGCTAATATAGCATAAAATCATCAATATCTATTATTTTTTATCAAAAAATTTAATAAAGTAAAATAATAAAGGGGGAAAGTTGGGATGAAAAATGATGTATTAAAAAAGGATAATAGTTTTAAACCGTATGTACCAGCAGATGTTTATTTACCAGAAATTACACCTACTTCTGTAATTTTAGGGATAATACTTGTTATTATTTTTGGAGCAGCAAATGCTTATCTTGGCCTTAAGGTTGGTATGACTGTAAGTGCATCTATTCCAGCTGCTGTAGTGTCTATGTCGATATTAAAAGGAGTCTTAAGAAGAGGTACTATCTTAGAAAACAATATAGTTCAGACATTAGCTTCTGCTGGTGAAGCTGCCGCGGCAGGTGTGGTATTTAGTATACCAGCACTATATTTTCTTGATTATATTCCTTCCATGTTATTAATCTCATTAATAACTTTATTTGGAGGAATTTTAGGCGTAATTGGAATGGTTATCTACAGAAGATACTTAATTGTAGAGCAGCATGGAATCCTACCTTATCCTGAAGGTACGGCTTGCGCAGAAATTCTTATCGCAGGTGATAAGGGCGGCGTATCTGCTAAGATGGTGTTTAAAGGTGGAATAATTGCTGCAATATACAGATTAATACAATCGGGTCTTGGCTTTTTCCCAGATGTTATTGAAACATCAATACCAAAACTTCCTGGAGGAGTTATTGGTGCTAATATTCTTCCCTCTCTTGTAGGTGTAGGTTATTTAATAGGCTATAAAGTTTCAGCAATAATACTAGCTGGTGGTTTGCTAGCTTGGGTAGTTATTATTCCTCTTTTAACTTTTATTGGAGCTAATGTAAATACACCAATTTTCCCTTCGTTAACTCCCATTTCTCAATTGGATGCATGGGGAATGTGGACAGATTACATTCAATATATCGGAGCAGGAGCATTAACTGTTGGAGGACTAGTGGAGTTTTTCAGAGCGCTTCCTGTTGTAAAAGATGCTATTTTAAGTTCTTTTTCTAAAATAAGAACATCTACTTCAAATAATACTTTGCGTACAGAAAGAGATATACCATTTCCTTATATTGTATCGATATTTTTAGCAATAGTTATTTTGATTACTTTAATACCTCAAATGGAAATGAATATATTAGGTGCATTTCTTACAGCAATTTTTGGATTTCTATTTGTATCTATTTCTTCGAGAATAGTTGGGGTTGTTGGAAGTTCATCTAATCCTGTCTCCGGAATGACGATTGCAACCATATTCATTAGTGCTATTATTATGAAATCAATAGGCTATACAGGCATTAAGGGGATGGTTACAACTGTTGTTATTGGTGCTATTGTAACAGTTGCCGCTGCAATTGCTGGTGACACTTCTCAAGATTTAAAAACAGGTTTTATAGTAGGTGCCACTCCAAAGGCCCAGCAGATTATAATGATACCTGGTATTCTTATCTTTGCTGGTATGTCAGGTTTTGTGCTAACTTTGTTAAATAACGCATATCATATTGGAAGTAGTGAATTGCCTTCCCCTGCTACAGCTGTAATTGCAGTGTTAGTTAAAGGAGTATTTTCTGGCAACTTGCCGTGGGGACTATTAATTATTGGTGCAGCTATAGGAGTAATTGTGGAACTAATGGGTATAGCTTCTTTACCATTTGCGATAGGATTATATTTACCAGTACATTTATCAGTTCCAATATTTGTTGGAGGTTTTGTAAGAACGCTTGTAGAAAAATATAGGAACAATGGAATCGAAAGTGGTACATTATATGCATCAGGACTTGTTGCAGGAGATGCTTTGGTAGGTGTTTTACTTGCTTTATTAACCACGGCAGGGGTAGCCGAAAAAATTGCAATAGGAAGTGGAATTTTAAGTAATGGAATAGCATCAATAGTAGGATTGGTTCTCATAGCAATAATTGCTTATACGCTTTATAGCAATTCTAAAGTTGAAGAGAATTGAAAATAAAGGAGGAAATTGTTTATGAGAAGAATTTCAACATTTTCTATTGTCGCGTGATCCTCAAACTGGTGAATTAGGTGTAGCGGTTCAATCAAAATTTTTGGCGGTAGGTTCTGCAGTAGGTTGGGCAAAAGCTGGAGCAGGCGCGATAGCTACACAGGCATTGGCTAATCTTGATTTTGGAGAAATAGGCATCAAACTTCTTGAGAAGGGATATTCTGCACAACAAGTTCTTGATGCATTGCTTGCATTAGATCCAGATAGAGAAGATAGACAGGTAGGTATAGTAGATACAAAAGGAAATGCTGCTGCTTTTACTGGCAAAAGATGCTTTGATTGGGCAGGTCATATTGTGGGAGAAAATTTCTCTTGTCAAGGTAACATATTAGTAAGTGAGGATACTGTAAAAGCCCTTGCTGAGACTTTTGTAAATACGAAAGGGACTCTTGCGCGAAGATTAGTTGCGGCTTTAGCTGCAGCTCAAAATGCAGGAGGAGATAGAAGAGGTAGACAATCGGCATCTTTGCTTATTGTTAAAGAAAAAGGAAGCTATGGAGGATATAATGATAGATATATTGACCTTAGGGTTGATGATGACCCTGATCCAATCGCTAAATTATCTCATTTATTAGATTTGCATGAATTATATTTTAGTAAAACGAAGCCTGAAGAAATGGTAAAAGTAGATGAGAAATTGGCTGCTGAAATACAGGAATCTCTTAAAAAATTAGGCTATTATAAGGGAGAAATAACAGGAAAATATGATGAATATACAAAAGAAGCGTATAAAGATTTTTGTGGATGGGAAAATTTCGAAGAAAGAATTTGTGAAGGTGATGTCGTTGATATAAATGTATTGAATTATTTAAGAAAAAAGTAAAGGAACAGTAAGAAATTAATTTTAGTATTACAAAACTAAAAGGAATCCTTTCTTTTTTGAAATGAAGGGGGATTCCTTTTAGTTTTGATAGGACTACAATATTCTTTCAGCGAAGTGTTTTATTCTTTCAAGTGCTCTTGCTATTTTATCTATAGAATATGCGTATGATACACGAATAAATCCTTCACCGCTTGGGCCAAATGCGTCTCCTGGTACTACAGCTACTTTTTCTTCTTTTAAGAGTTTTTCACAAAATTCCTGTGAAGTCATACCCGTCTTTTTTATTGACGGGAAAATATAGAAAGCTCCTTTTGGCTCAAAGCAGTCAAAACCTATTTCGCGAAATCCGTTTACAATAAATTTCCTTCTCTTATCATATGTTTCTCTCATTTTTACTATGTCTTCTTCACATTGATATATACCCTTTATAGCTGCATATTGTGCTGTTATTGGAGCGCATATAGTTGTGTACTGATGGATTTTATTCATCGCTTCAATGAATCCGTGTTCTGCTGCAATATATCCAAGTCTCCAACCTGTCATGGCAAAAGCTTTAGAAAAACCGTTTATAAGTATTGTCCTTTCTTTCATGCCCGGAAGTGAGGCTATGCTTACGTGCTTTCCTTCATAAGTTAATTCACTGTATATTTCATCAGAAATGACTAGTAAATCATGTTCAATTATTATGTCTATAATTTCTTCTAATTCTTCTTTTTTCATGATAGCACCTGTAGGGTTATTGGGGTAAGGAAGAATTAATACCTTTGTTTTTGGGGTTATTTTTGATTTTAGGTCATCAGGGGTTAGTATAAAATTGTTTTTTTCATCAGTAGGAACAAATACAGGGATGCCTCTTGTCAAAGTTACACATGGTGCGTATGATACGTAACTTGGTTCAGGTACTAAAACCTCGTCACCGTCATTTAAAAGAGCTCTGAGTGCCAAGTCGATAGCTTCACTGGCACCGATAGTTACCATAATTTCTTTTTCTGGGTCATAAGCTAAATTATAATGGGTCTTTAAAAAATAGGATATGGCGATTCTAAGTTCGGGCAAGCCTAAGTTTGAGGTGTATGTTGTGCTACCTCTATCTAGTGCGTCTATGCCTTCTTTTCTTATTTCCCATGGAGTTACAAAATCTGGTTCGCCAACTCCCAGTGATATTATGTCTTTTGAATTTGTCACAAGGTCAAAAAATTTTCTAATTCCGGACGGTGGTATGCTTTTTACTGCATTAGATATATATTTGTCTGTGTTCATGGTGTTACCACCAGTCTTTTGTCATTTTGTCCTTCTTCGTAAAAAACGCCGTCCTTTTTATATCTTTTTAATACAAAATGGGTTGTAGTGCTTAAGACTCCTTCAATAGGTGCAAGTCTTTCAGCTACAAATAATGCTATTTCTTTCATGTTTTTGCCTTCTACTTCCACAGAAAGGTCATAAGTTCCGGAAATTAAGGAAACTGATTTTACTTCTTCGTACTGGCATATTCTGTGGGCTACTCTGTTAAATCCATGTCCTTGCTGGGGTGCTACTCTCACATCTATGAGGGCAGTTATGACTTCCCGGTCAGTCTTTTCCCAATCCACTAAAGTAGTGTATTTTAACAACACTTTTTTGTCCTCAAGATTTTTTATTGTGTTTTTGACTTCTTCTTCACTAAGCCCTGTAATTGTTGCAATTTGTTTTTCTGTAAGACGACTGTTTTCGCACAAAAGGTCAATGATTTCCATAGATTTATCCATATTTCATCCACCCTCCTAAAAAGATATTTTATGCACATTATAATACAAAGATAGGCGTAATTCAATAATTTAATAAATTGAAGTATAAAATTTTAAATAAAAACGTTTGAAATTGAAGTAATACAAGATTGTTGGGTTGACAGATACATGTAAAGAATGTTACAATTTTTATAGGGATATTGATAATTATTTTCAATTATGGAGGCTGCATATAAATGGGAGAAAATACTATTATAAATCTTATAGAATTAAAGGAAAATCATGAAGGAGAGATTGTATTAATAAAAGCAGGAAGAGCAGCTACGCAAAGGTTAAATGAAATGGGACTTGTCCCGGGGACAAAAGTTAAGCTGGTTAGAAAAGGTCCTTTAAGGGGTCCTGTGGAATTGGAGGTCAGGAATTCTCACCTTGTGATTGGATATGGTCTTGCTTCAAAAATATATGTAAAAATCGTCTGACAGAAAGGGCGATATGCGATGAAAAAAGAAATAATTATAGCCTTAGCAGGAAATGCTAATGTGGGTAAAAGTGTCATATTTAATCAATTAACAGGATTGACACAGATAATTGGCAACTGGCCGGGAAAAACAGTCGAAAGGGCAGAAGGTGTACTACGGTTTAAAGGACGAACTATAAAAATTGTTGACCTTCCTGGTATTTATTCACTTTCTGCTTATTCTCAAGAGGAAATTGTTTCCCGTGAGTTTATAGCTTTTGAAAAACCGGATGTTGTAATAAACGTAGTGGATGCCTCTAATCTTGAGAGAAATTTGTTTTTTACAGTGCAACTTTTAGAGCTTCATGTGCCTATGGTTATGGCTTTAAACCAAGTGGATTATGCCATTAAAAAGGGTATAGATATAGATGTGAAGAAGTTAGAAGAGCTTTTAGATATTCCAGTTGTAGAAACTGTTGCTACAAAAGGCAAAGGGCTTCAGGAATTAATAAATAAAGCTTTAGAAGTTGTGGATTCGCATAAAGAAGTGGATGTAAAAAGGTATGATATAAAAGAGGAAAAAATTCTCAAATACAGAAATGAAGTAAGTGAATATGTAATGAAAATTTACAACATCCTTTTGAAACACAATGTAGACCTTATAAATTTGTTTCATCCTCTGTGGATTTCTCTAAAACTGATAGAAGATGATAGCGATATAGTAGAAAAGTTAAAAAAAGAGCCTAATGGAGAAAAAGCTTATGAAGAAATTCAAAAAGAATTAGAAGGTTTAAAAGCGAAGACAGATAGTCCTCTTGCAACTTTAGTTACAGCAGACAGATATGATATTGCTTCTTTTATCGCAAGCCAAACTGTATCAGAGATTCACCATAGAATTACTTGGACTGATTTAATTGACAATGTAACTCTTCATAAAATATGGGGCTATATATCAATGCTCATTATTGTATTTATATCTTTTTATGGAATATTTAAATTTGGAGAGTATTTCTCAGGTGTGCTGGAGGACTTTTTTGACGGTTTTAAGCCTTTAGTGTACAATTTGAATATTCCAAATATGTATAAAGATTTTCTCTGGAATGGGCTTGCTGAAGGGATTATTTCTGCTATAACTATAGTGCTTCCCTATATATTTCCTTTTTATGTGCTTTTATCAATACTTGAAAACACTGGTTATCTTGCAAGAATTGCATTTTTAATGGATGAGGTTATGCACAAAGTTGGGCTTCACGGTAAAGCCCTTATTCCAGTATTGATGGGGTTTGGGTGCAATGTCCCTGCAGTATTAGGCACCAAAATTTTAGAAACGGATAGAGAAATATTTATTGCGTCTTTTATGTCCACTCTTGTGCCTTGTTCTGCAAGAATTGTAATAATTTTGGGAACAATAGGGGTCTTCATGGGGCCACAATACGCACTCGCTGTTTTTGCCTTAGACGTTTTGGTAGTTTATATAGCGGCGTATTTTGCAAATAAAATAGCACCTGGAAAGCCTTATGATTTGATAATGGAACTTCCTGGCTACAGGATGCCTGCTTTAAAGCCTACATTGAAGCAGATATGGTTTAGAATAAAAGACTTTTTGTATGTAGCTCTTCCAATAATTGTAGTTGGCAGCTTGGTTCTGGAAATATTGAAGTACTCTGGCATATTTAAATATGTGACTTATATAATGGATCCTATTGTTGTAAAATGGTTGGGATTGCCGTCAATAGTTGGGATAGTATTGATTTTTGGGATACTCAGAAAAGAATTGACACTTATAATGCTTTTAACACTGTCTGGGACAAGTCACATAACACAGATTTTGACGCCGCGGCAGATGATTGTCTTTGGTGTTGTTACAATGCTTTATATTCCTTGTATTGCTACAATTGCGGCATTAAAAAGGACAATTGGCTGGAGAAAGACATGGTGGGTAGTTTTTGCTAATATTTTTATTGCGATACTAATAGGAGGAATATTAAATCGAATTCTTACTTTTGTATAATTGTGCTATAATGTTAATGGGTGAAAAACAATAGAATTTATAGAAAAAAATAAATTGAAAATAGAGTAGGACACTAGACCTACTCTATTTTTTTTATCAAATCAGATTGGTTTTTAGCAAAAGCTCCTCATTATTAAGAATTTCCTCAGGTTTACCTATAGCTTCTATTCTATGGTCTTCGTTTAGCACTATTATCCTGTCTGAAAGTGTTGCTGCCATGTCAAGGTCGTGAGTTGCAATGACTATCGTGGTGCCTTTTTTGTTTAATTCTTGTAGTTTTCCTAAAAGCCACTTTTTTGACCGTGGATCAAGGCCATTTGTAGGTTCGTCAAGAAGCAAAACTTCAGGATTTATTACCATGACTGACGCTAATGCGACTTTTTTCTTTTCTCCGCCGCTTAATCTGTGAGGGGGTCTATCTTTTAATTTTTCGAGTCCAAAAGAAATAAGAGATTCTTCCACTATTTTTTGGACTTCATTGCCTTTTAAGCTCATTTGAAGTGGTGCAAAGGCTACTTCATCAAAAACAGTAGTGTTAAAAAGTTGTACATCAGAATCCTGAAATACAAAGCCTACTTTTTTTCTAAATTCGTATTCATCAAAAGTTTTTTTATCCCCCAGCAATTTGCCAAATGCCCATATTTCACCTTTGTCCGGATAAATTAAATTGTCCATCAATTTTAAAAGAGTAGATTTTCCACTGCCATTTGCACCTAGAAGAATTAACTTTTCTTCTTTTTTTACTTCAAAACTTATGTCAATTAAAGCAGGAACTGATTTATTGTAAGAGTAATAAACATTTTTTAATTCAAATACTGTGCTCATTTGGACCTCCTTATGGGTGGATATACCACAAGATGGATAAAAAAGTTATATTAAAACCTATCCATATATAATCATAAAAAGTTATTTTAAAAGTAGTTATTGTTTTGTATTCTCTTTTGTAACCCCGCGAAACCATAGCATTGTAAACATCATCACTCAGTTGTTGAGACCTTATCAAAACATTTGCCATAGCAGAAGCGACAAATTTTCTTCCTTCACTACTATCACTTTTCCCGACATTTCTGCTTTTTCTTGCGAGAAACATGTTTATAGCAATTTCTAAAAGCAAAAAGATGTAACGTAAGGCCATTTCAAGTGTAGCAGTAAAAATGTGGGGAAGCTTAAAAACTCTCAATGCTTTTAATATTTCTACCCATTTTGTTGATAGAGCTAATATATACACAAAAGATAAAGATATAAATGACCTCATCATAAAAACAATAGCACTTTCTAATCCCTCTTTTGTTATATAAAAATTTTTTGTGAAATATACTAAAGGCTGTCCTTCTTTTACTACATTAAAAAGTGAAGGTATCAGGACAATACCTGTAAAAAATATTGAGACTGCTGATACCCTCACAACATATGCTTTTAAAGGTATTTTAGAAAAATAAGCCAACAAAAGTGCATAAATAAGAAATATGGCCATAAAAGGTATTGTCTTTCCAAAATTGACTATAATGATTAATATAAAAACAGAGACAAGTTTTATTCTCGTATCAAGAGACTGCATAATACCTTTCTTAGCAGAAATTGTGTCAGAATAAAACATATCTTCAAATGCATTTTGTATACTTAAGATTGTCTTTTCTAAAAAGTTATCCATTTTTCTTCTGGGGTTTTCCCATAATCCTCCCTAATATTGCAAATATCAATACAATAGCTGCAATTCCTACAACTGCTGAAAAAATATAACCTAAAGCTTGTTGAAAGAAATTGGCATCAAATCCTGGTATACTGTAATCGGGTAATATTGCTTTTATAACTTCTGAGAATCGGCTCATTCCCTCTGGTACGTATCCTATCATGTTCTTAATTTCATCTAAGCCCCATTCTCCCCATGCCGAACCAGGAGCTAAAAGCCCGAGAGGAGTGAGAAGTATTATAACTATAGCTGCAATGTAGAATTTTTTCATCTATTATCACCTCTAAGCCTATATGAGAATTTATATAATATATTTTCTTCGTCTACTTTTTGTAAATAATATACTACAAGGCCTGTTATAACAGCTTCTACAATACCAGCTACAGCAAGATGAGCAAACATCATTGCAGGTATTGCTACGTTTAATCCATAGGGAAAGTATAGTGGTGTTCCATTTGCTGTATGAAAAAGCAATGGTTGAAGTCCAAGTTCTATTGCTGTGGCAAGAGCTGCAGCATTTATTCCTACATATCCCCCTATAGCAGATGATATGACTTTATTTAACTTAAGTGACAACATAAGTTTATAAATTCCGTATCCCACAAAAGGAGCTATAAATGCTATGTTAAAGCTATTTGCTCCGAGAGCCAAAATTCCTCCATCTCCAAAAAGCAATGCTTGAATAAATAAGGCTATTGTAAGAGATATACTTGCCGCCCAAGGTCCTAAAGTTATTGCAAGCAGTGTGGCGCCAATTGCGTGGGCAGTTGTACCTCCTGGTATTGGCACGTTAAACATCATTATTGTAAAGGCAAAAGCTGACCCTATTGCCATAGCAGGAACGTCCTTTTTGTCAAAACTTTTGTTGACTTTTTTTGCTGCAACTGTCAACACTGGTACCATAGCAGCACCCATAACGGCGCAGGTTTGAGGACTTAAATATCCTTCTGGTATGTGCATAAAAATTCCCCCTTACAAATTTTCCCCTGTTGTTGTCATTACCAGTTTTCCATGCTTTACTCCTTTTGTGCTTATTATTTCATCTGCAATTTTTGTAATTTCCTTTGCAGTGCCTTTTACTACCATTACTTCGAGGCAATTATGCTTATCCAAGTGTACGTGCATTGTTGAGATTATGTTTTGATAATGTTTGTGTTGCATATCTGTCAGTTTGTCACTTATTTCTCTCACTTCATGATTAAAAACATATGTAATTGTTCCAATGGTCTCTGCATCTTCTGCTTCCCACTGATTTTCCACTATAAAATCTCTTATTAAATCTCTTATGGCTTCGGACCTGTTGTTGTAGTTTTTTTCTTTATAAGCTCGTCAAATTGATAAAGAAGTTTTGATTCCATTGAAACTCCAAAACGTATTATTTCTTCCAGACTTATCACTCCCCTAAAATGGTGTCATCTTCTTAAAAATAATAGCACTATTTTATGGCGGAGTCAATTTAAAAATTAATTTTAGTTTAATTTTCAATTAATATTGCTTTAATGTTGAGGTTATAAAATGAACTTGAAAGTTGATTGTGATAACGATTTAATATATAATAAAATAAATAAAGGGGAGTAGCTCGCCACAATGTGTGGTTTAACCTGTCGTCATCACGAGAAATTTTCTCCGGCAGGTTAGAAACTCCGGACGGAGTTTTGAGCAAGACCTTTATAGTGTTCATCACTATAGAGGTTTTGCTTTTTTATGTATATTTACAAAAGAAGGGAGTATAGATAATGAACGCTTTTATAGAAGGTATATTAAATCTTACACCAGGCCATATTATAATGTTTATCATTGGAGGTATCCTTATATATCTTGCGATAAAAAAAGAATACGAGCCAATGTTACTTTTGCCTATAGGGTTTGGCATAATACTAGCCAATATTCCGCTTTCATCTGCTATAGGTGAAAATGGTTTTCTTACAATTCTATACAACGCTGGAATAAGTACAGAACTTTTTCCTATTCTCATTTTTATTGCAGTTGGTGCAATGGTAGATTTTTCACCACTTCTTAAGCAACCGTTAATGATATTTTTTGGCGCAGCAGCGCAGTTAGGAATATTTTTAACTATAATTTTTGCGCATATGCTGGGCTTTAATTTAAAAGAAGCAGCTGCTATAGGCATAATTGGCGCTGCAGATGGCCCTACATCTATTTATGTAGCTAATTTGTTTGCACCAAAGCTTTTGGGTCCTATATCAGTTGCAGCTTATTCGTATATGGCATTAGTTCCAATAATCCAGCCCTTTGTGATAAAAATGCTTACCAGTGAAGAAGAACGAAAAATTAGAATGGATTTGCGCATGAATGAAGTTTCAAAAACAGCTAAAATACTTTTTCCAATAGCAGTGACATTTGTTGCAGGAATTTTAGTACCAACTAGTGTTCCTCTTGTAGGTTCTTTGATGTTTGGCAACCTCATAAGAGAAAGTGGGGTAGTAGAACGGCTTTCAAAAGCTGCACAAAATGAACTTGCCAATCTTGTGACACTTTTACTTGGGATAACAATAGGTTC
Source organism: Thermoanaerobacter sp. RKWS2 (assembly GCF_026240795.1). Lineage (NCBI taxonomy): Bacteria > Bacillati > Bacillota > Clostridia > Thermoanaerobacterales > Thermoanaerobacteraceae > Thermoanaerobacter > Thermoanaerobacter sp. RKWS2. Next base: position 257,053 of record NZ_CP110888.1, read on the forward strand.
TACTATGACTGCCGACAAATTTTTGACACCTACAACTCTTTTGATATTTGGAATGGGACTTATAGCATTTATATTTGATACAGCAGGAGGAGTATTGTTTGCAAAGTTTTTAAATTTGTTTTTAAAAAATAAAGTCAATCCAATGGTAGGAGCTGCTGGAATATCAGCTTTTCCAATGTCGTCTCGTGTGATACAGAAAATGGCCCAAAAAGAAGACCCTACAAATTTTATTTTAATGCAGGCTGTAGGAGCAAATGTTGCAGGTCAGTTAGGTTCTATCATAGCAGGAGGTATTGTAATAGCACTTGTAAGTTCTATTATGTAATTTTAAAGAGGTGAACAAAATGAACTTGTTTAATTTAATTAAAATTGCCACTGTTGGGTTTGGCGTGACTTTTTTGATGTTAGTCATATTTTTTGTGTTGATTAAAGTTTTAGTGAAAATATTTAATGAGTAGATAAGCAATAAAAATTTTGTTCGTGTAAAATTTAAGTAGGGAATGCTGCTGACATTTTGCACAAGAGAAGCGACTTGACAGCCCGGCACTCAACCGAAAATGTTAAAAAGGGAGAATAAGAGAAAGGACCAGCCCGTTCAGTTGAGTGCCGGGAAACTTAGCGAGACCGAAAGACGGAAGCGGGGCCGAAGCCAAGAATGGCGGAGGCGGGACATGAGGCAAGGATGCCACCTGACGTAGGAACCCCGCTGGAGTCTGAGGTCGAGCGTTAGTTTAGCCTGCGATATCACTGGAGCGAACTGTGCAAAATGTCAGCATATTATTCACCTACTAATTTTTTACACACACAAAACTTTTGCTAATTTTTTAATTATATACTCCTTGTGATATAATAAAATTGTAAAGTTGTTACTGCATGGAGGTTTTGGTGATGCCACTTAATGTAGTACTTGTTGAACCTGAAATACCACAAAACACAGGGAATATTGCAAGAACTTGTGTGCTTACAGGCAGCAGGCTTCATCTTGTAAAACCTTTAGGTTTCAGTATAGACGAAAAATACGTAAAAAGAGCTGGCTTAGATTACTGGCCTCTTTTAGACCTTACTGTTTACGATAATCTCGAACAATTTCTTGAACAAAACAAAGGGAAAAAGTTTTATCTTGCTACCACAAAGGCTAAAAAGTATTATCATGAAGTAAAATATGAAGACAATTCTTATATACTTTTTGGGAAAGAAACTGCAGGACTTCCTAAGTGGTTGATTGAAAAATACTACGAAGACTGTATACGGATACCAATGCATGAAGTGATATCTACAAGGTCTCTAAATTTGTCCAACTCTGTAGCTATAGTACTATATGAGGCCTTGAGACAACTGGGTTTTCCTAATATGAAATAAAAAAATTGAGGGATGATTATGAAGAGGAAGATTATCCATGTTGATATGGATGCTTTTTTTGCATCTGTAGAACAACATGATAATCCAGAATACAAAGGAAAACCTGTTATTATAGGCGGCTTGTCGGAACGAGGAGTAGTTTCAACTTGCTCCTATGAGGCAAGAAAGTACGGAATACATTCTGCAATGCCGATGTACATGGCGAGGAAGCTATGTCCACACGGTATTTTTCTTTCTGTAAGGAGAAAAAGATATGAAGAGGTTTCAGCTCAAATTTTTAATATCCTGTACAGTATAACTCCTCTAGTGGAACCTGTTTCTATAGATGAAGCCTATCTTGATGTTACATATATTGACAAAAATCCAGAGATTATTGCCCTGGAAATAAAAAAGAAAGTGAAGGAAACGACAGGACTTACTATTTCTGCAGGAGTTTCCTATAATAAATTTCTTGCAAAACTTGCCTCAGATTGGAATAAACCAGATGGGTTTATGGTCATAACAGAAGATATGATTCCCGACATTTTAAAACCACTTCCCGTTTCCAAAGTTTATGGGATAGGAGAAAAGTCTGAGCAAAAACTTAAAGCTATGGGAATAAATACAATAGATGACCTCTTGAAACTATCACAGGAAAGTCTTATTGAGATTTTTGGGAAATTGGGTTTAGAGATATATAATAGAATTAGGGGCATTGATGAGAGGCCTGTAGAAACTATGAGAGAGATTAAGTCTATAGGAAAGGAAAAAACACTGGAAAAGGATACAAAGGACAAAAAGCTTTTACTTCATTATGTGAAATTATTTTCCGACATAATATCGGAAGAATTAGTTAGAGAGAGACTTTATGCCAGAACGGTTACTGTTAAGATAAAGACACCAGATTTTGCAGTTCACACCAAAAGCAAGACATTAAATAAATATATACGATTAGGTGAGGACATATACGATGTAGCCTACGAAATTATTGAAAGTCTAAAATTAGACCAATATATAAGGCTTATTGGTCTATCTGTTTCTAACTTGAGTGCAGTAAAATATGAGCAATTGTCCTTTTTGGATAAAAGGGTTATTAAATTTATTAAGGCAGAAAATGTAGTTAGAGAAATAAATAAAAAGATGGGGCAGGAAGTAGTGAAAAAAGCAAGTGAACTTTTAAATGAGGAAACGAAGCAACGGAGGGATTAAATTGGAAGCAAAAGAGAGGCATAAGCGCAATGTTGCTAAAGAAATTATAGAATTGGCTTGGCCTTCTATAACAGAACAAATGCTTATAATGACAGTTGGAATGGTGTCAACTATATTTGTAGGTCGAATAAGTGCCAGTGCAATTGCGGCTGTTGGGATGATTAATTCCCTTATTTTTTTCTTTCAAGCAATTTTTTCAGGGCTTGCCACTGGTTCCACAGTAATTGTAGCGAGGCTTATTGGTGAAGAAGACGAAGAAGGGGCTCGCCTTGCAGTTATGCAGTCACTTATTATGAGTATTGCTATTTTTATAGGACTCACTACTTTGGGCTATATTTTTGCAGTACCTATTGTTAAAACCTTCTTTGGAAGTGTATCCACTGATGTTTTTAAATTGGCTTTAATGTACTATAGAATAGTGCTTTTTGGGCTACCTTTTGTGATAATTGATATCATCATAGGCGGGGCTTTAAGAGGTGCAGGGGATACCAAAACCCCAATGTACATAACTGCTACAGTAAATGTGATAAATCTTTTGTTAAATAGCACACTTGTATTTGGAGTGACTTATCACGGTAGATATTTAATACCTCCTTTAGGAGTAAAAGGTTCTGCACTTTCTGCTACAATTTCAAGAATAATAGGAGGTTTTTTGCAATTATATGTTTTATATTTTGGCAAAAGGCGAATTAATCTTGATATAAAAGAAAAGATTCGACTTGACTTTAACATGATGATGAGGATTATACGAGTAGGAATACCAGCTTCTTTAGAGCAGGTAATAATGCAAGGTGGTTTCCTTGTAATGCAAGTTATCGTTTCCACAATGGGGACTATTGCAATTGCTGTATATCAAATAGGTATGAATGCTAATAGTCTTGCTTTTATGCCTATATTTGGATTTTCAATAGCGGCAACCAGTTTAGTGGGACGGAGTCTTGGTGCAAAACATTTTATGTTAGCGGAAATATACGCAAAAGTTTCAAGAAACATTGCTGTTATTGTAATTTCTGTTATAGGTGTTTTTATGTTTATATTTTCAAAGCAGCTTGCAGCGCTTTATACTACTGATCCTATTGTAATAAAAATAGCTTCTGATATTATAAAGATTTTTGCTGTTGTGGAACCTTTGCTTGCTATATTAAATGTCATGGCAGGAGTATTAAGGGCTGCAGGCGATATTCCTTATATTGTTCTCACGGCTTTTATTGGATTATGGCTCTTTAGAGTGACTATTGGATATATTCTTGGTAAAGTGTTTGGTATGGGAGTATATGGAATATGGATTGGTATATGTATCGACTTTGTTGTAAGGTCAGTAATGTATAGCTATAGATTTAAAGCGGGCAGGTGGAAATATATTAAAGTGTAAACTACATAAATTCATCACATATTTTTAATTTTTACATAACATTTTTCTGCTATTTTAATTATAACATCAATTTTTAGAAGAGGTGGATTTATGAAGAGGAAATATTTATATGTGATTGTTGCAGTATTAATCATTGGAATTGTCACTTTTTACTTTGTAAACAGGGCAAAATCATCACAACCCCAGCAGCTTTCGTATGTTACAGTTACTCGCGGTAATATTTCTATGAAAGTCACTGGGACAGGAAACTTAAGTGGTGATGTAAGAGCAATTACGCTAAAAGGCAGTGGAACAGTAAAGAAAGTGTATTTTAAGGTAGGAGACACTGTAAAGAAAGGAGACCTATTATACGAAATTGAAGATGACGATTTAAACAATCAGCTGGAACAAGCAAAAATAAACCTTAACTTAGCTGAGCAGCAATTAAATCAAGACACACAGAACTACAATAGTAGCATTGCAAATTTAAACATAACTTCTCCTTCTGGCGGAATTATAGACAGTATACTTGTAAAAGAAGGACAGAATGTCACACCTGGGACACCTGTTGCAATCATTGCGGATTACTCCCATGTTACTGTAAAAGTTCCTTTCAATGGTGTTCAAATAAAGAATATAAAAGTTGGGCAAAAGGCGGATATTTTTTTATACGACTCATTTACAACTGTAACAGGTACTGTTGAATACGTTTCAGAGCAGCCGGTTCCTAATAATACAGTGCAATACTACTATGTGACAGTAGGACTTGACAATCCGGGGGCATTAAGCGATGGAATGAGGGTACAAGTATCAATACACACAGATAACGGAATAGAAACAGCATTAGAAGATGGCACGTTAACTGCCAAAAACACAGTCAATGTCACAGCGCAAACATCAGGTACGGTAGATAAAATATATATTTCTCAAGGGCAAAGTGTAAAGAAAGGACAGCTTTTAATAAAACTTTCATCAGACAACATAAGCAATCTGCAGATGCAGATAGAAAATGACAAATTAAAAGTTATGGAAGCACAAAACAACTACAATCAGATTTTACAGCAAATCAACGACTTAAAAATTTATTCTCCTATAGATGGGAAGATCATTAGCCAGAACATAAACGAAGGAGATATATTAGGTACTTCTGTAGCGAGCACTAACATAAGCAATACAAATAGCCAATCACAGCAATCGAGTTTTGTGCCCGTTTTAGATATAACGCAATTATCTACTTATGAGAGTCAACCAGAAACTGCGGTAATAGCAAACAACAACAAATACATCATTAACCTTTCAGTGGACGAAACAGACATAAAGCACATAAAAGTAGGGCAACAAGCACAAATTACAACAGATGACTTACCAGACAAAACATTTACAGGTACTGTTTCAGAAGTGTCACAACTTCCAACAATACAAAATGGAGTTTCTTCTTACAACGTAATTATTGAAGTCGATCCAAGCGAAGGATTAATGTTAGGCATGTCAATGAATGTTTCAATAATTGTTGCAGAAAAACAAAATGCTTTAATACTTCCAATACAAGCCGTTCAGACAAACGGAAATAGAAAATACGTAATACTCTATACAGACGATTTAAAAAATCAAAATATCAATAGCACTAACAATAGCACTAATAACGGGAACTTTTTCAGGAACAACATAAGATTTGTGGAAACAGGTATTTACAACGACAACTTTATAGAAATTGTGAGCGGTTTACAGGAGGGAGACAAAGTATTAATTCCAACACTTAATTCCTCAACAAACGCAAATAACCGTAATCCAAGTGCTTTTGGTATAATGGGTGGCTTTAGGCCAGAAGGCAATTTCAACAGGAATATGACTAATCAAGGTGGTAGTTACCAAGGCAGAAGCTTTAATGGGACAGGGCAAAATAACACTTCCACAGGGAGGTAAATGATGGATAACATTTTAATAAAAATAAGGAATTTAACAAAGATTTACAAAATGGGAGAAAATGAAGTAAGAGCGTTAGATGGTATAAACCTTGACATTGAAAAAGGAGAATTTGTATCAATTGTCGGTCAATCAGGTTCAGGTAAAACTACTTTAATGAATATAATAGGGTGCTTAGATGTAAAAACTTCTGGAGAATACTTTTTAAATGGCATAGACACAAGCAAACTTTCTGACAATCAATTAGCAGATTTAAGATGTAGCGAAATAGGGTTTGTTTTTCAAAATTTCAATTTGCTTCAAAAAATGACGGCTTTAGAAAACGTGGAATTGCCTATGATATACAAAGGTGTACCTACGAAAGAAAGGCGGCAAAGAGCAGAGATGCTTTTAGAGATGGTAGGACTTAAGGAAAGGATGCACCATAGACCTAATGAATTATCAGGAGGTCAGCAGCAAAGAGTAGCAATAGCAAGGGCGCTAGCAAACAATCCCCATCTAATATTAGCAGATGAGCCGACGGGAAACTTAGACTCAAAAAGTGGTAGTGAGATAATGAAAATAATAAAAGAGTTAAACGAGAGAGGGAATACAGTAGTACTCATAACTCATGACCCTAATATAGCTGCACAAGCCAAAAGAATAGTAAGAATAAAAGATGGGCGTATTTTAGAAAACGAGGTGGTAACACCGTGAGATATGTAGAAGCTTTGAAAATAGCTATACGCAGTATTTTAAGCAATAAAATGAGGTCTTTTCTCACCATGTTGGGGATTATAATAGGTGTCACAGCTGTTATAGCCTTAGTAAGTATAGGCCAGGGCTCTACAAGAAGTGTTACTTCTCAGATACAGAGTATGGGTTCAAACCTCATAATGGTAAACGTAATGGGGAGAGGGGGAGAAAGCTCTTTAACTTATGACCAAGCCATTGTTTTAAAAGACTCAAACTTTATAGCTGCTATCTCTCCGGTCATATCTACCAGTGTAACGGCTATGTACGGAAATAATTCAGTGGACAACACAACGGTAAATGGAGTAAATGGAGATTATCAATCAATACGCGATATACAAGTAGCAGCTGGCAGATTCATTTTGCCAATGGATGATGAAGGAAGGAACAGGGTAGCAGTTCTTGGCAGCAATGTAGCGAGAGAGCTTTTTGGCTTTACTGATCCTATTGGCAAGACTATAAAATTAAATGGCCAAAACTTCACGGTAGTAGGTATTTTGTCACAAAAAGGTTCTTCAATTGCAGGTTCTGATGATGATTCAATATTTATACCCCTTAAAACAATGTTCTACTTTGCGAAAAATAGAGGCATAAGACAAATATATATAGAAGCTACAAGCCCAGATACCGTGGAACTCGCTAAAAACGAAATAAACAGCAAACTGCTAACTATATTTAAAGGCGATACAAATGCCTTTAGAATAATTGATCAATCACAAATTTTATCTACAGTAAATAGTGTTACTGCTACATTGAGCTTGCTCCTTGGAGGAATTGCAGGAATATCCCTTTTAGTCGGTGGAATAGGGATAATGAACATAATGCTTGTATCTGTTACTGAAAGGACGAGAGAGATAGGGATAAGAAAAGCATTAGGAGCCAAAAAGAAAGATGTATTACTTCAGTTTATAATTGAATCATTAACTTTAAGCGGATTAGGAGGAATAGTGGGAATTATAGTAGGATACGTATTGTCGATGGTACTAGGCTCAGCTATGAATATAAATGCTAAGCCTTCTCTCTCTACAGTATTAATATCCTTTTCCTTCTCAGTAATTGTAGGATTGTTCTTTGGCGTATATCCTGCAAATAAAGCTGCCAATTTAAATCCAATTGAAGCTCTAAGGTACGAGTAAAATACAAAAAAGGACAAATTTCTTAGTTTTACTTAAGAGTTTGTCCTTTTTAATATTGCTTTTTTGTCGATAAAAGTTTACAATGTAGTTAATGATAAAATCGGGAGGAGAGAGTAATTGAAGTGGACTGAATCTTTATCAGTTGAAAATGAACTCATTGACAGCCAACATAAAGAGTTAATAAAAAAAGTAAATGATGTTTTGGAGGCTTGCAACCAGAAAAAAGGTAAAGAAAAGATTGAAGAAGTGATGAAATTTTTAAAAGACTACACAGTTAAACATTTTAACGATGAAGAAGCCCTCATGAAAAAATACCAATATCCTTCCTATGAAGAACATAAAAAAATACATGAGGATTTTGTTAAAAAAGTGGACGAGTTAGACAAAAAAATAAAGAAAGAAGGCATAAACTTATCAATCATAATGCTTGTCAATAAAACGCTGGTGGATTGGCTTATAAATCACATAAGCAAAGTAGATAAAAAGGTGGGCGAACATATAAGAAAAGCAAAGGGGGATTTTTAAAATGAAATGGACAGAGTCTTTGTCTGTAGGAAATGATTATATTGATGAGCAGCACAAAGAGTGGATAAGGAGAATTAATGACCTTTTAGAGTCATACAATCAAAAAAGAGGCAAGGAAAAAGTTGAGGAAGCAATGGAATTTGTAAAAAAGTATACTGTAACACATTTTAGCGCCGAACAAGAGCTGATGAAAAAGTATAAATATCCTGAGTATGAAATACATAAACAAATTCATGACAATTTTATTAAAGAAGTTAATGAACTGGATGAAAAAATAAAAAAGAAGGTCCTACGCTCACTAATTTGATGACTGTTAATAGGACTTTAGTAGATTGGGTGCTAAATCATATAAGCAAAGTAGATAAAAAATTAGGAGAGTACATAAAAAGCCAAATGTAATTGAGCCTGTAAATGCAGGCTACAGACTGTAGACAAACTTTCGAAAATAGGATATTTTGCATAAGGAACGACTTGTGACAAAGCGGCAACAAAACTTAGCAAGACCGAGGGTGAAGGCAGGGCCGTAGCCTTGTGATGGCGGAGGCGGGCACTAAGACAAGGATGTCGAATGTGCCCGGTACCCTGCCGGAGCCCGAAGGTCGAGTTTAGTTTTGTCGCTTTGGAACATCGGAGTGACGATGCAAAATATCCTATTTAAAAATTTTTGACTTTGTCAACAAGCTGGAGCCTGTAAATACAGGCTATTTTTTAATCATAGGTTATGTGGTAAAATATTTTTAAATCTAAAAATTTGAGGGGGTTTTATTGTGAGGCTTGTGAGAATAGATAAACTGATACACGGTTATGGAATAATTGAAGGGGATAAAGTTATTGCATTTGGAAGTGAAGGCTTTTATTCTTACAACTTGGAGGAAGTAAAGCTTTTGCCTCCTTGCCTGCCTACAAAAGCTATATGTGTAGGGTTAAATTATAGGGATCATATAGAGGAAATGGGGGACAAAGAGCCGGAGGAACCGACATTATTCATAAAACCTTCAACAGCAGTTATTGGCCCTGATGATTTTATAGTTATTCCTAAGATGTCAGAGAGGGTTGACTATGAGGGGGAATTGGCTGTTGTAATAGGCAAAAGAGCGAAAAATGTGTCTTTAAAAGATGCGTTAGATTATGTCCTTGGCTATACGATAGCTAACGATGTAACTGCGCGGGATTTGCAGGCAAAAGATGGTCAATGGACAAGAGCGAAGTCTTTTGATACCTTTTTGCCCATAGGCCCTTGGATTGTGACAGACTTAGACCCATCTTCTTTGGACATAATTACATATGTAAATGATGAAGTAAAGCAAAAAAGTAACACCAGACATCTCATATTTGGCGTTCCAAAACTTGTGAGTTTTATATCTCACATAATGACGCTAAACCCTGGCGATGTCATATTGACGGGAACACCCTCTGGCGTTGGCCCTTTAAAACCTGGAGACGTTGTAACTATTGAAATAGAGGGAATAGGTAAATTAACAAATAGAGTAAAATAAAATCAGACTACAAAATGAATGATAAAATATATAACTAAACCAATTAAAGATAGAGGAATTCCTACCAAAGCCCATTCACGACTTTTTATATTCAGCTTTCCAGCTGATATGATATTAGGTATGTTTCCTGGAATCAACATGCCGCCACTTATTAGAAGCCCCATCAATATTGCTTGGATTTGTTCTGTTGTCATAGCAGGGCTTATTTCAGCTGCTGCCAGTGTTGCGTTGTCAAGAACTGCTGAGGTCATGTTTATCCAGTATAAAAGTCGGCTATCAAGATGAATTATATAATTATCAATAATAGGTTTGAATCCTGCACCTAAAAGTTCCAATGCCAGAATAAAAACAAAAATTTTAAATGCTTGAATAAAGATAAATTGAAATCTTTCAATTTTTTTAATTTCTTCTGCTTCTTCCACATAATTTTCTTCTATAATGAGACTACTTTTCTCTAATTTATTAATATAAAGTAAACCCAAAAAGCCCAAAGCCAGTACAGCTGGTATGATGTAAATGCCTAAGGTAGTAAAAAGGTAAAGGAAGCTTTCATTTAATTTTGAGGTTACTATTGTGGCTAAGGGCTCGCCAATTGGTGTTAGTGCAGCACCCATGCCTATTGAAAGAGAGGCAATGACAGTAATCACCACTTTGTCTTTGTGTTTTAAGGGCAACAAGTGAATTATTTCTACTAATATTATTGAGGCTATTATGGCTGTAATTATACTGGCTGTCAAGCCAAGGATAATAATTACTAAAAATACAAATATTTTAAGCGGAATATGAGTTACTACTGTTCCTATAAATTTTTTAAATTTATCTTTAAATATCTCAAATAAAAGTCCTGATAAAAATACGGCTGCTGTTATTAAATACAAAAGATGATTTTTAAATATGTGAGCTATCAGGTCATAAGAAAATACTCCTGATACAAATGCTGCAGCAACTCCCATTGCAAAAAGAAAATATTCGATGTTGTGTTCTATATGCCTATTTACAAGAGGCAAAATTAGGATCATTAATAATATTACTAAGAGTGCAACAATGACCACAATCCATCCTCCTTTTACATTATTATTTGTATTATTTTGTAAAATAAAAGGTGGAAAAACTCACCTTTAAGATGAGCTTCCCACCCAAGAAGCCGAAAGTTCTTGAACAAGTCATAAGACTTGCCAACCGTAAAAACTTTATTTACTTTATTAAAATTATAACATACAGGTATTTATATAAGCAACAGAGATGAAGATATAAATTAATGGAGTACAGTGATTAAAAATATTCCGTATAATACTCCTCCAAACATCAACACAAAAGGATTAACTGACTTTCTAATATTTATCCACATTAAATTTAAAATAGCTGAAGTTAAAGCTAACATGGCACTTAAAAAAGCTATTCCTGTGATGTTCCATGGCGTAAACAGTATACCAATAGTAACTGGTATGGAAGACTGAAACACCATCGCCCCCGTTATATTTCCAAGTGCAAGAGTATCCTTTTTTTGTCCTACCCACACAATAGAATTGAGCTTTTCAGGCAGTTCTGTTGCAATAGGCGTTATGACAATTGAGAGTATTAAAGGTGAAATTCCCATCATGTGAGACAAATCTTTTACATATCCTACAAACAAGTGAGCGCCAAAAATTATTCCTAAAAGAGATAGAATTAATTGACTGGTTATCCAGAGTAAATTAGTTTTTACTCCTAAAAACTTTGAAAAGTATAGAGTTCCTATATTTTCATCCAATTGCTGTTCATCTGAAAAAGTACGTTTTACATAAAAAGCGTATGCTAAAAGTACCAATATAACTGCAGATATTCTAATTTCGTTAACTTGATTAAAGACAGAAGCGAAAATTGCTATTGCGTATACTAAGATAAAATATGTCAAATCTCTTTGAAACACTTTTTTATTTGCATTCATTTTCAACGTTCTTTTTCCAAAAAGGGAATAAATTATGATGGCAGCACCTGTTATCAAAAATCCTAAGGTAGAAAGCATAAAGGGAGCTCCTAAAATAGCACCTGTGGCTATTTGACTTGCCTCTCTTCCTCCATAAAAAAGTATAGCGATAATTGGTATAATTGTTTCAGGAAGTGCGGTGCCTACAGCAGCTAAAATACTTCCCACTACTCCCTGACTTAAGTTTAACTTTTTTCCAAACCATTCTACTGAGTTTGTAAATAAGATACAGGAAAGAAGTATAAAGGCGAGACTAAAAAGCAACATCACTATATCTTGTGTCAACTTCTACAACTCCTTTGTGGGTAGTGTTTTAGGTCATTTACAGTAATGTATTGTACCACAAAACGAGAAAATAATTCAATAGTTTGAGTCTCTTCACCAAACATCAATAATGTGGTAACATTTATATTAGATGTCCTTTCGCTTAAAGGAGTGGACGATATGAGCATAAGATTTATATATGGAAGAGCAGGTACAGGCAAGACTGCCTTTTGCCTTAATGATATAAAGAGAAAATTGAATGATGGAAAATCCCACCCTCTTATACTACTTGTCCCCGAACAATTTACCTTTGAGGCAGAAAAATATCTTTTAAATACAATTGAAAAAGATGAAAAGATAAGGGCACAAGTTTTGAGTTTTAAGACTTTGGCAAATAGGGTATTTACAGAAGTTGGAGGCCTTACCCGTCAGCACATGAAATCCTGCGGGAGGTCAATGCTTATTTATAAAATAATAGAAGACATACAAAAAGACCTTAAGGTTTATTCTAAAGCCTCCAGGCAGCAGGGTTTTATCAAAAAAGTTTCAGAAGTTATAACAGAGCTTAAAAGATTTGAAGTGACTCCTGAAAAGTTATTAGAGATAACTGAAACAATAGATAATTTAGGATTAAGAGAAAAACTAAAAGACATAAGTTTAATATATTCTAAATTTGAAGAGAGTTTACACCAAAATTATATAGACCAAGAGGATGAGTTGACTCTTTTGGCAGAGAAACTGGAATATTCTTCTCAATTTGAAGGAGCGGAATTTTGGATAGACGGCTTTACGGGTTTTACGCCAAAGCAGTACAGGGTAATAGAAAAGCTTTTAAAGAAAGCTTCAAGAGTAAATGTCACCCTCTGTATGGATACATCACACAACTCTTATGAAATTGATACTACAGACCTTTTTTACACTACTAAAAAGACAGAAGACAAACTTTTAGAAATATGCCAAAGAAATAATATATCCTATGAAAAACCAGTAAATTTGAATATAGGGATTCCACAGAGATTTAAAGAAAGTGAAGAACTAAGTTTTATAGAAAAACATCTCTTTTCCTATCCTTACAAAGTATATCTAAAAGAAACAGAGGATATAAGCATATTTAAGGCTGCCAATGTCTATAGCGAGGTTGAAGAAACTGCGAGAGATATCATAAGGCTCGTGAGAGATGAGGGGTTTAGGTATTCTGACATTGTGGTAGCTACTCGCGATTTAAATAGATATCATAAACTCGTAAAAGCTATATTTTCTCAATATGGAATTCCCTATTTTATAGACCTAAAGATAGAAATAAAAAATAATCCTATCATCGTTTTTATAACCTCTCTTTTTGACATTCATTTAAAAAGATGGTCTTATGAGTCTGTTTTTAGATACCTAAAGACAGGTTTTACAGATTTAGAAAAAGAGGACATAAACCTTATTGAGAATTATGTTTTAGCTAACGGTATAAAGGGAGATAAATGGAAAGAGGAAGTTTGGAATTACAGGTTAAATTACAGATTTGATAGACTTTCAATAGAGGAAGATGAAAAAGAGATAATAGAGAGAGTGAATGAAATAAAAAGAAAAATCGCAACTCCCTTACAGGATTTTTATAAAAAATTTTCTAAATCGAAGAATATTAAAGAAGCTTGTGGCACTTTGTATGACTTTTTAGTTGAAATGAAATTGCCTCAAAAGATTGAAAAATTAATTGAAAAATTCAAAGAAGAAAAGGAATATGACACAGCAAATCAATACGCACAGGTTTGGGATATTGTTGTAGATGTTTTAGATCAATTGGTAGAAGTGATGGGGGAGGAAAAAGTTACAGCAGAGCAGTTTGCAAAGATATTAAGCATAGGTTTTGATGAATATCAAATTGGAAGTATTCCTCCTGCACTTGATGAAGTGTTAGTTACCAGTGTCGATAGGATGAAAAGTCACAATGCAAAAGCCCTTTACATAATCGGCGTAAATGATGGTATATTTCCTGCTTCTTTTTTGAGGAAGGAATTTTGACAGATGGGGATAGGGAAATTTTAGCTTCCCACAATGTGGAGTTAGACAGAGATACAAAGACTAAAATATTTGAAGAGCAATTTTTAGTCTACACTGCTCTGACTTCCACAAGTAAATTTTTAAAGATAAGCTATCCCATTGCTGACCATGAAGGGAAAAGCTTAAGACCCTCTATAATAATTTCCCGCTTGAAAAAGATTTTTCCTAAAATAAAGCAGTTTAGCAACGTGGTAGAGATGGATACAGCAGAGGAAAATTTAAATCGCGTATCAACACCTTCACCTACTTTTAATGAAATGGTAAGTGCAGTTAAAAAATGGGATATTACAAATAAAATGCATCCTCTGTGGTTGGATGTGTATAAATGGTATGCTAAAAGTGAATCATGGAAGCCGAAATTGACAAGGGCTTTAGAAGGACTTTATTACACTAATCAGGTTGAAAAAGTACCTGCCCACAAGGTAAAAAAGTTGTATGGGGATGAAATGTATTTTAGCGTATCCAGACTTGAAAAATACGCAGCTTGTCCTTTTGCTTATTTTGTCCAATACGGGCTTAAAGCGAAAGAAAGGAAAATATTTAGTTTCGAGCCTCCTGATTTAGGGACCTTTATGCACAATGTCCTTGACAGATTTTCAAAGGCATTGGAGGAAGAAGGACTTACTTGGCAGGATATTGACAGAGAGTGGTGCGATGAGGCTGTGGCTATTATTGTGGATGACATGATACAAAAAATACCAGGATATATTTTAAACAGCAGTCCCAGATACAAATATCTTGCTGAAAGGTTAAAAAGAGTGCTTTCTAATGCGGTATGGGTGGTATCTGAGCATATAAAGAGAAGTTCTTTTGTGCCTTTAGACCATGAGGTTGCTTTTGGCGATAACCAAAAGTATCCTCCTATAAAGATTGTGCTGTCAAACGGTGAGGAGATAAATCTCATAGGGAGGATAGACAGGGTTGATATATTTGAAAAAGAGGATGAAGCCTATATAAGGATAATAGATTACAAGTCTGGCAACAAAACTTTAGACCTTTCAGATGTGTTTTATGGTTTAGAACTTCAGCTTTTGATATATTTAGATGCTATATTAGAAAGTGCAATAAAGGGAAACACAAATTTAAATCCGGCTGGCATATTCTACTTTAAAATAGATGACCCGATTATAAAGGCAGATAAAGATATATCAGATGAAGAGTTGCAAATGCAAATTTTTAAAAAGTTGAGATTGGAAGGGCTTGTTTTAAATGATGCTCAAATCATAGAAGAGATGGACAAATCAATTGAAGGTACTTCTTATATAATTCCAGCAACAATCAATAAAGACGGGAGTGTAGGCAAAAACACCAAAGGAGCCACAAAAGAGCAGTTTGAATTGTTGAGAAGGCACGTCAAAAAGACCATACAACGTCTCAGCGAACAGATGTTAGAGGGAAACATTTCAATTTCTCCATATAAAAAAGATAAAGAAACTCCTTGTAAATATTGCCCTTACTCTTCTGTCTGCCAATTTGAAACGAATTTTAAAGGGAATGAGTACAGGGTTATAAAGAGTAAAGATGTTGAGGAGATATGGAGTATATTGGAACAGGAAGTGAAGTCAGATGGAAACCAAATGGACTTATGAACAACAGCTGGCTATAAATACAAGGGGCAGTAATCTCTTGGTGGCAGCAGGTGCAGGCTCTGGCAAAACGGCTGTCTTAGTTGAAAGAATCATAAAACTTGTCACGGATGACAAAAATCCTGTAGATATTGATAAACTTTTAGTTGTTACTTTTACAAATGCTGCCGCTTCTGAGATGAGAGAAAGGATAGCAGAAGCGTTGATTTCTAAGTTAGACCAAAATCCGGAAGACAGGCGGCTTAGCAATCAGCTAACATTACTTAACAAAGCTACAATCACCACAATTCACTCCTTCTGCTTGGAAGTAGTGAGAAATAACTTTTTTCTCATAGATTTAGACCCTAACTTTAGAATAGGGGATGATACAGAAACTTTACTTTTAAAATTAGAGGCGGTAGAGGAGCTTTTTGAGGAATTATATCAAAAAGAGGATAATGAAGATTTTTTGACATTGGTTGAAAGTTATGGAGGCACAAAGGACGATAAACCCCTTGTAGATATTCTTTTAAAATTGTACGACTTTGTAAAATCACTTCCCTGGCCTGAAAAATGGCTAAGAGATGTGTTATTAAGCTTTGAAGTTAAAGAGGATTTTCATTTTGAGAATTCACAATGGGCGGCAGTAATATTAGACAGTTTAAAAGTAGAAATGTCAGGGCTTTTAAATGGAATGTATGTGGCAATTGATAAACTTCATGGTGAAAATGGTTTACAAAGTTATCTTGATAATTTTGAAATAGAGGCGGAAAGCTTGGAAAAACTTCTAGATTGTGAAAATTGGGAGGAATTTAGAAAACAGATAAATGCCATAGAGTTTGATAGACTTCCCAGAGCAGGTAAAGAGATAGACCCTAAAGTAAAAGATGAAGTGACAAAAATAAGAAATGAGGTTAAAGCTAAAATTAAGGAGATAAGAAATAAGTTTTTTTCAGATGACATAGAAAAGATTGAAAAAGAAATTAAAGCTTTGTACCCTATCATGAAGGCTTTAGTGGATTTGATTTTACTTTTTGATAAAAAATATACTGATAAAAAAAGGGAAAAAGGTATTATAGACTTTAATGACATTGAACATTTTGCACTGCAAATTTTGACAGAAGTCGATGAAAACGGGAATGTGAAGCCTTCAGAGGCAGCTTTGATGTATAGAGAAAAATTCCAAGAAATTTTTGTGGATGAATATCAAGATTCTAATCTGATACAGGAAGTTATACTAAGCACTATAGCCCGAGAAGACACTCCTAACAGGTTTATGGTAGGGGATGTAAAACAGAGCATATACAGGTTTAGGCAAGCAAATCCGTATATATTTTTTGAAAAGTACAATACCTATTCTACAGAAAAGGAAGATAAAAATAAAAAAATATTGCTTTATAAAAATTTTAGGAGTAGGCCTCAAATTATAGATGCGGTAAATTTCATTTTCAAAAAAATAATGTCTAAGAATGTAGGGGAGATAGATTATACAGAGGAAGAGAAGTTAAATTGTGGAGCAGATTTTGGAACACCTCCTCTTGATGCCATTGTAGGTGGACCTGTGGAAATACATTTGATAGAGAAAAATGATGAAACTCCTGAAGAGGAAGAATTAGAGGCTTATGGGGAAGAAGAGGAAGAGATTATTGACAACATACAAGTAGAAGCAAGGGTGGTAGCTCAAAGGATAAAGGAATTAGTTACACAAAATGAGAAAAATACCTTTATGGTTTATGATAAAAACCTCAAAAATTATAGGCCTGTTGAGTATAGGGATATAGTAATACTTTTGAGGGCTACAGAAAGATGGGCACCTGTATTTTTAGAAGAATTTATAAATGTCGGTATTCCTGCTTTTGCGGACACAGGAACGGGATACTTTGAAACAACGGAGATAAAGACTATAATATCCCTCCTTCAGGTGATAGACAACCCAATGCAAGATATTCCGTTGTTGGCAGTTTTGAGGTCTCCTATTTTTTCCTTTATCCCAGAAGAATTAATTGACATAAGGTTAGAAGAGCCTAATAGAGCTATATATGAAGCACTTAAAAAGGTATCACAAAGGGAGGATGAATTAGGGCAAAAAGCTAAAAGTTTCTTAGAATCATTGAAAAAGTGGCAAGAGAAAGCCATTTATATGCCGGTGGATGAGTTTTTGTGGTATTTATATCAAGACACTGGTTATTATGCCTATGTGGGGGCAATGCCTCAAGGAGTGCAGAGGCAGGCAAACTTGAGGATTTTGTTTGAAAGGGCAAAGCAGTACGAGGAAACAAGTTTTAAAGGGCTGTTTAACTTTATCAATTTTATAAACCGCCTCAAAGTCAGCAGTGGCGATATGGGAAGTGCTAAAATAGTAGGAGAAAATGAAAATGTAGTCAGGATAATGAGTATACACAAAAGTAAAGGTCTTGAATTCCCGGTAGTTATAGTTGCAGGCTTAGGTAAACAGTTTAATTTAAAGGATTTAAGTCAAAGCGTATTGTACCATCATTTATTAGGATTAGGCCCTGAGTTTGTGGACTTCAAAAGAAGAATTTCTTATCCCAGCATTGTGAAAGAGGCAATAAAAAACAAAATAAAGTTAGAAAGCCTTTCTGAAGAGATGAGAGTTTTGTACGTTGCTTTGACAAGGGCAAAAGAAAAGTTAATATTAGTTGGAAGTGTTAAAGACATAAAGGAAAAAGTGAAAAAATGGTGCAATATTGCTATGTTGGAGAGTAAGGTGCCTGAGTATGAAATTTTAAAAGGTAAAAGTTATATAGATTGGATAGGTCCTGCTGTTATAAAGCATGCGGATTTAAAACCTTTAAGGGATTTTGCACAGGTACAATATGTGGCTGTGGAAGAGGATAGCTCACAGTGGCAGGTAAGGATTTGGAATAAAAAAGATGTGATTTTTGATAAAAAACAGGTTGAGGAAGAGACAAACTTATTGCAAAGGCTTGAAAACTTAGATTTAGATAGCCCTAGCAGTGAATTTTATGATGAAGTGACAAGGCGTTTAAATTATGTATATCTTTATGAAAAAGCCTGCCATTTGCCTGCGAAACTTTCTGTTACAGAAATTAAAAGAATTTTAAACGAAGAAGTAATAGATGAGGACACTACTTCAATATTTGAAAAAACAGTCCTTAAAATCCCTGCCTTTTTAGAAAAGAAAAAAGGACTTACTGCAGCCGAAAAAGGTATAGCTATGCACCTTGTCATGCAAAAATTAGATTTAAATGGGGATTTGAGTGTAGAAGGCATAAAGAAGCAAATTAAGAATATGGTGGATAGAGAAATTTTGACAGAAGCACAGTCTAAAGAGATAGACATAAGAAGAATTGAAGAATTTTTTAGAGCTTCTCTTGGAAGGAGAATGTTAAGTTCTCAAAATGTAAAAAGGGAAGTGCCTTTCCATATAAAAATTAAAAGTACAGAAGTTTACAAAGATTTGCCTGAAGAATACGAAAATGAATTTATAGCTGTGCAAGGCATTATTGACTGCTTTTTTGAAGAAGAGGGAGAAATAATCCTTATTGATTACAAGACGGATTATGTGACAGAGGAAATGATGGAGGAAATAAAAGAAAAATATAAAGTGCAGATAGATCTTTATGCAAAGGCTTTAGAAAAGATTACTGGCAAAAGAGTCAAAGAAAAATATATTTACCTCTTCTTTAATGGAATGATTCTGGAATATTAAGGGTGATAAAATGAGGATTTTACATACTTCAGACTGGCATTTGGGAAAAAGCCTTGAAAATTTTTCAAGGATTGAAGAGCAGGAGAAATTTTTAGAGGATTTTGTGCAGATGGTTGAGGAAAATAATGCAGATCTGGTCATAATTGCCGGGGATATATACGATTCTTCAAACCCTCCTGCAAGGGCGGAAATGCTTTTTTACACAACTTTAAAAAAACTTTCCAACGGGGAAAGAGTGATTTTGGTCATAGCAGGAAATCATGACAATCCTGAAAGGCTTTCAGCTGCAAGCCCCCTTGCATATGAACATGGAGTGATACTTTTAGGTACTCCTAAAAGTATTGCTCCTAAAGGAGATTTTGGAAAGTTTAAAATTTTAGATTCGGGAGAAGGTTTTTTAGAAATTGAGATAAAAGGTGAAAAAGCTGTAATTATAGCTCTTCCTTATCCCAGTGAAAAAAGGCTAAATGAAATTTTTACATCAGAATTGGAGGAAGAGAAAAGGCAGAAAAGTTACTCTGAAAGAGTTGGTGAAATTTTTAATGACCTTTCGAAAAAATACAGAAATGACACTATAAACATTGCGGTATCTCATATTTTTGTTGCAGGAGGAGAGGAGTCAGGTTCAGAAAGGCCCATTCAGTTAGGAGGAAGTTTTACAGTAGAAATAAGGCACCTGCCACAAAAGGCGCAGTACATAGCTCTCGGACACCTTCACAAACCTCAGAGAATTTCTTCTACTCTTCCTGCTTATTATTCTGGTTCCCCTCTTCAGTACAGCAAAAGTGAGATGAACCATTCTAAATGTGCTTATTTAGTAGATTTAAAGGTAGGAGAACCTGCACTTGTGAAGGAAATATATTTTAAAAATTACAAGCCTATTGAAGTGTTTAGGTGTAATGGTATAGAGGAAGCTTTAGAGATTTGCAATGAATACAGGGATAAAGATATATGGGCATATTTCGAGATTAAAACTGAGTCTCCACTGCCTTCTTCAAAGATAAAAGAAATGAAGAGCATATTACCGGATATAGTTGAAATAAAGCCAATTTTGCCAGAGGATGAGATGGAAATTGAGGACTATGAAATAGATGATAAAAGTGTAAAGGAACTTTTTGAAGAATTTTATTTAAAGGAAAACAAAGTTCCTCCAACAGAGGAGGTTTTAGAACTTTTTATGAGTATAGTAAAGGAAGAGGATGAGGAAGATGAGACCTCTGAAGCTTAAAATTGCTGGGCTTAATAGTTTTGTAGAAGAACAAATTATTGATTTTGAAGTCCTAACAGAAAAAGGACTTTTTGGCATATTTGGTCCCACAGGAAGTGGAAAATCCACTATTATAGATGCGATTACTCTTTCAATGTACGGGAAAATCCCCAGAAATAGCAAGGATTTTATAAATACTCAATCTACATCTATGTCTTTGACATACCAGTTTGAAATAGGTGTTGATGGGGCAAGAAAAAGGTATATAGTTGAGAGAAATGTAAAAAGGGACGCAAAAAGTGGCGGTTATAAAACTACATTAGCAAGACTGCGGGAAATAGGGGAAAGTGGAGAAAGAGTTTTGGCAGAAAAAGATAGGGAAGTTCAGCAAAAAATAGTGGATTTAATTGGACTTACAGCAGAGGATTTTACTCGTTCTGTAGTGCTGCCACAAGGGAAATTTAGTGAATTTTTAAAGCTAACAGGCAAAGAAAGAAGGGACATGTTAGAGAGGATTTTTGGCTTAGAAAAGTATGGAAGCAAATTACTTGTTAGAATAAGAGATGTAAAGAGAGAAAAAAGTAATTTATTGAATGAGGTAAATGCGAAGTTAAGTCAGCACGAAGGTGTTACTAAAGAAGCATTGGAAGATTTAAAGAAAAAGTTTGAGATTTTAAAAGAAGAAGAAAAAACTTTAAAAGAACAAAAGGATAAATTAGATAAAGAAAGGGAAAAACTTAAAGGGATATGGGAAAAACAGCAGGAGTTAAATCAATTTTTGCATAAGAAAGAAGTCTTAGACCGTAAGTTAAAAGAAATAGAAGATAAAAAGGAAAAGTTAAAAAAAGCGGAAAAGGCATTATCAGTAAAACCGTATATAGACTCTTTAGTGGAGACAGAGAAAAAACTCATTTTAAATCAAAAGGATGTGGAAAAGTATTCTAAAGAGTTGGAGGAGGCTGAAAAATTACTTGAGAAGGTAGAAAAAGAATATGAGGCTTCATTAAAAGAAAAGGAAGAAAAAATTCCTCTCATAATTGAAAAGGAAGAAAGGCTTAAAAGGGCTTTTAAACTGAGAGATGAGATAAAAAAGATTAATAGTGAAAGGGAGAAACTTGTAAAGGAGTATAAAGATTTAAAAAAGCAGATAGATGGGATAGAAAGAGAAATAAAAGCCCTGTCCGATTCTATAGATATAGCAAAAAAAAGCTTAAGTGAGAAGGAAAAAAGAATTAATGAAATTAAAGTTGATTCGAATAAAAGGGAAAAAATTTTTGCTGCTTTTGAGATTCAGAAAGAGTTTGAAAGGGCAGACAAAGAGAAAAAAGAAAAGGAGAAAAGAATTTTAGAATTAAAAGAGCTAATAGGTAAGCAGCAGAAAGATATTGAAAAAATAGACAATTTATTGAAACGAAAAGAAAAAGAAATACAAGAGGTTGACAATAATATAAAAAAACTTGAAATGCAAAAGCCTCCCACAAATGAAGACCTTTTGGACCTGCAAAAAAGTTTAGAAAGAAAAAGAGTAGAAATTTTAGAATTGAAAGAAAAAGAAAAGTTAAAAAATGAGGCGGAAAATAATTTAAAAGAAATTTTAAAAATAAAAGAAGAAATAAATGATGAGATAAAAGAAATTGAAGAGAAATTAAAAAATAAAACTAATAGTTTGGAAGAAGTAAAAAAAGATATAGAGGAATTTGTAAAAAACAACATGGCAGGTGAACTGGCAGAGGGATTAAAAGAAGGTGTTCCCTGTCCTGTCTGTGGTTCGATTCATCATGTAAGATTGGCACAAAAGGTAGAGGAAGACTTAATAAAAGAAAAGCAGGAAATAAAGGCAAACTTAGAAAAGGATATAATGGACTATCAAAGTAAGCTTTTTAAGTTAAAAGGTGAATTATCAGGAATAGAAGTCAAAGAAGAGATGTATAAAAAAGAATATGATAAACTGTGGGATATATTAAAAGACATTAACCTTTTAAAGTTAGAAGAAGAATTAAATAAGATGGAGTCTGATTTTATACAGTGGAAAGAAAAATTAGAAAAATGGAATAAGAGTAAGGAAGAATTAGAGACCTTAATTAAAAAATTAAAGGAGGAAAAAGCAAGTTTAGATTTAGAACATACAAGATTAAAAGAAGGTATAAATAAAGATATTAGCCTTTTGAAAGAGTTTGAGTCTTCTCTTGAGGCTATTAGTATAACTTACAGTGAATTAGAAGGTCAGTTAAGAATATCAAGGGAAGAATTGGGGATTTCAGATTTTAAAGAAAAAGTGGAGGAAATAAATCAAAAAGAGAGGGAAATAGAAGGGCTGAGGAATGAAATAGAGAATTTTAAAAATACGATTGAAGAATTGACAAATAAAAAGGAAACCCTTTCAAACAATCTCAATGCTCTTTCAATAAGGAAAGGACAGATAGAGGAAATAGGTAAGGAAAAAAGTAAAAACCTTCGGGAGAGGCAGCAGGAGTTTGATTCTTTATCAGAAGGTAGAGACATAGAAGAATATTTAAAAGAGATTCAGTATAATAAAGAAAAAATTACAAAAATGGAGAGTGCTTTAAAAGAAACTCTAGAAAAGGCAAGAAAGGATAAACAAAATATAGAGAGTAAAAAGATATCTGCCCTTGAGAGTCGGGACCTTTTAAATAATATGTTTAGGGAACAAAGTGAAAAATTAGAAAATGCTCTATTAGAAAATGGATTTAAGGATAAAAAAGAGGCTTTGGAGTATTTATTAGACAGTGAAAATATTAAAAAAATTGAGGAAGAAATTAAGAATTTTGAAAATGAATATGTATCTGTAAACAAAAGTATAGACAGACTGATGGAGATATTACAAGGGCAGAAAATTAATGAAGAAGAATGGAATCAATTAGAAGAAAGCATTAAAGGGTTGGAACAGGTCTTAAACGAAAAAAGGAAGGAAATAGGCGCTACAGAAAAGGCTATTTCAGATATGCAAGAGAATTTGCAAAAAGTAGAAGAATTTACAAAGCAGAAAAAGGAATTAGAGCGTGTAGTGGATATATTAAATGAATTGGACAATCTTTTTCAGGGAAATAAATTTGTAGATTTTATTGCCGCAAGACAGCTTAAATATATAACCTTTTTTGCATCAAAAAGGCTTAAGGAAATAAGTAGGGGAAGGTATGCCCTTGAGATTGATTCAGACAACAATTTTGTAATGAGAGATGACTTCAATGGCGGAGTAAGAAGGTCTGTAGATACTTTATCTGGCGGTGAAACTTTTTTGACATCCCTTTCTTTAGCTTTGGCTCTTTCTTCTCATATACAATTAAAGGGAAGAGCACCTTTAGAGTTCTTTTTCTTAGATGAAGGTTTTGGAAGTCTTGACGCGGAACTTTTGGATATAGTGATGACCTCTTTAGAAAGGCTTAAGAAAGACAAAATGGTAGTGGGCATAATAAGCCATGTAGAAGAATTAAAAAACAGAGTACCTGTAAAACTAATTGTTACACCACCTGCCGTCTCTGGCGAAGGGAGTAAGGTGAGAATAGAATATACATAGAGAGAAGGGGATACCTTCTCTCTAAAACTGTCTTACAATTTTCTCAATTGCATCGAGAGTTTTTTCAATGTCTTTTTTACTTATGTAATAATGAGTTACAAATCTTACTGCAAAATCATTTCCGCCATTTATTAAAATTCCCTGCTCTTTTAATTTTAGAGCAAATTCTTTGCCAGTCATTCCTGTTTTTGATATGTCGGTCATTACTATATTTGTTTGTACCGTTTCCAGGTCGAGGTTTATTCCCGGTATATTTTTTAATCCTTCTGCTAAAAATCTTGCATTGTCATGGTCTTCCTGTAGCCTTTTTGTCATTTTTTCAAGTGCTACAATGCCAGCAGCTGCAATAAAACCTGCTTGTCTCATTCCACCACCTAACATTTTGCGGTATTTTCTTGCTTTTTCAATGAAATCTTTTGTGCCGACGACTACCGACCCAATAGGGGCGCATAAGCCTTTGGAGAGGCAAAACATTACACTATCTGCATATTTGGCTATTTCTCTTACATCTACTTTAAGATAAGTAGCGGCATTGAATATTCTCGCACCATCTAAATGAACAGGGATATTGTGTTTTTGAGCTATTTCATATATTTCTTTCATAGTTTCAATTGGAGTTACAGTGCCGCCAGCCCTGTTATGAGTATTTTCAAGGCAGATAAGACTTGTGACAGGATAATGTATGTCCTTTGGCCTTATGGCTTTTTCTACATCGGCGGGGTTTAGGACACCTTTGTTACTTTTCAAAGCTTTTGTCTGTACGCCTGCAAGGTATCCCACTCCTCCAACTTCATAAGTTATAATATGGCAGTTTTCTTCTACAATAATTTCTTCTCCTGGATGAGTGTGAGTCATTATTGAGACTTGGTTACCTTGTGTACCGCTTGTTACTAGCATTGCTGCTTCTTTTCCCAACATTTCTGCTGCCATTTCTTCAAGTTTTCTCACTGTAGGGTCTTCGCCGTAGACGTCATCACCTACTTCAGCCTTGTACATGGCTTCCCTCATTTCTTCAGTGGGCACTGTTACAGTGTCACTTCTTAAATCAATATATTGCATTTGTAATCCCCTCTCGCCAATATGATTCATAAAAATTTCTTTTGTTCTCATTATACCATATAATACCTGAAATTTTTAATAATTTATTCTCATTTATAGTATGGTATCAAAATATTTTAAACAAAGAAATTTAGTATAGAAATAAAACGTTTAACATGATAAAATATATGTGTGTGGTAGACATTAAGTTAAAAGGTAGGAGAGTTGATATGAAATACAATTTTGATGAAATAGTAGATAGGAGAAATACAGATTCAATTAAATGGGGAAATTTAAAAGAGACTTTTGGTGAGGAAGACATTTTGCCAATGTGGGTTGCGGATATGGATTTTAAAGCCCCTACTGAAGTTATAGAAGCATTTAAGGAAAGAGTCCAACATGGAGTATTTGGATATACATGGATACAAGATTCTTTTTACGATGCGATTATAAATTGGGTCAAAAGAAGGTTTAATTGGGATATAAAAAAAGAATGGATTTTATTTATTCCTGGAGTGATTCCAGGGCTTAGTATTGGAGTTAGAGAATTGACAAATGAAGGAGAAAAAGTTTTAATACAGCCGCCAGTATATCCACCATTTTATGAAGTTATCAACAATAATAACAGAGTTATAAATAAAAATCCTTTAAAACATAATGGGAAAAAGTTTGTTATGGATTATGAAGATTTGGAAAAAAAAATAGATGAAGAAACAAAATTAATGATACTTTGCAATCCTCATAATCCTGTCGGAAGGGTGTGGACAAAAGAAGAACTTGAAATATTAGGATATATATGTGTCAAAAATGATTTAACAATTATATGCGATGAGATACACAGTGATTTTATTCTAAAAGGTTATAAACATACACCTCTTGCGACAATTTCCAAAGAATTAGAACAAAGGACTATAACTCTTATGGCCCCCAGCAAAACTTTTAATATTCCGGGACTTGCTACAGCATTTGCCATCATTCCAAATCCAGATTTAAGAAATAAATATCAAAAGGCTATTAAAGCCTTGAGAATAGATAATATAACTATTTTTGGAGCTTTGGGATTAGAGACGGCATACAATAAAGGGGAAGAATGGTTGGAAGAGTTGCTAAGATATATTGAATATAATATAGATTTTGCTATAGATTATATCCATAAGAATATACCTGAGGTGGAAGTAGATAGACCAGAAGGCACGTACTTACTTTGGCTTAATTTTAAAAAATTAAATAAAACTTCTGATGAGATATACAAAGCTTTAATAGAAGTAGGTAAAGTAGCATTAAATGATGGAAGGCAATACGGAGAAGAAGGAGATGGATTTTTTAGGCTTAATGCAGGTTGTCCAAGAGCCATATTAGAAGAAGGTTTAAAAAGAATAGAAAAAGCAGTAAAAAGCTTATAAATTTAAGCGGGTCTATTAAAAGACCCGCTTTGTCGAAAAGAAGGGATATTTTATGAGTGACCTTATTTCAAAGGCTTGTGTACAAACCACCAGTCAAAAGCTTCAATTTCTTTTGATTTAATTTTTTCTTTTCTTTCATTTGCAGAAGCTTCATCAGTGGATGGTGGGACTATTACATGGTCTTTAATTAAGTAGTTGTTTGGCCATTTCTCAGGGAGTGCCACCCCGTATTGGTCTGCTGTTTGCAATGCTTTTAATGCTCTTAATATTTCATCTACATTTCTTCCAACTTCTTGTGGATAATACATTATAAGTCTTATTGTTCCTTTGTCGTCTACTATAAATACTGCTCTTACAGTATTGGTGCCTTTGCCTGGATGAATCATTCCTAACTGGTTAGAAACTTTTCCTAAGTCATCAGCAATGACTGGGAAAGGAATAGCTATGTTTGTGTTGTCCTTTATCCATTCTACCCATTTTATGTGTGAGAAAACCTGGTCAACTGATAGACCTATTAATTCAGTGTTTAATTCTTTAAAGTCATTAGCTTTCCTTGCAAATTCTACAAATTCTGTTGTGCAAACTGGTGTAAAGTCTGCTGGGTGGCTGAAAAGCACAAACCATTTTCCCGCATAATCCTCAGGCAGCCTCTTTACTCCTTGAGTTGTCACTACCTCCATAGATGGGAATTTTTCTCCTAACAATTTCATTCTAATTTCCTCCATTTCTTAAACCTCCTTAATTTTTTCATTACATTTTTTGCATATGCCATAAACATTTATGTCAACACTTTTAATTGCAAACCCTTTTAATTCTTCTACATTTATAATTTCCTCTGATACAGGAAAATCATATACGTTGCCACATATCTCACATTTAAAGTGTCCGTGAAAGTAAGTGTTTATATCATATCGCAATTCTTTTTCTTTCAAAGATAAAGCATTTACAACTCCATTTTCCATAAACAATTCTAATGTGTTGTAAACACTGGTTTTTGAAAGGGTTGGTATTTCGCTTATCAAGTATTGATAAATGTCATCAGCTGTTGGGTGTATTCTATTGTTTAAAAGGTATTCTAATACTTTTATCCTTATGGTAGAAGGCTTTATATCATGTCTCTTTAAATAATCTTTTAATTGCTCTATTGTATAAGTCATTTTCATTACTTCTTTCTCACGATTATTTTGCTGCGTAGTAGCATCTTTTGGGAGACATTATCAGATCCTCTTTTTTAAGTTCTTTTATAGCTTTATCTACTTCTTTTTTGTCTAAATTAGCTTTTTGTGCAATATCTCCTGGTCTTAAAGGTTCAGATGACTCTTTCAAAGTTTTTAGTACCAGTTCTTTTACCTCCATTTACCTCACCTCATTTGTATCAAATTTAATTTTGTATTAATTTCAATTTTATTATAATATTAATTTTTAGTTTTGTCAACAGTTTTTTGTTTTATTTTTTCCTTCATGAGGAGAAATTATTTAGAAATGAATTAGTAATCTTCAAAAAAACATTGACAATTTTAAAGGAAAAGTATATTATAGTAATAGAATGCATTCGGTTGCATAAAAGTTCTTGACATTTCTCCCCGATTTGATTAATTTTCAAAATTAATCAAATTCTTTTTAATGTGGGATGCATTCGATTGCATTTACTAAAAAATAGGAGAGGTTTTACAAATGTCCGAAATAAGATATGACCTTATAACTGGTAAAAGGGTGATTATAGCTACAGAGCGAGGTAAAAGACCTCATGATTTCAATGTAAACTATGAGGAAAAGAAAAATAATGCTTGTCCTTTTTGCCCAGGAAACGAAGAGATGACTCCTCCTACTTTAGTTGAAATTAAGGATAAAAAAGGGAACTGGTTAGTTAGAGGATTTGAAAATAAATTTGCAGCAGTGAATACAGATTTAAAGAGTTTTGAGGTACCATCCCTTTATAAAGCGGAATATGGCTATGGTGTAGCGGAAGTGATAGTAGAGTCACCAGAACACGATGTAACTTTTGGAAGTTTATCTTTAGGGCAAATGCAAAAAGTTTTTATGGCAATAATTGAGCGTTATAAAAAAATTGCTCAAGACGATAAAATAAAATACATTCAGGTGTTCAAAAATTTTGGAGCAAGAGGAGGAGCTTCCTTAGAACACGGGCATTGGCAGATTATAGCTACTTCTTTTATTCCAGATGTAGTAGAAAAAGAGGTAACAGGTATACAAGAATATATTAAGAAGAAGGGCAAATGTCCTTATTGTGAAATTGTCAAATGTGAAAAAGAAGAAGGTAAAAGGATAATAGGTGAAAATGAGAATTTCATTGTTATCGCTCCTTATGCATCTCAATATCCTTATGAGTCATGGATAATACCCAAAGAGCATCAAGAGCGATTTGAAGAGTTAAAAGAAGAAAATATTGCAAATTTGACCGAAATTTTGAAGCCTCTTATAGAAAAGTACGAGAGAGAATTTAACTTTCCGCCATATAATATTGTGGTTCATACAGTACCAATTTCTGATATAAGAAATTATCATTGGCATATTGAAATTATTCCAAGGCTTACTGTGGCAGCTGGTTTCGAGTTAGGGACAGGAGTTTATATAAATCCTGTGCCACCAGAATTGGCAGCATCAGTTTTAAGAATAGAATGAAATTCTATTGAAAGAAGTGGTCAAATGTATATTGGTAAAACCTTCAACTTTGAAGAAATACCTACAAAACTGAAAGATATAATTAAAAATATAGATAAAGACAATTTTAAAAAGTTTAGGTGGTTTCAGGAGAAGGCTTATAATATTTTAGATATATTTTTATTTGATTATGCAATATTGTCTAAAAAGGAAGCTGAGATTATAATTGCAGCTATTATAGCTTTTGTGGTGAAAGCTCCAACGAGTAAGAAAGAGATTACTTTGCTTTATTATGTGCCTTTAATTATAACTCCTTATTTTAGGAATAATGATTTAATAGATATTATTGAGAGTCCAAATTTAAAAGCTTTTATATACGATGGAATTGACGATATAAATTATGTTAAGTTTTTAAATAAAGCGTTAAGTGAAGAAACAGTTATAAAATTTGAGTCTGGTGCCCAATTAATTCCTTATAATCTTAAAAAAGACGATATATACAGTTCACGAAGGCTGAGCAATAAGTCCAGTAATAGTTTAACATTTTTACAAAAAGATGAAATAATAAAGACTTATAGAAAATTTGTAAAAGGAGTTAATCCTGACCTTGAAATGACTTTTGAACTTAAAAATGCAGGTTTTGGAAATGTTCAAGATATAAGAGGTTATTTTTTATATGAAGACAGTAGCGGAGATAGGTATACTGTTGCTATAATAGTGGAACACATTAAAAACATGGGAGACATGTGGCAATATACGCAAGAGTATCTGTCTTCTGTAATTTCTACTTTATCCGATTATGAGGAAATTGAAGAAAGTTACGTAGAAGGATACTTGAGCAATTACTTTGAAGAGGTAAGAGAGATAGCAAGGATAATTGCCGATATGCATATTAAATTGTCTTATATTGATAAAGAAGATTTTGCTAAAAGAAATGTGGAAATATCAGATGTTGAAGAAATAGTAAAAAATGTAAAAAATAATTTTACTAAACTCTTAAATTTTGTAAAATTGTCAACTTTTGATGAACAAATAACTTCAATGATAGAAGAGATTGTAAGGCAACAAGAGTTTTTAATGAGCAAATTAGAAGAATTTAAAAATACTGCTGTTTTTGGCAAATATATAAGATGTCATGGAGACCTGCACTTAGAGCAAATTTTAAAGACAGAAGAGGGATATGTGATAATAGATTTTGAAGGGGAACCGATAAAACCAATTGAGGTGAGGCGAAAAAATATCGCCATTAAAAGATGTGGCAGGCATGATACGCTCTTTTAGTTATGCTGCTTATGCTGCTTATTTTAATTATCTTAATGAAAAAAGTAAATTCCGGGATGAAAAAATAGAAAAAGCACTATTATGGTGGGAAAAAGCTGTCACAGAGACCTTTGTGGAAAACTATTTGGAATTGGTGACAAGGGAAGCACCAGACATTATACCAGAAGGTGAAAATTTCGATAAAGCTTTAGCTATTTTTAAATTAGATAAAGCTCTTTTTGAAGGAATTTATGAGGTAAATAATAGACCTTCTTGGTTTAGAATACCTTTAAAAGGTATTTTAGAGTGTATTGAAGATTTGAAATTAGAAAAACACGGATCGGAGGTAAACTATGGATAAGTTAAAAGTTACAATGTTTACAAATGAATACCCTCCTAATATTTACGGTGGAGCTGGTGTTCACGTAGATTATCTTGTTAGGGAACTGTCTAAACTGATGGAAGTAGACGTGAGATGCTTTGGTGACCAAGATTATACGGCTGATAATCTAAAAGTCCGTGGATATAAACAGTGGGATAAGTTAAAGGAAAATTCAGATCCAAGATATCAGAAAGTTTTGGGGCCTTTTTCCATTGATTTGGCAATGGTGAAGGATGAGATAGACTCAGATATTTTACACTGCCATACCTGGTATACTTTCATGGCGGGCTTTTTAGCTAAAAAATTGTATGATAAACCCCTTGTAGTTACAGTTCACAGCCTTGAGCCTTTAAGGCCATGGAAAGAGGAACAGTTAGGTAATGGATATAAATTAAGTTCTTGGATGGAAAGAACAGGGATTGAAGCCGCCGATAGGGTTATAGCAGTATCACAAGGTTCGAAAGAAGATATATTGAAGTATTACAATATTCCAGAAGAAAAAGTTGAAGTTATATATAACGGCATAGATTTGAACCAATACCAGAAAACAGATAGAAATATTGCTCGCCAAAAATATGGAATTGAGGGTAAATACATTCTCTTTGTAGGAAGAATATCAAGGCAAAAGGGCATTACTCATTTAATAGATGCAGTAAAGTATCTACCTAAGGATATAAAGGTTGTACTATGTGCTAGTTCTCCGGATACACAAGAGGTTTTAGAAGAAGTAGAGCAAAAAGTTAAACTTTACGACAATATTATTTGGATAAATAAAATGGTGGAAAAAGAAGAAATTATAGAGTTATACAGCAATGCGGAAGTTTTTGCATGCCCTTCTGTTTATGAGCCTTTTGGCATAATAAACTTAGAAGCAATGGCTTGTAAAACTCCTGTTGTGGCAAGTGCTACAGGAGGAATTAAAGAGGTTGTAGTTCATGAAGAGACAGGATTCCTTGTAGAACCAGGCAATCCTGAAGAATTAGCAAAATATATAAACATACTTTTAAATAACAAAGATTTAGCTATAAAATTTGGAGAAAATGGGAGAAAACGTGTTGAAGAGATGTTTAGTTGGGAAAGCATTGCTAAAAAAACTTATGAGATGTACAAGGATGTAATAGAAAAATATAAAAAATAAATGCGCTAAGGCAGGGGTGACAATTGCCCTGCTTTGTTTATTTGTGCTATAATAAATTTAAAAATAATGGATGGTGTGGCCATGGAAGGACAATCTTTTCTTTATAATGCAATAATAAATTATGGATATATAGCGCTTTTTATAGGGCTTATGATTGAAGGAACGGGAATGCCAGGCCCTGTAGAAATATTATTTTTTGCGGCAGCGTATTTAGTCACAAAAGGGGATATGAACCTTTTTTATGTTATAGTCATCGCTGCTTTAGGAAATGTGACAGGAAATGTGATAGCTTATTTGGTAGGCTATTATAAAGGTAGGCCTGTTGTTGAAAAATACGGTAAATATTTAAAAATAACAGTAAAAGACCTTGAAGCTATGGATAAATGGTTTGCTAAATATGGAGGATTTACGGTTTTATTAGGTAGGCTTGTAGGTCTTCCAAGGACGCCGGCTATTTGGGCTTCAGGTATAACCCGTATGAATTTTACTGTGTATGTGATATTTTCTGCTATTGCTGATTTTATATGGTCTACTTTTTGGGCAGTAGTGTCTTATCTTGCTGCAAAACAATTGATTAACATAAACTTTTTCGGAAAGAGTCAACCGACTTGGGTATATTTTGTTTCTACAGTAGGTTTCATGATATTTTTATATGTAGTTTGGAGGGTAGTCCTTTGGATGAAAGAAAGGTATCTAACGTAACTATTGAGAAGATAACAAGTGTTTCTGACCTTTTAGATATAGAGGATATATGGCATGAATTAGAGAATGTGGCGGAAATTTATCCTTTTAATACTTTTGAATGGGTGTTAAACTGGTGGAAACATTTTGGATATGGTAAAAAAATGTTGGTATTACTGGTTTATGAAGAAAATATGCCCATTGGAATTGCGCCTTTTATGATAACATATTTTGAAAAAGGACTTTTGGCAAGAAGGATAAAGTTTATAGGTTCTAATAACAGTGACTATCTTGATTTTATTGTGAGAAAAGGCTATGAAAACCAATTTTATATAAGTTTGGTAAATTTTTTGGAAAGATATATAGATGCTTTTACAGTTTTGGATTTGGAACATATTCCTGAAAAGAGTGAGTTTTTCCCCTATATAATGGGTAGTAACCTTTATTACGATTATGATGTGCAAGATGTATGTCCTTATGTGGAATTACCTCAAAGCTGGGAAGAATATTTAAATAGTTTAGATGGAAAATTTAGACGAAATCTCAATTATGAAATCAGAAGGTTTTTTAAGGAATATGACGGAAGTTTTTCAATGGTGAAGGATATAGAATCGATAGATAGAGCAATGGATAATTTAATAGTTCTTCATCAAAGGCGATGGAGACAAAGGCACATGCCTGGAGCTTTTTATTCTAAGAGGATAAGGGAGTTCCACAAGGATGTGGCGAAAGACATGTTATCAAAAGGAGAATTGAGTCTTTTTGAATTAAAAGACGGGGGAAAAACAGTTGCTAGTCTTTTAAGTTATCATGTAGGGGGTAAAAGGTATTATTATATAAGCGGTTATGACTTGGATTATAGCAAAAGAAGTGTTGGCACTATAACTTTAGGTCTTGCTATAAAGCAGTCTATTGAAGAAGGAGATAGAATATTTGACTTTTTAAGAGGAGATGAAGAGTACAAAAAAACTGGACTTCTTCAAAAAAGCGAAATATGCGATTTGTGGCGGCAAGGCCCACAATGGCAGGTAAATTTTTCTGCTACTACATAATTGCGGAAAACAAAATTATCAAAAAAATTAAAGACAGGTTTAGTGAATAGAACCTGTCTTTCCTATATTAAGAAGGTAAGAGGGTTTAGGGAGTCACAGGCTTAGCGTAAAAGAATTTAATAGGGTCACTGTATTTAGGCACTACTATTTTATCAGAAGTTTGTATATCTACTTTGATACCATAAAATCTTAAAGTATCTACTATTCCGCCTTTTAAATTAAGGGCTGCTTGTAATGTGTCAGGGTCTCCTATTGCTTTTATTACGTAAGGAGGAGCGTACCTTGTAGAGTTTATGTTTATTGTGGGGCCTACACATCGTATCTCAGACATTGCAATTATTCTTTGGTCATTTATAGCTATTGCTTCAGCACCACCCGCTTTCAATTCATTTACAATATTTAATAAATCTTCATCGTGGACTAAGTACAAATTAGGGTCTTCGCCGTCTCGAGGCTGTAAGTCGCTGTCATTTACCGTTACTATAACTCCTGGGCCTACCATATCTGTAAGTCCTGCTAAAATTTTATATTTTTCAACATCCTGCTGTAGATTTTTTAAAGCGGCATCATCTTTTGATGCAGCATCTTCGTACTCTTTAAATCTTTTAGTGAGTTCTTCTAATTGCTGTTCTAAATTTGCCTTTTCTTCTTGAGCTTTTTTGAGCTGCTGAGTAAGTTCTTCTAATCTTGCATAATTTGTAGCTGAAATAGAGGTAGGAGGTCTATTGCCGCCTTGTACAGTTTTAAATTGCATAGAAATCATGAGACCCATTGCAATAAATACAAGCATCAAGGATAAAGTTTGTAATGTCTTTCCTTTCAATTTCTCCACATCCTTTCTCTATATAAAAAGACGCATTCATCTTGCTTTTGGTTTCAGCTTATATACATTTCTATAAATAACTGTAACACTCTATAAATACTATAACACGGAAAATATTAAAATTTATTAAGAAATTATTAAGTTTTTATTACAAAAAGGTTACAAAAAACTCTGATACTTTTCATATCAGAGTTTCAGGAGAGTCTTCTTTTATTGCGTTTTCTATGGAGTTTTTAAGGGATAATATTTCCTCTAATTCTTTATTGTATTTATCTATTTTAAACATGGTACTTTTGTATATGCGTATATCTTCTTCGTTTTTTTGTATACATTTTTTAAGAGAGTTTTTTACGGTTTCAAAAAGCGCATCATAAGTGATGTAATTATGTATTTCAAGGTCGGAGATTGGAACTGCGATTAATTCCTCACTTTCTATTTTATAGTGATAAAAAATGTTGTCAGGTTTTAAAACTATTTTTTCATCTATGCTTTTATCGTAGATTATTATACCTTCTCCTATTTCAAAGGTTTTTCCGCTATAACTTCTAAGTTTTATATTTTCGACTCCTATGTATTTTTTTATTGCCAAAAGTATACTTTTTATTTCTGATATAGACTTTTCAAGCACTTCTTGCATTTTTTTACTTGCCATTTCTTTATCTTTTTCGCTTTTTATGAGTTCTTCCATCAAAGACTTTATTTCTTGTATATCTCCCATAAAATATCACCTCTTTCTTAATATTCCACAGAGAACTTATTTTAAACGTTGAATACATTAAATTATTAGAGGGAAAAATAGACTTGACTATTTTTTAAAGTTTGGTAGACTTTTATTAACGGAAAATTAATGTTGAAAAGGAGAAGATATTATGAGCAAAATATCTGTAATAGGATCTGGATTTGTCGGTGCTACTACTGCATACACACTGGCTTTGAGTGGTATTGCCAAAACTATTGTATTAATAGATATTAATAAAGACAAAGCGGAAGGTGATGCTCTTGATATAAGCCACGGTGTACCGTTTATTAGTCCAGTTGAAGTGTACGCGGGAGATTATGGTGATGCTGCAGGTTCTGACATAATAATTATTACAGCGGGAGCAGCACAAAAACCGGGGGAAACCAGACTTGACTTAGTGAAGAAAAACACAATGATTTTTAAAGACATAGTGGCAAAACTTATTAAAGTAAATGACACAGCAATATACCTTATAGTTACAAATCCTGTAGATATTCTTACATACGTTACCTATAAAATATCTGGTTTGCCATACGGAAGAGTGCTGGGGTCTGGCACAGTTCTTGACAGTGCGAGATTCAGATATCTTTTAAGCAAACATTGTAACATAGATCCGAGGAATATACACGGATATATAATTGGGGAGCATGGCGATTCTGAGCTTGCAGCTTGGAGCATTACAAACATAGCAGGCATACCAATTGATAATTATTGCAATTTATGTGGAAGAGTATGTGAAAAAGATTTTAGAGAGGAGATTTTTAATAATGTTGTAAGAGCCGCTTATACGATAATAGAAAAAAAGGGTGCGACATATTATGCGGTTGCTCTCGCAGTAAGAAGAATTGTGGAAGCTATTTTCAGAGATGAAAATTCCATTTTGACTGTGTCATCTCCGCTAACCGGCCAATATGGTGTTACAGATGTGGCTTTGAGCCTTCCCTCCGTTGTTGGACGAAATGGAATCGTGAATATACTTGAATTACCACTTTCACAGGAAGAAATTGCTGCTTTTAGAAGGTCAGCCGAAATTATAAAAAGTGTAATACAAGAGCTTGATATATAAGAGGGGAAACCCTCTTTTTTGCATATAAAAAGTCACAGTGTGAAAATATAATAATTAAAACAATGATTTTTTAGGATGTGATGGCTGTGCAAAAGATAACACAACAAGAGATTATACTAAGTTCTTTTGTTGAAGCTCAAAATTTGGAAAAAATATTATTGGACAAAGTGAGAGAATATGGGAAAGAAGTGATGGACAATCAAACAAAAGCATTGCTAAAACAAATTGAAATAATGGTCAAAAACCACAAAGAGGATATAAAGAAAGCAGAAAAAACTATGCATATTGGCTCGCTTTCCAAAAAGAACATGTCTCAAGAGCCTTTAGACATGCTTCAAGATTTACTAAAAAATTTAGTCAATATTCAGGCTTTTTACAACGAAAGTGTCGTAAATATAACTAATCCATATGTAAGGCAATTGTTTACTCAAATGAGGGATGATGTTATGAGATTTATTTCTATTCTTCAAATGGAGATTGAAAGTCTGGAATCGAAACCTTCTATTCCAAATAACACAGTTTTAAATACACCGGAGATGAGTTAACATGAAAGTGGCTATTATTGGCGCTGGTGTTTCAGGGCTGGCTGCGGCGATTACTTTTCAAAGATATGGTATTACACCAGATATTTTCGAAAAAAGTGCAAAATAGGTGAATTATTTAACCATGTTGCGGGGTTATTAAAAGTGATAAATAGGCCTATAAAGGATCCGCTTCATCATCTTAAAAATGTTTATGGAATAGAGGTTAAGCCAATTAACACAATTGACAAAATAGTTATGAAGGGGCCAACTGTAACGGCTTCTGTTACTGGGAGTAATCTTGGGTATATGATTTTAAGAGGGCAGGACGCAAACTCTCTTGAAAATCAATTGTATAATAAGTTAGAAATACCAGTTAATTTCAATATAGAAGCTGATTATAAAAAGTTAAAAAATAATTACGATTATGTCATTATTGCTACGGGAAGTTCGCAAATTCCAAAAGAATTGGGGTGTTGGCAAGAACTGGTGACGACCTGGGTGAGAGTTGCAAATGTATTAGGAAATTTTGATACAAAAACTCTTATAATGTTGATAAATACTTTATACACTAAGAGCGGCTATGTGTATTTGATTCCTTACAATGAAAAAAGAGCTGTTTTAGCTATGGTTATACCTTACATTTCAAAAGAAGAGCTGCAGTATTATTGGGATACCTTTCTAAAGGTAGAGAAAATGAATGTAGATATTGTCAATATGGTGGATTTGCAGCATACTTCGGGTAATTGTTTTCCACATCAATATGAAAACTTGCTTTTTGTTGGGAATGCAGGAGGGGCGATAGAGCCTTTTTTAGGATTTGGAACTTTTAACTCTATTATGAGTGGGGCAATAGCTGCTAAAAGCATAGCAGAGGGAATTGACTTTGAAAAAGAAATTAGTTTTTTGTCAAATGCTAATATAAAAATGTTGGAGTTTAGAAAAGCTTTAGACCTTATGGACAATGATAAATTGGACAAGTTTATAAAAATTCTTACTTTTCCTCCAGTGAAAAAACTTGTTTACAATACTAATTTCAATGCGATAAAATACGGTTCACTTTTTATGGAATATACAGTAAACAAGCTACACAATAAACCTTATGAACAAAGAAAGAAGGTATAAAAATGAGAGTGGCAATAATTGGAGCAGGAGTAGCAGGCCTATGTTGTGCATATACTCTCGAGAAATTAGGTATACCTTGTGACATTTACGAAAGAAAACATACAATTGGAAGTCTGTATTCTTATGGAGAATTGTTATTGCAGATTGTGCATAGACCTTATAAGGATCCTTTTAAGTTTATAGCTAAAGAGTTTGGAATTTTAATTGAGCCTTTGACTGAAGTAAAAAAGATAGTTATCAAATCTCCAAAGAGGAAAGCTTTCATTGAAGGTAAAAAACTTGGATATATTGTAAAAAAGGGGCAAGAGCAAGAAAGTGTAGAAAACCAATTGGCAAAAAAAATAAATGCAAAGATAAATTTTAATACTAATGCGGATTACAAGGAATTAGCCAAATCTTATGATTATGTGGTAGTTGCTACAGGAAATAGTATGATAGCAAAACAACTTACAGAAGTTGAAAATATAGTTTCTTCAAGGATCAAAGGAGGAATTGCTTTAGGAGATTTTGAGCCTCATACTGTGTACTTATGGCTTAACACAATGTACGCGAGGTCAGGGTTTGGATATCTTGTACCTCTTAGTCAAAATAAAGCGTCAATAATTCTTGTGGCTACTTATACGCAAAAAGAAGAGATTGAAAATATGTGGCACACCTTTTTGTATCAAGAAAAACTAAATTATGAGATGATAGAAACTTTTGAGACGGAATTAGACATAAGTATAACAGATAGACACCAAATAGACAATATATATCTAATAGGAAATGCAGGAGGTTTTTTAGATCCTTTTTTAGGATTTGGACTTTTAAACGCTGTAGAAAGTGCGGTTTATTCAGCTGAATCAATAAAACATGGCGAAGATTATGAGAAAAAAGTAAAGAAAATAACAGATAAAGTTGATAAACTTGTAGATTTTAGGAAGATGATGGATAGTATAAAAAATGAAGACTATGATAGAATAGTAAAAGTGATTGGAAATCCTATAGTTAAAAGAGTGATGTACAAAACTAATTTAGATATCATAAAATATTTACATTTTCTTATGAAAATAACAAACAGGACCCAGTAATTAAACTGGGCCTTAAATATTCCACAATTGAAGTCCTGTTGTTTCATCGTAGAATCTTTCCAAATTATTGTCCCCGTAATCTGTTATTACGAATTCTGCAGCAAATATTATTGTCCCTTCCATTAAATGACCGCCAAAAGCGTTTCCGTTTTTATCTGCTAATGTTATGTGGACATGAGCAAAGGGCTTGCCATCTTTTACGGAGATATTTCCTATGGCATTTAGTATTTCCATGTGTTCGTCTTTTGATATGTAGATGTAGTTTTTGCTTTGTGCATCATAGTAGCCAAATACTGCTTTTGATACAGCACCTATTATGCGTATTTCACCAGAACGTATATTTTCACTGGTGATGACTTTATTAATTTCTTCTAAAAGGTCTTTACCGTATGGAAATCTTCCCATGAACCTTCTTTCAATTAATACACTTTTATACCCCATAAAACCACATCCTTCTAATTTTTATTTTGTACACTATAATTATATCACAAAAAACTTGTTTCAGCATGGCATTTGCATAGTACAAAATTTTGACCCATGACCGGTTGTTACAAAAAGTTGTAATATGAACTTAAGAATAGTATAATTAATTATTAAGAAGGAAAGATTGGTAAGGTAAGTTAAGGCATAGAAATTAAAACTTGTAAGGAGAAA
Organism: Thermoanaerobacter sp. RKWS2; assembly: GCF_026240795.1. Lineage (NCBI taxonomy): Bacteria > Bacillati > Bacillota > Clostridia > Thermoanaerobacterales > Thermoanaerobacteraceae > Thermoanaerobacter > Thermoanaerobacter sp. RKWS2. The sequence goes on from NZ_CP110888.1 coordinate 296,620, forward strand.
GATGTATGAGACCTTATGAAAAAGAAATACAAAGCATAAAAAATCAGATAATTCAAAAATATAAGCCAGAGGATATATACCTTTTTGGTTCATGTGCGAGAGGTATAATAACTAAAAGAAGTGACATAGATATATGTGTGATTATTGCTACGGATAATAAAAGAAAACTCATTCAGCAAATGCTCATAGAACTTGATTACACCGTTGACATAGATATAATAGTTTACACTCCGGAAGAATGGAAAAAGTACAAAAATGACCCTTCAACTTTCGCTTATTTAATTAAATCAAAAGGAGTGAGTTTGCTTGGTTGATTCTAAAAAAATTGAAGACTGGTTTAATATGGCTAAGAAAGATTTTAATGGTGCAAAAATTTTGTATGAACATGGTGGCGATTATTATCTTATATGCTTTCACTGTCAACAAGCTATAGAAAAATATTTAAAGGGTTATTTAATATCAAAAACGGGTGTAATTAATGAAGGACATAGTTTGGTAAAACTTTGTAAAGAAGCACAAAAATATAATGAGAATTTCAAAAATTTTCTTAAGGATTGTGCATTAGTAAACTCATATTACATTGAAACAAGATATCCTGCTGAAGAACCTCTTTATGTGGAGGAAGAAGAGGTTTTGGAATGCATGAGAATAACAGAAGAAATTATGAATTTTATAGATAAATTAGTACAAGAAAAGAACTAAAAAGGCGGTTTTCCCGCCTTTTTTATCATCTAAATAGAGCCACAAAGACAAGGGTTATTGTGCTTATGAGCTTTATGAGAACGTGCAGTGAAGGACCGGCTGTATCTTTAAATGGATCACCTACAGTGTCTCCTACAACTCCAGCTTTATGAGCTTCAGACTTTTTACCACCGTAATTGCCAAGTTCTATAAATTTCTTTGCGTTATCCCACGCACCGCCGCCGTTGTTTAAGAATAAAGCCAGTATTACACCTGAAATAGTACCTATCATTAAGAAAGCTGCTGCGGCTTCCTTACCGAGGATTACACCTACTAATATTGGTGTTACTACTACGATAAGTCCCGGAATCACCATTTCTTTTAAAGCGCCTTTAGTTACAATATCTACTGTTTTAGCATAGTCCGGCTTTGCAGTACCTTCCATTATGCCGGGAATTTCTCTAAATTGCCTTCTTACCTCCAGAATTACATATTGTGCCGCTTTACCAACAGCTCTTATTGCAGTTGAACTAAAGAGATATACAATCATTGCTCCTATAAATGCTCCTATGAAAACTTCGGGTTTTCCTATATCTACAGCAAACCAAGAATCAATGGGTTTACCTAATATCTTTTTGACTTCATCCAGATATGCTGAGAAAAGCAGGAAAGTTGCAAGAGCGGCTGAACCTACTGCGTATCCTTTTGTCAAAGCTTTTGTAGTGTTTCCACAAGCGTCTAACCTGTCTGTCACATGTCTTACTGACTCTGGTGCCCCTGACATTTCAGTAATTCCACCAGCATTGTCAGTAATAGGTCCAAATGTATCCATTGCAAGTATATAGGCGGTTGTTGATAGCATGCCCATTGTTGCAATAGCTGTGCCGTAAAGTCCAGAAGTCCCTATATGAGGAAGTGCTAATTCACCAAGTTTATAAGCTATAAATATTGCTGCAGATATAAATATAACTGGAAGGGCAGTAGATTCCATACCCACAGAAATACCTGTAATTATGTTTGTAGCAGCTCCCGTTGTGGAAGCTTTGGCAATTTCCTGTACAGGACGTTTATTTACAGAAGTATAATAGTCTGTCAAGAATACAAAGATGTAACTTAGTACAACACCTGTTACTACTGCACCATACAGTAACCAATAATTAACTTCACTGCCATCAGGCAAATGTCCAGAAAGCATTATTTTTACTGCAAAGAAAAGAGCAATTAAATTTACAATTGTAGTGACAAAGTAACCTTTATTTAAAGCTATCATTGGGTCTTTTGATTCATCTTTTGCATTGACGAAAAAGATGCCTATGATAGAGGCAATTATACCTATTGCACGAGCTACTAATGGGAAAAGTATTCCTTTCCACCCGAATACAGGATAAAGACCTACTCCTAATATCATAGCGCCAATATTTTCAGCAGCGGTTGATTCAAAGAGGTCAGCTCCTCTTCCTGCACAGTCTCCTACATTATCTCCAACAAGGTCAGCTATAACTGCAGGATTTCTAGGGTCATCTTCTGGAATTCCAGCTTCTACTTTACCCACAAGGTCAGCTCCTACATCGGCAGCTTTGGTATATATACCACCGCCTAGCTGGGCAAATAATGCTACGAAAGAAGCACCAAAACCAAAACCGACGATGAGAGAAGGAGCTTCTTTTATAAGCTCATCTTGTCCAGATAAACCACCATATGCCAAAAATAACGTAGCGACTCCAAAAAGAGACAATGCTGTTACTGCAAGACCTGTTACAGCTCCTCCTTTTAAAGCAATTTGGAGAGCCCTGTTAAGACCAGATTTTGCACCAGCAGCAGCCCTTACATTCGAATTTACCGCCATATACATTCCAATGTAACCCGACAGAGCTGAACAAAAAGCACCTGTAATAAAAGCGAGTCCTACATGCCATGCAAAACTTAACGCAGTACTTGTTCCTTCAGATAGATGTCCATAATAATTAGCTACAATAATTATTACAGCTACAATTAAGGCTAAAAACGCAATTGTTTTATATTGTCTGTTTAAAAAAGCCATAGCTCCTTCTTTTATAGCGTCTGAAATTTGCTGCATTTTTTCATCGCCTTTATCTTGTGCAAAGATAAATTTAATTAAACCAATTATAACGAGGGCTGCAATAATTATAACCCCGTAAATTAGAGCAAGATAGGAACCCAATTTATATCATCCCTTTCTTTATAATTTTGTCACTACTCATTAGTATTTCGACAAACTTTTAAAAATTCCTTCAATTATTTTTGAAATGTTTCTAATTTAAACGATATAAGTGAAATTAAGTGAAAGCACAAGAATCGCAAATAAATAGGACATACTATTGAAAAAATAGACATAATAATTTAAAATATAAGTATAAATAGTATAGCATTATTAATAAAATATAACATACTAATATAAAAAGGAGGAAAATTCTATGTCCAAAATAACTTTAACTGTGATTAAAGCAGATGTTGGTGGCTTTGTAGGGCATACAGACGTACATCCTGAACTTCTTGAAATCGCTAAGAAACATTTAAAAGAAAAAGGGAAAATGCTCATTGACTTTCATGTGACTAGAGTAGGAGATGACATTGAACTTATAATGACTCATAGAGAAGGAATAGATAACGAAGAAGTTCATAAACTTGCATGGGATGCACTTTGGTCTTGTGGTGAGAAAGCTAAAGAACTTAAATTGTACGGTGCAGGACAAGATTTGTTGAAAGATTCATTTTCAGGCAATATAAAGGGGCTAGGACCGGGAGTTGCAGAGATGGAAATTGAAGAAAGAAAAAGTGAGCCTGTCATAATTTTTATGGCTGATAAAACAGAGCCAGGAGCATGGAATTTACCACTTTACAAGATGTTTGCAGATCCTTTTAATACAGTAGGACTTGTAATTGACCCTAATATGCATCAAGGATTTAAATTTGAAGTTTATGATACGATTGGGCATAAAAAAATAATATTTGAAACTCCAGAAGATATTTATGATATGCTGGTCTTTATTGGAGCGACAGGACGATATTGCATACGAAGAGTGTATACAAAAAACAATGAAATTGCAGCAGTGTCTTCTACTCAAAGAATGAATTTTATGGCGGGGAAGTATATAGGAAAGGATGACCCTGTACTTATTGTGAGATGCCAAAATGGTCTTCCAGCAGTAGGCGAAGCGCTGGAACCTTTTGCTAATCCCTATCTTGTTGCTGGTTGGATGAGGGGGTCTCATAATGGACCTATTATACCTGTTTCATTGGAAGATGCTGTGCCTACCAGATTTGATGGGCCTCCAAGAGTATGCGCACTTGGTTTTCAATTAGCAGAGGGTAAGCTTATTGGCCCGCAGGACTTCTTTAAAGATGTTGCTTTTGACAATGCAAGGGAAAAAGCGTTAGAAATAGCCGATTACATAAGAAAGATGGGACCCTTTGAGCCTCACAGGTTGCCTTTAGAGGAATTGGAATACACTACCCTACCTCATGTTGTTGAAAAACTTCAAGGGAGATGGGAGGAATAATGAGGTGCAAATTGCGCCTCATTTTTACATTTTTTCAAGAAAGGATTTTTGAAAAGTTTATCGAATAAATATAATAAATATAAAAGATTGGACAATTTTATGTGACAACTATTTAATAATTTTGAATTGATATGTATTTGTTAGTGCTTTATTATTATTGTAAAGGATACGTAGGGAGGAAATAGTGATTTTTATGAAAACGTTAAATGAGAAGTTTTTTAAGTTAATGGACAAGGTCATTTTAATTTTGGTCATTTTGATAGCAGCATTGAGCATTTTTTTATATAAGCTTCAAAAGGTAGAAGAACCCATTTTTGCAAAAACGCCTCAATATCACTTTTACATGGTAGCCCAAAATTCTGTAGATCCTTTTTGGAAAGAAGTAAAAATTGGTGCCATGGATGCTGCAAAACGTTACAATGTTGCAATTGAATTTAATGCGCCAAAATTTAATAACATCCAAGAGGAACTTCAATATTTGGATATTGCTATACTGTCTAAAGTTGATGGTATAATAACTCATGTTTCAAACAGTAAAGAATTTGTAGACTTGATTGAAGAAGCCTATAAAGAAAGTATACCAGTAATTACAATAGAAAATGACGCGAAAGATAGCAAAAGACAGGCTTTTATAGGTACTAACAGTTTTCAATTAGGAGAAGAAGCAGGAAAACTTATGATTCAAGCTACTAAAGGGAAAGCCAACATTGCTATAATTGTCAGTAATGATTATCAATTGGACACTGTAAATCAAAATTTGAAAATCAATGGTTTTTTAGATGCCATAAAGGATTATCCTCAAATGAAAGTAGTAAAAGTTTACACTTCAAAATTAGGTACTTTAAGCGCAGAAGAGATTACTCAGTCAATTATAAGCAGTAAACAAAACATAAATGCCATTTACACTACAGATTCTGTGGATACCATTGGTACTGCACAAGTAATAGTTGATTTTAACAAGGTGGGAGACATAGCGATTGTAGGGTATGGAGATACAGCGGATATTTTAAGGTATATCGACAAGGGAATAATATACGGTACAGTTATGAGTGACCCTTACAGAATAGGATATGAAAGTGTAAAATCTATGGTGGAAATTAAAGAAAAAAATAATGTTTCTACATTTGTTGATATAGGAGTAAATGTTATTACCAAGGACAATGTCAAAGAATATTTCAAAAGAATACAATCAATAGAATAAGGTGATGGCATGAAAAAAGATATGTGGAGATTTACGGGCATAAGGCGAAAATTGATAGTTTATTACCTCATAATCACTATTTTAATGGGTATCACAAGTTTTTATTCGTATTATAATGCAAAGTCAGTTATAAATCGTTTAAAATCAATTTTTGTGGATTATATATACCTTAACAATTTAAATGCGGATGTAAACATGTTGGAAACAGAAGTGGAGAAGTATTTATCTACCAAATCTTCGGACGCCCTTTTAAATTATTATACCCTCTATAACAAACTTCAAGAACAAGCCTCCGCTATTTTAAATGAAAAAAACTATGACCAGGATGGTTTAATGTTAAAGGATATAGGGAATATGATTGAAAGCCTTTTGAATGAAACTGACGCAGCAATAAATGCTAAAAGAGGCAGGATAAGCAGCGAGTACATTGCACATTTTACGAGGTCCAATAAAATAAGTGAATATATAAAACTTTACATTAATAATCTTCTCAACAGTAAATTGCAAGAGGGCTCTTTAAAATATGCATCTATAACAAAAAACATGGAGTTTATAAGCTATTTGAATGTGTTTTTGATAATAGGTTCTATTCTTTTTAACATATTTCTTGCAATATTTTTTACCTATCGAATTACAAAACCTCTTATAGACCTTTCCCATTTGGCAGTGAGAGTTTCAAAAGGAGATTTTGATGTAAGACCGCTTTCTATAAAGACAAACGATGAGATAAATATACTTGCAGAAGCTTTTAATAAAATGGTAGTAAGCATAAAAAATTATATAGGGGAAATCAAAAATCAGGCAGAAGTAGAGAAAAAATTAAAAGAACAAGAGATGCAAAATCTCAAAATGAGAAATATTTTAAAAGAGGCAGAACTTAAGGCTTTGCAGTCTCAAATAAATCCACATTTTCTCTTTAATACCTTAAATGCAGCTGCACAATTAGCGATGATGGAAGGGGCAGATAAATCTTCGGAGTTTATAGAAAACGTTGCAAACCTATTTAGATATAATCTAAAAAAATTGGATACTACAGTTACTTTGCAAGACGAGATAAACAATGTAAAGACATATATGTACATTTTGAAAACGAGATTTGGCGACAGAGTAGATTTTAAAGTAGATGTAGACGAAGGGGTTTTAGATGTAGAAATGCCTTGTACAATAATTCAGCCTGTAGTTGAAAATGCTTTTATTCACGGATTAGAAGATACAGAAAAAGGAGGTTTTATTAAACTTACGGTAAAGAAGGATAATGATAAAGTTTTAATAGAGGTTATTGACAATGGGATAGGAATGAGTGAAGAAAAAGTAAGGGCAATATTATCAGCAGACAATGAGGATTTATCTAAAAGGCATGTTACGGGTATTGGCATGCACAATATCATAAACAGACTAAGACTTTTTTATAACACTTCTGCTATAGAAGATGTAATTGAGATAGATAGCAAAATAGGAGAAGGAACAAAAGTTACTTTAAAAATTCCTTTAATGAAGGGTGATAAAGAAAATGATTAAATTGTTTATTGCGGACGATGAGCAAATAGTTATAGATTCAATTAAATTTATCATAGAAAAGAATGATGTAAAAGCTGATATAATTGGTTTTGCTAAATCTGGAAGAGAAGCCATTGAAAAAGTGGAAATTTTAAAACCTGATGTAGTTTTTATGGATATAAAGATGCCAGGAATAGATGGAATTGAAGCCATAAAGCAAATTAAAGAAAGGCATAAGGACATAATTTTTGTTATTATTACCGCTTACGAGTATTTTAATTATGCAAAAGAGGCAATAGACCTTGGAGTGCTAGATTATCTATTAAAACCTCTTAATAGAAATAAAGTCGTAGAAACTATAAAGAAAGCTTCAGAAGTAATTGAAAAAAGAAGAGAGGCAATGTTAAAAGAGTTAGAGCTAAAGGAGAAACTCAATAAGATTATTCCTTATTTGGAAGGGCAATTTTTGCATACTATTCTTTTTAGTGGTATAACCTATGAGGACGTGTCCTTTTATGAAGATATATTTGGAATTAAATTGAAACGTGGTTATGCTATGGTAGTAACAGTGGAAGATGTTGACAACAATTTCAAAGATCAAAATCTAAAATTGAGCATAGAAAAACAAAATTTTTATGATTATTTTAAAACAATTGTAAAAAATATTAAAAAATGTTTGATAGGGCCATACTTTATTGACAAGTTATTTGTGTACTTTCCTGTGGAGGAGGGAGATTCATTTGAGATTAAAAATAATTCTATAGAAACAGCGCAGAAAATAATAGAAGCTATAAACCAAAAAGTGAAAATTCCTTACAGGATTGGAATGGGTAGAGTTTACAGTTTCGAGAATATTTTGAAGTCTTATTATGAAGCAGAAATGGCATTAAAAATGGCAAAAAATGAACTGATTGTACATTTTGATGATATTGCAATGCCACAAAATAGATTTAAGCCTTATCCTATTAATAAAGAAAGACTTTTTATTGATAGACTTATGACTGGGGACCTTCAAGGATCTTTCAGTATATTTAATGAAATTTACGAATGGATGGTTTTAGAATACCAAGAGGATGTAGATAAAATAAAGTCCAAACTTATAGAAATAATCGGTGTTATTAAAAGGAATCTTTCCTATTATGCTGAGGAGGAAAACTTTATTGAAAACCGAGAGCTGGAAGAAATTTTAAAAATAAACGATGTTGACAAAATAAAGTTTATATTTATCAATACTCTGAAAAATCTATTCGACAGCATAAAAACTATCAACAAAGAAAAAACGGATACCTTTATGGCCAAAATAACTAGATTTATAGAGGACAATTTCAATAAAGACATTACACTGGATGACGTTGCAAAAGAAGTCAATATGAGTTACCACTATTTTAGTAAATTTTTCAAAGTTCAAACTGGAAAAAATTTTATCGATTACTTGACAAATTTGAGAGTAACTAAAGCCAAAGAACTATTAGAGGATGAAACTGTAAGCATAAAAGAAGTGTGCTACAAGGTTGGCTACAGCGACCCAAATTATTTTAGCAAGATATTTAAAAAAGCTACAGGGATGACGCCTACAGAGTACAGATTGGCTATTTACAAAAAAGGGGTGTAGTTGGTGGAGAGTAAAAATGTAATCAAAGTGATAGTAGCAATTGTCCTGATGATTATTTTTGGTATTTTAGTTTTTTTGACTGTTAAGCATGTAGTAGCGTATAGAGAGGTAAAGAATGTAAACTCTAACTTAGATAAAAAAGGGCACAAAATTAAAATTGGTTTTTCTCTTGGTACCTTAAAAGAAGAAAGATGGATAAAAGATAGAGATATAGTAATGGCAAAATTACGGGAATTAGGGGCAGAGGTTTTAGTGCAAAATGCTAATAATGATGACCAAGACCAATTAAAACAGGTGAGATACCTTTTGGACCAAAAAATTGACGTACTTATCATTGTTCCAAATGACCTTGAAAAAGCCTCTTATGCGGTATCATTGGCACAAAAAGAAGGAGTAAAAGTGATATCCTATGACAGGCTTGTTACAAAATCAAATGTAGACCTTTATATATCCTTTGACAACGTAAAAGTTGGAAAATTGATGGCGGAATATTTAGTGAAAAGAGTGCCAAGAGGAAATTATCTCATAATAAACGGTGCTACGACGGATAACAACACAAAAATGATAAAGGAAGGATATGACAGTGTTCTAAAGCCCAGAATTGAAAGTGGAGACATAAAAATTGTAAAAGAAGACTGGGCACCTAATTGGATGACAGAATATGCTTTTAATTCTACTGATGAACTGCTGCAAAAGGGCGTGAAAATTGATGCCGTAATAGCAGGGGATGATGCTTTAGCGGGAGGAATTATAGAGGCTTTATCAGAGCACAGAATGGCGGGAAAAGTATTGGTTGCAGCTCAGGATGCTGACCTTGCTGCATGTCAAAGGATAGTGGAAGGAACTCAGGCTATGACAGTGTACAAACCAATTGACAAATTGGCAGAAGCCACCGCAAAAATGGCTATGAAACTTGCAAGAGGAGAAAAATTAAACGTTAAAAATACCATATATGACGGGAAATATTACGTCCCTTATTATGTTCTTGAACCAATTGCTGTTGATAAAACTAATATAGATGATACTGTAATAAAAGACGGTTTTCACAATCGCGATGAAGTATACAGAAATGTATCTAAATGATTATTCAGGCTTTAAGCCTGTATTTTTTTGTCTTAAAAAAATACAGATTGATAAGTTAAAAAATTTAAATCGCCAAAAAAGTAAAGGATAACAAAAAAAGTTCCAGAGGCATTTTGAGGGGGGAAGTAGAATTAATTATTAAAATAAAATTTTAGAAAGGAGAGGTAATGTACAATGAGTAACAAGCGTAGACTTGTAGTGGTAGTGATAGCAGTCCTGTTGTTAGTATCTGCTTTTCTTGGTGGTTGTTCTTCTTCCTCAAAACAAACTTCTAATTCGTCTTCTAATTCATCTTCTTCAAACCAGGCTTCTAATAACAAAATAGCTGTTGGTATTGTATTACCAACAAAAGATGAGCCAAGATGGATTCAAGACGAGACTCGCTTCCAGGATGCATTAAAAAATACCCCTTATTCTGCTGAAGTTCTTTTCAGCCAAGGCGATCCTGCTAAAGAGAAAGCCAATGTAGAAACTTTGATAAGTAAAGGTATAAAGGTACTTATCCTATGTCCTCAAGATGCAAATGCAGCAGCAGCTTCTGCAGAGGAGGCTAAAAAAGCAGGTGTAAAGGTTATATCTTATGACAGATTAATACTTAACACAGATGCAGTAGATTATTATGTCACTTTTGATAGTGTACAGGTAGGTAAAGAACAAGGACAATATTTAGTTGATCATGCAACGGGTAAAGGCAATCCTTTATATCTCTATGCTGGTGCTTTATCTGATAACAACTCTTTCTTATTCTTCCAAGGAGCATGGGAAGTTTTACAGCCAAAGATCGCTGATGGCACTTTTATAATTGCAAATTCTGACAAAGCAGTTGCATTAAAAGATAAAAAAGACTTAACTCGTGATGAAATGGCAAGTATTATAGGACAAATTACTACAAATTGGGATTTTAATACTGCTAAAAACCTTGCTCAGGCAAACCTTGCTAAGGCGCCAAAAAATTTAAAGGGTAATGTATTTATACTTGCTCCTAATGACGGTACCGCAAGGTCAATAGCAGATACTTTTAAAGCAGATCCGGACATTAAAAGTTATGTAATTACTGGGCAAGATGCTGAAAAACCATCTATTCAATACATTATTGATGGCAAACAATCTATGACTGTCTTCAAAGATGTTAGGATTCTTGTTAAGGATGCAATAAATGCTGCTTTGACATATTTAGACGGAAAAACACCAGAATCTACAAAAACTTATAATAATGGTGTAAAAGATGTTCCTTCTAAACCATCTCCTGTACAAGTAGTAGATAAGAATAATGTAAAACAAGCCTTAATAGATTCGGGATATTACAAAGAAAGCGATTTTACTTGGCCTAAATAATGTTGGAGGTGTAAAGAATGGGTACCCCGCTTATAGAGCTTGTAAACGTAAGTAAAAGTTTTTCAGGTGTACAAGTATTATTTGGTGTAAATTTTAAAGTTCAACCAGGGGAGATACATTGTTTAGTTGGAGAAAATGGAGCCGGCAAAAGTACTTTAATGAAAATCTTAAGCGGGGTATACCCTTATGGTGAATACGAAGGAGAGATAAGACTTGAGGGATACCCTGTAAGATTTTTTAGCATAAAAGACAGTGAAAAAGCCGGAATTTCCATTATCCATCAAGAACTTTCTTTAGTTCCAGAGATGACAGTATATGAGAATATCTTTTTGGGAAATGAAATTAAAAAGGGAAGTATAGTAGATACTTTTGAGGAAATAGAAAGAGCACGACAACTTTTATTAAAAGTCAAAGGTGAAAATATTAATCCTACTGTAAAAGCTAAGGACCTTAGTGTAAGTATGCAGCAGCTTGTTGAAATAGCGAAAGCACTTTCAAAAAATCCCAAAGTGTTAATTCTGGATGAGCCAACTTCTGCTTTAAGCGAAACTGAAAGTGAAAATCTCCTTATTCTTCTGAAAGAACTTAAAGAACAAGGAGTTACCATTATTCTTATAAGTCATAGATTAAAAGAAGTTTTGAAAGTGGCGGATTCTATAACTGTTTTACGAGATGGGCAAACAGTAGCCTATTTTAATTGCAAAACTGAAGAAATAGATGAAAAAAGATAATAAAGCATATGGTTGGAAGAGAGATTACAAATCTTTATCCAATGCCTATAGCTAAACCTTTAGATGAACCCATAATGGAAACTAAAAATTGGAATGTAGTTGAACCCAATACAGGCCGCCATTTAGTAAAAGATGCAAACATTGTATTAAAAAAGGAGAAATAGTAGGGTTATTTGGATTAGTTGGTGCTGGACGTACAGAATTTGGACTTAGCCTCTTTGGGAATCCATATGGCTACATTATTTCTGGAGATATAATATTAAAAGGCAGAAAAGTAAAGTTTAAAACTCCGGAAGATGCAATTAAGCAGGGAGTGCTTTATTTAACGGAGGATCGAAAAGAGAAAGGGCTGATTTTGATAAACAGCATAAAGGAAAATATAAGTTTGGCGAATTTAAAAGCTTTGAAGAAAGGAATTACAGTTGATGAAGCCAAAGAGATAGAAATAGCCCAAGGTTTTCAGAAAAAACTTAATATAAAAGCTCGTAATGTTGAAGTTAATGTTTCTACTTTGAGCGGAGGGACTCAGCAAAAAGTTTTGGTAGCTAAAGGCCTTTTTGCTGAACCAGATGTCATTATTTTGGATGAACCTACAAGAGGTATAGATGTTGGCGCAAAATATGAAATATACACATTAATAAGAGAATTAGCAAGTGAAGGCAAAGCCATTCTCCTTATATCCTCTGAATTACCGGAAATATTGGGAATGAGTGATAGAATATATATAATGAGCAAAGGTAAAATTACAGGGGAATTGAAATCAGAAGAAGCCAATCAAGAAATCGTAATGGCTTATGCCGTGAGCTAAAGGAGGGTTTAAGATTGAGGGAATTTATTCGCCATTTAAAAGAATTTTTGAAAGATCATGTAAGAGATTATGCTATGTTTATAGCACTTTTTGCAATAATGGCTGTTTTTGCGGCCCTCTCTGGCGGCGATTTTTTATCACCTGTAAATATTAGTAATCTTGTGGACCAGACGGGATATATAGCTGTTCTTGCAATTGGAGAAACTTTAATTATTGTTATACGTCATATTGACCTTTCTGTGGGATTTTTGTCTGGATTTTTAGGAGCAATTGCAGCTATATTGATGCAATTTTATCACTTTTCTGCTTTATCAGCCATTATAATAGTGCTAGGATTAGGAACATTAGCTGGATTACTAAACGGTTCGCTAGTAACCTACTTAAGAATCCCATCTTTTGTTGCTACTTTAGCAGGTTGGTTAGCTTATCGTGGCGCTCTTTTGTTAGCTACAAAAGGATCTGGAACTATTATAATTACCAATAAAACTTTTAATGCTATAGGCAATGGTTTTATTCCAGACTTACCTTTTATAAATAATATTTTACCTAATTATCATAAGCTTACATTGCTAGTAGGTATTGTAGCAGCAGTGTTAATTGTTTATTTTTCTCTTAAGAATAGAGACCAACAAATTAAAAGAGGATTTGATGTACTTCCACTAGACATTTTCCTTATCGAATTGCTTTTTATTGATGCTTTATTGTTATATATAACTTTTATTTTAGCAGCTCATCGAGGGATTTCATGGACCCTTGTAATTATGATAATTACCACAGTTATTTATAGTTTTATTACTAATAGAACCGTTTTGGGAAGACATATTTATGCAGTAGGTGGTAATCCAGAAGCGGCTGCTTTAAGTGGAATTAATGTGAAAAAAATTACCCTTATTGTCTTTGCTTCGATGGGTTTTCTTTCAGGTTTATCAGGAATATTGTTTGCTTCCAGACTTCAATCAGCTACAACTACTGCTGGTACTCTTTTTGAACTTTATGCTATTGCTGGAGCTTATATAGGAGGAGTATCTGCAGCAGGCGGAGTGGGAAAAGTAATCAACTCATTGATTGGAGCATTTGTTATGTCAACTTTGACTAATGGAATGAATCTTCTAGGAGTGGATATTTCGCTTCAATATATAATTCTTGGAATAGTTTTGGCTGCCGCTGTCATATTTGATGTAGCAACTCGCAGCAAGGAAAGATAAAAAAGACGGGTATGTCCCGTCTTTTTTATCCCCCGCTTTTTCAATGGTCCCCCTCTATTTGCTCCACTTTAAAACAGGATTTCTTGCAGCCAGTACCTCATCAACCCTTCTTACAGGCGTGTTGTGTGGAGCTTCTTTTAAAAGTTGCGGATTTTCTTTTGCTTCCTCTGCTATTTTAATCATTGCTTCAATGAAAGCGTCTAATGTTTCTTTACTTTCTGTTTCAGTAGGCTCTACCATTATGGCGCTGTCAACAATTAATGGGAAATATATTGTGGGTGGATGGAAACCGTAATCTATAAGTCTTTTAGCTACATCTAATGTTGTGATATCATTGACTTTTTCTAAAAGACCAGCTAAAACAAATTCATGCATGCATACTTTGTCAATAGCGACTTTGTAGTGATTTTTGAGTTTTTCTTTAAGATAATTAGCATTTAAAACTGCCATTTCGCTGGCTCTCTTAAGTCCTTCAGCTCCCATAGTTAAAATGTAGGAATAAGCCTTTATAAGCACATTGAAGTTGCCATAAAAGCTTCTCACTTTTCCAATAGAAAGCGGCCTATCATAGTTTAAGCTATATATGCCGTCTTTAAATTCTATTACAGGCACTGGCAAAAAGTCGGCAAGCTCTTTTTTGACACCTACAGGTCCAGAACCCGGGCCACCACCGCCATGAGGTGTAGAGAAGGTCTTGTGAAGATTTAGATGTACAACGTCAAATCCCATGTCTCCAGGACGCGTAATTCCCATTATAGCATTTAGATTTGCACCATCGTAGTATAGAAGACCTCCTGCTTCGTGTATTAATCTTGCGATTTCTACTATGTTCTCTTCAAAAAGCCCCAAAGTACTTGGGTTTGTCAGCATAAGTCCTGCTACTTCATCATTTAAAACAGCCTTTAAGGCTTCTAAATCTATAGCCCCTTCTTTGTTGGATTTAATTTCAATTACGTCAAAACCTGCAACTGCTGCACTAGCGGGGTTAGTACCATGAGCAGAGTCTGGCACGATTATTTTTTTACGTTTTTTGTCATTTCTGTGTTCGTGATAGGCCTTAATTATCATGAGTCCTGTCAATTCACCATGGGCACCTGCAGCAGGCTGTAATGAAAATTTGTCCATTCCAGTTATTTCAGAGAGCATGTTTTCTAATTCATACATGAGTTTCAAAGCGCCTTGCACAGTTTCTACTGGTTGATAGGGATGTAGAGCTGTAAAACCGATAAGGGATGCCATGTCTTCATTTATTTTAGGATTGTACTTCATAGTACAAGAACCTAATGGATAAAAACCCGTATCGACGCCGTAGTTTTTATTTGACAAAAGGGTGTAATGTCTTATTATGTCTACTTCACTTATTTCGGGAAGCTCTATTTCTTCTTTTCTCATCATTTGTTGCGGAAGTATGTCTTCTAAAGGTTTTTCTTCTATATCCAACTTAGGGAGAGTGTAGGCTTTTCTTCCTTCCTTTGACAATTCAAATATCAATTTATTGTACTCTTTCATTCTATCACCTCCAACAGAGCTTTTAACTCATCAATTTCTTCTTTTGTCCTTTTTTCTGTAAAGGCTAGTAACATTGTATTTTTGTATTTGTCGTAATCTCTGTGGAGGTTGTATCCGCCTAATATGCCCTTTTCTAAAAGTTTTTTATTAATTAAGTCTACATCTACATCAGTCTTTAATGCAAATTCCATAAAGAAGGGTTTGTTAAAAGCAGGTTTATATTTTCCTGATGCGGTAAGCATTGAAAAAGCGTAATGAGCCTTTTGAGTGCACTGATAAGCCACTTCTTTTATACCTTTTTTGCCCATAGTTGCTAGATACACTGCAGCTGTTAAGGCATTTAATGAGTGGTTTGAGCATATATTCGAAGTGGCTTTTTCCCTTCTTATGTGTTGCTCTCTTGCTTGCAAAGTAAGCACAAAAGCACGTCTACCATCTACGTCTTTTGTCTGGCCTACTATTCTTCCTGGCATTTTCCGCACAAGCTTTTGTGTTGTAGCTAAAAAACCAAGATAAGGGCCACCAAAATTTAATCCATTGCCAAGAGACTGACCGTCTCCTACAGCTATATCTGCGCCAATTTCTCCTGGCGATTTAAGTATGCCGAGAGGTATTGGATGTACGTAAGTTATCAACATTGCTTTATTTTCATGGGTTATTTTCTCAATTTCTTGCAGGTCTTCGATGATTCCCATGAAATTAGGATACTGTACAATTACTGCCGCAGTGTTAGTCCCAATTTCCGCTTTTAATTTTTCTAAATCTGTTACTCCTTCATTATCGTCTATTTCAATTACTTGGATATCTCTAAAATGCATATAAGTCTTTAAAACTTTTCGCGTTTCTGGATTTACGGTTTTTGAAACTATTATAGACTTCCTTTTGGTGTTTTCACAAGCCATAATTGCAGCTTCTGCGCAGGCTGTTGCTCCGTCGTACATTGAAGCGTTTGTGACTTCCATTCCTGTAAGGTTTGTAATCATTGTCTGGTACTCAAAGATAGCTTGTAGTGTTCCTTGGCTTATTTCTGGCTGGTAAGGAGTGTAGGCCGTGTAGAATTCAGAACGAGATATTATGTGCTTTACCACAGAAGGAATGTAATGGTCATATACTCCAGCGCCTAAAAAACTTGTCAGCTCTTCAAGGCTTTTATTTTCTTCAGCGTATTTCTTTATGTGAGCTGTAAGCTCTATTTCTGACATGGGTTTACCTAAATTTAAAGGCCTTTTTAAGCGAACTTCTTGAGGTATGTTTTCAAACAGTTCTTCTATAGAATTTTTTCCTATTGTTTTTAGCATTTCTTTTTCGTCATTGGAGGAGGCAGGAAGGTAAGGAAACATGCTCTCACTCCTCATCTAAAAATTTTTTATATTCTTCAGCTGTCATCAAATTATCAAGCTGTGACTTGTCTTTGAGTTCTACTAATGCCATCCAACTGCCATAGGGGTCATTGTTTACTAAAGAGGGGTCGTCAACGATAGCATTGTTTACTTCAAGTACTTTTCCATCTACAGGTGTGTAAACATCAGATGCAGCTTTTACAGATTCTACGACTCCAAGTACATTGCCAGCCGAGAGTTCTGCACCTACTTCTGGAAGCTCAATGTACACTATGTTTCCTAAGGAATGCTGTGCATAGTCAGTTATTCCTATGTATGCTTTATCTCCTTCTACTTTGACCCATTCGTGGTCTTTTGAGTAATACAAGCCTTCTAAAACTTCCATACCAAAAACCTCCTATTTTTTATAATTTTTCTTGTAAAAGTTTTTGCTTATGATTAAAGCCTTAAGTGGCTTATTTCTTATCACAATTTCAATTTGATTTCCTAATTGGGCATATTTTGAATCAATCAATGCAAGACCTATATTTTTCTTTAGTGTAGGAGAGAAATACCCTGTTGTTACATAGCCGATTTTTTGATTGTGAGCACGCACTTCATAACCATGTCTTGGAATTCCATTGTCTATCATTTCAAATCCCACGATTTTACGCTTAAGCCCTTCTTCTTTTTGCTTTAGTAGAGCATCTTTTCCGATAAAATTGCCCTTGTCAAATTTGACGAAAAACTCAAAACCTGCTTCTAAAGGAGTTATTTCTTCTGAAAGTTCATTTCCGTATAGAGGTAAACCTGCTTCAAATCTCAAAGTATCTCTTGCCCCTAATCCTGCCGGTTTAAGTCCATATTCTTTTCCAACTTCCACTATTTTTTCCCACAATTCTACTGCGTATTTATTAGGAATGTAAATTTCAAAGCCATCTTCACCCGTATATCCTGTTCTTGATACCAGGCATTCAATTCCAGCTATTTTTACATTGTCTTTAAAGCAGAAAAATTTAATTTCTGAAAGATCAGTATCTGTAAGTTTTTGAAGTATTTCTTCTGCTTTTGGGCCTTGTATGGCAAGTTCTGCTACTTCATCTGAAATGTTTTCTATTTCTACCTCATATACGCCTTTATTGTCTTTCATCCATTTGTAATCCTTTTCTATATTAGCCGCATTTACAACCAAGTAGAAGTGTTCATCAGAATATTTGTAGACTAATAAGTCATCTACAACGCCGCCATTGTAATTGCACATAAAAGTATAAAGGACTTGATTGCCTTTTAGTTTTGACAAATCATTTGTTATGAGATTTTGCAAAAAGTTAAAAGCTTCTCTTCCTTTTACAGTTATTTCTCCCATGTGAGAAACATCAAAGAGTCCTGCAGCATTTCTCACTGCTTCGTGTTCAGAGATTATACTTTCAAACTGAACAGGGAGAGCCCATCCTGCAAAGTCAATAATTTTTCCATTATATTTTTTGTAAAGTTCAAAAAGAGGTGTTTTTTTGAGGTTATCCAAACATACCACACCCTTTCATAAAATTTAAAAGAGGAGTTATGATGAGCACAACAAGAGAATATGCCATCACAACTCCTCTGTTTTTTGACCTGAGAGCTTCTACTTATGTATTGCTCCTTCGGTGCTCTTGCGAGACTTTCCAGAGGTCTATCCGATAGCGATACTTTTGCCTGAGAGCTTCTATAAAGGCTTGGCGGGCCTTTATATTTCCCCTTCGGCTATCTTTTTACAAAGATATCTCTCGCTATCTTCATCTAGAACAGTATTAAATTTTTTTAAAATATGCTATACTTTTATTATATTATATTCCCTGTAATAGTCAATAATCAAAACGAGGAGAGGTGGATATGTTATATATTTACAATAGGAACACAAATCCCTATTTTAATTTAGCTGCTGAAGAGTACGTTTTAAAAGAATTCCAAGAAGAATGTTTCATGTTATGGAGAAATGAACCTAGCATTATAGTAGGCAAAAATCAAAACACATTAGCGGAAATAAATTTGGATTATGTGCGACAACATAAAATTCCAGTTGTCAGAAGATTATCGGGTGGAGGAGCGGTTTTTCACGACCTCGGCAATTTAAATTTTACTTTTATAGTAAATGAGGATGTCAGCAGTTTCAGTGATTTTAAAAGATTTACACAGCCAATTATAGATGTGCTTAGAAAACTTTCTGTTAATGCTGAGTTTTCAGGGAGAAATGACATAACAATTGACGGCAAAAAAATTTCAGGAAATGCGCAGTATTATTACAAAAATAGAATATTACACCATGGAACACTTTTGTTTTCTTCCAGCATTACAGATTTGTCAGCAGCACTGAAAGTGCGACCTGTAAAATTTGAAGATAAAGGTGTAAAATCTGTGTCTAAAAGAGTTACAAACATAAGTGAGCATCTAAAAGAGCCTATTACAATAGAACAGTTTATAGACCTCATTATGAATCACATTAGAGAACAAACCGGTGGAAGTGAAATGTATGAATTTACGCAGGAAGACATAAAAAAAATAGAGAAATTGGTTAAAGAAAAATATAGCACATGGGAATGGAATTTTGGAACATCGCCAGATTACAGTTTTAAAAATGAGAAAAAATTTACTGGTGGCACTGTAGAAGTAAATTTAAATGTAGAAAAGGGAATAATAAAAGATATAAAAATTTATGGAGACTTTTTTGGAAAATACGATGTTTCAGAGGTAGAAAACCTTTTAAAAGGAGTAAAGCATTCAGAAGAAGAGATAAGAAAAGTGCTTTCAAATATTGACATGAATGATTATTTTGCCAACATAACTGTTGACAATTTAATAGAAGTGATGTTCTGAGAGGTTAAAAATATTTTTAGGTTGTTGAACTTTTAACGGAAAAGTGGTAAAATATATACAAACGAAATTGTTAAATAATTATCGTTTTTATTTTATCAAATTTAATCCCCTCCCACCAGGGTACAGTTCGCCAAATGAGATATTGTTAGTGGTCAAAATTACTAAGAAAGACGGAAGTGGAGGTATATTGATGGATATAGAAATAAAGATGCCTGCTTTGTCAGATACCATGAAAAGCGGGCGAATTACAAAATGGTATGTTGAAGAAGGGCAATATGTAGAAAAAGGAGCTTGTTTGTGTGATGTAGCAGTAAATAAAATGAGTTTTGAAGTGTACAGTGATTATGAAGGCATTATTTCAAAAATTGTTTGTCCTGCTGGAACTACAGTCGAGCCAGGGAATACTATTGCAATTATTACACAGTCTGAAGAAGTTAAGCCTTCCGAGACGCAAAAAGAAATTAAGTATGAATACAAAGAATATGATTTAGCTGTCATAGGGGCAGGTCCTGGAGGATATGTTGCTGCTATTAAAGCTGCTAAAAAAGGTGCAAAAGTAGCTTTATTTGAAAAAGATAAATTAGGTGGTACCTGTCTAAATAGAGGATGTATACCAACAAAAGCTTATGCAAGAATTGCCGAGGTGTATGACATTTTAAAACGGGCTGGAGAATTTGGATTTGATGTAAAAGTAAACTCTTTTGATTATACTCAAGTTGTAAAGAGAAAAGATGGTATTGTAGGAGAGCTTGTTGAAGGCATTAATGCTTTGCTGAAGGCTAATGGAGTGGACTTGTTTTACGCTGAAGCAAAAGTTGACAAGGAAAAGAATGTACTATTTGGAGAAAACAAAATTAAAGCGAAAAACATTATTATTGCAACTGGGTCATCACCTGCTGAACTTCCTATTGAAGGCATTAATTCTAAAAATGTCATGAATAGCGATACTATTCTTGAAATGACTTCTTTGCCACAAAGTTTATGCATTATAGGTGGCGGAGTAATAGGCATGGAATTTGCTTTTATAATGAATCAATTTGGAGTAAAAGTGTCAGTTGTTGAAATGATGCCTAATATTCTTCCTACACTTGATAAAAAGATAAGTTCCTCTATTAAATTCGTTGCACAAAAAAGAGGAATCAAGATATATACTTCTTCAACGGTTGAGAGAATAGATGAAGAAGAAAACGGAGGGAGTATAGTAACAGTTAAAAATGGTGAAAATATAAAGCGCATATACGCAGACAAGGTATTTGTGTCTATAGGGAGGAAGTTAAATACGGATATTGGTCCAATTGTAGAACTATTAGAATTTGAAGGAAAAGCTATTAAAGTTGATGAGCACATGAAGACAAATGTAGAAGGAGTTTATGCAGTAGGTGATGTCACAGGCAAGATGATGTTAGCTCATGTTGCTTCAGCACAAGGGGAAGTAGCAGTTGACAACATTTTTGGTGAATCATCTACCATAGATTATATGAAAATACCTGCTGCAGTATTTACAGAACCAGAGATTGGATATTTTGGGTATACAGAAGAAGAGGCAAAAAGAAGTTTGGGGAAATAAAAGTAGGGAGATTTGATTTCAAGCACAACGGAAGAGCTAAAACCTATGGAGAAACAGAAGGATTTGCAAAGATAATTTCAAATGAAATTGGAGAAATAGTTGGTGCATGGGTAGTAGGCAGTGGAGCTTCTGAACTTATTCACATACTTTCAACAGCCTGCCAAGAAGGTGTGGATGCGGAAGCTTTGAAGAAAGTGGTTTATGCCCATCCTACCAGGAGCGAAACGATTATGGAAGCTGTTAAGGACATCTTTGGGGAGTCTATACACAAAGTGTAATTTACGTTTTCGAAGCTCTTAAAGAGCTTTCGAAATAAATTAAAATAAAAGGAGGCAGGTTAAAATGGCAAGCGAAGGCATGAAAGAATTAGAGAGAGGTATGGGAAAACTGGGACAAGAGATACCTTCAGTTATGAAAGCTTTCAATGAACTCCATCATGCTGCTACCACTAGTGGGGCTCTTTCTACTAAGGAAAAGGAGCTTATCGCTTTAGGTATTGCTGTAGCTATTCGCTGTTCTCATTGTATCCTTGCCCACGTAAATTCAGCTTTGCAAGCGGGAGCTACGCGTCAAGAGATTATGGAGACATTGGGAGTAGCTGTGCTTATGAGTGGAGGGCCTGGGGTTGCTTATGCTACTGAGGCTCTAAAAATTTTAGAAGAAGCTGGGAAGTAATTAGAATTGAAAATTAATATACTGATGAGGAGGAGTTTGAAATGGCAATTGAAACCTTTAAAGCGGTTTCAAGAAAATTACCAGAAGGTTTAGCAGTTGAAAGCGAGGTAAGAGGCTTTAAAATAATCTTAGATGAGCCTAAAGAATTAGGCGGTACGAATAAAGGAATGAATCCTGTAGAGGCTTTGCTTTGCGCTTTAGGTTCTTGCCAGACGATTGTTGCAGCTGCTTTTGCAAAGGCAAAAGGTATAGACCTACAAGGCTTTTGGGTTGAATTAGAAGGGGATCTTGATGTAGACGGATTCATGGGAAAAGCTGGTGTAAGGCCAGGTTTTCAAGAGATAAGATTTAAAATGCACATAAAGACAGATGCACCGAAAGAAAAAGTAGAAGAGTTTGCAAAGTTTATAGAAAAGACTTGCCCAGTAGGAGATTCTTTAGCAAATCCAGTAAAATTAGTTTTGTCAGATGTGGTCGTTGAATAATAATCAAAAGCACTCCACCTTTTTGCGGTGGAGTGCTTTTGATTATAGAGGATTTTTAAGATTTTTGTAGAACTATAATAATAAAACTATTGTTTTAGGGGGATTAGAGATGAACTTTGAAGACAGAGTGGCAAAAAGAGCAAAGTCCATAGAAATATCTACCATAAGATATTTCTTTAACATGGCTAGAGAGGTACCGGGAGCAATATCCCTTGCTATCGGAGAGCCAGATTTTGTAACGCCTCAGCACATAAGGGAAGCAGCGAAAAAAGCCCTCGATGAAGGTAAAACAGGATATACTGTAAATCCAGGGCTTATTGAACTAAGGCAGGAAATTTCAAATTATCTCAAAAGAAGGTATAACCTTTCTTACAATTCGGAAACTGAAATTTTAGTCACAATTGGTGCTACAGAAGCAATATACGTCGCTTTAAATACTTTGGTAGAGGAAGGAGACGAAGTATTAATTCCAGAGCCTTCATTTGTGGCATACCATCCTTGTACAATACTCGCAGGTGCCAAATCTGTTTTTGTGCCAACATATGAAGAAGATGACTTTGTACTAAGGGCAGATGTTTTAGAAAAATACATTACAGACAAATCAAAAGTATTAATTTTACCATATCCTAACAATCCAACTGGGGCAGTAATGCCAAAAGAGGCGATGGAAAAGATAGCTGAAGTGGTCAAAAAGTATGACCTCATTGTAGTTACTGATGAAATTTATTCTGAGCTAGTATACAGTGGTTTTGAACATGTAAGTTTTGCATTTTTGCCAGACATGTGGGAAAGGACGGTTACTATAAACGGTTTTTCTAAATCCTATGCGATGACAGGTTGGCGTCTCGGATATATAGCGGCACCAGAATATTTTATAAAACATATGACAAAAATACACCAATACGGCGTAACAGCAGCAGCAACGATGTGTCAGTATGCGGGCATAGAGGCTATAAAAAATGGGGACGGAGATATTTTAATGATGAGAGAAGAGTACGACAAAAGAAGAAAGTATTTGCTTCAAAGTGTGAGAGAAATGGGACTCGATTGTTTTGAGCCAAAGGGTGCTTTTTACATATTCCCTTCAATAAAAAAGACAGGCCTTACCTCAATGGAATTTGCTAAGAGACTCCTTTACGAAGCAAAAGTTGCAGTTGTGCCGGGAAATGCTTTTGGAGAAAATGGTGAAGGGTATGTTCGCATGGCTTATGCAACATCTATGGAAAACTTAGAAGAAGCAGTGAAAAGAATGAAAGAATTTATGTCAAAATTTTAAAAATAAACTGCGGAAGGCGAATAGCTTACCTTCCGCAGTTTATTTTTTTGTTATTTTATTTAGTTTATTTTTGCCACATTTATATTGCAAAATGTTAAGCTTTTCATTATCATATAAATAGAATATAATTTAAGCTGAAAGAGGTGATAATTATCACACTCAATGAAAGAAGTAAACAAATTCTTATGAAACTTATTAATTCTAATGAGCCTGTAAAAATCTCTGACCTTGCGAAAATATTCAATGTAAGCAGCAGAACCATAAGGTACGACCTTGATGCAATTGATGAATTTTTAAAGTACAACAGTTTGCCACAATTGATGCGCAAACCGAATGTAGGTGTGAAATTTTCTGAACTATTGGAATACAGAAATAAAGTTTTATCTTTACTTGATAGTCTTTCACCTTACTATTACAATTTATCGCAACAAGAAAGGGTAAATATAATACTCAGTGAACTTATACAACAAAGAGATTATATAACTATAAATGACCTGGCGGATAAACTAATGGTTTCAAGAAGTACAGTTATAAATGACCTAAAAAACGTAAGAAAGTGGCTTATAGAACATGGACTTCAGTTGAAGTCTGCACCGAAATATGGAATCAAAGTTGTGGGGGATGAAAAACAATTACGAAGAGCTGCTATAGAACTTTTAACAGAGGTAATTGATATTGATAAGGCATTGGATATTGTAAAATCTCCGATTTATACTCGTTCTAGTGTAGGAATTGATAAACAAATCACCAAGCTGTTTGAGGATATAGACATGCCTTATATCGAAGAATGTATACAAATAGCAGAAAGAGAACTGGAAACTGTTTTTTCTGATGCTGCATTTTCTGGCCTTGTAATTCACATAGCAATAGCAATTAAAAGGATACAACTTGGGAAAGACATAATTATGCCAAAAGAAGAATTAAAAGCTTTAGAAATTACAAAGGAGTTTGCTGTAGCATCAAATATTGCAAAAATGCTGGAGGACCATTTTAAGGTTTCTATTCCACATGATGAAATTGGATATATTACAGTTCATCTTCTAGGAAGCAATGTAACAAAAACGCGACCTTATGCTAATGAAAATTGGGTTGGTTATCAGCTATTAACAGAAAAAATTATTAGAAATGTCAGCACCAAAATACATCAAGATTTGTCAGGAGATAGACAGCTTTTTGAAGGGCTTTTGGACCATTTGAGACCGACAGTATACCGGTTAAGGCACGGCCTTAAATTAAAAAATCCTATTTTGGATGAGATTAAAGCGAATTATAAAGAATTGTTTGAAATAGTCAAAGAAAGTTTAAAACCTTTGGAAGATTATACAGGCAAAGCATTAAACGACGAAGAAATAGCTTATTTTACAATACATTTTGGTGCTGCAATTGAAAGGTTAAAAGTTACTAAAGCAGCTAAGCCCAATATCCTCGTTGTATGTGGTACAGGAATAGGTACGGCGAAACTTCTTTCTTCGAGATTACAATTAGTTTTTGATGTAAATATAGTAGATACTGTTGCATACCATCAGGTAAAAGATATATTAAAAGAAAAAAATGTAGATTTAATAGTGTCTACTGTTCCAATCCAATATGAAGGGATTAAAACTATTGAAGTAAATCCTCTTCTTACAGAAAAAGACATAGAATTATTAAAAAATCTCGTTATTAAACCTAAAGTACAACATACAGTTATTGACGATTTAATAAAAATAATAGAAAAGCATTGTGTCATAGGCAATCGTAAAAAATTGATGGAAGATTTATCAAAATTTTTAAATACAGCATCATATGAAAATACGAGAGGAGTTGTTCAACCGGTGTTGAAAGACATCTTAACAGAGAATACCATAAAGCTTAATGTCGAAGCAAAAGATTGGGAAGAAGCAATAAGAATAGGAGGTGAGCTACTTGTTAAAAATGGTTTTGCAGAACCAAGTTATATTGATGCAATGATAAATACAGTAAAAGAGATAGGCCCATATATTGTCATTGCACCAGGGATAGCAATGCCCCACGCAAGACCAGAAGCAGGTGCAAAAAAAATAGGCATGAGCTTAATTACACTAAAAAATCCTGTTAACTTTGGAAACAAAGAAAACGATCCAGTAAAAATTGTAGTTTCCCTCTGTGCAATAGACCACTCATCACATCTTAAAGCCCTCTCGGAATTGGTAGAGCTTTTGGGGGATGAAAAATTTGTATTTATTTTAACAAACGCTTCAGGTAAAGAGATGGTTTTGGAGTATATTATGGGAAATAAGAAAGGAGGAGATGATGAATAAACTAAATGGAATAATAAGAATGACATAGCAAACAAAATAATTGAATTTTTCTATTTAGGAGTGGTGAGCTATGAAAATTGTTACTATATGTGGCATGGGATTAGGAACAAGTTTAATGCTAAAAATGAATATTGAGAATATATTAAAAAGTATAGGTAAATCAGCTCAGATTGATAATGTAGATCTTGGCTCAATAAAAGGAATTAATGCTGATTTAGTAATTGCTCCAAAAGATATGGAATCAAGATTGAAGGACGTACCCCTACCTAAAATTTTCATAAATAATCTTATTGATAAATTAGAACTTGAACAAAAATTAAAAGAATATTTTCAGTAACTATAATAATTTAAGAAAAGGGGGATAACATGCAAATTATTAATTTTATAAGTATGGTTTTGTCTCAGCCTGCTGTTATATTAGGACTAGTTGCAGCCTTGGGATTGGTAGCTATGCGCAAATCTTTTAGTGATATAGTAATTGGGACAACTAAAACTATGTTAGGTTTCTTAATTTTAACTGGTGGTGCTGGTATTATTGTAAATGCCTTAATACCATTCAGCACAATGTTTCAAGAAGCATTTCACTTAACCGGTATTGTAGCAGAAGATAATTCACTTGTTGCTGCTGTTTCAAAATTTTTGGGAACAGAAACGGCAATAATAATGGTTTTAGCATTTGTTATAAACTTAATATTAGCAAGATTAACTCCGTACAAGTATGTCTTTTTAACGGGTCATATGATCTGGAGTTTTGCTGGTACAATGGCTATTTTATTTGACCAGATGGGATTTAGTGGTTGGAAATTAATATTACTTGGTTCAATTGTTGAGGGATTGTGTATGGTAATATTTCCTGCCATATCACAACCAACAGTAAAAAAAGTTACAGGTTCAGATGAAGTTGCCTTTGGATTTTGGGGAAGTTCATGGATTACGCTGGCTGGCTGGATTGGTAAACCTTTTGGTAATCCAAAGGACTCTGCAGAAGACATAAAGGTGCCTCAAAGTCTTGATTTCTTCAGGGATATGTCGATCTTTATGTCAATTGTTATGGTTATCATATATATAATTACAGCTATAGTTGCTGGACCATCCGTTGTAGGTAAACTAAGTGGTGCACAGAATTATATAATATATGCAATAATTCAAGCACTTACATTTGTAGCTGGTGTGTTAGTTCTTTTGCAGGGTGTAAGAATGTTTTTAGGAGAAATTATTCCTGCATTTAAAGGAATAAGTGAACACATAGTACCTGGTGCAAAGCCAGCATTGGATGTTCCTATTTTCTATCCATACTCTCCCACTGCCGTAGTTCTAGGGTTTATTGCGGCATTAGTTGGCTCGTTGATAGCGACATTTTTGACAAGATTTATTGCTCCAGTGGTTGTGCTACCAAGTGTTATTGGAATGTTTTTTATGGGAGCTGCTGCGGGGGTATTTGGAAATGTTTTAGGAGGAAAAAAAGCTTCTTTAGTCGCGGGTTTCTTTTTAGGATTTACGTGGCCATTGATGGTTGCTTTTGCATATCCTCTAGTTGATGTGACGAAATATGGTGTACAAGGTCTATGGTTTGCATCGCCAGATGCAATAATTGTTGTTGTGATAATAAGACTAATAGGTAAATTGTTTGGTATATAAGAGCAAAATACTAATTTTTTAAGTATTTCGGTAATATGTCAAGAGGGTGATAAAAAAATTCAAAAAAATTTAATAAAATAACCTAAAAAAGGGCATAGCAAAGCTAACCATCACGCAATAAGCTGATGGAAATTAATGTAAAATATGGTCATGGGATAATATGTTAACTTATACAATCATCTCCTTTCATTATTGGGGATTTATAAAGTTTTTCTTCGCGCAGCAGAGCGAAGACTAACCTTACAGTTTTACGTGCAGTCAATACAAGAGCACGTTTATGCTTGTGAGTTTTGCTTTCTTTAAATTTGCGGGCATAGTATTGTGAGAACTCAGGTAAATACTTCCTGAGCTGGTCAGCTGCTTGAATAAAATAATATCTGAGATACTCATTACCAGTACGCTTGAGATATGTGTCCTCCGCTTTAAAATCAGCAGACTGGTACTCTGACCAATAAAGGCCGGAAAACTTTGCAAGGGCATTATCATTATCAAACCTTGAAATTCCGCCTATCTCAGATATTAAGCCGGCTGCGATGGTTGGGCCAATACCTTTTACTGATGTAAGACAAAGAAATTCATTATTAAATCCTTTTACCTCATTAATAATGGCTTTTTCTACAGCTTTCTTCTGTTTTTCAAGGGACTGTAGATTATCAAAGCAAGACTTGATAACAAAGTTTAAAGAATCATCTACAGTAGCATTAATTCTATAAGACTTGTGAACAGCCTCTTGAAGCAATTTAGCTGTAGCTTCTGGATCATCAAAGCGATCTTTACTCTTGTCAACCAAAAAGCCGGCAAGCTCATCAAGCGGTCGAGCCGCAATATCATCAAGGGTGAAAAACTCATTAAATATTTCAGTAGCAGTTGCTCCAAAATTATTACTAAAGACTTTATTTTGGCACAAACCACTAAACTTAAGGAACAAATTGCTGAGGAAATAATTTTTTTCTCTAACAATACTATTAACAATGTGGAAGCGATGGCGAGTAAGCCTCTGGAGAGCAAGATATCTAAAATCTACAGAACAAGATTTAGGGAGTCTACCGAATCTCAGTTTTTCAGCAATAGCAAAGGCATCAATCCAGTCATTTTTAGGTAAATTGCCGAGAGACTTTTTAAAAGCATTAATAATATTAGCATTAAAAGTAGTAATAGAAGGTTGATAAGGCTTAAGAGCAGAATGATCAGCCAAATAATACTGGAGGTGCCAGCCATAGACTGAAGTAGATTCCAAACCAATAAAGACCTTTTGGATATTGTATTTATTACAACACTCCAAGATACGGGAAACTATAACATCACAACCATGAGGGTTATTTTCTACAGAAAAACGAGAGGAAGCATCATTACCCTCCTGGTCGAGAATATGAACCTTGACATCATTCAGGCTTACATCCATACCAACAAAAAGCTTATTCAAGATTGTTACACCTCCTTTCAAAATTGATAAAGTAAGTATAAGTAAAAGTTAATTTGAGATAACCCTAGCAACCAGATTATGTAGCAACCTCGCAATTAGCTCTTAATATATAAGCCTGAATCCTCTGCTGCCAGGGGCTTATATATGACAAAGCAGATTTCGCGTAAGAAAAGGCAAATCTGGTGTAGGGACCACACTTAAAAGAGCGGTCAAGCCGCATGGAGGACGAAAGCCTGTCCCACATTAACTTTACAGTATAATAATGCTACAAGTTATCTCAAAAGTAAATAATAAGGCCGAAAAAAGATGAGACGGCCGCGCCATGAATCCTGCATATTGCGCAATATTACGGATTCATGGCAATAGATAAGATTTTAGACAAGATGAGAATATTAAAGATTTCCAGTTATAAATGCGCTTTATTAAATTTTTAAGAAGTGAGACAATTTATTGTCTTTAAAATTAATTATACGAGGAGGAAGTTTAAATGGCTCACATTAATACTGTTTTAGGGGAAATTAAAGCAGAAGATTTAGGTTTTACTTACAGCCATGAGCATTTGATTGCACATCCACCGGATTGGAAAAAAGGGAAGATCCAGATCTTGAATTACCAAGCATTGAATGTGCAATAATTGAATTAAAAAAATTTTATTATGCAGGTGGAAGAACGTTAGTTGAAGGCAGTACTATAGATTATGGCAGAGATCCAGAAGCCTTAAAATATATTGCGACTAAAGTTCCGGTAAATATAATTTGTACTACTGGTTTCAATAAAGGAGCATATTATCCTGAATGGGTTAAAGAAATAGCATTTAATGACCTTGTCGATTTATTTGTTGAGGAGGTTGAAAATGGAATAGGTAATACTGGAATTAAGGCTGGACAGATAAAAATAGGTACTTCATATAACGTTATAACCAAATTAGAGGAAAAAGTGATAAGGGCAGCTGCAAAAGCACAAATTATAACAAAAGCTCCTATTTGGTGTCACACTGAAAGTGGCACGATGGGTCTTGAAATATTGGATATTCTTGAGGAAGAAGGAGCAGATATTTCGAAGGTAGCTGTAGGTCATTCTGACAGAAATGCGGATCCAAAGTATCATATAGATATATTAAAAAGAGGTGCATACTTACAATTTGATGGACCAGGCAAAATCAAATATTATCCTGATAGCGTAAGGATAGAACTTATAAAAAATGTTATAAATAATGGCTTTGAAGATAAATTACTAATTTCGGGTGATATGGGAAGAAAATCTTACTTATCTGCATATGGGGGAGGTCCTGGTTTTGAATTTATAATTAAAAAATTCACCAAGCGGATGTTAGAAGAAGGAATAACTAAAGATATAATTAACAAGATATTTATTAAAAATCCAGCAAAATGGCTAACAATAGATGATTAATGAAGAAGGAGTGCGAAATTATATGGCCTACGATTTAGAACAACTTACAAGAATTGAAGTGGAAAAAATATTCAAGACAAACCCCATTGTAATTTTGCCTGTTGGAGCAACAGAACAGCACGGCCCACATTTACCATATGGAACAGATTCATTCTATGCAGAATATGTGGCACGGAAAGTGGCTGATAGGTTAGATGCAGTTGTTTTACCGGTAATTCCTTACGGATATTCATACGTATGGGAAGGGATTCCCGGTGTTATTTCACTAAGTGATGATACGTTTAAAAATATCATATATGATGTAGCAAATAGTTTAAAAAAACATGGATGCAAAATATTGGTTATTATAACAGGACACGAAGCAAATATAAGACCGCTGAAATTTGCTGTTAGAAAACTCCATAATTATATTTATTTTCCCATAATATATTTCCATTATCCTAACTTGGATCAATTTTCAAAAGGGATAATTAAATCACAAAAATGGTATGGAATGATACATGCTTGTGAAATAGAAACATCTGTCATGTTAGCTATTAATGAGAGCCTAGTACGATTAGATAGGGCAATAAAAGAGTATCCGGACATACCAGCAGACTACGGCTATTCTGATGACTATCTTGGAAATATTAGTAAATCCGGGGTATTTGGGGACGCAACATTAGCTACTAAAGAGAAGGGCGAATATTTACTGGATTCAATGGTAGATTTTATAGTAGATAAAATAACGAAAATTATTGATGAAATAGATAGGAAAATTGAATGATTCATTTGCAATAGAAGAGGCTTCATATCCTCTTCTATTGTAATGAAATAACAATCTAGGGGGTAGAAAATTATATGTATAAATATGAAATTTTAAATAAGCTTAATGCGAATGGTATAGTAGCTATAATAAGAAAGATAGATAAAGGCAAACTTGATGGTATATTAAATGCCTTAATTGAAGGTGGTATTAGATGCGTCGAGGTAACGGCAGACACTGATGGGGCTTTTGAGTTTATTAGGAATATGACAGCAAAATATGGAGAGAAGCTTTGCATAGGTGCTGGGACAATATTAGACCCTGAGACATGCAGGATGGCCATAATAGCTGGGGCCCAGTATATTGTAACTCCTACGTTAAATATTGATGTAATCAAGACTGCCAACAGGTATGGTAAACACGCCATACCCGGAGCTATGACGCCGACAGAGATATTGACTGCATATGAAAATGGTGCAGAGATAGTAAAGGTATTCCCTGCTGGCTCATTAGGTCCGTCGTATTTTAAAGAGGTGCTAGGACCATTATCTCATATACCACTGATGGCCACAGGAGGGATAACAATAAATAATGTCTTTGAGTTTAAAAAAGTAGGCATTAAATTGTTTGGCATCGGTTCTGCACTTCTAGATAGGGAAGCCATTAAGGCTAGTGATTTTAATAAAATAAAGGATATAGCAAGAAAATTTGTAATTGCTCTAGCGAATGATATTTCCAGTTGATTGATTAGTTAATGTTAATAGTAAAGATAAAATTGAGTGAGGCCGTTTTCGGCCTCTTTTTATAGTGTAATTGTGGAAATTTCTAGTTCTTGGTGAAGAAGTCGTGATGGTTATCTTTCTGAATACCTGCTATAAAAACTAATTTTTTCTTTTTATCACATTTCATTATTTTCTACCTTTGTGTTATAATTTCTAAAGGACATTTTTATTAATGTATTTTGACGTCTTGGTAAGCTTCCAAGGGATAAAATGATAAAAAACTTTTGGGGGAGAGTGATTTTATGGAAAACTTTGTTTTTTCAAGCCCTACAAAAATTATTTTTGGTAAGGGAACAGAACATCAAGTGGGTGAAGAGGTAAAAAAGTATAGCAACAAAGTGCTGTTCTGTTATGGTGGAGGAAGTATAAAAAAGTCTGGCCTATATGATAAAGTTGTAAATTCTTTAAAAGAAGCTGGAGTTGAGTTTATAGAGCTATCAGGTGTAAAGCCTAATCCAAGGCTTAGCCTTGTGCAGGAAGGAATAAAATTATGCCGAGAAAATAATATCGATTTTATTTTAGCTGTTGGCGGAGGAAGCGTTATTGACACTGCAAAGGCTATTGCAATGGGTGTGCCTTATGAGGGAAATGTGTGGGACTTTTTTGCAGGAAAAGCGCAGCTTGAAGAGGCTTTACCTGTAGGTGTCATCTTAACTATCCCTGCAACAGGAAGTGAGGCAAGCGATGCTACAGTTATTACAAATGAAGACGGATGGTTTAAAAAAGGGTTTCATCATGACTTGATAAGGCCTAAGTTTGCAATTATGAATCCAGAGCTTACATATACATTACCCAATTATCAAACGGCCTGTGGTGTTGCAGATATTATGGCCCACGTCATGGAAAGATATTTTACAAATGTCAAAAATGTTGATTTGACTGATAGGCTTTGTGAAGCTACTTTAAAAACTGTTATAAACAATGTGCGTATTGTGCTAAAAGACCCAGCAAATTACAATGCAAGGGCAGAAATTATGTGGGCGGGTACCATCGCACACAATGATTTATTAAGCACAGGAAGGATAGGAGATTGGGCTTCCCATAGAATTGAACATGAACTAAGCGCTATTTACGATATTGCTCATGGAGCAGGACTTGCAATTATCTTTCCAGCCTGGATGAAATATGTATACAAGCATGATATAAATCGCTTTGTACAATTTGCTGTAAGAGTATGGGATGTGGACCTACCTTATGAAAACCTCGAAGACATAGCATTAGAGGGTATAAGACGAATGACAGAATTTTTTAAAGAGATTGGTCTTCCTGTTACCCTTAAAGAAGCAGGCATTTCTGATGACAGATTTGAAGAGATGGCCAATAAATGTACAGACAATGGCAACAAAAAACTCGGCAATTTCGTAAAGTTAGGAAAGGAAGATGTCATTAATATCTATAAATTAGCAAAGTAGAATTTCTAAAAGTCAGTCATTATTGGCTGACTTTTTTGCTGTGATTTTATATTTTTTTAATAATTAATTAATAATTTGTTACAAATTGGACATAAAAACTGATATAATTTATGATATAATCTATATTGACAAAATGTGACGTGTGAACCGAGTATTTTTAATATGGGGGATCGATATGGAAAATAATGCAAATTTAAAGCGAAGTGAAAGGAGAAAGCATAAAAGAAAAAATGAAAACAACAGTACCATTAGAAATATATTAAAATTTTTAGGATATGCAATATTGATTTTGATTTTTATAGGAGTTGGGGTAATAGGAGGCAAAGTTTGGGCAATAATTAAAAATACTCCACCGATTTCGCAGGAGGCTTTGACAGCACAAAGCCAATCCTCCATTGTATATGCAAAAGACAGCAATGGTCAGTGGCAAAGAGTAGCAATACTTCATGGGGCTGACAATAGGCTGTGGGTTCCTATAGAAAAAATACCCAAAGATTTGCAAAATGCTTTTGTTGCTATAGAAGACCAAAGGTTTTATAAAAATAATTTAGGGATTGACCCCAAAAGAATCATTGGAGCTCTTATTGCAGATATTAAAGCAGGAGGTAAACCCGTTCAGGGTGCAAGTACTATAACGCAACAGCTTGTAAAAAATACCATGATTTCCAATGAAAAAACACTTACCAGAAAAATACAAGAGGCTGTACTTGCGTGGAGATTAGAACAAAAGTATACAAAAGAGCAAATACTTGAAGCATACCTTAATACAATATATCTTGGAGGACCTAATGTAAATGCTTATGGAGTCCAGGCGGCAGCTTTGGCTTACTTTGGCAAAGACGTAAGCCAGTTAGACTTAGCCGAATCTGCTATGATTGCTGGTATTACTAATAATCCGTCTGTATATTCACCTTATGCCAATTTAGAAGCTGCTACACAAAGACAACACCTTGTTTTAAAAAAAATGCTCGAACAAGGGTATATTACTAAAGAGCAGTACGATAAAGCAATAGCAGAGAAATTGGTATTTAAAAAGACGAATTTTACCACATATGACCATAAATATTTTATAGACCAAGTCATAAATGATGTAGCAGATGAATTGTCTAAAAAACTCAATATCTCTCATGACGAAGCAATAAACAAAATATATAATGGCGGACTCAGAATTTATTCGACAATGGATTTGAAAATACAAAGTTATGTTGAAGAGGCTTTCAAAAACCCAGAACTTTTTCCTATGAATTCAAAGATTAAAGACGAAGTTCAGGGTGCAATGGTTGTAATGGATTGGAGAACAGGAGAAGTTAAGGGACTTGTTGGGGGACGTGATACTTCTAATATAGTTAGAGGATTCAATAGGGCAACTCAAGCTTATAGACAACCGGGCTCTTCAATAAAACCTCTTACGGTTTATGGACCGGCTTTAGAAAGCGGGCTCACAGCAGCGACAGTTGTTGATGATGTTCCAACAACTTTTGGCAATTGGACTCCTCACAATTACGAAAGTTCTACTTATAGGGGACTTGTAACGTTGAGAGAAGCTTTGACTCATTCATTAAACATCCCTGCTGTCAAAGTTGTTGATAGGATAGGGGTAGCTACTTCTGCAAATTATGGCAAAAAATTTGGACTTGATATAACCAAGAATGATATGTATTTACCTGCTCTTGCTCTTGGGGGACTTTACAAGGGGGTTACGCCTCTTCAAGAAGCTGCTGCTTATGGAGCAATTGCAAATGGAGGAGTTTATACAACACCTATTACTTTTACTAAAGTCACAGATTCTGAAGGGAATTTGATTTTAGAAAATAAACCGTTAAGACATGTAGTTTTAAGCGAGCAAAATGCTTATATATTAATGAACATGATGCAAGACGTTGTAAAATACGGCACAGGTACTCGTGCGAGGATTCCTAATATGCCTGTTGCTGGTAAAACTGGAACTACTGATAATTACAGTAATGCATGGTTTTCAGGTTTTACTCCTTATTATGTTGCTACTGTGTGGATGGGCTATGATAATAATTCTATTTCATTATACGATACCAGAACAGGTATTAAGGTAGTAGGTGGCAGTTACCCTGCTCAGTTGTGGAAGACAGTGATGCTTCAGATACACAAAGATTTACCATATAAAGATTTTGTAAGACCGCCGGGAATTATTTCTGTCACAGTATGCAAGGATTCAGGGGAACTTCCTACAGATTTGTGTCACTTAGATCCTCGGGGTGACAGAACCTATACTGAAATTTTTGCACAAGGTACCCAACCCACAACTTATTGTACTGTTCACGTAATGGTTAAAATAAATTCTCAAAATGGTAAACTAGCAACGGATTTAACTCCTCCTGATTTGGTAAAAGAAGCTGTGTTTATAGATCCACCGGGTAGAACACCAGCGCAGAATGCAGTTGCACTAGATGGAAAATATGTGGTTCCAAAAGAATACGACGATATTGTTCCGCCACCACAGAATTCTACTGATGGTAATGCTCCAGGGGATAATACTCAACCACCGCCCGCTAATAACGGTGGTACAGAGCAACCTCCTGGAGGAGAAACGACCAATCCGCCTCCTAACAATGGTAATTCTCAAACTACTCCGCCTAGTAATAACTCTCCTTCCACAACAAATCCAACACCATGAGAAAAAAGCATACTTGAAAGCATAGCTTTCAAGTATGCTTTTTTGTGCGCCCGGCATGGGCGATAACTAGGCGGTGAAAGTCCGCTGTGGGCTTGGTAGTGGGAACCACTAGCCGAACCGCAAGGGTGTCCATCGTGAGGTGGAATCTGAAGGAAGCGGCAGGCAAAATCTCGGTCTGATGAATAAAAACCAGATAGGAGGCTGAATTGGGGCGGATGAGTTTGCATTACAAAACGAAGTCCAACACTACCCGAACCCCATACAGTAAATCTGGCAGATAGATGAGATGAAGGTTATCGTTCTTACCCGGGGAGGTCTGAATGATATGCTCAAGTGGAGAATAAATTTTCTTCATGAGTAACCTATATTGTGAGATATAGCTGAACATTCAGAAGTCAGTTCAAGTCATAGTACTGTTTGAACCTACCGAAAGGATAGGTAAGGGAAGGACTTGACGGTAGTAATTAAGCAGATATTAGGATGGACTATTCATGTTTGAAAGCTGTCAACCCTGATAGGGACTGCCTAACAGAAAATAGAGTGGAACTCGAAGATAAAGGTTAGGAGTGCTTAGTGAAATCTACGCCTAATATATGGAGGTAATCTCACTTATTTACTTACCGAACCGCCGTATACCGAACGGTACGTACGGTGGTGTGAGAGGACGGTGGTTAGTCACCGCCTCCTACTCGATTATAAAATGTGCTATTATTAACTTAAGGTACAGTTGGAGGGGTTAAATTTGAAAAAGATTGTTTTATTAATGATGGTTTTAGTGTTATTTTTATCAGGGTGTGACAATTTAAAAACCCCAGGGGAAGCTATAAAACCTCCGAAAAATATTGCAAATGCCGCCTTGCAAGACGGCAATGTGCCTTTGTGGACAATTCAAAGTAATGGAGAAAGATTTTTTGATACGACATTTATATCAGAAGATGAAATCGTTACTTTAGTGTATAAAGATGGCAACATATATTTGAGAAGTTATGACAAAGATAAAATGATTGAAGAAAAACTTTTGGGGACAAAAGCAGATTATAGAATATTAAATACCTCTTTAAATAAATTTGTGGTTAAAAAAGGAGAAACGGAAATAGCACTTTATGATGATAAGTTAACTGAAATTTTAAATTATAATGTGGAGGCTAAAAAGATTGATTATCAAAAGAATGTGTTAGATGCTATGGTGTCTCCTGATGGAGAAGCTGTTGTTATTTCCAATGTATACTATAAGGATAATTATCCAGCTGATGGCGAATTAATATTGTTCAATCAAAATAAAATTGTCAAAAAGATAAATCATGTAATACCGAAGCTTGAAAATTTTAGCGATAATAGCGAAAAATTTTTGTTTATTGATTTAAGCAATAGAAATAACAACAATAATTTGATGAAAGAGAAAGAAAATGACGTTCTTTATCTTTCCTCTAGTGATTTGCTACAATATAACATTTATGTGTATAATAGAAATGGGAAAATGATAAAAAGAATAAAGATGCCGCTCAGCCCATCAAAGGTAGAAGGAACTTCTGGCATGACAAAAATTTCGGCTTTATTATCTGCTGATGGCAATACAATTTTATTTTCCAGTTATTTTGACAAAAAACTTTATATAGAAAAATTAAATGGCGACAAAACAGAGATCCCAACGATAGCAGAGAGGTTTTACACTAATAAAGATGCTACTAAGTTTGTTATAGGCAATTATGGAGTTTCTAAAATTTATGATAGTTGTGGAAAGCTTGTAGACTATATTGTAGTAAATTACGGACTTATAAATGATGTGCGTTTTGAAGGGAATAATACTTATTTTGCTATAAATGGCACTACAATTCCTAACGAAAACTAAAGATTACATAGGGGTCATGGATGAAAGTGGAAATATGATTTGGACTGCCAAAGTCTATGATACTATAGCAATGCTTAAATTTTCTCCAGATGGCAAAAGAATTATGGCACAGTCTTCTAAATCTATATCAGTATATGACTATCACAATGGGAAAATGGACATTATACCTCGCCCTATAAACGGAAAATATCCTGAGTTTGTCTGGAAAAGGTTATTAAATGAAGACATTGAAGGAGAAAATGCTTTTATATTTACAGATGAATTAGAAAATATTTATATAGCTAAAAATACTAATTTGATAAAGGCTACAAAAAATGGCAATCAGTTTTGGATGGTAGGTACAAGTAAACCTATCAAATTTTTGGATTTATCTCGCAATGGAGAGTTAATTGCTTTAGTCATAGAAGATGAAAAAGGCAGTGAAGTGATAGTTTATGATAAGTCAGGCATGGTGATTTCCCACAAATACATAATAAAAGGGCACGAAGTAACTTCCGTTTCTGTATCTCCTGATGGAGAATATTTTTCCTATGCAGTATCAACGCCTGAAAATGAGGAATATGGCTCTTTTATTAATTTTTTTAATGATAAAGGGTATATGATATGGGAGCAAAAAATTAAATCTACTTTTGTTTATGACTTATCTATAAATAAAGATATAGTAACTGCCTCTTTTGACGATGGTAATTCTTCTGGAATTTTAGCGATGGATTTTAGCGGCAAAGTTTTTTATAATAAAGACATGAAAAGCAATGAACCTTTTATAACAGCTTCAGAGGATGGAAAAGCGTTTTTACTCTTAGGTTTTGACGGTAGTATTGGATTTTATAATAGAGAAAAGGCACTTTTAAGTGAAAACTATACAAAAAAAGGAGTTATACAACAAGCTTTAATGTCTAAAGATGGGAAAGCAGCGGTTCTAATATCTTTCAGCAAAGATTATAAAGAATATTATATTACATTTTTTAACAATTTTAATATGACAAAAACTATAACTTCTAGTTGGAAAGTTAAAAAAGCAGTTATGACACCTGATGGAAATTATATAGTAATTTTATCTCAAGAATATGACAATACCATAAACAATGCTAATAAAATAACTATGTACGACAAACAAGGAAATACTTTATATAGTTATTATCATAAAAGCGGTATTTATGATATTGCTATTACGGAGGATGGTTCGAACTTGTACATATATTCCGCAGATGGTTACGTATATAAGTATCGCAATAAATAGTTTTACTGAGAGGGGGCTTTTAATTTGAAGAGCATTGACTATTTAAAGGAATTGACTAAGTTTGAACACAGGGGCTCTGCGACAAAAAATGAAAGGCAAGCCGCGGAGTATATTTTGCAGGAATTGAAGAGGATGGGGTATAAAGCTGAGAAACGGACTTTTAAAACTACAAGAGACAATCTATATATGCTTCCTTTACAAGTGGGTGTTTTGCTGTTTATTTGCGGCTTTTTCTCATTGATGTACGGCGGACCTTTAGAAATAGCAGCATTTTTACTCAGTTTATTTGCGATAAGTCTTTTGTTATTAGAAGTAAGTGGTAAGCCAGTTGAAACAAGTATAATGCCTAGGCATTTATCCCAAAATGTTTTTACAAGTTTTGATGAAAGCCGCAGTAAAAGAATAATTGTATCAGCTCATTATGACACGCAAAAAGGCAGCATAATGTTTCATCCTAAAATTGTCGACAAACTAAGTGCAATTTACAACATTTCATATATAGGATTTGGACTTATTCCAATTGGAATTTTGTTTAATATTTTCAATTTAGTTATAGCTCCTGCAATATTGCGTATTGGACTTATTATTGTTTTTGCAAATATAATTTTTATGGCTATATGTGAAGTAACGGGTAGGTATACACAAGGGGCAAATGACAATGGCACAGGGGTAGCTTTAACTTTAGCATTGGCAAATTACTATATAAACCATAAAGACAAGTTTCCTGATAATGTTGACATGGTATTTTTATTTACTGGCAGTGAAGAGACGGGGGAAAGAGGAATGAAAAATTTCATAAGGGAATACCGTAAAAAACTTTCTAAAGAGACCAAATTCATCATACTTGATAATCTTGGAACTGGTAAAGTTACATACCTTGAGGGGGAAGGAATGATATTTTATAAAAGAGCCGGGAAAATGTTACTTGATATAGCAGAGGAGATGGCAAAAGGTCGTGACGGAAAAGTTCAAAAAATGAAAAATTTGCTCCTTCCTACAGATGCTCTTCCAGCAATGGCTGCTGGATTTGATGCAATAGCGTTTCTTGCAAAAGATGAAAAAGGAAGACTAGGTAACTACCACTGGCATACGGATACTATAGAAAACGTCGATACCCAACTTTTAAGTTATGAAGAAGAGTTTTTTAAAGAGTATTTAGTTAAAGTAGCAGAAAGATTAAATTGACAAAAAATTAACTTGACTATATTTGAAAAATCGAATATAATTTATATGAAAGGGTGAAAAGAAGTGGAAGCTGACGTATATAATAAAGCTGCCGAATACTTTAAAGCATTATCACATCCTACAAGAATAAAAATAATAGAGCTTTTAAGCAAAAAAGAAATGTGCGTATGTCAAATGATGGCAGCACTAAATTTAGACCAATCCCATGTATCAAGGCATTTAATGGTGTTAAGAGCAAATAAAATGGTAAAAACCAGAAGAGAAGGGACTATAATTTATTATTCTTTAACAGATGAAAATATCATAAACATTATCGAGAAAGTGAAAAATATCTTTCTTGTTACAAAATAAATTTTTTTATTTTTTATATTCGAATATTCGAATATAAAAATATATAAGGAGGTTAATATAAATGATAATTGCTTTTTTAAATGCTGGAGAGGAGGTGAAATATGTGGCAAAGAATTGGTATCCTATAATAGATAAGGATAAATGCATTCAGTGCTATCAATGTGTGAACTTTTGTCCACACGACGTTTATACCATCGGTGACGATGGGTATCCGGATGTTGTAAATCCAGACAACTGCGTGGAATTTTGCCGTGGATGCTCAAAAGTTTGTGATAATGAAGCTATAACATATTTTGGAGATAGGAGGTAATTTTTATGAGTAAAAAAGGATTACTTTTATGTGTCTGCCAAGGCACATGTCCATCATTTCAAGAGATGGATACATTTGAAGTTTTGAACACTTTAAGAAGAGAGGGCATTTTTGAATGGGTAGGATTACATCCTCAACTTTGTGCAGATGATGGAGACAGGTATTTAAGGGAATTATTAAGAGGAGCACAAATAGATGAACTTTATGTTGCTGCCTGTGATCCTACAATGCAGAGGAAAATGTACAGAGATGCTTTTGATGATGTAGTCTTTCCTAGAGATAAGCATATTGGAATCGAAATAAGAAACATGAATACACAGCAGGTTATTGAGGAAATAAAGAAAGCTGTACACTTAACGGGAAATTGTTAGTTCCACCTGTGAAAGTTAAATAAAGTAACTATCTGGCCGTATGGCCAATTTTTTTAATAAAAATCTTTGCTTTTTAAAAGAGCAATTTTGCTTTTTGTTTTATGACAAAGATATGTTATAATATGTATGCAAGCAATTACTTGCATACATATTGTGAGGTGTTTTAATGGGCGATTCGGTGAAGGAAAAGATAGTTATGTCTACTTTAAAACTAATTTCTGAAAAAGGATATAAGTCTACAACTACAAGAAATATTGCAGAAGAGGCAGGAGTAAATGAAGTTACAATTTTTAGATGTTTTGGAAGCAAAAAAGATATAGTGCTTTATGCATTAAAAGAGCTGGAATTATTAAAGCCTGTAAATGAAAGAATATTAGACAAATGTACATGGGATTTAAAAGAAGACCTATTCATGTTGGCTCATGAATATCATAAAAATTTTACAGAAGAAAAAGCGAAAATCATGATAGGTTTGAGAAGTCCAGAGATTTTTGAAGAGGTAAAAGAATATCTGATCAGGATTCCAAAAGGCTTTAAAGAAGTTTTGATAAAGTATTTTGAAAAAATGTATGAGAAGGGATTATTAAATACTGATGATTTTGAACTTTTAGCCTTTGCTTTTATATCATTGAATTTCGGTTTTGTTTTAATGAATGCCTCCTATGGTAACAAGCTAATTGGCTTTAGCGATAGAGAATTTGTTAAAAAAAGCATAGAAATTTTTGTAAAAGCAATAGAAAAAAGTGATTGAAGTAGTGTAAAATATGATATATGATGTACTTGGAGGAGAGGAGAGCAAATAATGAAAATAGGTATTCCAAAAGCTTTAATGTATTATTTTTATTATCCATTCTGGAAAACTCTTTTCGAAAGCCTTGGTTTTGAAGTGGTCACCTCTGACGATACTTCAAAAAGTATTTTAGACATAGGGGTAAAAGAAGCAGTTGCGGAAATATGTGTACCTATGAAGGTATATACAGGACATGTTTTAAATTTGCTGGATAAGAGTGTCGATTACATATATATTCCTAGGTTTGTAAGCTTAAGGAAAGGTATATTTATGTGCCCTAAATTTATGGGGTTGCCTGACATGATAAAAGGCCTTTTTGATGGCATTGAGAATAAAATTTTGACTCATAACATAGTGTCAAAAAGTACTGACATATCAGAGTTTCACAATTATACAGTTTTTATCGATAAATTGGGTGTGAGTAGAAAAGATTTAAAAAATGCTTTAAAGAAAGCCCGAGACAAATGGCTTGAGTTTAGAGCTTTGAATAAGCAAGGATATGATATAAATGAGCTTTTGACGAGTGATAAACCAAAAAAATATGATGGCGATATTACAATAGGTCTAATTGGTTATGTATATAATGTTTATGATAGATTTGTCAATATGGACTTGCTTAATGTTTTTCGCAAGCTCAACATAAAAGTTGTGACTTTTGATATGATGGAAGAAAGGATAATACAACGTCAATTGAAAAAATTTAAAAAAAATATGTTTTGGGAATTTACTAATATGCTCTTAGGTACAGCTTATGAGTTTATGGAAAGAGATGACATTGATGGTATTATTCATATTACTGCCTTTGGATGCGGTCCTGATTCAATTCTTGAGCCTTTTTTAACTATAGATTCTGAAAAACACAAAAAACCTTTTATGACTTTAAGAATTGATGAGCAAACTGGCGAAAGCCACGTAATTACACGAGTTGAGGCATTTACGGACCTCATAAGGATTAAAAAATATAAAGCTGAAAAATCTGTGGAAGGCGTGATTTAAGTGAAGATAACATTTCCTTATATGGGTTCTCCTTATATGTATGAAAAACTTTTTACATTATTAGGGCATGAAGTGATAACTCCCCCGAAGCCTTCACAAAAAACTGTAGATTATGGGGTAAAATATAGTCCTGAATTTGCTTGTTTTCCTTTAAAGGTTATTTTAGGAACTTATCTTGAGGCTTTAGAATTAGGAGCGGATACTATAGTGACTTCTGGTGGGAATGGCCCCTGCAGGGCTGGGTATTATGGAGAGGCTCAGAAAAAAATACTTAAAAACATGGGTTACGATGTAGAATTTATAATATTTGATGAGCCGAAAAGAGATTGGAAAACTTTTTTGGAAAATGTAAAAAAGATAAAAGGGAATAATTCATGGCAGCAGGTTATTAAAACTGTAAAAACTGTATATGACATGGCAAAATCGATGGATAAAGTAGAGAAAATCGTAGAGACCAAGAGAGCTTATGAGTGTAATAAGGGAGAGTTTACTAAGGCATGGCATGAAATTACAGAAGAGTATA
This sequence comes from Thermoanaerobacter sp. RKWS2, assembly GCF_026240795.1. Taxonomy (NCBI): domain Bacteria; kingdom Bacillati; phylum Bacillota; class Clostridia; order Thermoanaerobacterales; family Thermoanaerobacteraceae; genus Thermoanaerobacter; species Thermoanaerobacter sp. RKWS2. The sequence continues at coordinate 339,932 of NZ_CP110888.1, forward strand.
GAAGAATAGAGTCCTCTGAAGATGTAAAGAAGATTGAAAGAAAGGCAATTGAGAGGTTGAATAGTATAAAAATTTGTGAAGTACCGGAAGAAGAAAAAATAAGGATTGGAATAGTAGGAGAAATATATGTTGTAATGGAGCCTTCAATAAATGGTAATATAGAAGAAGTTTTAAATGCTTATGGTGCAGAAGTGGAAAGGTCTCATTACATTTCCGAATGGATTGACTTTAATCTAATACCTTTGCCTTCTTACAAAGAGAAAGAACATCAAATATTGAAAAAAGGCGAGAAATACATAGAGATAATAATTGGTGGGCATGCGAAACAGTCTGTAGGTGCAATAATTGATTTTATGGAAAGAGGATTTGATGGAGTTGTTCATTTAAAACCCTTTGGATGTTTACCGGAACTTGTTTCTCAAAGTGTGATAGATAAAATAATGAGAGAATATGACTATCCAATTTTGTCACTTTCTGTAGATGAACAAATGGCTATTGCCAATGTATTAACGAGAATAGAAGCTTTTTTAGATGTTATAAAACTAAAAAAACACAGAAAAAGGATAGCGAGGTAGACAAAAGTGGAGAAAATATATATTGGTGTTGATGTAGGGTCAGTAAGTATAAAGGTTGTAGCCATTGATGAAAATAATGAGGTATTATTCAATTCGTACGTAAGAAATGTTGGGCAACCAATTGATACTGTAAAGGATGAACTAGCCAAATTACACAATGAGTTAGCAACTAAAGAAATAGGTGGTGTTGGAGTAACGGGAAGTGGCAGACAGCTTCTTGGATACGTTCTTGGTGCAGATGTAATAAAAAATGAGATTACAGCCCACGCTACTGCTACATTACACTTTCATCCAGATGTTAGTACTATTTTTGAAATTGGCGGACAGGACTCAAAACTTATTATTATAAATGATGGTACGATAGCTGACTTTGCTATGAATACGGTTTGTGCTGCTGGGACAGGGTCATTTCTTGACCATCAGGCACAAAGACTGGGTATAAAGATTGAAGAATTTGGTGAAATTGCACTGACTGCAAAGCGTGATGTGAGAATTGCAGGTAGATGTACAGTTTTTGCTGAATCTGACATGATATCAAAACAACAATACGGCTTTAGTAAAGCTGAAATATTAAAAGGTCTTTCTAAGGCCTTAGTGAGAAATTATATGAACAATCTTGTAAGAGGAAGAAAATTGAAGCCAGTTTTTGTATTCCAAGGCGGTGTTGCGGCAAATATTGCGATAAAAAAAGCGTTTGAAGAAGAAGTAGGACATGAGGTAATTGTGCCAAAGTATTACGATATTATGGGAGCGATAGGTATTGCTATGTTAGCAAAAGATGAAATGAAGCGGACAGGCAATCCTACTAAGTTTAAAGGGTTTGAGGTTTCAGAGGAGAAGTTTGAAACGACGAGTTTTATTTGCAAAGCTTGTCCTAACGAATGTGAAATAATACAAATTAAAGCAAACGGCAAAGTAATAGCGATGACAAGAGATAGATGTGGAAGGTATTCAAATTCTGTCATATAAGCATAAGGAGGCTTAGATATGGCCCATCATCATGATCATGGGGAGATAAGCAAAAATAACTTAGTTATTGCGATGATACTAAATTTTGTGATAACAATAGGCGAAATAATAGGAGGTATATTGTCAGGCAGTTTATCTCTTATATCAGATGCACTTCACAATTTTAGTGATGGAATCTCAATAATTGTAAGTTACATTGCAATAAAAATATCTAAAAAAGAGAACAATGAAAAAATGACATTTGGCTATAAAAGGGCAGAGATACTTGCGGCGCTGTTTAATTCGGTGGTTTTGGTAGTTATATCTTTATATCTTTTTAAAGAAGCATATATAAAATTTTTTAAACCGGAACCGATCGATGGCGTTTTAATGATAGTAGTTGCTATTATAGGACTTGCGGCAAATACGTTATCAGTGTTTTTACTGAAGGAAAATGCTCAAAAAAATTTAAATATAAAATCAACATATATACATCTGCTTTCTGATGCTTTGTCATCGCTTGGGGTAGTTATTGGAGGTATATTTATCTATGCATACAATATTTACTGGATTGATCCGCTGCTAACAGTTTTAATAGGAGCTTATATAATAAAAGAAAGCTTTGAAATAATAGATGAAACGATAGGAATATTGATGCAAAAAACACCCGAGAATATAAATCTTGACATCATAAAAAAGGAAATTGAGAAACTTCCAGACGTAAAAAATATACACCATGTACACGTATGGCAAACTAATGATAAAGATATACATTTTGAGTGTCATGTCAACACAAGAGATGACATTAAATTAAGTCAAGCAAAATTATTAATGGATCAGATTGAAACTATTCTTGATGAAACTTTTGGCATACATCATGTTACTTTGCAGATGGAATATGAATGTTGTGAGAATGTTGGGCTGATAAATAGAAAAGGTTAGTAATATAAAAAGCCTCCGGCTTAGTTCACCAAACAAGGGGAGAATAAAACCTTCTCCCCTTGTTTTTATTATTGTTCTTTCGCTTTTTTGAAGTAATTTTCAAGCAATGCAATTACTATAATTCCCAGTATACCTCCTATGAGTGCTGTTATAAGCTGAGGTGTTGTAAAAGCCTGTACAATTTTTAATGGAACTTTTACATTGAACAGGTGCATTATATATTTTACTGATAAAGCAAGCCATATAAACTTAACTACAGCACCTACTATCATTCCTATTACTTTGTTTTTTTGCGTTGAAAAAAGCATTACATATAACCCATTACCCACCATTATGAAAGGAATCATTAAAGGAAATCCCATTATGCCTACTAAAAATGCAATTACCGGTGTTAAAAGTCCTATTATAATTCCTGACCACATTCCTACAGTTCCAGCTGCGATTAAAAGCATTGCATTAACGATAGAACCTGTTATAAGTTGTGGCATTTTTAAAAACTGAAATATTAAAGTAATAGCTAATAGGATAGCTGTTCTCGTTATAAATTTTGTATTCACACAAATCGCCTCCTTTCCTCTTATTGTCAATTATATTTTATTACTTTAGCAGAAGAATGTCAAATAAATATCAAAGTTGAAAAGAAATTTTTAGCTTTGTTGACTTTCGCACAAAGAAAGGATACAATTTAAATATAAATGTAACAGTTGTTACAATAGAGGTGATTTATGTGAATGAAATAGAATTTAAAGAGGTAAGTTACAGTAGTTTTGGAAAAGAGATATTAAAAAACATTTCTGTAAAGTTTGAAGGTGGAGCAATACATACTATTGTCGGCCCTTCTGGAGCTGGAAAATCGACGCTGATTAAACTGATAAACCGATTGATAGATCCAACCCATGGCAGTATTTTAATAGACGACGTGGATATTAAAACAATAGATGTGATAGACTTAAGAAGAAGAATTGGAATGGTTTTTCAGCAGCCTCATCTTTTTGAAGGAACAGTAAAAGAGAATATTGAGTATGGTCCAATGCTTAAAGGCGAAAAAAATGTAAACGTGGAGTATTATTTGAGCATTGTAGGATTGAATAATGAGTATGCTACAAGAGATGTGAAAAATTTATCAGGAGGGGAACAGCAAAGAGTTTCTATAGCGAGAACTCTTGCAAATAATCCTGAAGCTCTTTTACTTGATGAACCTACTTCAGCTCTTGACCCTACTTCTACAGAAATAGTAGAGAAATTAATATTTAACCTAAAAGAAAAAATGAATTTGACGATTATTTGGATAACTCACAACATGGAACAGGCTAAGCGCATTGGAGATTACACAGCACTGCTTAACAAAGGGCAATTAATAGAATATGCTAAAACTTATGATTTTTTTACAAATCCCCAAAATGAAATTACAAAATTGTTTATACAAGGCAAGTTAAAGGAGGAAGTTAAATGAGTGTATTGTCTTTGACATTGGCGTCAAGTCTTGTGCTAATATCAATTTTTGTTTCTTATTACCAAAAGCTGGGGATTGAAAAGGAAATAGTTATAGGTACTATAAGAGCGGTTGTGCAGCTTACAATAGTAGGATACATTTTACACTACATATTTGCTGCCGATAATGCTTTATTTACCTTGGCAATGGTAAGCTTAATGATAGTAGTTGCTGGAAATAATGCTTCAAAGAGAGGGAAGGGAATACCGAATGTTTTTTATTTTATCACTTTTTCAATTGCCTTAAGTGCCGCGATTACAATTTCTCTGCTTATTTTATTTGGGAATATACATTTTAGCCCCCAGGAAGTTATACCTGTATCAGGGATGATAATAGGAAATTCAATGGTAGCCTCAGGACTTGCTGTTTCAAGACTAAAAGACGAAATAAAAAATAAGTCAGAGGAAATAGAGGCGTATTTGTCACTTGGTGCAACTTCAAGGCAAGCAGCTCAAAAAGTGATAAAGACAGCGATAAAGACAGGGATGATTCCAACAGTTGACAGCATGAAAACTCTAGGCATCGTCCAGCTTCCAGGAATGATGACAGGGCTAATATTGGGTGGAGTAGACCCTATTGATGCAGTTAAGTACCAGATAATGGTTACTTTTATGTTGGCTTCTACAGTAGCGATTTCATGTTTTAGTGTTACTTTTCTCACCTATAGAAACTTTTTTACAAAATATCATCAATTAGTGATTGATTTACAATAATATTGTTTAAAATGATATTGCATTTATCCCTATTTTGTAATAAAATAATGTACAAATCAATTTTTTAAATGCGATGAAGTGGAGCAGTAGGCATTGTAAGCTTTAAGAGAGCCGTTGGTGGGTGCAAAACGGTAGCCTAAGATGCCGAAACTCGCCATGGAGCAGGCATACTGAAGTGTAGTAGGTATGCACGGTTACTGCCGTTACAGGTTTAAGTGGGCTTATGCCAAGAAGAGTGGTACCACGGAAGTGCAAGTCTTTCGTCTCTTAAAGATGAAAGACTTTTTTTAATAAAATCGAGTTTGCTAAAAAATCATAGATAGGAGTGGAGGTTTATGGCTTACTCAGTGGATGTTGATAGAAAATGGCAAAAAAGATGGGAAGAGACAAAACTTTACAAGTTTAATCCTGAAAATGTAGATAAAAAGCTTTATTGCCTTGAGATGTTTTCTTATCCTTCGGGTGCAAAGCTCCACGTAGGGCATTGGTACAATTACGGACCTACTGATTCTTGGGCGAGAATGAAAAGAATGCAAGGCTATGAGGTTTTTCATCCAATGGGATTTGATGCCTTTGGACTTCCTGCAGAAAATTACGCGATAAAAACAGGAATACATCCTTATGATTCCACTATGGAAAACATAAGAACAATGGAAAAGCAGTTAAGAGAAATGGGGGCAACTTTTGATTGGGACTATGAAGTAATAACTTGCTTACCGGAATACTATAAATGGACACAGTGGATTTTCCTTAAGCTTTTTGAGGCAGGCCTTGCCTATAGAAAAAAAGCTCCAGTGAATTGGTGCCCAAGCTGTCAAACTGTTCTTGCAAACGAGCAAGTTATAGATGGAAAATGTGAAAGGTGTGGCACTGAAGTTACAAAGAAAGATTTGACTCAGTGGTTTTTCAAGATAACTGCTTATGCAGAAGAACTCCTTGAAAAACTGGATGAACTTGATTGGCCTGAGAAGACAAAAATAATGCAGAGAAATTGGATTGGAAAGTCGGATGGGGCAGAGATAGAATTTAAAGTTGACGGCAAAGACCTGACATTTAAGGTGTTTACAACAAGAGCTGACACGTTATATGGAGCGACGTATGTAGTTATTGCGCCAGAACATGAGATTGTGGATTTAATCACTACAGATGAATATAAACAAGCTGTTGAAGAGTATAAAGAATACGCGAGAAAACAAAGTGAAATTGAAAGGTTGTCTACTGAAAAGGAAAAGACAGGGGTATTTACAGGAGCATACGCAATTCATCCTCTGACGGGAGAGAAACTCCCTATTTGGATAGCAGACTATGTCCTTGCAACATATGGAACAGGATGTGTCATGGCTGTTCCTGCCCATGATGAAAGAGATTATGAATTTGCAACAAAATACAACCTTCCTATAAAAAGAGTGATAAAAGGAATTGGAGATGTGGAGGACAGTCTACCCTTTGTTGAGTATGGAGTGCTTATAGACAGTGGAGAATTTACAGGTATAAAATCAGAAGAAGCGAGGATAAAAATTGTAGAAAAATTAAAACAAGAAGGTAGAGCAGAGTTTAAAGTAAATTACAGATTGAGGGATTGGCTTGTTTCAAGGCAGAGATACTGGGGTGCTCCAATACCTGTTATTCACTGTGAACGCTGTGGCATAGTCCCTGTCCCAGAAGAAGATTTACCAGTATTACTCCCTTATGATGTGGAATTTGCTCCAACAGGTGAGTCTCCACTTAAAAAGCATGAGGGCTTTATGAATGTAACTTGTCCTAAATGTGGTGGTAAGGCCTTAAGAGACCCCGATACCTTGGACACTTTTGTGGATTCTTCCTGGTACTTTTTAAGATATCCCGACAACAAAAACGACAAAGAGCCTTTCAATAAAGAATGGATAAATAAAATGTTGCCTGTTGACAAGTACGTAGGTGGAGCAGAGCATGCGACAATGCATCTTTTGTACGCAAGGTTTGTTACAAAGGCTTTGAGAGACTTAGGATATCTTGACTTTGATGAGCCGTTTAAATCTTTGGTGCATCAAGGCACAATATTGGGACCTGATGGAAGCAGAATGAGTAAATCTAAAGGAAATGTCATTTCGCCTGACGAATACATTAAAGAATACGGTTCTGATGTATTCAGGCTTTACCTTATGTTTGGATTTGCTTATTCTGAAGGTGGGCCATGGAATGATGATGGTATTAAGGCAATTTCCAGATTTGTCAATAGAGTGGAGAGGTTTATAGATAAATTTATTGAGACAAGAAACAATCCTGGCAAGACCAAAGACGAAATGGGAAAAGATGAAAATGAATTAAACTATGTGAGACATTATGCTATAAAAGGTGTGACAGAAGATGCAGAGAGATTTCAGTTTAATACTGCAATAGCGAGGATAATGGAACTGGTAAATGCCCTTTATAAATACGAGGCAGATGTGGAAGTTAAAAATATCGAATTTTATGAAGATGTGGTGGCAGATTTAATAAGGCTTTTGGCGCCATTTGCTCCTCACTTTTCCGAAGAAATGTGGGAAAAACTTGGATATGAATATTCTGTTTTCAATCAAAAATGGCCAAAGTGGGATGAAAAAGCTCTACAAAGAGATGTTGTAGAAATAGCTGTGCAGGTAAACGGCAAGGTAAGAGGAAGACTTGAAGTTCCTTCAAATGCTACTGACGAAGAAATAGAAAAGCTCGCTCTTTCTGATAAAAATGTAAAAGCATATGTGGATGGAAAAGAGATAAAGAAGGTTATAGTCGTCAAAAACAGGCTTGTAAATATTGTTGTGAAATAAACTAAAGCAGGAGGTATGCTCCTGCTTTTAAATAAATATTTTTAGTGATGGTGAGGGAGTAAATTATGATAGTAGATAGTGATGCTAAAAAGAGTATAAATGGAGTTAAAAGTGCACTACCTATTGTGTTAGGATATTTGCCAATAGGTTTTGCTTATGGACTAGTTGGCGTGAAAAGCGGCTTTACTGTTTCACAAGTGATGGCATTGTCTCTTTTTGTATATGCGGGTTCAGCACAATTTATTGCTATAAGTTTGCTTAGTGCAGGAACAAGTATCGTTACACTGGTGTCTACAATATTTATAGTAAATTTGAGGCACTTTTTATATAGTACATCGCTGTCGCAGTATATGAAACATATATCGAGGAAACATATACCAATATTATCTTTTTTTATTACTGATGAGACATATGCTGTTGCGATTACAGATTTGCAAAATGACTCTAAATACACTGAAGGTTATTTCTACCAACTATTTTTAACCTCTTATACTGCCTGGGTATTTTCTTCATTTTTAGGTGCTGTATCAGCAACTTTGATAGGAGGTTCTATAAACATAGGGCTTGATTTTGCACTTCCCGCAATGTATATTGCATTGCTACTTATGCAAATATCAGGGTATAAAAAAGTTTTTATAAGTATATTTTCGGGTTTGATGTCTATAACTTTGATTTTTATATTACCAGGAAATACAAATGTCATTGTAGCTGCATTAATAGGTGCAGGAATGGGGGTATTGCTTGACAAATGGGTACGAAATTTATAATAAGTGTTATTGGAATGTTTTTAGTGACATATATTCCGCGATTTATGCCTGTTTATGGCTTAACTAAAATAGAACTTCCTCAAGCTGTAAAGTCGTTTCTTGAGTATGTGCCTGTAGCAGTTCTTTCAGCTCTTTTATTTCCAGTAATTTTTATCAAAGATGGAAAATTATTTTTAGATTTGTCAAATATATATTTACTCTCAGCAATACCGACATTTATAGCTGCATATTTTACGAGGAAGCTATTTACACCTGTTGTTGTTGGTATTGTCAGCTATGTGATTTTATCATTTTTTATTAAGTAGATTGGTATGCTTTCTGGATAACAATGTTTTTACTGCTTTTTAAAATAAGCAGTTTTTTTATTTGCGTTTTTGTGATATAATATACTTGCAAATGTTTAATAAACAAATAATTGTTTGGGAGTGTATTGATGTGGCATTGACACAGAGGGAAAAAGAAATATTGAGATTTATAAAGAAAAATCCAATGATTTCTCAAGAAGAATTAGCCCAGCTTATGGGTATTAGCAGGTCAGCTGTTGCAGGGCACATAGCAAACCTCATGAAAAAGGGCTTTATATTAGGAAGAGGCTATGTGGTGAGGGACTTTAAAGGTATTACTGTAATTGGAGGAGCAAATATAGATATAAAAGGTAAACCCTATTCAGAGCTTAAGCAGCATACTTCAAATCCGGGACACATAAACATAGCACCTGGCGGTGTAGGAAGAAATATTGCTCACAACCTTGCACAGCTTAGCTTACCTGTTACACTTTTGAGCGTTGTGGGTAATGATGATGAAGGAAGAAGGCTTCTTGAGGAGACAAGGCAAGCAGGGGTAAATGTTGAACAGATTGTAATTTCAAATACAAGGCGTACAGGTATATATCTTGCCATTCTTAATGCAATTGGTGATATGGATGTGGCTCTTTCGGGAATGGACATTTTAGAAGAGTTAAATATACAATATCTTGAGTCCAAGATGGAAGTTATAAAAAATAGTGAGATTGTAGTTTTTGATACAAATATTCCCAAAGACAGCATCAAATATATTGTGGAACTTTGCTACAATAATAATATTCCTATAGTGGCAGAGCCCGTTTCCATCGACAAAGCAAAAAAATTAATAGGTGTACTTGACAAAATCGATTATGTAACTCCAAATAAAGAAGAACTTGAATCGATATCTGGAGTTAAAATAGCAAATGATGAGGATATGAAAAAAGCAGTTAAATATTTAAGACAAAAAGGAGTCAAAAATGTCATAGTAACTTTAGGAGAAAGAGGGGTATATATTTCTTCAGAAGAAGTTGAAAAATTTATAGAACCATATCAAGCCGAAATTGTTGATGCTACAGGTGCAGGAGATGCTTTGACGGCTGGCTTGGTCTATGGTATTTTTAATGGCTATACTCTGGATGTATCGGCAAAACTTGGTCTTGCTGCGGCATCTCTTACAATATCCTCACCTTATACAGTAAATCCATTTTTAAATGAAAATCAATTAAAAAATATAGTAAAGGAGATTGTAAAATGAATAAGTTTATTGATTTGTCAAAAGAAGTTAAAGAAGCAATGGAAGAAAGGAAGCCTGTTGTTGCACTTGAATCCACTATAATATCTCACGGAATGCCTTATCCGGAAAATATTGAGACGGCTAAAACTTTGGAGAATATTATAAGAGAACATGGAGCTATACCTGGTACAATTGCCATTATAAAAGGAAGAATAAAAATTGGTTTAAGCGAAGAAGAACTCGAATTTATGGGAACTTCAAAAGAAATATTAAAAGCTAGCAGAAGGGATTTACCCGTAGTTTTAGCAAAAGGACTTAGTGCAGCCACTACAGTTTCTGCAACAATGATTTGTGCAAATCTTGCTGGAATAAAAGTGTTTGTTACAGGAGGTATAGGAGGTGTCCACAGAGGTGCCGAACAAACATTTGATATATCAGCTGATTTACAAGAACTTGCAAATACAGACGTAGCAGTTGTATGCGCAGGTGCAAAGGCAATACTTGACCTCCCACGTACTATTGAATACCTTGAAACTTTTGGAGTTCCTGTGGTAGGGTTTAAAACTTGGGAATTTCCAGCTTTTTATACAAGAGAAAGCGGACTTAAAGTTGATTATAAAGTTGATGACGAAATAGAGGCTGCAAAAATTATAAAGACAAAATGGGATTTAGGCCTCAAAGGTGGGATTTTAATTGCAAATCCTATTCCAGAAGAATATGCCTTGGATAAAGCTTATATAGATAAAGCAATAGAAGATGCTCTTTATGAGGCAGAAAAACGCAATATAAAAGGTAAAGAAATAACACCTTTTTTGTTGGATAAAATAAAAGATTTGACACAGGGTGAAAGTTTAAAAGCTAATATTGAACTTGTTAAAAACAATGCCCATGTAGGCGCAAAAATTGCTATTGAATTAAATAAATTGTATAAAGAGGCGTAATCCGCCTCTTATACCTACTTTTTGTCGTTGTCATGTACTTCATCTATTATTTCTTCTCTCATGTTCTGTATACTTGTCAGCCTATTTTTGTTCTTCTGCTTAATCCTTTCTATTTCTTCAGGAGAAAGTTCTTCTGCGTGTAATTTTAGGTAATCTTCTGCTTCTCTATAATTTTCTATAGTATCGTGTATCATTTGTTGTAATTTTTCTACATTGTCTGAGCGGTCATCCGGCTTTGGAGGTTTTGTGTATTTATCATTTTCCTTTGCCATAACATCACCCCAATTTTAAAATTTCTTATATTTATTTTGTTCATAAAAAATATTTATATGTATTGTAGGAAAAGATGTTGTTAAGTGCAGAAAATTGAAGCTATTATTTTAGCGTAAACCCTCTCTTTTCTTACTATCGTGTGGTATAATAATAACAGTAGCCATGAAAGGAAGGAAATATTATGTCACAAAAATACGACATTACCATTAAAGATATTTTTTCTAATATGGCAGACGACATAACGGCTTATTTTTTAGGTCTTACATATACTAAAACAGATGAACTCTATATGCTCTTTTGCCTATAATGGACAGAGAAAGAAGAAAAACAGAAGGAGAGAAATATCTTAAAGAGTGCGTAGAAGCAATAAAAAATATACCCATAGATATAAACAAGAAAAAAGACATAACTTTTAAGGCAGAGATATTATCAGGCTTAGTCTACAGCGGGGAAGTTATAGAGAGAGTTTTTACGGAGGTGATGGAAATGTTGCGGATTGAGGAATCTGAAGCATACAAAATGATATTAGAAAAAGGCGCTAAAGAAAAAAGCCTAAGAATTGCAAAAGAATTATTAAAAGAAGGCATGGATATTAGTAAGATTGCGAAAATCACAGAGCTTTCAATAGAAGAAATTAAAAAACTTATGAACTGAAAGCGCTCATTGGGGCGCTTTTATTTTTATTCATCTTTTTTTAAGGTGGTTGTAAATTTAAGTAGATACTCTAAGTAAAGATAAAAATTAAGTGTTTTAAAGTGTATTATTTTTTTGCCTTTTATGATAAAATGTACTGTAAAGGGGGCGAGGTATATGAAAAGGATTGATAAAGTTTATAATTGTGTAAAAGAATTATGTAGCAAGCAATTTGCTGAAAGAGGAGAAATAATTGGAGTTTCAGCTATGGAAATTGCATATGCTCTTAATATACAAAGAACAAATGCTTCTAGCGATTTAAATGCACTTTATAAAGAAGGAAAAGTTATAAAAGTTGAAGGCAAACCGGTTTTGTATAAGGTTAAAGAACTTGATATGGTTTCTGATGAAAGTGATATGTTAGTGAAAGATGTATTTGACAGCATAATAGGAGCTAATTTAAGTCTTAAAAATGCCGTACAGCAAGCAAAAGCTGCTATAATTTATCCTCCTAATGGCCTTCATACACTTTTGCTTGGGGAGACGGGTACTGGCAAATCCATGTTTGCAGAAGTCATGTATAGTTTCGCAAAAGAAATTGGAAGAATAAAAAGAAACGCTCCTTTTGTGACTTTTAACTGTGCTGACTATGCTAATAATCCGCAACTTTTAATGTCACAACTGTTTGGAGTGAAAAAAGGAGCGTATACAGGTGCCGATAAGGATAGAATGGGCCTTGTTGAGAAAGCGGATGGTGGCATACTTTTTCTTGATGAAGTCCATAGACTTCCACCAGAAGGACAAGAGATGCTTTTTTATCTGATTGATAAAGGACTTTATAGGCGACTTGGAGAATCTGAAACACATCATAAAGCGAATGTTTTAATAATATGCGCTACAACAGAGAACATTGAGTCTACTCTTCTTAGGACTTTTATAAGGCGGATACCAATGGTGATTAAATTGCCGGCTTTAGCAGATAGAACATATGAGGAAAGATTTGAACTTATTAAAAGTTTTTTTAGAGAAGAAGCAGCAATTATTAACACTGATATTATGATCACTTCAAATGCTCTAAAAGCTCTTTTGCTTTATGAGTGTCCTAATAATATAGGTCAACTGAAAAGTGATATAAAACTTTCAATTGCGAAAGCTTATCTTGGATACATGATGAAAAGAGATAAAGGAGTATGCGTGCATACTGAAGATTTACCTGAGTATGTTAGAAGAGGATTGTTTAGGTATAAAGAGTCAAAAGATGAGATTGATAAATTTATGACAGGAGATATAATAAAGTTTTCAGCCGATAATGCTACTCCTGTTATCCAACAGAATAATCAGATATTCAATTTTTATGAGGCGCTAGAAGAAAAAAGGAAAGCTTTGGAGCAAAAAGGACTTAACGAAAGTGATATAAAACTCATCATGAGTATTGATATAGAAACATATTTGAAAAAGTATCTCTTAAATCTGGATAAAAATAATTTGGAGGAATTATATAAAGTAGTAGATAAAAAGATTGTCAATATAGTAAACGATTTTTTGAATTATGCCAGCAAAAAGTTGCACAAGCAATTCGCTGATAAAACTTTATACGGCCTTTCTATGCATGTAGCCAGTTCTGTTGAAAGAATACTAAGCGGCAAAGACATTGTGAACCATCAGCTGGAAAATATAAAAAAGGTGTACGAAAAAGAATTTGAAGTGGCAAATATTTTGAGAGAAAGGCTCCAAAAAGAGTTTAACATAAAAGTACCTGATGATGAAGTGGGTTTTGTTACAATGTTTTTATGTCTTGAGGAGGAAACAACGGAAAAAGATGAAAGGGTAGGCATTATTGTTGCTATGCATGGAGAGACTGCTGCTACTTCCATTGCGGAGGTTTCCAACAGGCTTTTAGGTGAAAATTACGTAATTGGTTACAATATGCCACTTGATCAAAAACCAGAAGTTGCGTTAAATAATTTAACTAATATTGTAAAGAGAGCTGACAAAGGAAGAGGCGTATTACTCCTTGTTGACATGGGCTCACTAGTATTATTTGGTGACATGATATACGAAAGGACAGGAATACCCGTCAAAACAATCGAAATGGTCTCTACTCCGATGGTTTTAGAAGCGGCAAGAAAGGCTTTACTCAATGCATCTTTAGAGGAAGTGTATGATGCGGTCGTCAATTTAAGTCCTTATGTGGGAAAAATCTATAAAGACAGTGTTAAATTTGAAGATTCTCTTAAAAAGAATGTTATTATAACTGCTTGTATAACCGGCGAAGGTACAGCGGTTAAACTTAAATCAATACTTGAAAAAAACCTTGACTTAAAAGAGAAAGATATTGATGTTATTCCTATTGAAGTTGAAAGCAAAAGAGAATTTAGAAGAAAACTACTCAACATCAAAGAAGAAAAAAATATTTTAGCTGTTGTAAGTGCTATAAATCCACAGGATGATTCTATATTGTATATTTCTACATCAGATGTGTTTGATAATGATAAATTATCTGTATTGAAAAATAAAATTGAAGCTCTTTCGCAAATTGAGGTAATTGATAACATGAAAGAGGTTATAAGAGAAAATATAAAGATAGATTCAGAAAAGTATATATCTTCTTTTAAAAGATTTTACGCAGCTTTAATAAGAGAAGGAGTAAATTTAAATGAAGATATTACAATAGGATTAATACTTCATCTTGCCTGTGTAATTGAGCGTATATTACAAGGAAAAGAGTTAATACACATGAAAGATACACAAAAATACGTTAAGAATTATCCAAAAGAGTTTGATATTATAAAAAAAGCTATAAGGATTATCGAAGAAGGATGTAGTGTAAAGATTTCAGACGAAGAATGCGTAAATATGATGAAAATAATCTATTCACTTTAATACACATATGTGTATTGAATACGTTTTTAAATGATACACATTGAAACGGTAGGAATACTAATACATTGAATTTTGGCATTTTGATACGAAAGAAGTTAATTGGCATAGTTTTTGCTAAAAATTATTGATGAAAGATTTATAGGAAAGGAGTGATAGCTGCTTGTATAGGTACGATAAAAATTAATATTTTGGAAGGGGATGGAATATGAAAATATTGTTAGTCTGTGCTGCTGGAATGAGTACAAGTCTTCTTGTAGAAAAAATGAAAAAGGCTATTAAACCAGAACATGGAGAGATAATAATAAATGCACTTCCTACTGATCAATTTGAAGAAAGTGTAAAAGATTATGACGTGGTATTATTAGCTCCACAGGTAAGACATAAAAGAGGTGATTTCGAAAAAATTACAAAAGAATTGGGTATTCCTATGGAGGTAATTAACCCTGCAGATTATGGAATGGTAAGAGGAGAGAAAGTTTTAAACTTAGCATTAAAATTGTATAAAGAAAAACAATAAATCAACTAATAAAGAAAGGAGGAAAAAGAAATTGGCTTTTTTCGAAAGATTAAATTCAACTTTGGAAAAATATTTAATGCCTATAGCAGATGTTTTGGCGAATCAAAGGCATGTTAAGGCTATGCGTGATGGAATTGTTTACAGTATTCCTCTTACAATTGTGGGCGGATTAACTTTGATTGTAGCTAATCCACCAGTGTCGAAAGATGTGGTGGCAACAAACATATTTTTAAAATTTATGGTAGCATGGAGAGATTGGGCATCGGCGAATGCAGATGCAATTCGCTTGCCATATAATATGACTATGGGATTATTGGCTTTATTTGTAGCAATAGGAGTAGCGTATCATCTTGCAAGAAGTTATAAAATGGACCCATTGTCATCATCAATTATTTCAGGTGCGACTTTTCTTATAATTGCTGCGCCTTTAAAAGAGGGTTCTTTGCCAGTAACTTATTTAGATGCTAAGGGATTATTTACGGCAATAATTGTAGGACTTTTAAGCGTAGAAATTACGAGATTTTTAAAATCAAAAGGTGTTACTATCAAGATGCCAGAAGGTGTACCACCTGCCGTTTCCTCATCTTTCGATGCCTTAATACCGCTAATAATCAATGTATTGTTGTTTCACTTTATAAATTTAATTATACTAAGCATTTCTAAAATGATAATACCACAAGCTATTTTAGCTAGTTTAGCACCTGCTTTAAATACTCTCGATTCTCCTTTACTAATTGTGGTGCTTGCACTTGTAGCACAATTATTATGGTTTGTAGGAATACATGGTGCTGCAGTAGTTAAGACAATAAGAGATCCCATTGCGCTTACTTATCTTGCTGCCAATGCAGAAGCATATTTAGCAGGTCAACCTCTACCTCACATTTTTACAGATACTTTTTGGGCTTATTATATGGTTTTAGGTGGTTCGGGGGCTACGTTGGGGCTTACTCTATTGTATTTAAAAAGTAAATCCAAACAATTAAATGCTGTAGGTAAGGTTGCATTACTACCTGCATTATTTAATATAAATGAGCCGGTAATATTTGGTACACCAATGGTTTTAAACCCAATTATGTTTATTCCATTTGTATTTGTTGAGGCTATAAATGGAGTTATAGCTTACTACATAATCAAATGGGGACTTGTAAGGGCAGCTTTTGCGACTGTGCCATGGACTACTCCCGCACCTATAGGAGCATTCTTAGCAACTTTAGATTGGAGAGCTGTTGTGTTGGTGCTTGCCTTACTTGTATTGGATGCTATGTTATATTATCCATTTTTTAAGGCTTATGAAAAGCAATTGATAAAAGAAGAAAGTGAAAAAGAGAATAGTGAAGCAGAACTAAAAGCATGAGCTAGATATAAAAACATCGAAAATAACCCCACTACTACGTGGTAGTAGTGGGGTTGCATAAAGACACATAATGATTTTCAAATTAGTAATTTGGGTATATATAACAAATAACAAGTAACGGGTATATAATTAGGAGGTATTGAAATGGACCTTGAACAAATTGTATTTACTATTATATCCCATGCAGGAAATGCTAAAAGTAATTCTTTTGAGGCATTAAAGCATGCAAAAGAGGGAAATTTTAAAGAGGCTGAAGATTGTCTAAAAAAGGCAGGTGAAGAGCTTTTACAAGCACATCATGTCCAAACAGACATGATACACAAAGAAGCACGAGGTGAGAAACAAGAAGTAACACTTCTTTTAGTACATGCTGAAGACCATCTTATGAATGCAATTCTTGCGAAAGAATTGATAACAGAGATTATTGAACTGTATAAAATTATTTACCAACCAAAGGGGGGCAACTTTTGATGTTTAAAAAAAATTTAAAAATTGCTGTAATTGGAGGGGGTTCTAGTTATACACCCGAACTTATTGAGGGCTTTATCAAGAGGTATAATGAACTACCAGTTAAAGACTTATATTTAGTAGATATAGAAGAAGGCAAAGAAAAACTTGAGATTGTTGGCGGTCTTGCAAAAAGAATGGTAGAAAAAGCTGGTGTAGGTATAAACATTCATTTGACTTTGGATAGGCGTGAAGCCATAAAAGATGCAGACTTTGTTGTTACGCAGTTTAGAGTAGGGGGAATGGATGCGAGAATTAGAGACGAAAAAATTCCTCTGAAGTATGATGTGATAGGGCAAGAAACAACTGGACCCGGTGGTTTTGCAAAAGCGCAGAGGACAATACCTGTTATTTTAGATATATGCAAAGACGTAGAGGAACTTGCTCCAAATGCATGGCTTATTAACTTTACAAATCCTTCAGGAGTGATAACAGAAACAATTTTAAAATATACAAATGTAAAAGCGATCGGATTATGTAATGTACCTATAGGTATGGTATACGGTGTTGCAGAAGTACTTGGTGTTGATCCAAAAAGAGTGTATATAGATTTTGCAGGGCTTAATCATTTAGTATGGGGTATACATATTTACTTAGATGGCGAAGATATAACAGAAAATTTAATAGACAGTTTTGTAGGTGGTAAGTCTTTATCAATGAAAAATATACCTGAGTTGCCGTGGGATCCTGATTTTATAAAATCTCTTGGCATGTATCCTTGTCCATACCACAGATATTATTATTTAACAGATAAAATGCTTGAAAAACAGAAAGAAGAAGCTGCTACAGTAGGCACAAGAGGAGAAGTTGTCAAAAAGTTAGAGCAAGAATTATTTGAATTATATAAAGATCCAAATTTGAATATAAAACCGCCGCAATTAGAAAAAAGGGGAGGAGCTCATTATTCTGATGCTGCTTGCTCCATGATAAGTTCAATATATAATGATAAAAAAGACATACATGTGGTCAATGTGAGAAACAATGGTACAATCGCAGATTTGCCAGATGATGTGGTGATAGAAACAAATGCAATAATAGATAGAAATGGGGCTCATCCGATAAACATTGGACATGTGCCAGCGAAAATAAGGGGTTTAATGCAAACAGTAAAAGCTTATGAAGAACTTACTATAGAAGCAGGGGTAAAGGGAGACTATTACACAGCTTTACAGGCGTTGACAATTCATCCATTAATACCTTCTGCGACTATTGCTAAAAAAATTCTTGATGACATACTTGAGCAAAATAAAGAGTATTTGCAACAGTATAAATAAAAATATTAAATTTGCTGATTTTAAGTAATCTTTTCCGTTAAATTACTTTTTCTTTTTTAAATAATATTTTGATTTATCTTGCGTAAGGAGGAAAACAATTATGGCTAAGGAATACAAATTTCCTGCAGGATTCTGGTGGGGGTCTGCAACGTCAGCAGTACAAATAGAGGGAGCTGCAAATGAAGATGGGAAGGGAATGAATGTATGGGATTATTGGTATAAAAAAGAGCCAAATCGCTTTTTCGATAGAGTAGGTCCTCAAGTAACATCTGATTTTTACCACAGATATAAAGACGATATAAAACTGATGAAAGAACTTGGACATAATTCATTTAGATTTTCTATTTCCTGGTCGCGGTTGATACCGGGTGGTGTTGGCGAAGTCAATAAAAAAGCTGTAGAGTTTTATAACAATGTTATTGATGAGCTTATAAAAAATGGTATAGAACCGTTTGTTACACTATTTCATTTTGACATGCCTATAGAAATGCAAAATATTGGGGGGTTTGAAAATAGAAAAGTAGTAGAATATTTTGCTGAATATGCTAAAACATGTTTTGAATTGTTTGGTGATAGAGTCAAAAGGTGGATTACATTTAATGAACCAATAGTTCCTGTATTGAATGGATATTTATATAATTTGCATTATCCAGATATAGTAGACTTCAAAAGAGCAATACAATTCGCATATGGTACAGCCTTGGCGAGTGCGAGAGCAATAGAGGAATTTAAAAAATTGCAAATAAAAGGAGCTAAAATAGGTATTGTTTTAAACTTAAAGCCTGTCTATTCGAGGAGCAATCATCCGGCAGATTTAAAAGCCGCAGAGATTGCAGATTTGTTCCACAACAGAAGTTTTTTAGATTCATCTATCAGAGGAGAATATTGTAAAGAACTTGTTGAACTTTTAAAATCATACAATCATCTGCCAGAATATTCAGATAGCGAGTTGGAATTAATTAAAAATAACACTGTGGAATATATGGGCGTAAATTATTATCGGCCATTTAGGGTTAAGGCTAAAGAAAATATGCCAAATCCATATGGGGTATTTACACCTGATTGGTTTTATGATGAGTATATTATGCCAGGCAGAAGAATGAATCCTTATAGAGGATGGGAAATATACGAGAAAGGGATATACGACATATTGATAAATTTAAGAGATAATTATGGAAATATAGAATGCTTTATTTCGGAAAATGGAATAGGGGTAGAGGGAGAAGAACGCTTTATAAAAGATGGAATAATCCAGGATGATTATAGAATCGAGTTTATAAAAGAGCATTTGAAATGGCTTCATAAAGCAATTGAAGAGGGATGTAATGTAAAGGGATATCATTTATGGACTTTTATGGATAACTGGTCTTTCTTAAATGCATATAAAAACCGATATGGTCTTGTATCTGTCGATTTAGAAACGCAAAAGAGAACTGTAAAGAAAAGTGGATATTGGTTTAAACAGGTAACTCAAAATAATGGATTCGTTGATTAATTATAATTGGGGTGGCTTACAACTAACATCCTGAATTGCGAGAATTTATTTTGTGTGAATAGTTAGAATATTTAAATTTCAGACTTGAGAAAGTTCGGGATAGCTCAGAGCTTAAACTAGCATTTTTGATAGTAACTATTGTAAAATTCGAATCATATATATGAGAATAGCTCCGCATATATAAAAAATCTTTTACCCAGTTTAAAGATTGGAAAGTTTGTGCAGGTATATCATATTTTTATAAATTGTTCAAACTGAAAACTAATTTCTAACTTATTACAAAACAATGGTATACTAAAGTATACCATTGTCATTTCTAAGAATAGCCATTTAACAATCGGCAGGACAGAAAGAATAAGGTAGAAAGAAAATATATACAGGATAACGCATGCGCTTAAAGTCAGTTTTATAAACAAGTTTAGACATATTTTATTTAAGTTTACAAAACGAATCTTAAGGATAGGAGGGAAAAACAATGAAAAGATTTAAGAAAAACTTTTTATGGGGTGCCGCTACATCTGCATATCAAGTAGAAGGTGCTTGGAATGAAGATGGTAAGGGTTTATCTGTCCAAGATGTTCTAGCACCGCCAAATGACACTATTTGTGACTTTAAAGTAGCTAGCGATCATTATCATCGATGGAAAGAAGACGTAGCTTTGATGGCCGAAATGGGGTTGAAAGCCTATCGTTTTTCTATTAGTTGGAGTCGAATTTTTCCGAATGGTGACGATAAAAAGCCAAATGAAAAAGGATTACAGTTTTATGATCAATTGATCAACGAGCTACTCAAATATAAGATTGAACCAATTGTGACATTGTACCATTTTGATTTACCTTTTGCTCTGCAAGAAAGGGGGTTGGTTGAACAGGGATATGATCGATATTTTTGATCGTTATGCTCGTACTTGTTATGCTGCATATGGGGACAGGGTGAAATATTGGATTACCATAAATGAACAAAATAATTTGATAATGCACGCAATCCGATTCGGAACGCTTAAAAAAGAAGAAGCCAGTTACAAAAATCGTTATGAAATGAACCATATTATGTGTTTGGCCCAGGCAAAAGCGGCCAAGTCATGTAGAGAGATGATTCCAAATGCAAAAGTAGGCCTTGCACTCAGTTATAGGACTGCATATCCAGCTTCCTGTAAACCCGAAGATGTTCTGGCAGCTGAAAATTATCGAGCAATGCGAAACTGGTTATATTTAGATCTGGCCTATAGAGGAGAGTACAATCCTATCGCTTGGGCTTATTTAGAAGCCCATGATGCTACACCGACCATTCTAGAAGGCGATATGGATATATTAAAAAGTGCTAAACCAAATTTTATTGGAATTAATTATTATCGAAGTACTACTTGGACAGCTTGCCACGAAAACGAAAAATTTGTCGAAGGAACGATTAATTTAAAAGGGCGTAAAGGAGAAAGCATATATCAAGCAGATCCTGGTTGGTTTAAAGAAACTCGAAATCCTTACTTAGATGTTACAGATTGGGATTGGGCTGTTGATCCAATAGGTTTCCGTTTGGCGTTGCGGGAAGTATATGACCGTTATCGACTTCCGATTATGATTACGGAAAACGGCTTTGGAGCATATGACTCACTTGTCAATGGCAAGGTGGAAGACGATTATCGGATTGAGTATTTGCGAAAACACATTCATGCTTGTTTACAAGCTGTTAATGATGGTGTCGATTTAATTGGATATTGTGTATGGTCTGCTATAGATCTTGTTAGTGTCAACAATGGAATCAGCAAACGCTATGGCCTTATTTATGTAAACCGAGATGAACATGACCTAAAAGATTTAAAACGAATCCCCAAAAAGAGTTTTTATTGGTACCGTAATGTTATTCAATCAAACGGATCAAATTTGTAAATTAAGGTATTCCCTTCTTTGAGACTTTGGCAGTATTTTTCGACGACTATTATCTTCAACACTGGAGGGAATCCTTCTTTTTTCTTAAATCTTTTTGTATCAACTATTGTAAAGACTATAATCATTAAAATTGGGCGTTTATCTGGACATATTTATTTACGGCTTTGTAAAGTAAACATGAAAAAATAGCTTAATATTTCTTAGGATAGCTTCAAAATTCATCAAAAATCACCAAAAAGTAATCACAAGCAGGCTAAATAAGATGAGCAAATTGATTTACAGATTATTACAGAAGCAAAGAGGGTATAAGAAAGTACACCCTTGTCATTTCCAAGGATGACCAATTAGGAGATAAAGATTAGTTTAATTTTAAGCAACAAGAAGGTACTTTTTCTTCTCTTTTGGAGAAAGACATAATCCAGCAACTTGAGCTGGTGTCAAGTCATTAAGAGAAGAATGGGGCCTTACAAAATTATAGAAAAACACAAACATGTAAATTAAATTATTTGCGGACTCAAAAGAGGCAAAACCCTGTTTAGTATTATACCAGGCTTTAAATTGATGGTGGAAAGATTCTATCAAATTATTGATGATGTCATCCTTAAAGCTTTCAACTCTAATGTGTTTAACACTGTCACCGAACAAAGACTTAACAGGTACTTTGTAAGCACTATAGCGATCAGTTACGATAGCGTAAGGGGTTCCTAGGTTTCTAACAGAATTAAGCAAAACAAGAGCTTGCCTGGAATCTCTGTAAGGGGAGAGGTGAAAGCCCAAGATAAAACGGGCTTCAGAATCTGTGACAAACCAAAGATAATATTTCTTACCAGCGATTTTAACAACAGTTTCATCGACATGCCATTCATCAGAATTAAAATTTAACATAGGAATAAGTTCTAAGGAAATATTATGGAACAAAGGAGCAAACTTTTTACACCAGTTACTAATGGTTGTATGAGAGACTTTTACATTAAAAACAGTTTTCAAAATTAGAGCAATATTTCTGAAAGAATTTTTACCAAGGAAGAACATAGACAAAGCAGATAGAATTATATGTACAGGATAGCGGATACGTTTAAAATTGGTTTTACCAGAAAGTTTAGAGATAGAAGTTGAAGGTATAGCAGTAACTTTGGGGACAAAAAAGGAATGATTGCACTTTTTATCAGAACAACGATAGTTAGAGTAATACTCATAATCATGATGAAGGAAAGAAGACTTACCGCAAACGGGGCAGCGAGGGTACTTGGGAGTTTTTCTAGAAGAAGGCTTATCAGGAGCAAACTGATTGTAGCATTTACGGCAGAGATATTTTTGGTAACCATCTTTAGTTTTGCCATATTTGTAAAACAGAGAAGTATTATTGCATTTTGGACAGGTTAATGGTACAATGTTTTGCATGAGGACTTCATCCTTTCTGGGAGGTATTTGTTGTTTCTGCAAAACATTGTACCAGAAAGGATTGAAGTCCTCAACTTTCATTTAAGTTTACAAATCGTTTATTTACATTAAGGAGGCAGTTTAATGCAAACTTTTTTATCTTCAGTTCAAGGTGTACTTACAATTGTAGTTATATTAGCCCTTGGCTATTATTTATCAAAAATAGGATGGTTTGAAAAAACAACATCAGATTTATTCGCAAAGCTTGTTGTTAATATTTCCTTGCCACTTAATATGATTGTAAACATAATGTCGACTTTCTCAAAAAAGCAATTAGAGCATTCAGGAAGAGGACTTTTAATAGCTTTTTTGTCAATATTGATATCTTACTTAATTGCATATATACTGACTGAAATTTTTAAAGTCAAAAGAGGAAGAAGAGGAGTGTTTGTAGCCATATTTTCACTTTCAAATTCTATATTTGTAGGACTTCCAATGTCCCAAGCCCTCTTTGGAGAAGTTGCAACCCCGTATACTCTATTATATTACATGGCAAATACTACAATTTGGTGGACCTTAGGGGTTTATGGCATTGTCCGTGACACAAATGGTAAAGATCAAAAAATACTAAATTCAGATACAATATTTAATCCTCCTCTTCTTGGTTTTATCATAGGTGTAATTTTTGTTTTTGCTAATATTCAACTTCCAAAATTTATTTTTGACAGTTTCAAAATGATTGGAGGACTTACAACACCTCTTTCAATATTTTACATTGGAATAGTTATTTATGAAATGGGACTTGATAAATTTAAGCTTGATAAAGATGCTTTTATGGTTTTTATTGGAAGGTTTTTAGTAACCCCTGCCCTTGTGTTGATATTAAATTTATTTATACCCCTTCCTCAGCTCATGAGAGATGTCTTTATAATAATGTCAGCAATGCCTGTAATGGTAAATTCAGCAATTATAGCAAGAGTTTATGGCGCAGATTATGAATTTGCAACAAGCATGATTACATATACAACAATCTTTAGTGTCATTATCATGCCATTTTTAATGGTTTTAATAAAGATTGTATAAGATGTAAAGCTATTTTTATGAAGTTTTAGGTTGACAACATTCCATCGAAAAGTCATAAAAAAGACGCATTGACAATTGCAAGACTAAAAAAGAAGGGAAATTTTCAAACTGCATTTTACCCTCAGAACATTGAATGAAGCAAATAAAGAAATTAGTAGCCAAACCGATTTAAAGCAAATAAGGTTAGGGAAACTGCATTATCCTTTATAAGGGCGAGAACTGAAAGACATAATAGATAACCGAGAGCAGAATTAAAAGACTAAAAGTATGCTAATAGAGGAGAACTTTAAATCAAAAGTTGATTTCTTCAATAAACTTAAATGTAGAGCTTATTCCTTTGCGAATATGGCTATGGCTTTTTTTAATATTTCGTTTTCCCCTTCTAGCCTTGCCATTTTCTTTAACATAGCCTTATATTCAGCTACTGTAATCGTTGTGCTTGTTGTCCATATTTATTGGGCTTTGCTTTTTTAACCAGCCTGATATTGTGGGCCATATTCGCTCGAAAGCTCTGACAGACTTTTACCAAAATTATACAACTCTACTATAGTGTTTTTGAATTCTTCACTATATTATCTTTGACCTCTTGGCATTTTGTAGATATTTCCTCTTTTTAATACTTTTATTTTAACTTGTTCGAGTTAAAGTGTCTACAATAATATACTAACACCATGAGTTAATGAAAAAAATATTGGGTAGGGTGAGAATTAAATGGGTGAATACTATTTGGGAGTAGATATAGGAACTACAGGTGTAAGATCAATAGTTTTTGATAGTGAAGGTAAGTTGATAGCTTCTGATTATAAAGAATATCCTATGATTTGTTTAGAGAAAGGGATGGCTGAACTTGATCCAAATATTGTATTTCAATCATTTACAGAAGTAGTTAGAAATTCAATTTTAAAATCTAAAATATCAAATAAAGAAATTAGAGCTATTGGATTAAGTGCACAAATGCATAGTATACTTGCCTTAGATAAAGAAGGCAATAATCTTACAAATGTAATAACATGGGCTGATACAAGAGCAATGGAAGAATCTCAATATATAGCAGAAAATTATGATTTTTATGATTTGTACAGAAAAACTGGTTGTATAGTGAAACATCCAATGTATCCATTAAGTAAAATAATATGGCTTAAAAATAACAGACCTGAAATATATAAAAAAACTTATAAATTTATTACGATTAAAGAGTATATAGTTTACAGATTATCTGATGAATTTTTTATCGATATTGCAGATGCTTCAGCAACAGGTTGTTTGAATATTCACAGTTTAACATGGGATCAAGAAATTTTAGCAGACATATTAAAAGCGAATTCTGATATATTATTTGGAGATATCGTAGATCCTGGATTTATATTACCATCTATCGAAAATAAATTTATAGAAGAACTCGGGATAAGTAAAAATACGTCATTAATAATTGGGGCTAGCGACGGAATAACAGCGCATATAGGTTGCGGATGTTTTGATAATGAAAAAGTATCATGTACTGTTGGAACTAGTGGTGCTTTGCGAGTAATTACAGATAAACCTATTTTAGATAAAGATGCACAGACATGGTGTTATTGCTTTAACAATAGTAAATGGATAATAGGGGGTGCAATAAGTAATGGTGGTATAGTTCTTAAGTATTTAAGAGATCAATTTAGAGAACAATTTGAATATGAACTTTCAAAAACTAAGTATGAAAATATATATAAATTATTTGATGAATATGCAACTCAGATAAATCCGGGTAGTGATGGGCTGATTTTTTTACCATTTTTAGCCGGTGAAAGAGCGCCAGGCTGGAATCCAAAAGCTAGTGCAGCACTATTTGGAATGAAACTTATGCATACTAAAAAGCATATTATAAGGGCTATGATGGAAGGCGTTATGTATAATATGTATTCAGTTTATAAGATAATAGAAAAGATTAATGGTGGTGCTAAAAAAATAATTGCTAATGGAGGATATGTTAATTCAGATGAATGGCTCCAGATTCAGGCAGATATTTTTAATAAGGAGATAGCAGTAATGAAAATTAATGAAGCAACGGCATTGGGTGCAGCATATATAGCAATGTCTTCAGTAGGAGATATAGAACTTTTTAAAGATTATTTACCAGTAATGAATTATAGTAGAATAGTGAAGCCTAACAATGAAAATGTTAATAAATACAATAAGATCTATAAAGTTTATAAGGAATATTACGAATTTGTAGAAAAAAATTTTAATTAAATGGAGGAACAAAGTGAATAAAAAAATAATTTCTAAAATTTACAAATTATAAAAATCTACTATTGCACAACTTTATAGGTTTTGAGAATACGTCCTTTAGTATTTCCTGCGGTGATAACTAAAAAATATTCAATGATATAATTGAACAGTAAAGGACTATTTGCCACAGTATAAGTAAAATCCCGTGCTTTAATCGAAATTATCACAAACCAATGGATTTATTAATTGAAATAACCGGCTTTTCGCCGGTTACAGACTGTTTACAAAATATCGGGAACCCGTTATGATGAGAAGGGTTCTTTGTTTTTTTAACGGTACAAAGCAAAAGAGGAGAGGAGAAGAAAGATGTTATCAAAGAAACAGGATGCCAGACATCAAATAGAATTTGTAAGCATAGATCAGTTAGTTCCAAAAGATCACCTTTTAAGGAAGATAGAAAGAGTCATAGACTTCAGTTTCATATATGATTTAGTAAAAGACAAATATTCCGAAGATCACGGCAGACCAAGCATAGATCCAGTAGTATTAATAAAAATCCTGTTTATTCAGTATCTTTTTGGCATACCATCGATGAGGAGGACAATAGCAGAAATAAAAACAAATGTGGTATATAGATGGTTTTTAGGGTATGGGCTGACAGAAGAAATACCTCATTTTTCAACATTTAGCCAGAACTACATAAGAAGATTCAAAGGGACAGACATATTTGAGAAAATATTTACGAAGATTTTAGAAGAAGCAATAAGGCATGGGCTAGTAAATGCGGAGGAAGTACTCATAGATTCAACCCATGTAAAAGCAAGTGCCAACAAGAAGAAATACACCAAAGAAATAGTAGAACAAGAAGCCAGGACTTATCAAGAAAAACTAGAAGAAGAAATAAACAAAGATAGAGAAGCTCATGGCAAAAAGCCATTAAAGAAAATCAAGAAAATAAAGACGAAAGAAGTGAAAGTAAGCAAAACAGACCCAGATAGCGGAATGTTAAACAAAAACGGAAAAGAAAAATGTTTTGCATATTCTTTTCATACAGCCTGCGATAAAAACGGATTTGTATTAGGAGTAAAAGTAACAGCTGCAAATGTCCACGACAGTGTAATGTTTCAAGAAGTATTAGAAGAAGTTGAAAAGAGAGTAGGAAAACCGAAAGCAATAGCAGTAGACGCAGGATACAAAAATCCGTACATATTAAAGACAATATTTGATAGAGAAATAATACCAGCAGTGCCATACACAAGACCAAAAACAAAAGACGGTTTTATGAAGAAACATGAGTTTGTGTATGATGAATATTATGACTGTTACATATGCCCGCAGAATGAAATACTAACATATGTTACAACCAATAGAGAAGGATATAGAGAATACAAATCAAACCCAGAAAAATGTAAAAACTGTCCTTTAAGAGAAAAGTGTACCCAAAGTAAAGACTACACAAAGAGGATATTCAGGCACATATGGGAAGGATATGTAGAAGAAGCAGAGCATTTAAGGCATACACCTTATTGTAAGGAAGTATATGAAAGAAGGAAAGAGACAATAGAGAGAGTATTTGCTGATATGAAAGAGAAGCATGGTTTGCGATGGACAACATTAAGAGGGAAAGAAAAATTGTCCATGCAAGCGATGCTTGTTTTTGCTGCCATGAATTTAAAGAAAATGGCAACATGGTTATGGAGGAGGGGCAAGAGCCCTTTGGGTACTTTGAATTTTTATCCATTATTTGGAGTTTTAAAGAAAATTTTATCCAGATACATACAGCCCCTGTTTTCGGAAGTAGGAAAACAGGGGCTTAAATTTTGCTTTGTCAACAAACTGAATAACCGGCTTTTCGCCGGTTATTATTTATGTGCGCCCGGCATGGGCGATAACTAGGCGGTGAAAGTCCACTGTGGGCTTGGTAGTGGGAACCACTAGCCAAGAGCAAGGGTGTCCATCGTGAGGTGGAATCTGAAGGAAGCTTAAGGCAAAATCTCGGTCTGATGAACAAGAACCAGATAAGAGGCTGAATTGGGATGGATGAGTTTGCGTAACAAAACGAAGTCCAACACTACCCGAATCCCATACAGTAAATCTGGCAGATATATGAGATGAAAGTTATCGTTCTTACCCGGGGAGGTCTCAAGGATAAGTCATGGAAGTAAAATCTGAAGTGACAACCCATGCAGTGATGTATGGCTGAACCTTGAGAAGTCAGCAGAGGTCATAGTACTTATCTAGACATGAATAGATAAGGAAGGACCGAACGTTAGGAGGTTTTGGAAATCTTATGGACTCGAAAGATATGCAGAGACTGCAGACAACTCAACAAAGAGGCTATCCGTTGAATAGAGAAATGGAATTTCAAAAGACAACGGAAGTGCATAGTATATCATCGGCGTCGGAAGATGGAAGAAACGATGTACAAAGATATACCGGCAAGATGCTTGAAATGATAGTAGAACGAGGGAACATGAAAGCAGCATACAAGCGTTGTTGCAAATAAAGGAAGCCATGGAGTCGATGGGATGGGAGTAGATGAACTTCTACCGTATCTCAAAGAAAACTGGGCAACCATAAAACAACAACTGCTGGAGGGGAAATACAAACCACAACCAGTGCGAAGAGTAGAAATTCCCAAACCAGATGGAGGAGTAAGACTACTAGGAATACCTACAGTACTAGACAGACTAATACAACAAGCAATAGCCCAAATACTAAATAAAGTCTACAACCATACATTTTCTGATAGCAGTTATGGATTCAGACCAGGACGCAGTGCAAAAGACGCAATAAAAGCCGCAGAAGCATACATAAAAGAAGGATACACATGGGTTGTAGATATGGACTTAGAAAAGTTCTTTGACAGAGTAAACCACGACATAATAATGTCCAAACTAGAAAAGCGGATAGGGGACAAAAGAGTACTAAAGTTAATACGAAGATACCTAGAATCAGGAGTAATGATAAACGGAATCAAAATATCAACAGAAGAAGGGACACCCCAAGGAGGGCCATTAAGTCCCCTATTAGCAAACATAATGTTGGACGAACTAGACAAAGAACTTGAGAAACGAGGGCATAAATTCTGCCGATATGCAGATGACTGCAACATATATGTAAAAAGCAGGTCTGCAGGAGACAGAGTAATGAAGAGCATAAAGAAATTCATAGAAAGCAAATTAAAACTAAAAGTCAACGAAGCAAAAAGTGCTGTAGATAGACCATGGAGAAGAAAATTTCTTGGATTTTCATTCTATACAAAAGAAAACGAAGTAAGAATAAGAATCCATGAAAAATCCATCAAAAGGTTTAAGGAAAAAGTAAGAGAAATAACCAATCGGAACAAGGGAATAAGCATGGAAAACAGAATAAAAAGACTAAATCAAATAACAACAGGATGGGTCAACTATTTTGGATTAGCAGACGCGAAAAGCATAATGAAAACCCTTGACGAATGGATAAGGCGAAGACTAAGGGCATGTATATGGAAACAATGGAAGAAGATAAAAACGAAGCATGATAACTTAGTAAAACTAGGAGTAGAAGAACAAAAAGCCTGGGAATACGCCAATACAAGGAAAGGTGACTTAAGAATATCCAATAGCCCAATCCTAAATAAGACTCTTACAAATAAATACTTTGAAAGCATAGGTTATAAGAATTTATCCCAAAGATATCTAATTGTACACAATTCCTAATGAACCGCCGTATACCGAACGGTACGTACGGTGGTGTGAGAGGACGCTGAATAAAATAATTATTCAGCTCCTACTCGATCTTCAATTTTGTCAAAGAAAACGAATGACAAAACTGATTTTCTTTAAATTGCATAAATACATATTGAGGTTTACAATAATTATAGAAGAATGAATTCAAGAAGGAGGTAAAATTTATGCAAAACACTAATGCTCTCATAACTGGCGGCGGAAGTGTAAAAGCGAAGTTGCAAAGGCTTGGTGGCTTCTTGGCTGGCATGGTAATACCTAACATTGGTGCTTTCATAGCATGGGGACTTATTACTGCTTTCTTTATTCCAACAGGGTGGATTCCAAATGAACATTTGGCTAAACTTGTTGGACCTATGATAACGTATCTTTTGCCAATTTTAATTGGTTATACAGGTGGTAAACTTGTATACGATGTAAGAGGTGGAGTAGTAGGAGCCATTGCAACAGCAGGTATTATAATCGGTTCATCTATACCGATGTTTCTTGGTGCTATGCTGATGGGGCCTTTGGGGGGCTATGTCATTAAAAAATTTGACGAGCTTGTAGAAGGAAAAATCCCAGCAGGTTTTGAAATGCTTGTCAACAATTTCTCAGCAGGTATTTTAGGTGGTTTATTAGCAATTTTAGCATTTCTTTTCGTTGAACCAGTGGTAAATGGCATATCAGTAGGATTAGGTGCAGCAGCTCAATGGGTGACAAACAAAGGCTTATTACCTTTAATAGCAATTTTTATAGAACCAGGGAAGATATTGTTTTTAAATAACGCTATTAACCACGGTATATTGGCTCCTCTTGGAGTAGCACAGGTTAAAGAGCTTGGAAAGTCAATATTCTTCTTACTGGAAACTAATCCAGGTCCAGGTTTGGGGGTTTTACTGGCATATTGGCTTTTTGGAAAAGGCGATGCAAAACAATCAGCTCCAGGTGCTATCATAATACACTTCTTTGGCGGAATACATGAAATATATTTTCCCTATGTTTTGATGAATCCATCACTACTCTTGGCAGTTATAGGCGGTGGAATGGCTGCAGATGCGACATTTGTTTTGACAAAAGCGGGTTTGGTAGCTACACCTTCACCTGGTAGTATATTTGCAGAGATAGCTATGGCACCAAAAGGCGGTTTGTTGCCTGTACTTGCAGGTATTACAGTTGGAGCAGTTGTATCTTTCCTTATAGCATCAGTGATTGTTAAGAGAGCTAGTGAAGAGAGTATGTCTGCCGAAAGTATGACCTTTGCACGTTCAGTAGTCAGTGGACTCAAAGCGCAAAGCAAAGGACAAAAAGTTGAAGAAATAAAGCCTAGTGTACAAAAAATAGAAGGTATGCCTAAAATGATTGTTTTTGCTTGCGATGCTGGTATGGGTTCGTCAGCGATGGGAGAAACTATTTTAAAGAAAAAATTAAAAGAAGCAGGATTGGATATTGTAGTTAAGCATTCTGCTGTAAATCAAATACCAAAAGAGGCCGATGTTGTATTTACACAGGAAAACCTTGCAGAAAGAGCTTCTCAAGTTGTGCCAAATGCTAAAATTGTAACGGTCAAAAACTTTTTAGACAATACAGTCTATGATGAATTTGTAAAGAACCTTAAAAAATAAAATAAAAATTTATGGTGAAGGGTATGGAAGATCTAACTGTAAGACAAAAATTTATATTAAAAACTTTGATAGAGAAAGGTCCTTCTAATATAGAGGACCTTTCCAAGCTTATGGATGTAAGTGGAAGAACTATTATGAGAGAAATAGCCTCTATAAACAATAATTTAAAAAAATATAAAGCTGTTATTATAGAGGACAATGGACAAATCATTTTAAAAGGAGAGGAAGAAGCGTTAGATAAAATCCATGCTTCTTTAGGCGCCATTCCTCTCCAATGGCTTTTAACTCCAGAGCAAAGACAAATATTGATGACAATACAATTGTTACTTTCAAAGGAACCCATAAAAGCTGCTTATTTTAGTTATCAATTTAATGTTGTAGAAGGAACTATAAGTCTCTATCTAGACAAAATAGAAGAATGGCTGAAAATGAGAAATTTATCTCTTATCAGAAGAAGAGGTTATGGGATTAAAGTAGAAGGAAGTGAATTAGATAAAAGAAATGCAATTGTGGAGCTGTTTTATAACTATAAACCCATAGAAGAACTTTTAGCTTTTGTCTATAATGATGAAAAAGACAAATATGTATACACATTTTTTAGTACAGTTTTTGACAATGAGTTAGTTCAATTAGTGAAAAGAATTGCACAACAAATTAAGAATGTTATACATGGTCACTTATCCGACTTAAATTACTTTGGGATGTTTGTACATTTACTTGTTTCTATTTACAGAACAAAAATAGACAAGCCAATACAGCTTAACGATGAATTTGTAAAGGACATTTTGCTTTCTAATGAATTTATTTTCATGAAAGATGTAGAAAAAATATTGAAAGAAAATGAAGTATATTTGCCAGATGCTGAATTGGCATATTTGGCTATTCATTTAAGTCCCAAAAAATACGTCTATAAACAAAATAGATTTGAAGAACTTGGCATTTCTTTACAAGATTTATCAAAAGAGGTTGTGGAAGAAGTTTCTCGGCTTTTAAATATAAAGATAAATTGCGACGAACAACTTATTGTAGGACTGTCACAGCATTTTGAACCTGCCCTTTATAGATTGACAATGGGACTTCAGACTACCAATCCATTAGTAGAAGAAATTAAAAATTACTATGGTGATTTGTTTAAAGCAGTAAATAAAGCTTGCAAGTTAATTTTTTCTAAATATAATCTCATGATACCTGAAGAAGAGATTGGATATATTACAATGCATATTGGAGCTGCAATTGAAAGACAGCAAGCTTTATCAAAAAAATTGAGAGTTTTTGTTATATGTCCGAATGGGATTGGCACGGCGAGAATATTATCAGCTAAATTAAAAACTCTTTTTAGAGAAATTGATGCTATTGACATTGGGGCAATATGGGAGTATAAGAAAAAGAGTGATGACTATGACCTAATAATTTCTACAGTAAAGCTTGAAGATTTAAAAGATAATGTAATTGTAGTATCGCCTTTTTTGCCAGAAGAAGATATTAAAAAGGTAGAAGAGTTTATAGAGAAATATGTAGTCAAGAAAGAAAGAGAATTGACAGGGAATTTGCCGATGGTGGAAAGGAGACGAAATTTTGAAATAGCAGATGAAATACTTCGAAATTTGCAATTAAAATACGTGGAAGCAAAAACTATTGCAGATTTAATAAAATTCATAGCAAAAGATTTATATGATTTAATGCTTACTGAAGATGCAAAAGAAATAGAAGAGCTAATCTTTAAAAGGGAAGCCATGGGCAATGTTGTCATACCAAACACCCACATTGCTTTAATTCATACAAGAAGTGACAAAATGGTAATGCCTTTTGTCGGCGTCTATAAACTAAAAACTCCATTAAAGATGAAAAGTGCTGGTTTTTCTTATGAAGAAGTAGACACTTTTCTTGTGATGTTAGCAAGGAAAGCAGAAAGCAGTGAAATATTAGAGATGTTAGGTAAAATAAGTATTTCGCTTATAGAGGATAAAGCTTTTAATGAAATATTGAGGCTTGGCGATATCAAAGATATTAGAAATAGCTTAGTTACAATACTAAATGATACACAGGAGGCTTTGGAAGATGAATAAAGAAATACTAAACGAAAATAATATCGTATTAAATGTACCATCAGAATCTAAAATACAAGCTATTGAAAGAGTAGGGAATTTGCTTTTTAAAAATGGCTATGTCGAAAAAGAATATATAGAAGGTATGAAAAAAAGAGAAGAAGATGTAACAACTTATATAGGTAATGGTATTGCTATTCCTCACGGTGTTTCTGAGTATGTAAAATATATAAAAAAATCTGGAATAGTTATAGCGCAATATCCTAGAGGAGTAGATTTTGGAGATGGAAATATTGCCTATATTGTCATAGGAATTGCAGGCAAGGGAGATGAACATTTAGAGATATTATCAAAAATAGCTCTTACCTGCCAGTATGAAGAAAATGTCGAGAAATTGAAAAAGGCAAGGACAAAACAAGAAATAATAGAAATACTTCAAAAAGGTGATGAATAATATGTTAAAAGCGGTTCATTTTGGAGCAGGGAATATAGGCAGAGGATTTATAGGATATTTGTTGTATAAGTCTGGATATGAAATAACTTTTGTTGATATATCAAAAGAATTAGTAGAAAGCATAAATAATTATAAAAGATATAATGTGATTATTTTAAAAGATAATGTGGAAAAGGAAGAAGTAAAAAACATCAAAGCTATTCATATCGAAGATGAAGAAAATCTATCCAAGGTTATTGTAGATGCAGATATAATTACGACTTCAGTAGGAGCTAATAATCTTAAGAGCATAGGGGAAAAATTAAGAAATTATTTAAAGATAAGAAAAGCTAACATTGATAAACCTTTGAATATAATGGCATGTGAAAATGCACTGTTTGCAACAAATATACTAAAAAATAGTATATTGGAAAAAGGGGATAAAGATTTTATTGATTACGTAAATCAAAAAATTGGTTTTCCTAATACGGCTGTGGACAGGATAGTACCGAATGTAGATATAAAGAAAGAACTGCCAATAGATGTAGCAGTTGAAGATTTTTATGAATGGGATATTGACAAAAAAGCAATTATTGGGGATTTAAATATCAAAGGGGTGGAACTTGTCGCTGACCTTGAACCTTATATAGAGAGAAAATTATTTTTATTAAATGGAGCCCATGCTACCACTGCATATTTAGGATATTTAAAAGGGTATAAATATATACATGAAGCGATTGAAGATGGTTTTATAAGAAATATAGTCTATAAAATGCAAGAGGAAGCTTCTAGCGCGCTTTCTAAGAAACATAATATAAAAATTGATAATTTAAGAGAATATTCAAATAAAGTAATAAAAAGGTTCAAAAACTCCTATTTAAAAGACGAAGTTGTAAGAGTGGGAAGAGAGCCTACAAGGAAATTGTCTGGAAATGACCGGTTAATGATGCCTGCCAAACTTTGTTATGAAATTGGAATTACGCCTGAATTTATACTATATGGTATAGCTGCAGGGTTTTTGTTTGATTATAAGGAAGACCCTCAAGCTTGTAAAATTCAAGATGACATTAAAAATTTCGGCTTAGAAAAAACAATAAGCAAAATTACAGGTTTAGAAGAAAATAGTGGTTTATTGCAGGAAATTGTAAAAAAATATAAAGAATTGAAAGAAGCTTTTGGAAAAAGATGATATAGATTGGATTCTATATTATCTCAGACTGTAGACAAACTTTCGGAAAGGAGATATTTTGCAATCGGTGCGACTTGTGACAAAGCGTTAACAAAACTTAGCAAGACCGAGGGTGGAGGCAGGGCCGAAGCCAAGGAGGGCGGAGGCGGGCACCTGAGACAGGATGTCGAATGTGCCCGGAACCCTGCCGGAACCCGAAGGTCGAGCTTAGTTTTGTCGCTTTGGAACACTGGAGCTACGATGCAAAATATCTCCTTTAAAAAATTTTTGACTTTAGATGATATAGATTGAATTCTATATCATCTTTTTCTAATGTAAGATTATTATAATAAATTTAAAAATGTTTACAATACTAAGTAAACGTATAAAAGAAAAAGCAAATGGGAGTAAAATTGGAAATAAACATGTGATATTGCCCTAAATCGCTGTTGAAGGTCAAAAAAGTCTTTTATATAATTATATTAAGACTTGTCTGACATCTGATGTATGATGTACTTTACACAAAATTAATAATAGTTTAACTTATATTTAACACTCCGCTGGTATACTTAAAATGTCTAAAATTTTTCCTGTAATTTTTATGGAGGTGATCGTTGAAAATCTATTTGTTTTCTAAGAAAAATACGAGTAAAAGGAGGATGTAAATGTTTAGGTCAAGGTCAAGGATACTTGCAATATTTGTTGCAGCAATAATGGTATTTAGTATGTTTTTCTCTGCGGTACCGCAGATAGCCTTTGCTGCAACGTCAAAAACATTTGACTTTATAGAAGTCACCGATTTTCACGGTTATTTACAAAACGATGGTAAATTAAGTGATGGGACAATTTATAAGCAGCAAATAGCAGGTGTTTTGGCAAAACAAATTAAAGACATAAAAGCTCAAAATCCTGACAGAACTGTAATTTTATCTGGCGGAGATATGTTCCAAGGAACGCCGCTTTCCAACGTCTTAAAAGGACAGCCAGTTATTGACATGATGAAAAACATTGGCTTTGACGCAATAACTCTTGGGAATCACGAATATGACTGGGGTATTAATTCAGTAATTGATACGCAAAATGCTACACTTAAAGATTCAGCAATTCCCGTTCTTGCAGCAAATGTGTATGATAAAACAACTGGGAAGCCTGTGAGTTATGTAAAGCCCTATGTAATTATTGAAAGAGATGGAGTAAAAATCGGCATAATTGGCATCGTAGACAATAAAGAATTCCCAAATATAATAATGCCTGCATATATACAAAATGTTGAATTTAAAGATCCTGTTCCAATTGTAAATGACTTAGCGCAGCAGTTAAGACAACAAGGTGTGCAAATTGTTGTTGTACTGGCACATATGGGTGCATATCAAGATAAGTCAGGTAATGCAACAGGCAATCTTATAGACTTTGCAAAACAAGTTAAAGGTGTAGATGCTATATTTGGTGGACATACACATTCAATTGTCACTACAAGAGTAAATGGAATTCCTGTAGGGGTTGCTTACTATTATGGCAGAGGATTCATCGATTTAAAGATAACATTAAATGATGATGGCACAGTTACAACAGGCGATATGCAATACATTGATATTACAGGTTTGTATTCTACACAAAATCCTGTAGTGGATCCTGAAGTACAAGCCATTGTCGATAAAGCTGTTCAAGATGTAGGACCAATATTTAACGAAGTGATAGGTCAAGCTGCAATAGATTTGACAAGGACTCAAAGTGCTGAGCCTTATGGAGATTCTCTCTTAGGCAATTGGGCAGCACAAGTGACAAAGTATGCAGTTGGAGCAGATTTTGGATTTGCCAATAATGGTGGGCTTAGGATAGATATTCCAAAAGGCGATATAACTGTTGGAATGATGTATCAGCTGATGCCTTTTGACAACACAATAGTTACAATGAAAATGACAGGTGCGCAAGTAAAAACTATCCTTGAACAGGCTGTTCAAGATGGAGGAAAAGGCATACAAGTTGCAGGACTTTCCTTTAAATATGATCCAAGTAAACCTACCATGAATAGAGTATTTGACATGAGAAAGTCCGACGGAACTCCAATACTCATGGATAAAACTTATCTTGTTGCGACAAACAACTTTATGGGCACTGGCGGAGATGGCTTTAAAGGTTTTACAGACCCTGATGTTGCAAAAACTTATGTTGATACATATAAGCTTGTAAGAGATGCATTCATAGATGCAGTTAAAGCTCAAAAGACAGTTACTTCGAAAATAGATAATAGAATTGCACCGGCTAAAATGAGCGATGCGACAATAACAGTAGTTGCTACGTCAGATATACATGGCAATATATACCCATGGGACTACAATACTGCAAAATCAGCTAACCAAGGTCTTGCAAAGGTATCTACTTATGTAAAACAGGTAAGAGCGCAATATCCTTATGTGGTATTAGTAGACAATGGAGACACAATACAAGGAACACCACTTTCTTACTATTATGACAAGATAGATACCACTACAGAACATCCATTAGCAAAAGTAATGGGAGCAATGAAATATGACACCTGGACATTGGGCAACCATGAATACAATTATGGGCTTGACGTTTTAAACAGGATTATAAATGATATGAGAAATGAAGGCATACATGTACTTTCAGCAAATACTTACAAAGGTGACGGAACAAACTTTGTTGACCCTTACTATATTAAGACATTTGATACGCCACAAGGACCTGTAAAAGTGGGTATATTAGGCCTTACGACTAAAACTATACCATCATGGGAAGACAAAGACCACTATGCAGGATTACACTTCAATGACCTTGTAGAGGAAGCAAATAAGTGGGTACCCAAATTAAGAGAAGCAGGAGCAGATATAATAGTTGCTACAATTCACTCTGGTGAAGAATCACCGACAGATGTAATACCTGAAAATCAAGTTAAAGCCGTTGCAACTCAAGTAAATGGTATTGATGCAATAGTTGCAGGACATACACATGCTATTATATCACAGCACACATATAAGAACCCGGCAGGCGAAACAGTTATAGTGACAGAACCTGGTAAATGGGGACAATATGTATCACAGATAAACTTTAATATAAGCAAAAATGCTGATGGAAAATGGGTAATAGATAGCAAATGGAGTGCAACTATAAAAATGGATGATTCTGTACAAGCAGATTCAGATATTTTAAACCTTGCACAACCATATCAAGATGCAACACTTAAATATATAGGAACAAAAATCGGTGTTGCAACAGGTGACTTCTTAGGTACTGAACAGACAGTAAAAGAGACAGCTATAATGGACCTCATCAATAAAGTTCAAAAATATTATGCAAAAACTGATCTATCAATTGCTGCACCACTTAGCAGTTCAGCGAAGATATTGAAAGGCGATATAACAATTCAAGACATCATGGGTGTATATGTATATGAAAATTACTTGTATGGAATAAAGATGACTGGGAAACAGTTAAAAGACTGGTTGGAATGGTCAGCAAGGTATTACAAACAAGTCTCCTCGCCAAATGATCCTATAACAAAAGATCCTACTTTGAATATACCTGATTACAATCTTGACCAATTGTACGGTGCAAGCTATGTAATAGATTTAACACAACCTGCAGGACATAGAATTAAGAATCTCAAAGTCAATGGCAAACTTGTAAAAGATGACGATGTATTCACAGTAGCAATAAACAACTACAGATTCAACGGCGGCGGTGGATTTATGCAAGCTGCTGGAATAACAAATCCAGAAATTGTATTTGATTCCGCAAAAGCTTATGGCGACGACGGACAGGTAAGGAATTTGATGATCAGATATATTCAAGAGCATGGTACAATTACACCAACCGTCGAGAATTACTGGTATGTATCAACTACTCCTGTGGCAGAAGAAACACCATCACCAGTAACACAACTAACACCTGCTCCAACTCCGCAACCACAACCTGCACCACAACCTGTATACAACTATGGCATTGTAACTGCATCAGCGCTTAATGTGAGGGCAGGCGCAAGCACTTCAAGCAAAATTATAGGAGTACTTCCTGCCGGAAAAGTTGTGACATTGCTTGAAGAAGTCAACGGCTGGTACAAGATTGACTACAATGGCGAGACAGGATACATCTACGGCAAATACGTTGCTGCAACGCCAAATCCGTCAAATGTAACTGTTTTGAAAGCTGTAAAAGTCACTGCTAAGAGCGGATTAAATGTAAGAGTAGGGAATTCTATAAATGCAAAGAAGATAGGAGCAGTACCATATGGTACAGAACTAAAAGTAGTTGGAGAATATAATGGATGGTATCAGATACAGTATAATGGCGGATTTGGATATGTATACGCAAAATATACAAAATAAGAGGTAAAGAAGAGAAAAGCTGTGGGAAACCGCAGCTTTTCTCTTTTGCAAAAACTGTTGGAGAGAAGAAAATATGTGATAAAATATATAGGTAAGTGGATTATATACAGGAGATTTACAGCGAAAGGATGAAATAAGTTTGAAAATAGGCGATGTAGTTTTAAAAAATAACGTATTTTTATCTCCTATGGCAGGGGTTACAGATAAGCCTTTTAGATTGATTTGCCAAGAAATGGGTTGTGGCCTTGCATACACAGAAATGGTTAGTGCCAAAGGCCTTTATTATGGCAGTGAAAATACAAAAGTGTTGACAGATATTGATGAGGAAGAGAAGGTGGCTCTTCAAATATTTGGTTCTGATCCAGATATTATGGGGGAGATAGCAAGAAGGCTAAATGATAGCAAAGCTTTAATTCTCGATATAAACATGGGATGTCCTACCCCTAAAATAGTTAAAAATGGTGATGGAGCGGCACTTATGCTGAAACCAGAATTAGCAGAAAAAGTAATGGAATCTGTTGTGAAAGCATCAAATAAACCTGTGACAGTTAAAATAAGAAAAGGGTGGGATGATAATCACGTAAATGCTGTGGAAATAGCACAAATTGCTGAAAAGGTTGGCGTTAAAGCAGTAGCAGTACATGGAAGGACGAGAGAACAATTTTATTCTGGAAAAGCTGACTGGAGTATAATAAAAAAAGTCAAAGAAAGTGTAAAAATACCTGTTATAGGTAATGGCGATATATTTACACCAGAAGATGCAAAAAGAATGTTGGAGGAAACGGGATGCGATGCAATTTTAATAGGACGAGGGGCGCAGGGTAATCCCTGGATATTTAAAAGAACTGTACATTTTTTAAATACCGGAGAATTACTTCCCGAGCCGACAATACAAGAAAAAATAGAAGTGATTATCAGGCATTTGGAAATGATGATAGAATACAAAGGTGAACGTACAGGTATTCTTGAAATGAGAAAACATATTGCTTGGTATTTAAAGGGATTATATGGCAGCGCCAAACTCAGGGAAGCAGTATTTAAAATGGAAAAATATGAGCAAATAAAAGAGTTTTTATTAAATATAGCAAAGACCTATGCAGATTGAAGACTAACTTTTTATTGTATTAAAAGTCTCCTGCTTATATCCTTAAGTGCATTTTAAGTATCTAAGTATGCCTAAGGCTTGTTTTGAGCAGAGGGGACACACTA
Organism: Thermoanaerobacter sp. RKWS2; assembly: GCF_026240795.1. Taxonomy (NCBI): domain Bacteria; kingdom Bacillati; phylum Bacillota; class Clostridia; order Thermoanaerobacterales; family Thermoanaerobacteraceae; genus Thermoanaerobacter; species Thermoanaerobacter sp. RKWS2. Next base: position 380,640 of record NZ_CP110888.1, read on the forward strand.
AGATACTTCGAAATGCACTTTGCGCAAAAAAGAGGAAGCTTATTAAAAAACTTGTCTACAGCCTGAGTCCTGCAGCGATTTTAGCAGGACTTTTAAAAGATAAGTGACAAAATGTAAAAGAGATGCTATTATAAATTGAGGAGTATTTTATTTACATTGAGGTGGTAACGTTGTCAATTGAATATATTGTAGCACTTTGCGGTATAGGATTTGCAGCTGCTTTTATTGATTCTATAGCGGGTGGAGGCGGTATAATAAGCCTTCCAGGGCTTTTAGTACTTGGAGTACCTCCAGCTTTTGCGCTTGGAACTAACAAATTTGCTGCTTCTTGTGCTTCTTTTACTAGTTCTTTAACTTTTATAAAGTATAGAGTGTATGATGGAGATTTGTTAAAATACTTAGTATTTGGGACTTTATTAGGTGCAATTCTTGGAGTCAAAACTGTACTTTTGTTAGATAGCTCGCAATTAAGGATAATTATAATTATTCTAATGATGTTTGTTGCAATATATACCTTGTTTGTTAAAAATATAGGCAATGAAAACAAATTTGAAGGCGTTAATAAAAAGACTATTGCAATAGGCCTTATAATTTCTATAATTCTTGGCTTTTATGATGGCTTTTTTGGACCGGGAACAGGTTCATTTTACATTTTTTTATTCTTAACACTTTTGAATTATGATTTTAAAATAAGTGCAGGAAATGGGAAAATACTGAATTTTGTAAGCAATATAACTTCACTAATTATGTTTGCGTTACATGGTAAGATATTGTATTCTATTGCAATTCCCATGGCGTTAGCAATGATACTGGGGGCAAGATTGGGGACAAAGCTGGCTATAAAAAATGGAGCTCGGCTTATAAGGCCTATATTGATTTCTGTCACTTTGTTGTATGCAGTGAAAATGATTTTTGATATAACAAATCATTAAAGTAAGACATGCACAAATAAAAGGGATTAACCACATATATGTATCATGGAGATGATGCATATATGTGGGAGGAAAATAGAACAAAAAAATATAAAGGAATTGACATTATAGAATTCTATCAAAAAGAGGCAATTAAAAGGAAAAACACAATACCCAAAAAAACTTTTTATAATAGATTTTTGAAAATTGGAGACCACATAATGATATCAAAACCCTATGAGGAAAAGTTTGAAGAGAAAAGATATAAAATCAGCCTTTATGAACTGTTAAAAAACGTATATTATGAAGAAGCATTTGGGATAAACATCTCTTCCAAAAGAAAAAAGAAGTCTATCGCAACAATATCTCTTTTGAAAATTTTACTATAGGCGATATTGTTTTAGCCACAAGCCCGGGATTTCACATACAAGGTGCTATTAGACATGCTGCTATATTCGATAGCAGAAGATATCATGGGAGCGTTGATGATGAATGCTTACTCACTGCAGAACCAAATAAAGGAGTAATATACGAGTCTATTCGATTTTATCATGAAAACTTTGGAGAAGCATGGGGACTTTATGTGCCCAATACCACTTTACAACAAAGAATTGCAGTTGTCGATGAAATAGCAAAACATATAGGAGAGAGATATTATTGGAGTGCTCATAAAAGCAACTCAAAAGTTTGGTATTGTTCATTGATTCCTTGGAGAGGATATTATAAAATTACAGGTATTGATATTGACTATAATGACGGATATTGGGTTTTACCTATTGACATTTTTATGAGTGAATATACTGAAGTTTTTGAGTATTCAAGGGGATAGTATGTACTATCCCTCAGTTTGTTGACAAAGTTAAAAAATTTTCAAAGGAGATATTTTGCATCGTCGCTCCGATGTTCCAAAGCGACAAAACTAAAGCTCGACCTTCAGGCTGTTGTAAGATGTCTGATAATTTGAAAACAAAAGAAAATCAAAAGTCATATTGACTTTTGTAAATGTTATATTATATAATAATTCCGTAAACACGTGTTTATAAGATTGTGTTATAAAGATTCTTAATAACATATTGCTTTTAAAAATAATAGCATAATATAGTGTTAAAAAATATGGCACTTCTTTGCATGGTAAGATTTAAAAAAGTACAGGCGTAATACCGAGATATGACTTGAAAAATAGAGAACAGAATAAAATAATTTTTTGTAGCAGGTGAGGGCTTCTTTTGTTGAAATATAAGGAAATTTGTATTATAATTAGAGAAACACGAATTTATAATTATCTCTTAATAAGGAGTAAGGTGCATGAATAGCAAGGATATTGCAAGGATTGCAGGTGTTTCACGTAGTACAGTTTCAAGAGTAATAAATAATTATCCGAATGTTCCGCCTGAGACTAAAGAAAAGGTCTTAAAAGTTATCAGGGAATATAATTATGTTCCTCACGCTTCAGCAAGGATGCTTAGAGGAAAAAGTTCAAAAACTATTGGATTGGTGATAGTTGATTTAAAGAAAAATAGTGATATTCATAAGGTGTATGATAATGTTTACTTTGGGCCTTTTACGACGGCGGTTATTGATTTTGCGAATCAATTAGGCTATAACGTGCTTGTGATAACTGTTTACAAAACAAGAGATTACAAGAAAGTAAGAGAAGTCTTTTATAACAAGACTATAAACGGTGCGATTTTTATTGGAGTAAAAAATGATGATCCAGATATAAAAAATTTAATTGAGGCTGGATTGAAGACTGCTGTAATCGACCAGGAAATTAGGGAAGATGAAGATGACGCTTTTAACAAAAGCATTATAGTGAACATGGATAATGTAAATGGTGCGTATGAAGCGACAAAATATCTAATCAATTTAGGGCATACGGAAATTGCTCATATAACAGGTGATATGGAAAAACTTTCTGGATTTGCAAGATTAGAAGGATATAAAAAAGCATTGAAAGAAGCGGGTATTCCTTTTAAAAGCAGCTTAGTTGTAAAAGGCGATTTTGTTGAAGAAAGTGGTTATAAAGCTGCATATAAATTATTTAAAAAGGCAAAGCCCACAGCGATTTTTGCTTCAAACGACCAGATGGCTATAGGAGCTATGCAGGCTTTAGAAGAGATGGGATATAAAGTGCCTGAAGATGTTTCTATAATCGGATTTGATGATATTACAATATCTCGTTATTTAAAACCTGCTTTGACGACCATGAGTGCATCTTTATTGCAAATGGCGGAATTGGCGGTAGAAAATTTGATTAAGTCTATTGAAGAAGAAATAGCTATTACAGCTAAATTTGTTGTTCCTGTAAAACTTGTAGAAAGAGAATCCTGTAAAAGAATTGAAATGCAAAGAGAAAAAATAAATGATAAATATGCACTAACTATGAAATAAAGGCGTTACGCCTTTATTTATGAATATTTGTGAACACGTGTTAAGTAATAATAAGAAAAATTATTTTAAAGTCTAAAAGTTTATTACTTTTTCGTTTGTGATAATGTTTGCTTTTGGTGATTTAATTAGTTTTACCATTTCACAAAAAATGGTAATCAATGGTGGATTCAAAACAAGATTTAATTTAAGGTACTTAATAAGTTTGTAACTCAAATATAATCTAAAAATAATCTAATATTAACTTAAAAATAAACATTAATTGGTCTTAGTATACGTTTTATTAGGAATAATAAATTCGAGAAACGAAAAATTTCAAGTTTCTATTGACATTACATGACGATTACATTATAATTACAAATAAAGTTATAAAAATGTTTAAAATAAACAGAGTAACTGTGTAATAAAATATTTAACAAAGTAACAAATCTCTATGATAGTATGGTGATAGTAAAATGGGAAAGGTAACTTTACAAGACATAGCTGAAGTAGTAGGTGTGTCAAAAAATACTGTATCTAAGGCTTTAAGAGGTTTGGATGGAGTAAGTGACGAAGTGAGGAAGAAGATTTTAAGTACAGCAACAAAAATGGGTTATCAGATTAAAAATTCTCACAAGATGCTGAATGTTGCTGTATTATGCAGAGAAGATTTTCTTGTTGAGTCAACATTTTGGGCGAATGTATTATTAGGTATTCAAAATGCTGCAAGAAGCAATAATATAGCTTTAAGTGTTACAGCTGTGGATATCGAAGGTGAAGAAAACCTGGATATTCCTTCAACTATAAATAAGGATTTAACGAATGGTATAGTTATAGTTGGAACTTTAAATAATAAATTTATTAAAAAGATCAAGGATTTAGAAATTCCGCTTGTTATAGTCGACCATTATAGTGAAGAAATAAACAGTGACTATATCAATTCGGCGAATGAAAAAGGGATTTATGATGCAATAAATTACTTAATTCAAAATGGGCATAAAAAAATAGGATTTATTGGTAATAACGAATGGTCATATAGTTTTAAAAAACGTTATCAAGCGTATATTATGTATATGGAAGAATTTAAGATACAAATCGACGACAAATTTGTGTGGCTTGATATAAATTTAAAAGGGCCAAATTTTTTAGAAGACATGGATTATTTTAAAAAGAAAATAAATGTAAATGATACTAATTTTCCAACCGCTTGGATATGTGCCAATGATAAAATTGCATTGGCATTTATGAGGTCTTTGTCTGAATTAAATATAAAAGTTCCTGAAGACGTTTCTATGATTGGTTTTGATAATATTGAGATGGGAGCGATTTCTTATCCTCCTTTAACTACTATAAATGTTCCTAAACAACAATTAGGCGTAAAAGCTATTCAACAACTTGTATATCGAATAAATAATCCAGAGAAAATATATGAGGATATTAGGTTAAACACAAATCTAATTGTTCGTGGTTCGGTAAAAAAAATTACGTAAAAAATTTTTAAAGTGAATAATAACGTGTTCATTAAAAACTTTATTTCTTTTGAAAATATTAGAACATAGTTTTTGTAGTGTTAAATAGTGATATGCGTGATATTAGAATGTAAAATATTAAAGAATCCATCAAATAATAAACACGTTTTTATAAATTTAATACAAAACCAATTTTACGATAGCCTAAAACAAGAGGCTGAGAGGCCTTTTGTTTTAAAAAATTCAAAGAAAGGGGGAATATGAGGAGTAAAATAAAATTTTTTAAAATAAAAGGAAACAACAAACCAAAAAGGGGGATTTTTAGGATGAGAAGGCTGTTAAGTCTATTATTAGTGTTAATGCTAATAATGGGCGCGTTAGCAGGCTGTGGACAAAAGAGTCAAGAAACAAGCGATAAATCGAACCAGCAAAATGCAAATACACAGCAAGTTGCACAGGAGACGACATATCAAAGAAATGAAACAGTATATTTTGGAGGCGGATTGTGGGGGCCACCCAGCAACTGGAATCCGCTAACACCATGGAACGCTGTAACGGGTACAGTGGGATTGATTTATGAAACATTATTCAACTATGACCCACTTAAAAACGAATTCATACCATGGTTAGCAGAGAAAGGTGAATGGACCTCTGATAATACTTATCAAATCACTTTAAGAGATGGGCTCACATGGCAAGATGGAAAACCTTTAACATCAGAGGACGTAAAATTTACATTTGAAATAGCAAAGCAATATTCAGAGATTTATTATAGCCCGATGTGGCAATGGTTGCAATCTATAGAGACACCGGACAACAAAACAGTAATATTTAAGTTCTCAACTGTAAACTATCATGAATGGGCATATAACTTGTATCAGATACCAATAATTCCAAAGCACATTTGGGCAGACAAATCTAAGGATGATATATTAAATGGTGCAAACGAGAAGGCCATAGGTTCAGGACCCTATTTATTTGACACTTATAGCAATGATCGTATGGTCTACAAGAGGAATGACAACTGGTGGGGCATAAAAGCAATGAATATGACACCAGCGCCTAAGAGGATAGTTTATTTAATGGTACAGAGTAACAACGTTGCATTGGGAATGTTAATGAAAGGTGAATTAGATTTAAGTAACTTTTTCCTTCCAGGTATACCAACTTTGAAAACTAACTATGGTGTAACGACTTTTTATGACAATCCACCATATATGATTCCAGATAATACTGTGTTTATGTTTATCAATACCACTAAATCTCCATTAAACAATGTTGAATTAAGGCGAGCAATGGCATATGCAATCAATCCTAAGGTAATAGCAGAAAAAGTATATGAAAACCAAGTAGAACCAGCAAATCCATTAGGATTTGTACCGGCTAAGGCTTGGGAAGAATATTATGATAAAAATGTAGTTGATCAATATGGATATACCTATGATCCAGAAAAAGCGAAATCTATTTTGGATGCAGCAGGATTTAAATTAGGAAGTGATGGAGTAAGGACATCACCTGATGGAAAAAAATTTAAGTTAGAGATTAGTGTACCATATGGTTGGACAGATTGGATGGAAGCAGCTAAGATAGTTGCAGATCAATTAAAGGCAGTAGGAATTGATGCGGAAGCTAAATTTCCAGATTATAGTAAATATTATGAGGATTTAACGAAAGGAACATTTGATTTATCATTTAATAACTTTGGCAGCCAAGTCACGTCAACTCCATGGACTTTGTATAATTGGCTATTTAACAAAGTTCAAGAAAACGGTCCTCAGAATAACGGAAACTTTGGACGTTTTGATGTGCCAGGATTACAAGATTTAATAGCAAAATTCAACCAAACGAAGTTAGGAAGTCCAGAAGCTAAGCAAGCAGCTGCACAACTTGAAGAGATTTTCTTAAAGAATATGCCAGCTATACCACTTTGGTACAATGGACTTTGGTTCCAAGCATCAAATGCAGCATGGGAGAATTGGCCAACAGAACATGACCCATATGCGTATCCAGTTACTTGGGGTGGCAGATGGCAGACAGGTGGTACGATGATGTTGATGAAGATAAAACCGAAAGCTTCGCAATAATAAATGGGGGTATATAAATGTTACGTTATCTAATAAAGAAGTTGTACATTTACATTTTGACTTTCTTTTTTGCAGTAACAATTGACTGGTTAATCCCCAGGTTTATGCCTGGGGACCCCATTCTTGTATTAGTTTCAAGATTTTCGGGGTTACCAGAGTCAGCAAAAGTAATGTATGGGTATCTAATCAAAGCTTTTGGCTTAGATCTACCTTTATGGAAGCAATACCTTAACTTTTGGATAGCATTGTTTAAAGGTGATTTAGGAATTAGCATTTATATGTATCCTAAACCGGTTCTAGATGTTATAGCACAAGCTATACCTTACACATTAGTAGTGTTATTGCCATCAATTTTACTAAGTTGGATAGTAGGGAACTATATAGGAGCAGTAGCAGCGAGACACAGAAGCTTAGATTCCAGAATGTTGCCAATTTTTTATATCCTTACATCTATACCATACATGTGGTTAGGAATACTATTAGCATGGGCATTAGGTGTTGTTCTTGGGATTTTCCCTATTGCAGGAGCTTATAGTTTTAGTATGAGACCCAATTGGTCATGGCAATTTGTAGTAGACTTTTTAAGACATTGGATATTACCTTTCTTATCTCTATTTATAGTACAAATTGGTGGTTGGGCAATAGGCATGAGAAATCTAATTATATATGAACTTGAAGCCAATTATTCAAGGTATTTAGAAGCGTTAGGAGCATCAGAAGGGCTTATTAGGAGATATGCTTTTAAAAATGCTATACTTCCACAGATTACAGGTTTAGCCTTGCAATTAGGTACAATCGTAGCGGGATCTATAGCAACAGAAGTAGTATTTTCTTATCCAGGAATGGGATATATGTTATTGCAAGGTATATTAAATCAGGATTATTTTTTGGTACAAGGAGTCTTCTTGTTTATAATCATAGGGGTATTACTTGCGAATTTCTTAGTTGATATACTATACATGATTGTTGATCCAAGAATTAGACTAGGACTTGGAGGAGAAAATGTATGAAAGAGTTTATATATTTTGCGTTTAAAAACACGAAATTTAAGATAGGCTTGACAATATTACTATTTTTTCTGATATTGGCTATAATTGGACCTTATATTTCTCCTTATAAAGACCCATTAGAATATGTAAGCATGAGCAATCTTCCTCCAAGCAGAGAAAACTGGTTAGGGACAACAACCTTTGGGCAAGATGTCTTTACCCAGTTTGTGTACGGACTAAGGTCGACATTTTTTATTGGATTATTTGGAGGAGGACTTGCCACAATAATAGGGCTTTTAATTGGTTTTATAGCAGGATACAAAGGCGGATTATTAGATGACATTTTAATGATGTTGACGAACATATTAATAGTAATACCTACATTAGCTTTACTCATAATCATAGCAGCCTATTTACCCTATAGAGGAATAGGGATACAAAGCGTGATAATAGGTTTGACGGCATGGCCATGGACAGCAAGAGCTGTACGTGCCCAAACTCTTTCGTTAAAATCAAGAGAATTTGTAAATTTAGCCAAAATAACAGCATTGAGACCATTAAAAATAGTTTTAGAAGAAATAGCGCCAAACATGATGTCCTACGTAGTAATGGTATTCATATTGCAGTTTGCAGGAGCAATATTAGCAGCAGTAGGATTGGATTTTATAGGATTGGGACCAACAAGGGGAATTTCATTAGGCTTAATGATGCAGTACTCAGTATTATGGAACGCAATTCAATTGGGAATGTGGTGGTGGTTTGTTCCTCCAGGGTTGGCAATCACAATGATAGTAAGTTCCTTGTATTTTCTCAATATAGGCCTTGATGAGATATTTAACCCAAGGCTGAGGGAGGAGTGACCAATTTGATACAAATAGAAAGATTACGAATTTATTACAAAACATTGCATGGTGATGCCAAAGCATTAGATGATGTAACTTTTACAATAAATGACAAAGAAATATTGGGTATAGCTGGAGAATCAGGCTGTGGCAAATCAACCCTGGGTAATTCATTGATACTTTTAAAGCCGCCAATGAAATATGTATCAGGAGAGGTAAAGATTAACGGAGAAAAATTGCCAATAGACAATAATACTGAAATGAGGAGGTATCGCTATAAAAAAATTTCTCTTATTCCCCAATATGCTATGGATGCTTTAAATCCCACCCGCAAAATAGGGGGGATAATAAGGGACTTAGTGGGACAACACAAAATAAAATATGAGGAAATAGAAAAAAGGCTACATGAGCGTTTAAACATGGTAAAACTTTCAAAAGACGTTCTTAATATGTATCCCTTTGAACTATCAGGTGGGATGAAACAGAGACTAGTATTAGTAATATCAACTTTATTAAATCCAGACCTTTTAATAGCAGACGAAGTCACATCAGCCCTTGATGTATCTTCTCAGAAAGCAGTCTCACTGATGTTTAAAGAGTTTAGAGATAGGGAGATAGTAAACTCAATAATATTTATTACCCATGATATAGCAGTCTTATATCAAATAGCGGATAGGATAGTTATAATGTATGCAGGGAAAGTGGCGGAAATTGGTCCGACAGAAGAAATAATAGCGAATCCTTTGCATCCCTATACAAAAGCTCTGATTAAATCATTGCCTAATGCAGGAATACGTCATACAAAAGAAAAATTAGAGGGTATCCCTGGTCATCCTCCTAATCTCATAAATCCTCCAGCAGGATGCCGATTTAAAGATAGATGCCCATTTGCAGATGAAAGTTGTTTAGAAGAGCCACCACTTAAAGAAATCAATAAAGGCCGCTTTGTGGCTTGTTGGAAGGTGAAAGACTTATGATCAAAGCCAAAAATCTTACAAAGATTTTCAATTCGGGGTTTTTATTTAGCAAAAATACAATAACAGCAGTAGATGATGTAAACTTTGAAATAGGCAAAGGAGAGATTTTAGCTTTAGTAGGTGAAAGTGGCAGTGGAAAGTCTACAATAGGTAAAATGATGTTAAAATTGCTAAAACCAAGTGGTGGCCAAATTTTACTTGAGGATAAGGATATTTGGAACTTATCAAACAATAAAGAGTTTTACTCACGAGTACAAGGAATTTTTCAAGACCCTTTTTCCTCTTTTAACCCAATATTTAAAGTAAATAGAGTATTTAAATTAGTAAGACAATCCTTTAAAAAGAAGTGCCTGCATCAGAATGGAATGATAGAGTAGAAAATGTATTAAAGAAAGTGGGACTGAATGCTGGAGATGTGTTAAACAAGTATATACACCAATTGAGTGGAGGACAGCTTCAAAGATTATTAATAGCAAGAGCGTTACTGATGGATGTAGAGGTATTAGTAGCAGATGAAATTACCAGTATGTTAGATGCTTCAACTCGTGTAGATGTTTTAGAAGCATTGCTTAGTTTAAAAGAAATAGGAGCTGCTATAATGTTTATTACCCATGACCTTTCGCAGGCGTATTATATAAGCGATAAGATAGTGGTTTTATATAGAGGGTCAGTTGTAGAGATGGGCTCAATAGAAAAAGTTTTTTCTAATCCCAGACATCCTTATACACAGATGCTATTAGACTCAATACCACAATTAGATAGAAAATGGGAAACTGACAGAATTGATATTGAAGATTCGGACAAAAAGCAGGCTATATGGAAAGAGGGACTATGTAAGTATATAGATAGATGCCCTATAGCAGATACAAGTTGCTTTAAACCTACACTTAAATTAGTAGAGGAAGACCATTATGTTGCTTGTGTAAAACTTTGATTAAAAATAGAAATTAAATTACAGTAAAAATGGTAAGGCAAGAAAATTTAAAAAAGGTGATTTAATTATGGAAAAACGTATTTCTTTAAATGGAGTATGGCATTTTAGAGAGTCAAATGCTAGCGAGTGGTATGAAGGAGAAGTTCCAGGATGTGTTCAGCTAGATTTAATAAGACTAGGGAAAATAGAAGATCCTTATTATCGAATGAATGAGATAAAATTTCACAAATTAGAAGAAAAAGAATGGGTATACAAAAAAGAATTTGATTTTAATGCAAAAGACAAAAATGAATATGACGCAATAAAATTAGTTTTTGAAGGAATAGATACTTTTGCTGATATATACTTAAATGGGATACATTTAGGAAAAGTACAAAATATGTTTATACCTTATGAATTTGATATTAAAGACATAGTAAAAGATGGAAATAATGTATTGGAAGTGCACTTTGATTCCATAACAAAAACTATAAAAGCTATGGAACAAACAAGTCCTGTGAAACTTGAATGGTCAGGAGAAAGTGGTAGGCCTTATGTAAGGAAAGCTCAATATTCTTATGGTTGGGATTGGGGACCAAGGATAGTTCAAGTTGGTTTATGGAGAGGTGCATACTTGTCTTTAGTAAAATATGCAGAGATTAAAAATCCATATTTCTATACAGAAAAAATTGAGCAAAACAAAGCTTATGTAGTAATAAGTGCAGAGATAGAAGGGTATATAGTGCAAGATTTTGAAGCTGAAATAGAGATAATACATAACGACATTTCATATGGGAAAAAGCGAGTAAAAGTTCAAAAGAACAGAATAAAAACCACAATGCTTATAGAAAATCCTAAATTGTGGTATCCAAATGGAATTGGAGAACAGCCACTTTACGATATAAGAATAAGACTTTTAGCGGGTGAAGAAATAATAGATGAAAAAAGCTTTAGAAGCGGAATAAGAACTGTGAAGTTGGTAAGAGAAAAGGATGAGGAAGGAGAAACTTTTATCTTTGAAATTAATGGAATAAAAGTTTTTGCAAAGGGAGCCAATTGGATACCAGCTGACAACCTATTACCTAGATTAACCAAGGAAGATTATTATGAATATATAAGACTTGCAAAAGATGCAAATATGAACATGTTACGAATATGGGGAGGAGGGATATATGAAGATCCAGCATTTTATGATGCCTGTGATGAAATGGGTATAATGGTATGGCAGGATTTTACGTACGCCTGTGCGGAGTACCCTGACCAATTTGAATGGTTTCAAAAATTAGCAAAAGAAGAAGCCGAGAAAGTCATATTAAGTCTTAGAAATCATCCTTCCATTGTATTGTGGTGTGGGAATAATGAAAACAATTGGGGATTTCATTCATGGTGGGATAATGGAGATCCAAAATATTTGGGCAATTACATTTATAAAGAAATATTACCTAAAGTGTGTGCAAAATTAGATCCGTCAAGGCCTTATTGGGTATCAAGTCCTTATGGAGGAGAAGATCCGAATAGTGAAACTGAAGGCGATAGGCATCAGTGGAATGTGTGGAGTGGATGGGTAGACTATGAAGAGTACACAAAAGATAAGGGCAGATTTCTTAGTGAATTTGGATTCCAATCAATGCCAGATTGGAAAACAGTACTTTCTTACACATCTCCTGAAGATAGGACAATACTGAGTCCAGTTATGATTTCTCACAACAAAATGGTTGAAGGAATGGAAAGATTAGTAAGGTTTATGGTAGGACACTTAGGATTTCCTAAAGACCTTAAAAGCTTTGTTTACTTAAGTCAATTTAACCAAGCAGAGGCTATAAAAACAGGAGTAGAACATTGGAGGTCAAGAAAATTTAAGACAGCAGGGACACTGTACTGGCAGCTTAACGACTGTTGGCCTGTAGCGAGTTGGTCTTCATTAGATTATTACAAGAGGAAAAAAGCATTGTATTACTATTCAAAGAGATTTTATGCAGAAATTTTACCGCATATAAAGGAAGAAGGCGACGGTATAACAATTTATGGAATAAGCGATTTGTTAGAGGATAAAGAGGCAAAAGTAGTTATAAAAGTTTTCAAATTAGATGGTAAGAAAATTGCAGAAAAACAATTAGAGACTAGATTGATAGCAAATGATGTCACAAAAATAGCCCATTACAAATTTGACGAATTAAATATTGGATACAGTGTAAAAGAAATGCCTATAGCAATACCTGGTTGTACACTGCCAGTAGAGCAAAATAAAGAATTACTCGAGAGTGTAGTATACGTAGAAATAATTGCTGATGATAAGACTTATGAAAACTATAAAGTGTTTGATAAGTTCAGGGATTTAGATGTAGTAAAGCCAAAGATTAATTATGAAATAAAAGAAGATAAAATAATCTTGACAACAGATGTTCCAGCTTTTGGAGTGTTCATAGAAACTGAGAATGATATAGATTTATCTGACAATTGTTTAAATATGATGCCAGGGAAAGAATATGAAGTAAGTTTTTCAAATAAGCCAAAAGGGATTAAGGCTTTTGATATTACTCAATTGATAGCAGATATATAAAATAAAGCTACAACAAATATCATCAAAGAATAGGAGTGGTTTCATTGATAAAATTTCCAAAAGACTTTGTTTGGGGTGTAGCTACCTCATCATACCAAATAGAAGGAGCGGTAAATGAAGACGGAAGGACCCCTTCCATATGGGACACATTTTCAAAAACAGAAGGGAAGACCTATAAAGGCCATACAGGAGATGTAGCCTGTGACCATTACCACCGCTATAAAGAAGATGTAGAGATATTAAAAGAAATAGGAGTAAAAGCTTACAGATTTTCAATTGCATGGCCAAGAATTTTCCCTGAGGAAGGGAAATACAATCCAAAAGGGATGGACTTTTACAAGAAGTTAATAGATGAATTACAGAAAAGAGATATAGTACCAGCTGCAACAATTTATCACTGGGATTTACCCCAATGGGCTTATGACAAAGGAGGAGGCTGGCTAAATAGGGAAAGTATAAAATGGTATGTAGAATACGCCACAAAGCTATTTGAAGAATTAGGCGATGCGATACCCCTATGGATAACTCATAATGAGCCATGGTGTTCCTCAATATTAAGCTATGGCATAGGAGAACATGCGCCTGGGCACAAAAACTACAGAGAGGCGCTAATAGCAGCTCATCATATACTACTTTCCCATGGAGAAGCAGTAAAAGCCTTCAGAGAAATGAATATAAAAGGGAGTAAAATTGGTATAACACTAAACTTAACCCCTGCATATCCTGCCAGTGAAAAAGAAGAAGACAAATTAGCAGCCCAATATGCTGACGGATTTTCTAACAGATGGTTTTTAGATCCAATATTCAAAGGCAATTATCCAGAGGATATGGTGGAATTATATAGTAAAATAATTGGAGAATTTGACTTTATAAAAGAAGGAGATTTAGAGACTATAAGTGTTCCGATAGATTTTCTTGGAGTCAATTATTATACAAGAAGTATTGTAAAATATGATGAAGATTCCATGCTAAAGGCAGAGAATGTGCCGGGGCCAGGTAAGAGGACGGAGATGGGATGGGAGATAAGCCCAGAGTCTTTGTATGACCTTTTAAAAAGGCTAGATAGAGAATATACAAAACTGCCTATGTATATCACAGAGAATGGAGCAGCATTTAAAGATGAAGTGACAGAGGATGGACGAGTACACGACGATGAAAGAATAGAATACATTAAAGAGCACTTAAAAGCAGCAGCAAAATTTATAGGAGAAGGAGGTAACTTAAAAGGATATTTCGTATGGTCGCTGATGGACAATTTTGAATGGGCCCATGGATATTCAAAAAGATTTGGGATAGTTTATGTGGATTATGAGACGCAAAAGAGAATATTAAAAGACAGTGCATTGTGGTATAAAGAGGTAATACAGAAAAATTCTATTGAGTAGTAAATGATAAAAAGCAAGAAGAGGCTGTTAAAAATTTGATTGTCAAACAGCCTCTTCTTCTTTATTTACCTCTTCTTTAATGAAACGAGTCCCATTATTAAAAGCGAGACGAGAACTATACTTCCACCGGGGGATAAGTTTAAGTAAAAGGATAGAAATATTCCTGAAAAAACTGATATAAAGGAAAAGAGTATTGCATAAAATATTGTCTGTTTAAAGCTTTTGGCGATTCTTAAACTTGCGGCAGCCGGTATTACCATTAGGGCTGAGACTAAAAGCGCACCTACAATTCTCATGGCGAGGGCAACAGTTAAAGCTACTAGTATTGTAAAGAAGAAATTGATATAGCTTACGGGTATCCCTGAAATTTTTGCGGCTTCTTCATCGAAGGTGATGTACAATAACTCTTTGTACAGCAACATAATTGACGCCACTACAACGATACCGAGAGTTGAAATCAAAAGGACGTCAGTGTTTGTTACAGACACAATACTTCCAAACAGATAATTCATTATGTTGGCTGCGCCGCCACGAGATAAGCTCAAAAGAATTATGGCAATTGCCATTCCTGCAGACATTACTATGGCTATTGATATTTCTGAATACCTGAAATATGCCTTCCTCAGTCTTTCTATTCCAAAAGAAGCTAAAAGTACTACAATTATGGAACCTAATGTAGGATTTATTCCAAGTAAAATACCTGCTGCCACTCCTGCTAAAGCAACGTGAGAAAGGGTGTCTCCTATTTGTGAAAGCCGTCTTAGGACAAGAAAACTACCTGTTAAAGGTGCAATTATTGAAATAATGCTTCCGGCTATAAATGCTCTTCTCATAAATTCATAGGAAAAAATATCAATCATTTTTAACACTCCCATTGTGATGATGTTTTGTTATTTTTACTGGATATCCATATACTTCAGCTAATTCTCCTGCTGTAAGGTCGACGGCTTCACATTTTTCATTTATTTTACCTTCACTCATGCATATTATCCTTGATACTTTATCAGTAATTGCCCAAACGTCATGGGTTACCATTACTATAGTTATACCTTTTTCTTTATTTAATTTTTCAAGGATAGCGTATAAAGCTTTTTCAGACTTCGCATCAATTCCCGTTGTAGGCTCATCCAAAAAAAGTATTTCTGGTTTTACAACTAAAGAGCGAGCTATGAAGACCCTTTGTAGTTGTCCCCCTGATAGCCTTCCTATTAAACTATGCTTATAATCGAACATGTTTACAATTCTTAAAGCTTCATATACTTCTTCCCAATCTTTTTTAGAAAGTCTTTTAAATATTCCTTTCTTTGCGTATAATCCCATTGATACTACTTCTTCTACACTGGCAGGAAAAGAGGCATTAAAGGAATAAGACTTTTGGGGTACATAACTTATAAAAGACCTATTTTTTATATTTTGCAGCTTTACTCCATCGTACAAAACTTCACCAGAAGTGGGAATGAGATTTCCTACCATAATGTTGACTAAAGTGCTTTTTCCGGACCCATTAGGTCCGATGATTGCAACAAATTCTCCTTTATTTATTTTTAAAGAAATATTATTTAATATTTTTTTAGTATCATAAGCAAAGCTGACATTCTTAAGTTCAACCAAGTTCATTTTCACCTACTCCAATCCTTTTTTTAAGTTTTCAAGGTTTTGTTTCATTAAAGAGATGTAATCTTCTTTTTTCTTTATATCTTCTTTAGTAAGCCCTTCGATTGTGCTAAGAGGCAAAACTTGTACTCCTGTCTCTTTTGCTATAGTCTGTATAGGCTTTGGAGAAGTCAAGGGTTCTGTGAAAATGTATTTTATATTTTTACTTTTTATAAGATTTATAATTTCTGTCATTCTAGCAGGGCTTACCTCTGCTTCTTCATCTGAACCTACTAATGCTTCTTGCTTTAAGCCATAGTCTCTTGCTAAATAATCAAAAGCGCGGTGGTATACAATAAAGGTTTTGTGCTTTGTCTGTGAAAGAGTCTCAGTGTACTCTTTATCAAGAGTTTCTAATGTAGTTTTTAAATTTTGATAGTTTTTTTCAAAATAATCTTTATCATTCGGAAAGGTCTTTTGCAAGGCTTCATTTATGTTTTTAGCCATTATCAAGGTCTCTTTAGGAGAAAGCCATATGTGGGGATTTGTCTCGTTGCCTTCGACAATTGGAGTTATGCCTTTTGATACTTCATAAAATGTTACATTTGGAGCATTGGTTTTTATTTTGTCAATCCAAGAGTCCATTCCCAAACCTAAGTAAAGGATAGTTTTTGCCTTTGTCATTTCTGCCACGTCTTTTGTGGCAGGTTCCCAATCGTGGGGTTCGATTCCTGGCGGTATTATAGTTCTTACTGTTATTTTGTCACCACCAATTTTTGATGCAAGGTCATAAATTGGGTAAAAAGATGCATATACTACAGGTTTTGAAGATTCTACTGTTTTTGTGCCACAAGAGGTTATACCTAAAATTAAAGTCATGATAAGCAGTATAGCGATTAATGTTTTTTTCATAAATATTACCTCCTATAGTTAGTTTTTATTGCTCCTGCAATCTTTGCAATAACCAACGATTTCTATTTTGTGGTCTACAATTTCAAAGTCTTTTATCTGGTTTATCCAAAGTTCGAGAGGGCATATGTCTAGTTCAAAGATTTTGCCGCATTTTAAACATCTCATGCTATGACTGTGTATTTCTTTTCGCATTACATACATAATATTATTGCCAATTGTCGTTTCATTTAAAATATTTATATCTTTCAAAAGGCTCAAATTGCGATAAACTGTGTCAATACTTACTTGAGGAAAGACTTCTTTTACTTTTTCATAGATTTGTCTCACAGAAAGATACCCCTGCTGATTTAACATGATATCCAGTATTAATTCCCTTTGAGGAGTTAATTTGTAATTGTGCTCTTTTAATTTTTTTATTGCCTCTTGCTTATGCATTTTAATCACAACCCTTTATTAAATAAGAAATATTTCTTAATTAAGATGATATTACAATTTAGCAAAAAAGTCAATAGGAAATTTGCATAAATTTAAATTAAATGTTAACTTTTACATATACTATTGAAATTTCAGAAAATGTTTTCTATAATAAAAAGATAAGGTAAAATTTATTTGGAAAAAGGTGATAGGATGGAATATGCAAAAATATTAGAAGACATAAGGAATAACATTGAAAAAGTGATAGTAGGGAAAAGAGAAGTAATTGATTTAATGCTTACAGCTTTAATATCTTCAGGGCATATTCTTTTAGAGGATGTGCCAGGAGTTGGTAAAACTACTATTGCCAAAGCATTAGCTAAATCTATTAGTTGTGAGTTTAAGAGGGTGCAATTTACTCCCGATTTACTTCCTAGCGATTTGACAGGGATAAATGTTTACAATCAAAAACTCAATGAATTTGAGTTTAAAAAAGGCCCTTTGTTTACCAATATATTGTTAGCTGATGAGATAAATAGAGCGACACCCAGGACTCAGTCTAGCCTTCTTGAATGTATGGAAGAAAGGCAGGTAACTGTAGACGGTGTCACTTATCTTTTAGACAAACCCTTTTTTGTTATTGCTACGCAAAATCCTATAGAAAGTTACGGCACTTTTCCTCTTCCCGAGGCTCAAATAGATAGGTTTTTGATGAAAATAAAAATGGGATATCCTAAAAGAGAGGAAGAGCAGAGAATAATAGACCTTTTTGATAAAGGTAGTCCCTTAGAGAATATTCAGCCAGTTTGCAGCAAAGGGGATATAATAAAAATGCAAAAAGAGTATACCAATGTGTATGTGGAAAAAGATGTTGCCAATTATATTTTAGATATAATTGAAAGGACAAGAGAAGATAGGGAGATAGAATTGGGAGCAAGCCCAAGGGCTACATTGGCTTTTTATAAATCTTCTCAAGCTTATGCTTATATAAAAGGAAGAGACTTTGTGACACCAGACGATGTAAGGTATATTGCACCATTTGTGCTTTCTCACAGAATTATTTTAAAAGGGGTAGGTAAACTTAAAAATTTAAAGGCGGAAGATGTAGTGAAAAGAATCTTAGAAGAAGTTCCAATCCCTCTTGAAAAATAGAAATTAGGTGGTTTTGAAAATGAATGCTTTGTGGTTTATTCTTGTTGTGGCTTTTGTATTAGCCATGCAAGCTAATCTTTATAAAAAATACATTTTTAAGGATTTGAAAATAGAACGGAAATTTGAAAATCCAGCTATTTTTCCTGGAGAAAAGACAACGCTTAAGGTTACACTTGTAAATAAAAAAATTTTCCCTATTACTTATTTGAAGTTACAGCAAAAGATTCCTGTGGAACTTCAAATGGTAAAATCATCTATGGTGGAAAATAATGATAAAGTTAAGTATTTTCACACTACAGTGCTTTCTATGATGCCTTTTCAGAGGATTACAAGGAAATTTGAAATTGTAGGTATAAAAAGGGGAGTATACAATCTTTTTGACCCCGTTAAAGTTTTTTCTACCGATTTATTTGGCAGTGAGGAATATGAAAGTGAAATATTGGCTCATGCGAGACTGGTGGTTTATCCTAATCTAATAGATTTGAATAGTTCTTTTGTTGTGGCTGATTCTCTTCAAGGAGACGTGTTTGTAAGAAGATGGATAATAGAAGACCCTATTATGATAAGTGGAATCAGAGATTATACTCCTTCTGACAATTATAAAGACATAAATTGGAAAGCCACTGCCAAAAATCAGACATTAAAAGTGAATAAATATGATTATACAGCAGATAAAAAAATAATGATATTGTTTAACATTGATTTTCACAGGTATCTGTTTAAGACTATTGACCTACAAGAGTTTGAAAAGGCAGTGGAAGTAGCAGCTTCTTTATCAGTGGATTTATTAAAAAAAGGCATTCCTGTTGGATTTTCTACAAATGCTATCTGCCTTTTTGAGGGGGATTACAGTATTATAGAGCCTTCTGCAGGAGAATCTCAGATTTCAAAGCTTCTTGAGGTTTTTGCAGGTTTGTCTTTTTTTAAGAGATATGACCTTGAAGAAATTTTAAGGATTATGACAAATCATTTGTCATGGGGCACAGATTTAGTGGTTGTAACGCCTTTTGTAGATGATAAAGTTGCAAATGCTCTTTCTGACATAGGAAATACAAAAATTTCAATTGTTTCAATAAAGCCTAATGAAATTGGTCATTTGCCAACAAATATTAAGTTATTCTTTTATAATGAAGAGGGGAAGCAACTTGAAACTGTGGGATAGAGAAAAGTTTGTGAGGACGTTTTTGACAGTTTTAGACGGCATGATGGTATTTTTAATTTACACCTATTAAATGGGCTTTTTATTAGAGAAAAAGGTATTTCCTTTGGAATAATCCTTTTAGCTTCTTTAATAAGCGGGGTTTTTAACAATGCAGAAATTGAGATGAACGAAAAATCTTATAAACAATTGAATTTAACTATAGGTGTTGTAATTAGCGTTTTATTGAGTACAATAATTAGTGAAAATTATTATCAACTTGTGGCCATATTCATTGTGTTTTTGTATATTTGGTCAAGAGGAGTAAAAAACAGAGGAATATTCGTTAATGAGATGTTAAATGTAGAACAATTTTATAAGCAGTTAATAGGTCTATTTGTCATAAATATTGCGAACTATTTTATGCCTCTTGAGGGGATATTGATAATTCCTAAATATAGCATTATTTATATTCTGTTGAGCATTTTTTTGCTTTTGGAAGTTAAAAATCTTAGATACGCCGATAATAGCTCAAATAAAAGAGTTTCGGCTTTTGAGTGGGCAGCAGTAAGCCTTATAATTTTAACTATGATTTTACTTTCTTCTCCTGCTGTGAGAGGATTTATCTATCATTATTTGTATGAAGGCATTGTAAAAATTTTTGTTTATGGCGCTTCTTATTTAGCTTATGGTTTGTTTTTAATGTTGTCAAGGCTTTTTAGCCTGCTGCATATAGACGAAGAGTATTTTAAAAAGGCGATGGAGGAAGCCTTAAAACAAGATAATAGTAAGGAAAATATGTTTGAGGAGCAGATTCCTCAGGATTATGCTTGGCTTGTCCACATGATAAATGGAATAGCTACTTTATTAGCTGTTGTCATAATAATTGCTTTGATGGTGTATATTGTAAAAGCAATAACAAAGCTACAAAAAGAAAAGCATGAAAGGGATTTTACAGAAGAAAAAGAGATTGATATAAAAATTGGGGATTTGCAAACATATAAAAAATTAAAAGGCATAAGCCAGAAAATAGCTGAAAATGTTCGAGAGCGAGTAAAAATTTATAGGGATTCGAGGGAAAGGGTAAGGTATTATTATAAAAGATTTTTAAAACACTTATACGAAAACAAAATTCTTGTAAAAGGCAACCATTCTAGTGAAGATGTTTATAAAAAAGTGGTGGAAGTTTTTCCTTTTGTGCATTCTGCAATGGAGGAAATTACAGCTCTTTACGAAAAAGTAAGATATGGAAATTATTATCCTCAATATGAGGAAGTAAAGGAATTTGAAATAAAGTTAAGAGAAATTATAAAAAATTTGAAACAAATTTAGATTTACTTTGTTGGAATAAATCGTATATAATAGTACTATAGAAAGTATTTAGAAAATAGTGAGAGGGGAATGGCAGTGAAAAATCCGCTAATTATTACATTGATTGTTTTGGCTGTAATAGCTGTATTAGTATTTGGGACAATTTATGGAACTTATAACCAATTAGTGGCGTTAGATGAAAATGTAAATAGTAAATGGAGTCAGATTGATAATCAGCTTCAAAGAAGGGCTGATTTAATTCCTAATTTAGTAGAGACTGTTAAAGGATATGCAGCACATGAAAAAGAGATTTTTGATAGTGTAAATAAAGCGAGAGAAAAACTTTTAAGTGCCAACACTGTTGCTGAAAAAGCAGCTTCAAATGATGAATTAAATACAGCATTGGGAAGGCTTCTTGCTATTGCAGAAAATTATCCTAATTTAAAAGCTGATGCAAATTTCAGGCAGTTAAGCGATGAACTAGCAGGAACTGAAAACAGAATAGCTGTAGCGAGAATGGATTATAACAATGCTGTTCAAGCTTATAACACCAAGATAAGGTCTTTTCCAACCTCTATCATCGCCAATATGTTTGGGTTTAAGGAAAGAGAATATTTTAAAGCAGATGAAGCAGCAAAGACTGTGCCTAAAGTAGATTTTTCCAAATAAGCATTCCTGCAATAAATTAAAATAGCCTTTGCAAAAATGGTTAATATTTTACTTTATCTCTGTTTTTTGCGGAGGTCCTCTTGTCAAAATGTTGAAGCTGATGGGTGCATTTTAACTGGTGTGGCTGCAGGCTGTGCTTTGCGGTACTACCTTATGCTGTAATTATAAAGGTGTTTTATAAACTCTTCGAACAGATTCGACTTGAACTTATCTTTATGATAAATGATGCTAAACTTCCTTTCAAACCTTATATTTTCAATGTCAACTTTTACGAGCCTACCGCCTCTTATCTCCTTTTTCACGGCCAGCCTGGATATGACCGAAACGCCTATATTAGCTTCGACGGCCTTTTTTATGGCCTCCGTATTGTTAAGAACGTATTTTATTCTGTACCTCACGTTATTTCTCGCCATGGTCTCCTCAAAGATCTCCCTCGTCCCACTTCCCTTTTCTCGCATGATTATATCCTCATTTTCAATCTCTGCGGGGCTGATGCTTTTTTCTCTGCCCACCTGTGGCTTTTTGAGCATACAAGATATAGCTCATCATCTATATAGGGTGTTACAACAATGTCCCTTGAATGGACCGGACCTTCGACAATGCCAAGGTCTATAGAATTGTTAAATATCAGCTTTTCTATCTCTGCCGTGTTGCCAATCGTAAAGTAGACGTCGATACTGAACTTTTTCCTGAACTCGCCGATTATCTCCGGTAGCAGGTAAATTCCCACCGTTGTACTGGTTCCCACTCTCAGCCTTCCCATCCTCATGTTCTTCACATCATCAAGAGTACTCTCTGCTTCCTTGACAAGATTGAGTATCCGCTTTCCGTAACTATACAGGATTTCCCCAGCATACGTGAGACTGAGATTCCTACCTATCCTGTCAAAGAGTCTAACTTGGAGTTCTCCCTCCATCTGCGATATGGCCTGGCTGATAGCAGGTTGGGACATATAAAGTTTTTTGCGGCAGCAGACATGCTCTTTAACTCGCAAACGGTTACGAAAATCTCTATATCCCTGAGGGTCACAACGATCACCTCATATAACCATAAAATTATCATTTTCATAATATCATAATACTTTACTAATGAAAAGATAAAAAACTCGGCATTCTTAAACTTTCTCAAGTCTTGTGTGTTGTTGGCCTTGTATAAATTATTATTATCATTGATATAACTATTTATTATTAGACTAAAATTTTTATGGGTGTTATACTTATATCAAAGTTAATTATTTAACGTTAATTATTTAACATAAAAATTTAAAAAAGAAAATTCTGAACATTCTGTTTGGACTTGAGGTACTGTTCCAGTTATTCAATCTGCCTTTTATATTTGTCGAGTTCTAAGATTGATGGTTTTTGTCAATCTTTTTGTATCTGGATTATAAAGAATATCAAATGATGTATATTGAGGAGGAAGAAGATGAGTTATTGTGTAAACATTAAAAGGATGAATGAAATCTTAAAAGAATTGCAAAAAGAGTATAAGGTATATGCTCCTGTCCGCTTTGAAAAGCGTGGTCGTTATTCAGACACTGATTTGATTCGATATGCAGAAATTAACTCAATTGAGGATGTAGTCTACGATGAGAAATCAGATTTTTCACCAAAAGAAGTGATTTATCCGATTACCCAGGCGCTATTCTACTTTACCGAATATGAATATATGGAAAGCAAGGTAGATGACAAAAAGATTCTGATATTTGTCCGCCCCTGTGATATAAATGGCTTTAGACGACTTGATACTATCTTTCTCAAAAACGGAGGAACAGAAGATATTTACTACAAGCGTTTACGGGAAAAAGTAAAGTTTATTTTAATGGAATGCAAAGAAGGAGGTTGGGATAGTTGTTTCTGCGTCTCAATGGGCTCCAATAAAACCGACGACTACAGTTTAGCAGTTAGATTTGGCGATGATAAGATATTGGTAGAAATAAAAGACGATGAATTTACCAATTTATTTGCCGATGAAAGAGAAGTAGAATTTACCCCTGAATTCGTTACCTCTAACCCGACAAAAGTTAACATCCCTGAAATTGATAGCCATGAATTATTAGAAAAAATTTATGATCTCGATATGTGGAAAAGTTATAATTCAAGATGTATAAGCTGTGGAGCCTGTACCGCTGTGTGCATAACCTGCAGCTGTTTTAACACATTAGACGTAATATACACAGAAAACGGAAAAGTTGGTGAGAGGAGAAGGGTTCAGGCTAGCTGTATGCACGAAGATTTCACGACAATGGCAGGTGGACTGAGTTTCAGGAAAACCGCGGGAGAGCGGATGAGGTTCAGAACTCTGCATAAAATTTATGACTATAAACTTCGTTTCAAAGACGAGTACATGTGTGTAGGATGCGGGCGATGTGATGAAAGATGTCCTGAACTAATATCTTTTCCGGCTACCATTAATCGCCTGTATGATGAAGTGGAAAAACTCAAAAAAGCGGAGACAACAAATAAAGATATAAGGTAAACAGCATCAATTGAGGAGGTAAAGTAAATGAGTGAAAATATAATGCTTCCAGTTCCCCATAAAATAATCGATATTATACACGAAACAGAAAATGAATATACTTTCAGAATAGAAACCAATGCAAAGGTAAAACATGGACAATTCTTTCAGGTGTCTTTACCTAAAATCGGAGAAGGCCCTATATCGGTAAGTTCGATGGGAGATAATTGGGTAGAACTCACCATACGGAAGGTAGGAAAACTTACCAATGAAATATTTAATTTAAAACCCGGTGATAAGATATTTATGCGAGGCCCTTATGGTAATTCATTCCCTGTAGATGATTTTAAGGGTAAGGATCTAGTTGTCATTGCCGGTGGAACTGGGGTTTCTCCTGTTAGAAGCCTTTTAAAGTATTTTTATGAACATCCAGATGAAATACACTCTCTGTATTTCATTGCGGGATTTAAGGACGAAAAGAGTATACTGTTCAAAGAGGATTTAAATAATTTTAGAAGCAGGTTTAACACAATTTATACTCTTGATAAAGATAAGATAGAAGGCTTTGAGGTTGGCCTTGTTACAGAACACATTAAGAAAATACCATTTGACAGCTTTGAAAATTACAATGTAGTAATTGTAGGTCCTCCTGTTATGATGCACTTTGCCGCTTTAGAATGTTTAAAGAACGGTGTAGCAGAAGATAAAATCTGGTTATCTTTTGAAAGGAAAATGTCTTGTGGCGTCGGCAAGTGTGGCCATTGCAAGATAAATGAGACATATGTTTGTCTGGAAGGGCCTGTCTTTAATTATACTAAAGCAAAAAATCTGTTGGATTAATCGGAGGGATAATTATATGAGTTACGATATAGATGTAAAAAAGGTTCGAAGAAATTGTTATCGTCAGTCAAAAGTGCGGGGGGAGTTCATGCTCCAGATACGCGTTCCCGGCGGTGTTATAGATGCTAAATATCTGTCATTTTTTCAGCATATTGCGGAAACTTGGGGAAACGGAGAATTTCACCTGGGAGTCAGACAGACAATTTCAATACCAGGGATCAAATATGAATATATAGATGAGGTTAACAAATATATAAGACCATATATCGAAGAAATTGAAGTAAATTTATGCGGCGTTGATATGGCAGTTGATGACAACGGGTATCCGACCATAGGAGCTCGTAATATAATGGCTTGCATAGGTAATCGTCATTGCATATATGCTAACATTGATACAACCGACCTGGCCAGAAAAATAGAAAAGATTATATTCCCCAGCGATTATCATATAAAATTAAATATATCAGGATGTCCTAACGACTGTGCTAAAGCTCACGTTAGTGATATCGGTATAATTGGTATTACAAAGCCGGAATACGATTATGAGCGCTGTATAGGGTGTAAAAAGTGTGTAGAAGCGTGTGCTCATCATGCAACGCGTGTTTTATCTGTAGAAAAAGGAAAAATCGTGAAAGATACCTGCTGCTGCGTCGGCTGTGGCGAATGCGTCCTAGTGTGTCCAACTGGTGCTTGGACCAGGAACCCTAAAAAATTCTACAGAGTATTGATCGGCGGCAGAACAGGAAAGCAAACACCTCGTATGGGAAAAATCTTTTTAAACTGGGTTACAGAAGATGTGGTTTTAGGTGTACTTAAAAACTGGGAGACATTTTCTGCTTATGTTATGAACAACAAACCTGAATACATCCATGGTGGACACCTTATTGACAGAGTGGGATATAACAAATTTAAAGAAATGATATTAAAAGATGTTAAACTAAACCCAGAAGCTATGGTAGCTGAAAGGGTATTATGGACAGAAACCGAATACAGGTCTAATTTTAATGTAAAACCCGTAACCCAACGTTAAGGTGGCATGGAATAGTGAGGAATCAAGACGTGCATAGGTGCACGAAAAGATCTAGAATAAGGCAGGCGAATAGGATTGATGAAAGAAATTGTAGATTCTCATGTACATGTTTCATTACTTCCATTCGAAGGATGGAAGAGTATGGCGCTGGCCGGAGTAAGGAAAATTATTGGCTGTTCCCTATTTTTTGGGGCAAAACATGCAGAAACACTCTTTGATCATTTCCATCAGATGTTAACTCTTTCTATAAGTAATGCCGCTAAAAATGATATTAAGCTTTACGTGGCCATTGGCATTCACCCCATGGGAATACCGGACGACTGGCCCAGGGTGATCGACGCTCTTCCATCCTACCTTAAAATGAGTGGTGTCATTGGACTTGGTGAGATCGGGCTACATGAGGGAAACAAGCGGGAACAGGAGGTTCTCCATGAGCAATTGAAGATTGCCAAGGAATACAGGGTTCCAGCAATCATTCATACTCCGCCACAGAATAGAGTTGAAATTACCGAAAAAATAATTGAGATTGCTGCTACTGTGGGGATGGAACCCGGAAAAATGATTATAGACCATGCTAATTTAGATATTATTGACTTAATCGAAGACTTTGGGGCCGTTCCCGGGCTTACTATTCGCCAAGAGGGGTTCACTTCTCAACTATTGATGAATCATCTGGAACGCTTCCAACGAGGTGTACTAAATAGCGATTACAGCAATCTAAAACCCAATGATCTGCTGAGCGTACCCAAGACCGTGTGGTACTTAGAATTGAACGGAGCTTCTCCTGAAGTCATTGCTCGAATTGCGAGATACAATGCTGAAGAAGTTTTTGGTATTTAAACGCTCAGCAATATGATTTATTACTAAGTCATAGTATTTAAAAACCAAACTACTTAGTGGTAAATCCATAATAAAGGAGAGAAGAGTATGCCACTCAACAATGACCAAGATGAATTTCTTGATTTAACAATCCTCACCTACCTCAAAAAGCTTGGGCCGGAATATGCGAAACTTTTGGCGAGGCGCCTAGGTTTATCATTAGAAGAAAGCAGAAAGCGACTTCAAAGTTTGGAGGAGAGAGGACTAATCAAGCGAGTGGAAAGAAGAATAGTTAAATATTACCATCGACGACGAAAAAGTGTTAAGCATCGCAATCACACATATTATGAGCTCACTAGGGAAGGGGAACTTTTTCTAAGACAGGCGAGGAAGGAAATTGATATTAATTTTGACATCGAATACCCTAACAGATAAAATGACTTATTTGTGTTTGTTAAAGCTTGTTGGCCCTCAAGCGAAGTGGACTAAAATGCACAATATGATAAAATTTCTCTAGGTTATTGTGAAACCTCAAAAGGCTCTAAAAATAATTGGTTTCACAATAAATTAACCTGAAAGGGTCATATATGGAGGAGGATTTTAAAGTGAAATATGTTGATGTAGAAAAGATTAAAAAAGACTTTCCTATATTGAATGTTAAACCTCATGGTAAAAAGCTTATTTACCTTGACAATGCTGCCACAACTCAAAAGCCAATTGAAGTCATAAAAGCTATGGATAAATATTATGAAGAATTAAACGCCAATGTATACAGAAGCCCACACTATTTAAGTGCTCTTTCCACACAGGCTTATGAAGAGGCAAGAGAAAGAGTAAAAAAATTTATTAACGCAAAAAAAGAAGAATCCATAATATTTACGAGAAATACTACAGAATCAATAAACTTTATAGCATATACGTGGGGAATGAAATATATAAACGAAGGGGACGAAATAATACTGACAATAGCCGAGCACCACAGCAATATGCTTCCATGGCAAATGGTAGTGGAAGCTAAAAAGGCGAGACTCAAATATGTCCACCTTGATGAGAATTTTAGGCTTTCTATGAAAGACTTTAAAGAAAAAATGTCTGACAAAGTAAAATTAGTTGCTGTGCAACACATGTCAAATGTTTTAGGTATAATAAATCCTGTGGAGGAGATTACACATATTGCCCACAAATACGGCGCAAAAGTGTTAATAGATGGAGCACAAAGTGTACCTCATATGCCGATTGATGTACAAAGAATAGGCTGTGACTTTTTTGCTTTTTCTGGTCACAAGATGCTCGGACCTATGGGAATTGGGGTTTTATATATAAAAGAAGATTTGCTTTCTGATGTTCCTCCTTTTTTAAGAGGTGGAGAGATGATAGACGAAGTCTTTGAAGACCGTGCAACTTTTGCTCCCCCACCTCTTAAATTTGAAGCAGGTACTCCCAACGTAAAAGGGGCTTGTGTGCTTGTTTCTGCAATAGATTATATAGAAAAAATTGGGCTTTCCAATATTCATAATCACGAAGGCGAGCTTTTGGAGTATGGCCTTCAGAAAATGAAAGAATTAGACTTTGTAAAATTGTATGGCCCCAACGATGCGAAGGAAAGGGGAGGCTTAATTTCCTTCAATGTAGAAGGTGTCCATCCTCACGACGTTGCTACAATACTAGACGAAGAAGGAATTGCTGTAAGAAGTGGGCACCACTGTTGTCTGCCTTTAATGAGGTACTTAGGTGTTCCTGCAACTGTAAGAGCAAGCTTTTACCTCTACAACGACTTTGACGATATTGACGCACTTGTTGAAGGACTTAAAAAAGTTAGGAAGTGGTTTAAATGAGCGATTTGAATCAGCTTTATTCTGAGGTTATAATGGAACATTACGAAAACTCTCCCCATGAAAAAGAACTTAAAGATGCTACCCACAAAGAAAGAGGTTACAATCCTCTTTGCGGCGACAATATTACTCTTTATTTAAAAATGAATGGTGACATTATAGAAGATGCTTCTTTCACGGGCCATGGGTGTGCCATAAGCCAAGCCTCAACCTCTATGATGATAGACCTTATAAAAGGGAAAGACAAAAAAGAAGCTTTAAGGCTTGTGCAACAATTTATAGACATGATGCACAAAAAAGATGTAAATCTTGATGAATTAGGTGATGCTCAAGTACTGCAGGGAGTATCTGACTTTCCTGCCCGCGTAAAATGTGCTTTACTTGCGTGGAAAACGCTTCAGGAAATTTTGTAAAAAAGAGATAAAAGTTTGATAATGTTCTTTATGACATGAATGCGAATATTTTTAAAATCTGCCTCTTCCTATTTGAGGTCTAACGATTCTCAGGATAATAGTATAACTTTTTTTAAAAAGCCAGCATATTTTATAAATTTGTGTTGATACTTATTATTATCTATGCTAATATACTAGACATGAACAGTAATACATTAAAATAATTTAAATTTAACGAAAAAAATGATATTTTTAAAACTTAATTAAGTTACTCACAAAATATTGAGATAGGGAGAGGCAAAATGAAAAGGAAAATTTTTTTAATTGCAATTGCCTTTTTATTATTATTTTTTAATTCTATAGCTTTTTGTGCTCTTGATGTTCCACCTAAACCTATTCAATTTAAATATGTATATGATTATGCGGGGCTTATGTCTCAAAATGATATAGAAGAGATCGAAAAAGTAGGGAAAGCTTTAGATGATGCAACAAAGGCACAAATAATAGTTGTTACAGTTGACAGCATTGGAGATTACCCAATTGAGGAATATTCTCTTAGCCTTTTTAGAAAATGGGGAATAGGAGACAAGGAGAAAAACAACGGTGTTCTCCTTTTAGTGGTAAAAGACAGACTTTTAAAAGGTCAGGCTGGAAAAGTGAGAATTGATGTAGGTTATGGCTTGGAAGGGGCAATACCGGATTCTGTTGCAGGAAGGATTTTAGACGATTTTGTTTTAACTTCTTGGGCAAAAGGCGAGTACTCTAAAGGCATATACGCTGGTTATATGGCTATAGCCTCAAGGGTTGCAAAAGAGTACAATATAGACCTTCAGGGATTGGATGCTTCCAAATACAGTGTCAATACAAGTAGCAATGATAGTGGTATATCGTGGGAAGATATTGCTGTAGTGATTATACTTATTTTAATATTTATTATCTTTGGAAGAGGAGGAAGAAATATAAGAAGGGACTGGTGGGGTCCAGGAAGCTTTGGCTCAGGAGGATTTGGAGGCTTTAGAGGTGGTGGCTTCGGCGGTGGAGGTTTTGGCGGCGGGGGAGGCTTCGGCGGAGGTTCTGCCGGAGGCGGAGGAGCTAGCCGCTAAACTAGATATCTTAGTTTTTATCAAACTGAGGGAACTTTAGAAACACCCTCAGTTTGTTTTTTAAATTCTCTCAAATACAGGTTTTAACTCAATTACAAGGTTATCAAATATACTAACTTTTACTTTATCCTCTTCAGAATACATTTGAGGCCTTCCATAACGTCCTTCTTCAAGTGTGAATACCATAACCACCTTTTCATCGGGTTCTACAATCCAATATTCTTTTACCCCTGCTTTTTCGTATAAATTAAACTTTTCTATTTTATCTTTTTGACCAGTTGAAGGAGAAACTACTTCTATAATCAATTCTGGAACTCCATAATAACCTGTCTTTTTAAGTCTTGAATTATCACATATAATGATTATATCAGGCTGTACTACATTGATAGTTTCTTCATCTTTTTCATTTGCTTCTGGTATTCGCAAATCGAAAGGAGCAGTAAATACTCTGCAAGATTTATCCTGCAGATAGTTTGCAAATTGCCTTGCTAGTTCTAACAATACTGCTTGATGTTGCCATGTTGGAGCTGCTTGTAGATAGGGAACACCATTAATAATTTCCCATCTTTCTTCTTCAGACCAGGTTAAATAGTCGGCATAAGTATATTTTTTATTTTTTTCGGGCAATGGCATAAAATACCCTCCATCATCTATCATTAACTTATTATTATTTTAATTATATCATAATAAAAACAAGATAAAAGGGAAAAAATGATATATATTTATAGATGCAAGTGATATAATAAGGTTGAATTAGTTAAACTTAGAGGCAAAAGGAGATAAAATATGTCAAAAATAGAATTTATAGCATCTACTCTTTTTGGTGTTGAAGCAATAACTGCAAGAGAGGTAAAAGAGTTAGGGTATAAAGATGTCACTGTAGAGAATGGAAAAGTCACTTTTGTAGGCGATGAGATGGCTTTATGCCGTTCTAATCTTTGGATTAGAACGGCAGAGAGAATATACGTAAAAATAGGGGAATTTACTGCCACAACTTTTGAAGAACTTTTTGAAGGTACAAAGGCTCTTCACTGGGAAGATTGGATACCTGAAGATGGCAGGTTTCCTGTGGAGGGTTATTCAATAAAATCCAAGCTTTTCAGCGTGTCTGACTGTCAGGCAATAGTTAAAAAAGCTGTTGTGGAAAGGCTTAAGAAGAAATACAAAAAAGAATGGTTTGAAGAAAACGGCGCAACTTATAAAATAAAATTTTCATTAATGAAAGACAAGGTAACACTTATGATTGACACGAGTGGTGACGGTTTACACAAAAGAGGCTATAGAGTCATATCCAATGAAGCACCTTTGAGAGAAACTTTGGCTGCCGCTATGATAATGCTGAGCTTTTGGAAACCAGATAGACCTTTGATAGATCCTTTTTGTGGCTCTGGAACGATTCCAATTGAAGCAGCTATGATTGGAATAAATCTCGCACCAGGTTTAAAACGACAATTTGTTTCCGAAAAATGGTGGAGAATATCAAATAAATTATGGAAAGAAGCAAGAGAAGAAGCAGTTGGTGCTATTAAAAAAGATATAACTTTAAACATAAAAGGATATGACATTGACGAAAACGCCATCAAATTGTCAAAAGACAATGCGCGTAAAGCTGGTGTAGAGAAATACATAACTTTTGAAAATATCTCATTAAAAGATTTAAAAACAGATGATAAATATGGTGTTATAATATGCAATCCTCCTTATGGTGAAAGGATGGGGAAATTAAAGGAAGTAGAAAAACTTTATAAAGAGATGGGAAAAGTTTTTAAAAAGCTTGACACATGGTCTTTTTATATACTTACTTCCCATGAAAAATTTGAGAAACTCTTTGGAAGAGAGGCTTCTAAAAAAGAAAGCTTTACAATGGCATGTTAAAAGCTTACTATTATCAGTATTATGGACCAAAACCAGAAAACTAATTTTTATTGAGTTTTTTCTATGTGAGGGTTATAATAAAATATAAGATTATCGATAAAAATTGGTGGTGGAGTTATGGATAATGCAGTGAGGAAGAAAGCAAAAGAATATATAGATAGATTACCAGAAGACAAAGTAAAGGAAATTATTGATTTTATAGAATATTTAAATGAAAAAAACAAAAAAGAAATGGAAAAAGAAGACAAAGAATGGTTAAATGCGGAATTAACAGAACTTCCGGAGTATGACTGGGGAACTGAAGGTCCACCACAGGGTCGTCCCGTCAAATATATAGAAGGAGTAGGGCTAATTATTGAAGGAGGAAGACCTGATGATGAAAAATGATATAAAACCGGGAGACGTCCTCCTTCTTTCTTTTCCTACTCATATTCCAAAAGGGCATGAACAGGAAGGCAAAAGGCCGGTTGTTGTAGTAGCAGTACCAAAAGGACCTATGAGGTATCCGCTTATAATAGTAGTTCCATTAACGACACGAGATGGAGAATGGGCAAATCAAAATCTTAATTTGTACTATAGGATACCGGCAGGAAATGGTGGATTGCCAAAAGATTCAATTGCATTATTAGACCAAATACGTGCTGTAGATGTTGAACGCATTGAATCGTTCATTGGTTCTCTTAGAGGAGATATCCTTGACTCTATTATAAGAAACTTGATACATATTTTTCAAGGCAAATAGATAGCCATGAATAAGGGAATTGACTTAAATGATAAGTAGATGTAAAATATAGGTGTACAAGTGAATACAAAAAATCTTATGGTCTTGAGAAGTTAAAAGGGAAAGCGGTGAAAATCCGCTGCAGCCCCCGCTACTGTGAGCGAGGATGAAGCCCTAATAAGCCACTGCTTGGCACTCAAGAGATGTGCCGGGTGGGAAGGCAGGGTGGAAGATGAATCGCGAGCCAGGAGACCTGCCATAAGATTTCGGAAGTTCGCCTTCGGAGGGAAGGTGGAATGGAATTTTTATGCTTAATTTTGGCAAAAAAGGTCTACCTCCGTGGGGTAGACCTTTTTTTGATACTTGAAAAATTTAAATTAGGAGGGTACTTATGAGAAAATTTAAAGGTTTACTTGCTTTATTGGTAGTCTTTGCTTTAATGTTTTCACTGGCGGCTTGTTCAACAAACAATGCTACAAAGCCACAAGATACATCTCAAACAGCAACTGAAACTGTAAAAACACAGTTTCCTTTAAAAGTTACAGACTTTTTAGGAAGAGAAGTAACTATAGAGAAAGAACCCCAAAGGATAGTTTCTCTTGCACCTTCTACAACAGAGCTTATATATGCTTTAGGAGCAGGAAATAAAGTAGTGGGTGTTACAGACTTTGACAATTATCCACCTGAGGTCAAGGATGTACCCAAAGTGGGGGGTTTAAAGGGCCAAATGTAGAAGCGATTACTGCTCAAAAGCCTGATATAATATTTGCTTCCACTCTTTCCGGTAAAGAGCAAATGGAATCTTTAGAAAAAATGGGTATACCTGTTGTAATGTTGGAGGCAAAAAACATTGACCAGATATACCAGTCTATAAGAATAATAGGCCAAATAACAGGAACTGAGAAAAAAGGCGAAGAGTTAATTAAACAAATGCAAGATAAAATAAAAGAAATAAATGACAAAGTCAAAGAGCTTCCAAAAGTCAGCGTATTTTATCTGGTATCTCTTGACGGAAACTGGACAGCAGGTAAAGGCACATTTATTGATGAGCTTATAAACCTTGCAGGTGGCAAAAACGTTGCAGAGGATGTAAATGGTTGGGCGCAGTACAGCGTAGAAGAATTAGTCAAGAAAAATCCTGATGTGATAATAACTTCTCCTCATGCAGGGGATGTGAAAGACATTAAAAACATGGCAGGATATAAAGATACTAATGCTGTTAAAAATGACAAAGTATTTGTGATAAGCAATGACGACATAATATCAAGAGCTTCTAATAGAATTGTTTTAGGACTTGAAGAAATCGCAAAATTCTTACATCCGGAGGCATTTAAGTAAAGTGGGAGTAAAAAAAGGGATATATTTTGGTACAGCCTTTTCACTGCTTGTCTTTACCATGATTTTATCAATTTCTGCAGGGGCGGTAAAAATACCCCTGCAGGAGATTTTAAATGTTTTTTTGGGCGGTGGCAGTGAAACCTCTAGGACAATAATCCTTAATTTAAGACTTCCAAGAGCTATTGAATCTGCGATTGTAGGTATGGGACTTTCTGTTGTTGGGACATTTTTTCAAGGGCTTTTGAGAAATCCAATGGCAGACCCTTATGTATTGGGTGTATCATCAGGAGCGGCTTTTGGAGCTACTATTGCGATAATATTAGGACTTGGAATATTTGGACTTAGTTTTATGGCATTTATTACTTCTTTAATGACTGTATTTTTCGTATACACTATTTCTAAAACTGGCACAAGAGTATCCATGACCACAATGTTATTGGCAGGTATAGCTATAAGTGCTTTTATGTCTGCAATTATCTCTCTCATGATGCTTTTAAACCATGATGAGTTTTCTCGAATTGTTTTTTGGACTATGGGAGGATTTAGCCTCATAAATTGGAATAGTGTGGTCTTTACTACTCCTATAATAGTAATTGGCTCTTTTGTGATGTATATATTTTCAAGGGATGTAAATGCGATATTGACAGGAGAAGAAGTTGCCGAACATTTAGGTGTCAACACAGAACTAGTCAAGAAAATAATTCTTATTACAGGGTCTTTGGTGACTGCAACTGCTGTGTCAGTTGGTGGAATTATAGGCTTTGTTGGACTTATTGTGCCCCACATATCACGGCTTATTGTAGGACCTGACAATAGAGTTTTGGTACCTTTTAGTGCTATATCAGGAGCGATATTTTTAACTTTTGCAGACTTATTAGCACGAATTATTTTAAAGCCAATGGAAATTCCAATTGGGATAATTACAGCAGCATTTGGAGGACCATTCTTTTTATATCTGTTAATAAAGAGCAAACAAAAAAGTGAAGGAATGTGATGATATGGTTATTTTACAGGTGGATAAATTACATTTTTCTTATGGAGAAAGGGAAGTTTTAAGAGGGATAGATTTCACCATAAATAAAAATATGGTGATAGGGATAATTGGTGCAAATGGAAGTGGCAAGACTACACTTTTAAAGAATATATCAGGGTATTTGACGTCAACTTATGGTAATGTCTTTGTGTTAGGGAAAAATATCAAAGACTTTACTATAAAAGAAAAGGCAAAATATATAGGGTATGTGCCTCAAGATATAGTTTACGACTTTGAATTTAGCTGTTATGACGTAGTAATGATGGGAAGAATTCCTTATCTTAAAAGGTTTCAGTCGGAGAGAAAAGAAGACAGAGATATTGTAAGAGAGTGCATGGAAATTACAAATACATGGCAGTTTAAAGACAAAAGCATAAAAGAGTTAAGCGGCGGTGAGAGGCAAAGAGTGTATATAGCAAGGGCATTAGCACAAAAAGCTCGAATTTTACTCATGGATGAGCCAGTTTCTCAACTTGATATAAAATACCAAGTTGAAATACTGTCTCTTGTAAAAGATTTATCCTTAAAAGGGATACTTGTAATTATTGTGCTTCACGATATTAACCTCGCTTCACAGTTTTGTGATGAGATTTTCATAATGAAAGAAGGCAAAATAATAGCATCTGGGTCTCCCGGAAATGTTTTAACATTGAACAACATAAAATCAGCCTTTTCAATAGATGTGGAAGTGTTTGAAAATCCCATCACCCATACTCCTTACGTCATTCCATCGCTAAATGGAAAGGAGCAACTCAAAGTTGTGTAAAGCTTTAATGATTGCAGGCACCCATTCAGGAGCAGGTAAAACTACTGTAAGCCTTGGAATTATGGGAGTGCTGTCAAAAAGGTATAAAGTTCAGCCTTTTAAAGTAGGTCCAGATTATATAGATGCTGCTTATCACAGAAAACCTCATACGTTGTGCATAAACCGGGAAAAGAAAATGCTTGGGAATGTGGATTTGTGCATAAAAATTGCCTGGCGACGTATGTTCACATAAATTTATACACATATAAAGAGGCTGTCAAGAGGTTTGTTGACAAATGTGTTCAATACCGAAACTCAAATGCTTTTCAGGAGGATTAATATGGTACTTAAATTGATGATACAAGGGACCGCATCGTCTGTTGGCAAAAGCTTGTTGGTTGCCGCTTTTTGCAGAATTTTCAAGCAGGATGGTTACAGAGTAGCCCCTTTTAAGTCTCAAAATATGGCTTTGAATTCCTATATAACCGATGAAGGACTAGAAATAGGAAGAGCACAAGCTATGCAGGCGGAAGCGGCAGGAGTTAAGCCTTCTTATCACATGAATCCAATACTTCTAAAGCCCAGTTCTGATAAAAAAAGCCAAGTTGTTTTAAGAGGCAAAGTTTATAAAAACATGTCTGCAGCCGAATACCACCAATTTAAGCCACAGCTTTTAAAGTTTATTAAAGAGGACTTTGATTTTCTTGCAAGTCAAAATGACATTGTAGTAATAGAAGGCGCTGGAAGCCCTGCAGAAATAAATTTAAGAGATAGAGATGTCGTAAACATGGGTATGGCAGAGATGGTAAATGCACCAGTACTTCTTGTAGGAGATATTGATAAAGGCGGTGTATTTGCTTCAATAGCTGGTACTTTGCTCCTTTTAAAAGAAAATGAGAGAAATCGCATTGAAGGTGTACTTATAAACAAGTTTAGAGGAGACATTGAAATATTAAAGCCGGGTTTGGAGATGTTAGAAAACATTGTACACAAAAAGGTTTTAGGTGTTGTCCCTTATATGGATGTGCACATTGATGAAGAGGATGGGGCGACGGAGAGATTTTATCGTAGGAATACAGAAGGAGATATAGAGATTGCAGTTATAAATCTTCCCCACATATCGAATTTTACGGATTTTGAACCTCTTGCTAAAGTTCCCGGAATAAAGCTTCGCTATGTGAATAAAGGGGAAAGGATTGGAGATTGTGATGTGGTTATAATTCCGGGAACAAAAAACACAATTGGAGATTTGCAAGCATTAAAAGAATATAGGATTGATAAGGAAATTTTTGAAATGAGAAAAAAAGGTAAATTTATAGTCGGCATTTGTGGAGGATACCAAATGCTGGGAAAAGTCATTAAAGACCCGGGAAGAATTGAAAGTACAACTTCAGAAATTGAGGGACTTGGACTTTTGGATATAGAGACTGTAATTGAAAATGAAAAGACAACAACCCAAATTAAGGCGGTTATTCGCAATAATTTACCATCAATATTATCACCTCTTAGAAATATTGCTGTAGAGGGATATGAAATACACATGGGGCAAAGTCGAATTTTGGGAGATTGTCAGCCTTTTTCAATAATAACTCATAGAAATGGAGAAAAAATCGAAGTCTATGACGGTTGTATAAGCGATGATGGAAAAGTGTTTGGAACTTACATACACGGAATTTTTGAAAACAGAGAGCTTGTCAGGGAATTTATAAATATTGTGAGAAAATCAAAAGGACTTTCTCCTATAGAGGAAATTATTGATTACAAAGAATTTAAAGAAAGAGAATATGATAAGCTTGCAGATATTGTGAGAAAAAGTATCGACATGAAAAAAGTCTATGAAATTATGGAGAGGTATAAAGATTAATGGAAGTGGTATTAGCTTACTTATTAGATTTGTTGATAGGAGACCCTGAAGGATATCCTCATCCTGTAAGAATTATAGGGAAAGTGGTATCACATTTAGAGAGTATACTTAGAAAATATGCTAAAAATGGCAGAGCTTTAAGAATAGCAGGTTTTATGCTGTGTGGATTTACAGTAACTTTGGCATTTGCAGCAACATATACACTACTTTATATTGCAGGACTTATACACCCATATTTAAAGTATGCTTTCGACGTTTTAATTATATATACCTGCCTTGCTACAAAAGACCTTGGTAAAGCTGCTGGAAGAGTATACGAAGCGTTGATAAAGGGTGATATAGTTGAAGCAAGAAGAAGATTATCTTATATAGTCAGTAGGGATACAGATAGGCTTGATGTTGAGAATATATCCAGAGGAGCGATAGAAACAGTTGCAGAGAATATATCAGACGGTATAATAGCCCCTATGTTTTACGCGTTTATAGGAGGTGCGCCGCTGGCTATCTTTTATAAGGCAGCAAGCACTCTTGATTCTATGGTAGGCTATAGAAATGAAAAGTACCTCGACTTAGGCTTTGCCTCTGCAAAACTTGACGACATATTAAATTTTATCCCTGCTCGCATAACAGGTTTTTTGATTGTTATGGCTGCTTTTCTCTTAGGCTATGATTATAAAAATAGTTGGAGGATTTTTTTAAGAGATAGGTTGAAACATCAAAGTCCAAACAGTGCTCACGGAGAAGCAGCAGTTGCCGGTGCTTTAAATATACAACTGGGAGGGCTTAATTATTATTTTGGAAAGCCTGAAATTAAACCAACTCTTGGGGATGGAAAAGAAAAAATTACCCCCCAACATATAAAAGACAGCATCAAAATAATGTACATGACTTCATTTTTGGGGCTTGTAGTATTTTATATAGGGAGGAGATTGATGTGAAAGAAAAAGCAAATACATTAAAAAATGTAAAGACTCTTACTCTTGTTGCTATGCTTATAGCCTTAAGTGCAATAGGTGCTCTCATAAAAGTTTTTAACACAGTTGCTTTCGATTCAATGCCAGGATACTTTGCCGCATTATACCTTGGAGGTTGGTATGGAGCCCTTGTGATAAGTTTAGGGCATATGCTTACAGCAATTACTTCTGGATTTCCTTTAGGGCTTACAAATCACATATACATAGCAGTGCAAATGGCATTATACGCCTATTTGTTTAAATTTTTTTATCGAAAATTTAACATCTATATTGCAGTAATCGCTGCTACGATATTAAATGGTCCTGTTGCAACCCTTTTGTTTGTGCCCATATTCGGATGGGGATTTTTTGCGGCATGGGTATTACCACTAACAATTGCGTCATTTGCAAATGTATTTCTTGCAGCATTGGTTTACAAAGCGATATCGAAAAGGAGTAGGGAATAAAAAGTGATTGAGAGATACAGAGATTTAGTGATAATTTATGAAAATGATGTAGCATATGTGATATCTTGTGACAGCCTCGGAGCAATAGGGAATAAAGAGCATGATGTGTTAAAAGTTGATGAAGAGATTGTAGGAAGGACTACTGTAAAAGTGGCTCTTTCGGAAGTGTTGTGTGTAGGAGCAAAACCCTTAGTCATATCAGATACTTTATCCGTTGAAATGAATCCAACAGGGCAAAAAATTTTAAGAGGCATAAAAAGCGAGCTTGAAGAGAACGGACTTTCAGACGTAGTTTTTACAGGAAGTACTGAAGAAAATTTTCCCACATCTATGACAGGTATAGGAATCACTGTAATAGCAAAAGCAAATGTTTGCGATTTAAAGATAAAAAAAGTTAAAGCAGGTATGCATGTTTCTCTTTTAGGATATCCCCGCGTGGGAAGTGAGGTCTTAAGCTCAAAGGATGTGCTTACATTGAAAGACTATATAAAAATTTCCAACTCTAAAGAAATAATAGAAGCAATACCTGTGGGTTCAAAAGGAATAAAATATGAAATTGGCATATTAGAGAAGATATCAGGATTAAAGGTGGAGGCAAATTTTCCACAATATCTTGATGTATTAAAATCAGGAGGGCCATCCACCTGCTGCCTTGTAGTGCACAGTGAGGAA
This sequence comes from Thermoanaerobacter sp. RKWS2, assembly GCF_026240795.1. Classification (NCBI taxonomy): domain Bacteria; kingdom Bacillati; phylum Bacillota; class Clostridia; order Thermoanaerobacterales; family Thermoanaerobacteraceae; genus Thermoanaerobacter; species Thermoanaerobacter sp. RKWS2. Next base: position 420,467 of record NZ_CP110888.1, read on the forward strand.
GATACAGTATCTATTAAAGGACTGACAGATAAACCCTTAACATATATCGGTGTGCTGATTTAGCGCAAACGAAAGAAGGTGTTTAAATGAAGCCTTATGAGCATGGTGGAAATGTTTATGATTATGAAGGAGAAATAATTGATTTTAGTTCAAATATAAATCCTCTTGGGGTTCCGGAATGGATTTTTGATATTATCAAAAAAGTTGATTTAACGAAATATCCGGATATAAAATATCGAAAACTTAAAGAGGCTGTTTCACAGTATGTGGGGTATTCGCAAGAAAATATAATTGTTGGGAATGGGGCGACAGAGCTCATACATCTTTTTGTAAGAGCATTTAAGGTGAAAAGACCCCTCATTCCGTCTCCTGCTTTTTTGGAATATGAAAGGGCAGTCCACATAAACGGTGGTGAACCGATATATTTCAGGCTGGAAGAAGACTATGGATTTAAAATAAATCTCGAAAAGCTTCTTTCCCAAATGGAAGAGGCGGATTCTTTAATCATTGGGAATCCTAACAATCCTACAGGACAAGCCATAATTAGAGAGGAAATAGGAATTTTATTAAAGAAAGCTGAGATTTTGAACATGCCTGTCATGATAGATGAAGCTTTTATTGAATTTATGAAAGACTATAAAAATTATGAAGCTTTACCTCTTATAAAAAAGCATGATAAATTGTTTGTTGTAAGAGCGGCAACGAAATTTTTTGGTATGCCGGGGTTGAGGCTGGGATATGGGATTGGGAGCTCTTCTTTAATACAAAAACTGGAAGAGTATAAAGAGCCTTGGACAGTAAATGCTCTTGCAGATGCTGTGGGGAGAGAAATATTTAAAGATGAAGCTTATATAGAAAAAACAAGGGAATATGTAAATAAAGAAATAGAGTATATGCTTTATGCTTTAAGAAAAATTGATTATTTAGTTGCTTTTGATACAAAAGTAAATTTTATATTGTTAAAGTTAAGAACAGGAAGGGTAAATGACCTTAAACAAATACTTTTAAAAAAAGGAATTCTCATAAGAGATGCTTCTAATTTTAGGTATCTTGATAAAAGCTTTTTTAGAGTTGCTATAAAAAGACATGAAGACAATGAAAAATTGATACAGGCTTTGAAAGAAATAGATATAAAAGATTTAGTAGAAGATAAAGAAAGGGTTGTAATATAATGAGCCTTGTTATGATCACAGGTGGTGCAAGGTCTGGCAAAAGTGAATTTGCTGAAAAATTGGCTTTAGAAAAAGGAGGAAACAGTGTCCTTTATATAGCTACTTCTATTCCTTTTGACGAAGAAATGAAGGAAAGAGTCAAAAGGCATAAAGAGAGAAGGCCACCTTTTTGGCAGACAAAAGAAGTCTACAAAAATTTATATGATGTAATATCAAAAAGCAATGCCAAAGTCGCATTGATTGACTGCCTTACAGTTATGATTACAAACCTATTAATGGAAGTTGACTTAACATGGGAAAAAGTAGAGTTGAAGGAGATTGATAACATAGAAAAGCAAATTGCTGACGAAGTAGATAAGATATTAAGTGCTAAGAAGGACTTTAAAGGGGATATAATTCTTGTGACAAATGAAGTGGGAATGGGATTAGTGCCCGAATACAAACTTGGCAGGATATTTAGAGATATAGCAGGCAGGATGAATAAAAAAGTGGCAGATGCTGCAGATGAAGTTTATTTAATGGTTTCAGGAATACCTCTTAAAATAAAGGGATGATTGAAAGGGATGCAACATTTTTATGGAAGAAATTAAAAGATTGGTACTTGCGATGCAATTTATGACACGCCTTCCTATACCAATAAAAATTGATGCTGAAAAAAGTGAGTTTTATAAAATAGCATCTTATTTTCCTGTAGTTGGAATTGTCATAGGGTCTATTCTTTCACTTTTGTACTTTGCGTTAAAAAATTTCTTTTCCCGGGAAATTGTAATGACTTTTATTGTAGCTTTTTCTTATGTTTTAACAGGAGCAATGCATATTGACGGGCTTGCAGATACCTTTGATGGTCTTTTCAGCAATAAAGATAAAGAGAGAATGCTTGAGATAATGAGAGATTCAAGGCTTGGCACAAATGGAGTCTTAGTTTTAGTTTTTATGGTTATTTTAAAGATATTATTTCTCACCAATATACACGAAAATATTACTTTAACAGCACTTTTAATTACCCCAATTATTGGGAGATTGTCAATTGTATTTTCTATGATGATAAGTAAATCTGCAAGAGGTGGAGAAGGCCTTGGAGGACTCATGCTGGGTAAAGTAGGGATAAGGGAATTTGCTATAGCTTTTGTTATTTCAATTGCTACAAGCTATTTTATACTGCCTTTAGCGGTTTTTGTAAAAATACTTACTATATCGCTTTTTGTTACTTATATTGTATCAAAATATATTTCGCTGAGAATAGGTGGTATGACTGGGGATACTTTAGGTGCAGTAAATGAATTGGCAGAGCTTACTGCACTCATTTGCTTTGTAAGTGTGTCATTATAAAAAAGGAGAGATTTTTATGGGAAAAGGATTATTAATAATAGCACATGGAAGTCGTGTTGAAGAGACTAAAGATGTAGTTACTATGGTTGTAGAAAAAATAAAGAGCCTAAAAAATACCAAAGATGTAAAGGTAGGTTTTATGGAATTTAACGAGCTTGATATATAGTTATAACCTACTTTGCAAAGGATGTTGCAAAATGGCTTATTACCCTGTAATGCTTAATATAAAAAACAAAAAATGCCTTGTTGTAGGTGGTGGCAAAGTTGCTCTTAGAAAAATTTTATCTCTTGTTGAAGGAGAAGCTTTAGTTACTGCCATTTCTCCTTCTTTTGATGAAGGAATAATTGAGCTTGCAGCAAAAGAAAAGGTAGAACTTATAAGACGTGAGTATCAACTTTATTTCTATATCTACAAGTGGCAAAAGTCCACTTCTTTCGAGAATGATAAAAGAAAAATTGGAGTCAATTTTCAATGATGACTATGAAAAACTATTACAAAAACTATATCAGAAGAGGATGGAATTAAAGGAAAAAGATTTTGCTGAAGAAGAGAAAATGGCTATTTACAGAGAAATTATTGAAAAAAGCGGGCTGTTAAAATAATTCTACGTTAAGCCTTGAGAAATGGTTTTTATCAAAAGTAAATACTTTTTTGTTTCCTGAATTTATTGCATGGGCAGCTATATACGCATCAATAAAATCAACATTATTTTCTTTATAGCTGTTTAGAGATAGAATTAATGTGTCCCGTTCTTCTGCTTCCACAGCTTCAGAACATATAAAGGTAATAAGCGTATCAGATATTTGATCCTTTGATATCTTGTAGAAAGACTCAAGTGTCCATACTACTTCTGCAATAGTGAGAGGAGATACGAGAAGTTTTAATTCTCCGCTGTCCGCTTTTTTCATAATTTCATACGCTTTTGCATAAAATTCTTCATTGTCCTTTAAAAGGTATCTCAAAATGACATTGGCGTCAATCCATATTTTCTCCATTGTTATTTCTCCTTACTCTTTTATTTACCCAAATTTCTTTTGTATTTTCTGTTTCTTCATCAATGCTTTTGAATTTTACTTGAGATTTTAACGTTCCACCTAATTGTGAAAGCTTTTTCTTTTTTATTAATTTCAACACTATTTCTTTGTTGTCTTGTACTATGAAGATGACGTTATCTCCTATATCAGCGCCAATTGCTTTTCTGATTTCTGCAGGCAATTGAATTTGCCCTTTGCCTGTAATTGTAGACGTAGCATGTATCATTTTTTCACCTCCACATATCTTTTACTTAGATTATAATACATGATTTATTATTTTTCAATGACTTATGATTTATTCATGAAATTTAAACAGAGAATGATAAAAATTTGGGAAGAGATGATTCTGTGAAAACTGTTCTTTCATGGGGATCACTAATACTTGGGCATTCACATCCACAGGTGGTAGAAGCTATTAAAAAGCAGGCACAACTTGGGACCAGTTTTGGAGCCTGCACAGAGTTAGAAGTTAAGATGGCAGAAAAAATAATTGAGGCTGTTCCATCTGTAGAAGTTGTTAGAATGGTGAATTCAGGCACAGAAGCCACTATGAGTGCTATAAGATTGGCAAGGGGATATACGGGCAGAGACATCATTGTAAAATTTGAAGGATGTTATCACGGACATTCTGACAGCTTACTTATAAAAGCAGGCTCAGGGGCACTTACTTTTGGAATGCCTGATTCAAAGGGCGTGACAAAAGAGGTAGCAAAGAACACAATTATAGCGAGATACAATGACATCAAAATGGTAGAAGATATTTTTAAAGTTTATGGTGAAAATATCGCTGGTGTCATTGTAGAACCTGTTGCCGGAAACATGGGTACTGTTTTGCCTGATGAAGAGTTTTTAAAGGGATTGAGAGAGATTACTACAAAGTATAAATCACTTTTAATTTTTGATGAAGTGATGACAGGTTTTAGAGTGTCTTATTCAGGGGCACAAGGACTTTACAACATTATGCCTGATATTACTACGCTTGGTAAAATTATTGGTGGAGGTCTTCCTGTTGGTGCCTATGGAGGAAGAGAAGAGATTATGAGAATGGTTTCTCCTGATGGACCGGTGTATCAAGCAGGGACTTTGTCTGGCAATCCTCTAGCAATGATAGCAGGCTTTGAGACTTTAAAAATATTATCTGAAACTTCCAATATTTATGAAGAGTTAGACAAGAAAGCAGAAAAATTGTGTAAAGGGCTAAAAGAAAGCATGGTTCAAAATGGAATTGATGTTACAATAAATAGAATAGGCAGCATGATGTGCATGTTTTTTAATAAACACGAAGTAAAAGACTATGAGTCTGCGCTAAAATCAAATACTACTTTGTACGCTAAATATTTTAGAGAGATGCTTAAAAGGGGAATATACATGCCGCCTTCGCAATTTGAAACCTTCTTTTTGTCAACTGCTCACACAGATGAAGACATTGAAAAAACGATTGAAACAAGTTTTGAAGTGGCGAAAATTATAAGTTAGCAATTAGAATAAAGGCATCTTCACATTTATTGACAACTATTTGCAAAATGCTCGCTCTCAGACTCTGGCGGGGTTCCGGCCACATTCGACATCCTTGTCTCAGGTGGCCGCTTCCGCCATCCGTGGCTCCAGCCTCGCCTCTGTCATCACACTTGCTAAGTTTAGTTACTGCTTTGTCGCGAGTCGCATTACTTCACAAAATGCCAATCTTGCAAAATAGTTTGTTTACAGTTTTAAGCTGCTGAAAACTCAGCAGCTTAAAACTATTCATTTTTACTTTCTTTTTGTCCTTGAGGGAAAAATTGCTGAAAAATATCTAAAGACATTGGGAAAACTACTATGTTTGACCTGTCATTAGCTATTTCTCTTAAAGTTTGAAGATACCTAAGTTGCAGAGAAACGGGTTGTGAGGCTATGATGCGGGCAGCTTCAGCAAGTTTTGCCGCTGCTTGATATTCTCCATCAGCATTTATAATTTTAGCACGGCGTTCCCTTTCTGCTTCTGCTTGTGCTGCCATGGCCCTTTGCATGCTTTGTGGTAGTTCTACATCCCTTATTTCCACAAGATTCACTTTTACTCCCCATGGCTCTGTTCCCTCATCTATAATCTCGCGAAGCCTCTTGTTTATTTCTTCTCTGTGAGATAATAATTCGTCTAAGTCAGACTGACCTAAAACGCTTCTTAGTGTAGTTTGTGCCAGCTGAGATGTTGCTCTTATGTGGTCTAAAACTTTTATAACAGCGTTGGCAGGGTCTATTACTCTGAAGTATACTACTGCATTTACTTTAACAGTAACGTTGTCTCTTGTAATTGCCTCTTGTGTTGGTACTTCCATTGTTATGACTCTCAAATCTACTTTTTGCATTCTCTCTATTATAGGAATCAAGAAAAATATTCCTGGTCCTCTTACACCTACGTAGCGCCCGAGACGAAAAATTACGCCCCTTTCGTATTCCTGTACTATTCTAATGGATGCGGAAATTAAACTTATAAGGATTATTAATAAGGTGAATAGAAATGCAAAACTCTCAATCATTTTTTTTACTGCCTCCCTCTTTTATTTTTTCAACTTTAACTGTCAAACCCTCTACTGCTGTAATGACCACCTTTTCGCCTTTTGCAATATACTCTTTAGATTCTGCCTGCCACCTTTCTCCTTCTACCAAGACTATGCCATTTGGATTAATATCACTTACTGCAATACCTATTTCACCAATTAGACCTTCTACTCCTGTGACTACTTTTCTCTTTTGAGCTTTTATAACAGCAGCTAAGAGGAAAGAAACAAAAGCTGCCATGAAAAAGGCTGTTGCGAAAACTACTCCTTTGTTTATAGTGAGTCCCATTTGGTTTCCACTAAATAACATTAAAGAGCCAAGTACGAAGGAAGTTATACCGCCCACTGCTAAAATTCCATGGCTTACCACAAAGGCCTCAGATGCCAAAAGCACAAGCCCTAATATGACAAGAAGCATTCCACTTAATTGAGCATTTAATGTTCCAAGTGTGTAGAGGCCTAAAAGTAAGCTTATTCCTCCTGCCACACCGGGAAAGATAGCCCCAGGATGATAAAGCTCCAATACAATGCCCAAGATACCAGCGCTCATGAGAAGATAAGCAATATTTGGATCGCTTATTGCAAAGAGAAATTTTTGAGCTGAAGACATTGGGAAGTATTTGATTGGACCATCAGTTTGCAAAGTTGTAATTGTGCCGTCAAAATTTTTGACTGTAAGGCCGTTTATTTTTTTTAGAAGGTCATTTAAATTAGTAGCTTTAAAATCGACTAAATGGGCATTTAATGCTTCTGTGTCAGTAAAAGATTTGCTTTCAATAACTGCCATTTCAGCATTTTTGGGGTCTCTCCCTCTGTTTTCTGCGATGCTTCTTATCCAGGCAGCAGCGTCATGAGTGAGTTTTTGCCTTTGTACATCTGATAAAGCAGAGTCGTCTTCCATTGACACAGGATGGGCGGCGCCTATTCTACTTCCAGGAGCCATTGCAGCGACATTTGCTGAAAGTGTTATGAAAGTACCAGCAGAGCCCGCCCAAGCTCCTGCGGGGGAGACATATACTACAACAGGAATATGAGAATTTAGTATTTTTGTGACGATTTTTTGAGTAGTAGAATACAAACCGCCAGGTGTAGAAAGTTCTATGACTATACAACTTGCACCATTTTTTTCTGCTTCCTGAAGACCGCTTTCAATGTAATCAGCGACAACTGGTACAATAGGGCCATCAATGGATAGTACATAAACGGGGTTTTGGGGCGGAACTGCTTTTAAAGAAGAAAGTGGCAGTATAACAAAAATTAACAAGATTATAAATAGTAAAATTTTCCTTAAGTTAAACACTTTTTGTTCCCCCTTTAATAACATTTTAACATAACTGAAAAATTTTATATAGTATTTTGTGTGATTGACAGAAATTTTTTTGAAAGATTTACGCCACAGGAAATAGATTTAGCTATTAAGTTGGCGCCAAGATCTGTAATAACTTCTACGCTTATAAATAATACACTTTCGTGGATTTTTATCGTATTAGCTCTTTATGCTATAATCAAATGGGTATTTAGAGGAAAAGCGGATGTAGCACAATTATTTTCAATTACTGGTTATGCCTATACTCCTGTTTTAATATATTTTCTAATATGCTTTATTGCATCCTTTTTTACGGGACAACTTTATGTGAATATGTCTTTAGCTATATTTATCCCTTCGTTAAAAGGAACTACAATATATGGCTTTTTGAGAAGTATTGATCCCTTCATGGTGTGGCAGTTTGTTATAATAGCTATAGGAATAAAAATGTCAAGTGGAATGAAGAAGAGCGATGTTTATTGGGTTACAGTTTTTGCGTTTCTTGTGACGGTGTTTGTGAATATTGATTATTATAAACTGCTGGATTGATATGCAAGAAATGACAGGAGGAAAGCTCGAAATCACTGACAAAAGCCCTATTTTTACGCAGCATGCTAACAAATTTATTCTTAGGGGTGAAGAAACTTAAATGAAAAATAAGAGAAAAGTAGAAGTTATTGATTATCAATCAGATTGGAAGAAAAAATTTGAAGATGAAGCAGAAATATTAAGGGAAATATTGAAAGATATAATCGTTGATATTCACCATATTGGTAGTACAGCTATTCCGAATATAAAAGCTAAACCGATAATTGATATTTTAATTGAGGTTAAAGAAATAGATAAAGTAGACCAATTTAATGACAAGCTAATTCAACAAGGCTATATTCCTTTAGGAGAAAACGGAATCCCAAATCGGAGATTTTTCATAAAAGGGGATGATATTAATCGTACACATCATGTTCATATTTTTCAAACTGGAAATCCCGAAATTGCACGTCATATTCGATTTAGGGATTATCTAATAAATCATCCAGATGAGGCAAAAGCCTATTCTGACTTGAAAGACGAATTAGCCAAAAAGTATCCCTATAATATTGAGGAATATATTAAAGGGAAGGATCACTTTATCAAAGAGATTGATCAAAAGGCAACGAAAGAACGATAGACAAGGAGACGGTTCCCTTGTCTATCCTTTTTATAATATTTCTTCTAATGTCTTTTTAATTTCAATGAGGAAACTTTCTGTATTTACAACAGTTTTATTTGGCAAGTCAGAAAGCATAGCTAAGTCTTTTGTCATTATGCCCTTTTCAATTGTCTGAAGGGATGCTTTTTCAAGTTTATCTGCGAAGTTTACAAGGTCTTCTATTCCGTCAAGTTCTCCTCTCTTTTTCAAAGCACCTGTCCATGCGAAAATTGTAGCAATAGAATTTGTAGAAGTTTCTTCTCCTTTAAGGTATTTATAATAATGCCTTGTAACTGTTCCATGAGCTGCTTCAAATTCGTATCTACCATCAGGAGATACCAGTACAGAAGTCATCATGGCGAGGCTTCCAAATGCTGTTGCTACCATATCTGACATCACATCGCCGTCATAATTTTTGCATGCCCAAATCATTCCGCCTTCAGACCTTACAATTCGAGCTACGGCATCGTCAATAAGGGTATAAAAATATTCAATTCCTGCTTCTTCAAATTTTTCTTTATATTCATTTTCATATATTTCCTGGAATATGTCTTTAAATCTGTGGTCATATATTTTTGATATGGTGTCTTTGGTCGCAAACCACAAATCCTGCTTGGTGTCTAAGGCATAGTTAAAACATGCTCTTGCAAAACTCTTTATTGATTCATCAGTGTTGTGCATGCCGAGGATAACTCCAGGACCTTCAAATTCATGTATTGTCTGCTTTGACACTTCACCACTTTTTGATACGAAAACAAGTTCTGCTTTTCCTTTATTTTCGACTCTGTATTCCACATCTTTATAAATGTCTCCATAGGCATGCCTTGCAATTGTAATGGGCTTTTTCCATGTTTTTACGAGAGGTTTGATACTTTCTACAATAATAGGTGTGCGAAAAACTGTTCCATCAAGTATTGCTCTGATTGTACCATTAGGGCTTTTCCACATTTTTTTAAGATTGTATTCTTCAACTCTCTGGGCATTGGGAGTAATTGTTGCACATTTTACACCAACACCATATTTTTTGATGGCATATGCCGCATCAACTGTGACTTGGTCCTCTGTTTCGTCTCTGTTTTTAATTCCAAGGTCATAATATTCCGTTTTGAGGTCTATATAGGGCTCTAAGAGTATTTCTTTTATTAATTTCCATATGATTCTTGTCATTTCGTCCCCGTCCATTTCAACGAGGGGAACCTTCATTTGAATTTTATCAGCCATTTATTTCTCTCCTTTGTTTAAAATATAACAAAAACTTCGAAAATTTATCAATACAAATTGATAAAGCAGACTGTAGACAAACTTTCGCAAAGGAGATATTTTGCATAAGGAGTGACTTGTTACAAAGCGATAACAAAACTTAGCAAGACCGAGGGTGGAGGCAGGGCCGAAGCCATGGATGGCGGAGGCGGGCACCTTAAGGCATGGATGCCGATTGTGCCCGGTACCCTGCCGGAGCCTGAAGGTCGAGCTTTAGTTTTGTCGCTTTGGAACATCGGAACGACGATGCAAAATTTCTCCTTTGAAAATTTTTTAACTTTGTCAACAAACTGATTTATCAATACAAATTGATAAAGCATAACTTGAATATTATTATATAGGATAAGTCATATTTTCGCAACAGAAAAATTATTTTATCCTTTTCGTTCCAAATTCCACAAATTTAATTTTAAATATTGTATAATATTTTATGGAATTAATAAATTTTTAAAAATGTTTATAGCATTTTGGGGGTATAAAAAATGGACTTTTTATGTCCACAAAAGGAATTACTTTCTTCTTATAAACGATGCAGTAAAATGGGTATCGACACTTCAATAACTGCACCATTAATAATGCTAAAATCAAGCAGGTTTAGAAAATGATGTAATTATACTTTCGATAGACAATAACAAGGAAGGATAAAAGATTTGCTTACTGTTAAAAATTTATACAAAAAATACAATAAAAGCAAGGTTATAGTTTTAAACAATATATCTATGGATATAAATAAAGGGGAAATAGTAGGACTTCTCGGCCCGAATGGAGCAGGGAAAACCACTTTACTCAAAATAATATGTGGTTTAACAATTCCTGATTCAGGTGAAGTTATTATATCTAATATCAAAATTGAGGATAAAACTCGATTAAAAATAATGGAGAAAATAGGCGTAGTACTTGAAGGCAACAGGAATTTATACTGGGCTATTTCGGTCCTTGATAATTACTATTATTTTGGAAGTATAAAGGGGAAAACAATGGGAGAAATAAAGAAAAATATAGAAAAATATGCAGACATTCTAAAAACAAAACAATTGTTAACACGAAAAGTAAGTACACTTTCAATGGGGCAAAAACAAAGGGTAGCGATAACTGCTTCTTTACTTCATGAGCCGGAGCTTTTAATTTTGGATGAACCTTCCAATGGATTAGATATAGAATCACGTATCTTACTTACCAGTGCTATTAAGACTTTGAGAGAGGAGATGAAGATAACAGTATTGATTGCTTCCCATGATACTGACTTTTTAAGAAAAACAGCTGATTCCTCCTTTTGGGGTATATGATGTATGCCATGGGACTTATTTTGGGAGGACTTTCTCTAATAGCAAAAAGAATTAATCAATTGACGCTACTTATACAAATCCTGCTTCTTTTTATAACAGACACATTAACTAAAACATCTCCTTCCAGCGCAATTAGTTGCATTATACCACTTACAGTGGGAAATGATATAGCGAGAAAATCAGTAAGTAATATTGCTATTTCTTACAATGAGTGGTTGATACTTATACTTGTAAGTATGCTGTGGTTTATAGTTGGTTCGGTAGTTTTTGGTATGAGTAGTAGGTATGCTAGAAAAAATGGTTTATTGGGTACATATTAGCTTCCTTGGGACTGTGGAGAAATCGCCATTGTGAGCACGAGTTAATTAATACCTATCTCTAAGGAACAACCTATTTAACAACACACCACTGATAAATCCTCCTATGTGCGCCCACCAGGCTATTCCACCAACCGTTGTACCACCAATGACAGAGTAGACCGTGCCGGAATAGAGCTGGGTCAGGAACCATAGGAAGAGATAGACTACGGCGGGTATCGGGAGGAAGACTGGAACCAGGAAAAAGGTTGGTACCAGGGTGATTATCCTTGCCGACGGGAATAATACGAAGTAAGCACCCATAACGCCTGCAATAGCTCCAGAAGCCCCTACCACCGGCACTGGTGAGATGGGATTAAAAACCAGGTGAAATACACCTGCGATTACCCCACTAAGGATGTAGAAAATGAGGAATCTTATATGACCCATCCTATCTTCAACATTATCTCCGAACAGCCAGAGTATCCACATGTTGCTAATTAGGTGAAATGTGTTACCGTGAAGAAACATACTGGTGATAAAAGGGTATAAGTCGCTGCCGGAAAACGGTACACCGGATATAACCAGTTTTGTAATTTTTGCCGGTATAAGCCCGTATTTGTAAACAAACCCGGCAAAAGTGCTGTATGAAGCACTTGAAAGAGTGAAGAAGATGAGCGAATTTATTATTATGAGCAGGAGCGTAATGAGGGGTGGTCGTCTGCTTGGTATATTATCCCTGATTGGAAACATCTTTAACCCTCCACTTTTTTTATTCTACCTTTGCAGGAAAACCGAGTTCCGTATCAAATCAAAATTATATTAAGATTATAGCACAAGTAATTCTGAAAAAGTAATATCGTAATGATTAAGTAAATTTATTAAGTGCCAGGAAAAGAGGAGGTTAAAACAGTTGAAATTAGTAGTAAAAAATGACATAATTTTGATTGGGTGATGATAAATGTTATTAACTATAAAAAAGGTTAAAGAGCTGTATGATATAAGCAGAATTACATTAATAAACTGGGAAAAGGAAGGCTTAATAACCCCAGTTAGGACACCAAAAGGGAGAAGAAGATACAAAAAAGAAGACATAGAGAAGTTATTAGGCATGCTGGAAGAAAAACCAAAACCTAAAGTGAGTGTCCACAAAGAAACAAGAAGAATATCTTAAGAATCAAATTAGAAGGCTTGAAGAATACGCTAATTCCCAAGGATGGCAGTATGAAGTCATATCCGAAATAGCAAGTGGAGTAAATGAAAATAGAAGAGGCTTATTAAAGCTTTTGAACAAGATAAAAAGAGGAGAAGTTGAAAAAGTTGTAATAGAATATCCTGATAGACTAGCGAGATTTGGCTTTGAATATCTCAAATTTTTCATGGAAAGCTTTGGAGTGGAGCTTATAGTTTTAAATGGGAAAGAAAACGAAGAAGATGCAAATAAAGAACTAGCAGAAGACTTAATAGCAATAGTAACATCTTTCGCAGCAAGAATTTACGGACAACGGGGTGGCAAAAAGCATGATAGTAATACAGGCTAAACTCATTTTTCTAAATCAAGAAGACAAACAAATAGTATTAGACTTAATGAGAAGATGGTCTTCTTGTATGAGATTTGCATATAAGAGACTCTTAGAAGGTTATAATAGAAACACATTAAAAAGAGACCTTCAGGGAACATTTAACTTAAACTCAAGATATGCAGATGATGCAATAATGAAAGCAAGAAGCACATTAGAATCCTCTAAAGAATTAGGGAGTAATCCGAAGAAAGTAATCTTTGGAGGAAGAAAATTATTTAAAAAACTACAAAAACGCCATATAAACGGGAAAGCATATAAAAAATTAAAAATTAGGTGGCATGAGAAAAGAAAAGGGAATCTCTATTCAAGAGGGGATAAAAGCAAAAAAGGAAATCTCAACACAAGAATAGAAGTAAGAAAAAATGGCACTTTTTTAAGGATAAATGTAGGGGAAAGAAAGTACGTATATGCGAAGATACAGGCGGGATGGAAGAAGAATAAAAACAGAGAAGAGATACTTCAGGAAATTGCCAAATCAAACATGCCATACTCTGTAGAATTAAAACTTAAAAATGGCAATATATACGCTTATTTTGCTATTGAAGAAGAATATCCAGAAATAAAAATAACAAAAGAAAAAGGAGCAATAGGGATAGATATAAATGCATATCCAGACAACATATCATGGGCAGAGACAAATGAAAAAGGGAATCTAATAAGCTATGGGAATATGTCAATGCCAGAGCTTGCAAGTGGAAATAAAGACAAAAGAGAATATTTCAGATGGCAGTATGCTCATGAAATAGTAAAAATAGCAAAAGAGAAAGGAAAAGCAATTGTAATTGAAGAATTAGAAATAAAAGACAAAGGCAAAAGAGGGGACTTTTCAGGGAGAAAATCAAGAAGGATAAGACATAATTTTAGCTATAAATCACTTCTTTCAAAAATAAAAACATTAGCAAGAAGAGAAAGGATAGAAGTAATAGAAGTCAATCCTTCTTACACCTCAATAATAGGGATGTTGAAATATGCACCACAGTATATGATAACAAAAGACACAGCAGCAGCCTATGTAATAGCAAGAAGAGGGTTAGGTAAAGAAGAAAAGATACCGAATAACTATATAAACTTTCTCAACACATTGACTGAAAAGGAATTAGAAGAATTAAAAGAGCATATAAAAAACACAGTCAAAAACAGACATTTAAAGAAAAAGCATTTGAGAGAAATAGACAAAGCAATAGAATTTTTACAAAGCCTTGAGAGTGAGTCAGAAAGGGTACTGAAACCTCTGGATGGAACAAGTTTTAGTACCTATGATTTCTGGCAAGTTCTCAAGGTAGCGGTGGTGACTCCATTCTCTCCTGAGAAGGTACCAAGAGACTTCTCTACCCTGAAAGGATTACTAATTCAGGGCAAGTGGGGAGACCCGTGAGGGCGCAAGTTCCTGCTTCTTGGGGCAGGGGCTATGGCTTTCCCAAAAACCGCCTGCTGGGGCTGGGAAAGTCTGAAGGGCGGACTACAAATACCCCAGCTGCCTAAACTGTACATTTTTGTACAGTTTGGGTGACCAGGATACAAATGAGAGTTATTGAGGTTAAGAATTTAACAAAAGTTTATTGCGCTTATGAAGGGAAAAGTCTTGGGAGGATTTTTAAAAGACTATGGAGTAGGGAAGGTGTAAAAGAAGTTAAAGCATTAGATAATGTCAGCTTTTCTATTGATTTGGGTGAAAGTGTAGGGCTAATTGGAGTAAATGGGGCTGGAAAATCCACAATCATAAAAATTTTAACAGGGATTTTAGAGCCTACAGAGGGTGTGGTCAGAGTATTTGGCAATATTCCTTCAAAACATAGAATGAAAAACAATTATAGAATTGGGGCAGTATTTGGACAAAGAACCCAGTTAAGATGGGACCTGCCAGCTTATGAGTCTTACAGCTTGCTGAAGGAAATTTATAATGTAGATGATAAAGTTTTTAAAGAAAGGCTTGATTATTTTTCTGAAGTGCTTGATATAAAAGAAATTATGCATAGACCAGTAAGGACATTGAGTTTAGGTGAAAAGATGAGGGCTGAGTTATGCGCTGCTTTTCTACACGGGCCGGAGATTGTGTTTTTAGATGAGCCTACCATAGGTTTAGATGTTTTTAGCAAAGAGGCCTTACTTCATTTTTTAAAAGAAATCAAGAAAGAGAAGAAAGTTACAATTATTCTCACTACCCACGATTTATCTGACATTGAGGAGGTAAGTGATAGAATAATAATTTTGGATAGAGGTAAGATTCTCCTTGATGCTTCAAAAGATGAAGTTTTAAACACATTAGAAGTTGGAAGCCAAATCATCTTTACACTGAAAAACAAAGAAGCAGTAATACCACAAAGTGTAAAAAGTTTGCTTTTTAGTATATCTAAAAACTTTTTAAAGGTTGACAACGTTTCTAAAGATTTAGTGCCTCAAGTGCTTACAGATGTATTTAGTTACAATACTGTGTTAGGAGTAGAAATAAAATATCCTGACTTTAAAGATATTGTAAAACAAATTTGTCTTCAAAATAAAGATAGGGGCAGGTAAAATGGAGACAATCTCTACAAAGGCAAAATTGGGTTTTAAATTGATAAAAATAGGGTTTGAAAGCCAATACATTTACAGATTAGGTACCTTTTTTAGTTTTTTATCTGGTCTGCTTTACCTAATTATGCAGTATTTTTTGTGGCGGGCTATATATCATTCCGGCGATATAAAACAGTATAGTTTTAATGATATTATTTTTTATATCTTTTTAGCCCAGATTATAAGTTACGTGTTTCCAACGGATGTAAGTAGTAAAATAGCTTTTCATGTTAGAACAGGAGACATCATTCATTTACTTTTAAAACCAGTTAAAATTGAAACACAGCTATTTTATGAATCTCTGGGCAAAAGTGCATATAGGTTATTAATAAATGGGGGATTCATCTTTATAGTTCTGTTGGTTCTTCTTCCTTATAAATTAGAACTGACAGTTTTAAGATTTTTTCAATTTGCACTTATACTTTTACTGTCATATGTTTTTGTGTTCTTTTTTGAACTGCTGATGGGGATTATAGCTTTTTATACCACCAGTACTTGGGGAATACAAAGCTTTAAATATGTCATAGTGGGAATATTTTCAGGAAGATTGATGCCAATATCTCTCTATCCTCCTGTTTTTAGAAAGATAGTTGATTGGCTTCCTTTTAGAATAATTTATTTTACACCCATAGAGTTTATTATGAATAAAGCCAATTATGATTTTTGTAATGTAGTAAAATATCAAACTGTATCAATTGCTTTATTGCTTTTATTGTATGTTCTTGTCTATAGAAATGCCTTAAAGAAAATAAAGGTACAAGGTGGTTAATATATGAAAAATATGCTTTTGAGGTACATAAAGCTTTATATTCACTTTACAAAGATAAATATAAGCTCTTTTATGGAATACGATGCTGATTTTCTTTTTGGAATTGTTGCCTTGATTTTAAAGAACTTGATAAACCTTTTAATAATCTTTTTTATATTTCACTTTATTGACAATATTAAAGGATGGGACTTCAATCAAATTTTATTTTTATACGGTTTTTCAAGTACAAGTTTTGCAATTTGGCACTGCTTTTTTATAAATACTATTTCACTGCCTTTCTATACGAGGACAGGTTTATTAGATAGTTTTTTATTAAAACCGGTTGATGTCATATTTCAGATAATGGCAGACTCTTTTGATGAAGATGGGATAGGAGATTTAATATTTGGCATAATTGTTCTTATAATTGCCATTGTTAGGCTGAAAATAGTGTCAATAAAATTAATCTTTTTGCCTGTATTACTTCTTTCAGGAAGTTTAATATATGCTTCCTTGGGACTAATATCTTCTTCAATTTCTTTTTTTACAATTGGCGAAACAGGTTTATCCAACCTTGTAATGGATTTTTTTGAATTTTCAAAATATCCAATCACAATATACAACGATATCCTCAAAATTGTTTTTACAGTTTTGATTCCAATTGGTTTTACAGCTTTTTATCCCAGTTTGTTTTATATAGCAAATTATAAATATGGTTTGATGCTAGTATTAATAACTCCTGTAGTTTCGATCCTCTTTTTCTTAATTTCATACAAAGTTTGGAACTTGGCTTTAAGGCATTATTCAAGTGCTGGCAATTAAGCAGAAATTTTTCAATTTGACTTTGTCTACAGCCTAAGAGGAGAGTATTCTCCTCGATTTTTTTATAATTACCAATTGTAAAATATTAGGCGAAAAATGCATTTTCATTCCCCAAAATGACACTTTCGTTCTAAATTTCACAAATCTTGCTCTAAATATTGTATAATATTAAAAAACGGTTCAATCTTTTTGGGGGTATAAAAATGAATTTTTTATGTCCACAGGAGGAACTAATTTCTTCATATGAGCGATGTAGGGAAATTGGTATTGACCCTTCAATAACTCTGCCATTAGTGATATTAAATCCAGAAGATTTGCAAAAGAAAATACATAAAAATAAAGAACTCATAGTAGCTTTTCGTATGAGTGTAGAAGAGGATTGGGTAAAAGGTGAGTATTTATTTTTGCTCAGTGATATTGAAGGATATTTGTTGGATGTAAAATGCAGCACAAAAGAGAAAAAGTGTATAAAAGACTCAGGCTTTGAACCGGGAATATTCCTTAGAGAGGAAAGCTGTGGGACAAATGCGATTTCAATGGCAATGCGATTAAAGAGGGTAGTGTATGTAAGACCTCAGGAGCACTACTGTGACATATTCAAAAAATGGCACTGCATTGCTTCACCTATAATAGTAGAAAATGGGGAAATAGTAGGCTATGTGGATATATCAACTATTGATAAAAAGATTGCGGATGAAGTATCAATGGTAATAAAACTGCTAGCTGAGAAAATAGCAACTGAGTATGAAAAGATAGTAAAAGAAAAAGAGCTAAATAAGATAAAGATAAAATTAAATGACAGCCAGACAAAAATACTGGCATTAGAGGCAAAAGGATACAGAGAATCAGATATAGCAAAAGTTCTTGGAATAGGGGTTGTGACTGTGAAATATCACAAGAGAAAAATAGTAGAGAAGCTTGAGGTAAAAAATCTCAAAGAGGCAGTAGTGAAGGCTATTAAATTAGGTTTGATAGATATGGACTAAAATTTAGGGCTATACTTTAGTATAATTATTTTGCTTATTTATGTAAACCTTAACTGGAAATGTAATAAAAACTATACTAAAGTATAGTAGACATTGAGAAAAATGTATATTATAATAACTAGTAGGAAAAGTTTAGTAACGCAAAAGGAATGCAATCGATAATTGATTTTTCTGGGCTTAAAAACAGGTTATTTAACTGAGTGTTTTGAAAGAAACAGAAATGACATCCACCTCATGACAGAAAGAATTAAGAACTAAGTTCCAGTAAAACATGGGAAGGTAAACTACATGAGATATGTGTTAGAGCATTTTGCTATAATATGGAAATATGATAGAAGGCTTATTAAACACATCCATTTAATGGTTAAATAAGTAATAAATTATAATATAAGCTATAAGGTGTTCTTGTTGTGATAAGAAATTTAAAAAAACTAAGATATTAAGAAAAAATAAAAAGATAACAGAGGGAGGGAGGTGACGTGATGGAGTATTTGATTGAACCACTAAATTCTAGGAATTCTAAAGATATTGTAAAACCGGATTCTGTACAAGTGGATCCAGGACCAGTAATGGGGTGTTCAATTTATTACTGCCCCGTGGACTGGATGTATGGTGGTGTAGGTAAAGCGTGTGATTATTATTGTGCATCGTATTGTTATTATAGAGGGTAAATTTAAAAAATAAAGATTAAGATAAAATATTATTGCGGTATCTATACCGCATATTTTTTACAAAAATTAGGTGATTATGATGGTAAATAAATTAGCTAAGTTAACCTTAATGTTTCTTATATTTAACATAAGTTTTGTGTATGGAACACGATTTTTAATTGGAAATATACTGCAGATCATCTTTAAAATTTTTGATATTTACAATCCACCTATTATAGGAATGATCAGTACTTTAACATATAATTATACATCACAATTTTTGTTGTTATTTATAATACTGTATTTATTGAAAAAATTTGATTATATGAAATATGTCAAAATTTCTTTAAAAGCGTTTTTAAAATTGATAGTTTTTACAATATTACTGGTAGGAATTACAAAATGTTTGTTGGATATATTTCATATATACAATTTTACTATTTGGACTGGCATAGAGGAGAAGTCGTTATATTGGGTTAGTTGGGTAGATTATGTAGGGGCAATATTATTTATTTTTTTATTTGTGTTTGTTGCCCTAACGGAAGAATACTTATTTAGAGTTATTATTTATCATAAAGTATCAGAAATAATTAGTCTGAAGAATAAAGTTTTACATGCAATAATTGCTGTTTTATTGACAAATATATTATTTGCGATGGGACATTGGCCTTCTCATGGTTACAAATTATTACCGTATTTATATTTAACTTTATGGGGAATATATTTTAGTTATTTGTATTTGCGGACAAAAAACATATATACAGCCTGTGTAATGCACTTCATATTAAATGCTGGAATTATAGTAACATGGCCTCTTAAGAATCTTTCACTTATTTTAAATGCAGGTGAGATTTTTTATATTATTGTCTCTATATTTTTAATAGAAGCATATAAAATTTTTAAATATTTCAATAGAAACAACAAAACTCTAAATAAATTATCAGAGAGAAATATTGAAACAGGTGAAAACCAGACCTTTTATGAAATTAATAAAAATGAGTTTTGGAAAAGGATGTTTTAAGGGAAAAGTAAGTTTCTAAAGCAATATCAATTTTAATCCGCTATTGATAACAAATTTGGAGGTATATGATTATAAGTAATGATTGAGGGCATAAAAATGTTTTTGAATTTGTTGATTTACCTTCTCAACAGAATTTTTTTATTTTGATAATACTATTTAATTTATTTGGCTTCTGATATAACAACTGTAAAATTGTTAAGCGATTTGGGAGTTACTTCAGTTAAATTTGCACGCTTGAAACCTTGGGATTGGGGGCAACAATTGTCAAACATTATACCAAATAAGGAGGAAATAAAGAAAGTTAACGAAAAAATTTGGAATATAGAAGGAAAATATAAAGGCATTAAAATAATGGGAGATGTACCCAAGTCTATTGAAGACCAAAAGGTTCCAGGTTGCAATATAAACGTCGGTTTTGAAATTCAACCTGATGGGAATGTGCTTCCATGCCGGATTTTCGAGCAAAGAGTAGATGATAAAATAATTCTAGGCAACATAAAATCACAAGATATTTTTGAAATATGGAATAGTGAGAAAGCAAAAAGTATAAGAAGTTATTCCAAGAGATTAAGCAAAAGATTTCTGTGTACTAAATGTGAATTTGCTCGCTTCTGTTCTACAAATTATTGTATTGCTGAAAATTTCATAAAATTTGGTAAATTTATTCCTTCAGAGGAGGATTTAAATAAATGCAAAATTTAAAAAGGAATGAACGATTTTTCTTGACAGTAACATTGTTTTCAAGTTTTTTTACATCTTTAATGGCACCATTTTGGGTAATATATTTTAATAAAATTAATTTAGATTTTTCACAAATTTCACTCCTCATAATAATAAACCACATAGCGGTCACATTATTTGAAATACCTACGGGTGCTTTTGCTGATACATATAGCCGTAAATTTTCTGTTCTTTTATCTTTATTGATTGGCAGTTTAACTTCTATTGGGATATATTTCAACACCTCTTTTACAGTTTTATTATTTTTATATTTCTTATCAGGAGTTGGAGCAACTCTTAATTCTGGAGCCTTTGAATCTTGGTTTGCTGATTCGTTTCTTTTGGGTCAAAAAGAAATGGACCTGACAAAATACTGGGGACGTCTTACAAGTTTTAACTATTTAGGTAGTATGATAGGATTTTTAGGAGGCAGCGTTTTAGTACGTTATAATATCTTTAGAGAAATCTGGCTAATAGAAGGTATAGGGATTTTTTTGGTTTTTATTTACGTATTTTTAGCGGGCAAAGAAGCTAAATTACAGAAAAAAACGGACGAATACAGTTACAGAGAGTATTTCAATAAAATTGCTAAAGGAACTGTGTATCTATTTAAACACAGGATTTTGTTATCCATTACAGTCGGGTCTTTTTTCTTCTTTTTTTCGTCAGGAATCATGTCAATGTTGTGGCAGCCCTATTTCGAAAGGGCAGGCATACCTGTAGAATTGTTTGGTATTATTTTAGCATTAACGATGGTACTTAGTATTTTTGTGCCCCGTTATGCTGACAGGATAGCTGAAAGATTTAAAGGGGCAGCTCGCACACTAATGATTGTCAGTATTACATCTGCATTGTTTATATTTATGATGTATGCGATTCCCAAGTATTCGTTTATACCTTATATTATTTATACAGCAGTATATTCTGCACACACTCCGATTTTTATGTCTTATTTTAATAAGTTAATACCTTCTTCAGAGCGTGCAACGATTATTTCAATATATAGTTTGTTTATTAGTGTTTCTACAATTCTATGTACTTACTCCTTTGGAGTCTTAAGTGACAAAAAGGGTCTTTATGCTGCACTTTTCTTATCTTTAATTACAGCTTTAATTTCCAGTATACCTTTTAAAAGGGCAATAGGATTAGAAAAAGAGCTGTGACTTTGAGTACTTTAGACAATAGGGAAGAACTGGTGGAAGTCTTGAAAAAAGCAGGACTATTGGGTGGTTTAAATATCTGCCAGAGGGCTTTGAGGTAGTTTTTGACATGAGTAGTAGGTACGCCAGAAAAAATGGATTATTGGGTACATATTAATAAAGCGGTACACCGGGTATAAACAGTTTTATGATTTTTACTGCTATAAATCCGTATTTTTAAACAAATGCAGCAAAAGTGTTGTATGAAGCACTTGAAAGAGTAAAGAAGATGAGCGAATTTATTATCATGGTTATGTTGATATATCAACTATTAATAAAAAAATCACAAATGAAGTATCAATGGTAATAAAACTGCTGGCTGAGAAAATAGCAGTTGAATATGAAAAGATATTGAAAGAAAAAGAGATAAAGATAAAATTAAATGACAACCAGATAAAAATACTGGTATTGGAGGCAAAGAAATACAGAGAATTAGACATAGCAGAAGCTCTTGGAATAGGGGTTGTGACTGTGAAATATCACAAGAGAAAGATATTAGAAAAACTTGGAGTAAAAAATATCAAAGAGGCAGTGATAAAAGCAGAAGTTAGGTTTAATAGATGTAGATTAAAATTTGAGACTATACTTTAGTATAGTTCAGTTTGTTGACAAAGCAAAATTTTAGCCCCTGTTTTCTTAGTACCGAAAGCAGGGGCTGTATATATCTGGATAAAATTTTCTTTAAAACTCCAAATAATGGATAAAGTTTTGAAATGTCAAAAGGCCCTTTGCCCTTCCTCCATAACCATAAGGCCATTTTCTTTAAATTCATGGCAGCAAAAACAAGCATCGCTTGCATGGACAATTTTTCCTTCCCTCTTAACGTCGTCTATCGCAAACCATGCTTCTCCTTTAAATCTGCAAATACTATCTCTATTGTCTCTTTCCTTCTCTCATATACTTCTTTACAGTAAGGTGTATGCCTTAGGTGTTCTGCTTCTTCTACATATCCTTCCCATATGTGCCTGAATATCCTCTTTGTGTAGTCTTTACTTTGGGTACACTTTTCTCTTAGAGGACAGTTTTTACATTTTTCTGGGTTTGATTTGTATTCTCTATATCCTTCTCTGTTGGTTGTAACATATGTTAATATTTCATTCTGCGGGCATATGTAACAGTCATAGTATTCATCATAAACAAATTCATGTTTTTTCATGAAACCATCTTTTGTTTTTGGCCTTGTGTATGGTACTGCTGGTATTATTTGTCTATCAAATATTGTCTTTAATATGTACGGATTTTTATAGCCTGCATCTACTGCTATTGCTTTCGGTTTTCTTACTCTCTTTTCAACTTCTTCTAATACTTCTTGAAACATCACACTGTCGTGTATATTTGCTGCTGTTACTTTTACTCCTAATACAAATCCATTTTTATCGCAGGCTGTATGAAAAGAATATGCAAAGATTTTTTATTTTCCGTTTTTGTTTAACATTCCGCTATCTGGGTCTGTTTTGCTTACTTTCACTTCTTTCGTCTTTATCTTCTTGATTTTCTTTAATGGCTTTTTACCATGAGCCTCTCTATCCTTGTTTATTTCTTCTTCTAGTTTTTCTTGATAAATTCTAGCTTCTTGTTCTATTATCTCTTTTGTGTATTTCTTCTTGTTGGCGCTTGCTTTTACATGAGTTGAATCTATGAATACTTCCTCCGCATTTACTAGCCCATGTTTTATTGCTTCCTCTAAAATTTTCGTAAATATTTTTTCAAATATATCCGTCCCCTTGAATCTTCTTATGTAGTTCTGACTAAATGTTGAAAAATGAGGTATTTCTTCTGTCAGCCCATACCCTAAAAACCATCTATACGCTACATTTGTTTTTATTTCTGCTATTGTCCTCCTCATCGATGGTATGCCAAAAAGATATTGAATGAAAAGTATTTTTATGAGTACTACTGGGTCTATGCTTGGTCTGCCGTGATCCTCGGAATATTTGTCTTTTACTAAATCGTATATGAAGCTAAAGTCTATGACTTTTTCTATCTTTCTTAAAAGGTGGTCTTGTGGTACTAATTGATCTATGCTTACAAATTCTATTTGATGTCTTGCATCCTCTTTCTTTGATAACATCTTTCTTCTCCTCTCCTCTTTTGCTTTGTACCGTTAAAAAAACAAACAAGGAACCCTTCTCATCATAACGGGTTCCCGATATTTTGTCAACAGTCTGAAACTATACTTTAGTATAGTTTTTTGCTTATTTATGTAAACATTAACTGGAAATGTAATAAAAACTATACTAAAATATAGTAGACAGAGTATAAATTTGGATATTATAATGGTAGTAGGAAGATTTAATATAAAAGAAAGGGGTATTTTTATGGAAAATATAAATGTTAACAGGGGAGAGAATGAAGTGATGGAAAGTGAAAATAAGAGAGACATAAAAAGAACGTTAAAAACGATCTATTTTCTCATCGCCGAGGGAGGGTTAGTGTGTCTTCTGGCAGTAGGGTTTAATACATTGAAGATGGAATATAATTTTGTGTATGGAATACTGCTTGCGATTTTATCTTTTCCTGTTTTTGCAGGTGTTGTGTATTATCCTCTTAGGAAATACGCCAGTGAAAATTTGCGGTTTATTAACGCTTCCGTTGACGGATTTATTTCTGATTTAATATTGGTACTATCTTTCCTTTTCTTCGTATTGATATTTAAGATTCCACTATTAAAATTGGGTTAAAAATATATAGGAGGCAGTGTGCATGTCTAAAAAATCTGAGATGACAAGATAATGTAATATGAATGGGCGTAGCCCTTGACAGACTTTGTAGCATTTATATATGTAGTGCCATTTTTTATTTTATGGTAGGCTTACGCCCATTTAAGTTATATCCTTTTTACAGTAGCTTTATCAAGAAGATTTACCACATCCTTTATTTTACACAGAGTTGTTCCTTCATTCATAACTGAAGCAGAACTGCTGGCTACCGCCCATTTTAATGCTTCTTCTACCGACTCATCTCTTTTATAAACAAATCCTGCAAGAAAAGAGTCTCCAGCTCCTACTGCGCTTTTTACTTTTACTTCTATTGGATCTATTTTGTATGTTTCTTTATCTACATAAGCAATAGCACCATCTTTTCCAAGGGTTACAAGCACATCATTTATGCCGTATTTTTCACTTATTTCTTTTGCCGCAGAAGGTACACTGCTTATGCTAATTGTAGATGTAATAATTCTTATAATAAATTTAAAAAGCGTTTTGAAAGGGTAATTGTAATTTTAACTTTTTGAAAACATTTTATAGTAAAATAAGTAAATAAAGGTGGATGGTACTAAAATGTCAAGAAGAATAATAAATTATTTTTATAAATGTGGTTATATTTTTCCAGTTATAACCTTTATTATAAATATTTTCGCATATAAGTATCTACCTGAAAGTATACCACTTCAAAGGGATACATTTGGAAATATAAATTATGCTGTATCTAAGTTGGAATTTATATTTTTTATACCTATATTGCAGTTGTTTTCTTATATTGCAATAAAATATCCCCAAGCAAAAGGGAAAAAGAAAATTTTTCATGGGACATGTGATATTGCAGCAGGGGCTATACTTTTATTTTTTGACATTTTTCTATTGTATGTTTTTATACGAAAATAGTAAGCTTTTTGATTATAAATAGTTAGAACTGTAAGAAGGTAATTTGATAGAGATATATGTTAAATTTTGCTATGGCTTGGAAATAAAAGAAGGATTTTAGGGAATTTTGTAGAATTTATAGTGTTGTGTAAAAAATTTCTTGTTTAATAACTTTATTGTCTCACACAAAGTATAAAATTTAAGGTTGCAGAAAATGAAAACGATGAGATAGGGGGTACTTTGAATGTTTTTTGTAATGGTACTTGTTGATGTAATTATAGTATTTTCGTTCTTGTTTATAGCACTGAGAAAGGGGGATATACATATAAAAAACAGGATGTGGGTGTATTTGTTCATTTCTGGTTTTTTATTTCAAATAGTATTTTTATTGAGAAAGCACTGGGAAGTGTATCTTTTAAGTTTAAACACTTCATTGTGGTATGTGCTTACAGTTGTGCAGGCGGATAATGCTTTTTGGGAAGAATTAGCTAAATTATTAGCTGTATTGGTTGTAGTATACTTTCTTGATAAGAATATGATGGTACAATTTAAAGATTTAAAATATTCTACAGCAATTTTTACATATACAGGGCTTGCTTATGGTATAGGCGAAGCGATGTCTTTGATGTTTTTGCTTTATAATCCTCAATATGGTAGAGTTTTCGGAATGCAGTTTCCTGTAGGAACATTTGTCGGTTTTGTTTATGTTTTTGAAAGATTTCTTGCTATTCAAATGCACGGCATTATGGGAGGCATAATAGGAATAGGCTTTAGCAGGTATGTTTTTAATAAAAAATTCGTTAGTCTCTTAATATATTTTGCTGTTGCAATGCTTTATCACATGTTTATTGACAACTTTGCAATGTTTTTTCAATATTATCCTGTTTTGCGTTCTGTTCTTATTTATGCTTATGTAGTATTTTTGCTGTCAAGTACACTGTTAGGCTATGTTTTGCTTTATTTTCTTTATAAAAATGCTATTAAAAGGGAAAGGAGAGTCTAAGTATGTTAAAAAAATTTTTACTGCCAGTTATAATTTTTACATTGTTTGTTCTTGCGGGGTGTTCACAGAATGCAAAGCCTATGGAGATTGACAGGATTCCATGGGGAGATTATCAGAGGCTTACCTATGACATTTTTGAGAATGACAAATTAATTGGCACAGCAGAATTTACAATTGAAAAGTCTCAAAGCACAAATACTTATGAGATATCGTCTATCACAAAGATTGACTCAACGCAACTGAATACTGGTAGTACAGTTAAATCTGATACTTTAATGCCTTTGAATTCTTACTACGATGTAATGTCACCACAAGGGGATATAAAGATAGAGACTACCTACAAGGATAAGTGGAATATTAAGGCTAAAACTCCCAAAGGGGAGCAGAATCTAACTGTTAAACTTCCTAAATATTATTATGATAATGACTCTCTTCTTATGATTATGAGGGCATATCCCTTTAAAGTAGGAGCAGAGTTTACTGTATATGATGCTATAGCTTCAACTGCTCAGGTAGTACCTATTACAAATAAAGTTGTATCTAAAGAGAAAGTGACAGTTCCGTATGGAGAAGCAGAATGCTTTAAAGTTGAATCAAAGGCAGGAACAGCTAAGCAGTATATATGGTATTCAGATGATGAAAATAGGCTTTTGTATCAATATGACAATGGAAAACTTGTGTATAAGCTTAAAAAGGTTGAAAATAACAAATAAAATGTTTTATCATCCTCTTTAATGATGTTTTTGTAATCTGGAATGTTTTTACTCTTTGCCAATTTTATATTTGAAAGGATAGAGTTGAAATAAGGATGGATTTATTTTGGTAGAACTGCACGGATTGACTAAAGTGTTTAAAAACATAAGAGCAGTAGACAATTTAAGTTTTAGAGTAGAAGAAGAAATATACGGGCTTTTAGGAGAAAACGGTGCAGGTAAAACTACGACTCTGAGGATGCTGGTGGCTATGGTAAAACCCCCAAGTGGTACAGCAAAAATAAACGGCAAGGATTTGATAAAAGAGCCAGAGGCTATAAGGTCTATAGTACATGAACCTAAAGTGATGCTTTTTGATGAACCTACCTCAGGACTGGATGTAGGCTCAGTAAGAGAGGTACACGATTTTATAAGATTTTGCAAAGAAGAAGGGAAGACAATTATTTTTTCCAGCCACAGTATGGCAGAAGTAGAAAAGCTCTGCGACAAGATAGGTATAATACACAAAGGAAAACTTATAGAGGAAGGGAGTATT
Source organism: Thermoanaerobacter sp. RKWS2 (assembly GCF_026240795.1). NCBI lineage: Bacteria > Bacillati > Bacillota > Clostridia > Thermoanaerobacterales > Thermoanaerobacteraceae > Thermoanaerobacter > Thermoanaerobacter sp. RKWS2. The sequence goes on from NZ_CP110888.1 coordinate 447,991, forward strand.
GAAGTTTTAAAGGAAAAATATAAAACGGACAATCTTGAAGAATTATTTATGGAATTTGGTAGGTGAGAAGATTGAAGTTTAAACATGTATATATGGTCTTATTCCAGTACTTTTTATTCCTGTTGTGATGTATATAGTCATCGGAGGTGCAGAAAGCATATCAGATCAAAAGGCCAGTGATGTAAAAATAGCAGTTATAGATGAAGGGAATAATGAAAAACTTGTTAACTATTTAAAGTCAGCAGGGATAAGCATAACGGCTGATTTACAAAATCCAAAAGAAAGTCTTGAAAAAGGAGATATAAAGGCAATTGTCATCATACCCTCTGACTTTGATAAAAGTCTAGATGAAGGTAAGAATGTTGATTTATTAATTCAATTCAAGTTGACAGAGCAAATGTCAAATCTTAAAATGCAGAGAGTATGATAAAAGGCCTTATAAAAGAATATTCTAATAATATTGTAAAAGAAAGGCTTATAACCAAAGGGATAGACCCTAAAATACTTGAGCCAATTGCAGTAAAAACAGAAAACATAGCTTCACAGAGTAAAATGGCAGGGTCTTTTTTAGCATTCATTGGACCTATGTTATTGACTTTATGGACAGCGACAGGAGGTATAGGGGCTGCTGTCGATTTGGCTGCTGGTGAGAAAGAAAGAGGAACATTGGAGCCTTTGCTTACGACTTCTACTTCGCGACTTTCTATAATGGCAGGCAAATACTTGGCTGTAACAGCCATGGTACTACTTAGTGCTGTTGCTTCACTTTTGGGACTTTTTGCATCTTTTGCTTTAAATAAGGATATGGCATCTTTAAATACTGATTTTAAAATGGGGACAACAGCTATAGTTATTATGTTTGTAGCTGCCTTTTTACAGCTTCAATATTTGCTGCTTTAGAACTGTTTCAAGGATATATATTTGGATTTAATGTAAGCGGAAATACCACTGAAAGCTTTTATAAAACTTTTTCAAAAGATAATTTACTTTCAAGCGGGGCTTTTGGACCAGAAGGAGGAATTCTTACAACTCTCGTCGTTTTAGTCACTTTTGCTATCCTGTATTATTATTTTGAACGATATAAGAAGGAAAAAGAGATAGAAGTATAAAAGGAGTGTTAAAAGAGCATGAAGGCAAAAGAACTGGAACTACTGCATCTTGTCTTTAAATATGTAAAGCCTAAAATAAAACTCTTTATTCTATCTTTTACTTTTTTAGTAGCGTTATCGTTGATTTCTCTTTTACCGCCTTATCTTACCAAACTTGCTTTCGATGAAGGGGTAATGAATAGAAATCTAAATTTATTGACCAAATATGTCTTAGTACTTACTGGGGTGTACATATTGAAGAGTTTTTTAAACTACTTAAGTTCGGCACTTTTTACACTTCTCAGTCAGAATACACTCTTTGACATAAAAAAAGATTTAACAAATCGCATTTTGAAACTACCACTAGAGTTTTTCTCAAACAGCGAAAGTGGATACATTGTTTCGAGGTTCAAAGAGGCTGATTCTTTGAGTTCATTGTTTTCTTTACAGAGTTTCAAGTTAATCCTCAGTATTTTTGAATTCATAGGTGCTATGGTGATTATGTTTTCTCTGAACGTGAGATTGACTCTGTTGTTGATTCTAGTAATACCCATTTTCTATTTAGTTTCGAGAACTTTTGAATCAGCCTTTGCCAAAGTTACTAGCGAAACAATGGAGAAAGGAGCTATTTTTCACGGAAAATTCCAACAATCCATAAGTGGAGCAGAAGAGATAAAAAGGATGGCTTTAGAGGAGAAAGAAGCACAGAATATAAATGAAATTAACAAGGAATACGTGAAATCATCTATAAAATACGGCATTTTATTGTCGTTTGGCTCTGAAGCGATCATGCTTCTATCTTCCCTTGTAAGTGTTCTTTTGCTTTATTTGGGAGGACAATTAGTTATTCAAGAAAGTATATCTATAGGGACTTATATGGCTTTTACTGGATATTTTGGAAAACTGTATGCACCTGTGGTCAATTGGAGCTTAAGCATGTATACTTTCAAACCAGCGTTTGTAGCGTTGGAAAGGATTAGAGATTTCTTTATGAAATATTCCGAAGAAGATGAAACGCTTGACAAGATAAAAATAGATAAAATAAATGAAATAGAAATGAAAAAAGTAAGATTCTGCTATCCTGATGGGAAGGAGTACGTTTTAAGAAATTTCAATTTGAAAGCAGAAAGAGGAGATAAAGTGCTTTTGAAAGGACCGAACGGAAGTGGGAAATCAACGGTAATAAGATTACTTTTGGGATTTTATGAAAATTACGAGGGGGAAATCTTGATAAATGGAGTGGAGTTGAACAAGCTATCAAAAAATCCCTGAGGAGTCGAGTTTCAATAGTGTCACAGAAGATTTTCTTATTTAACGATACAATCGAAAACAATATAAAAATAATAAACAATGTCGATGATGAAAAATATGAAATAGTTTTAAGAAAATCGGGATTGAAAGCTTTTGTAGAGAGTTTACCTTTAAAAGATCAAACCTTGGTGGGAGAAAATGGTGTGAAACTCTCGGGCGGTGAGATACATAAACTAGCGATAGCTCGTGCTATGGTGAAATCCGATTCTGATGTCTTCATATTTGATGAAGCATCGGCACATTTGGATAAAGATACAAAAGAATTGATAAAAAAGTTTATAAAAGATGAATTGGATAACAAGATATGTATAATAATGGATCACTCTGATTATTTTGATGATGTGTGTAATAAAATTGTACATTTAATGGCAAATTATTATGATAGGAGTGAAAAGCATGAATAATATCTTAATTTATGAAATGGCTAACAAAGACACATATCTCTATGATAATAAAACTGGTCTTATTCTTAATATTGATAGCACTTTTTAATGGTACTAAATGAAATGTGAAAATGTAATCTGATAAAGATATGTTAAGTTTATGTTAAATTTTACTGTAGATTGGAAATAGAAGAAGGATTTTAGGGAATTTTGTAGAATTTATAGTATTGTGTTCCAGTGATTGTTCTTTATTATGGTTTGAGAGATTATAATTTGCATTTAAAATTTTGCATAAACGGAGGTCGAAGATGGATAGTGTACTTTCTGTAAAAAATCTAAAAAAGTATTATAGCAAGGTAAAGGCAGTTGATGGGATTTCTTTTGAGATTTATCCTGGTGAAGTTGTAGGGCTTATAGGTCCAAATGGTGCAGGGAAAAGCACTACTTTAAAGACTATAATGGGGCTTTTGAGAAAGACGGAAGGAGAAATAAAAGTATGTGGTTATGATTACAAAGATAAAGAAGCGAAATTTAAGCTCGCTTATATACCTGAAACTCCGGATATATACCCTATGCTTACAGTTTGGGAGCACATGAAATTTATTGCTCTTGCCTATAAACTTGAAAATTGGGAAGAAGAGGCTTTAGAATACCTTGAAGCTTATGACCTTATGGATAAAAAGGATGAATTGGGAGCTAATTTATCAAAGGGCATGAGGCAGAAGGTTATGGTAATATGCGGACTTTTACACAAACCAGAGGTTATGCTTTTTGATGAGCCTTTTGTAGGACTTGATCCAAAAGCTATAAGAGAACTTAAAGATACCATAAAAGAGCTTAAAAAAGAAGGGAAGTCTATACTTTTGAGTACACATATGTTAGATTCTGTGCAAAATCTTGGAGACAGGGTGCTTATCTTAAAAACAGGAAAACTCATATATGAGGGCACACTTGAAGAAGTAATGAAAAAGGCAGGACCGGGAGGCTCATTGGAAGATTTGTTTTTGGAGGTAACAAAATGAGTGAGATAAATGCACTTTTTATATTTGAATTGATGAAGATAAAAAATTCAATAAAGGATATTATTAGAAATCCAAACAGAATATTTGTTTATCTTTTTATGTTTTTAGGATATTTTTTGATGCTTATTTCTATTATTCTTGGGAATATGGATAATAAGGCAAAACTTTCTCAAGTAAGTGAGCTCAAGTTATCCTTTTTAGAGGCAGGTTTAGTTATAATAATACTTTTTGAGATAATACTTTCAATATACAGTTCTTTAAAACAGCCTGGAATAATTGTTGAAGATGGAGATATGACTTTTCTTTTTTCATCACCTATAGATGAAAGAAAAATCTTTTTGTGGTATATGGTTAAAGGTATTTTCAAGTATTTTGCTCTTTCGATACTATTTGTGGTGTATCTACCTTTTTTAAGTAATATGATGTCAGTTACTGAATATTCATCAAATTTGGTATATGGATATTTAGGCATATTTACCAATATATTTGCTTTAGTGCCGCTAAATTTTTTAATTTACTCAATTTCAATGAAATTTAATGCAAAAAAATTGATACAGTACATTCTATCTGGTATTTTAATTTTAATTGCAGGTTTTGGATTTTATTTTATATATAAGGCAGGAAGTATATTTGGCATTATTGATTATTTATCTTCTAATGCATGGGACTATGTGCCTATATTGGGGCCTTCAAAGCTACTTATTCTTTCATATTTTACAGGTGAGGGTGCTTATAACTTAGAATTAGTGTTTATACAGTTGTTAACAATAATTAGTATTATTTTGATAGCCTTATATTTTGCAACAGATTATTACGAAGAAGTTATTACTTACAGTGAAAGAGTCAGAGAAATAAGAAATAAAGTTAAAAAAGAAGGCTTTTATAGTTCAGCAGAAGAATCGGCTAAGAAAATAAAAAAGAAAAAAGATGTAGTAATTAATCTACAGCCCAAAGGTCCATGGGCTTATATATGGCTAAAAATGGTTGAAAATAAAAGGAGTTTAGGTTCTATATATTTTAATTACTACAATTTATTTTTACTATTAGCATCAATTGCTTTTGGATATTTTTTGCCCAAGGATGACCCTACTATTATATTTGCAATGTCCTTCTTTTATGCCTATATAACATGGATTTTAAGTTTTGCTTCTACAGTTAGTACAGAATTAAATAAAATGTATATATACATAATTCCGGGAGAGGGAATTGAAAAATTGATAGCTGTTAATCTTATTCCATTACTTAAAGCTTTTATAGCGGCAATACTTATTATTGTTCCGGCATCAATATTTATGAAACCTGGAATTTTAAACACTATTACGGCAATAGTTTTTATTATAAGTTTTTCAACTTTAGACAGTTTTTCTGCTGCATTCATGCAGCTTTTACTTCCTTCAAAACAAGACCTTAAAGTAGCAATGCCTTTATTTAAGATTTTTGGTTTTTTATTTATACTCTTACCAGTAGTAGCAGTAGCGGTTCCCTTAGGTGTTATAACAAAGAATATGGTAATAGGAGTTTTAACAGCGGCTTTAATGATGTTTTTGGAATCGGGAGTGTTTTTACTTTTTGCAAACTTTATATTTGAGAGGTTGGAGCTGAAATAAAGTCCCTTTGTTTTTAACTTTATAATTTATGATGGTATTACAAGGATTTGATAGTGAGATGGGAGTGAGAGCTATGTCAAAAGAAAGAGAATATTATTACATAGGAAAGAGAAGAGGTACTGATATATGGGAAGTTATGCTTAAATATGGTGTACTTTCAGCATCTCATTTTGAAGTTCGATTTCCTGATGATCCAACAATGACACTTTCTGAAGGGAAAGAAGAATTTCTTGAGCTACCTAAAGTTTTTGTGGAGCCATGGAGTGGTATGAAGGGAGCTATTGCTGTAAAAGGGGAGATGACAAAAGAGGCAAGAGAATTATTCTTACAAATTATAGAAACTAGAAGAATAAGGCTTTGGGATTTTATACTTTTTAGAGATGAAAGAAAACTTCTATCAGTTTCAGATTTTGATGACCGCATTGTGACGGAGAATTTTGCTAAAGAATTTATGGAAAAACTCTTTCTTACTTGGTTTGAACCTATTCCAGAACCGGAAATTAAATCAGAGGGAATTTCAAAAGATTTTCTTGAAGAAGTCAGTCAAGCGATTCAAGAAGCCTTATATAAATTGGTACTAGATTTAGAAAATGATAAAAATTGAAGGTGAGGGATAATTTTGGTAGAAGTAGATGGATTGACTAAAGTGTTTAAAAACATAAGGGCAGTAGACAATTTAAGTTTTAGAGTAGAAGAAGGAGAAATATATGGGCTTTTAGGTGAAAATGGTGCTGGTAAAACCACAACTTTAAGAATGCTTGCTACAATGCTTAAGCCTACGAATGGGACAGCCATTATAAATGGAAAAGACTTAATAAAAGAACCAGAAGAGATAAGAAAAGAAGTTGGGATACTTTTTGGAGGAGAAAGCGGTTTATACGACAGGCTTACTGCAAGGGAAAATATACTTTATTTTGCAGAGCTTCATGATATGGATAAAAAGGAGGCAAATAAAAAAATTGATATATTAGCCCGTAAATTTGATATGACTGAATTTATTGATAGACCAGCAGGCAAGCTTTCAAAAGGAATGAAGCAAAAGGTAGCAATTGTGAGGTCAATAATACATGACCCTAAGGTGATGCTTTTTGATGAGCCAACGTCAGGACTCGATGTAGGTTCAGTAAGAGAAGTGCACGACTTTATAAGGTTTTGTAAAGAAGAAGGAAAGACAATTATTTTCTCAAGCCACAGCATGTCAGAGGTAGAAAAACTTTGCGACAAGATAGGCATAATACACAAAGGAAAACTTATAGAGGAAGGGACTATTGCAGATTTAAAGGAGAAATACAAAACAGACAATCTTGAAGAATTATTTATGGAATTGATAGGTGAGAAAATTGAAGTTTAAGCATGTATACATAGTTTTGAAAAAAGAGCTAAAGGACATTTTTAGAGATAAAAAGACATGGATTGTTACAATTTTACTTCCTGCCTTGTTTATTCCTATAATGATGTACATAGTAATAGGTGGAGCAGAAAGCATATCAGAACAAAAAATAAGCGAGACAAAAATAGCAATTATAGATGAAGGAAATAATGCAAAATTTATAAATTATTTAAAATCGACAGGAATAAGTATAGTAACGGGTTTGCAAAATCCCAAAGAAAGTCTTGAAAAAGGCGATATAAGGGCAATTGTAGTTATACCTTCTGATTTTGATAAAAATATAGAAGAAGGCAAGAACGCTGATTTAACAATTCAGGTAGACATGTCAAATATGAAATCTTCAAATGCAGAGAATATGATAAGAGGTCTTATAAAAGAATATGCGAATAATATTGTAAAAGAAAGACTTATAGCTAAAGGCATAGATCCTAAAATATTAGATCCAATTGCAATAAAGACAGAAAATATTGCCTCACAGAGTAAAATGGCAGGGTCTTTTTTAGCATTCATTGTGCCAATGCTTTTGACTTTATGGACGGCAACAGGAGGTATGGGAGCAGCTGTTGATTTGGCGGCAGGTGAGAAAGAAAGAGGTACGTTAGAACCTTTACTTACGACTTCTGCATCAAGGCTTTCTATAATGGCAGGCAAATACTTAGCTGTAACAACCATGGCACTTATAAGTGCTATTGCTTCACTTTTGGGACTTTTTGCTTCCTTTTCTTTAAATAAAGATATGGCATCTTTAAATGCCGATTTTAGGTTGAGTACAACGGCAATAGTTGTCATGTTCGTGGCTGCCTTTTTTACAGCATCAATATTTGCTGCACTGGAGCTTGCTTTAAGTGCATATGCAAAATCTTTTAAAGAAGGGCAGACATATATTTCACCTTTAATGTTTATTGCAATAATTCCGGCATATTTGGTGATGTATAAAATGCCAAATGAAATACCTATATCTTATTTTGCAATACCTGTATTTGGGACTATTTCAATATTTAAAGAATTACTTTATGGAATTATTAATATGACACACATAGGGATATTTGTATTTTCATCAATAGTATATGTGGCTATTAGTATATATATAGCAGCACTAATGTTTAAACAGGAATGGGCACTATTTAGGGTGTAAAAACTTTTATAATTAGCAAATGTAAGTAAAACAAACACTGAGGACGGTTTACTTCATCTGTTTTTTCAGATGAAGCAAACCGTCTTCTATGTTTTAAATTGTAACCGTTTTGTAACCAAAATTTAAGGATTTTTTAATAAATTTTAACATTTAAAGAGGTATAATGGAAGAAAAGGGAGATGCAAGGAGGGTAAAGAGATGAAAGAAAATGAGGTGGAATTAGCTTTTATTGGGTATGTAGCTAGATATGTTAGGTTAGAATCTGTAAAGCTTAAAAAGAAATATCAGGAAGTAAAATATAGGGAACTTTTAATATTGGATACACCAAGAAATAATGAAAAAAGCGAGAGTGAAGAAGGGGCAATTGATAGCATAACATACAGTTATATCTCATTTGAGGATGAGGTAATGGATAAATGTATGCTTTCACAGTATAAAGAATTACTTGAACCAGGGGAATTTGAGGTATTAATGCTAAATGTTGTAGAAGGCGTATCTCAAAAAGAAATTGCATCAATGCTCCACAAAACGCAGTCTTGTATAAGCAAAATGAAGAAAAGGGCTCTTAGAAAATTGGAAGAATTTATAAAGGAAGTTTGAAACTATGGAGGAATGTGAAAGGCTTTTTGAAATTATTTTGAAAGCAAAACAGGGGGATAAAGAGGCTATAGAGGAAATAATAAAGCGCTTTGAGACCTTGATAATGAATAGTGTAAAAGGTGCAGATGAAGAAATAAAAGAAGAGTTAAGGCAGGATTTAATCGAGATTATAATAAGAGCAGTAAAGAATTTTGAGATAAAATGAAAATAAAATTTTGGATCATGGAATATTTTTTAGAAATTTTAGCTTTTATATAGATAGAGGGGGAAATAAAAAAGTGGGAGGTGAAAATGTTTATGAAAAGTATTCCCCGGGAATAAAAGAAGGAGGAGATTAATTATGAGTTTTGGAGGGTAGGGAAATGATTAAAAAACGTAAGATGTTTATAGTGGTATTAGTAGGAGCAATAATCATTATTAGTGTATTTTTTCAAATTTGGGCAAAAGATGTTTTGAGTCCTAATAACAATGAACTAAGAGCAATCAAATCTACTATAGAAGGATTTTATGACACACAATACAGAGCATATCTGCAAATGGAATATATAGACATAACACCCTACTTAGATATGTCCAAAATACAGAATCATAATAAAGTTGTTGCACTAAAGACATTGGTATTTAGAAGGAAGTATATGGATGAGAAAAAATACTGTTATATTGAAAAAAGGCGTTTTCCTTATGAAATTCACTATAAAGATATAGAAATTGATGGGGATAAAGCGAGAGCGGTGATTGATTTAGAGATAAAAGTAAAAGAGGCATACCCGCCGTTTATTTCTTATGGTGAAAATATTTTTGAATTAGAAAAACAGGAAGGAAGATGGAAAATAACCAGACATATTTATAATGAATGGGATTTAAGGGCATATGAGCTTTATACTGATAAAAAATTGTCTGAACCTGACTATGAACAAATAAAAGAACAAATAGACAAAGAATTTAGAATTAAATAACAATTCGTATAAAAATTTGAGTAAACAAAAAATCTACATTTTATGTTTTTTTCACAGTTCTTAAATATAATTTAAAAATCAATTTCGTGTTTTTCAAATTTTTAAAAAATCTGAAAGGAGAAAGTAGTAATGAAAAAGATAATGTTAGTGATATTATGTTTAATTTTAGTAATACCAAATTATGTTGTTTTTGCAAAATCTCTCTCTTCCCAAATTATTGAAGAAGAAAATATTAAAAATACTATTGAATCTTTTTACAACGTACAGTACGACGCATATTTACAAATGCAATATAAAGATATAACTCCTTACCTTGACATGACTAAAATACAAAATCAAAATAAAGTAATAGCACTAAAAAACTTAACAGCAAGAAGAAATTATATTTATCAAAAAGGTTATTGTTATATTGAAAAGACAAGGTTTCCATTAGAGTTCAATTATAAAGGTATTGATATAAAAGATAATCAAGCAAGTGTTATATTAGAAATAAAATTAGATGCACAGAATGCCTATCCGCCTTTTATTTGTGATGGCGAAAATGTATTTAAGTTAACAAAAATGGAAGGTGATTGGAAAATTACAGAACATGATTATAATGAATTAAATTTTTATGAAATTTCAAAAGAAAAATTAATAAAAGAATTTCAACCAAAAGAACTAGCCAAAATGATTGATCGTGAATTTTTTCCTGATTTGAAAGAAAAAGAATATAAAAACTTCAGTGATGTTGAACTAAAAAATAATGCTGGAATTCTTAGTTTACCAGCAGTGAATCATTATTACAACAAATCAAGAGGTGTTGAATATGCAAACAAATATGTATTTAACAGTAATACTAAGTTTTATGTAGCAACTGCTGGGGGCGGAGATTGCACAAATTTTGCCTCCCAAGTTTTATGGTATGGATTTGGTGCAAACGATACTATGGATGACATATTAAATAGAGTGATGATGGTTCCTGGTTCATATGAGGAAGGGTGGTATGCCGGTCCAGGTGGAGGCTCAAAAAATTGGGAGAATGTTGAAGCTTTCTGGACTTATATGACAAGCTTTAAGTCCATTGATACACCTGGACCTCGTGTTATTGTGGTGGATAGTATAAATTCATTAGATAATGGAGGAATAATGCAAATTGATTTTTACAATGACGGTAAATTTGATCATACAGTAATACTTGTTGATAAAGCTACTTTGAAATTTGCTCAACATACATCCAATACCTATCGTTATTATCAAGACTATATAGGTGCAAAAAGATATTTTAATCCATATTATTTTAGAGAAATAGAGTAAGAATTTATAAAAATAATTATGTTTTTTACTACAAACACAGGAAATGGTTATGTTTGTTTGAAGGCAAAAGATTTCTAGAAAATGGAGAACTACAGGTGAGACCACCTGTATTTTTTTAACGTATTATATCAGGTTGTATTGTAACCATTTTGTAACAAAATTTAAGGATTTTTACTAAATTTTAACATTTAAAGAGGTATAATGGAAGAAAGGGGAGAGGCAAGGAGGGAAAAAGAAATGAAAGAAAATGAGGTGGAATTAGTTTTTATTGGGTATTTAGCTAGACATGTTAAGTTTGAATCTGTAAAGCTTAAAAAGAAATATCAAGAAGTAAAATATAGAGGACTTCTAATTTTGGATGCACCAAGAAATAATGAGGAAAGTGAGAGTAAAGAAGAAGTAATTGTCACTAACGGTGTATAATTGACCCAGGAGTAACGAGAAGGAATTGACCCACCCCCTGTCGAAATATCCCTCTGATCTAAAATCAACCAAGAAAGGATCGGAGGGAGATAAAAAATGCTAGGGAGTGGGTCTATTATCATGATACATGAACTCAGGGCAAAAGGCAAGAGTATTCGTGCAATTTCACGAGAAACAGGGCATTCTCGAAACACAATAAGAAAGTATCTCAGAGCAGAGGGAATCCCCGAAAGAAAACCTCGTCCTAAGAGAGGTTCAAAACTTGACCCTTACAAAGATACTATTCATGAGTACATTAACATGGGAATATTTAACTGTGAAGTTATTTACGAAAGAATAAAAGAAGAAGGTTACACTGGAGGAAAGACTATTTTAAGAGACTATGTAAGGCAGTTTAGACCTTCAAAGCATATTCAGGCTGTATGCCGTAATAAAACAAAGCCTGGAGAACAAGCCCAGGTTGACTGGGGTGAATACAATTACATTGATCAGGAAACAGGAGAAGTAAGAAAACTCTATCTCTTTGTCATGGTACTTGGTTATTCAAGAGCAATGTATGTGGAATTCACAAATCGCTGTGATGTTCACACTTTCAATCGCTGCCTTATCCATGGTTTTGAATATTTTGGTGGAGTAACTGACGTTGTACTTACTGACAGAATGAAAACTGTAATCATAGGTACAGATGCAAACAAGAAACCTCTATGGAATGCAGTATTTGAGGACCTTGCAGCAACTTTGGGATTTGTACCCAGAGTTTGCAAAGCTAGGCGTCCACAGACAAAAGGCAAAGTAGAAAGCGGAATAGACTTTGTCAAGGACAATTTTCTGCCCGGGAGAAGATTTTTAGATTATGGTGACTTAAATCGTCAGGCAGTAGAGTGGTGCGATAAGAAAAACAGAAGAGTACATGGTACTACAGGAGAAAGACCAATTGACAGACTAAAGAGGGAAAACTTAAAGCCTTTGCCTTCATTGGATAAATATCAAAAGTTTCTGGAGGAACCAAGGAAGGTACATAAAGATGGTCTTTTGAGTTATGATGGTGTAAGGTATGGAGTACCATGGCAGTACAGCGGGAAAGAGGTAGTTGTAAGAGAGAAAAATGGCAAAATTGAAATTCTCTACGATAGCAAGGTAATAGCAGTACATGACAAACATTATCGTTCAAGAAGTACAGTTTTTCTCAAAGGCCAGTACAAAGGTTTAAAAGCAGCAGAAGGGATGCTTTATCCCAGGCCAAAAGCAATCAAGCTATTTTCACTAGAGGTTGAGAGACGCTCACTTAGTCTTTATGAAAGTCTAGCGGAGGTGACAGGATGTGATAGATCTGGAGAAAGCCAGACTACATCTTGAAGAACTGGGACTTCTGAGTGCAGCTTCTTTACTTGATTCACTCCTTGAAAGAGCGCAGCACAAAAACAGCACATATCTTGACTTATTAAATGAGCTTCTTGAAACAGAGCTTTCAGAAAGGCAGAAGAGAAATATTGAGGTAAGATTCAAACTAGCCCGACTTCCATACCGAAAAACACTAGCAGAATTTGACTTTACATTTCAGCCAAGTATAGATGAGAAGCTGATAAAAGAACTTGCTACGATGGCCCTTGTACACCGTGCGGAGAATGTGATGTTTCTTGGACCTCCTGGAGTGGGTAAGACACATCTAGCTGTAGCACTTGCTGTAGAAGCACTATCGCAGGGAATACCAGTTTACTTTATCACTCTATCAAAACTAATTGAAGACCTTAAAAAAGGTTATGAAGAGAACAGATTAGATAGAAGGATGAGGAACTACATAAGGCCAAGGCTTCTTGTTGTAGATGAAGTAGGGTATTTGCCTTTAGACAACCTTGGAGCAAATCTCTTTTTTCAGCTGATAAGCACACGGTATGAGAGAGGGAGCATAATACTTACAAGCAACAAAGGATTTGGAGAATGGGGTGAACTAATGGGGGATCCGGTTCTTGCAACTGCGGTTTTGGACAGATTGCTGCACCATGCTCATATAATCAACATAAGAGGTAACAGCTATCGTTTAAAGGATAGGTTAAAGACTGGTCTTTATTACGGTAGTCCAAACGGTAAGGCTTAAATTAAAAAAACGCAGGGTGGGTCAATTTAAAACCGTTGAAAATGGGTCAATTTTAAGCCGCTATTGACAGTTATTCAATAGAAGATTTGAAGAGAATAGTAAAATCTATGGCTGAGACAGCAGAAGAAGCAGGTGTGAAAATAGTCGCGGGAGATATAATTTCCTCTCCTATTTTTAAGTATTCTAAGTATTGAATGTATTATACATATATGTTAAGATAACGTTAATATAAATTGTTTGCCACGGCTAATAATTAATAACTTTTAAAATTTTTATTGAGAAAGGATGGTGGATAGGTTGTTTACAGGAGAGAAGGTAAGACTCAGGGCTTATAGGAAAGAGGACGTGGAACTCGCTTTGAAATATATAAATGACCCGGAAGTAAAAAGATATTTGACTCCGGGAATTCCATATCCTTTAACGCTAGAGGATGAATACAAATGGTTTGAAAGTTTATCTTCTTCAAAGGACACATATAGTTTTGCAATTGAAACCCTTGAGGATGGAAAGTACATAGGAGGCTGTGGAATAAATGGAATTGACTGGAAAAATAAAGTGGCGGTTGTGGGAATTTTTATCGGTGACAAGGAATATTGGGGAAAGGGATACGGCACGGATGCAATGAAAGTACTGATAAGATTTATATTTGAACAGATGAACATGAACAGAGTGGAATTATACGTGTATTCCTTTAACACTCGTGCTATAAAATCTTATGAAAAATGTGGATTTGTTAAAGAAGGTGTATTAAGAAAGAGGTTGTTTAGAGATGGCAGATACTATGATGAGTATATAATGAGCATATTAAAAGAGGAATTTGATGAGAAATATGGAAGGAGATAAACAGGAATTTAAAGTAAGCGAGGAAAGTAATTCGTAAATTTTTTTAATAAATTTTTGATTTAAAAGTATTTTAGTAATATGTCAGGAAGGTGATAAAAAATTCAAAAAATTTAATAAAATAACCTAAAAAGGGCTTAGCAAAGCTAACCATCACGCAATAAGCTGATGAAAATTAATGTAAAATACAGTTATAGGATAATATGTTAACTTATACAATCATCTCCTTTCATTATTGGAGATTTATAAAGTTTTTCTTCGCGCAGCAGAGTGAAGACTAATTACGCGCAGTCAATACAAGAGCACGTTTATGCTTGTGAGTTTTGCTTTCTTTAAATTTGCGGGCATAGTATTGTGAGAACTCAGCTAAATACTTCCTGAGTCAGCTGCTTAAATAAATCTGAGATACTAATTACCAGTACGCTTGAGATATATGTCCTCCGCTTTAAAATCAGCAGACTGGTACTCTGACCAATAAAGGCCGGAAAATTTTGCAAGGGTATTATTATTATCAAACCTTGAGATTCCGCCTATCTCAGATATTAAGTTGGCTGCGATGGCTAGTAAGCCTCTGGAAAGCAAGATATCTAAAATCTACAGAACAAGATTTGGAGAGCCTACTGAATCTCAGTTTTTCAGCAATAGCAAAGGCATCAATTCATAACAAAATTACAAAACAAACGCTGGGGACGGTTTCTCTTGTCTGAATGATTTAAAATTTAGGCAAGAGGAACCGTCCCTTGTGTTTTAATTATTTGGGGTGTAAAAAATTTTTTATAATTTGCAAATAGCAGGGTCACCCTGTATTTTTTTGCTTGTATATAGGACGGCAATTTACATTGTAATTATTTTGTAACAAAATTTAAGAATTTTTTAATAAATTTTGGCACTTAAAGAGGTATAATGGAAGAAAAGGGAGAGGTAAGGAGGGGAATTTAGAAAAATGAGCGAAAATAAAGGTGGTAAAAATCTCAAACGTGCGTTATTTTGGGTTTTACTAATGGTTTTTGTTGTGGTAGCATTGATAGGATATGATTATTATAACTACAATAGAAGCCATCCATTTTTATACAATACTAATAAGGCTCCTGACTTGAATTATTCTACACAAAGTAAGAATTTTAAAATTTATACTCTAATTGAGGTAGGGAAGAAATATCAATTTTCTGGCAATGAAACTTCTGAATGGGCTAAAAATGCAAAAGAAGCTCAAGAATCTAATAAATATACCTCTTTACAGTATACAATCATAATAAAAAATATTAGTGATAAAGTTATAAGAGACTTTAAAGCACAAGCATTTGTTGACGAAGGATTGCAGCCTTATATAATGTCTGGGATATTATATTTCGGTACTCTAAATCAGCAGAAGATAGATTTAAATGTGAAAAATAATGAGAAGATGGATTATATGACAGAAATTAGTCGGTTTACCTGGTTGCCAAATATAAATCAAATTGATGTGAAAGATAGGGAAAAAATTTTGGAAGCCATTAAAAAGCCTATAAAACTCATAATTAAGTGGAGGGATGGAGAAGAATATTTACTTTTAGAAAATGCTGAAGTGAAGATATATTGAATTTGGCATGTAAAGTTAATGGATTTTATGAAAATCATTTGCTTCACTAGAAGCATTTACAGAATTGAATAATATGTTTTGGGGTGCACCAAAATAGTTTACAAAGTTAAGGAAAATAGATATGAGTTAGGTGAATTTTAAAAAATTTACTTAAAAACCCGAATGACAAGGAAAGTCAGGAGAGGTTTTTTGAGTTGATAAAGAAAATTGAAAAATAAATTAAAAACAACAGGAGACTCCTTTTTATTTTTTTGGACAAAATGGATATTTTGCCCTTATCTTTGGATTTAGAGTTCAGACAAAAGGAACCGTCCCCTCTGTCTTAAAAATAAATTTCTCTTGTTTTTTGCTCTAAATTTGTATATTATGGTAATAGGTTACTTTCTATTCATCTTTTGCTGTGGTATTTACAAAATATTTGGAGGGATTGCTTTGAAGAAAATATTTGTGAATGAAAGTGGGCAAATGCGTTCAGGCTGGAAAATTGCTATTTTGATAGCAGGAACTTTTGTCATCACATTGTTACTTGCGTTTTTAGCTTTTTTTATAATCGGCTTGATAGGTGGTTATTTAAAGTATACGGCGCAGAAACTTTACCTTTTATTGATGGTGGGAGAAGAGCGATTTT
Organism: Thermoanaerobacter sp. RKWS2; assembly: GCF_026240795.1. NCBI lineage: Bacteria > Bacillati > Bacillota > Clostridia > Thermoanaerobacterales > Thermoanaerobacteraceae > Thermoanaerobacter > Thermoanaerobacter sp. RKWS2. Next base: position 464,344 of record NZ_CP110888.1, read on the forward strand.
ATCTTTTCACTACTATAAGTTTTTTGTCTACAGTAATCATGATAACTTTAATGCTAAAATTTATAGACAAGAAAAGATTTAAAGATATAGGCTTTATTTCTATAAAAGAGGGTTATAGGAACTTAATAGCAGGCTTTTTTATTGGAGCTTTTTCCATTGTAATAATTGTTTTGATACTTTACATAATAGGGGCTGTAACAATCGAAAGAAATAGTAATATAAGTGCTTACTATTTACTTGGTGGCATGTACGCTTTTATTCTTGTGGGTTTGGAAGAAGAGCTCATGAGCAGGGGATATATTATAAATGCATTAAACCAGATGGGGAAGCCATGGCTTTCTGTTTTGATTTCTTCCATTATTTTTTCACTCATGCATATTCTAAATCCTAATATAGTATTCCTTGGGCTTTTAAATATATTTCTCATAGGTGTTTTATTTTCCTACATGTATCTAAAGACAGGGAATCTGTGGATGCCGATTGGATATCACATATCATGGAATTATTTTCAAGGTTACATATTCGGGTTTAATGTGAGTGGCAATGCTATGAGAGGCATTTACAATGCTTTTCCGAAAAACAATTTCCTCTCCGGAGGGGAGTTTGGACTGGAAGGAGGAATAATTACTACTCTTGTTATCTTAATTACTTTTTTAATACTGTATTATTATTTTGAAAGATACAGAAAAGTGCAAGAAGTAGAATTGGGATAAAAAGAAGGGATAGCAGTGAATATTGACGAAAGAGTTTTAGGTATAGACGGTGCTAAAGGCGGATGGGCTGTAGCTACTTGTAAAAATGGGAAGGCTTTTGTGCAATTTTTTAAAAAAATTGAGGATGTATGGCATTCTTACAGGGATAAATTAGAACTTGTTCTCATTGATATTCCCATTGGTCTTCCTCATTCGGAGAAAAGGTATAGAAGCTGTGATGAAGAAGCGAGGAAATTTCTGGGGTATCCTCGCTCTTCCAGTATATTTTCTCCTCCTTGCAGAGAAGTTTTTAAGGCTAGAGATTATAAAGAGGCACTAGCTATAAATAAAAAGATTTTGGGGAAAGGGTTGTCAAAACAAGCCTGGAATATTGTTCCCAAAATAAAGGAAGTGGATGAATTTGTAATTAAAAATCCAGAAGCAGTTAAATTTTTAAAAGAATCTCATCCAGAGGTGGCTTTTAAAGGCTTAAAAGGAGAGGTAGCAAAATTTAGTAAAAGAGATGAGGAAGGGTATAAAGAGAGAATAGAGTTTTTAAGAATACTTTTTAGAAAGTTTGGATGTGAGATAGTTGAAGATAAAATTAAAGGCTTAAGAAGAGACGATATAGTAGATGCTTTGATTTTACTTGCAACAGGGATTTTGGCTATTAAGAAAGAGGGAAATATATGCTCTTTCCATACAAATTTTAAAGAAAAAGACCTTTTGGGGCTGCCAATGGAAATTTTCTTTGTAAAATTTAGCAGGTTAAATGAAATTTTTATAGAATAAATATTATTGTAAAAAAGTGTGAAGAGGGGGAGCAAAATGGCAGGTAATTATAGCGGTTTCTTTATAAAAGGGGAGGATGGAGCAGATATATACCTTCATCTTTGGGTGCCAGAGGAAATTCCCAGGGGTATTATTCAGGTATTTCATGGAATGGCTGAACAGGGGGAAGATACCAAAATTTTGCCCGTTATATGAATGAAAAAGGATTTGTAGTATGTGCCGATGACCATAGAGGTCACGGGAAAACAGCAGGGAGCCTGGATAATGTAGGTTACATAGGAAAAGATGGCTTTAATAAGATAGTAGAAGATGAATATCTGATAATGAAGTTTTTGAAAGAAAAATACGGAAATCTTCCCATTGTTATATTTGGCCATAGTTTTGGATCTTTTGTGGCTCAAGAGTTTATGATAAGGTATGGCAAAGAAGTTAATGGCGTTATATTGAGCGGTTCCTCTGCAGTTAAGGAATTGCCTCTTAGATTTGGTTATGCTTTGGCTTTTATTGAAAAAACACTTTTTGGTGAGAAAAAGAGGAGCAAAGTTTTAGATAAATTAACGTTTGGAAGTTACAATAAAAAAATAAAAGGAGATAATTTGAGCAAATTTGAATGGCTTTCAACAGATAAGGAAGAGGTTAAAAAATATGAAGAAGACCCTTATTGTGGCGGCGTCTTTACAGCGGGATTTTTTTATTATTTCTTTAGAGGGCTTTTAAATATATTTAAGCCTCAGAGGTTAGTTAAAATACCGAAGGATTTACCTTTATTTATTATTTCAGGAGAAGAAGACCCTGTCGGTGAATACGGTAAATTGGTAAGGAGGTTGTATGAGCTGTACAAGAGCATGGGATTAAAACGGGTTGATATGAAGCTTTATCCGGGGAAAAGGCATGAACTTCTCAATGAAGTTGGGAAAGAGGAGGTTTATAAAGATATTCTCACATGGAGTGAAAAGAAAGTATTAAATTATTCTTAATAACACCATGTAAAATGGCATTATGATAACGCTCAATATTGTTGTATATGTAATCATACTTGTGGCAAATTCATAATCTGCTCCGTAAACTCTTGCTATAATTGCTGAATTTACAAGTACAGGCATTGCTGACATTATGACAAATACATCCCTCATAAGCTTTGGCACAGGGATGAATATGTTTAGAAGCAATACAAGGGCAGGAGTTATTAAAAATCTTCCAATGAAAACTAGAATGGCATCTTTGTCAAGTTTAAATTTATCAAAACCCATTTCATGAATGACTATGCCAATGTAGAATATTGATAAAGGAGTAGTGAGATTTCCAATCATTCTAAAGCTTTCAAAGAGAAATTTTGGAAGAGAAATATTTGCAAGCACAAAAATTACTCCTATTATAAAACCTAAAAGGGGAGGATTGAATATTCTCTTTATTGTATCCCAGTTTACAACGTTTCTTTCTTTTCCATTTACATCTCTTATAACACTATATACTCCTAAAGTCCACAATATTGTAGTGTTTGCCATGTAATATAAAAGCGCGTAAGGTGTTGCTATATCTCCAAAAAGAGCTTGAGCCATAGGTAGTCCAACAAAAATAGTATTTGAGAGGGAGAATATCACTACAAAAACACCTTTTCTTCCCTTTTTTATTTTAAAAGTTTCAGCAAATATGTAAGCCACTATATAGGATAGAAGTATAGATAAAAACGGAATTAAAAGTCCTCTTACTGAGTGTTCTAGTTGTTCTTTAGAAAAAGTTGTAGAAATGTTTACAATCATATTAAGAGGTAAAGATACATTAATTACAAGCTTTGCAAAAAGGTCTGATGTTGATTTATCAAACCACCCTATTTTGGATAAATAATAGCCAAGCACCAGTATGAATACAATTATAAGAACTCCCTGGACTGCAGAGAAGAAAGTCTCCATCAAAAAAGCCTCCTTATGAGAGAGTACAGCACTGTGTTTAGATTTATTTATTAAGGATAACATAAAATGATAAAAATTTCAAAGAGGGAAGATATTATATGTAACAACAAAAAGATCAACTGGATGTATAATGTTGTTAAAGAAGTTTTAGGAGGAGTAAGTATGAAAAAAATATTTATTGGCTTGTTAATTTTAACTTTATTTTTTAGTGGGTGCCAGATTAATGTCAAAAATCATGATAATTTAGCAAAGCCCCCCAACCAAAATGTAAGTGAAGATGTTACTCCTAATGATATCCAAAATGAAAAATGGAGATGGAGTTTCAAAGATAATAAGATTTCATCCTTGAAAGACTTGCAATTATATAATAGTGATGATGGGGGAAAAACATGGACACAAATTTATATTCCTGTTGATAAAATTCCTGAGAGTGCTTATAAAGATGCTGAGAATATAGTACCTTACTTTATGGATAATAATGTGTGGATAGCATGGATTGTCCCCCAAACATTACATATACTTAAAACAAAAGATGGAGGTTTACATTGGGATATATTTAAATTTGAAATCGGCAAATATGGAGAAGCTATATCAGTTCTTCAATTTGTTACTCCTGAAGAGGGTTGGATTTTGACCACAATGAATGGTGCAGGAATGCAGATAAATTATTTATTGAAAACCAATGACGGAGGTAAAAGGTGGGAAAATGTGAATATAACAGGCAAAAAGAACTATGATGGGATTTATAGTGCGGCAGATCGTTCAAATATGAAATTTTACAACAAAAATAATGGATGGATTAGTATCTCAAACAACTTAGGTCCTGCTCCACTGCTTTTTAGAACAACAGATGGTGGGAAAAGTTGGTCAAAAATAGAATTATCTGTGCCTGAGATTTATAAGAATTGTTATCTTTCATCTGCAAATGTACCTGTATTTGCTGATAATAAACAGGGGAAATTAATTTTGGAACTTTATGGGCCTAATAAAGATAATAAATTAGAAAAACATATTTTAGTTTATGAAACAATAGATGGGGGTAATACGTGGAGATTAAGAAAGAATTAATAATTTGTAACCAATTTGTAATATCTGATAAACGAAATAATGGTATAATGATGGTAGAAATATTTTGGAAAGGGAAATATTAAAAAGGGGGTAGATGTTATTGAAAAAGAGGTTGGTATTGGTTATTAGTGCTATTCTAATGGTGTCGTTTTTTACCGTAATTGCTTTTGCGAATAGTACAATCAAATTGATTGTCAATGGTAGTGAAATTAAGCCAGATGTGCCACCGCAGATTATCAATGGAAGGACAATGGTGCCAATTAAGTGGGTAGCTGAAGCCGTAGGGGCAGAGGTGAAGTGGGACAAACAAGACAGAATTGTTACGATTTCTTTTAGTGATAAAGTAGAAACGGATTTGATTAGCAATTATTTGCGAACAGCTGAAACTCCTAAGCATTTTGTAGAAAACTTTGCCCATGCCTTGCAAGATCGAAATGGAGCTGTTGCTCGTTTGTTTTTAAGTCCCAAAATTAGGGGGCAAATAAAACCTGAAATAATAGGTCCTTCTACACCTGTAACAAAAATAGAAATTAAAGAAGTTTCTTATAGTAATTATTATTGGGTATATAATGTTAAGGCATATTATGGTCCTTATGATAATAATTCACCAACATTAGCTTTTGAAATAAAGTTGACAGTAGAACCAGAAAGATATCCTGACTGTTCAGTGGTTTCGAGTAGGTATTTTATTACCAAATTGGATTGGATTAATGGTAAGACTGAATTTATACCTAATTAAAGAGAAATATTGTCTGGGTTTAAGAAAGTTTCAGAGAAAAAGTTTTCTTGAATGGGTTATATACCATAAATAGATATAGGGGATTGGGCTTATTGTAGCTAAAGGCTAATAAGATATAACAATCAATATCGTAATTTTAATATTAATTGTTTCTCTTAACTCTTATTGATGATGCTGGAAAGATATAGATGATAAATTTTGAAATTAATGAAAACATATATTTTAAGGAGTGAGTCTGGATGAGAAAACTTCTCATTATTTTAATGGTAATATTATTTTTGAGTGGCTGCTATATTAATATCACAAAAACTGATAAAGACAGCTCAGAAAGCATTATACCTCCTGTGTCTAAAACAAAAGAAAATTTTAGTGAAAAAAAAACAAACAAAATAAATATTAGTGAACTTCCTAAAAGCAAGGAAGAGACTGCGACTATTGAAGGTGTGGATTATAAAGTTTCATATACACTTTTTGATTGTTCTAAATTATCACCTGGTTTTATAACTTATATTCCGGAAAACATGGAAACAAGTATTAATAATTTTGGAGATGGAAGCACAACTGTGCGTATAGAAACTTCAAAAATAATAAATGGACAATTTCTTCATGACTATGACTATATTGAAATAACTTTTTTGCCGAGAAATGTAGATAAATCTTATGCAATTGAAAAAGTAAAAGGTCTTGCAAACAAATATAAGCTTAAAGAAGAGCAAAAGATTTTTAATTGGGCGATATTTCAGAGGAATGGAGTTTATGGAGTTATAGTTTTAGGAGAGCATGAAGGGAGATATTTCTATATTATTATTCATCCTACTCTTGAATCGTCAGACATGTTTAATCCAATAGCTAAAAATGTAATCAAGGAATTTATATGGGTAGATACAGGTACGAGATTATAAAAAATTACTCCCTCACATTTTAATTGTGAGGGAGTTTTAGTTTAGGTATCAGGTAGCAATGCAGACCAAGTTTGAGAACCAACAATTCCATCAGGTGTTAAGTTATGGTCTTTTTGAAACTTTATAACTGCGTTTTTCGTAATATCTCCAAAAATTCCATCTATATCAGTAAGTGTGAGATAACCATTGTAATATAGTGCATCCTGGCAAGTTGCTACATAAACATTTTGACTACCGTATTGAACTATTGGATAATATGGGGAACCTGGATCTCTTGCATCACCATGAACATGACTGCTATAATCTGGTTCAACGAAAGTCCAATAGGATAGAGCAATTTTATACATTTGCTCTAATGTTATATTTCCGTAATAAGGGACCATATCTAATGCTTTTCCTGCCATATGTTGAGAATATTTTGCTACTTGTCCAGGATATTTACTTGCTAAATCTTTATTGTGTTTAACAGAGCAATATGCGGGTGACACGTATAGGAGTTCCTATTGCTTTTCTATAGTTATTCCATTGATTTAGTGTTTTTGTATCTGTAAAAATATAAGTAGTATATAATTTATCAAAATCAGAGCTATAATCTGCCAATTCGTATACTGATAAATTTTCTGTTTTTGGCATTGGTTCTAATCCTTTTAGAGTATATCTTTCCCATTGAGAAGTATTTGTATTAAATATGTTTACTGAGAAAATTGTATTTTTAAGATCGGTACTCATAAGATTCCACCTCCTTCTATTATTTATTTTTTCAAGGACTAATCGGCCGATTTACCCTTCTACCTATTAAAGAGAGTTTTATATGCTAATTTACAACCCATCTAAGAAATCTTCTCCTAAAAATTCTCTCATTTTTTTCAATGCTCTTTTCTTTGTTTTATTTACTGCCTGCTGCGAAATATGGAGCTTTAAAGCTATTTCCTTTTCTTTTTTCCCATATAAAATCGTTTCAATTATTATTTCTTTTTGCAAGGGAGTTAGTTTTTGCAGTGCTTCTTCTATTGCAAGCTTGGTTTCTATATTTTGAGCATTTTCACTATCACTGCTAACACTTTCTTCATCTTCAATGAGAAGTTCTTTTTCCTTAATCTTGTTATATTTTATAGAAAGTCTTATGTATTCATTTTTCATGCCTTTTGCGATGTATGAGATTAATTTTTCATCATTTATATTGAGCATAAAAATCACCCTTTAAGTTTAGTAATTGTTTTCAAAAGCCATAGTAATAGGTCTTCTTCGGCACCATCATATCCAAGTTTTTTCTTGTATTTATTGAGTAGGGGTTTAAATTTATCGATAATTTCTAATAACTTTTTTCATCTTTTTCTTTTGGTTTTGTACTGGGAAGAGATTTATTTTTCAATTTAATCACCTTCACATGAAAAAATTACCTTCTATATATTAAAGAGCTATTTTTAGTATAAAAAACAACCCATGATAAGGAATTTTTTACAAGTAAAGAGTAAATATCTAAAGTAGCTGAATACTTGATACTAACTATTATAGCAAGATTTTCTAAAGAATTTATTAAGGGGAATTAATAAAAATTTAATAATTTGTAACCAATTTGTAATATCAGATGGACGAAATAATGGTATAATGATAATATGAGTAGAAACATTGGATGCTTGGGTGAAAGATTAAAAAGTTTTTAAAACAGTAATTGGGGAGATAAGATGAGAGGAAGATATTTTTTAATTTTTGTACTTGGAATAATAATCGGTGTATTAATATCACAGGGATTTACGAAATATGAAGACAAGGAGGTAATAACTAGAAATACAGAAAACATTGATTTGGCAAATCCAATTTCTCAAAAAGAAATTTTGAAACAATTAAAGGAAAGTACATCTTTTGATATGTCACAAATACCCGTGTATGGATCTGAACTTTGTGGAGGAATATGGAAAGATTATGACGTTGATTCTGCTTCATTTGATGATTGGAAATTACCTAAAGTGTGGCAAAAATATATTTATTCTCAAGATGATAAAACAGACCCTACATCTATTAACAATGATTCCAATGATAATTTTTTATACATAACGCTTCAAGGAGTTGTTTTCTTATATTCTCCACCTGACGGTAGGTATTGGCCGCCTGTGCCTATGTTTGGTGATATACCACCTGGTTCAGTAATAGTTGCACAGCATGTTCCTATAAAACCTGCTGTTGAATCAGGTATAATACCTGTATATCATGGGCAAGCATTTATAAAGGGTTATCCTTTGCCTGAAGAATGGAAAAGAGCATTAAAGTAAATGTAACAATTTTTTATTAAAGAGGGACTGATAAAGTTACAGTCCCTCTTTAATAAATATAATTGTACGAATCTTGCCAACCCGAATTTATTACAATATTAATTAGAGATTGTCCAGGCTGCGTATCTGTTCCACTAAAATAATGACCAGCATCCCATTCAGATGCACCAAGAGCTTCTAAAACAGAATATAGAGCTTGATGTTCATAATATGTCAATTGTTGAGGAGTTGTGAACTCAGGAATATCATTTAATCCATAATGTGTTACGCCTTGAGCTGTTACTGTATTTCCATTATCATTTTTTACTGTTGCTGTTTTTCCTCCCGCTTTATAACCGATGTTATAGAACGTTGAAAGTTTAGTTGGAAAGCCAAAAATGTCTATATGACTGCCATCATTGTAATAATTCATTTGTGTTATATAAGCTTGCACACCGTCGTTTAAGGTACAAAATATAGGAAATGCATTTCCAGTACTACCTCCACAATATCCACTCACACATATTCCACTTGGAGCCCATGTTTGAAATGCAGGATTTTTTATTGGCATTCCCCATTCTTGATACCAATGAGCTAATATTGCAGCAACGGGCAATTGTAAGGAGCGTGAAGCTGTTTGTGCATAACTTAAATAGTTGTTTACAAAAGTTGTATAATTTGGTTTTGGGCTTGTTGGACAAGTAGCCATAAAAATCTACCTCGCTTTTATTATTTTTTCGAAGGACTAATCGGCCGATTTACCCTTCTACCTATTAAAGAGAGTTTTATATGCTAATTTACAACCCATCTAAGAAATCTTCTCCTAAAAATTCTCTCATTTTTTCAATGCTCTTTTCTTTGTTTTATTTACTGCCTGCTGCGAAATATGGAGCTTTAAGGCTATTTTCTAAGCAAATTATTAAGGGGAATTAATAAAGATTTAATAATTTGTAACCAATTTGTAATATCTGACAAACGAAATAATGGTATAATGTTGGTAGAAGAATTTATGGGAGGTTTTGGTGAGGAATGAAAAAAGCTCTTGTAATTTTGATAATTTTAACTTTGTTATTTGGCGGATGCCAAACAAAAAGAGAGGTTAAGGAGAGTAATACATTTCACAAACTAATTCCTAATTTTCAATATTTCCAAATGATAGATAGAAATAATGGATGGGCTATTGGAGAAAATATGGGAGAAAATAAAGTATTTATTACAAATGATGGAGGCACTACATGGGTGACTGCTTTGACTTCTGTCATAGGTGATGTTCGCGGATGGTTTTTTATGGATTCTGATCATGCCTGGATACTTTATTCTAATGGGACTCTTTACAAGACAGAAAATAGAGGTAAAAACTGGGATGCTGATGAAGTGCCTTTTGGTATGGGTAAATTATTTTTTATAAATTCCGGTGGAGAATATCAAGGTTGGGCCCTTAAGGAATATGGGCCTGCGTCTGGGAATGTGCCTGTGGATGTTTATAAATTAATAAACAATAAATGGACTCTCATTCACGAAGGAGAATTGCCTAACAGTACTTCAGCATCTCCTAATCCACTTCCATATGAAGGGGAGAAAAAGAGCTTTGTTTTTTTGCCTGATGTAAAAACGGGTTTTATTACAGTGGAAAGGTGTGAACCAGGAAAATCTAGTTTATACATGACCACTGATGGAAGATATACATGGAATAAAAAAATTATTCCACTGCTTTCAAGATTTGATGAAGAATATATTTCTGTATATTCTCTTAAACTTGTTGATGGTGAAATCATTTGGCCAATATCTGCATTTGATGATGTGAGAGGGGATTTTGAGGAAGTGTTTTTAGTAAGCAAGGATAATGGGAATAGTTGGAAAGAGAAGGCTTCTTTTGTATCCAAGAATTCCCCCAGAGAGGTTTATGTAGTAGATGAAGAAAACTGGTATGTTTTATTTGAAGATGAATTATTTAAAACAAATAACGGAGGAAATACATGGGAAAAGCTAAATATTCCTCAAGGTACATTTCAAATTCAATTTATAGATAATAAAACAGTGTGGGCTTTAGCTTCAACATCGGGTGGGACAAATTTATTTTACAGTGAAAATGGCGGTTATACGTGGGATAAGAAGTTTTAAAATTTCAATTGGTGTATAAGGAGAAAATGAGGAGGATGAGAACAGAATGTATAGAAAAATAAGAGTTATTGTATTAATTGTAATAATTTATTTTATCGCTATTTTGGCTAAAAATCTGTATGAATATAGAGTAAAGACCATTGATGAAGCCATTGGATTTAATCTTGATAATGTTTATAAAGTAGAGATATTAAGAAATGAGCAACCAAAAATAACAGAAGATAAAGAAAAAATTAAAGAATTAACCGAATGGTTAAGAGGATACAAATATAAAATGAGCAGCACGGTAAAAGGAAAAATAGATTTTTCTTATTATGTAATAAATTTTTATTCTCATGTAGAGAACGGCTTTATAGCTTTTGATAAAGATAATAAAAAAATAATTATAGTAAATGGGTATACATACGATGTTTTCGATAACTCTATTGTACAGGATTATTTACAGTCTTTTTGGGAATCTATCAGATAAGGCGAAGTAAAAAATAAAATAAATTAGGAATGGAAGGATTAATATTTGTTTGGAGGTAGGTGCAATGAGGAAAACAAAAACTTTTTTATTAATCGCTTTTGCCATTGTTTTATCATTGAGTATAATTGCCCTTGGATTGTCAGTCTCGAGAGTTAGTGCAGGGGATGGGCCAAATCAATCACAGTTTGATAAAATTATTGAAAAAGTAGGCAGTTTTTTAAAGGGTAATAAAGACAAATTGAAAGTCAATGAAGGGGATGTGATTGCAGAGGCTAACGGTATACCGATATATAAAAACGAATTTGAATTGCGTAAGGGATTGACATTGGCATCGGAAGGACAGGTAAACGATATAAATAATTTTGTTTTAAATAAATTGGTGAGAGAGAAAGTAAAAGAATATCTTGCTATGAAATACAATCTAAAGGTATCTGAAGATGAAATAAATTCATATATTGAAAAAGAGAAACAACAATTCAAAGAATTTCCTGAAGCGGAGGGAAAATTGAAAGAGTTAATTTCTGCAAGTGGTATGAGATATGAGGAATACTGGAACGATTATGAGAGATACAATGTAAAAAGAATGTTGCTTTTTGATAAGCTGTACAATGCGATAATCAATGAAGGAATTAAAAATGGGGAATTGAAGAAAACGGATAAAATGACTATAGAGGTGCAAAATGAGTATAAAAAGTATTTTGACAATATAATAGATCAATATGTAAAACAGGCTAAAATATCGATTGATGAAAAATATAAAGATATGTTTAGAGGCTTCAGAGTAGATTGATTTTGTAGAGGTAGGAGAGGGGAATGAAAAAATTTTTTATAATACTATTGCTCTATAGACGTTGGAAAAAATATATATTATAATAACCGTAAAGAATACTTAAGAGGTTTTACACTAAGATTTAAAAATGTATAAATTTTACAAAATATTAAAAAATATCAATTGATAATAGTAGCAATGAGAAAAAATATAAAACCTTTACCTTTTACTAGAACGCCTTTTAAACCAGATGTCCTTTGGATACGAACACATAACCTTAACTTCTACAAAATATTTTTATCCGACATCAAACTATTATTACTATGATCTTTCAAGTTATGGTTGGCTACCTGTAAGAACGGATATTTTGCATGGATATGTTTCTACTTCATGGGTAACACTTCATAGGGAGACTAGTAGTGAATGGGTGTTGATGTTAAATAATGGATATGTAAATTGATATTAAATTAAAAGAATTGAAAAGTATTACAATAACACAGAGGTATTCTTTTTTATAAAAATAAAAGAAAGGGAGAGTGTTAATGAAAGAAGAAAATGTAGAGTTTAAGATATTTTTTATATTGCTAATATATATTTATTTAATGGTAGGTAACATATTGTTACAAAAGATAATCCGTATTTCAGAAGTTACATACAACCAAATAATACTTGTGTGGGGTAATCTAATTTTTTATTTCGTTTTAGGAATATTATTAACAATTCCTTTCTTTTTAAGTGAAACAAAGAAAGAAGGGAATTGGATGATAAATTATAAATGTCTATTGGCTTTTATTTTACCCTTATTTGCAGTAGTTTTTTTGTATTTTTATCCCATCTTATTGGACCTTTCTTATGTACTAGGACATGTTATTAATGCACTATCTGTGGTAGCAGGATATTCATTGATTTTTATAGTCAGCAAGAAGTAAGAAATAGCTTTAAAAATAAATTGGTACACCAACTGTGAAAATACCCCTCTGAGCTAGATTTACATCTCAGAGGGGGAGAATCAAATAGATGTTTTATAGGAAAATCAATTTAAATTTCTTATTGTTACCTTGTTTATTAGGTACTTTTTAGGTAGCCTACAATTATTTGATTTAAGCGGGGATATTCACCTATATCTTCTTCAGTTTGTACTAAAACTTCGTTATTCATTACTGCGATTACTTTTGCCCCTTTTATGTTTTCATTTAGGCTAACTATTCTGTGTTTTTGTTTCGCTTCATCAATGGAATCTGTATATAGTATTTTTCCATCTTTTATTATGGCAAAACTTGTGGCGTATTCTTCTAATTCAAATATTTCATGAGAAGAAAGTAAAATAGTGCTCTTCTTTTCATTGACGTATTGCTTTATTATTTCTATAAGTTCAAACCTAGCAGCCGGGTCAAGGTGCTGTGTAGGCTCATCCAGTATTATGAGTTTTGCATTTGTTGAAAAAGCTAATATCGCTAATATAAGGGTTTTTTGACCCCTTGAGAATTTTTGCATCTCTTCGTTTAAGTTAAAGCCATATCGGGAGAGAAAGTTTTTAAAAAACATATCATCCCATGATGGATACAGAGTTTTGTACAGTTTGTAATAGTCTCCCAGTTGTAAGTTGTTAAAGACTTTTCTGTGTTCTGTAACAAACGCTATATCTTTTTTTATAGAAGGGTGAAAAGGCTTTTCGAATATGAATATTTCGCCTGAATCCTTTTTTATTGCGTTCATTATGCATTTTAATGTTGTGGTTTTTCCTGCACCGTTTGGACCCACAAGTGCCATTATTTCTCCTTCTTCTACTTTAAAAGTTACATTGGAGAGTATTTGTTTTCCATCAATTTGTTTACTTAGATTCTTTACTTCTAATGTGTACATTAATTTTCACCGCCTTTTATTACATATGACCAAAAGCCTAAGAGACAAATGAGGGACGAGAATATTAAGGACAGAGGTAAATTTCCCTGCCGAGTAAAACTTATCAGGCTGTAAGGATTGAAGGCAAAGCTATTAATATCTGTTGTGCCCATATATCCGAAAAGTGCATCTAAGAAAACTATAAAAGCGCTCCAACCTAATCCATCCATCTCAAAGCCTGAAAAAGTCATTTGAAGTCCAAATATTGCAAGTAAAAGTATTAAACTTCTCAAAATAGGCTCAAATTTATTTATAAAAGGGACTCCTAAAAATATTTCTTCAATAGCAGAGGTTACAATCACAACGAGGCTTAAGAAAATGAGATTGTAAAGGAACAATTCTTTTTTAGAAAAAGGTAGGAAGTATAAAAGTTCTGCATTTTGATGTCTTATATCATACACTATAAAAGTGGCAGATAAAAACAAAAGTGCAATTGTTTTGATTAATATTACTGGTATGAATAGTAGAAAAGTAAGAAAAAGTATTCTTACAGTTTTCTCCTTTAATTCTTTCTGTATATAAATATCCATTTTATTTATCACTTCATTCATTTTTCCAGACCTCCTCAAAAATTAACATAGAAGTATAATAGTCTATACGACTGTTTTTCAATTTTGTGACACATTCTCTTATAATTTTTATTACACCTTCTTCTACATCAATGTCTTTCTTTATAAAATATCCTATGCCTTGCTCTGACTCTATATATCCTTCGTTTTTTAATTTTTCTAAAGCTTTTATAACTGTATTTATATTTACGTCAAATATCACCTGTAAATCTCTGATAGATGGAAGTTGACTGCCTTTTTGAAGGTTACCTAATAAAATTTCTGATTTTATCATGTTTACTATTTGTAAATATGCAGGTACTCCACTGTGTTTATCTATTTTTCTTAGCATTTTGCACCATCACTCTCTGATTAATTTTATAATGCCTGAATTTTTTATGTCGATAGGAGCTTTGCTTTTGTTTATAATTTTTAAAGAACCGCCTGTTGCATCTATATAAAATTCACCAGTTTCATCAGGAGTATTTAAAATTTCAAGTGTTCCATTTAAAGAAGTGGCATTTATATTAAAATTATTAAATTTTGATTTTATATCAATATTTACACCAGTGGCGTCTAATATGATTTTATCAAAATCTAATTCTCCTTTTATGTTACTCCCTGTAGTATTGAGATTTAAGTTTTTACCTTTTAATTTGCCATTCAAGTCAAAACCAACAGTGTTTATATAAATGTTATTTTCTGATACAATATCAGCATTTATTGTAGTTCCAACAGAGTTTATATGAATGTCTTTAATGTTTCCACTACCAATTATCTTGACTGATGTACAATCAATATCAAGGTTTTTTTCAAGTGATGTACCTAATTTTATAACATAAGTAGAATTTTTTATAGGGGAAAATTCTTCTAAATGTAAAACTTTATTATCTCCGGTTTCTATTAATCGAGAAGGATAAGACAAAGTATCGCCTTCAACAAGTTCCAACTCAATTTCTGAGGAGACTTTAATAGATATGCTATCTATGTCTTTTACTGAAATTGATTTATCCGGCAGAAAATTTTCATGAGGGCGTAAGTCAGAAATTTCATTAGAACTATTCGGGATAGTTATTGGAGGAATATTAATATGAATACCTGGAATATCAATTTTTGTACCATTGTCTTTTATAGTTTTTGTCTTAACATTAGTAAAAAATAAACCCATTCCTAAAATTGGTACGGTAATTACCATTATAAATAATACGAGTAAAACAATTGAAAGTGAAGAAGATAGCCCTTTTCTTATAGGGAAGATACTTATTAAAAGTACAAAAGATAAAATAAAAAGCAATACTTTTAAAGAAATCCATGGAGAAAGCCAAGCAATTATAACGCTTATCCCTGATGCTATTACTCTTAAAGTAATGCTCTCTTTAAAAGTTTTTACAATTGTGAGATTAGAAGTTTTGCTTGAGAATAGGAAAATAAAACCGGTTAGTAAAGCTACAAAGGACGCTAAAAATACGATAGTTTCAATTAAATTTTGATTCATAAAATGACCTCCCAAAGTTTTATAGTGTTATATAATTATATAACACTATAAAACTTTTTTGTCAATAAGTTTTAAAAAATTATTAAAACAATTTTTAAGCTAGAAAAAATAAGAAGGAATTTAAAGATCTATGTAGAAATAATAAACTTGTAGAGGTTAATCATTAAAATTTGAAGGTGGTTTAATAAAACTATACGGGAAGGGGTAGAAAATGGATTATAAGGATTTATTAAAAAAGCTTAGTGAAAGCTACGGGGTTTCTGGACATGAGAGAGGAATTTATGACCTCTTAAAAAAGAATTTGAACCAATTTCAGATGAAGTTAAAGAAGACAATTTTGGCAATCTTATTTTTAAAAAGAAGGGCACAAAAGGCAAGTACAAGGTGATGTTAGCAGCTCATTTAGATGAAATAGGCCTTATGGTGAAAGATATTGATGAGAAGGGATTCATAAAATTTACAACAGTAGGAGGGGTTGATCAGAGGACTCTTCCTTCCCAAGAAGTTATAGTTCACGGTAAAAAGGATTTGTTGGGAGTTATAGGAAGTAAGCCACCACATCTTTTGTCTTCTGAGGACATGGAAAAAGCTATAAAGATTGAAGATATGTATGTGGATGTTGGACTTCAAAAGGAGGAGGTAGAAAAGCTTGTAAGTATTGGAGATATAATAACCGTAAAAAGGGAGTTTAAAGAGCTTTTGAATGAGAATGTTTCGGGAAAAGCTTTGGACGATAGAGCAGGGGTTGTGGTGATGGCAGTATGCCTTGAGGAGCTCAAGAAGGTGTACCATTATCACGACGTATATGCTGTAGCCACTCTTCAGGAAGAGGTGGGAGTAAGAGGAGCTACGACTTCTTCTTACAATATTGAACCTGATATAGCTATAGCGATTGATGTGACTCATGCGAAAGCGAGGGGAGTTAGCCGAGACATAGAGGTAGGGAAAGGGCCTGCGATTGGGAAGGGGCCTAATATTCATCCTGCTGTATATAAAGGGCTTGTAGATATAGCTAAAAAATACAATATAAATTATCAGATAGAGCCGCTTCCTGGGCATTCAGGCACTGATGCATGGGCAATCCAGGTGTCAAAAAAAGGAGTTCCTACAGGGCTTGTGTCAATACCTTTGAAGTACATGCATACTTCTGTGGAAACTGCTAATATGAAAGACATAATAGAAAGCGGCAGACTGCTGGCACACTATATTGCCAATCTGCCGCCTGAGGAATTGGAGGGACATTTATGTTATTAAAGGAGTTAACTGAGCTTTTAGGTGCTTCTGGAGATGAAAAAGAGGTAAGAGAGAAAATAAGAGAAATAGTAAAACCTTATGTGGATGAGCTTTATGTAGACAGAATTGGAAATTTAATAGCCTGCAAAAAAGGGAAAAAGGAAAAGCCAAAGGTGATGCTGGCTGCTCACATGGATGAAGTTGCTTTAATGGTGAAGTCTGTAAATGAAGACGGGACATTGAGTTTTTCTCCTGTGGGCGGAGTTGACAACCGTATTCTGGTAGCCAAAGCAGTAAAGGTAGGGGAGAAGAAGATAAACGGGGTAATAGGTGCAAAACCTATACATCTTCAGAAAAAAGGAGAGCAGGAAAAACCTCTTGACTTTGATGAACTCTATATAGACATTGGAGCAGCATCTAAAGAAGAAGCTTTAAAGCACGTTTCACCCGGTGACTATGTCTACTTTGAATCAAATTTTGAACTTTTGGGGGATGGATACGTTAAGGCAAAGGCTTTAGACGATAGGATAGGTTGTAACGTGCTGATAGAAATTCTGAAGAATACATATGAGTATCCTGTTTGTGCAGCTTTTACAGTTCAAGAAGAAGTTGGTTTAAGAGGCGCAGGTGTAGCAGCTTACAATGTAGATCCTGATTTTGCAATAGTGGTAGAAGGCACTGTCGCTGCAGATGTTGTGGATTCAGAACCTCATTTGGTTTCTACAGAACTAGGGAAAGGACTAGCGATTTCACTTATGGATAGAACTACTTTGTATGATAGAAAGATTATCGATAAAATCGTCAAGATAGCAGAAAAGAATAAGATACCCTATCAGTTTAGAAGAATAGCTAGCGGTGGTAATGACGCAGGGAAAATTCACCTTACAAAGGGAGGAATAAAGACGGTAGCTATATCTGTACCTTGCAGGTATATTCATTCCTTCAATTCTGTAGCTAATCTGAATGACTTTGATAATACAGTTAAACTTGTAGACTTAGTGATTAAAAATATTGAGGAGGTATTAGGATGAGTGTAAATGTGGAACTTATAAAAAAGCTAACACAGGCTTTTGGACATTCGGGAAATGAGGAGAAGGTTTTTGAGATTATAAAAGAGGAAGTCAAAGGCTTTTGCGATGAAATTACTCATGACGCAATGGGCAACATGATATGTGTGAAAAAGGGAAAGGGCAAAAAGATAATGGTGGCTGCTCATGCTGATGAAATAGGCATTATGGTTACGCATATTGAAGAGGAAGGCTTCTTGAGGTTTACAACGATAGGTGGCGTTTATGTAGAGCATCTGGTGGGAAGAAGAGTTGTGTTTAAAAATGGTACAGTAGGAGTGATTGGAGTAGAACATTTGGAAGATAAAAAGGATTTTAAACTAGAAAAGCTTTATATAGACATAGGAGCAAAGGATAAAAAAGAAGCTGAAGAGCTTGTCAGAATAGGAGATAGTGGGGCTTTTGTAGGGGAGTTTGTAGAAGCTGGAGATAGGTTAGTCTCCAAAGCTTTTGATGACAGAATAGGTTGTTATGTAGCGATTGAAGCGCTAAAAAACGTGAAGACAGAAAATGAGCTGTATTTTGTCTTCACAGTGCAGGAAGAAGTAGGTTTGAGAGGAGCTACTACAGCCGCTTACAGTATTAATCCTGATTTTGCTATTGCTGTTGATGTTACAGCAACGGGAGATACTCCTAAAGCGAAGAAAATGGCGGTAGCTCTCGGTAAAGGCGCAGCAATAAAGGTGATGGATAGGTCAATAATTGTGAGCCCTTCTGTAAGAGATATGATGATTGAAACTGCGAAAGAGAACAATATTCCGTATCAGTTAGAGATTCTAGAATTTGGGGGTACTGACGCAGGGGCAATTCACCTTTCAAGAGGGGGAGTACCTTCAGGAGTGATTTCTATTCCCACAAGGTATGTCCACAGCGTTTCAGAAATGGTGGATAAAAATGATGTGGAGGCAAGTATTAACCTCCTGATAAAAATACTGGAAAAATAAAGCAAAAGACCCTGCTTCTTACGCGGGGTCTTTTTATGTGCGCCCGGCATGGGCGATAACTAGGCGGTGAAAGTCCGCTGTGGGCTTGGTAGTGGGAACCACTAGCCAAGAGCAAGGGTGTCCATCGTGAGGTGGAATCTGAAGGAAGCTTAAGGCAAAATCTCGGTCTGATGAACAAGAACCAGATAAGAGGCTGAATTGGGATGGATGAGTTTGCGTAACAAAACGAAGTCCAACACTACCCGAATCCCATATAGTAAATCTGGCAGATATATGAGATGAAAGTTATCGTTCTTACCCGGGGAGGTCTCAAGGATAAGTCATGGGAGTAAAATCTGAAGTGACAACCCATGCAGTGATGTATGGCTGAACCTTGAGAAGTCAGCAGAGGTCATAGTACTTATCTAGACATGAATAGATAAGGAAGGACCGAACGTTAGGAGGTTTTGGAAATCTTATGGACTCGAAAGATATGCAGAGACTGCAGACAACTCAACAAAGAGGCTATCCGTTGAATAGAGAAATGGAATTTCAAAAGACAACGGAAGTGCATAGTATATCATCGGCGTCGGAAGATGGAAGAAACGAGGTACAAAGATATACCGGCAAGATGCTTGAAATGATAGTAGAACGAGGGAACATGGAAGCAGCATACAAGCGTTGTTGCAAATAAAGGAAGCCATGGAGTCGATGGGATGGGAGTAGATGAACTTCTACCGTATCTCAAAGAAAACTGGGCAACCATAAAACAACAACTGCTGGAGGGGAAATACAAACCACAACCAGTGCGAAGAGTAGAAATTCCCAAACCTGATGGAGGAAAAAGACTACTAGGAATACCTACAGTACTAGACAGACTAATACAACAAGCAATAGCCCAAATACTAAATAAAGTCTACAACCATACATTTTCTGATAGCAGTTATGGATTCAGACCAGGACGCAGTGCAAAAGACGCAATAAAAGCCGCAGAAGCATACATAAATGAAGGATACACATGGGTTGTAGATATGGACTTAGAAAAGTTCTTTGACAGAGTAAACCACGACATAATAATGTCCAAACTAGAAAAGCGGATAGGAGATAAAAGGGTACTAAAGTTAATACGAAGATACCTAGAATCAGGAGTAATGATAAACGGAATCAAAGTATCAACAGAAGAAGGGACACCCCAAGGAGGGCCATTAAGTCCCCTATTAGCAAACATAATGTTGGACGAACTAGACAAAGAACTTGAGAAACGAGGGCATAAATTCTGCCGATATGCAGATGACTGCAACATATATGTAAAAAGCAGGTCTGCAGGAAACAGAGTAATGAAGAGCATAAAGAAATTCATAGAAAGCAAATTAAAACTAAAAGTCAACGAAGCAAAAAGTGCTGTAGATAGACCATGGAGAAGAAAATTTCTTGGATTTTCATTCTATACAAAAGAAAACGAAGTAAGAATAAGAATCCATGAAAAATCCATCAAAAGGTTTAAGGAAAAAGTAAGAGAAATAACAAATCGGAACAAGGGAATAAGCATGGAAAACAGAATAAAAAGACTAAATCAAATAACGACAGGATGGGTCAACTATTTTGGATTAGCAGACGCGAAAAGCATAATGAAAACCCTTGACGAATGGATAAGGCGAAGACTAAGGGCATGTATATGGAAACAATGGAAGAAGATAAAAACGAAGCATGATAACTTAGTAAAACTAGGAGTAGAAGAACAAAAAGCCTGGGAATACGCCAATACAAGGAAAGGCTACTGGAGAATATCCAATAGCCCAATCCTAAATAAGACTCTTACAAATAAATACTTTGAAAGCATAGGTTATAAGAGTTTATCCCAAAGATATCTAATTGTACACAATTCCTAATGAACCGCCGTATACCGAACGGTACGTACGGTGGTGTGAGAGGACGCTGAATAAAATAATTATTCAGCTCCTACTCGATTTATGGACTTACGCATTTTCACTAGAGGTGCTATTTTTTGAATTTACAAGCCAGTTGACTATAAAAAATACAGCCACTGTGAGTAGAACAAGCCCTCATATTGCCCAGATGAGATTTTTAAGGTTGAATTTAAACATCTTTTCTCCCTGGTTACCCAAACTGTACAAAACTGTACAGTTTAGATAGCTGGGGTATTTGTAGTCCGCCCTTCAGACTTTTCCAGCCCCAGCAGGCGGTATTTGGGAAAGCCATAGCCCCTGCCCCAAGAAGCAGGAACTCACGCCCTTACGGGTCTCCCCACTTGCCCTGAATTAGTAATTCCTTCAGAGGAGAGAAGTCTCTTAGCACCTTCTCAGGAGAAAGTGGAGTTACCACCGCTACCTTGAGAACTTGCCAGAAATCATAGGTACTAAAACTTGTTCCATCCAGAGGTTCTAGCCCCCTTCCTGGCTCACTCTCAAGGCTTTGTATGAGTTTTATTGCTTTGTTTATCTCTTTTAAATGTTTTTTCTTTAAATGTATGTTTTTGACTGTTTTCTTTACATGTTCTTTTAATTCTTCCAGTTCATCTACAGTCAATGCATTGAGAAACTTTATATAATTGCCTGGTATTTTTTCTTCTTTACTCAATCCTCTTCTTGCTATTACATAGGCTGCTGCTATATCTTTTGTTATCATATACTGCGGTGCATATTTTAACATTCCTATTATTGATGTGTAAGAAGGATTGACTTCTATTACTTCTATCCCTTCTCTTTTTGCTAGTGCTTTTATTTTTGAAAGAAGTGATTTATAGCTAAAGCTATGTCTTATCCTTCTTGATTTTCTTCCTGAAAAGTCTCCTCTTTTGCCTTTCTCTTTTATTTCTAAGTCTTCAATTACTATTGCTTTTCCTTTTTCTTTCGCTATTTTTACTATCTTGTGAGCATACTGCCATCTGAAGTATTCTTTTTTGTCTTTATTTCCGCTTGCAAGTTCTGGCATTGGTATTTTATCATAGCTTATTAGATTCCCTTTTTCATCTGTTTCTGCCCATGATATGTTGTCTGGATATGCATTTATATCTATTGCTATAACTCCTTTTTCTTTTGTTATTTTTATTTTTGGATATTCTTCTTCAATAGCAAAATAGGCGTACATACTGCCATTTTTGAGTTTTAATTCTACAGAGTAGGGTATGTTTGATTTGGCAATTTCCTGCAGGAGTTCTTCTCTCCTCTTATTCTTTTTATACCCTGCTTCTATTCTAGCATATACATATTTTCTTTCTCCTACATTTATCCTTAAAAAAGTGCCATTTTCTTTTGCTTCTATCCTTGTATTGAGATTACCTTTTTTGCTTTTATCTCCTCTTGAATAGAGATTCCCTTTTCTTTTTTCTTGCCACCTATTTTTTAATTTTTTATACGCTTTTCCATTTATATGGCGTTTTTGGAGTTTTTTAAATAGCTTTTTCCCACCAAAAATGACCTTCTTTGGGTTATTCCCTAATTCTCTGACAGATTCTAATGCGCTTTCTGCTTTCATTATTGCATCATCTACATACCTTGAGTTTAAGTCAAATGTTCCCTGAAGGTCTCTTTTTAGTGTGTTTCTATCATATCCTTCTAAAAGTCTCTTATATGCAAATCTCATGCAGGAGGACCATCTTCTCATTAAGTCTAATACTATTTGTTTGTCTTGTTGGTTTAGAAAAATGAGTTTAGCCTGTATTACTATCATGCTTTTTACCACCCCTTTGTTGGGGTCATTAATCTTTCTTTTCCCTAGTTTATTACTGTAATTCTGATTATATCATAAAGCTCCTTAACTTTTTATAGTTAATAACGTTCATCATCGCTCAATTGAAATTGTATCATTTTTTATTATGAATTCCAACTGTTTTGACCTCCTCGGGAAGAGGTTAAAATTTATTGTTCTTACTTTCATTGTACAAGATATTTATGATAATATCAACATTTTTTAAACTCAGACAAAGGGGACGGTTCCTTTTGTCTGAATTCTAAATTGTTCAGATGAGAGGAACCGTCCCCTTTGTCTGTGTGGCAGCGTATGTTAGCCAAATACCGGGTTTTGAAGCAATTGTAGATCTTATTAGATATGATAAAGGCCTAGATCTAGCAGTAAGAAATGATTTTATACAGCCTCTTAATATTTCAAAAGAATATGATGGAGTAAAAGTGACGATAGGAGGAATTATCGTTGATGAAAGTCACATTATAATCTTTTATTCCATCAAAAATGAATCTGGAAAATCACTGGAACTAAAGAATATAGAAGCATACAATGAAAAGAATCAACCTTTAGAAGAAATAAGTTTAAGCTGGAGTGGTTTTGATAATAATAATGTAGAAAAAGGAAGTTTTATAGATATTGCTTTTTCGGGAGATAACAATAGCATACCGGAGGTATTAAATTTAAGTATCGAATTTAAAGGCCTAAAATACAATACATTTAACTTTTCTATTCACATAGATAAAAATAAATTTAAGGGATTAAAAGAAGTTTATGCTGTAAATAGAACAATGGAAATAGATGGTCAAAAAATTACTTT
Organism: Thermoanaerobacter sp. RKWS2; assembly: GCF_026240795.1. Lineage (NCBI taxonomy): Bacteria > Bacillati > Bacillota > Clostridia > Thermoanaerobacterales > Thermoanaerobacteraceae > Thermoanaerobacter > Thermoanaerobacter sp. RKWS2. The sequence goes on from NZ_CP110888.1 coordinate 487,745, forward strand.
TGAAAAAGTCATTATTTATCCTACACGTATTGCTCTTTATATTCATTATGACCCTTTAAACAGCAAAAAAATACTTGGTTATCCGGATATAGGAATTGTGGATGAGAAAGGAGATATATTTGGCCAAATAAGTAATGGGGTATCTGGTACAAGAAAAGATGACAACAATATAATACTTTATTTTCAAAGTAATTATTTTAAAAAACCAAAAGAACTATATGTAGCTTTTTCAAAAGTTAAAGCAATTGATAAGGATAAGGCGGAGGTAATTATAGATTTAAAGAATAAAATGATTTTAAAAAAACCGGATGAAAAGTTGAAGTTAAATGATATAGTGTACAATAAAAATGATATACAGCTTGCATTTACGCTTGAAAAAATAGATAATACAAATAATCTTTATAGTCCTTTTTACAGTGAATTTGAAGATTCATCTATGAAAAAATATCATTTTTTAGGGGAGGAGATTCATGGAGGAAGGGAAGGAAAAGTAGAGGAAGTTTTAATTAGGATACCAAACGTTTCTTATGACAATCCAATTAAACTAAAAATCATTGACTATCCTAATTTTATTGGGGGAAAAGAAGTAAAAGTGAGAGTAAAACAAAGGGAAGTAATTAAGTAAAATTTAGGAAAGCTATAACCTCTGTAGATGGTTATAGCTTCTTTTATAGTTTCTCTCTTAGCCATAAACTGTTCAAAAAAACAGCCATATATCGCCTATCCGTATTGTGTAACTTTACCTGAACATCTTTTTTAATGAGTTTTTTATTGTACTGTTCTTTTTTTGTCTACAGTTTATGAGGAGGATTTTCGTCCTCCTTATTTTTTATGCACTTATTCCAAATACTTTTTGCACTAATGTTCCAAAGAGATATGATAAAACTGCTGCTCCAAGGCCTGTTGCTACCATTTCTAAAACCTTTCCTTTTATAGACAGACTTTCTGAAGCGACAGATACTATAATTCCTACTATAGAAAGTGCTATTGCTGCAAAAATTACTGAAAATGCAAGAGCTACTAAAGAGGATGAAGTGATTATAAAGTAAGGCAAAACGGGGAATACAAGTCCTACAAGGTATGCGATACCAGTATATAGAGCAGATTTTATTTCGTTTTCAGAAATCTCTTCAGTTAAAAGATTTGTCATGGCATCTTCATTGTCACTAAGTTTGTTTACAATTTCTCTCCCGACATCTTCTGGTATACCAGATTCGGATAGTTTATTTAAAAATTCCTCTTTTGCCCTGTCTTTTGAGACTTTAAATAAAAGCTCCATTTTCTTTTTTATACCCTCATTTACTTGTCTTTGAGACCTTACAGAGGTGTATGCACCTATTGCCATAGAAAGAGCACCAGCTACTCCTACTACCAAGCCAGCAGTGCCAACAGTAATGGGACTTTTTGGATAAACAGCTGAAAGTCCTGTTACAGTTCCTAAGATTTCTACAAGACCATCGTTCATTCCAAGTATAAAGTCTCTTATGTTTTCTATGCTGAATTTATCTTTTTGTCTGCTAAACATTTTTTCATGTTCCAGTTCATCTTCTATGATTTTTGATAGAATTAATTTTTCTTCTTCTGTAAGAGAAGCTTCGTTAAAATAGCGATAATAGGATTCGGTACTTGTTGTTTCATTCATCTCAAGTATTGTGACGAATAATTTACTTCCTAATAAAGTTCTCAAAATTTTATAAGTAAAAAGCCTAAATTTACGAGATTTTTCTTCCGGAATTTCTATATTTCTGTCTTTTAAAAATTGATGCCAAAATTTTGCGTGAGCTTTCTCTAGTTTTGCAAGTGCTTCAAAATTACTTTTAGTTTGTGGATTTTTCTCAACTTTCGCAAGGTATGTATAAAGGTCGGCAGCTTCAACTTCTTCTTTGTAAAAACTGATAGCTTGGTCTATAGGATTCATTTACCATACCGTCCTTTCTGAGTGAAATTTTAAATGAGCAAGAATAATAAAAAATAAATGGAATGCTATATTAGTGTATATAATTTTACATATGATATATTTACCAAAGTGACAAACACCCGTATATATTATACCACATTAGAATTAATATTAATGGTTACAGACATTTGCAGTGTGTATCACAAGTTTGTAGGTCGTCGCGCTTTGTGCATAATGTCAGCTATATTATTTTTCCTACTAAAATTTTACACACATGCCTTTTGCAGAGATAAAAAAGGAGGGAATGTTCCCTCCATTTTTTATTCATCTTTTTATTCATCTTTTGCCAATCTTTCGTAGATTTTATACCTCTCTTGAGCTTGCTTCTCAGCTTCTTCAAAGAGCTTTTGTGCTTTTTCAGGGAAAGTCTTCTCAAGAGCTGAGAATCTGATTTCGCCCTGCAAGAAGTCTTTAACAGAGAGTTTTGGCGGCTTAGAATCGAGGATGAATGGATTCTTTCCTTCTTTCTTGAGAAGCGGATTGTATCTATAGAGAACCCAATATCCTGCTTCTACAGCTTTCTTTTCTTCTAATTGGCTGCAGCTCATACCTTGTTTTATGCCATGAGCGATACATGGAGCATAAGCTATGATGAGAGATGGTCCTGGATAGCTTTCAGCTTCGACTAATGCCTTAATTAATTGTGTCTGGCTTGCTCCCATTGCAACTTGTGCTACATATACATATCCGTATGTCATTGCCATTCTTCCTAAGTCTTTCTTGCCAATTGGTTTACCTGCTGCTGCAAATTGTGCTACTGCACCTACTGGTGTTGCCTTTGAAGATTGTCCACCTGTATTTGAATAAACTTCTGTATCGAATACTAAGACGTTTATATCTTCTCCCGAAGCAAGTACATGATCTAATCCGCCATAACCTATATCGTATGCCCAACCGTCGCCACCAAATATCCATTGAGACTTCTTGATGAGGTAATCTTTTCTTTCAAGTACTTCATTAATAAGCTCTTTTACTTTTGCGTCTTCTGCTTTATAGTTTTGAAGTATTGGTAACAATTTTATGGTAGCTTCTTTTGATTTTTTGCCGTCCATCATGTTGTCAAGCCAGAATTGCAATGCTTCTTTTAGCTCTGCTGTGATGTTAAGCTCCAACAGTTCTTTTACTATATCAGCTAATTTTGCTCTTTGTTGTTTTACAGCTAATGCCATGCCAAGACCAAATTCTGCGTTGTCTTCAAAAAGGGAATTTGCCCAAGCTGGTCCTTTTCCTTCATGGTTTGTACAATATGGTGTAGATGGTGCACTTGCTCCCCAAATTGAAGAACAACCTGTAGCATTCGCTATCATCATTCTATCGCCAAAAAGCTGTGTGACAAGTTTAGCGTAAGGTGTTTCACCGCATCCTGCGCAAGCACCTGAGAATTCAAGCAGAGGCTTTTCGAACTGGCTTCCTTTTACTGTTTCTTTGTTCATTGGGTTTTCTTTTGGTGATAAAGTCATTGCGTATTCCCAGTTCTTTGCTTCTTCCATTTGTGTTTCTAAAGGCTTCATTACAAGTGCTTTTTCTTTTGCAGGACACTCATTTACACAAACGCCGCAACCTGTACAGTCAAGGACACTGACTTGAATTCTGTAGTATAGTCCTTCAAAGCCTTTTCCAATAGCCTTTTTAACTTTAAATCCTTCTGGTGCGTTTTTAACTTCCTCTTCTGTGAGCAAGAAGGGCCTTATTGCAGCATGTGGACATACAAAAGCGCATTGGTTACATTGTATACAGTTATCTATTTGCCACTCAGGTACGTCAACAGCAATTCCACGTTTTTCATAAGCTGCAGTACCTGGTGGAAATGTACCATCTTCTCTTCCGAGGAAGGCACTTACAGGAAGTTTGTCTCCTTCCAATCTATTCATTACATCGGCAACATTTTTTACAAAATCAGGTGCTTGTCTTTCTTCTTTTGGCTCATCTTCAGCATCTGCCCAAGAAGCAGGTACTTCTACTTTGACTAAAGAATTTATACCTCTATCTACAGCCTCGTAGTTCATCTGTACTATCTTTTCGCCTTTATGTCCGTATTCTTTTACGATAGCTTCTTTTAAGTGTTTTACTGCCTCTTCAATTGGTATTATGTTTGTGAGTTTGAAGAAAGCAGATTGCATTATCATGTTAATTCTTCCGCCTAAACCTATTTCTTTTGCGATGTCTACAGCGTTGATGATGTAGAAGTTAACGTTATGTTTAGCTAAATATCTTTTAATTGAAGCAGGCAATTTCTTGTCTAATTCTTCAACTTTCCAATTGCAGTTTAGAAGGAAAGTACCGCCATCTTTTAATCCTGCCAATATGTCATAATTGTAAACGTAAGATTGCTTATGACAAGCGATAAAGTCTGCTTTGTTTATCAAATATGTTGACCTTATTGGTTTTTTGCCGAATCTTAAATGAGATACTGTTACACCGCCTGATTTCTTTGAGTCATAAGAGAAATATGCTTGCACGTATAAATCTGTGTTGTCACCTATGATCTTTATAGCGCTCTTATTTGCACCAACTGTACCATCAGAACCAAATCCCCAGAATTTGCAGCTGGTTGTCCCTTCTGGTGTTGTATCGACTTCTTCTCCTACAGGAAGTGATGTAAAGGTCACGTCATCAATTATTCCTATTGTGAAGTGGTCTTTTGGCTCATCAGCTTTGAGGTTGTCAAATACAGCAATGATTTGTGCAGGTGTAGTATCTTTTGAACCAAGACCATAACGACCACCAACAATTACTGGACGCAATTCGCTGTCAAAGAAAGCTGTTTTTACATCTTCATACAAAGGTTCACCAATTGAACCTGGTTCTTTTGTTCTATCGAGTACAGCTATCTTCTTAACAGTCTTTGGTATTACATCTAAGAAATGTTTTATAGAGAAAGGCCTATAAAGATGTACTTTTACGACACCTACTTTTTCTCCTTTTTTCAACAAGTAATCTACTGTTTCTTCAATGGTTTCTGTCACAGAACCCATTGCAATTATTATTCTTTCTGCATCTGGTGCGCCATAATAGTTGAACAGCTTATATTCTCTTCCTGTTAATTTCTTCATTTCATTCATGTAATATTCTACGATTTCAGGTATAGCATTGTAGAATCTATTGGCAGCTTCTCTTCCTTGGAAGAATATATCTGGGTTTTGAGCTGTACCTCTTGTTACAGGATGTTCTGGATTTAGTGCTCTTTGTCTGAATGCTTTTAAAGCATCATAGTCTACAAGTTTTTTGAGGTCTTCATAATCTAAAACTTCGATTTTTTGCACTTCGTGAGATGTTCTAAATCCGTCAAAGAAATGCAAGAAGGGTACTCTTCCTTTAATTGCAGAAAGGTGTGCAACGCTTGCTAAATCCATTACTTCCTGCACACTGCCAGAAGCAAGCATAGCAAAACCTGTCTGACGGCATGCCATAACGTCAGAATGGTCACCGAAAATTGAAAGAGCATGTGTTGCAACGGCACGTGCACTTACATGGAATACTCCAGGTAAAAGCTCCCCTGCAATTTTGTACATGTTAGGAATCATTAAAAGAAGTCCTTGTGATGCAGTAAATGTCGTTGTTAGAGCTCCTGCTGCCAGTGATCCGTGAACAGCCCCTGCAGCACCTGCTTCTGACTGCATTTCAATAACTTTTACCGGCTGACCAAATATGTTCTTCCTTCCATGTGCACTCCACTCATCTACAACTTCTGCCATTGGAGACGATGGAGTTATGGGGTAAATCGCAGCTACTTCCGTAAAAGCATAAGCCACATGGGCAGCAGCTGTGTTACCATCCATGGTCTTCATTACTTTAGCCATTTCTTTACTCCTCTCCTTATTTAAATAATTAAATAAAATGGTCAAAAAATCACCAATCAAAGAAGGATGTACCTGATATAGCACAGTATACAATATTTCATCTTATTATATAACAGGTATTTATAGAGTGTATAACAGACCGTATTAATTTAGATTTTTGCTTTTATTAAAGCTATATAACAGGTACATAATAATTATACCACACCGTCAAAAAAATTAAAACTTTTTTATGATAAATCTATATCAAAAAATAGAACTAGAAAGAGGGCTTTTAATGCCCTCTTTATCTGTGTCCTGGTCTTATTTTTGTCTGAATAGCTTTGCCTTTTGCAGCTTCTTTCCTGTTTTCATAACGTCTATACATTAAAAGTGCGACGATGGAGAAAAATAGTGGACCTACAATCATCCAGATAGTAGAGTTTGTGTCTCCGTTAATTGCCGGTTGGATTATTGTAAAGAAGTTAGCGAAAGCCACTGTTGCTGTAACAATTATTGTTGCTATAAGTGCACTGCTGTCAGTTTTAAATATTGCAAAAGGTTTTTGGATTTGTTTATTTTTCTTAAAGGAGTAGAAAGCACCTGATAAAAATACATAAGGCAATGTCATAGCTACATTTGTCATCAATATGAGTTTTGCGAAAAATTTAGCTGCAGCTTCTCCTCCAAAAGAAACAAGGATAATTATTACAACCGCTATTGCACATTGCACCCACATAGCATTTTTAGGAATATCGCCCTCGATTTTACCCATTTTACCTGGCCATAACTCTGCAGGAGTTCCTTCTATTATTTGTTTTAAAGGTGCATAAGATAAAGTGAAAAAAGCGCCACTCAATGCTAAAAACATTGATAATCCTACATACCTTGCAAACCAAGCACCTATAGTAAGAGATGTAGCTTCATTAAGTCCTAATCCTTGTCCTATTTTGTAACCTAAATTTTGCATTACTACATATGCTACATTTGCCATATTGACATTTTGAGTGCCTAATACTTCTTTCCAGTTAGTAAATGTTCCTACCATAAAAATTCCTATTGAATATCCAATAGAAATAAGCAGTGCAGAAATCAATAATCCTTTTGGAAAGTTCTTTTCTGGCTTTTCTGTCTGGTCTACAAGTCCTCCTACTACTTCCAATCCTCCATATGCAAATATAGCAAAAACTAAAAATGCAAACATGGCGATAGTTGATTGATAAGCAGGATTTGGTGATGTAGTAAATGAATGAGCTGAAATAATTGGTTGAGCAACTTTTCCACCGTTAGCGATTAGGACAAATATACCTCCTAAAAGTAAGACTATATTTAATAAAGCAACTGCAGTTCCACCTACAGAAGATACCTTTGAAATACTTTTTAATCCTTTAGAAGCCACATAAGTTACAGTGATTACCCATATTACCCCCAAAAGTCCTAAAGTTTGAGTTGATTTTAAACCAAAAAGGTTCCACGTAGAAGTAGTGTCTTTTCCGAATAAAGCATTGGAAAGAGGTATCCATATAGAGGAGCTTACGTTTACCATCCATATGATATAAGAAGCATACCACATGAAAGTTCCTATAAAAGCGTACTTTGGGTTTACTGATTTCTCCATCCAAGAATATATGCCACCTTTTTCTTCTTTAAAAGCTGAACCATATTCTGCCATCATAAAGGCATAAGGTATAAAGAAAGTTATACCTGATAGAATATACCATGGGATAGCTCCATATCCCATCAAATAGAAAGAACGAGGAATATTTGTAAAGCCAAATACCGAGGTAAAGATCATTAAAATGAGGGGAATCAAAGCTAATTTTTTTGCATCGTTTACATTTGATGTCATAAAAAAACCTCCATCTTACACGTTTTTTTTAACTACAACATTTTTTTAATATATACAAAAATATTCCAACGCATATTATATAGCTTTTTTTAGATTTTTGTCAATGGTTTCTCTTTTACAGTTTATCCAGATTGTCCTTTGTTAATACATCCTTAAATAACTCATAGAAAAAATAAATATCAAGAAAAATATCGCAAGAAAAAACAGTATTTTTTTTTTTGAAACTTTTTTAAAATTGACATTATAAGAAACAAATGGTATAATTTTTTTGTCAAATTATGTCGAGAAGAAGGGAAAACGGTGGAAGTATACAATTACAGCGAGTATTATCTTATAAAGCATTTAATGACGAGTTTGAAACATTATCATTATATAACTTATTTACACAGTATAAGAGTTGCGAAACTTACTTATTTAGTTTCTAAAAAATTGGGATTACCCAAAGAGGAGCAAATTTATAACTGTAAGGGGGGATTATTACACGATATTGGCAAGGTATTAGTACCTGTCGCCATTCTTGACAAGCCAGGTTCGCTTACAGAGTTAGAATACGAATTTGTGAAGATACATCCGAGTTATGGCGCGGAGATGTTAAAAATTTTTCCTTCTTTGAAGGATTTAATTCCAGGGGTACTTTACCATCATGAAAGGCTAGATGGTTCTGGCTATCCTTTTGGTGTCAGTATTATTCCTTTAAATGCTCAAATAATAGGAATTTGTGATTCTTTTGATGCAATGACTACAAAAAGGCCTTATAATGAAAAGAGGTTAAAAAGTATACACGAGGCAATATTTGAATTAAAAACCCAACCACAAAAATATAATTACAAAATCGTAGAAGCATTAGAAGAAGTGTTGTGGGATAAAAAGGGGGATCAACAACACTTTATTTCTATATAATGGGAGGGTAACAAATGAAAAGCATTAGAACAAAACTTTTGGTGTTTATACTCTTGTTTATTTTAATTCCCCTTGTCATAACAGGATATTTTTCTACAAATATTGCAGAGAGTGTTCTTAAAACCAAGATAAACGATTCTAATCAAGCAGCTTTATCGGTTTTAAATAAGTACATAAATTCTATTAAACAAGACACAGAATCAATGCTTGAAATGTTAGCTGAATCAAATACTATAATGAATTATGATGGGAGCAGCGCTTCAGATGAGGCAGTACTTAAAAAATTAGAAGAAGTCAAAAAATCTATGCCAAATGCAATGAATGTGTATTTTGCGACACCTGATAAAAAGATGATTTTGTACCCACCTCAAAAACTAGAAAATTACGATCCAACAGAAAGGCCGTGGTATAAAGATGCTGAAAAAGCCGGAGGTAATATTGTCTGGACAGATCCTTATGAAGATTTCAATACTAAGGCGCCAGAAATCACTGTTACTAAAGCCATTACGGGTTCGAGTGGTAAGTTAGTAGGCATATTAGGAATTGATATAAGTTTAGAACAACTTTCTAAAAATATATCTAGTGTTAAACTTGGAAAGACAGGGTACATATACCTAGTTACAAAAGATGGTACTGTTATTACTCATCCGGATACTACTAAGTTGTTTACTTCTATAAAAAAATATGACTTTGGGGAAAAATTGTTAAGTCTTAATAATGCTACTATACAGTACAGTTCAAACAATGTGTACAAGTTTGCCAGTGTGAGAAATCTTGACAGCTTTGGGTGGAAAGCAGTAGTTACAATGGAAAATAGCGAATTAACAAAAGATGTGACGAAAATACGAGATTTTGTAATCACTGTAAGTATAATAGTATTACTCATAGGATTTTTAATAGCATACTTCTTTGCAAATTCTATATCCTCAGGAATCAAAAAAGTGGTAACTGCTATGTCTGCAGCAGCTAAAGGGGATATTACGGTTAAAGCTAATGTAAAAGCAAAAGATGAAGTTGGAATATTGGCAAATAGCTTCAACACCATGATTGAAGGAATAAAAAGGCTTGTTTTTGACATAAGAAGCGTATCAGAGTCCGTAAATCACTCAGCGGAAAACATGGCTGTAGCTTCTGAACAAGCAGCACAAGCCACACAAGACGTTGCAAAAGCCATTGAAGAAATCGCACAAGGAGCTTCTAGCCAAGCAAGAGAAGCAGAGGAGAGCGCTAATGCCACTGTATTACTTGGGCAATTGATAGACCAATCCCTTAAAAACGCTGATGAGATAAACCAAGAAGTAGCGAATGTCAGCATGGTATCCAACGAAGGGCTTGTGATTATAGATGACTTAATTAAAAAGACAGAATTGACAGTAGAAGCAAATAACAATGTAAAAGAATCCACAAATTATCTTTTAGAAAAATCTACGGAAATAAGCAAGATTGTAGAGACGATAACAAGCATAGCAGACCAGACAAATCTTTTATCACTAAACGCCGCGATAGAAGCAGCAAGAGCAGGAGAGGCAGGAAGAGGTTTTGCCGTTGTAGCAGACGAAGTGAGGAAATTGGCAGAGCAGTCCTCACAGGCAGCGAGAAATATAGCTAACTTAATATCTGAGATACAAAACACGATTAACGATACTTACAAGACAGTAGAAGACTCAACAAAATCAATAGAAGAGCAAAGCAATGTAGTCAATACCACAAAAGATGTATTTGAAGGAATACTTCATGCAGTGAATTTCATAGTAGAGAAGATTGACAATCTAAACAAATCATTAAAGGAGATAGAGGAACATAAAAACAAGATAGTAGATTCAATACAGAACATAGCGGCTGTATCAGAAGAGTCAGCGGCATCAGCGGAAGAAGTATCCGCAACATCACAAGAACAGTCGGCAATTGTGGAAGAGATGGCATCAACAGCAAATGAACTTAAGAATTATGCAAATACTCTCATTGAGGCGATTAAACAATTTAAAGTTGAGTAAAGGCGGGGTCATTCCCGCTTTTTAAATTTAAAAATGTATAAATATTAGCAGGATTTTTGAAGTGATAAATAGAAATATACTATATCACCAAATTAAAAAATTTATGGGGGGATTTAAATATGTCAAGAGTTATAAGAGCGCCAAGGGGGACCACATTACATTGCAAGAATTGGCAAATAGAGGCGCCTTACAGGACTTTGATGAACAATCTAGATCCGGAGGTAGCAGAGGACCCCGGCGAATTTGATAGTGTATGGAGGAGCAGGAAAAGCTGCAAGAAATTGGGAAGCTTTTGATAAAATAATAGAGAGCTTAGAAAATTTGGAGGAAGATGAGACACTTCTCATACAATCTGGGAAACCTGTAGGAATTTTTAAAACTCATACAATGGCACCAAGAGTGCTCATATCCAATGCAATGTTAGTACCTGCATGGGCTAATTGGGAAAATTTCTGGGACCTTGAGGCAAAAGGGCTTACCATGTATGGGCAAATGACAGCAGGAAGTTGGATATATATAGGAACACAAGGGATTATAGAAGGAACTTTTGAGACTTTTGCAGCTCTTGCTAAAAAACATTTTGATGGAACATTGAAGGGAAAGTTTGTACTTACAGCCGGACTTGGAGGTATGAGCGGAGCGCAGCCTTTAGCAGTTACCATGTTGGATGGCGCATGCCTTGTAGTAGAAGTGGACAGAAATAGAATACAGAGAAGATTAGATACTAAATACCTTGATGTAATGACAGACAATCTTGACGAAGCTTTAGAAATGGTTTTGAAAGCGAAAGAAGAAGGAAAGCCTTTGTCAGTTGGACTTGTCGGAAATGCCGCAGATGTTCATCCTGAGCTTGTAAGGAGAGGAATAATTCCAGACGTTGTAACAGACCAGACATCAGCCCATGACCCATTAAACGGATATGTGCCAAATGGAATGACACTAGAAGAGGCATTTGCTCTTAGAAAATCAAATCCGGAGGAATATATAAAGAGAGCTAAAAAAGCTATGGCAGAGCATGTTTCAGCAATGCTTGAGATGCAAAAAAGAGGAGCAATAGCTTTTGATTACGGCAATAACATAAGGAGAATGGCTTATGATGAAGGGGTAAAAGAGGCTTTTAATATCCAAGGTTATGTTCCTGAGTATATAAGAGATTTATTCTCTGAAGGGAAGGGACCTTTCCGCTGGATTGCATTATCAGGAGACCCTGAGGATATTTACAAGACTGACGAAAAAGTTTTAGAACTTTTCCCTGAAGATAAACTGCTTGAAAGATGGATTAGGTTAGCGAGAGAAAAGATTAAATTCCAAGGATTGCCTGCGAGGATTTGTTGGTTAGGATATGGCCAAAGGGCGGAATTTGGACTTGCAATAAATGAAATGGTGAGAAAAGGCGAACTGAAAGCTCCTATTGTAATAGGTCGTGACCACCATGATACAGGTTCTGTTGCATCCCCTTACAGAGAAACGGAGGCAATGAAAGATGGCAGTGATGCTATCGCAGATTGGCCAATACTTAACGCCTTGTTAAATACTGCTTCAGGAGCTACATGGGTATCAGTACATCACGGCGGTGGAGTTGGAATAGGATATTCAATACACGCAGGAGTAGTGGTGTGTGCCGATGGAACAAAAGAGTCTGACTTGAGAATAGAGCGGGTTTTGACCTCTGACCCTGGTTCTGGTGTTATGAGACATGCAGATGCTGGATATGAAATTGCAATAAGAACTGCGAAAGAAAAAGGAATAAAAATGCCTATGCTAAAATAACGTTGGAAAGGATGAGGAAATAAATGGATCAGATAATTGAATGTGTACCTAATTTTAGTGAAGGAAGAGACCAAGAAAAAATAGCACAGCTTGTCAAAGAAGTTGTGTCGACGGAAGGAGTAAAGCTTTTGGATTACTCTTCCGATAAAGACCACAACAGGACAGTTATAACCTTTTGTGGAGATGCAAAGGGAGTAAAAGAAGCGGCTTTTAAGCTCATTAAAAAAGCTTCAGAGATAATTGATATGAGGTACCATAAAGGGGAGCATCCGAGGATTGGGGCAACAGATGTAGTACCCTTTATACCTGTGAAAAATGCTACAATGGAAGAATGTATCCAAATTGCAAGAGAAGTAGGAGAAAAGGTTGGAAGAGAGCTTAGTATACCTGTGTATTTATATGAAGAAGCTGCTACAACTCCTGAAAGAAAAAATTTAGAGAATATAAGGCGGGGAGAATATGAAGGTTTTTTTGAAAAGATAAAACAGCCGGAATGGAAGCCAGACTTTGGTCCGCAGGAGATGAACCCCAAAAGCGGTGCGACAGTGATTGGCGCAAGAAATTTTCTCATTGCCTACAATGTCAATCTTGCTACAGACAATATTAATATAGCTAACAAAATTGCTAAAGCTATCCGATTTTCAAACGGCGGTTACCGGTATGTAAAGGCGATGGGGGTGGAATTAAAAGAAAGAGGAATTGTGCAGGTGTCGATGAACCTTACTGATTTTAATAAAACACCTATTTACAGAGTTTTTGAAACAATTAAAGCAGAAGCTAGTAGGTATGGGGTAAATGTTATAGGCAGTGAAATAATAGGGCTTGTGCCAGCAAAGGCTTTGTTTGATGTGGCAGATTATTATTTAAGAATAGAGAACTTTTCTGAAAATATGGTTTTAGAAAACAGAATATACGAATGAGGTGTTAAAATGGTGGCAGATTTGTTAATATACAACATTAAGAAAATTTATACACCTCTTGGCAATTGCCCACAATGTGGAAGTGACATGGAAAATATAGAAGAAATTGAAGATGCTTATATTGCAATAAAAGATGGAAAAATTTTAGCGGCAGGAAAATCACCTGCCGCAATTTCTGCAAAAGAAAAAATTGACGCAAAAGGCATGATTGCAATTCCTGGATTTGTAGACCCTCATACTCATCTTATACATTATGGCTCAAGAGAAAATGAAGTGGCACTTAAATTAAAAGGGTATTGTTATGTAGACATATTAAAGCAAGGTGGAGGAATACTTTCTACTGTTAATGCAACCAGAAATGCTTCTGATGACCAATTGATAGAAAAAGCTATGAAAAGCCTTGATATAATGCTATCTCATGGCACTACTACTGTAGAAGTAAAAAGTGGATATGGACTTAGCACAGAAGAAGAGATAAGGCTTTTAAGACTTATGAATAAGCTTAATTCAATCTCTCTTGTGGATATTGTTCCTACTTTTTAGGGGCTCATTCAATACCCACGGAGTTTAAGGAGAATTCTTGGGGATATGTTGATAAAATTATAAATGAAATGATTCCCAAAGTAAAAGAGGAAAATCTTGCAGAGTTTTGTGATGTTTTTTGCGAAGATGGAGCTTTTGACTATGAACAGTCTAAAAAGATATTAGAAGAGGCTAAAAAGTATGGAATGAAACTTAAAATTCACGCTGATGAGTTGACACAAAGTGGTGGAGGAGAATTGGCGGGAATATTAGGTGCTGTAAGCGCAGACCATCTTGAAGAGGTATCTGAAAAAGGAATTGAACTTATGAAAAAAGCAGGTACTGTAGGGGTACTTCTTCCTGGAGTTTCTTATTTTTTAGATAAACCTTATGCCAATGCAAGAAAATTAATTGAAAAAGGTCTTGCTGTGGCTCTTGGTACGGATTACAACCCGGGGACAAGCCCTACAGAAAATTTACAGCTTATAATGTCTTTTGCGTATATAAAAATGAAAATGTCAGCCAAAGAGATTTTAACTGCTGTAACTTTAAATGCAGCTTGTGCTATTGATAGGGGAAATGAAATAGGCACAATAGAAGAAGGAAAAAAGGCAGACATACTCTTAATTGACGTACCAAACCTTGACTATGTGATGTACCACTTTGGAATAAATCATGTAAACACAGTTATAAAGTCAAAAGGAGATAAGGCGGTTGTAATTGGGTTAAGGTAAAAATGCGTATTTTACAACGTGCAGCAGATTTTAAATATGTTTATGATAAATATAATGAGGAAGTTTTAGAAAATTATTAATAAACGTGGTGAAAAGTATGACGTCAAAAAAATCCACAGTATGCGCTGTGGATTTTTTTATACAAATATATCTTTGAAAACCCCCAAATAATATAAAACTCTCAAAAATATTGTAACAATTTTTTTGGCAGTTGTATTACGGAAATTATATATCATTGGTATAATAGGTAGTGGGGGAAAATATATACACAGAGAAGGAGATGATTTTATGCTAATTGATGATTCATTAAAGGAGTATATTGAAAAAGTGGCCTCAAAATCACCAACACCGGGAGGAGGAAGTGTATCGGCGGTATCAGCAAGCCTTGGGATTGCCCTTTCTTCTATGGTTTACAATCTTACAATAGGGCGAAAATTTTATGAGGAATATACTGATGATATTAAAGAAGAGATTCAACAAGGGCTTAGTATATGTAATCGACTTCTTGCAGAATATGTAAAGCTTATTGATGAAGACACTGTAGCTTATGACGAAGTGATGAAAGCCCTTAAAATGCCAAAAGATACTGAAGAAAATAGAAAAATAAGGAACGAAGCGCTTCAAAAAGCTTATATTAACGCTATGAATGTTCCTCTAAAACTTGCGAGATTATGTGGAGAGGCATTTACCCCGACGATGTTGATTGCGGAATACGGGAATCCTAATGCCATATCTGATGCGGCAGTTGGGGCTATTCTACTATATGCAGCTATAGAAGGAGCTGTTTTAAATGTAAAAGTGAATTTGCCTTATATTAAGGATAAAGAACTGGCAGAAAAAGCGCGGATAGAATGCGATGAAATTTTAAATAAATACAAGGAAGTAAGAGATGAAGTTGTAAATAAAGTATTAAATAAAATTTCAGGGTAATAGTAAAATAAAAAATATAATTGTGAAAGATACATAAAGAAAAACGGAGATTTTTAGAGAAATTGTATGCCTTTTAAGTAAAACTGATGAATTTAGGAGTTGTATATGACCTTTGATAAAGTTATAATAAAGTTAGATGTCAGACAAGCTTATATGTTTACCGAGTGCAAAATCGGTAAACGGTAACAAAATTTTTTGTAGGAGGTTATATGATGAAAAGGTGGCGTGTTGTTTTAGCATCCTTGTTAATTGTAGTGTTATCAGTTTCAGTGCTTTTGTCAGGATGCTCTTCAAAGACAAAGCAAGAAAGTACACAACCCCAAACTACGCAAGAATCTAAAAACAAAGATTTTAAAGTAGGTCTTGTAACAGATGTGGGTGGCATCAATGACCACAGCTTTAACCAAATGGCTTATGAAGGCTTGCAAAGAGCTGCTAAAGAATTAGGTGTTACAGTTAACGTAATACAATCAAAGAAAATGGAAGACTATGTACCAAACTTAACAAATTTTGCACAACAAGGGTACAACTTGATAATTGCAGTAGGTTTTATGATGCATGATGCTGTTGAAGAAGTATCACAAAAATTCCCAGACACGAAATTTCTTATAATTGACTCAGAAGTGACAGACAGACCTAATGTTTCATCAGCTATGTTCAAGACAGAGCAAGTCGGTTATCTTGTAGGTGCTATGGCTGGATTAATGGAGAAAGAAAAAGTCGGTAAAGTAAAAGGTACAAACACCATAGGTGTGGTTGGAGGAATGCAAATACCACCAGTTGATAGCTTTATTGCAGGTTATCAACAAGGTGCAAAAGCTGTAAATCCTGACATAAAAATTATTATCAATTATACAAATAATTTCAATGACCCTGCGGCAGGTAAGCAAATGGCTTTGACAGAGATAAGCCAGGGTGCAGAAATCATCTTCCAAGTTGCTGGTGGTACTGGTGACGGAGTAATAAAAGCGGCACAAGAGAAAAACGTATATGCTATTGGTGTTGACGCAGACCAAAGCTATTTAGCTCCTGATCATGTTTTGACATCAGCAGTAAAAAGAGTTGATGTTGCAACATATGATGTTATAAAGGATACTTTAAATGGTAACTTCAAGAGTGGTATTGTATACTTTGATTTGAAAAACGAGGGTGTAGGAATAGGTAAAGTGAATAAAGATGTTCCACAATCTATCATAGATAAAGTTAATCAATTAGCACAGGATATAAAAGACGGTAAGATAACAGTATCTGATAAAGTTTCAAAATAAACTAAAACCATAAAAACCGGGGCTGAATACTGTTCAGCCCCTTTTTGGAGGTAGGAGTATGAGCGCGATATTAGAAGTAAAGAATATTACGAAAGTATTTCCTAAGGTTGTAGCAAATGACAATGTCAACCTTACAGTTGAAAAGGGAGAAATTCACGCTATACTTGGAGAAAACGGTGCTGGCAAATCTACTTTAATGAATATTATATACGGTTTATATAAACCGGATTCAGGTAAGCTTATTTTTGATGGGGAAGAACTCAATCTAAGTGGTCCTCATGAAGCTATTGAAAAGGGTATAGGAATGGTACACCAACACTTTATGCTTATTCCTGTTTTGACAGTTGCAGAAAACATCGTATTAGGTGCAGAGCCTAAAGGCATAACTTACGATAGGAAAAAGCAAATGAACTCATAAGAGAGATTTCACAAAAATATCACTTAGAAATAGATCCTGAAGCAAAAGTAAAAGATTTATCTGTTGGTCTTCAGCAAAGAGTTGAAATTTTAAAGGCTTTCTATAGGAAAGCGAAACTTTTGATTTTAGATGAGCCGACAGCTATGCTTACTCCTCAGGAAACAGAAAAATTATTTGAAATAATGAGAGAACTTGTAAAACAAGGTATGTCAATAATATTTATAAGTCACAAATTAGAAGAAGTATTAGAGATTTCTGATAGAGTTACTGTTATGAGAAGAGGTAAAGCTGTTGGTACTTTAAACACAAAAGAAACGAATGAGCAAGAACTTGCTAATTTAATGGTGGGTAGAGAAGTAGTATTGAGAATAGAAAAGAGCGAATACAAGCCAGGAAATGTTGTTTTAAGTGTTAAAAATTTAAATGTAGTTGATCAACAGAATGTTCCAAAAGTGAAAGATGTAAGTTTTGATATTCGAGAAGGAGAAATTTTTGGACTGGCTGGTATTGATGGAAATGGGCAGTTAGAATTAGTAGAAGCTATAATGGGATTAAGGCCTAAGAAATCAGGTAATATTTTATTTTACGGAAAAGATGTTACAAATTTCCCTACAAGACAACTTTATAGAGAGGGTATATCGTATATTCCACAAGATAGGCAAGCAGATGGACTTGTTTTGGATTTTACAATTGCAGAAAATTTGATTTTGAGGGAATATAAAGATCCCACCTATTCTCGCTATGGTGTAATTCAATATAAAAAAGTATATGAAAATGCCGAGAAAAAAGTCAAAGAATTTGACGTAAGGCCTCCCGAATACATGCTTAAGGCTCGTGGTTTATCAGGAGGAAATCAGCAAAAAGTTATTTTGGCAAGAGAGGTAGGATACAATCCTAAGCTTTTGATTGCAGTTCAGCCTACAAGAGGAATGGATGTTGGCGCCATAGAATATATCCATAAGAGAATACTGGAATTGAGAGATAAAGGTGCTGCTGTATTTCTCGTTTCATTAGAGCTAGAAGAAATAATGTCATTATCAGATAGGATTGGAGTTATATACAATGGACAGCTTATGGATATTTTGGACGGCAAAACTGCAACGAGAGAACAAATAGGAATGCTTATGGCTGGTTCACGATTTGATAAGACGACATTGGAGGCGAGATAATGAAGAATCTTTTAAAAGAACTGTATATTCCTGTTGTAGCTGTGCTTATAGCAATAATAGTTGGTTCTATTATAATGCTTATTACAGGATTTAATCCTATAACAGCTTATATATCTTTATTTATAGGTGCTTTTGGTTCAGTTAATAATATTGCAAATACTCTTGCAGCTGCTGTACCTCTTATATTGACAGGATTGGGTGTAGCTATATCTTTTAAGGCTGGACTATTTAATATAGGTGCAGAAGGACAGTATTGGATAGGTGCAATAGTAGGTGTTTGGATAGGCTATAGTTTTACTGGATTGCCATGGTATATTCATATACCCTTTGCACTTATAGCTGCGATGATAGCAGGAGGACTTTGGGCAGGACTCATTCCAGGACTTGCAAAAGCCTATACTGGTGCTAATGAAGTTATAACTACCATGATGATGAGTTATATTGCTATATATTTTAGCCATTTTTTACTTGAGTTTGGCCCTATGATGGAGAAGGGAGGAACAATTCCTCAATCTCCTGTAATTAAGGAAAGTGCAGTAATACCATTTTTGATTCAAAACACTCAACTTTCTTATGGAATTTTTATTGCTCTTGCTGCTGCAATTTTTGTATATTGGCTTATGTTTAAAACGACATGGGGTTTTGAAATGAGAGCAGTAGGATATAATCAAAGAGCAGCAAGGTACGCAGGAATGAATGTGCCTTTGAATATGGTGCTTTCATTAGGACTAAGTGGCGCCTTTGCAGGACTTGCAGGTGCTGTTCAGATGTTAGGAGTCCAGCATAGGCTTTATGACAGTTTTACTTCTGGATACGGTTATACAGCAATAGTTGTAGCGCTTCTCGCAAACAACAATCCGATAGGAGTTATATTTGCGGCAATTTTGTTTGCGGCTTTAGGTACTGGTTCTCAGTATATGCAGCTTAATGCGCAGGTACCAGGTCAAATGGCAGACGTTATTACAGGGCTTATAGTATTCTTCGTTGCAGCTCATAGAGTAGCAGAAGTTATAAAAGGTATGTTTGCTAAAAAGCAAAAGAAGGAGGCAGAAGCATGAAGGAAATATTTTTAAACCCACAACTTTGGGCAGCTACTTTGGCTATGGCCACACCATTAGCATTACCTGCGCTAGGTGGTACTTTTTCTGAAAGATCTGGCGTCGTAAATATAGCGATGGAAGGTATTATGCTTATTGCAGCATTTTTTGCAGTTGTATTTGCTCATGCGACAGGTAGCGCTTGGTTAGGATTTTTAGGTGCTATAATAGTAGGGCTTATAGTTGCTTTGATTTTTGCGTGGGCGGCTGTAAGCTTAACGGCTAATCAAATAATTTTAGGTATGGCAATTAATATTTTTGCATCGGGCATTACGGCGTACCTTTTAAATACGATGTATGGTTTTACAGGTACTCCTACTGATACTCCTATGCTTCCCACTATAGATATTCCAGGCATTAAGAATATACCATTTTTAGGTCAAGTTTTAAGTGGGCACAGTGTAGTAGTATATTTGATGATAATAATTTTATTCATATCAGATTATTTTCTGTTCCACACAAATTTGGGACTAAGACTTCGAGCAGTTGGTGAAAATCCTGAGGCGGCTGAAACAGCGGGTATTGATGTTATAAAATTAAGGTATCTTGGCGTTGCATTAAGCGGTATTCTTTCTGCGATGGGTGGCGCTTACCTGTCAATAGGTGCGTTAAATAGTTTCAACCCTGATATGACAAGTGGTAGAGGTTATATTGCGTTGGCAGCAATGATTTTTGGTAAATGGACACCTTTTGGGTCTTTTGGTGCTGCACTTCTCTTTGGATTTGCAACAGCTCTCAGCATGCAGCTTCAGAATACGGCATTTTCTAAGAATATAATCATGATGTTGCCCTATATATTGACAATACTTGCACTTGTGGGTGTCGGTGGAAAGAGCGTGCCACCTGCTGCAGATGGAGTACCTTATACACCAAAGAAATAAGGGGATTTTATGTCGATGTTGTTACCTGAGAAAAAACCGCTGTATGAGCTCGCCTTAAGGAAAATGGAAGAATTGATAAAGACAGGGCAGTGGAAGGAAGGGAGCAAGCTCCCTTCTGAATCACAGCTTGCCAAACAATTTGGCATTAGTCGAGCTACTTTAAGGGAAGCAATGAGAATTTTAGAAGATGAAGGACTTATAGTGAAACAGCAAGGGGTAGGAACTTTTGTAAGGAGAAAACCACTTATAAAGAGTGGCTTGGAAGAGTTATTTAGTGTTACCACTTTAATTGAAAGACAAGGAATGGTGCCTGGTACAAAAGATTTTACCGTATACAAACTTCCTGCTACAGAAAATGAGGCAAATCATCTTAGATTAAAGCCAGGAGATATCATATATAAAGTAGAAAGGGTAAGGACAGCTGATGATGTGCCTGTTGTTTACTGTATAGATAGATTGCCTCAAAATATTGTAGGGGAATCTTTTACGGGATTTGAGCAATCTGTGTTTGCTTATCTTGAAAGTGAGCATTCTATAACAATAACTTATGCAGTTTCCAATATAAGAGTCATAAAACATGACCCTGTAGTTGAGAAAAAACTTATGATGGATAAAAATGATTCAATACTTCTTTTAGAGCAAGTCCATTACGATGAAAACAACATGCCAATCCTTTATTCTTCTAACTATTTTAACGCATCTAAATTTGATTTCTATATTATACGCAAAAGGACATTATGAAAGTAGGTGCATAAGATGGAATATAAAGATTATGAGAAGCTTATAGATTTAGCAAAAGAGGCGAGGGAAAGGGCTTATGTGCCTTATTCCCATTTTAAAGTAGGTGCTTGTGTTCTTACTGAAAATGGCAAAACTTATCAAGGCTGCAATATTGAAAATGCTTCTTATGGTCTTACAAATTGTGCAGAAAGAACAGCTCTCTTTAATGCTTATGCAAATGGAGAAAGGAAATTAAAGGCAATTGCTGTTGTTGCTGACACTGAAGGTCCTGTCTCTCCTTGTGGTGCTTGTAGGCAGGTAATGATGGAACTTGGTGGAGAAGACATGGTCGTGATACTCAGCAATATGAAAGGCGATTACGCTGTTGTTACTGTTAAAGACTTATTGCCAGGTGCTTTTACCTCAAAAGATTTAAGGGAATAATGGGGAATAATACGTACACAAGTTCATAGAAGAGGTGGTAAAATGTTCAAAAGAGTCATACTAATAGTTTTAGATAGCGTCGGAGTAGGAGAATTGCCAGACGCATATAAATTTGGAGATGAGGGTTCTAATACTTTAGGTCACGTCACAGAAAAAACAGGTATTGGACTTCCTAATATGGGGAAATTAGGTTTGGGAAATATTATACCTTTAAAAAGCGTTCCTGAAAACCCGAATGCTGTTGGCGGATATGGCAAAATGGCTGAAAAATCAGCAGGCAAAGATACTACAACAGGCCATTGGGAGATAGCAGGACTTATTACTGAAAAGCCTTTCCCTACTTATCCCCATGGTTTTCCTGAGGAAATTATCAAAGAGTTTGAGAAGAGGATTGGGAGAAAAGTTTTGGGAAATAAGCCTGCTTCAGGAACTGAAATAATAAAAGAATTGGGAGAAGAACATGTAAAAACAGGATATCCTATAGTTTATACTTCTGCTGATAGCGTATTTCAAGTAGCAGCCCATGAGGATGTCATACCTCTTGAAGAGCTTTATAGAATTTGTGAAATTGCCAGGGAAATACTAAAAGGAGACCATGCGGTGGGAAGAGTCATTGCAAGGCCTTTTACCGGTACTCCTGGAAATTTTGTGAGAACAGGAAATAGGAGAGATTTTTCGTTAAAGCCTTTTGAGCCTACTATATTAGATATGTTAAAAGAAGCTGGATATGAGGTTTTTGCTATAGGAAAGATTGAGGATATTTTCGCTGGACAGGGAATTACTGAAAAAAACCATACGACAAACAATGACGAGGGCATTACAGCTACTATAAAAGCGATGGATGAAATTAAAAATGGCTTGATTTTTACAAATTTAGTTGATTTTGATATGTTGTATGGCCATAGAAATGATGTTGAAGGATATGCAAAAGCTCTAACACATTTTGATAACAGACTTCCTGAGATAATGGGAAAACTTACAAAGGAAGATTTACTAATTATAACTGCTGACCATGGGTGTGACCCTACTACACCAAGTACTGATCATTCAAGGGAGTATGTACCACTATTAGTTTATAGTCCTTCAATGAAACATGGAGTAAATCTTGGAGTGAGAAGTACTTATTCAGACGTTGCAGCTACAATAGCCGAGATATTTAAAGTTGGACCTACAAAACATGGCACATCTTTCTTGAAGGAATTACCTTTATGAGTGGGGGTATAATTTATGCGAATGTATGACCTTATAATGAAAAAGAGAGATGGTGGAGTTCTTACAAAAGAAGAGATTGATTTTATAATCTCTTCTTACACAAAAGATTATATTCCTGATTATCAGATGAGCGCTTTAGCAATGGCCATATATTTTAGGGGAATGACACCAGAAGAGACTGCCAATCTTACTATGGCTATGGCTTATTCTGGCGATGTGATGGATTTATCAGCGATTAAAGGAATCAAAGTGGATAAACACTCAACCGGTGGTGTAGCTGATACTACCACATTAGTACTTGCTCCTATGGTAGCAGCCTGTGGAGCTCCTGTTGCCAAAATGTCAGGAAGAGGTTTAGGGCATACTGGTGGAACGATAGACAAACTGGAGTCAATACCAGGAATGAGAGTAGAACTCAGCGAAGAAGAGTTTATTGACAACGTAAATAAATACGGTATTGCTGTGATTGGGCAGACTAAAAATCTCACTCCTGCAGATAAAAAGTTATATGCATTAAGGGATGTTACTGCGACAGTAGATTCTATTCCGCTTATAGCGAGCTCTATAATGAGTAAAAAGATTGCTGCAGGAGCGGATGGAATAGTATTAGATGTAAAAGTTGGAAGAGGAGCTTTCATGAAAGACTTAGAAAGTGCCAAAGCCCTTGCTAAGTTGATGGTGGATATAGGAAATTCTGTAGGGAGAAAGACTGTAGCCCACGTTACAAATATGGATTATCCGTTAGGGCTTGCGATAGGAAATGCACTTGAGATAGTAGAAGCTGTTCAAGTATTGAAAGGTCATGGTTCTAAAGATTTATTGGAAGTATGTATGCTACTTGGTTCTGATATGCTTCAAATTGCAGGTGTTGCAAAAGACGACAAAGAGGCGAGGGCAAAACTAAAAGAAGCACTTGATAGCGGAAAAGCCCTACAAAAATTTAAAGAATTTATAAAGGCTCAAGGTGGAGATGAAAGAGTAGTTGACGATTTATCACTTTTACCACAGGCTAAGTATATAAGACCTTGGATTGCCGACAGGGATGTATATATAAAAGACCTGATGGCTTTAGATTTAGGCCTTGTAGCGATGAAGTTAGGAGCGGGAAGAGAGAAAAAGAAGATAAAATAGATTTAGCAGTTGGTATAATGTTAGGTGGAAAAGTTGGAGATATAGTTAGAAAAGGTGAGCCTATTGCTACAATATATGCTAATGATGAGGGTAAAGCTGAATGGGCTTTAAATGAAATTAAAAAGTATATTCTTCTCTCTGATGAGCCTGTGGAAAGGCCAACATTAATATTTGAGTAACAAAAAAGCGGTTCTTTTTAGTGTTTTGTAAGAAGAACCGCTTATTTCTATTAAGTTTTGCTGATTTAAACCGATAAATAAATATGGAATTTTTTATTTTATCTAGAGGGGAGAAGTGCAAATGGGAAAAACTATTCGAGCTCAGGTTGTGCGATCTTTTGTAATTATAGGTATTTTAACAGTTATACTTTCGGTGATTGTGAATTTAGGACTTATAAATACTATTAACAACATTGAAAAATTAAGAAAATATGTGGTAAATCAAGTCATTAACGTGTCAAATGCCCAAGTTCAAATTGCGGTATTAAGTGGCAATATTCAACAAACTTTAAATGACTATATGAATGGCAATGCGACAAATTTTTCCGTTGGAGTTCCAATTAGTTCGATGGAGACCTACATTGCTAATATCCAAAATAGCTTAGATGACTATAAAAATACCAAGAATTACGACTCACTTAATAAAAATTTATTGCTAATTAAAGAAGGTATTCAGAACCTAAAGAAAGCAGTAAATGAATTACCCGAAAAGTATGACTCTGTTAATGATAGCGACAAAGTAGTAACTATTACTTATTATTTGAATCATATACAAAGTGCTTTGAATGATTTTAGTTCTACATATTCCCAGGGCTTTTTACCCTATTTTAATCAAATGATAGAAAATAATAAAAGAAATTTTTACATATCACTAGGAATGAGTATTGTAATACTATTGATAATTTTAATTTATGCAGCGATAATAATAAGAAAATTAAGGAAATATGCGAAACTTATTAATTCTGAAATTATAAATGCAGAAAAGCAATCAGAAGAAGTCATGAATTATGCGGTAAACATAAGAAACAAATCAGAAGAAAATACTATGAACATAACTTCTTCAAAACAAGGTTTAGAGGATTTAGTAAATGGAATTAACATAATTTCGGAAAATATAAATGAAGTTGCTGAGTCTATTACTAAAGTTTCAGAGACTAATGAAAATTTGTCACAAGTCTCCGATAAACTTATGAGAGATATGAATGAAGCAATGATGAAAATCAAAGAAATAGAAGAAAATGCAAACAGGCAAGGAGAAGAAGTTAAATCATTAATTGAGTCTTTACAAGAGAGCTTGGAAAACTCCAAAAATACTTCAAAACAACTAAATGAGCTAGATAAAAGAATGGGTGGTATAAAAGATATTCTTTATTCAATATCAGATATAGCTGAACAGACGAATCTTTTGGCACTTAATGCGGCAATTGAAGCAGCAAGGGCTGGAGAAAATGGAAGAGGATTTGCGGTTGTAGCAGAGGAAATAAGAAAACTTGCAGCGCAATCGACAGAAAGTGTAGAAAGAATAGGAGAAATAATAGAATCTCTTACCCAATTTACAAGAAATACTGTGGATAATGTCATCAAAAACATTGATAATTCTACAAAAGCATCTCAGGAGGTAAATAAAGTATTAGATATATTTGATCAGACAAAAGAAGGGTTTGACAAAGTCGCTGATATTATTAGTGAAATTTCTGTTGCAGCAGAAGAAACAGCCGTAAGTTCTAGTCAAACGCTACAAGCCATGAAAAACGTAATGTCAGCATCACAAAATATATCAGCACAGGTAGAAGAATTACTTGCCTCATCTGAGCAGCTTCTTGCAGAGATAAATGTAGTAGATGAAAATAATTTAAAAAATCTTGAACACATAAAAGAACAAGTTGAATATGCAGAAAATCAAAAAGCTAATATGCAGAAAATTACAAGTATAGTGATGCAGTTGTAATAATTGACATACACTACTTCATGGTATATAATTTAGTTAAACAGCGTGCGACGGGTTACGGCATGAGCTGGTAAGGTAGCTATTACCTTGCCAGCTTTTAATTTTGAGAGAGGAGGATTTTTATGAAAAGGATTTTTGAGCTTACAATGAAAGACATTGAGAGAATGGACAAAAATACACTCATTGAAACAATCAAAACTTCCGAAGGAAGGACGGTAATGGCAGAGACTATTGTAACAGTTCCACCGCTGGTTTATGGAGTATCAAACATGGAGCTTGCAGCGGCTTTTGGCAGTGATATGATTACGTTGAATTTTTTTGATTTTCAAAAACCATTTATTTTTGGTATAGATGATGCAGGAATAAACTTTTCAGCTGGGCCTTCTGAATTACAAAAAATAGTCGAAATAGCCTCCAAAAACGCAGAAGATTTTGACTACATCAAGAGAGTTAAAAAAATTGTTGGAAGGTTTATAGGTGTAAATATAGAGCCTGTTCCTGAAGGAGTAGAATATGTAGAGGGACGAAAATTAAATAAAGAAAATCTTTTAAAAGCTAAAGAATACGGATTTGATTATATCGTTATAACTGGGAATCCCAATACAGGGGTAAGTGTAGGCACGATAATAAAAGGAATAGAATTAGCAAAAGAGATTTTGGGCGAAAATATGATGATCATTGCCGGAAAAATGCACGGTGCTGGTTCAGGAAACATATATGAAGACAAAATTTTGAAAGATTTTGTAAAAGCAGGTGCCGACTGTATTTTGATACCAGCGCCTGGTACTGTTCCAGGAATTGATTTAAATCTTGCAAAAAGACAGATAGATTCAATACATGAAGAAGGGGCATTAGCAATGACTACAATTGGCACCTCACAAGAAGGCTCACAAAAAAGCACAATAGAATTTATCGGGGTTCAATCAAAAATGGCGGGAGCAGACATACAGCATATAGGAGATGCAGGATATGCAGGAGTGGCACTTCCTGAAAACATAATGGCACTTTCTATTGCTATAAGAGGAGTAAGGCATACTTATAGGAGAATGGCATATTCTTTGAATAAGTAATTATGGTTATAAAAAAGGCCTATGATGAAATCATCATAGGCCTTTTTGCACTCTTTTGAATATGTCTTTTAAATTTATAGTGAGGTCATCGAAGATACTCACTTTTATGCTATCATCTTCTGAGTAGGTTTTAACTATTCTGTAACGTCCATCTTCAAGGATAAACACCATAACGACTTTTTGCTCAGGTTCGACTATCCAATATTCCTTTACTCCCGCTTTTTCGTATAGATTAAATTTTTCTACCTTATCTTTTCTTGCAGTAGATGGTGATACAATTTCTACAATTAAGTCAGGAGCTCCTTTACATCCTTCATCATCTAACTTTGATTCGTCACATACGACCACTATATCCGGTTCAACGATAGTCTTTATTTCTTTATCACTTTTTTCATTGCCAGAAGGAAACCTTACACCAAAAGGTGCACTGTATACTCTACAACTTTTATCTTTCAGATATACAGAAAAAGCAGTTAATAGTTCTCTTGAAATTTCTTGGTGAATTCTCGATGGAGGTGTCATCATAAAAGGCTGTCCATTAATTAATTCAATTCTTTCTTCCTCTGGCCACATCAAAAGGTCACCATAAGTATATACCTTATCTTCTTTTGGCAATGGCATTATCAGAAACCTCCAATTTAAATATATTTTTATTATTCCTTAACTTTAATTATAAATTATTTTTCAAATAATTCAATGAAAAACGAGGGTGCGATTTAAAGATATATGTGAAATTATCAATAATTAGTTATTGACAAACTGCAAAATAGATTATATAATATTCGTAAACGAATACTAAATTACGGCGTGTTACTGCAAAAGCAGGCATGAGCCGGTGAAGGTGTTATTACCTTGCCGGCTCTTTTTGTTTAAATGCCTGAAAAATAAAAATAAGGAGGTTTTTATATGAAGTGGTTAGCAAGTGTTCAAAAACTTGGTAAAGCCTTAATGCTTCCAGTTGCTGTGTTACCTGCAGCTGCGTTGCTTTTGAGGCTTGGCGCACCTGATGTTTTCAACATTCCTTTTATTATGCAAGCAGGTGCAGCGGTATTTGACAATTTACCTCTCATCTTTGCTATAGGTATTGCAATAGGTTTTGCTGATGGAGATGGTGTAGCAGCTCTTGCCGCAGCAGTTGGCTATTTTGTACTGACAAAAGGTGCGACAACTATAAACAAAGATATCAACATGGGAGTTTTAGGCGGTATTTTAATGGGTATCATAGCCGGTTATCTGTATAACAAGTATCATGATATTAAACTTCCTGATTTCTTAGGCTTCTTTGGTGGAAAAAGATTTGTGCCTATTGTAACAGCTTTCGCGGCAATTGTGTTAGCTTTTGCAATGGGATATGTATGGCCTCCAATACAGAATGGCATATATGCTGTAGGTGAATGGATAATTGGAGCGGGAGCACTTGGAGTATTTGTATATGGTGTACTCAATAGGCTTTTGATTCCTTTTGGACTTCATCACGTTATAAACAGTCTTGTCTGGTTTGTATTTGGTACTTTTAAAACAGCAGCTGGCAAAGTTGTAACTGGGGATTTAAACAGATTCTTTGCAGGTGACCCAACAGCAGGAACATTTATGGCAGGGTTTTATCCTATTATGATGTTTGGGCTTCCAGCAGCAGCACTGGCTATGTTGGCGGCAGCAAAGCCAAACCAAAGAAAAGCTGTGTCTGGTGTGTTAATAAGTGCAGCTCTTACAGCATTTCTAACAGGTATTACAGAGCCTATTGAATTTTCATTTATGTTCTTGGCGCCAGTACTTTATGTAATACACGCTCTTTTGACAGGTTTATCTCTTGCTATAACTTATGTTCTTGGTATAAAGGATGGCTTTGGCTTTTCAGCTGGTCTCATTGACTATATCTTAAGCTATGGTATAGCTACAAAACCTCTTTTGCTCCTTCTAATAGGTATAATTTATGGTGCAATATACTATGTAATTTTCTACTATATAATAGTGAAATTCAACCTGCCAACTCCTGGCAGATTAGAAGAAGAAGCTGTTGACCAATATGCAGACATGTCAAAATCAGAACTTGGTGATATTGCTGCACAATACGTAGAAGTATTGGGTGGAGCAGAAAACATCCAGTCTTTGGAGGCTTGCATAACAAGGTTGCGCTTGACTGTGAAAGACGATACAATAATAGACGATGATAAACTTAAAAAATTAGGAGCAACAGGTGTTATGAGAATGGGCAAAAATGCATTGCAAGTAATTGTTGGTACAAAAGCTGATTTGATTGCACAAGAAATGAAAAAACACATGAAAAAAGCAGGAGGTAAAATTTAAGGTGAAAATGTTTTAGGCGGCCGTAAACTGGCCGCCATCAAAATTATTTTAAGAAGTTTGAAATATATGGGTATAATAAGATATTATAAAAAATACAGAAAGGGATGGTATACATGTTTAACATATTTAAAAAGAAAAAATACGTAGATATATATTCTCCTATTAATGGCAGATTATTAAAAATTGAAGATGTCCCAGACCCTGTGTTTTCTCAAAAAATGGTAGGAGATGGAGTGGCATTAGAACCTAAAGAAGGTATAGTATATTCACCGGTTAATGGCACTATTATACAATTATTCCCTACAAAACATGCTTTGGGAATAAAAACAGAAGAAGGTTTGGAGGTACTAATTCATATTGGGATGGATACAGTAGAAATGAAAGGAAATGGATTTGAAAGTTTTGTTTCCGAAGGTGAAAAAGTCAAAGTAGGAGATAAGTTGATAAAATTTGATATGGAATTGGTTAAAAAAGAACACCCATTGACATCTCCAATTATTATTACTAATATGGATATAGTGGATAAAATTGTAAAAGAACCTGATGGTGAGGAAGTAAAAGCTGGAAACACAAAGGTTATGAGAGTATACCTCAAGTAAAAAGTGAGGTATTGATTATGTATCGAGTAATAAAAGTTCTTAACAATAACGTGTGTATGGCAAAGGATGATAAAAATGTGGAATGCATAGTTGTGGGAAAAGGTATAGGATTTGGCAAAAGACCGGGTGATATTATTGAAGAAGATAAATTAGAGAAAATATTTTATGTACAAGAGGATGTTAATAAGATTAAATTTTCTGAGTTAATGGAAAAGATAAGAGGAGATGTAATAGGGATTGCAGAAGAAATAATAGCGATGGCAGAAAGAATAAAAAGCAAAAAACTTAATGAGCATATACACATTGCACTTGCTGATCACATTGCCTTTGCGATTGAAAGAATAAATATGGGAATAGAAATAAAAAACCCTTTTAATATAGAAATAAAAGCTTTGTATAAAGATGATTATAATATTGCATTAAAAGCGCTGGAATTGATAAATCAAAGACTTAACATTTCACTTCCTGAGGATGAAGCAGGCTTTATAGCTCTTCACTTGCATGCTGCTTTAGAAAATGCTGGTTTATCAAACACTTTAAAAAATACTAGATTGGTATCTCAATTAGTGTCAACAATTGAAAACCACCTAGGGAAACATATTGACAGGGATTCGATTGATTATCTAAGGCTTGTAACTCACTTGCGTTTTGCTATTGATAGATTAGAAAAAAATTCACCTGTGGTAAATGAACTTTTAGCCTCTATAAAGAAAAAATTCAAAAAAGCTTATAATATAGCAACACAAGTAGCAAAAGTAATAGAAGATACGTTAGGAAAGAAAGTGCCTGAGGAAGAAATAGGATATATTGCAATACACATTCAGCGATTAATCAATACTATTTAACAAACCCGAACTAAAAGTAATTTTAGTTCGGGTTTTGCAATTTTTATAATACAAAATTGCAAAATACTATTGACTTTATAAGGGGTTACATATAAAATATGTTATAAAGAGTTTTTGAAGGGGGAAGTGAAATGACTTTTAAAAAAGGCAAACCGGTCTATATTGTAGACACTACTTTGAGGGACGGAGAGCAAACTGCTGGTGTTGTATTTGCAAATAACGAAAAAGTCAGAATTGCGCAAATGTTAGATGAAATTGGAATAGATCAATTAGAAGTAGGCATTCCCACAATGGGGGGATGAAAAGGAAACAGTTGCAAAAATTGCAAAGCTTGGGTTAAAAGCCAGTATAATGGCATGGAATAGAGCAGTTGTAAAAGACGTTCAGGAATCTTTGGAATGCGGCGTTGATGCTGTTGCAATTTCTGTGTCTACTTCTGATATTCACATTGAGCACAAACTTAAGAAGTCAAGGCAATGGGTTTTGGACAATATGACAGAAGCAGTTAGGTTTGCCAAAAAAGAAGGTGTATATGTTTCTGTCAACGCAGAAGATGCTTCTCGTACGGATATGGATTTTCTTATTGAATTTGCAAAATGCGCAAAACAAGCAGGAGCTGATCGTTTGAGATTTTGCGACACTGTAGGATTTTTAGATCCTTTTAAAACATATGATATGGTCAAGGCAATAAAAGAAGCTGTTGACATTGATATTGAAATGCATACTCATAACGACTTTGGGATGGCTACTGCCAATGCTCTTGCAGGTATGAAAGCAGGGGCAAAGTTTATAGGAGTTACAGTAAACGGCCTTGGCGAAAGAGCCGGAAATGCTGCTTTAGAAGAGGTTGTAATGGCATTAAAGCACGTCTACAAAATAGATTTAGGAATAGATACAACTAGATTTAGGGAAATTTCTGAATACGTTGCTTTGGCCTCAGGAAGACAGTTACCAGCATGGAAAGCTATAGTTGGAACAAATGTCTTTGCCCATGAGTCAGGTATTCATGTAGATGGTGCCCTTAAAAATCCTCACACATATGAAATATTTAATCCTGATGAAGTAGGCCTTGAAAGACAGATTGTGATAGGCAAGCATTCTGGCACTGCGGCTCTTATAAATAAATTTAAAGAATACGGCAGAGTTTTAACAGAAGAAGAAGCAAATCAACTTTTGCCTCATGTCAGAAAATTAGCTATACAGCTTAAGAGGCCGCTTTTTGATAAAGAGCTCATGTACCTTTATGAGGATGTTATCAAAAACAGAGAAAAGGCTATATAAAATTATGTTACAGGAGTGAAGGCAATGAATCTTACACAGAAAATACTATCTTCTCACCTTGTCGAAGGAGAAATGAGAAAAGGTCAAGAAATAGCCATTAAAATTGACCAAACTTTGACTCAAGACTCCACTGGTACCATGGCGTACCTACAATTAGAAGCTCTTGGGATAGACAGAGTAAAAACTGAGCTTTCAGTTGCTTACATTGACCACAATACATTGCAGCAAGGTCCTGAAAACGCAGATGACCACAGATACATCCAGACTGTTGCAGCAAAATACGGCATATATTTTTCAAGGCCGGGAAATGGCATTTGCCATCAAGTGCATCTTGAAAGATTCGGAAGGCCAGGGAAAACTCTTTTAGGTTCTGATAGCCATACGCCAACAGCAGGTGGGTTAGGAATGTTAGCTATAGGTGCAGGAGGCTTAGATGTTGCTTTGGCTATGGCGGGAGAGCCTTACAGGATTATTATGCCTTCCATTGTCAATGTAAGGCTTACTGGGAAACTTAGACCTTGGGTATCGGCAAAGGATGTGATATTGGAGCTTTTAAGAAGACTTACTGTAAAAGGTGGAGTTGGAAAGATTTTTGAATATTCAGGGGATGGGGTAAAAACTCTATCAGTACCCGAAAGAGCTACAATTGCCAGCATGGGGGCGGAATTAGGAGCTACTACTTCAATTTTTCCCTCAGATGAAAGGACTTATGAATTTTTAAAAGCCCAAGGAAGAGAAGATGCATTTGTGCCTTTGGCTGCCGATGAAGATGCAGAATACGATGAGGTCATTGAAATAAATCTTGATGAACTAGAACCTTTAGTAGCACTCCCTCACAGCCCTGATAATGTTGTAAAAGTTAAAAACGCAGGAAGGCCAAAAGTTGACCAAGTTGCTATAGGGTCATGCACAAATTCCTCTTATGCTGATTTAATGAAAGTTGCTTCCATATTGAGAGGCAAGGTTATTCCAGAACATGTAAGCCTTGTAATTGCTCCTGGTTCAAGACAAGTTCTTAACATGCTTGCAAAAAATGGTGCACTTTCAGACCTGATATCGGCAGGTGCAAGAATACTCGAAAGTGCTTGTGGACCTTGTATTGGCATGGGTCAAGCTCCCGCAACAGATGCAATTTCGATTAGAACCTTTAATAGAAACTTTTACGGCAGAAGTGGTACCAAGTCAGCGTCAGTTTATCTCGTAAGCCCTGAAGTTGCTGCTGCTGCAGCTTTGACAGGGTATTTAATAGATCCGAGAGAGTTAGGGGAAGCACCTGAAGTACCTTATGTGGAGAAATTTGAAATTAATGATAATATGATTATAAAACCGCCAGAGGATAGGGAAAAGGTGGAGATAATAAAAGGACCTAATATAAAGCCATTTCCTCTCAATACACCTCTTTCTGATATAGAAAAGAGGGTGCTAATTAAAGTAGGAGATGACATAACTACAGACCATATAATGCCTTCAAATGCTAAATTGTTACCCTTAAGGTCTAATATCCCTGAGCTTGCTAAACACTGTTTCGAAATAATAGATGAAAACTTTTCTAAAAGGGCAATGGAATGGGGCGGTGGCATAATTGTCGGTGGAAGCAACTATGGACAAGGCTCTAGCCGAGAACATGCGGCATTGGCTCCACTTCAACTGGGAGTAAAGGCTGTGATAGCAAAGTCATTTGCGAGAATACACAAAGCAAACCTTATAAATAGTGGAATTCTTCCTCTTACTTTTGTAGATGAAAAAGATTATGAAGACATTGAGGTTGGGGATGTTTTAAAGATAGAAAATGCGGTAGAACAAGTAAAAAGAGGCGGCAGGATAACAGTGAAAAACCAAACAAAAGGTACAACCTTTGAAGTAGATCTTGAGGTTTCAGATAGAAACAGAGAAGTACTCATAGCAGGTGGCATGATAAATTATGTAAAAAGTAAAAAGAAAACAAATTAAGGCACTTACTATAAAGTAGGTGCCTTGGTTTTTTACATATTTACTGATTTATTGTTTTCATCTACAAATATTACTTTAGGCTTATAATTTTTGGCTTCCTCATCCTCCATTATTGCATAAGATATTATGATGATTATATCGCCTACCTGACATAGTCTTGCTGCTGCGCCGTTTATACATATTGTACCTGAGCCTCTTTCGCCTTCTATTGCGTAAGTGTCAAATCGTGCACCGTTGTTGATGTTTAAAACTTGTACTTTTTCATTTGGCAGTATATCAGCAAGTTCCATTAAATTTTTATCAATTGTTATGGAACCCTGGTAATTTAAGTTGGACTCTGTTACAATTGCTCTGTGTATTTTAGATTTCATCATAAACCTTTGCATTATATATTTTCCCCCACAATAGATTATCTATAAGCCTTGTTGTCCCAATAAAGCAAGCTATTGCAATAAGTGCTTTATCTTTTATATAAGTTAAGTCTTCTAATGTATCAGGATGAACGCAGGAGACATATTGCACTTTGCATAAAGGCTCTGAGTTTAAGACTTCATTTACTTTTTTATTATAGTATTAGCATTTCTTTCGCCATTTAGAAGTAATTTTTCAGCTTCTTTTAAAGATTTCGAAAGTATTAAAGCTGCTTTTCTTTCTTCAGGATTTAGATAGACATTTCTTGAACTCATTGCTAAACCATCAACTTCTCTTACAATAGGCGCTTTGATTATTTCTACAGGGAAATTTAAGTCTTCCACCATTTTCTTTATTACTGCAACTTGTTGGGCGTCTTTTTGTCCGAAAACTGCTATGTCTGGGGTGAAAATGTTGAATAATTTTGCTACAACTGTTGTGACGCCTTTAAAATGACCGGGCCTGAAAGCTCCACAAAGTTTATCAGTAATTTTATCTACATTTACTGTTGTGAGAAGTTCAGAAGGATACATTTCCTCTACAGAAGGAGCAAAAACAAGGTCACAGCCTTCTTTTTCAAGAAGTTTTAAATCCCTTTCCAGGTCTCGAGGATATCTATCAAAGTCTTCATTAGGTCCGAATTGAATTGGATTTACAAATATGCTTACAGATACAAAATTTGAATGCTTTTTTGCAATTCTTACGAGGGACAAATGGCCTTCGTGCAAATATCCCATTGTAGGTACAAGTCCAATTTTTTTACCTGACAATTTTTGTTCTTTAATTATATTTCTTACATCACTAATTTTATCTGTTACTATCATTTATTCTCCCTCTTTTCTAAAGTAAGAATGTTCTTCATCTGGAAATAAACCTTGTTGTACTTCTTTAATGTAGGCATTTATGCCCTCTATCATTATTTTTTCAATATCTGCGTATTGTTTTACAAATTTAGGCCTATGACCTTGTGTTATACCTAACATGTCATGGGTGACGAGGATTTGGCCATCGCAGTAAGGACCTGCTCCTATTCCAATAGTTGGAACTGAAATATTTTCTGCAATGTCTTTTGCAAGCTCCATTGGGATACTCTCAAGCACTAGGGCACATATGCCGGCTTGTTCTAATACTTTTGCATCGTTAAAAATTTTTTTGGCTTTTTCTTTTTCTTTGCCTTGGACTTTATATCCTCCCAATTGATGTACTGATTGAGGAGTAAGTCCGAGATGGCCTACCACCGGTATTCCTGCATCTACTATAGTTTTGACTATGGAAGCTATTTCTTCTCCGCCCTCCAACTTTACGGCGTGAGCTCCGCCTTCTGCAATAAGCCTTGCAGCATTTGCCATAGTCTGTTCTTTTGATATGTGATATGACATAAAAGGCATGTCGGCAACTACAAAGGCACGATTTACTGCCCTTGAAACGGCTTTTGTGTGATGTATCATGTCCTCCATTGTGACAGGTATTGTGCTTTGGTATCCTAAAACCACCATTCCAAGGGAATCTCCTACTAAAATCATGTCAATTCCGCAATTATCGAGGATTTTAGCTGTGGGGAAGTCATAAGCAGTTAAAGCTACAATCTTTCTTCCTTCTTTCTTAAATTTCCTTAGTGTGAGAGTTGTTACTTTTTCCTCCATTTAATATACCCTCCAATTCAAAATATTTTTCATTGTTAAAACTTCCTTTTTCATAAGCAATCTCAAGAGTTAATTTACCCAAACTTTTATAAAGCTCTTCAAGACTTGGATCTTTTATATTTTCAAGATGAAGATTTACAGTGTTTACATCCCCTCTTGCTATAGGACCTGTCAAAGCATCAGTTGTGCCTTTTTCTTTTATATTTTTTAAAGTTCCCTCCATTAAAGGGATTAAGGCATCAGGATAATTTTCAAAAGGAAAACCTGATTCTTTTAGAAGAAGCAAACTAAATTTTGAAAGAGCTACAAGGTAATTTGAGGCTACAACACAAGCAGCATGATAAAGGGGTCTTACTATATTGTTTAAAACTATGTATTTACCTGATATTTTATTTACAATTTCTTTTCCAATTTCAACTGCTTTTTCATCCCCTTCTAAAGTGAAATAGGATTTTGGGAGAAGTTCTAAAGCTGATGATACAGAGGGACACGTTTGTATAGGATGCAATACCATGATAAAATTATTTTCATCTTTAAGAGGGTTTAAAACTTCTAAATTTAAAGCTCCACTTAAATGAGCAAAAGTTTTTTCTTTAAGTATTTCCTTGTACTGACTTAAATTATTTACTACTTCTGGTATGCTGTTGTCATTTGTGCTTATTATAATTACATCAGAATTTGTAATGACCTCTTCATAAGAAGAAAAGACACTGGATTGTGTAAATTCAGCCGATTTTTTGGCTGATTCTAAATTCCTGCTTAAAAAACCTGAAATATTAATACCATTTTGGGATAACAAAAAAGCGAGGCTTGTTCCTACAACGCCAGCCCCGACAAATCCAATTTTCAATAGTTTTCCCTCCTTTTAATTAAGACAAAAAACCTTCCACGGATGGGAAGGTAAATCTTCTTTATTTCCCGTCCCGGTCTTGTGATCCTGGCGGGGCATATAAGCCCTATTAAGTTTTTATGAAGTGTGTGGTTCTATGAAGATACCACCACTTTTAAAATAGCACAATGGGGTTTTGTAGTCAATAAAGACAATTACTATTCTAGCTTCCTTGCAAAAATGAGATAACCTGTGTGACCTACCATCAGGTCTTCTGGCCTTAACCTTTGAGGGATTAATTTATATTTTCTAAGCATAATTTCACTGACTTCTGAAATATAAAACCCATTTTTTTCAAGTGCAGCTAAACTTTCAGATACTTGATTTGTAGTGGGAACTAATATTCCTAAGTGTCCTGCAGGTTTTAGTGCTTTTCTTACTTCTTCTAAAACTTCCCATGGTTTTCTAACATCTAAGAAAAATGCGTCCAAATCTCTTTCTTTGATTCCATCATTTATAGATTTATTGTACATTATGACATTGTCAAATTCCAAAAATTCGCTGAGATTTTTTTGTGCAAGCTTATAAAATTCCTCTCTTTGTTCATATGTATATACTCTTCCATAAGGTCCCACAGCGCGAGAGAGGTATACAGTGAAAGCTCCAGAACCTGTTCCTGCTTCACCTACTCTTTTGCCTGGAAAAATGTCAAGGCGCATTGCTATGTAAGCTCCCTCTTTTGGATAGACAATTTGTGTTTGGCGCTTTAAGGAGTGCATTATGTAGTCAAAAGTATCACAATTAAGTACGTAATATTTTACTCCGTGTACTTCAAAACTATTGCCGGGTTTTATTTGGGACAAAAAATCTGTATCAATTTGACCTTTTGGCAGTCCTATTTTAGAGGTAGAGGATAGATCAACTACTTTTTTAAAATTATCTGGCCCTATTATTACTCGTTTTGTAGTGATTTTTGAATCCACATTTTATTCCCCCTTTCTTTTAAAAGGGTTTTTTATGCCTATATTATAACACATTATATTATAAAGTTACAGATTAAAGGATATTTTCAAGAGTTGGTTTTTCATTTTGGGGTATATGTCTTATTAACATTTTAATAGCTTTAAGCTGTGCCATGCTTAAATCTTTGTTTTTTGTTTCTACATAGCTTTTTAATTTTTCCATGTTTATTTCTATTTCGTCAATTTCTCTATGTTCTATCAGTATTGCCCATTTCTTGTCTATATTTTTCCATTCTTTTTCTGCTTTATCTATGTTTTTCTTTGCTTCAGTCCAGTTTTCCTTTTCTATATTTTGTTGAACTATTGTCAGCATTTTATCTAAATTTTCAGAGGTTTTATCAAGGTAGTTAAAAGATACAATATCTAAAAGCAGGACGAAAGCGACAATGGATATCATCAAAGGAACTACATATCGCACATTTAACCTTCCTTTCTGTAAACAGTCAAAACTTTATTGGTATCTAAAGAGGCAAAAAGCACTTCTTTGACATTTTGTATTTTCCACATTTTAAGTTGTGCGTTTAGCCATTCCATGTCAATACCCGCTTTTTGCATATTTTGGTGCATAATTCTTCCATCAATTATTATTGGAAGAGGCAAGCCTTCGTATTGAGGTGTCAAATTTAAATCTTGTGGTGTAACTGGTCTTTTATTGGATTTTGGTATTACGCTTAAACTGCCATTTGTTTCGAGTATTGCGTATTCTACATCAGCTATGTTAGGATATCCCTTGACTCTTAACTCTTCCAAAAGGTCATTTATGTTGTACCTTTCTTTTTGGAGCTGAGATGTAAGGATTTTTCCGTTTTCAACTAAAATTGTAGGAGTACCACAGATTATAGCCCTGGCTCGCAAACTTTTTATTGACAAATAAGATAAAAAAAGCTGAGAGACTAATAAGGTTAAAATAGGTATAATACCTGATACAAGAGGTATCCCTTTGTTTTGCATAGGAATTGCCACTAAATCTGCTATCATGATTGCTACAACTAACTCGTAGGGTTGAAGCTGACCTATTTGCTGCTTTCCTGAGATTCGCATGAATATTACGACGAGAACATATAAAATTATTGTGCGAAAAAACAGTATCAGCATATTTTCACCCTTTCTAAGTTTTCCATATATAGTATTGTTGAAGGGTTTTGAAAATATTCATTTACATTTATTCTAATCTTTAGCAATAAAGTTTGTTAAAAAACTTTTTGTAATGTAAAATTTTCAGTGGTAACGTTTTATAACAATTTATGATATAGTATGTAAATTTACAAACTGTTATAATATAGATGAGGGATAAATAAAAAATAGGGGTTGAAGAATATGTATAAACTTTTTGTCACAGATGCTGATGGGAGCTTATTAAATAGTAATTCTGAAATCTCTGATAAAAATAAAGAAGCAATAAAAGAGGTGATTTCAAGGGGAGTCATTTTTACTATTGCTACTGGACGTATGTTTTCTTCTATACTACCTTATGCTCTTGAGCTTAATATTAATGCTCCAGTGATTTCTTATAATGGTGCTTTAATAAAAGATATTTATACTAAAAAGGTGTACTATTACAATCCTATACAGACAGAAGATGCGATATTTGCGATAAGATTGTTAAAAGAAATTGGATACCATATAAACCTCTATATCGATGATGAGCTATACGTGGAAGAAATAACTGATAGAGTAGAGTGGTACCTTTCTTTT
The DNA here is from genome assembly GCF_026240795.1 of Thermoanaerobacter sp. RKWS2. Taxonomy (NCBI): domain Bacteria; kingdom Bacillati; phylum Bacillota; class Clostridia; order Thermoanaerobacterales; family Thermoanaerobacteraceae; genus Thermoanaerobacter; species Thermoanaerobacter sp. RKWS2. Next base: position 527,036 of record NZ_CP110888.1, read on the forward strand.
AACAATGTTACTGTAAATGCGGTGGGGAATTTAGAGGAATTTCTTAAAAGGACGGGAGGCGTGACGGCTAAAATCTATGCGATAAATGATATGAAAAATCCTATTTCTATTGATGCAGAAATTTACGACGAAATTTCAAAAAGATTGACCATTTCTACTTCTGGAGGAGGACATTTAGAGATTAATGCAAAAGGAGTAAGCAAGGGAAATGCTTTAAAAACTCTTGCCAATATGTACAGTATAAAAAGAGAGCAGGTAGTGGCGATTGGAGACAATCTAAATGACCTGTCAATGATAGAATATGCAGGATTGGGAGTAGCTATGGGGAACGCTCCTGACATTGTAAAAATAAAAGCGGATTATACAACTTTATCAAATGATGAAGATGGAGTTGCTCATGTAATAGATAAATTTTTCTTAAATAAAAAGACAGTAGCTGTATAGTAACAAGTTTAAACAAAAGGGAATAAAATATATTACCGCGAGGCGGTAATATATTTTTTTATTTTAGGTGATGACCATGGAAGGTATGGTTATAAAATTTATCAGTTTGGTTATTATATTTGTTGGGATTTTATATATGTTATTCTCTTTTTTGCCTCTATTTTGCGAAAAAGAACAAAAAAGAGAGTTAAAAGATGAGTCAGTCAAAAAAATTCATGAAAATGAATGAAAAAAATTGAAAAAATCTATTGACAAAATTCTTTTTAAAAAGTAAAATAACATAAAGCGAAAACGATTAATCCTGGGAGTGATGTGCAATGAGTGCAACGATAAAAGATGTGGCGAGAGAAGCAAAGGTTTCAATTGCTACGGTTTCTAGAGTGTTAAATAACAGTGCTGTTGTTACAGACGAGACGAGACAGAGAGTATTAGAGGCTATAAAAAAGACGGGATATAAGCCTAATGCGTTAGCTCGTAGTTTAAAGATCCAAAAGACTCATACTATAGGGCTTATAGTTCCTGATATTTCTAGTACTTTCTATCCTGAGGTAGTTAGAGGGATAGAGGATATTGCGGCGATGTATAATTATAACATATTTTTGTGTAATACTGACCAAAAAGAGGAAAAGGAAGTCAAATATATAGAAATATTAGGAGAAAAGCAAGTAGACGGGATTATCTTTATGGGGGATATTGTAAGGGATAGTGTTATACAAACGTTTAACGAATTTGGTGTACCAGTGGTGCTGGCAGGTACTCAGGACAAAGATAAGAGATTTCCTAGTGTTATGATTGACAATGAAAAAGCCGCATACGACGCAGTAAAATATTTGATTTCTTTAGGGCATAAGAGAATAGGTATGATTTCAGGGCCTATGCATGACCCTATAGGAGGGCTTCAAAGAATTGAAGGTTACAAAAAAGCTCTCGAAGAACACGGCATAAAATATGACCCTGAATTAGTAGTAGAAGGAGAGTTTAAAACTCGCAAAGCGTATTTAGCTATGCTAAAGCTTTTGGAATACAAGGTAGATGCAGTGTTTGCAGCATCAGATGATATGGCTGCTGCTGCCATAAACGCCATATTTGACTCAAACCTTAAAGTGCCCGAGGATATCCATGTAGTGGGGTTTGATAATACTTACATTTCTACTATTTTTAGACCGACAATTACTACAATACAACAGCCTGCTTATGATATAGGGGCTGTGAGCATGAGGCTTTTAACTAAGCTTTTAGCAAAAGAACCTATTGAAGAAATGCATGTTATTTTGCCTCATCAGTTGATTGTAAGAGAATCTACTGGCTTTGGAGAAGAAAAAATAGCCGTTAAGGCTATTTTTTTTGTAAATTATTATGATATACTGGTGTCAGGGGGAGGTTTAGATGGAAAAATTGTTGATTATAGACGATGAAGAGATGTTTGTAAAAGGTTTAAAACTTTCTTTAGAAGAAGAAGGGTTTGAAGTTGATACTGCCTACGATGGAGAAGAAGGGCTTGATAAGGTTCGTTTAGGGAATTATGACCTTGTAATTTTAGATATTATGCTTCCTAAGTTAGACGGTTTTTCAGTGTGTAGAGAGATAAGGACTTTTTCAAATATTCCCATAATTATGCTTACTGCAAGAGGAGATGATATTGACAAGATTGTAGGGATAGAAATAGGAGCTGATGATTATTTAGCGAAGCCCTTTAATACTAGAGAGCTTATTGCACGAATAAGAGCACTTTTAAGAAGAGCTACAAATCCTTATACTAAGAGGAAAGACGAAATAAGAAGGGGAGAACTTTATATAAATATTCCAGAAAGAGCAGTTTACAAGAGAGGCAAGAGAATTGAGCTTACAAATAAAGAATTTGAAATTTTAGTGTTGTTAGCTTCTAATCCAGGAAAAGTCTATACGAAAGATAAATTGTTAGACTTGATATGGGGATTTGATTTTTACGGTGATACTAATACTGTTACAGTGCATGTGAGAAAACTTAGAGAGAAAATTGAAGATGACCCTGCAAATCCTCAATATATTTTCACCAAATGGGGTGCAGGATACTATATGAAGTAAAGGTGATAAGATGAGTTTAAGGTGGAAAATCTTTTCTTTATATTTGATAATTTTAATAATTTCATTGGCATTAACTGGGTTTTATCTTTACCGTTATATTGAAAAAAGCTATTTAGACAATGTCAGAGTCAATAATTTAATGCAAGCCAATATGGTATCTAATTTTGTATCAAGATTTGTAGGAACCTCTTCTTCTTATCTGATTGAGCCCACTATAATGGAGTATGCAAAACAAATAAATTCAAGGATACTTTTTACTAATATAAATGGAAAAGTATTGGTAGATTCTGCTTCCTCAAAGGAATTTGAAGGAAAAGTAATAAAGGATTACAGCGATATAAACGAGGCTTTAAATGGCAAGGGTTCTACAAGTATTCATGATATAAATGGTGTAGGTTGGGCGATGTATACTGCAGTCCCCGTTATAGCAAAAAACAATGTAGTAGGGGCAATACTTATATCTTCTTCTATAGATAACATAATAGACCTTTTAAACTCTATAAAGTATCGCATGATATATACTTTTACAGGTATTGGATTTTTGGTAAGCCTTTTAAGCCTTTTAGTGGCTTCTTACATTACTAATCCTTTAAAACGATTAACAGAAGCAGCAAATATTTTATCTCAAGGGAAATTGGATTATAAGGTGGACGTAAAAAGTAATGATGAAATAGGAAAATTGGCGAGAGCTTTTAATAAAATGAGTTTAAGCCTTATGCAGATTGATGAAGAGCGCAAAAGATTTGTTTCAGATGCATCTCATGAACTTAAAACTCCTCTTGCGTCAGTAAAGGCTTTGGTTGAATCATTAATAGATAGCAGAAATGAGGATGTACATTTTTATAAAGAAATATTGAGGGATGTGGACAGTGAAATTGATAGGATGACAAGACTAGTTAACGACCTATTAGAGTTGGCAAGAATGGACAAAATTAAATCAGTGAGAGTGAAGAAATGCGAAATTAGTGAAATCATATTGGACGTCATAGAAAGTCTCGCTCCGCTTGCAAAGGCAAAAGAAATAAACCTTGCTTTTCAAGGCAAAAGTAATGTCTTCGCAGAAGTGGATGCGGATAGATTTTACAGAATGGTGTATAATATAGTAGAAAATGGAATAAAATACACCTATAATGGTGGCAATGTCATAGTGGGTTTGGAGGAAGATGAAAATAATATTTATTTAACAATTGCTGACAACGGAATAGGTATAAGTGAAGAAACTCTTCCCAAAATATTTGACAGGTTTACAAGAGGAGATACCGCAAGGTCTAAAAAGAGCGGTGGTTTTGGCTTAGGACTCGCTATTGCTAAAGAGATAATAGACATTCATGAAGGCAAAGTCACAGTGGAAAGTAAAGTGGGAGAAGGAACTGTATTTAAAATTTCCCTGCCCAAAAAGAAAAAGGATTAAGCTTTTTTAATGATTTTTTTATGTTTATTTAATGTTTATGTAACAAAAGTATAGTAAGATTAAACTAGAGGGAGGGAATAAAAGTGAAAAGAATTGCCTTAGTATTGATAGGTTTATTTATTTTGACACTGTCGGGGTGCTTTGCGAAAGTTAATAGCAATGATGAAAATGCCCCTATAAATCCAAAGCCTATGGTACAAGACGTGTCAAAAGAGATTTCTCTTTATTTTTTAAATGATAAAATGAATGGACTTATTTTAGAAAAAAGGCTTATTTCTAAGGATGCTGATGTTTTAAAACAAGTTGTAATTGAAATGATTAAAGGGCCGACAGATGAATACGCAAAACCGGTATTCCCTAGTGGCACAAAGCTAATCTCTATAGAATTACAAGAGGGAACTGCTTTTGTAAATTTATCCAAAGAATTTTTACAAGACAGTGAAGATGAAGAAATAGACAAATTAAGAGTTGCGGCACTCATAAATGCTTTGACCGATATACCTGGAGTTGACAGTGTTCAAATACTGGTAGAAGGAAATAAAATTGATGCGGTAGGGAAATATAAAATAGGTTTAGATCCTTTAAAAAGAATGATATTAATAGGAGATGTATACAATAACCCAGATAGGATAAAGAAATTACAAGAGAGAGCAGATTTAGGAAAAGAAACATGGCGTTTTGACCCTATCCAACTCCTTAGAAAAGAAGGCGGGATAATAGGGATTGGAAGTGAAGATGATTTGACTTTAAAAAGCGAAGATAATGGTGTAGCTTATGTAGAGGCGATACACGATAACAAAATGTACAGCATAACATTGGTTCAGCCTCTTGGTAAAGGGAGTAACTATATTTGGGTTATAGACAATGTCAAAGCCAAGTTTACTCAAATACCTGAAGCAAATCCTCTTAAAGGAGAATCTTTCATATACGGTATAGTGAAGGCTATTGACTATCAAAACAGAATTATAACAATTGAAAGAGAATACCAGGACTCTCAGGACGTAAGAAATCAAGTAGGGCCGGATATAAAGGTATTGCCTGATGCTATTATACATTTTCAGGCGAAAGTAGGTTATGACAGCCAAGGAGGATTTAAGTATGCGGAAAAAGACATAAACTTTGCAGAAATAAAAATAGGTGATGAACTGGGTATAATACTAAATAAAGATAAAGAAGCGAGGGCTATAATAGTTTCGGATAGAAGTAACATATCTTATGAGCCTAACATAAAAGTAATATCTCCTGTAAGAAACAATGTTGTGACAAGCCCATTTAAAGTAATAGGCAAAGCGAGAATATTTGAAGGGAATGTAAATATAAGGCTTGTTGACAGCAATGGAAATGTTTTAAATGAGACTTTTGTACAAGCAAGTAATGCTGCTCCTTCTTGGGGAGATTTTGAAGCTATAATTTCTTATAAACCATTGAAAGAGCCTCAAAACGGTATTCTTCAGGTCTTCTCTTTAAGTCCTAAAGATGGTTCTGTGCAAAACCTCGTTTCTATCCCATTAAAACTTAAGTGAATTTAGTATTTCAAGGCTAATTGAATACTTTTGGCAATTACTTCGGCTATGTCAAATACAAACCCTAATCTTACGGAATTTAAAGGAATTGAGTCATATACATCGACAATGCCTACTATTGAAATATCTCCAACAGGAGGAAGCATTTTCCCCACACCTTTTCCAGGGTACAGTGGGGCTTTTTTTATTGAGATTTTTCCTATACTTTCTTTGTCTCCCAACGAAGCATCTATAGCTATAATTTTACTATTAGGATGCTTCTTTTTTATGTATTTTATATTTTCTTCTAAGTTCATAGCATGAATCGGAGACTTTAATGTGCCGTAAACGAAATAATTTGATGGAATAGTTTTGGAAAGCAAGTCACCCACAATAGGTCCTAATGAGTCGCTTATGAATTTGTCTGTGCCGATACATAAAAAAATTGAATTAGGACTTAAATATGTACTTAAAAAATTTGATATGAAATAAATTGCATTTGAGTCGTCATATTTAAGTCTTAATTCCTCCATATATAAATAGCCTCCTTTAAAATAAGCTGAATTAAAACCTTTATGATAAGTAATAATAAAAATGTGCAATATTAATGAAAGGAATGGTTGTTGATGAAGGGGTTAAAATATTTGGCTTTGATTACTGCAATTGCTCTTTTTACTACTATGTTTATGTTGAAGACAAAGTTTGAAGAACCTATTTATTTTTCTCAACAAGATTTGTGGGATAAAAGTGAAAACCAACTTACAAAAGAAAATGAGACAGTTTGCAAAGAAGAGCAAACTGCCAGTTCAAAAGTAGATAAAGAAGAAAAAGAAATGGCAAAAAGAAATCAAGGAAGTGAAAATGCCAGAAAAGTAAGGATTTTTAAAGAGAAAATGTTAGAGGACCTGCTTAAACAAAAAAACAGAGAAGTTTATGATTTGGAAAATAACAAAAAAACGCAAAAGGAAAATAGTGGGGATGACAACATAATAATTACTCCAGAAAAGATTTTACAAGTGCAAAATGAGATGGAACCTTCACAAAAAATCAAAGTAATGAATATTATCCTTAAATTAGGAACAGATGATATGAACGAAATTATGAAAATGGCTCAGAAGGGTTTGACACAGAAGGATAATGACAAAATAATGGAAATATTAAAAAATAAGCTTTCCTCTGAAGATGTTCAGTACCTTGTAGAAATAGCAAATGAATATTTTGCAAAAAAATAAACCCCTCCTTAAAATTAGAAGGGGTTTTAAATTTCGCTAAATTTATTTATTTATAAGATTTTTAAACTGATAGTTTACTTCTTTGCCGTTTACCATTACAGAAATGAAGCCAAAGTCATTGTATATGTCATTTGTATTGCCTTCTACGTCTGTACCATAAGTTGTGATGTATCTTATTTCATCATTTAAAGTAGTGTAAAACTTGCTTTTGCTGTTATATATAATCCACACATTTTTACCTGTATTTTTGTTAAATTCTTTTAGAGTCTCTTCAAATAAAGTAGCTTCTTTTACGTCTTTAAAACCATCACTTCCCCATACTGGTTTAGGAAGTATGACAAAAAGGTTATCTCCTTTTACGTTGCTGAGCTGTTCTTTAAACCAAGTCCATTGGTTTTTATCAGGACTTAAAAGACTTCCACTGCGATTGTTAAGGGCAATAAATGTTGAATTGTTATAATTATATACCTCATACTTCTCATTGGTGGTAATGTATTTAACCTTCAAATTATTTAAAACTTTTTCATCTACATCTCCTAAAAATATAGCCAGTGGGTATTCTTTGTTTGCAATATCAGCCGCTTTTAAAGATATTTGCAACTTCAAAAGGGTATTGTATTTTGTATCACCAAATACCATAAATTTAAAAGAATTAGAAGTATTTTTCACAGGCACTTCTTTGTTAGCTGGGTCTATTTGTGTAAACTCTGTAACTTTAGGAAGTACTGACGTGTCAAATTCTGAACCTTGCCCTACTTTAACGGGTAAAATGGCTTTTTCTCCCAGTATATTTGCGACAAGTGCACCACTCGCATCGAAATTAGAGGATATAAATACTCCCTTACTATCTATATTGCCAATGTTGTTATAAACATCCCAAGTGATATCTTGCGGTTCTATTAAAGCTCTGTAGCCTTTTATGTTCTTTGCAGTGACTGTTATGGGTACTGCTTTGTTTTTATCAACGACTATATTAGCTGGATTAAATCGTATGTCTACAGGTTTGTCAAGTGAAGTTATCTTGATAGTCCCAATAGCATTTCCTACTCTTGCAGTTATAACACCTTCTCCTACGCTTGTTGGCATAAAAGCATTACCACTAAATACTCCAGTAATTCCACTTACTGAAAACAAAACTTCTTCAGGATTAATTATGACAGGATTGTAATTTTCATCGTATCCTTTAACTGTAATTGTCCTGTGAAGTCCTTTAAACACGTTAGTATCTGATACTTCTAATTTTAAAGCGTATAGATTTCCCTTAGGAGCTGTGTTAAATATTCCTATTCCATTTGCTACTTTTCTTTCATAGCCTTCAGGAGCATAATTTGCAAGTTTAGCGTCAGTATCCCCTATTGGTCTTATTGCCATTTGTGTTGACCCGCCACCGTCTAAGTTTAAAGCATCATATGCACCTAAGGATATCATTAAATTTGCCATTTCTGTTTGTGTCATTCCACGGCTTGAAGTACCGTCAACAGTGGCGATGATCAAATATTTTTTGCCTTGAGTATAGCCTATTGCTGTTCGTGCTGTGTAGCCTTTTATTTCATGAGTGAAAGGCGCAATTTTTCCGTCTTTTACAAGGATTGTGCCGCCACTTACAGCCATTTTGAGATTTTGAAAGGGAGGATTTGTATTTATGTCTTTTTGTATTATATCTCCTGGCTTTAAAGTGAGTAAATTTTCACCTACATAACCTGCACCAGCCAACACATATCCGCCTTGTGGTATTTCGACAGAAGGCTGTCCTTGACGCACTTCTAATACTCTGTCATTTTCATCTACAACGACTTCTACCAATTGAGGTACATTTTCATTTGCTCCCGGAGATGTTGTAAACCAATCCCTTGTGTACATTACTAAATACTCAAAAGTATTGCTTATTTTATTTATTGCGGCAAGAGGAAGTTTCGTGCCGTTTGGAAGAGTAACGGACATACTTTTTGACCAATATTCTATAGAGGGAACTCCATTTGCGTCAATGGAGAAAGTGGCCAGTTTACTCTCATTTGAAGGGTCTGTTATTAACTTTCCATCTTTTACTGTTGCTCCTATTACGAATCCTGTTTTTGTATCGAAGAAATCGCCGTTCACAGCAGCCACAGCACCATAAGAATTTGCCATTTCACGCACTGGCATTCTATCCTTTATGCCAGTAGGATTGAAAATTACTGATACATCAGTATATTTATCAGTTAAGTCCACTTTTAACACGTTAATGTTTATCCATCCTTCAGTCGTAAAATAGGTTATATTTTTATGTACTACTCCTTTACTTAAATTTTGTGCAAATTCTTTTGCCTCAAGGATTGTATATGTATCGGCCTTTACATTTTGCATTGGAAAAGCTAAAAATAGTAGAAGAGAGCTGATGCATAAAGATAAGATTTTTTTAATTCTCAATTATATCCCTCCAGTTGGTTTTTATTGTGTTTTTACAGGTTAATTGTACCATTGCATTATTACAGGTGTATTACAAAAACATAAATATTTGGTTAATATATTATTATTTGCTGAGTAGATAAAGTTAAAACATTAAGCTTATCCTAAGGATAGAGTTAGTTTGAAGAAAAAATTCAAAAAATTCTTTGCTTCTATTTTAAATCAATTGATTTAAAATATGACGTATTCTTAAAAAATTTAAAGATTACAAGCGATAAATCAATAAAACGGCCATTTTTAAGCTTCTATGCCTATTGTGAAATTTCATTTTTTCTATTATAATTTATTTCGTCACTGATGTCGGGATGTGGCGCAGTTGGTAGCGCACGTGCTTTGGGAGCATGGGGTCGGGGGTTCAAGTCCCTCCATCCCGACCATTGTGGTCGTATAGCTCAGCTGGGAGAGCACCTGCCTTACAAGCAGGGGGTCATAGGTTCGAGTCCTATTGCGACCACCATTTTCAAAAAATTAAATATTGTGGAGGGATACCCAAGTGGCCAAAGGGGGCAGACTGTAAATCTGTTGGCTGTCGCCTTCGATGGTTCGAATCCATCTCCCTCCACCATTGAAAAAAAGACCGAGAGGTCTTTTTTTATTTTTCTCCTTCAAATATCTTGACATGGTAAAAAAGTGTAGTATAATATTATTTGAAAGAGAAAATAATTATTTATTAATAAAAATTTGATTAAGGAGGAATCTTTTATGAGAGAAATGACGAGACACAATCTTAGTGAAGCCTATGCAGGAGAGAGCCAAGCTCACATGAGATATCAAATTTTTGCTGATGTAGCTGAAAAAGAAGGCAAACCTAATATTGCAAGACTTTTCAGGGCTATTTCCTATGCTGAATTGGTACATGCCACAAATCATTATAAAACTCTTGGAGAAGTTGGAAATACAGTAGAAAATCTTGAAAAAGCTATAGAAGGGGAAACCTTTGAAGTAGAAGAGATGTATCCTGCTTATAATGCTGTTGCAGAACTTCAAGAGGAATCTGGAGCTAAAAAAAGCATACATTATGCTATTGAGGCTGAAAAAATACATGCAAAATTGTACACTGAAGCAAAAGAAGCAGCATTAAAAGGAGAAGATATAAAGATATCAAAAGTTTACATATGTCCTGTTTGCGGATATACCTCTGTTGATGTATTGCCAGAAAAATGTCCTGTATGTGGAGTTCCTGGAGAAAAATTTGTAGCATTTTAAATATAATTTTTTAAAGAAAAGAGCATGTTTTAGCATGCTCTCAGACTGTAGACAAACTTTCGTAAAGGAGATATTTTGCATAAGGAGCGACTTGTTACAAAGCGGTAACAAAACTTAGCAAGACCGAGGGTGGAGGCAGGGCCAAAGCCATGGATGGCGAAGGCGGGCACCTGAGGCAAGGAGGCCGATTGTGCCCGGTACCCTGCCGGAGCCCGAAGGTCGAGCTTTAGTTTTGTCGCTTTGGAACATCGGAGCGACGATGCAAAATATCTCCTTTGAATATTTTTTAACTTTGTCAACAAACTGAGAGCATGTTTTAGCATGCTCTTTTTTGATGCAAAAATATTTGACATAGTAGATAAAGTGTGCTATAGTAGACATCAGAAAATTTAATAACATGCTCTTATCAAGAGAGGTGGAGGGAAAGAGCCCGATGAAACCCAGCAACCTGTCCTATCGGACAAGGTGCTAATTCTCTCAGAAGCATGCTTCTGAAAGATGAGGGTATGGGCCTCTTCTTTTGGAAGGGGTTTTATTTTGTTTTTAAGGAGGAATAGAAAAAAATGCGTAGACTGTTTACATCTGAATCAGTCACTGAGGGGCATCCTGATAAAATTTGTGATCAGATTTCTGACGCAATATTAGATGAAATTTTGAAAAAAGATCCCTATGCCAGAGTTGCTTGTGAGACTGCTGTAACTACCGGTTTGGTTTTAGTAATGGGTGAAATTACTACAGATTGTTATGTAGACATACCGAAAGTTGTAAGGAAAGTAGTAGAAGAAATTGGCTATACTAGAGCAAAATTCGGCTTTGACGCTGATACTTGTGCGGTTATCACTTCTATTGATGAGCAATCACCGGATATTGCCCTCGGTGTGGACAAGGCATTAGAAGCTAAAAGAGGAGAACTTTCAGATTCGGAAATTGAGGCTATTGGCGCTGGAGACCAGGGTTTAATGTTTGGTTTTGCTTGCGATGAAACAGAAGAATTAATGCCTATGCCTATAATGCTAGCTCACAAGCTTGCAAGAAGACTGGCGGAAGTTAGAAAGAACGGGACATTAAGCTATTTAAGACCAGATGGTAAAACACAAGTAACAGTAGAGTATGAAGATGACAGGCCTGTGAGGGTAGATTCTGTTGTAGTATCAGCTCAACATGCACCTGAGATTGATCACGATACTATTGAAAGAGATATTATTGAACATGTAATAAAACCCATAATTCCCGAAAATATGATAGATAATAAGACTAAAATTTTTGTAAATCCCACAGGAAGGTTTGTAATTGGTGGACCTCAAGGTGATAGCGGACTTACAGGAAGAAAAATTATTGTAGACACCTATGGCGGATATGCAAGGCACGGGGGCGGAGCTTTTTCTGGTAAAGACCCTACAAAAGTTGATAGATCCGCAAGTTATGCTGCAAGATATGTGGCAAAAAATATTGTGGCAGCAGGACTTGCTAAGAAGTGTGAAGTGCAATTAGCTTATGCGATAGGTGTTGCTACACCTCTTGAAATAGGTATTGATACTTTTGGCACAGGTAAAATATCAGATGAAAAGATTTCGGAAATTGTAAAACAAGTTTTTGATTTAAGACCTGCAGCTATAATTAGGGATTTAGATTTAAGAAGACCTATTTATAGACAAGTTGCAGCTTATGGCCACTTTGGAAGACACGACTTAGACCTCCCATGGGAGAAAACAGACAAAGTAGATATATTAAAAAAGTTGGCAGGAATATAAATTTGAAAGCCCGGGTAAACCCGGGCTTATGGCATTTTTTATATATCTTTTTTAATGCCATAGAATTTATGTTTTGTAAACGCTTCGCTACCTTAATTATACCACAAAAATTGAAAAAAGAAATGAATTGGCTTTAATTTGCTTTAAATATAAGGTAAAATTAAATAAAGAAAAGAATTAAAACAGGAGAATCGGCTATGATTGACATAGAGGGTGTAGTTGAAGAAATAATTTTTAGAAATGAACAAAATGGTTATACGGTTTTAGAATTAAGTACCCAAGGTTTAGTAGTCACTGCTGTAGGTTATATGCCTTATGTAAACATTGGGGAAAGAATTAAAATTGAAGGAGAATGGGTAGAACATCCTGATTATGGTGAGCAAATTAGGGTTTTAAATTATGAAACCTTGGCTCCCACCACTTTAGAAGGAATAGAAAAGTTTTTATCTTCTGGCTTAATTCCTGGAATAGGTCCTATTACAGCAAGAAAAATTGTAAAAAAGTTTGGCGTTGATTCTTTAAATATAATTGAAACTGCACCAGAAAGATTAAAAGAAATAAAAGGTCTAAGCGATGAGAAGATAAAAAGAATTTGTGAAGCTTATGAAATGCAAAAGGGCATAAAAGAAGTGATGGTATTTTTGCAGGGGTACGGTATTTCCACTGCAATGGCTATAAAGATTTATAAAGAATACGGAAACAACGCGATTGAAATTATTAAGCAAAACCCTTACAGATTGGCTGACGATATATTTGGAATAGGATTTAAAACTGCAGACAAAATAGCAGAGAACCTAGGAGTTGACCCTCATTCTCTATATCGCATATCTTCTGGTACTCGATATGTTTTGATGCAGTATGCGGCAAATGGTCACACCTATGTGCCGAAAGAATTGTTAAAAAAGAAGCAGCAAGTTTGTTAGAAGTAAGCGAAGAAGAAGTAGAAGATTCTTTTGTGCTTTTAGTACAAAATGAAAAAATACATATTGAAACTTTTGAAGATAATACTGTAGGAATCTACTATATACCTTATTATATAGCTGAATTACACACAGCAGAGAGATTGTTTAACATGACGCTAATGGAAAATGAAGATTTAGGCTTAGATGTCCAAAAAGAAATTAGAAATTTTGAAAAAGAAACAGGTATTTTGTTGGCAGAAAATCAAAAATTGGCTGTAGAAGAAGCTGTTAAAAATTCTGTTGTTGTCATAACGGGAGGTCCAGGCACAGGAAAGACTACGATAATAAATTGTATAATACGTATTTTTGAAAAAGCTGGTAAAAAAGTGGCTCTTGCAGCCCCAACAGGAAGAGCCGCAAAAAGGATAACAGAAGCTACTGGAAAAGAGGCAAAAACTATTCATAGGCTTTTAGAATATACTTATTCGGAAGAAGAAGGGAAGGGATTTAACAAAAATGAAAAAGACCCATTAAAATACGACGTTATAATAGTTGACGAAGCTTCAATGGTAGATATATTGCTTATGAATGCTCTATTAAAAGCCATACCTATAGGAGCAAAGCTGATTTTAGTAGGGGATGCTGACCAACTTCCATCTGTTGGAGCGGGAAATGTCCTAAGAGATATAATAGACAGTGGCATAGTAAAAGTGATACGGTTAAAAGAAATTTTTAGACAACAAAAGCAAAGCTTGATAGTGGTAAATGCTCACAAGATAAATAATGGAGAATATCCCACCTATAACGATAAAAATAGTGATTTCTTTTTTATAAATGCCAACACACAAGAGGATATATTAAAAACCATATTGGAGCTTGTGACAAACAGACTTCCTAAAGCTTATGGATTTCATCCTATTAATGATATTCAAGTACTTACCCCTATGAGAAAAGGGATAATTGGTGTTCACAATTTAAATTTAGAGCTGCAAAAAGCATTAAATCCCCACGACAAAACTAAAGCCGAAAAAATAATGAAGGAGTTTGTCTTCAGGGTGGGGGATAAAGTGATGCAAATAAAAAATAACTACAAGATAAAATGGAAAAAAGGCGAGGAAGAAGGAGAAGGAGTGTTTAATGGAGATATAGGAATAATCCAATCAATAGACGAAGAATTACAGGAATTGACTGTATATTTTGACGATGAAAAATTTGTCACTTATGACTTTTCTGATTTGGATGAACTAAATTTGTCTTATGCTATAACAGTGCACAAAAGCCAAGGCAGTGAATTTCCTGTTGTCATAATGCCAATTACTTATGGGCCTCCTATGCTACTTACAAGAAACCTTTTGTACACCGCCGTTACAAGGGCAAAGAAATTGGTTATTTTGGTGGGTCAAGAAAAATATTTGAAATTTATGATTGACAATAATAGAATCTCAAAAAGATATTCAGGGCTTCTTTCAAGGCTTAAAAAAGCACTTTTGTATGTAAATTAAATTTTGCATTAAATAAAAGGAAATTTAGTGTAAAATGATAATTTTCAATTAATTTTAACAGAAGAGTGCCGATATAGATTATAAGAAAAAATATTGTAAGGGGTAAAAAGATGATTTTTTTAGACCTTTTATTTCCACCAAAAACAACCTGTATTATTTGCAAAACTGCTATAAAAACAGGATATTTATGCGACAAATGCAAAAGCACATTAAAATTTATTGAGGGTAATAGGTGTAATATTTGTGGTAAACCAATAGACTATGAAGGAACATGTCTTGATTGCTTAGAGCATGGCCATGAATTTAAACAAAATATAAGTCCTTTTGAATACGATGGTGTTGTAAAAGACTTAATAGGGCGGTTCAAATATTTCAAAGAAAGAGAATTGGCACCTTTTTTTGCAGAGTATATGGCTGATGCAGTTAAAAAAATGGACTGGCCTATCGATGTCATAGTACCTGTTCCTCTTCACAAAATTAGACTTGACGAAAGAGGTTACAATCAGTCAGAACTTTTGGCTAGAGAACTTTCTTATCGATTGAATATTTTTATGTCTAAAGCTTTAAGAAGAGTGAGAAATACAACAACACAGACTGCTTTGCACAAAGAAGAGAGGATAGAAAACGTAAAGGGTGCTTTTAAAGTGACTTACAAAGATACTATTGTTGGGAAAAATGCGCTACTGGTAGACGACGTGTTGACAACAGGTGCTACTTTGGACGAGTGTGCCAAAGTCTTAAAAGAAAATGGGGCAAAAGATGTATATGTGGTTACTATAGCAACTGGCAAAAATATGTGATGGGGAGTTTGAAGTATCAAAAAGGGGATGAAAGGAAATGGAAATAAGAAATTGTAAAAGGTGCGGAAGGCTTTACACGTATACAGGAATTGATTTATGTCCAGAATGTTATAGACAGGATGAAGAAGATTTTATGAAAGTGCGGGATTATTTAGATGCTCACCCTTCAGCTACCATGCTGGAAATATCTCAAAATACACAGGTTTCTACAAAGAAAATAATGGATTTTTTAAAGGAAGGCAGGCTTATTTTAACCTCTAATAACGTCAATATAGGTCTTAGGTGCGAAAAATGTGGTAAACCAATACTTACAGGTAGGTTTTGTGACGAGTGCAAAACCAAATTAGCTAAGGAATTAATGAAAGGCTATTCGATTCAATCCGATGACAAAGAAGAAGAAAAACAAACAGGAGAGAGGCTGTACGTTTATGAAAACCAAAAAAAGAAAAAATGATTTTTATATTAAACTTTTAAATTATTAAGTCGATATTAGTAGTAGTACGGGGGTGTTAAAAATGAAAATTTATAACAACAATATTGAAAAAATAATGTCAGTTTATCGAGTAGATGCAGTAGAAAAAGTTACCAGCAAGAAAGCGGAGATAAAAGATAAAGTTGAGATATCAGAAGAAGCAATTAAACTTGCACAAAGTTCAAATGAATTTGAAAGGATTAAGAATCAAAAGATTGAAAACATAAAGTCAATGCTTAATGCAGGAACTTACAATGTAAAAGCTGAAGATGTGGCGGATGCTATTCTTAAGGGAATATTGTTGAATAAAAAAATTTAAAAAGGGTGTGCTGGCAATGGCTAATAGCCAAAAGCTTGTAGATGTATTAAGGGGAGAAACAGAAATTTACAAAGTTTTATTAGACTTAGCGATAAAAAAACTGATATTATAATTGCAGGGAAAGTAAAAGAATTAGATGAAATAGTTCAAATAGAGAAGCAACTTATAAAAAAACTTATGGAATTAGAAGAACAAAGAGAGGATATATTGGAGAAGATTGATATAGAAGGCAAAATGACAATAACCGACTTGATAGAATCCATTTCTTCAGAAGAAGCAGAAAACCTAAAAGATATCAAATATAATCTGACTAATATTTTAAAAGAACTTGAAGAAAGAAACAAATTAAATGCTGCTTTAATTGAACAAGCGTTAGAATATATAAACTATTCTATTCAAACAATATCAAGTGCCTTAGAAAGTGATGATGGTGTTTATGGGAATAGTGGCAATATAAAAAGGTACACCAGCCTAATTGACAAAAAGGCATAGGGGGATGAAGATGTCTACTTTTCAAGGATTAGAAATAGCAAAGACAGGATTGTTTGTAAGCCAAAAGGCTTTGGATGTCACTGGACACAATATTGCAAATGCTAATACTCCTGGGTATACTCGTCAAGTAGTAGATATGGCCTCAATTGCACCACCCACTACTTTTGGCATGTATGACCAATGGGGAAAAGCCATAGGAGAAGGCGTAAAAATACAGGATATAAGGCAAATCCGCGACCAATTTTTAGACAACCAATTCAGAAGGGAAAATAAATTTTTGGGTGAATGGGAAACAAAAGCGCAAGTTTTAGCTGCTGTTGAAGATATATTTAACGAACCTTCAGATAGCGGAATAAACACAGTGCTTAATGACTTTTTTAATTCCCTTCAAGAGTTATCCAAGAATCCCGAAAGTTTGACGGTAAGAGCGGAAGTTAGAGAGCGAGCTATTGCCCTTGCTGATGCTTTTAATACTGTATATCAGCATCTTTATGATAAATTAAACGAATTGAATTCCACCATACAAAGTAGAGTTGCAGAAATAAATTCATATGCCGACAGAATAAGCAAATTAAACAATGAAATATATAGATTTGAACTTACCGGACAAACAGCAAATGACTTAAGAGACCAGAGAAATCTTCTTGTTGATCAGCTTTCTAAGTTGGTGAATATTACTACTTACGAAGATTCTAATGGAAATTTCAGAATCGACATAGCTGGACAAGCTTTAGTTGATGGGTCGACTGCTTTTACTATGAGTATGGATAGCACTGGAAATGTCGTATGGGATTTGACGGGAACCTCTGTAAACCCTTCAAGTGGTATATTAAAAGGCTTACTTGATATGAGAGATGGAGATGGCACCAACGGGATAAAGGGAATACCATATTATATAAATGAATGGAATAAGTTAGCATATAACATAGCGAAGGAAATAAATGCTGTCCATGTGTCAGGTTATGGTCTGGATGGGTCTCATGATATTCCCCTTTTTGGTGGTTTTGATACGACTGTGGCATACGATTCAAAAGTTCAATATGCGCAATTAATTAAAGTAAGTTCACAAATATTAGCATCAGATGGACTTCAAAAGATAGCTGCAGCTTCTGATCCTAATGCTTTACCGGGAGATAATACAAATGCTTTACAACTTATTGGACTGAGGGATATACCTATTCAAGGACTGAATGGAGCAACATTTGATGATTTTGCAAGGTCTTTAATATCAAATCTTGGAGTGGATGCCCAGCAGGCCAATATGATGCAACAAAATCAGCAGGTCATGGTAAAACAAATTGATTTAAACAGACAGTCGGTATCTGGTGTATCCTTAGACGAAGAGATGACAAACATGCTAAAGTATCAAAAATCCTATGCTGCTTCTGCAAGAGTGATAACAGTTATGGATGAACTTTTAGATACTCTTATAAATAGGATGGGCATTGTAGGGAGATAATATGTCATCCTGAGACGAAGCCGAAGGATCTCAGACCCAAGAGGAATACCATACAGTATTAGACTAAGGCAGGTGTAAAAAATGAGAATTACAGATAACATGCTTATAACGAATTTTTTAAACAACTACAACAATAACCTTGAACGATTACAAAAAAATCAAAACATGTTATCTACAGGCAAAAGAATATCAAGGCCTTCTGATGACCCTGTTGCAGTAGCTACAAGCCTACGTATTCGAACAGATATGGCAAGAAACGACGCTTATACCAAAAATGCTGATGATGCAAAATCCTGGTTGGACATAACTGATACTGCTTTAAGTCAATTGAATGACCTGTTACAACGCACAAGAGAATTAGCAGTTGAGGGATCTAATGGGACTTTGACACAAACAGATATGCAAAAAATAGCTAACGAGATAGAGCAGTTAAAAGCGCAGATGATACAAGTAGGGAATACTCAATACAATGGAAGGTATATATTTGCAGGTTTTAAAACTACAACCCAGCCTTTTAGTGAGACCAAGAATTCTTATAGTGGTGATAATGGTGTAATAGAGTTTGAAGTAGGTGCTGGGGGAAATAAGATAGCTGTAAATGTGACGGGAGATAAAGTTTTTGATGTATCTGGAGGAACCTCTCAACTTCTTACTGTGATGGATAAACTAAAAAATGCATTAGACTCGGGAGACCACCAGGCTGTAAGTAATTTAATAGCTGATGTAGATAAACAATTAGAAAATGTACTGGCTGTAAGAGCAGAAGTAGGCGCAAAATCAAACAGACTTGACCTTATACAAAATAGGCTCCAAGATGATAATTATAACTTTACGGCTTTACTTTCAAAAAATGAAGATGTAGATTTAGCGCAGGTTATTACAAATCTTCAAATGGATGAAAATGTCTATAGAGCTTCTTTAGCAGCAGGTGCGCGCATTATACAGCCCAGCCTCATAGACTTTTTAAGGTGATAATATGAGCATAGTGATACATCAGACTTTTGGCAGGATAGGTATAAATACTACTCCTGCCCAAATTTCTATAGAAAGCCCAAAAGCAGACCTTGAAATAAAACAAATACCTGCGAAAATGGAAATAGACCAAAAACTTCCTCAAGTATATATAGACCAGTATCAGTGTTTTTATGAATCAGGGCTTAAAAGTATTTTTGACCTTGTCCATGATGAAGCCCAGATGAGCAAACAAATAGCTCTTGAAGCAATAGGTAAAATTGCTGAAGAGGGGCGTTTTCTTGCCTCTATAGAAAACCATCAAAATGCTATTGCAGAGTTAGCTAAAAAAGCGATGGAGCATGAGGTTACATTTACAATTGACCTCATGCCAAAATCAAGACCTAAAATATGGCTTGAGGGATATTTAAACATAAATTGGGAATTAGGCAGTGCAGAAATAAAAGCAATACCACATAAGCCTCAATTATCCGCAATACCAGGCCATATAAACATTTACATGAGACAATATCCTTCAATAAAAATAGAATATGTGGGAAACAATTTTGATAAAACGGTTTAGCTTTTATTGTTTTCCTGTTTTCCGTGTCATTTTGAGACTGAGCGTAAGCAAAGTGGAAGAAATTTATACTTTTTCCCTCATGTCATTCTGAGACTGAGCGTAAACAAATTCGAAGAATCTATACATTTTCTCTTATGTCATTCTGAGACATGCGGAGCATGTCGAAGAATCCCAGACCAGAGAGGAATACCTATAAAACCCGAATATGAAAGTGAGGATTTACTATGCAAATAAATACAAAAAACTTTGGCATCATAGAATACAATCCTGATGATGTCATTTACTTTGAAGAAGGAATACCAGGCTTTGAAGACTTACACAATTTTTTAATAATTACTGACAACAAAGAAAACATGCCTTTTAAATGGCTTCAAGCAATTGATAATATAGATATAGCGTTTGTAGTTATTGACCCTAGAGTTTTTAAACCTAATTATACCTTTGAAATTGATGAAGAATTAATACAAGCTCTTCAAATTGAAGATGTAAACCACCTTCTTATATATGTCATTGTGGTAATCCCCGATGAAATAGAAAAAATGACAGCAAACCTAAAAGCCCCTATAATTATAAATGCTAAAAATAACAAAGGCAAACAAGTTATTCTTGACAATGATGAATACTTAATAAAGCATCCAATATTGGAGGAACTCAAAAATGCTTATTCTAACGTAAAGTAGGTCAGGCCATAATTATAGGGGAAGGCATAGAAATTAAAATATTAGAAATTGTTGATGGCCAAATAAAATTGGGAATTACTGCGCCAAAAAACATATCTGTTTTAAGAAAAGAGCTTGTAGAAATCAAAGACGAGAATTTAAAAGCTGCATCTGTAAACAAAGAAGCTTTGAGTAAAATAGAAAATTTTATTAAAAAACGCTAAAGTAAATGCAAAATATATCGATATATATAGTGAAAACAAAAGATAAAACAGTTGGCCAACTGTGGACCTTAAAAACTTAAAAAGGCAAGGATGCCAAATAAAAAATTCAAGGAGGAAGGTAAAATGATTATCAACCACAACTTAAGTGCTTTAAACGCATGGAGAGCACTTGCAATTAACACTGCAAATACACAAAAGGCATTAGAAAAGCTTTCATCGGGTTACAGAATCAACAGAGCTGGCGATGATGCAGCAGGTCTTGCAATTTCAGAAAAAATGAGAGCACAGATAGCTGGATTAAATCAGGCTCAAAGAAATGCTCAAGATGGTATATCCCTCATTCAGACAGCTGAAGGCGCATTGACTGAAACACATGCAATACTTCAGAGGATGAGAGAGCTTGTAGTACAAGCTGGTAATTTAGGTACAAATCAGACAGAAGATTTACAAGCAATACAAGATGAAATAAATCGTCTAAATGAAGAAATTACAGGTATTAGTGAACGTACTCAATTTAATGGGAAAACATTGCTTAATGGAAATTATACATCTACACCATTGATATTCCAGATAGGGGCTAATCAAAATCAACAAATGAGTTTGACAATTGGTGCAATGGATGCTAGTACTTTAGGAGTAAATACTATATCTGTAACGACTTTTGCAAGTACCTCAGATATTAACGAAGCTTTAAGTGCCATTGACGCTGCTATAAATACGGTTTCTTCACAACGTTCTGCTTTAGGTGCTACACAAAACCGCCTCGAACATACAATTAACAACTTAGGTGTTGCATCAGAAAACCTCACAGCAGCAGAATCACGTATAAGAGATGTAGATATGGCAAAAGAGATGATGGAATTCACAAAAGACAACATACTGAACCAAGCAGCGACAGCAATGCTTGAGAGAATGGCTGCATGAGCCATTTCTCACAGGCGTCCTGAGAAGCAATTCTCAGGAGTATCACCGGGTGAATTGCTGGAAAAGCCTTAGAGCCCTTTATACCACAGCATAGCCGGAAACGGCAAGTGCGATGGTTTGAAAAATAAAGGGATTGGCCAACCAGCAGCCAAGCTCCTGTACCGAAAGGTTGGAGAAGGTTCAACGATCAGGACATACCACCTAAGGGCATAAAGCCTATGGTGATGAAGTCCGTAGGGTTAAAAGATTTAACCCGAAGCGCCCGGCCCCTATCAGATAACTACTGATAGGATGAAGATATGATCTATTCGGTATCCGAAAGGAACCGGCCTGGAAGAGCTCAGGCAAATCAATTACCACAGACAGTATTGCAATTACTAAGATAATTTAAAGGGAGGCGTTGCCTCCCTCAAATCATGTTTTTGGCTTTTAAGTCTCTTATTTTCCATATTATGCCCCAATACGTTCTATTTAACTTATTAGCAATTTCTTTATCTGAGAAACCTCTTTTTAAGGTCAACGATTTTGTCTATATCCTCATTTGTATACGAAAGGAATTTCCGACTATAAAATTACTTAAATTTATTCTTTTGTCGTTTTAGTTTTCTTCAAAGATTCTTTTCTCAATATTCCATTTATAATCCATTCCATAATCTACATTCATATTGTTCTTGAGAAAAGTGTTCTCTATAATAAGCATTTCTGCTTATTGGGGCCTATGACAAATTTCCATCACCTAAAATACTACCAATAATTATATTTAACTGATAATTGGTTGGATGCAAATCTGGAATAGTTGATAAATATTTAGCTTCTTTTGCTTTTAAAAGTAATTCATACTGTTTTTTCATATACTCTTTACTTTTTCTGATATTATATTTTGATGCCACTCTCCTGACTGATTGCTCGGATATACCGAGATACTTTGCTAAAACTTTATTGTCTGTATTAGGATAAAATTTTTGCAAATATTCTAATTTGTCCATAAAATTATCAGCCCTTCAGATTATTTTTGCCTTATTCTAACATACAAAAAATTGAAATCTATTTTTACAATTAACATCAAATAGAATTTTGTCGATATATACATTAAAATGGAATGAGAAGAGGTAGCTAAATGAATCAAAAAGTATTATCAAAGAGTTTTGATAAAAAAGCAAGTTTAGAGTAAAGTTTTAAATTATTCTAGTTGGTCTGACAACAGAATGAATACAAAAAGTAGATACAGGAGGAAATTTAATGAAAAAAGTTTTGATAGGCACTACTGTAAGGCAAAAACCAGAAATTTTAAAAGAGTATTTATTATCACTAAAAAATCTGAAAAAACAGAATTTAAAAGTAGATTATTGTTTTGTTGACGATAATGTTGATCCAGTTTCAAAAAGTTTGTTAAAAGAATTTAAAGATAACGACTCTATTATTTACATTCTTGATTCTAAAAAGGCAGACATAGAGTATATCAAAGATTCCAATACTCATTACTGGAATGAAGAACTAGTTTGGAAAGTTGCCGAAAACAAAAACATGATATTAAATATGGCCAAAGATAAAGGGTATGATTTTGTTTTCTTTGTGGATTCTGATATAGTACTACATCCTAACACGTTAGAACATTTAGTTTCGTTAAATAAAGACATAATAAGTGAAATATTTTGGACTAAATGGAAAAAGAACTTAATTGAATTACCACAAGTATGGCTTTCTGATCAATACAATTTATTTTATAAAAATAGGGAAGAGAATGTTACAAATGAAACTATCAGTAGACAAATTAATGAGTTTCTAAATCTTTTAAAAGTTCCAGGAGTATATAAAGTTGGAGGAGTAGGAGCTTGTGTATTAATAAGTAGAAAAGCAATATTGCAAGGAGTTTCTTATGATAAGATATATAATATTTCATTATGGGGAGAGGATAGACATTTTTCCATAAGAGCAGTAGTATTAGGTTTTGAACTATATGTTGATACACATTTTCCTGCTTTTCATATATATAGAGATGAAGATTTGAAGCGATTAGAGAAGTATAAAAAATATATTAGAAAATATAAAAATCATGTTTTTCTACCTGGTGATAGAATAGCAAAAAAAGGTTATAACAGATTGACATTATCTATGATAGTAAGAAATGAAGCTGATAGGTATTTACCTAATGTATTAAAACAGGCAGCACAATTTATTACAAATGCTGTAATTATTGATGATGCTAGCACTGACAATACAGAAAATGTTTGTAAAGAAGTCTTAAAAAATATTCCGTTAATTTATCACAAAAATAAATATTCAAAATTTTCTAATGAAGTAGAGTTGCGGAAACAATTATGGGAATTAACAATATCTACTAATCCAGATTGGATTTTGTGTATTGATGCAGATGAATTATTTGAGGATAAAATAGTGAAAGAAATAAATAATCTAATTAATCAACCAGTTTATGATGTAATTGCATTCAGAATATATGATTTTTGGAATGATAAACAATATAGAGAAGATAAATATTGGAACGCACATAAAAGATACTGGCCAATGTTAGTTAGATATCAACCCTTTTTTGAATATCGTTGGAAAGAAACACCTCTATACTGTGGGAGATTCCCAGCGAATATTACAGAATTGCCAATAATGAAATCTAATGTAAGGATAAAACATTTTGGATGGGCTCGAGAAGAAGATCGAATAAATAAATACACACGATACTTAGCATTAGATAAAGAATTTAAATATGGGATAAAAGAGCAATATTATTCTATTCTTGATAAAAATCCCAATTTAGTAGATTGGATTGAAGAGGAAAATATAGAAAGTAATCAATCTCTTTCTCTCTGCCTTATTACAAAAGACGAAGAAAAAAATATAGCTCGTTGTATAAACAGTGTTAAAGATATTGTTGATGAAATAGTTGTTGTTGATACTGGTTCGAAAGATAAAACGGTAGAGATTGCGAAAAGTTTCGGGGCAAAGGTTATACATGCAAAATGGGAGGATGACTTTAGCAAAGCCAGAAATGTAGCTATAGAAAATGCTACATCTGATTGGATATTGTTTCTTGATGCAGATGAAGAAATTAGAAAAGAGGATGTATCAAAAATCAGGCCACTTTTAAATGATGATACGGTAGAAGCGTATATTTTTAAATTTATAAATTATGGAGGAACAAATGTAGCAAACGGTTTGACTGAAGTGCATTACAATTTTAGGTTATTTAGAAATAATGGAAAGCTAAAGTATATTTATCCAATCCATGAAAACCTAAGAAACGTAGAAGAAAACAGATTGCCTATTTTTAAAAAAGCAGATGTGACGATACTTCACTATGGGTATCTTTTAGAAACACGGATAGAAAAAAATAAAACAGAGAAATATATTAGGCTTATATCAAAGTACCTTGAAGAACATCCTGATGATAAATTCCAGCACGGTAATCTTGCAGTAGAGTATTATAATGCAAAAGAATACCATAAAGCATTGAAACATTTGCTAATAGCCACAAAAGGAATGAATGTTAATTCTCCTTCTGCTACGCGGTTAATAAGATATTTGATAGCAACCTATACTGCATTAAAAGACTATGACACAGCATTAAAAATTGCTAATGATGCAAAAGCCTTTTATATTGATATACCTGATTTTAAGTTTCTTGAAGGTATGATATACGCAGAGCAAAAGCGTTACGAAAAAGCGATAGAAATTTTTAAAGAATGTGTTGCAATGGGAGAATATAATGGAGATTTTATAACAATGGGAGGAACAGGAAGCTATCGGGCAAAATATATGACTGCTCTTTGCTATGAA
Source organism: Thermoanaerobacter sp. RKWS2 (assembly GCF_026240795.1). Lineage (NCBI taxonomy): Bacteria > Bacillati > Bacillota > Clostridia > Thermoanaerobacterales > Thermoanaerobacteraceae > Thermoanaerobacter > Thermoanaerobacter sp. RKWS2. The sequence goes on from NZ_CP110888.1 coordinate 552,167, forward strand.
AAACTTAATAAGCTCAATGACGCAGTTAGAGAATATATTGAAATATTGAAAGAAAATCCAAATTATCAAGAAGTGTTTATAAAACTTTTTGATGTGTTGATAAAAAATGAACCGCCTGAGGATGTGTACAGATTTTTTGAAAAACATGTGGATACTAAAAATCCTGTAAATAATGCTATATTAGCAAAGTTATATATTAATTTAGGAATGTTTGAAATGGCAAAAAGATATGTTGATAACATAAATATCGATATAGAGGGATTAAACAGCTTAAAGGGAACTGTATATTTAGGACTTAAAGATTATAAAAAAGCAATCGAGTATTTTGACCTGGAGTATGGCAAAGCAAAAGAAGAGGCAACGTATCAAAAAGTGCTGTGTTATATACTTTTAAAAGAAATGGACAAGGCAAAAAATCTATTATGGGAGATATCAGAATCTTCTGACAAGAAATTGTATATGACAATAGTTGGAGAAATGAAAGCAAAATTTGAAGAAGTTAGAGATAGTTATTTCAATTTACTTGATATGCTTATTAAATTCCAAGAATTTGATTTATATAATACAATACTGGGGTTGTATGTAAATAGATTTGGAAGAGAGGACTATGAAAAATATGGACAACTTATGATAAGGTACGGATTAGAGGATTTAGCTATGGAAGCATATATAAGGGCAGCTGATTTAAACAGCCAAAATCCTGAGGTATATAGATATCTTGCTGAAAGAGCATTAGGACAAGATATGTATGATGAAGCTTTATCATTGGCAGCAAATGCTTTTAATATTGATAGAATGGATATAGATAATTATGTATTGATATACAAGATATACAAAACTATAGGAAAGCATGATGAAGCTGAAAAAATTGACAGGATGATAAAAGAGATATACCCAGAGATAAATCTCAAGGACAGGGCATCCTTATAATTATTCCTTAAGAGAGGTCAATCCTCTCTTTTATTTTTTTGAGATAGTGTCAAGATACTGTAGGATTTTTTTAAGACAACCCCTGAAACTTAGTTAATTTCAGCCTTCAACTTATCATGCTTTTTATATAACTTGTGCATATTTTAATGCTCTTAAAACCCTATATATTGGCGTTACTTTCCCTATATTCAAAACCGTAATATTGTTTATTTTTTCATTTGTAGACGTTTTAACTCTCCTTACCGCTTCTTTTATTTGCTTCTTCGTTAATTTGTAACTTCCTGCATTTATATTCTTTTTCTTACCCCATTCTATTTCTCTTAAATCTCCTCCGTGTCAATTCTCAAATTAAATCTCCAAAGATTTTCAAATTATAATGGCATTTTTTAAGTGCATAAAAGTATTTTTTCTCAAATTATTACAGACTGATTAAAAAATTTTTTCACTTTTTAAGAGCATTACCGCCAAAATATGTTAATATCTGTTATTGGCAATTTGAATTAATTGATGTATAATAAAATGAGAGTAGCGAAAGCTACTACTCTCATAAACTGATTTCATTTTGTGCCTGGTATATTACTTCTTCATCTATCTCTCTTAGCCTTTTAGAATACGCATAGAGAAGAGAAGTTGTTACCAGGTTATTTATTATCCTTGGCAGCCCTTTTGTTAGAGAATATATCGCTTCATATGCTGATGGTGTAAATATATCATCCACCACTCCGGCTATTTTCATTCTTGTTTTTATATAATCTTGAATTTCTTCTTTTTTTAGCCCTTGCATCACATACTTTATAGAAATTCTTTGCCTTAGTGCACTGTTTACATTCAAGGCTAGTTTGTTTCTTATGTGTGGTTGTCCTGAAAGTATCAGTATATACGGGTTTTGAGAATCCATATTAAAGTTAAATATTATTCTCAAATCTTCAAGAACATCATTAGAAACCAGTTGTATCTCATCTAATATTATGACAGGAGTTATCTTCTGGCTATAGTAAAGTTCTGTTATCGCTCTTTGTATCTGGTGAAAGAGCGTTACTTTTTTGTATGAGGGGGTTTCGCCTAAAATCATAGCTAATGCTTGATAAAATTCTCTCACCGTGAGTGTAGACAGAGCAAAGTAACATGGTTTAAATGTAGAATGATTGAGGCTTTCAGCATATCTTCTTAATGCGGTAGATTTGCCTGAACCGGCCTCCCCAACGATAAGTCCTATACCCCTTGTTTCTTGCAAATATTTTAGCCTGGCATTTAATTCAGCAATGTCTTCACTTATGTAAAGGTCGTTTACACTTATCTCTTTAGAAAATGGATTAAATTTCATTCCAAAATATTGGGTAAACATTGTAAACACCTCTTTTTTAATCAATGATATCATTAAAGGATATTACTGTGGAATTAGGTTTTGCAGTAAAATCCACAGTATCTTCTTTTTCGCTTACAACTTTTCTGTCTTCGATATATTCTACAGGAATTTTAGCATTCTCATGAAAATTTACCTTATACGCTTCCCCTACTTTTTTGCCTTCATGAAAAAGTAGAAGGGGTGTATTATCCTTAAGCCACTGCGGGTCATATCTGACTTCTAAATGCATACCTTTAAACTTTTCTTCTGTTTCATAAAGGATATTTTCCACTTTAAGTGTAGCATCTTTGTTTACTTTACGATTTACTCTTATAAGAAAATATTCATTCAACATATCTATGTCTTTACACATATTTACCCTTGATATTTGAGACATGAAAAAATCTAAAGGACTCATGCCAATACTGCTGTGTTCTTTTCGGTTGTAATCCTCCTCCAGCCATTTAAAAAACATCATATTGAGTTCATCTATACTCTTTATGGATGTAGGATCTATTGTGCTTAAAAATCTCATTCTCACCGTATGAAAGAATCTTTCTATTTTCCCTTTTGAATGAGGTGAAAAGGGCTCAGCGTGAATAAGAGATGTACCTAGTGAAGCACAGATATACTCCAATTGAGTGCTTCTATATATCTTTCCATTGTCAGTGTAGAGCATTTTGGGTATCCCCCTTCTTAGCACTGCTTCTTTAAATGAGTCTCTTAAAGCTAAAAAATTCTGGGTATAGTAAAAGTGAGCATAGGTACACAGCCTTGAAGCATCATCTATATATGCAATAAGATACGTTTGTCTCTTTGTTTTACCTTCTTTAATATATGGCCCATACATGACATCAGTTTGCCACAGTTCATTGATGTATTCATGGGAAAACCTCTTTGTTTTACCCTCTTTTTCTTTATCTAAAGATTTTACAGGAATGTTTTTCAAAAACCTATAGAATGTCGAAAGGGATACTTTATCCGGTGATATTATTCCCTCTCCTATCAATGTCTCATAAAGAAGTTTGTTTGGCATTTCAGGATGTTCAAGCTTCTTTTGCTTTATTCTCTCTGAAAGTTCAAAGTCTATCTTTCTGTATTTGCCTCTGTCACTTCGATACCCTGGCTTTAACGCTTCTATACCGCCTCTTAAATACTGATATAGCCACCCTCTAAGTGTCTTGGGAGTATATCTTCTCATTCCAATATAAGGTATCTCAATAGGTTTATCAGAAAGAGCATCAAAATATTCTTTCTGATTTTTTACCTGTCCGTTTAACACCGGACTTATCAGTGAAAATCTCTTTAATGCTATAGCTTCTCTCGCTTTTTCATCAAGCATTTGTATGTTCCCCCTTCACTTTTTTGATTTCTTAATCGTAATTTTAGCTCATACCTGGGGGATGTTAAAGGAAAAAGTTATGTTGCTAAGAAAAAATCAAAATTTTTATTTAAATCTTTCGGGTTTAATGCTAAAATTATGTGAGAGAGGCCAGAAATGATTTTTGGCAATAGGCATAAAACCGTTGGGAGAAGAGTGGTACAATGCTTATTATGTCCAAAATCTCTCTGGCCCTCTCTCTTTGTGAGTCAGTCTCAGATAACTTTATGTAAGGGTTTATTTGCCTTAATCCGTATATGATAAAACTTAAATTATTCATTATCCTTTTGGTGTAAAAATATATATGCTGTCTTGAAAATAGTATGGTAGGGAAGTTTCTTTTTAAGTCACTTATGAAAGAACTGACAGTTCTTTCTCTGAGGAGTGTTTCTTTTAAAGACTTTACAATCATATTGAAAGAATACTGAAAATGAGGAATACAGAAATCAGGAAGGTAGGATAGAGTCCTTTTACACACAGGGCATATATATCTTCTTATGGTTATTTTTATACAGTTAAGTCCGTCTAAATAGTAACGGTAATAAAACCCGTGCTTTTTTAGTTTTACTCTACACTTGCAATCGGGATAAGGACATCTATCTGGCGGGGCAGGGAAATTGTAATCTTTACCTTTATGTAAATACTCTTCAATGTTATCAACATGGAAAACTATTTGCATAAGTAACCTCTCCAATTAAAATTAATGCTAAAGGAATATGATAAATTTTTTTCATATTCCTTTAGCATTAATTTTATCACAAGATTATTTAATCTGAGAAATTTTATCGGTTTTAAGCTAAATTAATTTGAGAAATGACACCTCCGTTCTTGCTAAATACTCTTAATTTCGCCATTAACTTTAATCCTTCTCTACTCCACCCTAGTGGATTCCTACTTAATCTAGAAGAAAATACATGACTTATATGCCCTTCTGCACTGCACCCTATTACATCTTTGTCTTTACTGTATATCTCTACTCCTTCCCAATTATTTAGTATGTACTTCTTGGCCTCTTTTACCTTCTCTTTTTCTCTCTCTTCCTCTGCTGCCTTTATTAACTCATCCAATACCTTCTTTACTCCTTCTTTATCCCCTTCATTTATTGCTCTCCATATCTTATCCCTATACTTTGGCTCTTTCGATGTAGCTTTTAATACGTATTTGTTTAAATGATATCTGTCTAGTACAAACCTTGATTTTACTATCCACTCTAATCCCTCTTTTATCCACGGTGCTCCATCTCCTGCTATGTATATCTTCTCTATCTTCTCTTCCTTGTAATTTTCTTCTATGTAATTTGCTATATCTATCCATATGTCTTCAGCTTTCTCTCCTACGTATGCCTTGTAATGCACATTTCTCAGTACATTTCTACCATTTTTCTCTTCTTTACCTTCATGTATGTATATCAATCGCGGTGTTTCATTGCTGCCATCTTGCAAAGGCACATGGTCTTCATCTGCTTCTATGTATAATACCCTTACTTCTTTCTTCTCTTTTATTTCTCTCTCTACCTCTACTTCTCCTATTTCCCTTATTGCGTTTAATACCGTCTGTTTACTTAGCTCCTCTGGACATGCTTTTTTACTGCTTATTTCATATGATTCTTCTATCGCGCTTTCTACTAACTTTATTTTTACACCTTTTTCTATCCTATCGTGCCGCCCTATCTCTAATGCATCATCTACCAAGTATGTATATCTTCCATCCTCTCTGGATTTGTAATATGTCCTCTCATATTCTATATCCCCAAGGATTGTCGTTAATCTCTTTTTATCTTTCCTCTCTACTACCCATTTCTCTTTCCTTCTCTTGTCTTCTTTTATTATCTTATCTAACTCTTCAATAATTGCTTCTATTGCCTCTCTACCTAGTTTGTCCGTCAGTTCCTTTATCCTTGCTGCAAGCTCTGTAATATTCATTCCTTTATTTAATAAATCGTCAAAAATGTCTACCACTTCTCTAGTGAAATTTAGAGCATTTTGTAGTATAATATCCTCAAAGATATTTTTTTTCACAAGAGACACCCCTTTCTGTATTGTTTTGTTTTCCATAATCTATTTTATCACAGGGGTTGTCTCTTGTTTTTTATCACTTAAAAAATCCTACGATAATTTTACACTATGATTTTTTTGAACAAAACTTTTTCACTTTAAAAATTGATGATATAATTATTTTAAGAGACAAGCTTAAAGGGAAGTGATGGTGAAGTGCAAACATTGAATTTGATAGAGATTTCAGACAAATCATCAAGCATTTTAAATAATGCTAAGCCTTTTTTAAAATGGGCAGGCGGAAAAACACAGTTATTAGATGAGTTATATAAGAGGTTGCCATCTTCTTTAATTCAAAGTGGTGAAATAGAGAGATATGTTGAGCCTTTTGTTGGTGGTGGTGCATTTTTCTTCTTTTTAAAAAGAAATTTCAAAATTAAGGAATCGTTTTTAATCGATATAAATAAAGAACTAATAATAGGCTATAAAGTAATTCAAAATAATGTGAATGAATTAATTGATGAGTTAAGTAGCATGGAAGAGAAATATCTAAAATTATCAGAGGAACAAAGGAAAGATTTTTACTATAACATTAGAGATGAGTATAATAGACAAAAGGACAATTTTGATTATGTAAATTACAATTTGGACTGGGTAAAAAGAGCAGCGTACTTGATTTTTTTAAACAAGACGTGTTTTAATGGATTATATCGTTTAAATAAAAAGGGTGAATTCAATGTACCGTTTGGGAAATATAAAAACCCTACTATTTGTGATGTTGACAATTTAATCGAAGTAAGTAAAGCGTTAGAGAATACAGAGGTCATTTGTGCAGATTTTGAAGAAAGCAAAAAGTATATACATAAAAACACTTTAGTTTATCTCGATCCTCCTTATCGCCCTTTAAACAATACTTCGAATTTTACAAGTTATAATGGGGACGGGTTTGATGATGATGACCAGAGGCGGTTAGCTCAGTTTTTTAAAGAAATGGATAAAAGAGGCGCATATCTTATACTTAGCAATTCGGACCCCAAGAATGAAGATGTAGATGACAATTTTTTTGATGAATTGTATGCAGGGTTTATTATTGAAAGGGTAAAAGCAAAAAGATATATTAACAGTAATGGGGATAAACGAGGAGATATAAGTGAATTGATAATAAGGAATTATGAATAGGGGGCTTAAAATGAAGGAATTATATATTGAATTCTTAAATGTAGAAAATGAGGAAAGTGTAATAGAAAAATTTCATGATACACTTGTGGACACAAATAGGAGTTATGACTTTTTTGTTGATTGGGACAAAGTAAGAAAACACGTTGAAGAACATAAAATAGAATTTAATATATTAAATAGTTTAATAGGAAGTAATCGGTTTGATAATGACTTAAGAAAAATTTTATTAAATTATCCTCGAGTGCTTCCTGTTATACCGATTTTATTAGCAATACGAGACCTTAATTTTAAAGTAATTCGCGATTTTACAGATAAAAACTTGGATACTGTGAATTATGACTTTAACACTAGAACTCTTACATCAGAAGATATTGATAATATTATAGAATTTTTTGATAAGACAGGCTTAAAGAGATTTTTTCTGGAAATGGGTACGAAGAGCGTACAAGATTATGTAATAGGTGTGGAAGTAGGCATGGATACCCATGCGAGGAAAAATAGAAGTGGAGATGCGATGGAATTATTATTAAAGCCAATTATTGAAGATATAGCAACAAAGGAAAAAGGATTTGAAAGAGTTTTATTTCAGAAAAATTTCGGATATTTGGAAACTAATTATGGTATAGAGGTTAACTCTTCAATTAAAAACAGAAAAGCTGATTTTATTTTAATCAAAGACAACAAAAAAGTTATCAATATCGAAGTGAATTTTTATTCAGGAACTGGTTCAAAACCTCAAGAAATAGTGGATTCCTACATAGAAAGACAGAATGAACTTAAAAATAATGGATTTGAATTTATTTGGATTACAGACGGAGAGGGATGGAGAGGACAGAAAAATCAAATTCATAAAGGATTTGAGAAAATAGATTATTTGTTAAATCTTCATTTTGTGCGTATTGGTTTATTGGAGGAAATATTATGCAGGATATAGATTTTAAAAAAGAAATAACTACTGTATGGTCGTTTCCTGAAAGGGGAAAATGGAAAACGCATAAGGGAAATTACAGAGGCAATTTTGCACCTCAAATTCCAAGGAATGTTATATTAAGATATTCCCAGGAAGGAGATTTTGTACTCGACCCTATGGTTGGGAGTGGTACAACGCTAATAGAAACTAAAATATTAAATAGGCGAGGTATAGGTTTTGATATCAATCCAGATAGTGTAGAGCTGACTAAAAGAAATTTAGACTTTGATGGAGATTATAAGTATGAGCAGGTTGTAAGGGTAGGGGATGTGAGAAATTTAAAAGAGATTAGTGACATCAGCATTGATTTAATAATAACGCATCCGCCGTATTTAAATATTATAAAGTATTCAAATGGGAGAATAGAAGGGGATTTATCAAATATATCTGATGTTAAAAAATTTTGCGATGAGTTGGAAAAAGGAGTTATCGAACTTTATAGAGTTTTGAAAGAAGACAGATATTGTGCTATTTTAATAGGAGATACAAGAAAAAGCGGGCATTACATACCTCTTTCATATTATGTAATGAGACTTTTCCTTAAGAATGGTTTTGTATTAAAGGAGGACATTATAAAAGTTCAACATAATTGTAAGTCTACACCTTATTGGGAAAGACAGGTAGAGAAATATAACTTTTATATGATTATGCATGAACATTTATTTATATTTAGAAAGCCTAAAAAAGATGAAAATTTAAATAAAATAAAATATAGCACGGGCTTATACTAAATGGCGGGGATTTCCCGCCATTTAGCGTATTTTTATTTACTACACTATAGAAATTTTATAATCTTTTAGCCACATATTTATTTGTACGAGGTAAGCGAAGAGTTGGGCGGAGCCCATAAGCTGTGAAAACCAGGCAGGGTCATAGGCTTTTGCATGTGTTTCTATAAGTTCTACGATTGCTTTTTTATCTACAAGTTGTAATAAAGGCGATGTACTGTCATCAATTATTTGCTTTAGCCATTCTTTAACGATGTTTTTAAATACTGGATTGTGTGTTTTAGGGTAAGGACTCTTTTTTCTTTCAATTACTTCCTCTGGGATGTAACCTTTTAGAGCGTATCTAAGTATTCCTTTTTCCCTTCCGTTGAGATTTTTCATTTCCCACGGTATATTCCATACATATTCTACAAGCCTGTAGTCTAAAAAAGGTACTCTTGCTTCAAAACCTACTGCCATACTCATTCTATCCATTCTATCAAGAAGCATGGGCATAAATCTTGTTATGTTAAGGTAAAACATTTCCCTCATTCGAGCATTATAGGGGTCTTCTCCATTCAGCTTTGGCACTTCATTTAAAGCTTCATTATATCTATCATTTAAGTATTCTATAGGTCTTATATATTTTACAACTTCTGGCAAAAGCAATTTCATGCGTTCATTGACCATTCTTATCCATGGGAAGGTGTGACTTTCAATTGCTTCTTTGTTTCTAAACCAGGGATAACCTCCAAAAACTTCATCAGCACCTTCTCCTGATAGAGCGACTGTGGCTCCTTTTTTTACTTCTTTTAAAAATAGATATAAAGATGAATCTATATCTGCCATACCAGGAAGGTCTCGAGCGTACAAGGCTGGCTTTAGAGCATGTGCAAGTTCTTCGTTATCTATAAATACATAGTTATGGTTTGTGTCAAGTTTATTTGCAACAAATTTTACCCAGTCTGCGTCAGAGTTTGGTTGAAATTCGTTTGGCGTAAAATATTTATCATTACCCACATAATCTACCGAGTATGTTATAAGTTTTTGACCTTTTTGTTTTAATTCTTCATTTGCGAAGAAGGATACAGCAGTTGAATCAAGTCCACCTGATAGCAATGAACATAAAGGCACGTCTGAAACAAGCTGCCTCACTGAAGAATCTTTAAGGAGATACCTTATTTTTTCCCCTGTTTTCTCAAGGTCATCTTCATGGGGAAGACTTTGTAATGACCAGTATTTGCTTATGTTTGCTCCATTTTTAGTGAATATGAGGTAATGCCCGGCTTTTAATTCTTTAACCCCTTTAAAGACACCACATCCGGGAGTCCTTGAAGGTCCCATTACAAATATTTCTGCAAGACCTTGTGAGTCTATCTCTGGTTTTACATGAGGATGTGCTAATATTGCTTTAATCTCTGAACCAAATATCAAAGACCCGTTTTTAATGGTATAAAATAGTGGCTTTATTCCGAGATGGTCCCTGGCAATAAAAAGCCTATTTTGTACTTCATCCCATATTGCAAAAGCAAATATTCCATTAAATTTTTTAACACATAAAGGACCCCATTCTATATAAGATGTCAAAATAATTTCAGTATCTGAACGGGTTTTAAAAGTATATCCCAAGGATATGAGTTCGTTTTTCAATTCATCCATATTGTAGAGTTCTCCATTGTGGATGATGACAAAATTTTTTTCACCGTATTTTTTTATCATTGGTTGACTTCCACCTTCTGGATCTATTACAATTAATCGACGATGACCTAAAGCACAATGTTTTGACAACCATATTCCAGAACCGTCAGGTCCTCTTTTTTAAGGGTGTTTGTCATTTTTTCGATTACTTCATTTTGAAGTGATAAGTCCATATCAAAGTTAACCCATCCCGTTATTCCACACATAAAAATCCTCCTAAAATTTAAATCTATAAGTAAATATATTCTCTTTTTTTGCCATTGATACATGTTATAATTTTCTAATGAACTTTTAATTTCTACATGATATAATAAAAACATAAATGTTTTAGGAGGATGCGGCTTATATGGAGAAAGTGATAAAAGAGCATTATTACGAAGAAAACGACATTGCTGAAAGAATAAAGCTTTTAAAAAAGAAATTAAATGAATGCAATATAGAGCTTCCTAAAGCTTTAGAGCTGAGCCGTGAATTAGACGAATTGATTGTTATGTACATGAAAAGAGAAAAACAAGTAAAACAGATAAAATAAAGTGCTGTTTTACTTGTTTTTCTTTTTGCGTGAAAATTACATAAAAAAATTTAAACTTTTTAAAATATATGTCGATATTTATAATAGCAAAAAGGGAAGTTGTTACAAATGATAAATTTTTATTCCAGGAGGTAATAACGGCATGTTGCAGGGGATAAGTACTGCGGGAACGGGGCAAGTAAATTCGCAGTTTAAAAGAGATAGTGCGTTAGTAGAGGAAATAAAAGCAGTAAAAGATATACTTAGTAAACCTGTGGATGAAGCTAAACTTAATAGTGAGCTTAATAAAGAAAATAGAAAAATAAGCATTAACGATCATACATATTTTGAATTTTCTGTACACAAGCCTACAAACACAATAGTGGTCAAAATTGTTGATAGCGATACAAATGAAGTTATTGACGAGATTCCTCCTGAAAAAATACTTGACCTTGTGGCAGGATTATGGAAAATAGCTGGACTTTTTGTGGATAGAAAAATATAGTTGGGGGTATGAAAAATGGATCCAATAAGTATGAATAGCTACAATGTGAGCAATTTATTGAGAATCAGTGGTCTTGCGACAGGACTCGATACTGATTCTATGGTACAGCAGCTTATGAAGGCTGCAAGTATACCTCTTGATAAATTAGAACAACAAAAGCAATGGTATCAATGGCAGCAAGAGGATTTAAGGGATATAAACACACAGCTTATGTCACTCCGAAATGACATTGTTTTTAAGCTCAAACTACAGGGGACTTTTATGGCAAAAACTGTTACATCGTCAAATCCTTCAGTTGCAACGGCTACAGCAGGTGTAAATGCGGTAAATGGAACTTATACTATATCAGTAACGCAATTAGCTCAAGCTGCGACAACTGCAAGTACAGATAAAATTGGTGCTGCAACTAAAAATTCTGATGGAACATATACGTATAATACACTTAATAATACAGGAAACGATATATATCTTTATTTAAAGGGATTAGACGGTACAAATAAACAAATAGTAATAAAAAATGGCGCAACAATAAATGATGTAGTTACTGCGATAAATGCTCAGACTAATGCGACAGGCGTAATTGCTACATATGATCCGGGTTTAGATAGGCTGTTTTTGGTATCAAATTTTACTGGAGCAAATTCAAAGATTGATTTTAGTGGTACAAATGTTGATGGAGCAAATTTCTTAGCAAACAAGCTAAAAATTAATATTGCGCAATTAAGCAGCAGTGCTGCTTTAGGTCTTGGAGGAAATAGTGGTATTGTAAACAATACTGGAAGCGATATATCACTGCAATTGAATGGTAAAACAATAATCGTAGCAAAGGGTGCAACTGTACAGAACTTCGTAGATGCTATAAATGCTGCTGGAGCAAATGTTACGGCTTCGTATGATTCTACATCAGATAAAGTAATATTAACCGCAAGCGCTGGTTATTCAATAGATTTTACAGGAACAGGGCCTGACGGAATGAATTTGCTTAACAACACGTTAAAACTAACAATATCTTCGATTTCAGCACAAGGACAAGATGCCAAATTTACTTTTAACGGTGTTCAAATGACAAGTTCAACTAACAATGTCACAGTAGCAGGAATAAATATTACCCTTACAGGAACAAGTAATAGCACAACAACCCTTACTGTTTTAACAGATGTTGACAAAATATATAACACAATAAAAAGCTTTATTGACAGTTACAATGATATAATTACAAAGATTAATGCAAAGCTTACAGAAAAAAGATATTACGATTATCCACCTTTGACTTCTGAACAAAAGCAAGCTATGAAAGACAGTGATATAACTTTATGGGAACAAAAAGCTCGTTCTGGGAATTTGGCTAATGACGAAACTCTTATGAGAATATATTATTCTATGAGAAATGTCGTTTCTTCTACAGTTTCCGGTGTAGGCTCTTTAAGTTCAATTGGTATTACTACAGGCCAATGGTATGAAGGTGGGAAGTTATATATTGACGAAACAAAGCTTAGAGATGCTATTGCAACCAATCCTCAATTGGTAATGAATATATTTACAGGTACCTCAACTTCTCAAGGTATTGCACAACAGCTTTACGATACCTTAAACAGTGGCATTGATGCCATAACTCAAAAAGCAGGTAGTACCACACAGCTTTATGATACAAGTTTTATAGGAAACAGAATAAGAGAAATAGATGATAGGATTGCTCAAATGCAAGATTATCTAAATAATCTTGAACAGAGATATTATGCACAATTTACACAGTTAGAGATGTATGTAAGCCAAATGAATTCACAAAGTGCGTGGCTAAGCCAGCAAATTGGTGTTATGACGAAATAAAAGGGGGTGCAGCAATGGTAAATCCGTATCAGCAATATAAAGAGAACGCAATTTTGACTGCCAGTCCTGAAGAGCTTGTTTTAATGCTTTATAATGGTATAGTAAGGTTTATAGAAGAAGCAAAAGGGGCGATAGAAAAAAAGATTACATGGCAGCTAATAACAGCATACAGAGGGCACAAGACATTATTACAGAGCTTATGCTTACCTTGGATATGAATTATGACATATCTAAAAACTTGTACAGCCTCTATGACTATATGTTAAGAAGGTTAATTGATGCCAATGTAAAAAAAGACGTGGCAATTTTAGAAGAAGTAAAAGGGTTTGCAATAGAATTAAGGGATACTTGGAGTGTAGCTCTTAATAAAGTTAGAGAGAAAGTCTACGCGAAGGGTTGATGAGATGCATAATAATGTAGAAAAGCTTACTCAAATTGTACAGGATAAAATTCAAAGATTGAAAGAACTTTATGAGGTTACTGAAAAAATAGGTATTGCCATAGCTTCTAACAATTTAGAAGAATTGAAAAATCTTCTTATTACAAAGCAAAAAATTATAGAAGAAATTGACAAATTAGATGCCGATTTTATCCCTTTGTATAATGTTTTTAAAAAGCAAAATAAAGTGGAAAGTATTTTTGCTTTGGAAGGGAAAGTTACGGAAGAAATAAGTAAATTGAAAGCACTCTTTATAGAAACAAAAGCCCTTTTGGAAAAAATAAAAGAGAAAGACGATAAAAATCTTCAAAATATAACTGCTGTTTTCGAAAAAACAGAAAACAAATTAGAGGAATTGTCAAAAAGTAAAGAGGGGTATATAGAATATCTTAAATACTATACACCTGACAGTTATTTTTTAGATAAAAAACGTTAAAGGAAGTGGGAATTTCCCACTTCCTTTATAGGGGTAAAAAATATTTTGTGCATTTAGATTAATTTTATCCTCTTTCTCAGCAAGAATCAGTTAACATTTTTTATTTGATCAATCTTTAGTATAACCTTTTTTTCTACATCTTATGCATGAAAGTGAATATTTTTGGTTAAAATATTTAATTAGGGATACTGTAAGCTTTTCTCTAGAACCTTTGAAGCTCCAGGGATTCAAAGGTTCTAGAGAAAAAATTTTTTCGGGCTTCGCACCCTAGTTTTTATCTTTTCTAATGGTATTGATTGCCATTCTTTTATTTCTGGTACTATTCTTTCGGTTATTTTGCTTACCATTTCTGCAGATAGTTCTATATTGAGTTTTTACCGTCTTTTAAGTATAGCCATTTCTTGAAATTTGAGTATCTTTTTTTGTTGTATCTTTCGTAGCCGAGTTATTTAATCAGTTTACACAAAATTTTTTACAATCTCCAATTTGGAATATTTTCACTGGACAAATACAAGCTCCATAACGCTTTTTGCTTTCTTCATATATCTTTAAGCTTGCTACTTGTTGAGTTCAAGTTAAATAAATATATTTTCCCAAAATATTATATAATGAAATCCATAAATTAAGAGTTTTTGCGGAAATAATTTTGCAAGTGCTTATTTTAAAAAAGGATTTTACATTTCCACGTAGAATTTTATATATACATCATAAAGTTGTTAAGAATTTTCAACTAAAATACGGCATATTTTTAGTTTAACGTAAAAAAGGTTTTCTGGATTTCGTAAAATCCTCCGAAAAACAACTTCTTAAAAACTGGACAAATAATGTATACGTGGCGACCGTGGAGCGTTTAACCATGATATATGCTTTATTTTGGAACTAAAGGCTACGAATATGTGATGAAAGCAAAAAACTAAGTATGTATTAAATGCTTTATAGATTATGTTAATCAAAGAAAACATCTTTATAACATGGACTCCACATGGATAAAACTTTTAGTGTTAACGAAATATATGGAAAGACGCCTAGATGGGATAAGCCATGTAGGGTTATTTTTTACGTAAAAAGCTACTACAGACAAAAAAACTGACAGAGCTAATCGACTTGTTGCTTTGTCTGCCACTTGCCGAACTCAAGTTTAATATAAACACATAAACAACATGCGAAGAAAGGAGGTTTCAGAATGACTAATAAAGAAAGAGTTTTAAATTATATTAGAGATAAATTGAAAAATATATCTGATAGTGATGTATTAAAAAGCAGAAATTTTGGCATTACTGCAGAGGATTTATCAGAATCTCTTGGAATCTCAAGAGCTAATATTAGTCATATATTAAATGAACTTGTACGAGACAAATTATTAGTAAAATTAGTATCAAGGCCGGTGTATTATTTAACGAGAGAAAAGGCTGAAGAATTAATCGGAGAGTCGATAGGGGAAAGTATTTCTTTGAATGATTTCATAGCATTAATTAAAAAAGCGAATAGAAAAAGTAGTACCGATATATTTGAAAATTTAATAGGGTATAATGGGAGTCTTAAAAAGCAAGTGGAACAGGCAAAAGCAGCTATTCTGTATCCCCCATATGGTTTGCATACGTTAATAATAGGGCCGCCGGGGTCAGGTAAATCTTACTTGGCAGAATTAATGTATGAATTTGGAAAACAAATAGGTAAGTATAGTAATTTTGAAACTCTAAATTGCGCCGACTATTATAACAACCCACAGTTGTTAATGTCATATCTTTTTGGCCATGTAAAAGGGGCATTTACAGGAGCTGATTCTGACAATATTGGATTAGTAGAAAAAGCGAATAATGGCATATTGTTTCTTGATGAGGTACATAGACTACCACCAGAAGGACAAGAAATGCTTTTTTATCTAATTGATAAGGGAATATATCATAGGCTTGGTGATGCAATGATAAGAAAAGCAAAGTTAATGATTATTTTGGCGACAACCGAAAATCCGGAATCGTCACTTCTGAAAACATTTTTAAGAAGAATACCGATCGTAATCAAGATGCCAGCTTGGAACGATAGACCATTTGAAGAAAAAATAGAAATTATTAAAGAACTTTTAAAAAAAGAAGCAAAACAAGTAGCAAAAAAATTTATTATTTCTCCAGAAATAATAACAATTATGGCAAATTGCGATTTTAATGGTAACGTAGGGGAATTAAAGTCAACCATACAATTGCTTTGTGCTAAAGCTTTTTTAAGAAATTACAATACTACAGATTCAGATGGTGAATTAAAAATTGATATTACATTATTACCGGAAAACATGAAAATAAAAATGTATGAAGAAAATACAAAAAATAAAAAATATTATGAAGATCCTTTAATAATATTACCTGATGGGAAAGAAAAGTCGCTTGAAAAATATGATTTGTATGATTTCATTATCGAAAGGTATAAAATATTAGAGCAACAAGGATTTGATAAAAATGACATTAATGAGAGAATTGAGCTGTATATAGATTCGCTTTATAAGCACATAATAAATAAATTCAAATCTCCAAATGTAAAAGAAATTGAAAAATTAGTTGATAAAGAAATTATTGATTTTTCGGCGGAGGTAAAAGATTTTGCTGAAAGAAAATTAAATATAAAATTAAATGATAATTTTTTGTATGCATTTACATTCCACCTTGAGGCATTGATAAAAAGAATTAAAAATGGGCAACCAATAACTAATTTGCGACTAAATGAGATACGTAATAAATATATAAACGAGTTTAAAATATCAGAAGAAATTGTTAAAATGATTCAAGACAAATTTAAAATTAATGTTTCTACAGAGGAAAGTGGTTTTATAACATTGTTTTTAGTTTCCGGTATGAGAGATATAAACGAGAAAAAAGTGTTGCTATAATGGTATTAATGCATGGTGACGGTGTAGCAAAAAATATAGCAAATGTAGTAAATAAGCTATTAAATATAACTAAAGTTGCATATTTTGATATGCCATTAGATATGAATGTTGACGATGCATTAATAAAAATAATGAATATTTCGAAAGAAATTCATCAAGGTAAAGGTATCTTGTATTTAGTTGATATGGGCTCATTAAAAAATATACCAGATAGTATTGAAAAATTTACAGGAATAAGGACAAGAGTTATTGATAACGTAAGCACTCCTATAGTTCTTGAAGCAGCAAGAAAGGCATATTTTTTAGATGAAGATTTAGATGAAATTTATAATTCAATTTGTAATCGTACATTTTCAAATGAAAACAAGAAACGTTGCATAGTTACAATTTGTTCTACTGGAGAAGGTACGGCTGATAAACTAAAAAATTATATTGAATCAAATTACGAATTGGAGAATTTAGCAATTTATTCATTAAGTTTTTTTGATATCACTGAAAGGACAGAGAAATATTACAACATTATTCGGGAAAATGACGTATTATGTCTCATTGGAGCCTTAGATCCTGAGATAAATGGTATTCCTTATGTACCTACTGATAAAATAATAAAAGATAAAAATTATTTGGCAACAAATTTTGGCATTAAATTGAAGCATAATTTTTTGGTTGAAAATGAATACAGAGAAATAAAAGAGACATTAGAAGAATTTCTTACTTATATCAATCCCTCAAAGGTCATAGAGGCATATAAGTTATTTATTAAAGATATAGAAAAATATAATATAGCTTTAAAAAGAGAGAAAAAAATTAAGCTAGGAATACATATGGGGTGCGTTGTTGAAAGACTATTTACAAATAATTTTATTAAACATCATGCCAAAAATGAGGTCATAAATAAAAATAATGGTTTATATCAAATATTAAAAAATGCCCTAACAGTGTTTAATACCATGTTTAATATCAATATTAATGATGATGAAATATGCTTTATTATTGATATCATTAATTATGATGAACTATATGTTTAAAGTGGCCGTGGAGGCCTTTTTTATTTATTTAAGGGTAATAGTGTTTTATAATTTAAACACAAATTTTCTGCCGAAAGAAAAACGTAGATTTTACAGGTATAAATAATGTATGAACACATTTTGGCATAGATTTTGCGATATACATTAAAGTAAAAAAGACAAAAGATGGAGGCTGTAACATGGCACGAAAATTACATGAACTATTAAATGAAAATTTAATTTTTTTTGATGTTGAAGCAACTAATTGGCAGGAGGTACTGAAATATTTAGCAGATAACTTGCTGAGAAAGGGTTATGTAAATGATTCTTTTTACAATGCAGTTGTGGAAAGAGAAAAGAAGTTTCCAACGGGATTGCCAACAGGAAAGATAAATGTTGCTATTCCACATACTGATCCAATTCATGTAATTAAAGATGGTATTGCCGTTGCATTGCTAAAACAACCTGTTCTATTCAGAGAGATGGGTAAATTTGAAGGAGAGGTTGCCTGTGATATTGTATTTATGTTAGCAATTAAGAATCCTGACGGGCAAATAAAAGTATTGCAAAACTTTATGGATATATTTATGGATTCAAATTTACTATTGAAAATTAAAAATGCTAAATCAAAAAAGGAGATAATTGATATTATTTCAAAAAGCAATTGAAAGGAGGTGATAAATTGATGGGACAAAGGAAAAAGATAGTAGTAGCATGTGGGTCTGGTGTTGCTACATCGAAGTCAGTCGCGGAGAGAGTTAAAGAACTTTGTAAGCAAAGAAAAATTGATGTAGAAACACTGGCGGTTGACTTTAGATCGGTAAAATCACACTTAAAAGATGCTGATTTGTTTATCTCTATAGCACCTTATGATCCCACAGACTATGGGGTTCCAGTGGTGAGTGGGATTCCGTTTATGACAGGCATTGGGATGGACAAGGCAATGGATGAGATTGAGAAAATTTTGAAAAATGCCAAATAAAAGGGGGTTTTTAAATGTTAAAAACAATTATACAGTATATACTAGATTTGGGACCAAGTGTTTTTCTGCCGATATTAATGATAATAATAGGTTTAATTGTAAGAATGAAACCTTCAAAAGCAATTTCAGCTGCTTTAACGCTTGGTGTTGCTTTTGCTGGAATGTCAGTAATACTTAATTTTATGTTTGACCAAATTTCACCTGCGGCCCAGGCATTTGTTAAAGCAACAGGGCTGAAATTGAATGCATTGGATCTAGGGTGGACACCTGTAGCTGCAATAGCCTGGTCATGGCCATACGCGTTTTTAATGTTTCCAATTCAAATTATAATTAATTTGATAATGTTGGCTTTTAAATGGACAGACTGTTTGAATATTGATATGTGGAATGTTTGGAATAAGGTTTTAACTGCTGTATTAGTTCAAGGTGTAACAGGGAGTGTTACTTTGGGTTTGGTAGTAGGAGCGATTGAAGTAGTATTAGAATTAAAAAATGCTGATTTATTGCACAATCAAATTTATGAGCTAACCAAAATTCCGGGAATAAGTTTGCCACATGCTTTAGGGTTAACAGCAGTAATATTGGCACCACTAAATCGGTTATTAGACTTTATTCCAGGAATTAATAGGATAAATTTAAATTCAGAAGCCCTAAAAGAAAAATTAGGCATTTTTGGTGAGAATCATATTTTAGGATTTATAATAGGGGTTCTTATTGCAATATTTGCAAGATATGATTTAAAACATACTTTGATATTAGGAGTTTCATCTGCAGCAGCCTTAACATTATTTCCAATGGTAGCAACACTATTTATTACGGCTTTATTACCTATTTCAGATGCTGCAGCAGAATTTATGAAGAAAAGGTTTCCTGGTAGACAATTTTATATAGGCTTGGATTGGCCATTTTTAGCAGGACAACCCAGTTTATGGGTAACAACAATTTTGCTTGTTCCAGTTATACTCTTGATGGCCATAATTTTACCAGGCAATATTGTTCTTCCATTTGGAGGCATACTTAATATATGCTTGGCAGCAACAGCAGTTGTAGTAACCGGGGGAAATTTATTAAGAATGTTAATTCTTGGAATAATAACAACTCCCCTTTATATGTACGTAGCAACATACTTTGCTCCTATGATAACAAATCTTGCAAAACAAGTAAAGACAATTGAAATACCAGCAGGGCAATTAATAACATGGAATGGCATGGAGGCTCCAGAGTTTAGATATGTTTTTTCAGTGGCGGCGAAGATGTTCAAAGGTGATATATTGCCTGGTCTTCCTTTGCTAATAGGCTATGCTTTGCTATACTGGTGGTATTTTAAGTATATGTTAAAAAAGAGAAAGAAGCCGCAGAAAGAATTAGTGCGACTTCCCAAAGTTTATAATTGTGTAGTGTTGTAGCAGGTATATTCCTGCTACAACATTTGTAAAATAGTGTTATGACTTTATTTTAATCATATCACAATTAGAAAAAAATATAAATAAATTTTTTAGGATGTGATTAAGATGATTGCAACTGTTACATTGAACCCTGCAATTGATAAGATAATCGTAGTAGATGAGATTAAAAATTTTAGCAATAACAAAATAAAACAAATAAAACTTGATATAGGTGGTAAAGGAACTCATGTGTCATCTGTGTTGTCAGACCTTGGTCTTAAAAATGTTGCCACAGGAATATTAGGAGGATATACTGGTAGTATTCTTGAATCGCTTTTGGGTAAAAAATATTCAATGCCAATTTATCCACCCACCGAATTATGAAACAAGAACGAGCTATATTATAATTGAGGAAAATAAGAACAATCATTTTATGCTTACAGAGAGAGGTAATAAGGTTGATGAAAGAAGCATAAATGAGTTAGTTGAAATGATTATAAAGCTTTCTTCATCATGTGAATTTATGGTTTTTTCAGGAGGAGTTTCTCCTGGATTTAACATAGATATATATAAAAAATTAATAGAGTTAGCGAATAAAAATGGTTGTAAAACATTCTTAGATGCCAGTGGGGATTATCTTCTAGAGGGAATTAAAGCAAGACCATTTATGATAAAACCTAATATAGATGAAATTTGTGACATTATAGGACATAGACCTGAAAATATAAAAGAAATAGTTTTTCATGCCCAAAAACTCATTAAATCTGGGGTTAAGGTTGTTGCAGTTACACTGGGTAGTGATGGTTCATTAATTGTTTCTGAAAATGAAGCATTTAGAATTTATCCTCCCAAAGTCAAGGCAATTAATACTGTGGGATGTGGAGATGTATTCTTCGGAAGTTCTATATTTAAGTTGTATCATAAAAGTACGTTGAGAGAAGCATTTAAATTTGCCACAGCTGTTAGCGCATCAAAAGCAATGAAATTAATGACATCTGAATTTGATATTAATGAGGCTTTGAGATTATTAGATGATGTATTAATTAAAGATGTTTAATAAGAAGGGGATGAGGAATCAATGAGATTGTCATATATAGAGGAGAGGAAAAAATTTGCCAATTAGTAAAAGATATGTTTGATAGAATGATGACGAATGCAGCAGGTGGTAATGTATCGTTAAGGGTTGATGATAATAAAGTTTTATTGACACCAGCAAAGATGGCGGAAAATGACAGATGCCGACTTGAGCCGGAAGATTTACTGCTTGTAGACCTTGAGATGAATGTATTAGAGGGTACACGATCATTAACAAGGGAAGCTAATATGCATCTAGGGATTTTGAAAGAATTTCCTGATGTTAATGCCTGTATACATGCCCATCCAAGGAATATAATGACATTTGTTGCTTTTGAGTTACCTATGCCGTCAGTTACGGAAGCTACAGCAAAATTTGGCAATATCGAATGTTTACCTTATCATCCTGCAACTACAAAAGAACTTGCTGATGCAGTGGTTGAATATTTTAAAACAAAAAAGAATGTGTTGGAAAAACATGCATGTGCTGTAATGTTGGCAAGACACGGTATTATAATAGCAGGAAAATCTCTTGAAGAGGCATATAACGCACTTGAGAGAATAGAGACGAATGCATATATTGTTTTAAATAGCAAATTGCTCGTTGATAATCCAGTGCTAAAAGTAGCAAAACTTCAAGAAAAATTTCAGCCATCTACATTTGTAGCGGAAAACAAAGTTATCTATGAATAATGAAAATTTAAGATATGATTAAAAATTTAAGTTTGCTTCAGATTGACGGCACCCCCACTTTTTATACACCTAAAAAGTGGGGGTTGAGCATACAGAGACTTTATAAGTTCTCTGTTGTATTCCTCCGGTAGCATCATCAATAGCGCCATATAAAGCTAATTTTCCCATGTTAAGCAGCCATTTAAAGGGGCTGCAATCAATTTGCACTAACATTCCTGCTTGAGGTTTACGTTTTCTCCTTCTCTGTGTTTTATGAGTTTTTCTATGTTTTCTATGACTTTCAATACCAGCTAAGGATAAAATTCTATACACAGTAGGTTGACTAAGCATAATTCCCTCCCTTTCTTCAAGTAGATCTCTAAAGTGAGAAAAATTAGCATCAAAGTACACATTTTGTTTCAAATAGATGACCTTGTTGACAACCTCTGGAGGTGTGGCATTAGCAGGCTTGTGACCTTTATTTTTATGAATCACAAAAAACTCACCTTGTTCACTAACCCCCTTTTTCAATCTAAAGATTTGACGTTCACTTAGGCCTAAAGCCTGCGCAGCTTCCCTTGCTGTTAATTCCTTTCGATTGTTTTTTGAATGATAAATTAATTTTTGTAATTCCCTCTTTGTCATATTAATTTCTTCCCTTCTCCTTAAGAATAATAAGATTTTCTAGAAGAATTTTTAGGTTTTCGAGATTTATAATGAAGAGGGCCATTGATAGCTCTATGGACAGTGTGTGTTGAGATACAAAGTATTTTTGCAGTTTTAGAGATATTACAATTATTTTGCTCATAAACTTTTCTAACGACTTCTCTAGTTTTTTCAGGGGATATTTTTCTAAGCTCATGATATGTTATAGTATTCATAGAAGGCTGACCTGCCATCCTGGTAATTTGTTTATGGTTCTTTATTCTCTTTCTCTGCTTTTTCAAAGTGGTAAATATATTTATACCTATTTGAAGACTTTAAAACATCTTTTATTGTATGGATAGGTAAATGTGTAGTATAATGAAGGCAAGAGACGGAAAATTTTCTCTATGAGAATACAAAATACAAAAAACATTAAAATATAAAATGGCGTGGAAATTTATAGTAATATTATTCCAAAGAAAGGAGGTTTTTAATTGATCATCGGTCTTGATGTAGGAGGAACTAACATAGACGGAGTTGTCGTAGAAAAAGGCAAGATTATAAAAACCATAAAAAAACCTACAAATAGAGATAATTTATTCAACTCCATCTGGACTGCCCTTAAAGAACTGCTTTCAGGATATGATAATACTAAAATAGAAAGGATAAATTTAAGCACCACTGTGTCTACCAACGCCATAGTTGAAAATAAACTTTCTCCTGTAGGAATGATTATTCAACCTGGCCCAGGTTTGCCTTATGATTTTTTAGCCTGTGGTGATGGAAACGTATTTATATCTGGATATATTGATCACAGAGGCGAAATAATTAAAGATTTTAATTTGCTTGAAATAAAAAATGCCATTAAATTATTCAAAGAGAAAAACATTAAAGCTTATGCTGTAGTCACTAAATTTTCTATTAGAAATCCCAGTATTGAAATGAAGATAAAAGAAATTTTGGAAAATGACATACCAAACTCTTTTATTACCATGGGACATACTATATCAGGCAAGTTAAATTTCCCTCGCAGAGTATACACTTCTTATTTAAATTCAGCAGTGCACAGCATTTTTGATGAATTTTTAAGTAACATTAAGAAATCCTTAGAAAAAGAAGGAATAAATGCATCAGTATTTATATTAAAAGCCGACGGCGGTACTATGAATATGTCTACAGCAGAGAAAAAACCAGTAGAAACTATCCTATCCGGTCCTGCTGCCAGCCTTATGGGAATTAATGCCATGCTTCCTACCGATAAAGATGCAATATTACTAGATATTGGAGGTACTACTACCGACATATTTTTCCTTGCTGATGGAGTTCCTTTATTTGAACCGTGGGGAATAAGAATAGGCAAATATAAAACTTTAGTAAGAGCAATTTATAGTGTTTCCATAGGTTTAGGTGGAGATAGTAGTATTTGTGTTAGAAATGGCAGGATAAAAATAGGCCCCCAAAGGGAAGGGGTACCTTATGCTTTTGGTGGTCCCAAACCTACGCCTACAGATGCCATGATAACCTTAGAGTTGATAGATGAAAATGCATTTCGCTTCACTCACGAGAATGTTAAAAAAGCTTATGAAGCAATGACTTTATTGGGAAAAGAGTTAAATTTATCAGCAAAAGATATGGCAAAATTAATTCTCAGCACTATGGGAGATATTATTAAAAATAAAGTAGATGAGCTTTTACATGAAATAAATAGCCGTCCAGTTTATACTGTAAAAGAATTATTGTACGGGAAAAGAATCAAACCTAAGCTGATAAATATAATTGGTGGTCCTTCTAAAGTATTAGCCCCTGTACTTGAAGAAAAGTTTAATTTACCTTGCTATTACCCTAAAAACTATTCTGTAGCCAACGCTATAGGTGCAGCTTTAGCACGACCAACTACCGAAATTACAATGTTTGTTGACACTTCTAAAAAAACACTTTTTGTACCTGAATTAGGATTATATGAAAAAATAAGTGGAAATTATACTCTTGATAAAGCAAAAGAAAAAGCTTTGGAATTAGTCAAAAAATCTGCTCTATCGCTGGGCGCTTCTATTGAGGAAATAGAAGCTGAAATAGTAGAAGAAAGTAGCTTCAATATGGTGAGAGGATTTTATACTATCGGAAAGAACATGCGAATTAAAGCTCAGATAAAACCAGGACTTATCCAATAAATTGAGAGGTGAATGAGAATGATTAAAGCTAAAAATAGATTGGGCGTTGTATTCTTTCCTGCTTTTGACTGGGCTATTAATCCTACTCATCCAGAAAGAGAAGAAAGGCTCCTCTACACTCAAGATCAAATTTTTGAAGAAGGAATTGAAGACATTGAGGGAATTAAATTTTATAATCCAATCATTGCTGAAGAAAAAGATATTAACAGAGTGCATTTTGTAGTGCCAGATGTAAAATCTACAGTTACTCAATCTCACCTCATATCCGCTGGTGGAGCTATTAAAGCCCTTCAAGCAGTGATGGAAAAAGAAGTAGATAAAGCCTTTGCTTTAGTTCGTCCCCCAGGGCACCATGCTCAGAGAGTAGTTTATGGAGACAGAGGTTTTTGTATAATCAATGTGGAAGCAGTAATGCTAGAAAGAATAAGGCAAGAATATGGAAGTTTAAGAGTCGCCATTGTAGATACAGATTGTCACCACGGTGATGGTACTCAAGATATCTATTGGAATGACAAAGATACTTTGTTTATTTCTCTTCATCAAGATGGAAGAACTCTCTACCCTGGAACAGGATTTATAGAGGAATTTGGAGGCCCAGCTGCTTATGGGTACAATATAAATATCCCCTTACCTCCTGGAACAGGAGAAGAAGGTTTTTTATACGTATTAGACAATGTAGTAATACCTATTTTAGATGAATATAAACCTGATATAATACTAAACTCTGCCGGCCAAGACAACCATTATACAGACCCGCTTACCAATATGAACTTTACAGCTCAAGGATATGCAAAATTAAATGAACGACTAAATCCTAATATTGCAGTTCTTGAAGGAGGCTACTCTATTGAAGGGGCTTTGCCCTATGTTAATTTAGGAATAATATTAGCGATGGCAGGTATTGACTACTCTAGAGTGAGTGAACCAGATTATGATAAAGAGAAGTTAAAACAACCAAAAGATATTACAGAATATATTAAAAAATTGTCAGAAATAGTGTATAACCGCTGGAAAAATAAAGATGACTTGCGATTAAAAGAATTTAAAGATGTAAATTATGTAAAAAGACCTAGACGAGTGTATTATGATACAGATGGTATATTAGAAACACAAGTTCAAAATTTTAAAATATGTAACAACTGCTCTGGAGTAAATACAATTGAGTCAAAAAGTGATAGAGGATATCATATATTTGCTATAACTATTCCTAGAGATGCCTGCCCTAATTGTATTGATGAAGGATACAAACTGTATAAAAATGCTTCTTCTCATTATACAAATGTGTATTTACAAGATAGAGTAAATGATGAATATTATTCTAGGTAAAAACATTATAGTTCTTCTCCACTATCAGTGTTAAATTCGAAATAGCTGATACCAATTCCTCTGTTTTTTAGCTCATTTAATACTCCAAGCAAAATGGATGGCATCCATAAATATGAAAGTGTATATCTTTTCTAATGGCAACATAGTGATATTTTTAAAACCTCCTTCTTGGTTTTGTATATATTTTAATTCTTGCCAAGAAAGAGGTTTTTAATCAGTCTTCACAAAATTTTTACAGTCTCTCATTTATATTTTAAATTTGCTTATTATACTCATCAATGTATTTGCAATATTGCTCAAATCTTGTGCGGACTTTGATATTTCTTCTATTGCAGTTTTTTGCTCTTCTGTTGCGGAAGATATTTCTTCGGTTGAAGCGGCAGCTTCTTCTGTTACTGCAGCGATATTTTGTATCGAATCTAACATTTCACTTCTGCTTTGAGAAATTTTCAACATTGATTCATTGAGTTTATTAAGTTCTTCTACGATTCTATTTACTGCCTGCTGAATGCCGTAGAAAGTGTGAACTGTTTTTGCTAAAGATTCATTTTGTTGTTCTATAGAAGCACTTGCTTCTTCTACTACTTTATAAGTATCGTCAATATTTTGTTGTATTTCTTTTATAATAGCTTCGATATTTTTAGCGGCTTCAGAAGACTGATTAGCCAATTTTCTAACTTCATCAGCTACTACGGCAAAACCGCGACCGGCTTCTCCTGCACGGGCTGCTTCAATTGCAGCATTTAATGATAAAAGATTGGTTTGATCGGCTATTGTAGTTATTGTCTCAACGATTTTTCCTATTTCATGAGATTTTTTCTTTAGGTAGGAGGTAGATTCTTTCACTTTGCTGTGCATTTGTTCTGTGACTTTAGTCTTTTCACTTAATTCTTTTATATTTTCTAATCCAGTATTTGCTGCTTTTATTACAGAAGTAGTTTCTTTATTTATATTTTTTGAATTTTCCATTGTTACATCCAAATTTTGACTTAACAAATTGGTAATAGTTGCACCTTTTTCAGCTTCTTTTGCTTGTTCCTGCGCACCTTTTGCAATTTCTTCCATAGCTGCAACTACTTCATTTGTGATTTGCTCAGCTTTATTTGATGCAAAGGATACTTTTTTAGAATATTCGTATACAGAATTTGCGGCAGATAATACGTCGGCTACGAGGCTTTTTATACCATCTATCATAAGGTTAAAGCTTAAAGCCAGCTTGCCTATTTCGTCGTTTGATTTCACTTCTACTTCTTGTGTCATATCCCCATTTGCAGCTTTGCTCATTACTGTCATGACTTTTCCTATTTTTGAAGTAATATTTTTTGAGAAGAAATATGTTATTAATATTCCTATTAAAAGGCTTATTAAACTAAAAATTATTGCGTTGTCTTTGATTTGAGAAGTTTTTTCAGCAAGTTCTGAATAATCCATGGTTATTGCAGCTTTCCAACCAAAATTATTTAAAGTTTTTACAGATGCAAATTTATTTGTTCCATTGTCATTGTACTCAAAACTTCCTTCTTGCATAGAGAGAATCTTTTTGCCGTAATCGTATTTTGTTATGTAGGAAAATAAATTTTTATTATCTTTATCAGCAATTATAATGCCTTCATTAGAAATTAAATACACATTTCCTGTTTTCCCTACTTTTATAGAAGAAATCATGTTAGAAAGAGAATCTAAATTTATGTCAAAAGCCAAAACTCCTACGACATCAGAAGCAGCTGAAGTTAAAGAACTTCTAACGGCTTTTGAAACAGTAACTACTCCTCCATTTGTCCCATCATTGCTGTAAGGGCCAGTCCATATTATTGCATCCGGATTTTCAATAGCTTTTTTATACCATTCCTGGCTGGTAGGGTCATAGTTTGGGTCGAGGGGAAGGTCAGGAGATTGAATTATTTTTTTATCTGGTGTTGCAAAATAAATAAGAGATATTTTAGTACTTTTTGCTTTTAAAATGGTTGTAAATAAATCTTGTAAATTCTTTTTATTAGTTTCAAAATCACCTTGTCCTAAATTTAGAATTTGAGGATTGGTAGAGAGAATAGTAAGCTGAGTTTCAATATCATTTTTGAAAAGGTCTACATAATTATTTATTAGTCCTAATGTATCAGCATTAGAGAGGTTAATAGTATCTTGTAAAGTTTTTATTGATTTGCTTGTAGACATATAACCAGTGAAAGCAAGAGGAACGATTATTACAAAGGCTATGAAGGTCATTAGTTTAGCAAATATGCCGCTGCCACTGTTTGAAAGCTTTAGTCTAACGTTTGCCTTAGGAATTTTGAAAAACGAAATTTTAGAAAACCTTAGTTTTAACTCTTTCTTTTGAATTCCTTTTTGCCTTTTCATTAGTTAAACACCTCCAAAATGGGTGAATTAAGTTATGCAAGCGGTTGTATAAATATATTATACCACTGTTAGATGGATTTTACAATAAAATGTCGGAATTTGTATTTTGAGATCGTAAAAATTTTATTAAAATTTTATTGCTATTTAAGGTTTAAGGTGATATAATACACGTATAATATAATCGAAAGATTATATTGAACCAAAAATTCAAAGTGAGGGGATTATTAGTTATGTATCAAGACAAAGTGTTAGTGTGCAAAGATTGTGGAAAAGAGTTTGTGTGGACAGCAGGAGAACAACAGTTTTATGCGGAGAAAGGCTTTCAAAATGAGCCTGTAAGATGTAAAGCGTGCAGAGAAGCGAAAAAAGAAGAAACCATCAGTACAATGCTAGAAGAGACAAGAAAGCTTTTGGCATGAGCAGATAATCCCCTTACTTTTTCGCAAGAAAAGTAAAGAGGATTATACAAAAGACACCATTTTGGTGTCTTTTTTACACTTCAGAACTTTTTCCACATTGTTAAAAGCGAATTTAAAAGTTATTCACAAACTTATCCACATTATCCACAGATTTTTATTTCACAACATATTTTTTTCTTTCTAAAAAAATTTCCTGTCCTCTTTAAAGAAAAAAATATTGAAATTTTATTCATATGATATTATAATTATGAAAGCAAAAGGTCAGAAAATCTATTTGTAGCAGTTATTTATAATTGACATTTTTTATGAATTTACAAAATTTTTATAAAGAGGAGAGGAGAAGAAAAATGAATAAAAAAACATTATTTGTTTTCTTAACAATGACAATTATTTTGGGTTTAATTTTATCCGCTTGTGGCAACAAACCAGCTAATACTTTGGACAAAATTAAGGAAAAAGGCGTTATCGTAATGGGTACAAGTGCAGATTTTCCACCTTATGAGTTCCATAAAGTAGAAGGAAACAAAGATACAATAGTGGGGTTTGACGTTGATATAGCAAATGCCATAGCGAAAAAATTAGGGGTTAAGCTGGAGATAAAAGATATGGACTTTAAAGGGTTGATTCCAGCTCTTCAAGCTGGGCGCATAGATATGGCGATTGCTGGAATGACTCCAACACCGGAGAGGGCTAAAAGTGTTGATTTTTCAGACCTTTATTATGATAGTAAACAAGTGGTAGTAGTGCGTAATGACAGTCCTATTTCCAAATTTGATGACTTAAAAGGCAAAACTGTTGCAGTGCAAATAGGCACCACCTCTGAAGAAGCTGCTAAAAAGATACCGGATGTAAAATTGAAGCAGCTGAATCGTGTTGGAGACGCTTTTATGGATTTAAAGAATGGCAGATGTGATGCGATAGTATTGGAAAATACTGTAGCAAATGCATATCTCAAAGAATACAAGGACATGAAGATACTTAACATGAAAGAAATCAACACGGTAGAAAATGGTTCTGCTGTTGCAGTAGCTAAAGGAAATAAAGAATTAGTGAATATAATAAACGATGTGATAAAAGAGTTAAAAGCAAGTGGCGAATATGACAAACTTATAGATAAATGGTTTAAGCAATGATGAAATTTGGTGGAGAATTTTAAAAACAGTTCTCCACTAAAATTTTGCTGAAAGGAAGATTTTTATGAGTGTAAATCTTTTGAGCATGCTAAAATACAGTCATTTATTTGTAAGCGGCCTTCTCATGACTTTAAAACTCACCTTTTTAGCAGTGACTATAGGAGTTATATTAGGCCTGATTGTTGCTCTTATTAAAATGTCTTCTATAAAACCTATAAGCTTTATAGGAGCCAGTTATGTTGAAATTATAAGAGGTACTCCTCTTTTGGTACAACTTTTATTGATATATAACGGTCTTATGCAATTTGGAATAGATATACCAGCTTTTACAGCAGGAGTTTCTGCTCTTGCCATAAATAGCGCTGCTTATGTTGCAGAGATTATAAGGGCAGGCATACAAGCTGTAGACCCTGGGCAAAACGAAGCAGCTCGTTCCCTTGGCATGACTCATGCTATGGCGATGAGGTATGTGATAATTCCCCAGGCAATAAAAAATATTTTACCTGCTTTGGGAAATGAATTTATCGTGATGCTCAAAGAATCAGCTATTGTATCAGTAATAGGCTTTGCTGACCTTACAAGGCAAGCAGATATTATACAAAGCATTACTTATAAATATTTCGAACCTTACATCATAATTGCAGCCATATATTTTGTAATGACATTTATCTTTTCAAGACTCCTTGGAATCTTTGAAAGGAGGTTGAGGGCTGGTGATACTCGTTAAAGATGTGCATAAAACTTTTGGCAATTTAGAAGTGTTAAAAGGCGTAAGTTTAAATGTAAATAAAGGAGAAGTTGTTGTAATAATAGGACCAAGCGGTTCAGGGAAAAGTACCCTTTTAAGGTGTATAAACCTTTTGGAAGTGCCTACTAAAGGAGAAATCTATATTGAAGGGATCAAAATAAACGACAAAAAAGTAAACATCAATAAGATAAGGCAAAAAGTAGGGATGGTTTTTCAGCATTTTAATTTGTTTCCACACTTAACGGCTTTAGAGAATGTAACTTTAGCTCCTATTAAAGTGAAAAAGATGGACAAAAAAGCCGCTGAGAATATAGCTTTGGGCTTACTGGAAAAAGTGGGGCTTGTTGAAAAAAAGACGAGTATCCTATTAAGCTATCAGGCGGTCAAAAGCAACGACTTGCAATTGCAAGGGCATTAGCTATGCAGCCAGATGTCATGCTTTTTGACGAGCCCACATCAGCCCTTGACCCTGAAATGGTAAAAGAGGTTTTAAATGTAATGAAAGGATTGGCTAATGAAGGGATGACTATGGTAGTTGTCACTCATGAGATGGGGTTTGCGAGGGAAGTAGGAGATAGAGTCATTTTTATGGACGATGGAATGATAATTGAAGAAGGGACGCCAGAAGATATTTTCTACAATACAAAAAATGAAAGGACAAAAGAATTTATAAGTAAGATTTTATAAAAGCACTCCGAAAAGGAGTGTTTTTTGTTTCCACATATTGCAGGAATATTGTTTTTTATGTAGAATTATATTAAATAGAAGGATAATGAGAGGGGTTTGATACTATGAATATCACAGTAAGCGGTAAAAATGGCATGACAGTTACGGATGGACTAAGGGATGCGGTTATAAAAAATGTGAGCAAGTTAAGCAAATACTTTCCAGAAGATACTGAAGTGAGGACTGTTTTAAGTGTACAGAAAAACAATCACATTGCGGAAATTACAATACCTTTTAAGGGTATTATATTTAGAGCTGAAGAAGTCAGCGATGACATGTATGTGTCAATTGATAGGGTTGTAGACAAAATAGAAAAACAAATACTTAAACACAAGGCAAAGCTTAAAAATAGATTTGGTGCTAATGAGTCAATAAGGTTTGAAATTCCACCTGTTTATGAAGAAGCTAAGGGAGAAGAGGAAGAGGGTTCCTTTGAAATAGTTAAGACAAAGAGGTTCCCCATAAAGCCTATGTCACCTGAGGAAGCAATTCTTCAGATGAACCTTTTGGGACATAACTTCTTTGTATTTACAAATGCCGACACTGACACTATAAATGTCGTATACAAAAGAAAAGATGGGAAATATGGCTTAATAGAGCCAATAGAATAAAACTACATAAGAAGCAAAAAAATTGGGGATAGGCTCTATCCCCAATTTTTTTGTCTAAAAAGAAGGAATTTTAAATTTTGTATAGAATATATTTTTAGTGTGGACAAATTTTAATAGGGTGTGAAGATAATGGGTGAAATAACAAAAGATACAGTAAATTCGATGGAAGGGTATATAAATAAAATTCAAGGAGTACTATCCAGTAGGGTAGTTGTAGAGAATGGTGAAATAACAGAAATTCACGTGTTGGCTGACAGTACAAGGAATGCAAAGCAGATTGCAAGAGATGTGCAATCTGTCATAATGGCGCAGTTTGGAATTGATATAAATCACAAGATTGTCAGTGTAGCGCAAATTGATACTGGAGAAAATCTCCAAGGAGAACAGAGGGTTGTTTTTTCAAGCTATTCATTTATAAATAATGGACTTACCAGTGAAGCAAGAGTTATCCTCACAAGAGGCGATGAGGTTTTTGAAGGATATGCTGAAGGACCTAATACTGCAAGTAATAAATATAAAATAATTGCCAATGCTACTTTAGACTCTATTTCTAAGTTGATTCCCAAAAACCATTTATTTTTATTGGAAGATGTCGATATATTTAATATAGCGAAAAGCAGGATAATAGTTGTAGGGGTTACTCATGTGACAAATAACCAAGAAGAACTCCTTACCGGGTCTTGTCTTATAAAAAAAGATGAAGGGGAAGCTGTGGTAAAAGCCACATTAGACGCCGTCAACAGGCGTGTAATGTCAATTACGTCCCGTTAGTTTTTTAACACCCAAACCGCTTAAAAGTTGCTTAGCGTAGCGTTACCTGAAGCCTAAGGGCAGAAGAGTTATCACAGCAAAGGAGGGTTTCAGGATGAATAAAGCGACACTTATAAAGATATTGCTGGCTTTAATGGCACTTGCATTAGCAGGAGGTGCAAATTATGCATGGGGTTAAGCGGTTTGAGGTGTATTTTTTAAAGTAAAAATAGGAGGTTTATTATGCTTAACAAAAGAGTAAAAATATATATTTCTACAATAACAGTATTGGGTTTGTCTTTTATTATTTATTCTATACTAAACACACCTATAAATAGAATTATAGATATAATTTTATTTGGGTTATTTGCTATTTTAGCTGAATCAATGCCAATATATGTAACAAAAGAAATTACAGTATCTGTTGCATTTGCAGTTGATTTAATGGCTGTACTTATTTTTGGCCCATATGAAGGTGCTTTGATTGCTGCTATAGGTATTGGTTTTCAAATTGGAAAATATATGGATGGTAGAGTAAGACATATATTTAATTTTCCTTATTATAAAACATTATTTAATATTTCTCAATTAGCTTTAAGTGTTGGCATTGCTGGTTTAATATATGAATATACTGGAGGTATTCCAGGTAATTACATATATCCTCAACACCTTTTATCTGCAATATTGGCAGCAATTGTATATTATATTTTAAATACGTCTATTATAGCAATATTATTGTCTCTTTTGATGAATAAATCCTTCATCTACATTCTCACAAAGGACTTTAAATGGGCAGTTCCAAACTTTCTTTTTCTTGCCTTTTTAGGTATAGTTATGTCAGAAGCTTTTGTAAGAATAGGGTATATAAGTTTCATTTTACTCTTCATACCCCTTTTTATGATACGCTATATGTTTAAGCTTTACATGGATTCAAAGCAGTCTTATTACGACACAATAAATGTGCTTGTAAAGGCTCTTGATGCAAAGGATAAATATACAGCGGGTCATTCAAAAAATGTAGAAAAAATTGCGGCTTTACTTTGTAGAGAATTTGGTTTTAGTGAGTCTCACACTGAAATGGTGAGGATTGCATCACTTTTACATGACATAGGAAAGATTGGAGTAAAAGAAGAGGTTTTAAATAAGCCAGGGAAGTTAACTGATGAAGAATTAAGCATAATAAAAGAACATCCCCAAAAAGGCTATGAAATTTTAAGAGATGTTCCGGCTTTAAAGGAGGCCTCTCTATGGGTGAAATACCATCACGAGTGGTACGATGGAAGTGGGTATCCCGATGGCATAAAAGGTGACGAAATACCATTGGAAGCCCAGATACTTTCCCTCGCAGACGTTTTCGATGCTTTAGTTTCAGACAGGCCCTACCGAAAGGCTTTTTCACAAGAGGAAGCTTATAAAATAATTTTAGAACATGAAGGGACGCAGTTTAGCCCTAAAATAATAAACGCCTTTAAAAAAGCTTTTGAAAAGAATAGGGAGGAGTTTAAGCATGATATTTGATTCACTTAGTGCTTCTCTAATTTACGGAACTTTAAGAAGAGGAAAAATCAGCGGAATTGCTGATATTGACATAAAAAAACCCAGCCTTTTTATAGCTGCTTTTGTTTTGGAGTTTGGTATGTTAAACCTTGCTAATAAGTTTCACGTCATTATGGAATACCGGTCTTATATCCACTTCTTTGTT
Source organism: Thermoanaerobacter sp. RKWS2 (assembly GCF_026240795.1). NCBI lineage: Bacteria > Bacillati > Bacillota > Clostridia > Thermoanaerobacterales > Thermoanaerobacteraceae > Thermoanaerobacter > Thermoanaerobacter sp. RKWS2. The sequence goes on from NZ_CP110888.1 coordinate 586,673, forward strand.
TATCTTTTGCTTTTCATAGGATTGTGGTACAATAGAGATAACAAGTATTTTAGAATAATAAGCATTGGAGTGCTTTTAAATTTTATCGTTATATTTGTCAACGGAGGAAGGATGCCTGTCTCTGTTGATGCTTTAAAGGCAGCGGGACTTAATAATCTCATCCCTGACCTTCAGGCAAATAAAATTGCTACACATCAGGTTTTGACAAGTTCTACACGGTTAAAATTTTTAGCAGATGTCTTAGTGTTGCCGAAACCTTATCCACTGCCCAAAGCCTTTAGCATAGGAGATTTTATAATGGCGACAGGCACATTTTTACTTGTTACAAATGCTATGCTTAAAAAGGTGAAAAATCATGACGGCACAAGAGCGAAGGAACAAAATAGTTGAAATTTTAAAGAATGCTAAAGAGCCTATATCCGGCTCTGACCTTGCTAAAAGGTTTGGAGTGACAAGGCAAATTATTGTGCAAGATATAGCTATTTTAAGGGCTAAAGGGATTAAAATATTATCCACTCCTCAAGGATATGTAATAGACACAGCAAAAGAAAACACTGTAAAAAGAGTTTTTGCTGTCAAACACGGATATGACAGGACAGAGGAGGAGTTAAATTTAATAGTTGACAATGGCGGAAAAGTGTTAGATGTAATTGTAGAGCATCCCTTCTATGGGGAGATAAAAGGGCTTTTAATGCTTTCTTCAAGGTATGATGTAAGTAAATTCATGGAGTTTGTAAAAGAAGGAAAAGCGACCCTTTTGTCTTCTCTGACGGATGGAGTGCATCTTCACACTGTTGAAGGGGAAAATAAAGAGGTACTAGATAGAATACAAAAGGTCTTAAAGGAAAAAGGCTTTTTAATAGAATAAGGACTTAACCACTTTAAAAATTTTTAAAAAGTGGTTATTTTATTATTGACAGGTGTATATACATCTGTGTATACTATAATTGTGAAAAGTAAAAAATGGGGGTTTTAACGTGAAGACAAGAGAAATTACTATTGGAGGGCTTTTAGCAGCACTATCCCTTATTATACCTTTGGCTTTTGGAGGAGTTTTAGGGATAGTTATTCCGCCTTTCTCAGCCACACTGGCATCCCATGTACCTGTAATGCTGGCAATGCTTATAAGTCCTGCAACAGCGGTATTTGTGGGTGTTGTATCTGCAATAGGATTTTTAATAAAATTGGGACCTGTAATAGCAGCAAGAGCAGCGGTTCACGCAGTGTTTGGCTATGTTGGAGCTAAAATGATACAAAGAGGATATTCTTTTCCCGTGGCGTTAGCTGTTACACTTCCAATACATGCTGTTTTAGAAGCAATTGTGGTGATGCCTTTTGGATTTGATTTTTACAAGGCTTTTGTGGTTGTAGGAGTAGGGACAATGATTCACCACACAATAGATTCTGCAATAGCATTGGCACTATTTTACGTATTAAATCCTATTTTGAAGTTTAAAGCTGTGGACATAAAAAATTAACCTTTTAAAAAGGAAACGTCTCATTTTGAGATGTTCTAGCTTGTTGACAAAGTATTATCGTTGTTGGCATTTTGCATCGTTTGCTCCGGTGATATCGCAGACTAAACTAGCGCTCGTCCTCGGGCTCAAGCGGGGTTCCGGGCACATTCGTCATCCTTGACTTATTGCCCGCCTCCGCCTTCCTTGGCTTCGGCCCCGCTTTCGCCTCTCAGCCTCGCTAAGTTTCCCGGCACTCAACTGAACGGCCTGGTCCATTCTCTTATTCTCCTTTTTTAACATTTTCGGTTGAGTGCCGGGCTATCAAGTCGCTACACTTATGCAAAATGCCAACATATCATAAAGAGTTTGTCTACAGTCTCAAACGTCTCATTTTGAGACGTTCTTTTTTGTGAAAATTGTATGAAGAGAGTGTAAAATATTCTTTAAAAAAACTGTTTTTTATTGTCATTGAGATTTCATAGTGATATAATATATAGTTGATTAACAATACCTTAGAAGGTGATAAAAATGTTAGGCTTAGTTGAAAAAATATTTGGCAGCTACAGTGAAAGAGAAGTTAAGAGATTGGAACCAATTGCCGATAAGGTTTTGTCATATGAAGATCAAATGGCAAGACTTACGGATGCAGAGCTTAGGGCGAAAACAGATGAATTTAAAAATAGATTGAAAAATGGTGAAACTCTTGATGATATACTTCCCGAGGCTTTTGCGGTGGTAAGAGAGGCCGCTTGGAGAACTCTTAAAATGAAACATTTTAGGGTGCAGGTGATAGGCGGCATTGTTCTTCACCAAGGACGCATTGCTGAAATGAAAACTGGTGAAGGTAAAACCCTTGTCGCGACATTACCTGCATATCTTAATGCTTTAGAGGGCAAAGGAGTTCACATTGTAACTGTCAATGATTACTTGGCAAAAAGAGACCGCGATTGGATGGGCAAGATATACGAGTTTTTGGGGCTGAGCGTTGGAGTAATACTTCACGATATGGGCCCTGAAGAAAGAAAAAAGCCTATGCTGCTGATATAACCTATGGAACCAACAACGAATTCGGTTTTGATTACTTAAGAGACAACATGGTTATATACAAAGAAGACATGGTGCAAAGAGAACTTAATTATGCTATAGTAGACGAAGTAGACAGTATATTGATAGACGAAGCGAGGACTCCTCTTATCATATCTGGCATAGGCGAAAAATCCACAGACATGTATAAGTTAGCCGACAGATTTGTGAGGACTTTGAGAAAAGATGAAGATTATGTAGTTGATGAAAAAGCAAAGGCTGTAAGTTTGACTGAAAAAGGTGTAGTTAAGGCAGAAAAATTTTTTGGAATTAAAAACCTTGCTGATATTGAAAATATGGAAATTTCTCACCACATTAACCAAGCCTTAAAGGCCCATGCTATAATGAAAAGAGATATAGACTATGTGGTAAAAGATGGTCAAGTCATCATAGTGGACGAATTTACAGGAAGGCTTATGTTTGGGAGAAGGTACAGTGAAGGCCTCCATCAGGCTATTGAGGCAAAGGAAGGGGTTAAGGTAGAAAGAGAAAGCAAAACTTTAGCCACCATAACATTCCAGAATTACTTTAGAATGTATAAAAAATTAGCTGGTATGACAGGTACAGCTCAAACAGAAGAGCAAGAATTTAGGGCTATTTATGGATTAGATGTTGTAGTAATACCGACTAATAAGCCGATGATAAGAATAGACCATCCTGATGTGATATACAAAACAGAAGAAGCCAAGTTTAAAGCTGTTGTTGAGGACATTGTAGAACATCATAAAAAAGGTCAGCCTGTTCTAGTTGGTACAATTTCTATTGAAAAATCTGAAAAATTAAGCGCCATGTTAAAGAAAAGAGGGATACCTCATCAAGTATTAAATGCAAAGTACCATGAAAAAGAAGCAGAGATAATAGCACAGGCAGGAAGAAAAGGAGCAGTTACAATTGCTACAAACATGGCAGGCCGTGGTACTGATATCCTTTTAGGAGGTAATCCTGAATTTATAGCTAAGAAAAAGATGCATGAGGAGGGCTACTCAAAAGAAATTATTAACGAAGCTGCAGGATATGGCCCTGTTTCAGGCGAGGAAGTTAAAAAAGCCCGCGAGAGATATTTTGAGCTTCTTGAAGAGGCGAAAAAAGAGACTGAAAAAGAACACGATGAGGTTGTAAAGCTGGGTGGGCTTTACATTATAGGTACTGAAAGGCACGAAGCTAGGAGAATAGACAATCAGTTGAGAGGACGTGCAGGCCGTCAAGGTGACCCAGGAGAATCAAGATTTTATATATCTTTAGAAGACGACCTTATGAGACTTTTTGGCTCAGAAAGAGTAAAGAACATGATGGACAGTCTGGGAATTGATGATGACCAGCCCATAGAGCATAAGATTTTGACAAAACAAATAGAGCAGGCCCAGAAAAAGGTAGAGGGTATAAACTTTGACACTAGAAAACACGTTTTGCAGTATGACGATGTAATGAACAAACAAAGAGAGATAATATATGCCCAAAGGAGAAAGGTACTTGAAGGTGAAAACTTAAAAGAGTCTATTCTTGAGATGGTAAAAAGTATAATAGAGAGAAATGTTGAGATATATACTGCAGGAAGTAAGTATCCTGAGGAATGGGATATAAAAGGGCTTTTAGACCATCTTTACGACATGTTCCTTGAAAAAGACAGCGTGGTTATTGATGTTGATATAGATAGGCTTGACAAAGAGGTTTTAACTGACATAATATATGAAGAGGCAGTAAGACAGTATGAGAAAAAAGAGGCAGAAATTGGTCCAGAACAAATGAGGGAAATCGAAAGAATAGTTCTTTTAAGAGTTGTAGATACTAAGTGGATGGACCACATAGACGAAATGGACCAATTGCGTCAAGGCATAGGCTTAAGAGCTTATGGACAAGTGGACCCTCTTATTGAGTACAAAAAAATAGCTTTTGATATGTTTGAAGACTTGATACAAAGCATACAAGAGGATACTGTTAAATTCTTGTATCACATTCAAATTAAAGACAATATGATTCAAAGAGAACAGGTGGCGAAACCTATTTCCACTAATGTAGATGCAGAAGAGAAAAAACAGCCAGTTGTTAAAGGCAAAAAAGTTGGCAGAAATGACCCATGTCCTTGTGGCAGTGGTAAAAAATATAAAAAATGTTGTGGTGCCAATATAAAATACTAAAAAGGAGAGATGCGGTTTGTTGCAAGACTACAAAGCAGAAGTTTCAAACATGATTGAAGAAGTAAAAGAAATGGGGGTTTCTCTTTGACATAGAAAGTGTCAAAAGAGAAATAGAAGAAATAGACAAAAAGATGTCTGATCCTGCTTTTTGGAGCGATATAAAAAAGTCACAGGAATTAGCTAAAAAACAAAAAGCCTTAAAAGAACTTTTAGAAGAGTACAATTCTCTTGTGTCAAAATGGGAAGACTTAAGTACACTTATTGAATTGGGTTTAGAAGAAGGGGATGAGTCGATAACTGATGAAGTAGACAAGGAATACAAAGAGCTCAAGAAAAAGTTAGAGGATTTAAAGATAAAAACCCTATTAAATGGCCCCTATGATAAAAACAATGCCATACTTTCTATTCATGCAGGCTCAGGTGGTACAGAGGCTCAAGACTGGGCGGAGATGTTACTTCGCATGTATACAAGATGGGCTAATGACAAAGGTTTTGAAGTAGAAACCCTTGACTATTTGCAAGGAGAAGAAGCAGGAATAAAAAGTGTCACTCTTATGATAAAAGGGCCTTTTGCCTATGGATATCTTAAATCAGAGGCGGGTGTTCACCGCCTTGTGAGGATATCTCCTTTTGATGCGGCAGGTAGAAGGCATACTTCATTTGCACTTGTGGAAGTACTTCCTGAATTAGAAAATGATATTGAAGTGGAAATAAGGCCTGAGGATTTAAAAATTGACACTTATAGGGCTTCGGGTGCGGGAGGACAGTATGTAAATAAGACGGAGTCTGCTGTAAGGATTACTCACCTTCCAACAGGCATAGTGGTTTCCTGTCAAAGTGAAAGGTCTCAGATTCAAAACAGAGAAACTGCCATGAAAATGCTTAAAGCTAAACTTTTGGACCTCATGATGAAAGAGAAGAAAGAAAAAATCGAAGACTTAAAAGGAGAGCACAGAGAGGCGGCATGGGGCAACCAAATAAGGTCGTATGTCTTCCAGCCTTATACCCTTGTTAAAGACCACAGGACAAATTATGAAGAAGGAAATGTCAATGCTGTAATGGATGGAGAAATAGATGGATTTATAAACGCTTATCTAAAGCAAAAATCACAAGGGATATCTTAAAAAGGTATCCCTTTAAATTTATGTGAGAAAGGGGTAAGTTATGGATAGAGTAAAAGAAACGTTAAAAAAAGAATTTAATCTTAAAGACTTTCAAGTGGAAAATACAATAAAGCTTATTGATGAAGGAAATACAATTCCTTTTATTGCAAGGTACAGGAAAGAAGCAACAGGAAGTTTGTCAGATGAGGTTTTAAGAAATTTTTATGACCGACTTACATATTTGAGAAACCTTGAAGAGAAGAAACAGGATACTATAAGGTTAATTGATGAACAGGGAAAACTGACAGAGGAGATAAAAGCAAAAATAGAAAATGCTACAACTTTACAAGAGGTGGAGGACATATACAGGCCTTTTAGGCCAAAAAGAAGGACAAGGGCGACCATTGCGAAAGAAAAAGGCTTGGAACCTCTTGCAAAGGTTATTTCTTCAAATGAGGTAACAGATGGGGATGTAGAGGAATACGCAAAGCCTTATCTTAATGAAAATGTTCCAACAGTTGAAGAAGCATACCAAGGGGCAATGGATATAATTGCAGAGGATATATCTGATGACGCTGATATAAGAAAATACATAAGAAGTTTTACGTGGAATAACGGAATTATAGTGACACAAGCGTTAAAACAAGAAAGGTCTCCCTATGAGATGTATTATGACTATAAAGAAGCTGTAAAGACAATACCGCCTCATAGAATACTGGCGATAAATAGGGCAGAAAGGGAAAAATACATATCTGTAAAAATTGAGATAGATAGTGAAAGGATAATAAATAGGCTTATAGAATCAAAAGTAAATAAAGCTTCAATATTTGCAGAGTATTATAAGAAGGCAATTGAAGATTCCTATAAAAGGCTTATTGCTCCTTCAATAGAGAGGGAAATAAGGAATACTCTTACGGAAAAAGCAGAAGAAAAGGCAATAATAGTTTTTAAAGAAAATCTAAAAAGTCTTTTACTCCAGCCGCCAATAAAAGGACATGTTGTCATGGGATTCGACCCTGCCTATAGGACAGGATGTAAAATTGCTGTTGTAGATGAAACGGGAAAACTTTTGGACACTGCAACAATCTACCCTACTCCTCCTCAAAATGATTTTGAAAATTCTAAAAAGGTTTTAAAAGAGTTAATAGAAAAATACAATGTCACTTTAATCGCTTTGGGAAATGGAACTGCTTCAAGAGAGAGTGAAATGTTTATAGCAGAGCTTATAAAAGAACTTTCAAGAGAGGTAAAATATGTGATAGTGAATGAAGCAGGGGCATCAGTCTATTCTGCTTCTCCAATAGGTACAGAGGAATTTCCTGATATAAACGTAAGTTTAAGAGGAGCTATCTCACTGGCGCGAAGGCTTCAAGACCCATTGGCAGAGCTTGTAAAAATTGATCCAAAGTCCATCGGGGTAGGACAGTATCAACACGATGTAGACCAGAAAAAACTGGGAGATGCTTTAAACGGTGTTGTAGAAGATTGTGTAAACAGCGTAGGAGTTGATTTAAACACTGCATCAGTATCTTTATTAAAATACGTTTCAGGAATAAATGCTGCTATTGCCAAGAATATTGTAGAATATAGAAATCAAATAGGGAAATTCACAAATAGGGAGCAGCTTAAAAATGTAAAAAGATTAGGAGAAGCCACTTTTACACAATGTGCCGGTTTTTTAAGGATTTTAGATGGAGACAATATTTTTGATTCAACAGCAGTTCACCCAGAGAGGTACGAAACTTTAGAAAAACTTTTGAAAAAATTTGGATATAAAAAAGAAAAATTAGATAGAAAAAAGTTAAAAGATTTTGCTAATTCTCTAGAAGAATACGGATTAGAGAGGATTTCAGAGGAATACGATATAGGACTTCCTACTCTTTATGATATAGTTTCAGAGCTTAAAAAACCTGGAAGAGATCCCAGAGAGGATTTGCCTAAGCCAATTTTGAGGTCTGATGTAATGACTATAAATGAGCTAAAACCAGGCATGGAGCTTATGGGAACAGTTAGAAATGTCACTGATTTTGGCTGCTTTGTAGATATAGGGGTTCATACTGATGGGCTTGTCCACATTTCTGAGATGTCTCAAAGCTACATAAAACATCCTCTTGATGTGGTTTCAGTGGGAGACATTGTAAAAGTGAGAGTTTTAAGTGTTGACATTGAGAGAAATAGAATTTCTCTTTCAATGAAATAAAAAAATTTTTTAATTAGTACCCACTAAAAATTTATTTCTTCCTCCGAAATTATATAGTGAAAATAAGGTAAATCAAACAAAGGAGGAAGAAGAGTATGAAGAAAATATTAGCTTTTGTGCTTATGGGGTTACTCGTTTTTTCTTCTGCTTTAACAGTCTATGCAAAGCCAGATAAGGCGAAACATGAGCTAAAAATTAAAACAGAAACTAAATTAGAGGCAAAAGGAGAAACTAAAAATAAGGTAGAAGTCCAAACGCAGACAAAATTAGAAGCTAGCGTGAAAGCTAAGGAATTTAAAGGGAAGGTATTTGTCAACAAAAAAGAGATTAAATTTGACGACGTACCTCCAGTGATAAAAGATGAAAGAACATTAATTCCTGTACGAGCTGTAATGAACGGCTTGGGAGCAAAAGTGGATTGGGATCGAGAGACTAAGACGGTTACTATTACAAAAGGCGATACAACAATTCAACTTGTTTTAGGTGAAACAAAAGTTTTAGTAAACGGTAAAGAATATACTTTAGACGTTCCGGCAATGGAAATAAGTAATAGAACATTTGTGCCAGTTAGATTTATATCTGAGATTTTAGGGGGAAAAGTAAATTACGATAAAGAAACAGGAGATATAGAAATTGAAGAAGAGAATCAAACGGAAATAGAAAATAATTCTGAGGAAAGTACAGTATCTCAGGATGTGTACGCAAATACAAATGAGACAGTCACAAACAGTGTATACGGCACCGATGAAGAAGTAGAGGGAAATGATTAAAAAATACATAGGCAATTGGATGTTGCAAAACCGGCAGTAAAATGCCGGTTTTTTGTATAGACAGTGCTTTTATTGACATGGCTTTGAATGAATACTAAGTAAAGTTAGATTTTTAATGAGATTCTAATGTTTTACAGCTTGATACTGCATGCACATCAATATATAATAAGAGAGAGCTATAAATTTACTGAGGTGCGGGTGGATGAAAATTAACAAAACTAACATAGTAAATTTAATTTTAATCGTCATTTTTGTCATTGCATTAATAGTGGCTATGGTGACTTTTGGGAAGAATTTAACTATACTAATTAACAGCCCCGATAAATTTAGACAGTGGATACACAGCTTTGGAAGACTTGGTATTATTGTATTTATAGGACTTCAAATACTTCAAGTGGTCGTATTTGTCATACCAGGAGAAGTAGTGCAAATTGCAGGGGGATACCTTTTTGGGACTTTTTTAGGCACTTTATATTCTGTCATAGGTATTACTATAGGTTCTCTTATTTGCTTTTTGATAGCCAGAGTTTTAGGTTATAATTTTGTGATAAGTATTGTTTCAGAGGAAAATTTGAAAAAATTTGATTATATTATAAACAATCCTAAAGGAGAAACTATTCTTTTTTTGTTGTTTTTTATACCTGGAATGCCTAAAGATGCCCTTTCCTACATTGCAGGAATTACACCGGTTAAGTTTTACAATTTTTTCATCATTACTCTTTTTGCGAGACTTCCAGGCATATTTTTTTCAGCCTATATAGGGGCAAATTTGGGAAATAAAAATTACTTTATGGCAGGTATCGTTGCAATTATCGCAGTATTATTGTTTTTAATAGGAATTTATAAAAAAGATGTCATAATGGAAAAATTAAAAAAACTTTAAAAAAGTAAGATTTGACGTGGTTGAACAGAAAAGTTTAGTGAATATGTTTTGTAAAGATAATGATTTCATAAAATTGTTTCTTTGTGCTATAATGTTAATATATAATGAATTCAGGGGGAATTATATGTACTTATTAAAAGGTGGAAAAATCCTGACAATGGCCGGCAAAATTTATGAAAAAGGAGACGTGCTCATCGACGACGGGAAAATTGTAGATGTTGGAGAGGATTTGATTGCTCCTTTGGATGCAGAAGTGATTGATGTTCAAGGCTTAACTGTTATGCCGGGCTTAATTGATGCTCATTGCCATCTTGGAATGTGGGAAAACGCTATGGGATTTGAAGGAGCAGATGGAAACGAAGCGACAGACCCTATAACTCCGCAACTTAGAGCGATTGATGGAATAAATCCAATGGATAAGTATTTTGAGGAGGCTTATCAAGCAGGGGTTACGACTGTTGCGACAGGTCCTGGCAGTGCTAATGTTATAGGAGGACAGTTTGCGGTTATAAAAACTTATGGTAAAAGAATAGATGATATGATAGTAAAAGAACCAGCAGCGATAAAAGTCGCTTTTGGTGAAAATCCTAAATCCGTTTACCATGAGCAGCATAAAATGCCTTCAACTAGAATGGCGGTTGCGGCTCTTTTAAGGCAAGAGCTTATAAAAGCTCAGGAGTACATGGAAAAGATGGAGCATGCAGAGGAAGACAAAAAGCCTGAAAGGGACTTAGGTCTTGAAGCATTGGTAAAAGTATTAAAGAGAGAAATTCCACTGAAAGCTCATGCTCATAGAGCAGATGATATTTTTACAGCTTTAAGAATTGCAAAAGAATTTAATGTAGATATAACCATTGACCATTGTACTGATGGCCATTTAATTGTTGATGAATTGGTGAAAGAAAATGCTAAAGTTATTGTGGGACCTTCATTGTCTGAAAGGTCAAAGATTGAGCTTGTAAATCTAAGCTTTAAGACAGCAGGTATTCTTTCAAAAGCAGGACTTACAGTTGCGATAATGACAGACCACCCTGTAATACCTCTCAATTACTTGCCTCTATGTGCTGCTTTAGCTGTAAAAGATGGTATGGATGAAATGGAGGCTTTAAAAGCCATCACCATAAACCCTGCGAAAATTTTAGGAGTTGACGACAGGGTGGGAAGCATTGAAAAAGGGAAAGACGCTGATATTGCAGTCTTTGATGGAGATCCATTGGAAGTGAAGACAAGGACAAAATATGTATTTATTAATGGGAAATTAGTACATAAAGCATAAACTGTCATGGGGCTATTTATTTAGAGGAGTCTGAATAAATAGCCTCATAATTTTTTATAACTTTAAAAAATTTTTTATGCAGTTTGAAATTCTATGATTTATTTTTATTCAGGCCATGTTTTATTTGGGGAATTTTTAAGGCTTTATCTTGGGATATTTGAATAATTATTTAAAACTTTACAAACAAAAGATTTTTTTAAATTATTTTTATACAAAACGTTTACATTAATTTACTGAGTTAAATTGCAAAAGTTATTTTATTGATTTATACTATAGGTGTATAAAGTTGATGGATAGGTAATATAGTAAAAGGGACAGAGGGGGTTATAGAGTTGGAGAAAAACACAAATTGCTTGCGAGTCTATTCTGAGATTGGAAAATTAAATTCTGTCCTCCTTCATAGGCCTGGTAAAGAATTAGAAAGGTTGACCCCTGAGTTTTTAAGTGAGCTTCTTTTTGATGATATTCCCTGGCTTAAAAGGATTCAGGAGGAACACGACAAATTTGCGCAAGCTTTAAAAGAAAACGGAGTGACAGTTTATTATTTAGAAGATTTATTGGAAGAGGTTTTACAGGATACTGGAATAAAAGAGTTTTTTATATATGATTTGGTTTCATATATGAATACTTCTTTAGAAGTTAAGAAAACAATTACAAATTTTTTAAAGGAAAGAACCCCCAAGGAAATAGTGGACTACGCTATTGCAGGACTTTTGAAAAAGAAGTGCATGAGGTGGAGCCTCAATCTTTGGTGGATTATGTCTATAAGGATTCCCCATTTTTTATAAATCCTTTGCCAAACTGCTATTTTATGAGAGACCCTGCTGCGGTCATTGGCAATGGTGTGATGATAAGCAGTATGAAGACAACTGCTCGAAAGAGAGAAGCCATGTTGCTTAAGTATGTTTTTAAGCATTCTAAGACTTTAAAAGTACAGGAGAATCTATTGTGGTATGATTATCGTTCAGAGTATCCTATTGAGGGGGAGACGTGTTAGTTCTCAGCAAAAAAGTAATAGCTATTGGAATAAGTGAAAGAACCTCCCCACAGGCAATTGAAGAAATTTCTCTTACTCTTTTAGAGAGAGGAGAAGAGTTACAAGAGATAATCGCTTTAGAAATTCCAAAAAAACGAACTTTTATGCATCTTGATACAGTTTTTACTATGGTGGATGTGGACAAATTTTTAATATATCCTGGTATAAAAGAAAAATTGAAGGTTTATAGGATTACAAGAGGAGAAAAGGGAACAATTAGAGTGAAGGTAGAAGAAGACTTTACAAAAGTTTTAGAGACTTCATTGGGCCTTGATAAAGTTAATTTAATTGAAAGTGGAGGAGGTGACGAGATAACAGGAGCAAGAGAACAGTGGAATGACAGCACGAATACCTTGGCCATTGCTCCAGGAGTTGTAATGGCATATAACAGAAATGAGATAACCAACACCACCTTAGTAAATCATGGAATAAAAGTTATTGAAATTGAAGGCTCTGAATTAGTGAGGGGACGCGGTGGCCCAAGGTGTATGTCGATGCCTTTAAAGAGAGAAGATATATAAACCTTTTGACTAATAGGGTAAGATAATATAAAATTAATAAAGTAAAATTACTAAAAGGAGGATGACTATGGCATTTAATTTAAAGGGCAGGAGTTTATTAACTTTAAAAGATTACACCCCTCAAGAAATAACATATATTTTAGACATTGCTAAACAAGTAAAAGCAGAGAGAAAAGCAGGGGTTGTACATCAAAGATTTTTAGGTAAGACTATTGCTCTCATTTTTGAAAAGAGGTCCACAAGAACGAGATGCGCTTTTGAAACTGCCTTTGGTGAAGAAGGAGGACATCCAGTATTTTTATCAACAGATGACATTCAGTTGGGAGCTAAAGAATCAATAGAGGATACTGCAAGAGTTTTAGGAAGAATGTTTGATGCAATAGAATTTAGAGGGTTTAAACAAGAAACCGTGGAAATTTTGGCAAAATATGCAGGTGTTCCTGTGTACAATGGTTTAACTGACGAATATCATCCAACTCAAGTTTTGGCTGACCTTATGACAATAGAAGAAGAATTTGGAAATTTAAAAGGAAGAAAGCTTGTATTTGTAGGGGATGGAAGGAATAACATGGCTAATACTTTAGCGGTAGGCTGCGCTAAGATGGGGATGCATTATGTGATTAATTCTCCAAAAGAATTGTGGCCTTCACAGGAGTTCATAGATGAAATCAGGCAAATGGCAGCTGAAAATGGAGGAACTTTTGAACTTACTAGTGTGCCAGGAGAGGGCCTTGAAGGTGCAGATGCTATTTACACCGATGTGTGGGCGTCAATGGGAGAAGAAGCAAAGGCTACAGAGAGGGAAGCTCTTTTGAGACCTTTTCAAGTGAATGAGGAAATGATGAAAAAGACAGGAAGAGAAGATACTATATTTTTGCATTGCTTGCCCGCAGTAAAAGGACAAGAAGTTACTTTTGATGTTATAGAAGGTAAACAATCCAGAGTGTGGGACCAAGCAGAAAATAGAAAACATACAATTAAAGCTGTGATGATTGCTACTCTGCTTTAAAATTGGTTACAGGGGAGGACATTATGAGGGAAAAAGTTGTTATTGCCTTAGGAGGGAACGCTCTGCAGGATGTGAATACGCCTCCTACTGCAGAGGCTCAAATGGAAGTAGTGAAGAGGACAGCGGGGTATTTAGTGGATATAATTGAAAAAGGGTATTCTGTTGTAATTACTCATGGCAATGGTCCTCAGGTGGGGAATATAGTCATACAAAATGAAGTCGCATCAAGAGTTGTCCCTGCAATGCCTTTTGATGTGTGTGGGGCAGAGAGCCAGGGTATGATAGGATATATGATTCAACAGGCATTAGGGGAAGTTTTGAAGGAGAGAAATATCAGAAAAGAAGTAGCAACTATTATAACACAGGTTGTAGTGGATAAAAATGACCCTGCTTTTAAAAAACCTACAAAGCCAATAGGACCTTTTTACACAAAAGAGGAAGCTGAAGTTTTAATAAAAGAAAAAGGTTATGAAATGGTAGAAGACAGTGGAAGAGGATATAGAAGAGTTGTTCCCTCCCCTGACCCAAAAGAAATTGTAGAACTTAATACAATAAAGTTACTTGAAAAAAATGGGGTAATAGTAATAACAGTTGGGGGAGGAGGAATCCCTGTTATTAAGGAAAATGGCAATTTAAAAGGAGTAGCTGCCGTAATAGACAAGGATTTGGCTTCTGAAAAATTGGCAGAAGATATTGATGCAGATGTGCTGTTAATTCTTACAGCTGTTGAAAAGGTAGCAATAAATTACAACAAGCCAAATCAAAAGTTTCTTGACAAAATGACAGTGGAAGAGGCAATAAAATACATGGAAGAAGGCCATTTTGCACCAGGCAGTATGTTTCCAAAAGTTAAAGCAGCAGTGAGGTTTGCAAAGTCAAAAGTAGGAAGGCGAGCTATAATTACTTCTTTAGGCAAAGCATTAGAAGCTTTAGAGGGAAAAGCAGGCACAGTTATAAGCTTATGAAAATAAATTAAAAATTTTTCACAAAAACTATTGACAAAGAGAGATAAAAGTGAGAGAATAAAATTAAAATTGAATAAGATGAAGGTAAATCTTCGGGGCAGGGTGAAATTCCCGACCGGCGGTATAGCCCGCGAGCCGCGCATGCGGTCGATTTGGTGAAATTCCAAAGCCGACAGTGAAAGTCTGGAGGGGAGAAGATTTTCTTTTTGTGCCTATTTTTGCGAAATAAATCACAAAAAATCCTGAAGATTTATCTTCAGGATTTTTTTAGTAAATAAAATTGGAGGGATGAATTGTGGAAAAAACCAAAACACAAGCCATAGTAAAAGTGGGATTTCTTTCTGCTACAGCTTTTATATTGATGTACTTGGAATTTCAGGTACCTCTATTCCCTGGCTTTTTAAAGCTGGATTTTAGTGACGTACCTGCATTAGTTGCTTCTTTTGCTATGGGACCTTTATATGGTGTAATGGTCGAGCTTATTAAAAACATAATCCATGCTACTATAACTCAATCGGGTGGCATTGGAGAAATTGCAAATTTTTCTGTGGGTTCTATATTTGTATACACAGCAGGCATAATATATCAATTCAATAAGACGCGAAAAAATGCCCTTATATCTATGGCAATTGCTACAGTAGTGATGGCTTTTACTGCTTCACTTTTGAATTATTATGTTTTTCTGCCTTTGTACCAAAAAGTTATGGGATGGCCTATGGATGCTATCATTGGTATGAGTAAGGCTGCAAATAAAAACATAGTGGATGTGAGAACCCTTATAGCATATGGTATTTTTCCTTTCAATGTGCTAAAAGGAATTATGCTTTCGTTAATCACTTTATTGATATATAAAAAGCTTTCACCAGTTTTGAAACATTGATTTTTTTGAGAATCCTCAGCGCATGCTGGGGATTATTTTTCTTTTTAATTTGTTAAAAGATAGTATATAATAAAGTTATAACGAGTGGGGTGAGAATTGGTGAAGAAGACTTATATTTGCAAAAATAGAGATGAGACCATTGCTTTAGGAGAAAAATTAGGAAGGCTGTTAAGGAGTGGAGATATAATTCTTTTATATGGTGAGCTGGGGAGTGGCAAAACTGTTTTTACCAAGGGAATTGCAAAGGGGTTAGAAATAAATGAGCCAATTACCAGCCCGACTTTTACTTTAGTCAATGAACATAGAGGCAGGATTCCTCTCTATCATTTTGATTTATATAGGTTAGATGATTACACAGCCCTTTATGACATAGGTTATGAGGAATATTTTTATGACGAAGGAGTTTGTGCAATTGAATGGCCTGAAAGGTTAGGACCTTTACTTCCGAAAGAAAGGTTAGAAGTGATAATTCAAAAAGGAGAAAAAGAAGATGAAAGAGTTATTTTATTTAAAGATTTTGGGAGACGATATGAGGAGCTTTTAAAGGAGATGGGGCAATGAAAATTTTGGCAATAGATTCTTCTTCTAAAACTGCTACTGTTGCATTAGTAGATGAAAAGGGGATAATAGGAGAATACTCTATAAATTATCTAAGGCATTCAGTAATTTTAATGCCTATGATAGATGAACTACTTAAAAAGTGTGAAGTACCGATAAATCAAATAACTCATGTGGCTGTTTCAGAAGGACCGGGCTCTTTTACAGGGCTTAGAATTGGTGCTGCCACTGCAAAAGGTTTGGCTCATGCTCTTAACATACCTATTGTAGGAGTATCTTCTCTTTTAGCTCTTGCATATAATGTCAGTGAATTTGAAGGATTAATATGCCCTGTCATAGATGCTTTAAATGAAAATGTTTATGGAATGCTGATAAGAGGTGGTAATTTTGAAGTTTTAATAGATGCTGGGGTGTATTCTTTAGAGGAAATTACGGAGTTGGTAAGCAATTATTCTGACAAAGTGTTGTTCGTAGGAGAGGGTGTTTATTCCTATAAAGATAAATTACAAGAGATGATAAGGGGTAAAGCTTTATTTGCAAAGGACAAAGATAACATGGCAAGAGCAGCTTCCATAGGAGAGCTTGCTATTCAAAAGATAAAAAAAGGAGAAGTGATTAGTTACTTTGATTTCAAGCCGATGTATATAAGGAAATCGGCTGCTGAAATTCGTTTAAGTGGCGAGGGGAGTTAATTAATGGATGTTATTATAAGGCCTATGAGGAAAGAAGATGTGGAGGAGGTCTTGGAAATTGAAAAGCTAAGTTTTAGCACTCCTTGGTCTAAAGAAGCTTTTATAAGTGAAGTTACAAAGAACAGCTGTGCTAAGTATATAGTGGCGGAAGTTGACAACAAAATTGTGGGTTATGGAGGATTTTGGGTGGTTGTAGATGAAGGTCATATAACCAATATAGCAGTTCATCCGGAATACAGATCTAAAGGAATTGGAAGTAAAATTATGGAAGGTTTAATTGACCTTGCTAAGAAAAATGGAATAACTGCCATGACATTAGAGGTGAGAGAATCAAATATAACAGCGCAACATTTGTATGCAAAATATGGCTTTAGACAATTAGGTAGAAGAAAAGGCTATTATCAAGATAATAATGAGGATGCAATTATAATGTGGAAATACGACTTGTGATGGTGGTGGAATAATGGAGAAAGATATAATTATTTTAGGAATAGAATCTTCCTGCGATGAAACAGCTGCAGGAGTTGTAAAAAACGGCAAAGAAGTATTGTCGAACGTAATATATTCTCAAATAGAGATTCACAAAAAATATGGTGGGGTAGTGCCAGAAATAGCTTCAAGAAAGCATATTGAAGTAATATCTTTCGTAGTGGCAGAAGCATTAGAAAAAGCCCAGCTAAGTCTTGATGAAATAGATGTAATTGCGGCTACATATGGACCAGGATTAGTTGGTGCTCTTTTAGTCGGTTTGTCATATGGTAAAGCTTTAGCGTATGCAAAAAATAAGCCTTTTGTAGGAGTAAATCATATAGAAGCCCACATAGCTGCAAATTACTTAGGGGGTGATTTTGCTCCTCCTTTTATTTGTCTTGTGGCTTCCGGTGGACATAGCCACATTGTTTTTGTAAAAAATTATGGAGAGTACGAAGTAATGGGACAGACAATGGACGATGCAGCAGGAGAAGCCTTTGACAAAGTAGCAAGAGCTTTGGGCTTGGGATATCCTGGAGGGCCTGCTATTGAAAGGGCTGCAAAGCTGGGGAATATGGAAGCTATTGAGTTTCCCAAATCTTTTATGGAGGAAGGAAATTTTGATTTTAGTTTTAGTGGGCTTAAAACAGCAGTTTTAAACTATTTAAACAGGCAAAAGCAAAAAGGAGAAGAGGTGAATATTTATGATGTGGCGGCTAGTTTTCAAAGAAATGTGGTGGAGGTCTTGGTAAAAAAATTAATTGATGCAGCAAAGAGGAAAAATATTGGCAAAATTTCTATAGCAGGAGGGGTAGCTTCTAATAGTTTTTTGAGGGAAAAATTAGGAGAAGAAGCGAAGAAAATTGGAATAAGAGTCCATTATCCTGATAAAATTTATTGTACAGACAATGGGGCAATGATAGCTGCTGCCGCCTATTATGACTTTATAAAAGGGAAAACATCTGGCTTGGATTTAAATGCCATTCCTTACTTAAAGATTGGGGAAAGAATTTGACTGTTGAAAATGTGGAAATCTGTCGAAGTTTATGATGTACTGCCTTTTAAGGTCTGTGGATAACTTTGTGGATATTGTGCTTAAATATATTTCATTGTATTTACTGTAATAAAATAGAATGAAAATATATTAAAAATAAATCAAAATTTTAAAGCTTAGGGGGGTTATTATGAGAAATATTTTGCTTTTCACAAAATTAAATGACAATTACATAAAAGAAATTAAAGAGCAAATGGAGGGATATGACGTTCTTTACGTTCAAAATGAGGAAGAGGCTGAAAAGTATGTAAAAGATACAGAGATTATCATAAGCTTTGACTTTGAATTTTATTCCAATATTGTGGACAAGGCTTCAAACCTTAAATGGATTCATCTTTTGAGTGCGGGAGCAGATACTCTTCCCTTTGAAAAACTCAAAGAAATGAAGGTATTAGTTACTAATTCTAGAGATGTCCACAAATATCAAATTTCACAACAGGTTATAGGTTATATGCTTATGTTTGAAAGAAGCTTAAATACCTTTTTAAGAAATCAGATAAAAAAAGTATGGGATAGATTTGTTAGGGTTTCAGAGCTTACAGGTAAGACGGCTTTGATAATAGGAGTAGGAAGCATAGGAGAGGAAATTGCAAGACTTTTAAAAGAATTTGGCATGAAGGTCTATGGTATAAGAAATTCGGGCAAACCTTCTTTGTATGTGGAAAAAATGTATACCTCTATTGAAGATTGTGATATATTGCCACTTGCCGATTATGTAATATCTATACTTCCTTTGACTAAAGATACTTATCACTTGATAGGAGAAAATGTGTTTAATAAAATGAAAAATGATAGCTATTTTATAAATGTGGGAAGAGGCAAAGTAGTAGATGAATCTGCTCTTATAAATGCCCTCAAGAATAAAGCTATAAAGGGAGCTGCATTGGATGTGTTTGAAGAAGAGCCTTTAAGTGAGGACAGCCCTTTGTGGGATATGGAAAATGTGATAATCACTCCTCATATGGCAGGGGTCACGCCTTTATACATGAAAAGAGCGATGGAAATTTTAAGAGAAAATTTGATAGCTTATAAAGAAGGAAGACCTTTGAGAAATATTGTAAATTTAGATAAAGGATACTAAAGCGGGTTTTTACCCGCTTAAATTTTCCCATTCTTCATACATTTGTTCTAATTTGCTTTTAAGGGCGTTGTATTCTTTTTGTATTTCTACAATTTCTCCTGTTTTATAAATTTTAGCATCACACATTTTTTCTTCCAAATATTTTATTCTTTCTTCAGCTTGATAAATTGAATTTTCAAGGTTTTTCAGATACTCTTTTTGCTGCTTTAACTTAAGTTTAGCTAATCTTTCTTTATACCTTTCGTTTTTTATCTGTGTTTTTGTTTTTTTAATTGTTTCTTCTTCTTCGTTAAGCTGGTTTTTCTTTTCTATATAATAGCTGTAATTACCTAAGTATACTTCTACACCTTGAGGTGTCAAAATCATCACTTTTGTAGCAATTTTGTCTATAAAATATCTGTCATGGGAGACAAATAATAAAGTTCCAGTATAATCTAACAAAGCTTCTTCTAATACTTCTTTTGCTTTTAAATCTAAATGGTTAGTTGGTTCATCCATAAGTAGAAAATTCGCTTTTGAAAGGATGAGCTTTAGCAATGAAAGCCTTGCCTTTTCACCACCACTTAGTGTAGAGATAGTTTTAAAGACATCTTCTTCTCTAAAAAGAAAAGAAGCTAATAATGTCCTCACTTCTGTTTGAGTAAGATATGGATTTTCATCCCATATTTCATCAATGACTGTTTTTTCAGCATTTAAACTTTTAAATTCTTGTTCGTAATAACCTGTTATTACGTTTGTGCCAAATTTAATTTCCCCTTCAAAATTGTCAATTTCCCCCACTAATATTTTTAAAAGAGAGCTTTTTCCTATTCCGTTTGGCCCTAAAAGGGCAATTTTTTCCCCTTTTTTTATTTCAAAAGATACATTGGAGAAAATTTGTCTGTCAAAGCGTAAAGACAAATTTTTGACTGTCAATACATCATTTCCGCTTTCTAAATCGAAATCAAAACGCAAGTTGATAGATTTATTATTTATCACTGGCTTTTCTATTATTTCCATTTTTTCTAATAGTTTTTGCTTGCTTTCTGCCATTTTTACTGACTTTTCTGTTCTACGGTTTTTTTGAATCTGTATAATTGATTTAATTCTTTTTATTTCTTTTTGCTGTTCTTCATAAGCTTTTAACTTTGCTTCCATTTCCAATTTTTTTCTTTTTAAATATTCTGTGTAATTGCCTTCGTAAACACTTAAATGAGTATTTTCAATTTCAAATATTCGAGTGACAATTTTATCCAAGAAATACCTATCATGGGATATAATTAAAATTGTACCATTATAAAATTTTAAATATTGCTCTAGCCATTCTATTGAGTTTATGTCTAAGTGATTGGTAGGTTCGTCTAATAATAGGACATCTGGACTTAAAAGTAAAGTTTTTGCCAGCATAAGACGGGTTTTTTGACCGCCGCTTAAAGTTGATACAGGTGTATCAAATTGGGACACGTCAAATCCTAATCCATTTAAAACCCCTCTTATTTTACTTTCTACAGAATAACCATCTAATTCATTGTACTTGTCTGTTAAAAAGGAATATTCCAAAAAAAGTTTATCAAGTAGATGTGAATCTTTTGTTTGTGAGATTTTTTCCTCTAGAGATTTAATTTGCTTTTCTAATTGGAATATTTCATCAAAAACTGTTTTTACTTCTTCATATATACTTTTTTCAGATTCAATTACAGTATTTTGTTGTAGATATCCGATTTTATTTGCAGAAATTGAAATTGTTCCACTGTCAACTTCAGTAAAACCGGCTAAAAGGTTAAAAAGAGTGGATTTTCCAGCACCATTTTCGCCTATTACTCCTATTTTGTCTCCTTCGTTGACTATAAAAGAAATATTTTGTAGAATTATATCGATACCGTAACTTTTTGTCACGTTGCTTACTGTTATTATTGCCATAAATATAACCTCCTGTTCATATTAAATATATCAAAAAAATTTATTTTGTAAAAGTGTAGTAAACTATAACTTTTTTTAATATGTGTCGATAAAAATTAATGAGTGTATTTCTAAATGGAAGGTGATGGACTTGGATATAGCTACAATAGTGGGTATAGTGCTTGGAATAGGTTCTTTGATTTATGGATTTACATTAGAAGGCGGTACTGTTGCTTCTTTAATAGGGGTTTCTGCTGCTATAATAGTTTTTGGGGGTACTATAGGGGCTACTATAACTTCTTATTCTATGGATGAAATTAAAAAAGTGCCGGGACTTTTAGTGAGAGCTTTTAAAAATGAAAAGGATAATTACCTTGAGATAATAAAGTATTTTACTTATTTGGCCCAAAAAGCAAGAAGCGAAGGACTTTTAAGCCTCGAATCAGAGATTGACTCTGAAGAAATAAAAAAATTTGACCCTATTTTAAAGGAAAGTTTAGAATTAGTTGTTGATGGTTCTGATATGGAACTTATTAGAACGACAATGGAGAATAAAATATATATAGAGGATATGGAAGCAAAAAAGGAAGCAGGTATTTTTGAATCTGCGGGTGGTTATGCACCCACAATGGGTATCATAGGAACAGTTATGGGACTCGTTCACGTGTTAAGTAATTTAAGTGAACCAGACAAATTAGGTCCTTCTATAGCGGTAGCATTTATAGCTACACTGTATGGTGTCAGTTCTGCAAACTTGTTGTGGCTTCCTATTGCTCAAAAATTAAAAAATAGAGCTCATATTAAAAGGACAGAAAGAGAATTGATATTAGAAGGAAGTCTTTCACTGCAAGCTGGTGAAAATCCAAAGATTTTAGAGAGAAAGTTAATGACATTTATTACACAAGCGCAGCGCAAAAATATACCTCAGAAAGGTAGTGTTGAATTAAATGAAGAGGTTGGAAGATGAATCAAAGCCAAATCACGAAAGATGGCTGCTTACTTATTCTGATATGATTACTTTACTTTTAATATTTTTTATAGTGATGTATACTATAAGTAATATCAATGCTACCAAATTTGCTCAAATTGCCAGTTCTTTAAGCAAAACTTTTACTGGAACTGATTACGTGATAGGCCAATATAGTGGGAGCAGTTTTGTTCAGGGTAATAGTGGAGACAAAAATAGTTTGGGAGAAATTGAAAAGCAATTGAAGGGTTTTATAAAAGAAAACAATCTTCAAGGCATGGTAACAAGTTATATAGATGAAAGAGGACTTGTAATAAGTATGCAGGATTCTCTTCTTTTTGATTTAGGTTCTGCTGATGTACATCCGGAAGAGAAAGATGTTTTAATAAAAATAGGTAATATGTTAAAAACTCTTCCAAACCATATTAGAGTGGAAGGATTTACAGATGACCTCCCTATACACAACAGTAAGTTTGACTCAAACTGGGAACTGTCTGTTATAAGAGCAACTAATGTGGTAAAAATATTGGTAAATGAAGTAGGAATAGAACCCCAGAGAATTTCAGCAGTAGGATATGGGGAATACAGGCCTGTTGTTCCAAATGACTCAGAAGAACATAGAAGACTCAATAGAAGAGTAGACATTGTCATTATGAATACAGAATATAATAAATGGGAGCCTAAAAGCCAGTAAAATTAAAAAAATTTTAGTGCTATTACAGAAATTTTTTAGAATTCCTCATATTCTACTATGTTTTTGTTACGTTGACAAAAAATTTACAATATTATATAATTCAATTACATAGTAGAATGAGGTGAGGACAGTGAGCAAAAAGACTATAGTATCAATGGCTGTAATAAGAAGGCTCCCAAGATATCATAGATATCTTGAAGAACTTCTTAAAAACGATGTAAAGCGTATTTCTTCTAGAGAATTAAGCGAAAAGATGGGAGTTACTGCTTCTCAAATTAGACAAGATTTAAATAATTTTGGCGGTTTTGGACAGCAGGGATATGGCTATAATGTAGAAGAGCTTTATAATAATTTGACTAAGATTTTAGGCCTTGATAAAACTTATAATACTATCATCATAGGAGCAGGAAATCTTGGTCAAGCGATTGCCAATTATACTAGCTTTGAAAAATCTGGCTTTAATTTAAAGGGGATTTTTGATATTAATCCTCGTTTATTTGGGCTTAAAATTAGAGATGTTGAAGTGATGGACGTAGAAACAGTAGAAGATTTTATAGCCCGTAATAAAATCGACATAGGTATTTTATGTATTCCCAAAGATAATGCTCAATATACTGCTGACAGACTGGTGAGAGCGGGAATTAAGGCGATTTGGAATTTCTCGCCAATAGATTTAAAGGTACCTGATGATGTAATTTTAGAAAATGTTCATTTAAGTGATAGTTTATTTACTGTATCATATAGATTAAATGAAGAAGAGCTCTTTAAAAAGTTAAAAGGAGAAACTGCTAAAATAGATGGGTAGTGTAAATTTTCTATCCATCTATTTTAATTTTGGCATGAATTTTGCTTTTAAATTTTAATGATAAAACAAGAAGGAGGGTTTTTTATGGAATTTAAAAATATTAAGCTAGAACTAAATGAAGGCGTTTCCCTCATTGCTATTGACAGACCTAAATCTTTGAATGCGTTGAATTTAGAAACTCTTAAAGAAATAGACCAGGCTTTAGAAGAAGTTAAGGAAAATGAGGAGGTGAAAGTAGTAATAATAACAGGAGCAGGAGAAAAAGCTTTTGTAGCAGGTGCGGATATTTCTGAGATGAAGGACATGAATCCACTTAAAGCAAAAGAATTTGCTGAGTTTGGCCAAAAAGTGTTTAGAAAGATTGAACTTATGAAAAAGCCTGTTATTGCTGCTGTTAATGGTTACGCTCTTGGAGGAGGTTGTGAACTGGCAATGGCTTGTGACATAAGGATTGCAAGTCACAATGCAAAATTTGGGCAGCCAGAGGTGGGACTTGGTATTATACCGGGATTTGGAGGCACACAAAGACTACCTCGAATTGTAGGAGTGTCAAAAGCGAAGGAGCTTATTTACACAGGGGACATGATAGATGCTGAAGAAGCTTTAAGAATAGGACTTGTTTCAAAAGTAGTAGAGCAAGAAAAACTATTGGAAGAAGCTTATAACATTGCGAAAAAGATAATGTCAAAGGGGATGATTGCTGTAAGGCTTGCAAAAGAAGCTATAAATATAGGGATTAATGCAGATATTGAAACAGGTATGAGTTATGAAGCAAAGGCTTTTGCTGTTTGTTTTGCTACAGAGGACCAAAAAGAAGGTATGGCAGCTTTTTTAGAAAAAAGAGCTCCTAAATTTGTGGATAAGTGATACGTGGTGATAAAGGGTGATAACCCTTTATCTGTAATCTTAAGTGTTAAAAAAATATCAAAAAAAGGAGGAATTTTAATGGATTTTTCATTGACGAAAGAACAACAGATGGTAAGGAAAATAGTAAGAGAATTTGCTGAAAAAGAGATTGCACCTAAAGCAAAGGAAATTGATTTAACGGGTGAATTTCCTTGGGATAATGTCAAAAAAATGGCGAAAGCTGATATGATGGGAATTCCATATCCAAAGGAATATGGAGGAGCAGGAGGAGATTATATAAGTTATATTATAGCAGTGGAAGAGATATCTCGCGCTTGTGCGGCGACAGGCGTAATATTGTCTGCTCATACATCATTGGCATGTTTTCCTATTTTCCAGTGGGGAACAAAAGAGCAAAAAGAGAAATACTTAATACCATTGGCAAAAGGAGAAAAGTTAGGGGCTTTTGCGCTTACAGAGCCTAATGCTGGAACTGATGCAGCAGCTCAGCAAACGACAGCAGTATTAGAAGGAGATCATTACATTTTAAACGGCTCTAAGATTTTTATAACCAACGGCGGAAAGGCAGATGTATATATAGTTTTTGCTATGACCGATAAATCTAAAGGTACTAAAGGAATAAGTGCTTTTATTGTAGAAAAAGATTTTCCCGGTTTTTATATAGGAAAAGTAGAAGAAAAAATGGGCATAAGAGGCTCGAGGGCAGCAGAATTGGTATTTGAAGACTGTGTAGTGCCTAAAGAAAACCTACTTGGCAAAGAAGGAGAGGGGTTTAAGATAGCAATGGTGACTTTGGACGGCGGAAGAATAGGTATTGGCGCTCAAGCCTTAGGAATAGCTCAGGCAGCGTTAGACGAGGTCACAAAATATGTAAAAGAGAGGCAACAATTTGGAAGGCCTATAGGGAAATTTCAGGGCTTACAGTGGTATATTGCCGAAATGGCTACAAAAGTAAGTGCAGCTAGACATCTTGTTTACTACGCTGCATGGAGAAAGCAAAACAATTTAAGTTATACGATGGAAGCTGCTATGGCAAAGCTTTTTGCTTCTGAGACAGCCATGGAAGTTACTACAAAGGCAGTACAAATTTTTGGTGGGTACGGCTATACAAAAGATTATCCAGTTGAGAGATTAATGAGAGACGCAAAGATAACAGAAATATATGAAGGTACTTCAGAAGTTCAAAAGATGGTCATAGCCTCGAATTTATTAAAGATGTAAGGAGGAATTGCCATGAATATACTTGTGTTTATAAAACAAGTGCCTGACACTAACGAAGTCAAGATAGATCCAGTTACAAAAACCCTTATAAGAGAAGGGGTTCCCAGCATAATAAATCCAGATGATAAAAATGCTTTAGAAGAAGCTATAAGAATTAAAGAAGAATATGGAGCAAAAGTTATTGTCATAACAATGGGACCTCCACAGGCTGAAACTGCGTTAAGAGAGGCACTGGCTATGGGTGCCGATGAGGCATATCTTTTAACTGATAGAGTATTTGCGGGTGCTGATACTTATGCAACTGCCAAAACTTTGTCAAAGATGGCTAAAAAATTTGACTATGACATAATATTCTGTGGTAGACAAGCTATAGATGGGGATACTGCGCAGGTAGGCCCCCAATTGGCTGAACAGCTTAATATTCCTCAAGTGACATATGTTAAAGAAGTAGAAATTGAAGGTGATACACTTATCGTAAAAAGAGCACTTGAAGACGGATATGAAGTCATAAAAGTCAAAATGCCTGTGCTTTTAACAGCGATTAAAGAGCTTAATACTCCAAGGTATCCTTCTATAAAGGGAATATTTGAAGCGTATATAGAAAAAGAAGTTAAAATTGTGACTGCTGCAGATTTAGGAGTAGATCCTCAAGAAGTTGGACTTAAAGGGTCTCCTACAAAAGTTATTTCCACAACTACTCCAGAGACACAAAGGGCAGGAGAAATTTTTACAGGCAATGTAAAGGAATGTGTGCAAAACCTTGTCCAAAGATTAGTTGAAAAGCATGTTATATGAAGGAGGCTGGAAAAAATGAATGAATACAAAGATATATGGGTGTTCGCCGAGCAAAGAGAGCAAAGATTAATGAATGTATCTTTAGAGATATTAGGAGAAGCGAGAAAACTTGCTGATAAAAAAGGTGTAAAAGCTTGTGCAGTGTTAGTTGGATATGGTGTGAAAGGGCTGGCAGATGAATTAATCAAATATGGTGCTGATGTAGTGTATGTAATAGATAATCCCCTTCTTAAAAACTATACGACAGAAGGCTATGCAAAAGTCATTGCAGACCTTGTAAATGAGTTAAAGCCAGAAGTGATTTTGTATGGAGCCACATATATAGGAAGAGACCTTGCACCAAGAATTGCTTCACGATTGCACACTGGCCTTACAGCAGACTGTACGGGACTTGATATAGATGAAAATGGATTGCTTTTACAAATACGTCCTGCTTTTGGAGGCAATCTCATTGCCACAATAATATGTCCAGAAAGAAGGCCTCAGATGGCGACTGTGAGGCCTGGAGTTATGAAAAAAGCTCCAAAAGACGGAAAGCGCAAAGGAGAAATCATAGAAATACAGGCAAATATTAAAGAGGGTGACATAAGGACCCAAATATTTGATATAATAAAAGAAGCGAAGAGTAAAGTAAATATAGAAGAGGCAGATATTATTGTTTCTGGAGGAAGGGGGTAGGAGGAGCAGAAGGGTTTAAGCTAATTCAGCAATTAGCTGATGCTTTAGGAGGAGTGGTAGGAGCTTCTCGTGCTGCAGTTGATGCAGGATGGATTTCCTCTGACCACCAAGTGGGGCAGACAGGTAAAACCGTAAGGCCAAAGCTTTATGTAGCTTGCGGCATAAGTGGGGCGATACAGCATATTGCAGGCATGGGAAATGCAAAAACGATAATTGCCATAAATAAAAATCCTGATGCACCTATTTTTAAAGTAGCTGATTATGGAATAGTTGGAGATTTATTTAAAGTAATACCGGCATTGATAGAGGAAATAAAGAGGATTAAAAATAACGAGCTGGCATGAATTTTGCATATATAAAAAAGAGGGCGGCTGACCTTTTGGCAGCTGACCCTCTTATAAATAAATTTAGAAGGGGTGTTTTAAAATGCAAAAAATATTTGTAGTCGGTGCAGGTACAATGGGTTCGGGAATAGCCCAGGTATTTGCAGAAAATGGTTTCGATGTCATAATAAGAGATGTAGACATCAAGTTTGTAGAAAGAGGTTTAGGAGTAATTGAAAACAATCTCAAAAAAAGTGTTGAAAAAGGCAAAATTACAGAAGAAGAGAAAAATAAAGTTTTAGGAAGAATAAAAGGCACTGTTGACATTAATGAGGCGAAAGATGTTGACTTTGTTATTGAAGCAGCTATAGAAAACATGGAGATTAAAAAACAAATTTTTAAAGAGCTTGATAACGTATGCAAAGAAGGTACAATACTTGCAACAAACACTTCTTCTCTTTCAATAACAGAAATAGCAAGTAGCACAGCAAGGCCTGAAAAAGTTATCGGAATGCACTTTTTTAACCCTGTGCCTGTCATGAAATTAGTAGAAGTGATAAAAGGCATGAAGACATCTAGTGAGACTTTTAATACAGTAAAAGAGCTGGCGCAAAAGCTTGGTAAAACTCCTGTTGAAGTCAATGAAGCTCCTGGTTTTGTGGTAAACAGGATTTTAATTCCCATGATAAATGAAGCTATAGGAGTTTTAGCTGATGGAGTAGCTTCTGCATCTGACATAGATGAAGCGATGAAATTAGGAGCAAACCATCCCATAGGACCTCTTGCTCTTTCTGACCTTATAGGCAATGACGTAGTTCTTGCAATAATGGATACACTTTATTCAGAATTTAATGATTCAAAATACAGACCCCATCCGCTTTTGAGAAAAATGGTTAGAGCAGGACTTTTGGGAAGAAAAACAGGGAAAGGATTTTTTGAATATAAATAACGAATATAATCTAAAAAGGAAAGAATTGATATGAAAACAGCAATTTATCCAGGAAGTTTTGATCCAGTTACATATGGCCATATAGATATTATAAAAAGAGGAGCACTTTTATTTGACAAATTAATTGTCGCTGTACTTTTAAATCCAATCAAAAAGCCTTTATTTTCAATAGAAGAAAGAATTGAACTTTTAAAAGTTACAACAAAAAATATTCCTAATGTCCAAATAGATTACTTTGATGGCTTATTAGTAGATTATGCAAAAAAAGTAAAAGCTGATGTTATAATAAGAGGTTTAAGGATGATTTCTGACTTTGAGTATGAATTTCAAATGGCTTTAATTAATAAAAAATTAGATCCTTCAATTGAGACAGTTTTTTTAATGACAAATGAGCAATACAGTTATTTTAGTTCTAGTGCAGTAAAAGAAATTGCTCAGTTCAGAGGGGGTTTTTCTAAATTTGTGCCTGAAATAGTAGCTCAGAAGTTAAAGGAAAAGTTAAAGCTGTAAGGAGGATTGATTTGTATGAGAGAAGCAGTAATTGTAAGTGGTGCGAGAACTGCGATAGGAAAATTTGGAGGTAGTTTGGCCGGTATTCCGGTTGTAGACTTAGGAGCAATTGTCGTAAAAGAGGCTTTAAAAAGGGCAAACATTGCTCCTGAACAAGTGGATGAAGTGCTTATGGGAAATGTAATACAAGCAGGACTAGGACAAAATCCCGCAAGGCAGTCGGCAGTGAAAGCAGGTATACCTGTGGAAGCAACTGCTGTAACGATAAATATGGTTTGTGGCTCAGGACTTAGAACTGTGACAATGGCAGCACAGGCTATTATGACAGGAGATGCAGAAATAGTTGTTGCTGGTGGAATGGAAAATATGTCAAGAGCGCCATATCTTTTAAATGAAGCTCGATTTGGCTATAGAATGAACGATGGTAAAATAGTGGATTCTATGGTATACGACGGTTTAACCGATGTGTTTAATCAATATCTTATGGGTATAACAGCTGAAAATGTTGCTGAAAGATATGAAATTACAAGGGAAGAGCAAGACGAATTTGCGCTAAGAAGCCAAAAGCTTGCAGAAGCTGCGATTACATCAGGAAGGTTTAACGATGAAATTGTACCTGTTTTAATTCCTCAGAAAAAAGGCGATCCCATAGAATTTAAAACAGATGAACATTATAGACCTGGTACAACATTAGAGGCTCTTTCTAAATTAAAACCTGCTTTTAAACCGAATGGAACAGTTACAGCAGGAAATGCATCTGGCATAAACGATGGAGCAGCTGCTGTGGTTGTTATGTCAAAAGACAAAGCAAAAGAGTTAGGAATTACTCCCCTTGCTACAATTAAGTCTTACGCTTATGCAGGGGTTGACCCAAGCGTTATGGGATTAGGTCCTATTTATTCTACAAGGAAGGCTCTTGATAAAGCAGGCTTAAAAATTGAAGACATTGACCTCATAGAAGCTAATGAAGCTTTTGCAGCCCAAGCGTTAGCAGTTGCAAAAGAACTTAAATTTAACATGAATAAAGTAAATGTCAACGGTGGTGCAATAGCTTTAGGCCATCCTATTGGTGCAAGCGGAGCTAGGATTTTAGTGACACTGCTTTATGAAATGAAGAAGAGAGGTTCCCATCTTGGGCTTGCGACACTTTGCATAGGTGGTGGTATGGGCATATCAATGATTATAGAAATGTAAAGTAAATAGAGAAAATAATGGCCCTCGGTTTATGCCGGGGGTTATTGACTTTTAATAACGATTACATATATAATAAATATCAAAGGATGTCCTAAAATGATACATCCCTTCTTTTTAATATTAAGGGGAGAGAAAAGATGGGCAAGAATGTTGGCAAGTCGTTTTTGTTTAGTGAAAAAATGGAATTTTTATTTGAAAGTGTTTTTGACAAACTGCCAATTGCTTTTGATATACTTGATGCAGAAGGTAATATAAGAATGATGAATAAAACGTTTTTAGATTTTTTAGGCTTGGAAAAAGAAAAAGTTATTAACAGATACGTATTGGACGTTGATCGAAACTCGCGATTTCCTCTTGTTTTGAAAACAGGACAGAACGAGATTGCCTATAGACATAAGTTTGCCAATGGAAAAGAAGCTATTGTGCATAGAATTGCGATAAAAGATGGCGACGAGGTTATTGGCGGTTTTGGAATGATTTTGTTTGAGGATTTAAATGAACTTAGAAAACTCATAGAAAAAAACAGGCTTTTAGAGACTGAACTTAATCACTATAAAAAAACATTAAGAAAAATTCGTGGTGCCAGGTATTCATGGGAGAATATTGTTGGAAAAAGTGATGCAATAATTGAGTGTAAGAAAAAAGCTATAAAAATGGCTAGTATGGATTCCAATATTCTTATATATGGAGAAAGTGGGGTAGGGAAAGAACTTTTTGCTCAGGCAATCCACAATTCAAGTAGCAGAAGAGATTATCCCTTTGTAACTGTAAATTGTGCTGCTATACCAGAGCAGTTAATGGAATCAGAGCTATTTGGTTATGAAGAAGGCGCTTTTACAGGAGCTCAAAAAGGCGGTAAAATAGGTAAGTTCGAGCTTGCAAATCATGGTACTATCTTTTTAGATGAAATAGGTGATATGCCGTATACAATGCAAGCAAAACTTTTAAGAGTGCTTCAAGAAGGAGAAATCGAAAGAG
Organism: Thermoanaerobacter sp. RKWS2; assembly: GCF_026240795.1. NCBI lineage: Bacteria > Bacillati > Bacillota > Clostridia > Thermoanaerobacterales > Thermoanaerobacteraceae > Thermoanaerobacter > Thermoanaerobacter sp. RKWS2. The sequence goes on from NZ_CP110888.1 coordinate 617,706, forward strand.
TAGGTGGCAAAGAACCTATTAGAGTTGATGTACGCGTAATATCAGCGACAAACAAAGACCTTACAAAACTTATTAAAGAAGGCAAATTTAGGAGTGATTTGTTTTACAGAATAAATGTATTAATGCTTAATGTTCCACCATTGCGTGAAAGAAAAGGAGATATTCCACTTTTGATAGATCATTTTTTGTACCTTTTGGCTCAGAATTCTGGAATATACAAAAAAATTTCTAAGGAAGTGTATGATATTTTGGAGAAATATGATTGGCCAGGTAACATAAGGGAACTTAGAAATGCAGTTGAGCGAATGGTTGTCAATTCGGAAGGTGATACAATTAGGAAAACAGACATTCCTCTTTATATTCTAAACAAAGAGATACCCATAAGGAAGAAAGGGTCGGGACTTCAGCAAATGCTTGAAGAATTTGAAGAGAAGATAATCCTTGAGACTTTAAAAGAGTGTAACTATAATAAATCACAAGCAGCAGAAATATTAAAAATACCAAGGTCAAGACTTTATCGGAAGCTAAAAAAGTTTAATATTCTCGAAGATAATGAAGTAAAATGATACTGTGTAGCGAAAAGCTACAAATTTTGAAAACGCAGGAGACATATCTCTTGCGTTTTTTTGTATTATTGTGAGACATTTATCAATAAAAAATTGTATTTTGTAATGTCTTTAAAAGCAACAAGAGAATTTTTAATTTAAAGGGTGGACATTTAAAAAATCCACATTTGACTGCTTATTTTCTAAAAATTTTTAAGCAAAATTAAAAGTTGGCACTTTTTTTGCTTTTACTATTTAGAGAAAAACAACTGAAAGGAGTAGCATTATGGGGAAAACGATTAATGAATTAAAAATTGGTGACAAAGACTATTTTGAGAAAACAATTACAGAAACAGATGTATATTTATATGCTGGGATTACAGGTGATTTTAATCCTGCCCATATTAATCAGGTAGCATCTGAAAAAACGATGTTTAAGGGAAGGATAGCTCACGGAATGTTGACAGCGGGGTTAATTTCTGCTGTTTTGGGTACTAAGTTACCAGGACCGGGAACTATTTATCTTGGTCAAGAATTGAAGTTTACAAAACCTGTAAGGATTGGCGATACAATCAAAGCTGAGGTAGAAGTAGTAGAAATCATCCCTGAAAAAAATCGAGTTAAATTAAAAACAATATGTACAAATCAAAATAACGAAGTTGTACTGGAGGGCATGGCGACAGTACTTGCACCAAAGGAGTAAGCAGAAATTATTGGAATGGGAGGTTAGTACATGTTATTGCAACAATTAATAAGCGGTTTTGCTACAGGTGGATTATATGCATTAGCAGCATTAGGTCTCGTATTGATATACAAAACTTCTGATGTAGTAAATTTCGCACAGGGCGAAATGGCGATGTTTTCTACTTTTATTGCATATACAACTATGACATCCTATGGTATGTCTTATTGGGAAGCTTTTATATTGGCACTTTTGTTTGCGTCAGTTTTAGGATTTATCGTAGAAAGATTTTTCATAAGACCTATACAAAATGCTCCAGTTTTAAGTCTTTTAATTGTGACATTAGGTCTTATGATGATTGTAAATGGTATAGCAGGATGGGCATTTGGTTTTGAGACTCATAGTTTTCCAGCAATTGTCGGGGGGAATTAAAAATTTTTGGTGCAGTGATATCAAAGTCAAATCTTTTGACATTAGTTATTACAGTATTTATAATGGGAATTTTGTTTTATATGTTGAAATATACTCTTGCTGGAATTGCTATAAGGGCTACATCAGAAAATCCAACTATTGCAAGGTTAATGGGTATTGCTGTTAATCATGTTTATTCTATTACTTGGGTTGTAAGTTCTATACTTGGTGCAATTGCAGGTATGTTCATAGCCCCAACTACATTTCTTGATGTAAATATGATGTCTTCTGTGTTGCTAAAGGCATTTACTGCTGCAGTTTTAGGAGGATTTACAACTTTTGTGGGGCCTGTAGTAGGAGGGTTAATACTTGGAGTGTTAGAAAACATTGCAAGTGGCTATATTTCTGCGCAACTGAGTTCGACATTTGCGTTTGCTCTTATAGTTATAATGCTATGGATTAAGCCTACGGGACTTGTTGGCCAAAAAGTGGGAAAGAAGGTGTAAAAATGAATGCAAAAAAATACATCTCATGGATAGTTCTAATTTTAATTGCTACATTAATTCCACCTATATTAAATTTACCGGGTAGCCTTCAGTATCTTTTAGATTTGTCGCTTATATATGCAATTGTCGCAATAGGCCTTAATCTTCTAATGGGTTATGCAGGACAGATATCCTTGGGACATGGTGCTTTTTTGGCTGTTGGTGCTTATACTTCAGCATATTTAACACTTACACTTCATGTGCCATTTTTTATAGCACTTATATTATCAGGTTTAATAACAGGTATTGTGGGGATTCTTTTAGGACTTCCTGCACTGAAGTTGGAAGGGAATTATTTAGCGATAGCTACTCTTGGATTTGGTGTAGCTGTAACACAAATTTTTGCTATATGGACAAGTTTTACTGGTGGTTTTTCAGGTATAAAACCATTGAAACCTGAATTATTTGGTTTTAAGTTTAATTCGTATCTAAGTTATTACTATATTATCTTAATTTTAACTATTGTTCTTGTAATATTGACTTGGAATATTATAAGGACAAAAGTGGGCAGAAGCCTAATGGCTATGAGAGACAGTGAAATTGCTGCAAAGGCAATGGGAATAAATGTTTCGTATTATAAAACATTAGCTTTTGGATTAAGCGCATTTTATACAGGAATTGCAGGAAGCCTTTATGCTCACCTGCTTGGTTTTATGACTCCTTATGATTATGCATTCAGCATAGGGATGTCTCTTAATTTTCTTGCAATGATTGTTATAGGCGGGATAGGAACAATAAGTGGGTCCATAATTGGGGCAATAATTATGACGTGGCTTCCACAGATTACCTCCAATTTACCCATAAAAAGTTTATCGCAAATTATTACAGGTGCAATTATAATAGCCGTCGTAATCTTTTATCCAAACGGTATAGCATATGCGGGAGCTAGACTAAAAGATAAATTTGAGAAATTATTTGCGAAGCACCAAGAAAAAATCGTAGTTAAGATAGAGAAGTGAGGGATAATGCATGGAACATTTAATAGTTGACAATTTAACTATGGAATTTGGAGGTTTGAAAGCTGTTGATTCTCTCAGTTTTAGTGTTAAAAAGGGTGAAATCTATGGTCTTATAGGTCCTAATGGTGCTGGGAAAACAACTGTTTTTAATTGCGTATCAAGGTTTTACAATCCTACCTCCGGCAGAATTATTTTTGAGGGTAAGGAAATTACAAAGCTTAAACCTCATGAAATAATAAGAGCAGGGATATCTAGAACTTTTCAAAATGTAGAACTCTTTAAGCATATGACTGTATTAGAAAATTTGCTTGTTGGTCAAGTTGCATTTACAAGAGAGAACATATTATCCGCTGCTTTTATGCTCTCTTCTGTAAGAAAAGAAGAGAGAAGAATTAGGGAGGAAGCTATGGAAATACTTAAAATTCTCAATATAGAAGACAAAGCACATGAATATGCATCGGCACAACCTTATGGAATACAAAAGCTAGTAGAAATAGGAAGAGCACTTGTATCTCAACCACGACTAATCATGTTAGATGAACCTGCTGCAGGTATGAATCACAGTGAAACAGATGAATTAGCTGAATTAATATTAAAATTGCGAGATGAGCTTGGTATTACAATACTTTTAGTAGAACATGACATGTCTCTTGTCATGAATATATGTGAGAATATTTGTGTAATGAATTTTGGCAAAAAAATATGCGAAGGTATACCAGAAAAAGTAAAATCTGATCCTGCTGTCATCGAAGCATATCTGGGGGGTGAAGAGATTGCTTAGCCTTATTGATATAGAATCTTCCTACGGATACGTTAAAGTGCTAAAAGGCATAACAATTGAAATAAAAGAAGGAGATATTGTTGCAATTTTAGGTGCCAATGGTGCAGGAAAAACCACAATACTTAGAACTATATCAGGGCTTTTAAAACCTGACCGTGGGAAAATAGAGTTTATGGGAGAAAGAATAGATGGCAAACCTCCCGAATTAATTGTATCTAAGGGTATTGTACAATCTCCTGAAGGAAGAGAAATTTTCCCTGGTTTATCCGTTTTAGAAAATTTAAAAATAGGTGCTTATACCAGAAAGGACAAAAATAATATTTCAAAAGACCTTGATAGGATTTATCATTATTTTCCACGGCTTAGAGAAAGACAAAATCAAATTGCTGGTACTTTAAGTGGTGGAGAGCAACAAATGCTCGCAATAGCAAGGGCATTGATGGCAAAGCCAAAATTGTTAATGCTTGATGAACCTTCATTAGGACTTGCACCACGTGTAGTTAAGGAAATATTTGAAATTATTAAAGAAATTAATCAAGAAGGGGTAACAGTACTTTTAGTGGAGCAAAATGCCAGACAGGCATTAGCAATAGCTAATTATGCTTATATTTTGCAAACTGGATTAGTAGTAATGGAAGGAAAAGCAGAAGATTTAAAAAATAATGAGGAGGTGAAAGCAACTTATCTTGGAGGTAAAAGCCCAGGGTCGAATGTAAATTAAAAATAATAAGAGGAGGATAATTATGGGGAAAAAGTTTATTAAAAAATTGTTTGTAATAGCATTTGCTTTAATATTTACATTAGGGATTATTTTAACAGGTTGTGGAAACAAAAATAATGAACAGCCAAGTACCCCGGCTTCACAAAAAGAACAAACAAAAAAAGAACTGGCTCAAGGAGTGACAGATACAACAGTAAAAGTAGGTACAACACTGGCGTTGACAGGACCAGTAGCAGTAATTGGCACACCAATGCTCCATGGTATGCAAGCTTATTTTAATTACATTAACGACCAGGGAGGAGTAAATGGCAGGAAAATAGAACTGATATACAAAGATGATCAATTTAACCCTGCTGTAACAGTACAAAAAACTCAGGAATTAGTTGAACAAGATAAAGTATTTGCTCTTGTAGGTACGCTTGGGACTCCAGGATTGCTTGCATCAATGGATTATATCGTTCAAAAAGGAATTCCTGATGTATACCAGGGCTCAGGGTCAAGCAAGTTTGCAATTCCCTTCAAGAAAAATTATTTTCCTGTACAGCCTAATTATACTACAGAAGGACATGTGCTAGCACAATATGCGGTTGATAATTTAAATGCGAAAAACATTGTAATAATTTATCAAAACGATGAACAAGGTACAGAAGGCCTAAATGCTATAAAAGAACAACTTGAAAAGCTGGGGAAATCTGACCTTTTGAAAGCTGTTGTTCCTTTTAACACAACTGATGTAGATTTTAGCACACCGGTATTAAAGGCAAAAGAAGCTAATGGAGATGTTGTAATACTTCTTGGTACCGCGAAACCTCTTGCAGGTATTGCTGTCAAGGCAAAAGAAATTGGGTATAAGCCGCAATTTCTTGCCTCCTATGTGGTTTCTGACCTTACAATGTTTAAACTTGCAAAGGATGCATGGAATGGTGCAATAGTTGCAGGGTGGGCTTACCCAATATATGGTAAAACTGAGAATGAACCTAAAGTTAAATTATTCCTTGATACAATAAAAAAATATTTTCCTAATGAAACACCTTCAGGATATCATGTTGCAGGATGGATTGCTGCTCAAACTTTTGTTGAAGGATTAAAAAGAGCTGGCGATAATCTTACTTGGGATGGTTTTATAAAAGCCATGGAGACATTTAAAGATTGGAATGACGGCCTTGCTTATAAACTTACCTATACAGAGACAGACCATAGTCCGCAAAGGGCAATGTACTTTATGAAGGCTATATACAAAAACGAAAATGAATATACTTATGAGATAATTACCGATTACATTGAACCTAAGTGATACTTTTTAATATTTTAGAAAGGGCTTTTTAAAAAGCCCTTTCTAAAAACCTCATGATAGGAGGCTACCAAATGGCAAAAGTCAGAGTTAATAATATTGAATTATATTATGAAATACACGGAAATGGTCAACCTCTTGTACTAATAGAAGGCCTTGGTTGTTCGAAATGGATGTGGTTTAAACAGATAAATGAGTTAAAAAAGCATTTTAAGGTTATTGTTTTTGACTTAAGGGGTGTTGGTGATTCTGATAAACCTGATAGGGAATATTCTATTAAGCTGTTTGCTGATGATACAGCGGCTCTGGTAACAGAACTTGGGTTTAAAAAAGTTCACGTACTTGGGGTTTCTATGGGTGGTTATATAGCACAAGAACTTGCTTTGGAATATCCTGCTCTTGTTGATAGGTTGATACTATGTTCTACTCATTATGGAGGACCAAATATTGTGCCAATACCATTGTCCACTCTTAGCATTATGTTGAATGGAGCAGGTGCAGGCAATGCACTGGAAAATTTGCGAATTGCTATGTCTTTAAGTTTTAGCGATGAATATCTTTCTACTCATAAAGATGAATTTGAACAAATTGTGAAATGGAAATTTGAAAAGCCGCAACCATTTTACGCTTATAAAAGACAATTTTACGCTGGATTAGCATTTGATGAAGAATCAAGAGTTCATTTGATTAAAGCTCCTACTTTAATAATGGCAGGTAAAGACGATAAAATCGTACCTTATGAAAATGCTCTTTTATTGCATTCAAAAATTGAGGACTCAGAAGTTGAATTTTTTGATAATGCAGGACACATGTTTTTTATAGAAAAAGCAGAGGAAGTGAATCAAAAAATTGTAGAGTTTTTAACAAAACCTATAGGAGGAGATGAAAAATGGAAAGAAAGGATATTAACGTAGGAATTGTTGGAACAGGACTTTACATTCCTGAGACATATATGACAGCTGAAGATATAGCAAAAGAAACAGGTATACCTGAAGAAATTATAAAAACCAAATTTGGGATTATAAGAAAGCCTATACCGGGTCCGGAAGACCATACTTGTCATATGGGAATACAAGCGGCGAAAGATTGTTTGAGAAGAACTGGTGTTGATCCAAAAGAAATAGACCTCATTATATATATAGGCGAAGAACACAAAGAATATCTACTTTGGACATCTGGTATCAAATTACAATACGAAATAGGAGCAGAAAATGCGTGGGCTTTTGATATGGCGTTAAGGTGCGGTACAGCAGTTGCAGCTTTGAAGATAGCGAAAGATATGATGGTTGCAGATGATAATATTAATACCGTTATGATTGCTGGTGGATACAGAAACGTTGACTTTATTGATTATAAGAATCCGCGTATCCTTCATGTATGACCTTGCTGCAGGAGGAGGAGCAATTCTCCTTAAGAAAAATTATAATAGGAACATTGTACTTGAGGCATCAATTATAACAGATGGTTCCTTTTCTGAAGATGTTGCTGTTGTCGGTGGAGGGACAAAATATCCTGTAAGCCATGAAATGATTGATAAAGGACTATATAAATTAGATGTTTTGAATATGGAACATATGAAAAAAGGCCTTGAAGAAAAATCGATGCCTAATTTTTTAGGTGTGATTAAAGAATCTCTAAGGAAAAGCGGATATACACCTTCCGATATTGGCTATCTTGCGATACTTCACATGAAAAGGTCTGCTCATGAATTTATTTTAAATGAACTAGGCTTATCTCCTGACAAATCGATTTACTTAGAAAACTATGGGCATATGGGTCAGATCGACCAGATACTTTCAACACAACTTGCACTAGAAGAAGGAAAAATAAAAGATGGTGATGTAGTAGTATGGGTAAGTGCAGGGATAGGTTATGTATGGGATGCAATTACAATAAAGTGGGGACCTATAGAATAAGTTTTATGGCATAAATTTTATGACAGGAGGTTTTAAACATGGATTATAAAGAACTATACAAAAAGAAGTTAGTTTCTGTTGAAGAAATTTTATCAAAGATTAACAGTGGAGATGAAATTGTTTCTGCTATGGCTGCTTCAGAGCCTCAAGGCATTTTAAGTAAACTCCATACTATAAAAGATAGAGTTGAAGATGTAACGGTTGTTGTATGTCTTCCAATGAAAGATTATGAATTTTTTATGAATCCATCAATGAAAGGGCATTTTCTTACTGAATCATGGTTTTATACTGCAGGATTAAGGGAAGCACATAAATATGGAACAGTATCTTTTATACCCAATCATCTTCATTTAGCTTCAACAAAAAGATTACACTATAGAAAACCCAGGTTTTTCCTAGGCACAGCAACTCCAATGGATAAACATGGATATTTATCATTATCTTTAGGTATTACTTATGAAAAAGATATTCTTGAGAACGCTGATTATGTTGTTTTAGAGGTAAATGAAAACCTCCCAAGGACATATGGTGATACACAAATCCACATAAGCCAGGTGGACTTCATTGTTGAAAATCATGCTCCTGTTCCTGAAATTCCTATTGTAGAACCAAACGAAAAAGACAAAATAATAGGGAATTATATAGCTGAGTTAGTAGAGGACGGCTCAACGATTCAATTGGGAATAGGTGGAATACCTAATGCTGTGGCAAAAGCACTTTTAAATAAAAAAGACCTTGGCATTCACACAGAGATGTTTACAGAAGGAATGGTAGATTTATTTGAAGCTGGGGTAATCACCAATAAGAAAAAGACCTTATGGAAAGGAAAATCTATAGCTACATTTGCACTTGGTACTAAGAAACTGTATGATTTTATAGATGATAATATGGGAATAGAATTTCAAAGAGGCGCAGTTGTCAATGACCCATATGTAATAGGCCAAAATTATAAAATGGTATCTATAAATACTGCACTGCAAGTAGATTTAACAGGTCAAGTTTGTTCAGAATCTCTGGGTATAAGGCAATTCAGTGGGACGGGGGGACAAGCAGACACGGCAGTAGGGGCACAAATTTCAAAAGGAGGAAAATCAATAATAGCACTGTACTCATCAGTAAAAAACGATGCTATATCTACAATAGTTCCTGTGCTGACAGAGGTGCTGCAGTGACTCTTTCAAGAAATGATGTAGACTATATTGTTACAGAGTATGGCATTGCAGAAATGAGAGGACGGTCAATAAGAGATAGAGTCAGAAATTTAATAAACATTGCTCATCCTAAATTTAGAGATGAACTTAAAGAGAAGGCTAAAGAGCTTATGATATGGTAATATTTGAATGTTAAAGATAAAATGACGATGAAGAAAGGAGGAACAATTTATGAAGAAGCTAAGAGTATTTCCTTTATTGGTAATAATGTCGTTGTTATTATTTCAAGGACATTATAAAGCAACATCATATTTTGACCCAACACCAATAAAAACCTTTATAGACTCCAAATACTGGGCTAAAGTGGAACTTTTAAGGGATAGCAATCCTAACATAGGACAAGAAAAATTCATAACAGATAATCAACAGAAGGATTCAGAAATCATCAAAGAATTTAACAACAATCCTCAACCAAATTCGCAATATTTTTTGCTCCATTATGCACCGGGTTGGGATACAGGCACAAAGCCATATCCTGTAATTCTTGTTCACGGTGCTGGTTCTGATGCAAACTTTTTTGCAGATCCTAAAAGGGATGGTTCGATTACTGGTTTGATGCAATATCTTTCGCAAAGAGGTTATAAAGTCTTTGCTGTTACATTTGCGCATCCTCATGGGGACAATTACGTTCAAAGAGAGATTCTTGCTGATGTGATTCAGAAGGTTAAGGCTGTAACAGGAGCAAGTAAAGTTGATATTATAGCACATAGTAAAGGCAATATGTCTGCGAGAATGTACGTGTCAAATGTCAAAAAATCATGGGGAGTTGATTTTGGAAAAGATTTGAGAAGATATATCCAGCTGGGAGCTCCAAATGGTGGAATTGACTTTACTTTTAGGAATCCAAATATGGCATGGGGTATAATGACAACTGGAGGATTTGGACCTGTTCCTTATACTTATATGTTGATTTATGGATTATGGTATAATACCACCTATCACAGTATATATACAGAAGGTGGTGCCTATCCAGGACAACTTCAGATGTTAGCAAGATGGGATAGTGTATATCCTCTAAATACAACGCAGCAAGATTGGTATACAACTTATTATGGAGGATGGGGATTTGCTAGTTATTCCTATGGGATAGATTATGCAATTGAAGAAAGTGGAAATCTTATTAATACATTACAGGATTCCCCTGTAGATCCTTCTGTAGAAATAGCTGTGTTGGCTGGAGATTATAATTATATAAATGGTGTTCCGTGGGAGACCACAGGGCCCAGTGATGGATTAGTATTTGTAAAAAGTGCTACTGATACATCGGCAATGACAAAATCAGGGGCAAAACTTTTAGCGAAAGACGTATACCATTTAAATCACCTTGAGCTGGCATATGATAAATCAGCTATGGATTGGATAGATGCACAATTGTCAAAATGAGAAAAGGAATTGCTTTTAGCAAAAGTAAATTATATTTCAAGCAGTTTATTTCCTCGGAAACAAATTAAAATATTATATTACGTTGTAGATGCTAAAAATAAAGGGGGTTAAAATTTATGTGTAGAGTAATATATAAAAAAGTTGCTTTACCAAATGGAGAGGAAATTGGTTACAGAGAAAGAGAAGGAGGAAAAGACGCAATAATTTTTGTTCATGGTAATTTAGTTTCATCAAAATATTGGGGAAAATTTATGCAAAGATTTCCTGAAAATTTTAAACTTTATGCAGTGGATTTGAGGGGAGCAGGAATCTCTTCATATAACAAGCCTATTGAAACAATGAGAGATTTTTCTGAAGATATATGGCTTTTTTCACAAGAAATGAATATCAAAGAGTTTATTCTTGTAGGGTGGTCGATGGGCGGAGTAATTTCTATGCAACTAGCGGCTGACCACCCTGATGCAGTAAAAAAATTGATCCTTGTAAGTTCACCATCTTGCAAAGGTATACCATTTACAAAAAAAGATGAAGAAGGTAAAATGATACCGGGTGAATATTGGAAAACAAAAGAAGAAGTGTTTAATGATAAGGTACAAGTTTTACCGCTAGTGTATGCGTTGAGGTCGGGGAATAGGGAAATAATGAAAAATATTTGGGATTCTGCTGTGTTTAACTATAAAAAACCTGAAGAAAGTTATTATAAAGAGCTCATAGAAGACATTTTTACAGTAAGAAATTATCCTGATTGTGCATGGGCAACGCAGATTTTTAATATATCTTACCTTCATAATGGTGTGGTCATGGGTACAGGGGAAGTAGACAATCTAAAGATGCCTGTATTGTTATTATGGGGAGAACATGATGTAATTGTAAAAAAAGAGTATAGCGAAGAAACAGCAAAAGAAATCGGGGAGAATGCCCATGTTGTAGTTATTGAAAATGCGGCTCATAGTGTGTTTATTGATAATGAACAACAAACATTAAAGGTTATGCTAGACTTTATTGAGAAATAGGGGAGGAGATGAATATATGAGAAGGGCGCGAATCATAGGAGTGGGAAGTTATCACCCAAAGAATTTGATAACAAATGAAGAACTGTCAAAAAGAATAGGTGAGCCAATAAGCATAAATTTTGAAAATAAGGTTGGAATACTTCAAAGGTATATAACTGGTCCGGATGAAAGCACTGCAGATCTTGCTTATGAAGCAGCTATCAGGGCCTTAGAAATGGCAGATATATCAGCAAAGGATATCGATTTGATAATTTTATCAACGGATACTCCCGAGTATATTACTCCTCCAACTTCTGCAATTGTACAAGGAAGGCTTGGAGCAATAAATGCTGGCTTTTTTGATATAAATGCTTCTTGCGCTGGATTTGCAGGCTCTCTTGCAGTTGCATCAAAAATGATTATGGCAGATGATTCATTAAATAAAGTCTTAGTTATTGGTGCATATAACATGAGCAAATTTATTGACTATAATACACCCGGACTTTCAGCCATATTTGCGGATGGTGGTGGAGCGGTTGTACTTACTTCAATAGAAGAAAATGCTGGGTTTTTAGCATCCAAATTCATAGGAGATGGTACCCAGTATGATTTTCTAGGTATATATGATGGTGGTGCAAAAAATCCGTTTAGAAAAGACAATCCTAAAGACCAGCTTTTGACATCTTTCAAGCCTCTTCCTCCAGATAGAAACCTTAAAATGTGGCCTCCTCTTGTAAAGGAAGTTGTGGAAAGAGCGGGTTATAAAGTTGAAGATATTGATCATATTTTCTTTACTCAGATAAATAAGTCAGTAATATTAGAGGTTATGGATACATTAGGGCTTGACCGGTCAAAAGCAACTACTATTATGGAAAAGTACGGCTATACTGGTTCGGCATGTCTTCCTATGGCTTTAGATGATGCAGTAAAAAATAATAGGATAAAGAGAGGAGACCTAATTGTTTTTGTAGGTTCAGGAGTAGGATTTTCTATGGCTGCATCAGCTTTTATATATTAAGCAGTGCATATCTTGGTGAATAATATGGGGTGATGAAATGACCCTTATTGATGCGTTTAAAAAAATAGCACCTTTTATTAATATAATGGCAACAGAGGATCTAGGTATATCAATATGTGATGTTAATGAATGCGTATTATATTTACCTGGTAAAAAAATTAATCATAACATAAAGGTAGGAGATCCTTTAAAAGAGGGTACCGCTATATATGAAGCAATAAAAAGTGGAAAACGTATTGTTAGAAGAGTAGGAAGCGAAGTGTATGGTTTTCCATATATTGCTATAGCATTTCCGCTGATAGAAAACGGTGTAATAACAGGAGGAGTAAGTATATTTCAATCGACAGCAAAACAGGATGAGATAGCAAATATAACTGAAAAAGTGTTTTCTTCATTGCAGCAGATTCACTCTATGATACAAGAGATATTTTCAATTTCAAAAAATGTATCTGAAATAAGCGATGAAGCCTCAAAGCTTGCAGAATATGCAAAAAATAATGCTCAATCTACTGACGAGCTTATAGACTTTATTAAACATATCTCTTCAGAAACAAATTTATTGGGCTTAAATGCGGCAATAGAAGCTGCGAGAGTTGGTGAGAGTGGCAAAGGGTTTACAATAGTTGCAAATGAAATAAGGAAATTATCCATGTCAACCAAAGACTCTGTAGAATCTATAAACAATGTACTTATAAAACTTAAAGAAATAAGTTACAAAATTGATAAAAATATGAAAGAAATAAAGAATACAAATATGAATCTATATAAACTTATAGAAAATGCGAATAGTGAACTTGAAGAAATAAACAAAATGTTTGAGGAACTTTACAATAAAACGCGACTTTATTAAATAAGACAATAATGAATGAATACTTGGAAGCAAAAATATTGTAGCTTAAGTTCCTGCGGTTTTTGCTTCCAAGTATGATTTTAGATTAAGCTTTCATCATTTAAAAGGGGAGATTTAATATTATGTATAAAATTTTAGTAATAAACCCTGGTTCAACATCAACTAAACTTGCAGTTTATGAAGGTGAAAATGAGGTATTCAATGATACAATAAGACATTCAAGCAAAGAGTTAAGTAAATACAACAATATTATTGAACAACTGGATTTTAGGGTAGACTGTATACTTAATACGCTTTTAGTTAACAATTTTTTATTATCTGAATTTGATGCTGTAGTCGGCAGGGGAGGTCAAAACAGTTGGAATTAGTAGTAAAAAATGATATAATTTTAATTGGGTGATGATGAATGTTATTAACTATAAAAAAGGTTAAAGAGCTGTATGATATAAGCAGAATTACATTAATAAACTGGGAAAAGGAAGGATTAATATCTCCAATTAGAACACCAAAAGGAAGAAGAAGGTACAAGAAAGAAGATATAGAGAAGTTGTTAGGCATGCTGGAAGAAAAACCGAAACCTAAAGTAGTTTTATATGCAAGAGTGTCCACAAAGAAACAAGAAGAATATCTTAAGAATCAAATTAGAAGGCTTGAAGAATACGCTAATTCCCAAGGATGGCAGTATGAAGTCATATCCGAAATAGCAAGTGGAGCAAATGAAAACAGGAGAGGCTTATTAAAGCTTTTGAACAAGATAAAAAGAGGAGAAGTTGAAAAAGTTGTAATAGAATATCCTGATAGACTAGCGAGATTTGGCTTTGAATATCTCAAATTTTTCATGGAAAGCTTTGGAGTAGAACTAACAATTTTAAATGATAAAGAAAATGAAGAATACGCAAATAAAGAGTTGGCAGAAGACTTAATAGCAATAGTCACCTCATTTGCAGCAAGAATTTATGGACAAAAGAGGTGGTAAAAAACATGATAGTAATACAGGCTAAACTCATTTTTCTAAATCAAGAAGACAAACAAATAGTATTAGACTTAATGAGAAGATGGTCATCATGCATGAGATTTGCATATAAAAGGTTTCTAGAAGGCTATGATAGAAACACACTAAAAAGAAACCTTCAGGGGATGTTTGACTTAAACTCAAGGTATGTAGATGATGCAATAATGAAAGCAAAAAGCACACTGGAATCTGCTAGAGAATTAGGCAAAAATCCAAAGAAAGTCATTTTTGGAGGAAGAGACTTGTTTGGAAAACTTCAAAAGCGCCATATAAATGGGAAAGAATATCAAAAGCTAAAAACAAAGTGGCAAGAAAGAAGAAAAGGAAATCTCTATTCAAGAGGAGATAAAAGCAAAAAAGGAAATCTCAACACAAGAATAGAAATAAAAGAAAATGGCACTTTCTTAAGGATAAATGTAGGGGAAAGAAAATACTTATACGCCAGAATAGAAGCAGGCTACAAAAAGAATAAGAGCAGAGGAGAACTTCTACAGGAAATTGCCCAATCAAACATACCCTACTCTGTAGAATTAAAACTTAAAAACGGCAGTATATACGCCTATTTTGCTATTGAAGAAGAATATCCAAAAATAAAAATAACAAAAGGAAAAGGAGTCATAGGAATAGATTTAAATGCATATCCAGACATATCATGGGCAGAGACAGATGAAAAAGGTAATCTAATAAGCTATGGCAGTATACCAATGCCAGAGCTTGCAAGTGGCAGCAAGGACAAAAAAGAATATTTCAGATGGCAATATGCTCATGAGATAGTAAATATAGCAAAAGAAAAGGGAAAAGCAATTGTAATTGAGGGATTAGACATAAAAAACAAAGGTAAAAAAGGAGACTTTTCAGGGAGAAAATCAAGAAGGATAAGACATAGCTTTAGCTATAAATCACTTCTTTCAAAAATAAAAGCACTAGCAAAAAGAGAAGGGATAGAAGTAATAGGAGTCAATCCTTCTTACACCTCAATAATAGGGATGTTAAAATATGCACCGCAGTATATGATAACAAAAGATATAGCAGCAGCCTATGTAATAGCAAGAAGAGGGTTGGGACTGCAAGAAAAGATACCAGACAATTATATAAAGTTTCTCAACGCATTGACTGTAGAAGAATTAGAAGAATTAAAAGAGTACGTAAAGAAAACCATCAGAAACAAGCATTTAAGAGAGAAATATATAAAGGAGATAAAGAAAGCAATAGAATTTTTACAAAGCCTTGAGAGTGAGCCAGGGAGGGTGCTAGAACCTCTGGATGGAACAAGTTTTAGTGCCTATGATTTCTGGCGAGTTCTCAAGGTAGCGGTGGTAACACCACTCTCTCCTGAGAAGGTACCAAGAGACTTCTCTACCCTGAAGGAATTACTAATTCAGGGCAAGTGGGGAGACCCGTAATGGCGTGAGTTCCTGCTTCTTGGGGCAGGGGCTATGACTTTCCCAAATACCGCCTGCTGGGGCTGGGAAAGTCTGAAGGGCGGATTACAAATACCCCAGCTGCCTAAACTGTCAGTTTTGTACAGTTTGGGTAACCAGGAATGACAGCTCTTCTTGGTACAAATGATGTCAGAGAAGTATTAAAAAGAATAAATAACGGAGATAAATATGCTAAACTGGTATTTGAAGCAATGGCATATAGAGTTGCAAAAGAGATTGGTAGTATGGCAGCTGTTCTTAAAGGACACGTAGATGCAATAGGAATTACTGGAGGTATTGCATATAGTGAGGAATTTGTAACACTTATAAAAGACAGAATAAATTTTATAGCACCTATTTATGTATATCCGGGAGAAGAGGAAATGCTAGCTTTAGCTCAAGGGGCTTTGAGAGTTTTAAACGGTGAAGAAAAGGCAAAAGAATATGTATAAAATGAAAACTGATAAGAGGCTTATGTTGGTCCTCTTGTCAGTTTTTTAATTTTAATTGACATCATAATTAATAAAAATTACAATTATATTTGAGATTATGTAAAGTAGAAAGGCGAGAAAAATGGATAAGTTGACGATTTGGGAAGTATTTTTGTTTTCAGTGCCAGAGGCAGCAGTTATAATAAGTATTGCTTTTGGTTTAGGGGGAGTAAAGTTTAAGCCAAAAGAGATTTTGTATATAAGCTTACTTACTGGAATCATATTGTACTTTATAAGGCCATTGGTCAGTAGTTATATTGTAAATGTTATACTTTATATCGGGGTATTAATGATTTTGTTTTTGGTATTTAAAGTTATGGACTTTTTTAAGGGTATGATGAGCGTTATTTTATCCGTCTCCATTTATTTAATAATAGAATATCTAAATGTTACGGCAATTCAATTTTTATTTGATATAGATCCTGTAATTTTATTGAAGGACTATGTCTTACGATTTGAGTGTTTTTTACCCCAATTATTAATAGCAATTTTGGTTTCTTTTGCTATACGCAAATATAAACTTTATCTATTTACAGAGTAATGTATTGGGAGATGAATTTATATGTTAAGAATAGTCATTGCAGAAGACGATATAAATTTTAAAAAAGAACTCATAAAAATTCTTTTAACAATGGAAGGTGTAAGTGTTGAATATTCTACGGGAGACGGAAATGACGCATTAGAAGCATTAATTAAAATTAAACCGGACGTTGCCATTTTAGATATAGGATTACCAGGAATATCGGGCATTGAGGTGGCGAAAAAGATTAGAGAATACATGCCTTTTTTGGAAATAATTTTTATTACTTCTTTTGAGGAATACATAAAAGATGCTGTAAAGCTTTATGCTTCTGATTATATTGAGAAACCCCTTGATGAGAAGAGGCTGAGAGAAACTTTATATAGGATAAAGAAAAAACTTTTGGAAGTAGAAAATGTTATCCCTTTTAAGACGGAAGATGGAGTAAAGCTTATCAATCCAAAGGAAATTTATTGTGTTCAAGCCAGTAAAAAAAGGAGCATAGTTTATACCCAAAAAGAAAAATTTATATGTGATTACTCTTTAAAAGAAATAGAGGAATTGTTAGATGGTAGCATGTTTTTTAGAACAAATCGGTCTTTTTTAGTGAACCTCTTTAAAGTTGAGCTGTTGAAAGATAACAATAGGACTTCCTTTGAGATACGTTTTAAAGGTTCAAATTATAAGGCTTATCTCTCTAAAGAATTGTATGAAGAATTTAGGAGGAGAGTAAAAGCTATTTACAAATCATAGTTAGATTGGAAGAGGTTTTATGTTTAAGGATAGTTACAAAAATGCGATGATGATTTATGTAGTGCAAATGGTATTGATAGTAATACTAGTAAACAACAATTTTATGAAAAGTCTTGATGTATTTCAGCCAAAAAATCAAGAGTTGTTTAGGATTTTCATAGGAATTTTAATTTTTATATTGAATGGGTTTTCTATTTTTGTGTTAAGAGAGCTGTATGCTAAAAATAAAGAAGAACGTCAATTTTTGATAAATAGTATTAGATTTAAATACATAGAAGAGCAAAATCGCATCTATAGGCAAAATCACCATGATATTAAAAATCACTTGATAATTATTTCTGAATTAGTCAAGGAAAAAAGATATAGTGAACTGGAGAATTATTTGTCTTCATATATGGAAGAAATTGATAAAAATTTAGTGACGATAAACACAGGTGTAAATGAAATTGATATATTGCTTTATTCGAAAATAAGTAATGCTAAGAGTAAAGATATTGAAGTGGATTTTAAATGTGATACACAAATCCAGTGCAGCAAAAAACACGTGCTTAATTTAGTTTCGGTTTTAGGAAATTTAATAGACAATGCAATAGAGGCTTGTGATGAAATGGAAAAAGATAAATACATAATTATAGAGATGAAAGAAGACCCAATAGATTACATATTTCACATAAAGAATAGATATAATTTTCAAACAAATGTAAAACCATCCATCTTTTTTGAAGAAGGGTTTTCTACAAAAGAGGGTAGAGGCAGAGGAGAAGGATTGTATATTGTCAGAAATATAGTAGAAAAGTATAGCGGTGAAATAGAAGTACAAACCGATGGAGGTTATTTTGACGTTATTGTAGAAATTCCCAAATTTTCTTTGGAGGGTGATTAAAATTAATATCGAAAAGTTAGCTGAGAGGTTAACACAAAGACTGTTTAAAACGCAAAATTTAACGGATATTGAAATGGCAAAAATACAATATGGTATAAGCTTAATTTTAGGGGTAATAATTGAATTTACTTTAGTTTATGCTATTTCTTTAATATTGGGGTTTGGCTTTTACACTGTAGTAATAATGCTTTCTGCTCTTTTTTTGAGAATAAATACAGGAGGAGCTCATTGTTCAACCTATAATAGATGTGTAACTTTTACGGCAGTTTATTTCATACCTTTTGCTGCTTTAGCAAAATTTGTAGATATACATTTTCCTTTAGAATTTAAAGTTTTTACAAGCCTATTGTTATATTTTATAGTTTTAGCGATAGTGAAGGATAATAAATTTTACAGGGTTATAATTCTGAGTTTAGTTGGTATAAATATTTTTTTATTTTTCGCCAATTCAATAGTCTATATTAAAATATTGTTTTTAGTATCTATAGGTTTTACACTACAAGCTGTTATGAGGACTACATTAGGAGAAACTATAGTAAAAATTGCAGATACGTTGTTTAAAAAAGCAGGGATATAAAAAAATTTTTTTATTTTTTTCAGCCTTTTTATGTAAATCTAAGCAAAGAATATATTTTTATACAAAAAATTAGTGGTTTTTAAAGGAATAAATTGTATTTATTACATAAAAAAATGGGATTTTGTGTAAATATTTGGATATATTTAGGCAAAAAATGCATTTTCGTTCCCTAAAATGACACTTTCGTTCCGAAATCCACACAAAGCTTTTTAAATGTTGTATAATTAAATAAAGATGAGTGGGAGGTGAAGTGAATGAAAAAAATTAACCCACTATCACTATTAGGAACGCTGCTTACATTTATAGGCACATTGGGACTTGTAACTTCTGCTTGCATCGGCTGGTTTTATAAGCCGCAAGTTCCTGATGTTTTGTTGAAAAAGTAATACATCTCAAAGATCTTTTCTACCCTTCCCTCGTGGGTTTCAACATTTTCCTGAGTTTTTACATAGATTTAAATTGATTTTGTGCCGAGTTTTCGGCACTTTTTATTTTAGTATTTTAAAAAATTATTGGTACGATTTTTGCTTAAATAATAGAATTGATGAAAGATATTTAAGGGGATAGTCTTGACTTTAAAATAGTAAGAAAGTTATAATAAGCTTTGTAGGGGTATAGGATAGGGGGGTATATATTGCTAATTTTTTCGATAACATGTTGAAGCAATACTATTTTTTTTGTGATTGAAAAATTTATATAAAACCGTATAATTAATATTGTAAAACAATTCAAAAGATTATTGGTTGATTTTTATATTGCATTTTTAGGGGGTTACTCTGTTGAAGGTTTATTCTTTAGTTGGAGAAAGTGGGACGGGGAAAAGCCATCATGCTTCTTTTATTGCTGGCAAGTATGGCATTAGGTATATCATTGATGATGGAATTTTAATAAAAGGTCATAACATTATTGCTGGGGTTTCTGCTAAAAAAGAGGCTACAAAAATTGGAGCGATAAAAAGAGCATTATTTACTGATCCTACGCATGTAGAGGAAGTAAAAAAAGCTATTGAAGAAGCGAAACCGGATAAAATCCTTATAATAGGCACTTCTGATAAAATGGTGGATGCTATAGCTGAAAAGTTAGGGCTTCCGCCAGTGAGTGTAAGGATATATATTGAAGATGTAGTCCCACCTAAACAGATTGAAATAGCCCGTGAAAAACGCTTGTTAGAAGGAAAACATGTTATCCCTGTTCCAACTTTCGAAGTTAAAAAGCAGTTCTCAGGCTATTTTTTAGACCCTCTCAGGATTTTTAGGAGGAATAACAAAGGGTATTTTGAAAAAACCATTGTAAGGCCTAATTATAGTTATTTAGGTAAATATACCATTTCTGAAAGTGTTATAAATTCAATAGTGGCTCATGAACTTATTTTATTTAATGAAGTTTACAAAGTTAATAAAGTTTTGACAGAAAAAAGGCCTGAAGGTATAATTTTAAAAGTAGACGTTACAATGAGGTATGGGTACAAAATTATCCCTGTATTAAAAGAAGCTATGAAAAATATAAAAAAACAATTGGAGTATATGACGGCCATAAATGTCCTGCAAATGGACATTTATGTAAAAAATTTGTATATAGAAAAAACAAATATTAGAGAAAAGGGTGTGTGATATGTACAAAATCGTGAGAAAAGAGGTATTAAATCCTGTAGTCAAACTCATGGATATTGAAGCGCCAAGAGTTGCAAAGAGTGCAAAGCCTGGCCAGTTTGTCATTATTAGAATTTATGATAAAGGGGAAAGAATTCCTCTTACTATTGCAGATTATGACCCGGAAAAGGGAACAGTTACAATTGTATTTCAAGAGGTTGGTAAATCGACGAAGCTATTGGGTACTCTCAATGAAGGAGATTATATTTTAGATTTTGTGGGGCCTTTGGGTAATACGATGGAAGTTCCCAAAGATGCAAAAAATATTAGGTGTTGGCGGTGGTGTAGGTATACCTGCTCTTTATCCAAAATTAAAAATGTTACATCAAGAAGGTTATAAAGTAGAGGCAATTTTAGGTGGACGAAGTGAGGAATATGTAATTTTCAAAAAAGAAATGGAAGCTGTGTGTGATAAAGTACATTATGCTACAGATGACGGTACTCTTGGCAAAAAAGGATTTGTCACGGATATTTTAAAAGAGGTTTTAGAAAATGACAAAGAAGTAGATTATGTGATTACTGTAGGACCTGTTATAATGATGAAGAATGTTTGCAAAATGACTAAAGAATACAATATACCAACTATAGTAAGTATGAACCCATTGATGGTAGATGGGACAGGTATGTGTGGCGCTTGTAGGATTGAAGTTGGAGGAGAGACAAAGTTTGTATGTATGGATGGGCCGATTTTTGATGGACACCTTGTGAATTTTGATTTGGCAATGACAAGGCTCAATATGTTTAAAAAGCAAGAAAAAGTGTCATTAGAATTGTATGAACAACATCATGGAGGTGATCACCATGGCCGTTAAAGATAGAGTGCCTATGAAAGAACAGGATCCAAAAGAGAGAAGGAAAAATTTTAATGAAGTAGCGTTAGGATATACTGAAGAGGAGGCAATTGCTGAAGCTTCAAGGTGTATACAATGTCCTAAACCTACTTGTGTGGCCGGGTGTCCCGTCCATGTGAGAATACCAGAGTTTATAAAAGCAATTACGAAAAGAGAATTTGAAGAGGCTTATAAAATAATAAAGAGTACAAATAGTTTACCTGCCGTCTGTGGCAGAGTATGTCCGCAGGAAGAACAGTGTGAAAAGAATTGCGTATTAAATAAAATTGGCAAACCTATTGCTATTGGAAGATTAGAGAGATTTGTAGCTGATTATGCCCTTCAAAATAATATTGAAGAAGAAGTAAAGCCTGAGAAGAAAAATAAAAAAGTGGCTATAATAGGTGGAGGACCTGCAGGACTTACTTGTGCAGGAGACCTTCTAAAAATGGGCTATGATGTTACAATTTTTGAGGCTTTGCATGCTTTGGGTGGAGTTTTGACCTATGGGATTCCCGAATTTAGATTACCCAAGAGAATTGTGGAAGCAGAAATAGAAAGATTAAAGAAATTAGGTGCAAAAGTTGAGACTAACGTGGTTGTGGGAAGGACAGTTACGATTGACCAATTAATGGAGGAAGAAGGCTTTGAAGCAGTATTTGTTGGCACAGGTGCTGGACTTCCTAAGTTAATGGATATTCCGGGCAAGAATTTGAATGGTGTTTATTCTGCCAATGAATTTTTGACAAGAATAAATCTTATGAAAGCATATAAATTTCCTGAATATGATACTCCTATTGTAGTAGGTAAGAGAGTAGCTGTAATAGGTGGAGGAAATGTTGCAATGGATGCTGCACGTTCTGCTCTAAGGCTTGATGGTGTGGAAGAAGTAACTGTAGTATACAGGCGTTCAAAAGAGGAGATGCCAGCAAGGGCGGAGGAGATAGAGCATGCTATTGAAGAAGGTATAAAATTTGAGTTTTTAGCTAACCCAATAAGGATAAATGGGACAGAAGATGGATGGGTAAAAAGTATGGATGTAATAAGAATGGAATTAGGTGAGCCTGATAGCTCAGGAAGAAGGAGACCTATTGAAATACCTGGCTCTGAGTTTACAATAGAAGTAGATACAGTGATTATGGCTTTAGGAACAAGCCCTAATAATTTGATTCCTTCCACTACAAAAGATATCGAGATTCAAAAATGGGGCGGCATAATTGCCGATGAAACCGGTAAAACCTCAAAACCGGGTGTGTTTGCTGGTGGCGATGCGGTGACTGGTGCTGCAACTGTAATACTTGCAATGGGTGCAGGCAAACAAGCAGCTAAAGCTATAGATGAATATTTGAGAAATAAAAAATAAAGACAAAAATTATGACTTGTATTAATAAAAAAGCCGGTTTCGGCTTTTTTTTGTACAGAAAAAATTATATAATAATAATTAACAGGATAGAGAAATATGATAGTTAGTAAGTAAATAAACTCAATGTGGGTGAGGAAGATGAAATATAGTGTGGAAGAAAAGGGGACAAAGGTAATTGTAAGGGGGATTGAAGATTTTAACCTTAAAGAGACTTTTGAGTGTGGGCAGTGTTTTAGATGGAATGAGGAAGAGGATGGAAGCTATACAGGAGTTGCTTACGATAGAGTGATAAACGTGAAATTGGAAGGAGACGTGTTGATAATTGACAATACAGATTTAAATGACTTTTATGACATTTGGTTTGACTATTTTGATTTAGGAAGAGATTACAAGCAAATAAAAGAAAATCTTTCAAAGGATCCTATATTAAAAGAAGCAATTCAATATGGGCAAGGTATAAGGATTTTGCGCCAAGATACTTGGGAAACTCTTATTTCATTTATAATCTCTCAAAATAACAGAATACCACAGATAAAGAAAGTAATAGAAAATCTTGCTAGTTCTTTTGGAAATCCAATTGAGTATAAAGGCAGAGTATATTATACTTTTCCCAAAGCAGAAGAATTAGTTATGTTTGATGTTGAGACGATTGCCCAAACAAAATGTGGCTTTAGAGCGAAATATATACTTGATGCTGCTTCCAAAGTTTTTTCCGGAGAAATAGACCTGTTAAAGTTGTTTGAATACAGTACTAATGAGATAAGAGATATTCTTATGAGTATAAATGGGGTAGGTCCAAAAGTTGCAGATTGTGTTATTTTGTATTCTATAGGCAGATACGATACTTTTCCTACAGATGTATGGATAAAAAGAATTGTTGAGTATCTGTATTTAAAAAGAGAAGGGACCCCTTTGGAGATTCAACTGTTTGCAATAGATAAATTTGGAGATTTGTCTGGATTTGCTCAACAGTATTTATTTTACTATGGCAGGGAGATGGGGAAAAAAATCTTTAACGAAAGGAAGAAATAAATGTTAGGAACTGTTGTAAATTCAATTGCAATAATTGTGGGTGGTACTATTGGCACTCTTCTTAAAGTAGGAATTCCGGAAAGGTTTAAAAATATAGTCATGCAGGGTGTCGCCTTAAGTGTGATGATAATAGGGATTTCCAGTGGCCTTCAGTTTAATAATTTGATGGTAGCAATTGTAAGTCTTGTGATAGGCGGTGTTATAGGAGAGGCTTTAGACATTGAAGGGTATCTTAATAAGTTAGGGGATGTGTTGCAAAAAAATTGAGTAAAGATAACAGTTCTACAATAAGTAAAGGATTTGTAACAGCTAGTTTAGTTTATTGCATCGGTGCAATGGCGATTGTTGGTTCTTTGAAAGATGGACTTTCAGGAGACCATAGTATATTATTTGCTAAATCTGTGCTAGATGGCATTTCCTCAATAATTTTTGCTTCTACTTTTGGAATAGGTGTTGTTTTTTCAGCTATTTCGGTATTTTTGTATCAAGGTTCTATTTCATTAGGTGCATCTTTTTTGCAAGGGCTTTTGACAAAACCAGTGATTGACGACATGACAGCTGTAGGAGGAGTATTGATATTTGCGATTTCTTTGAATATGTTGGAGATTAAGAATATAAAAGTGGGGAATTTGTTGCCAGCTATTTTTATACCTATTTTTTATCAGATTTTACTAAACATGATAAAAGGATTTTAGGCGGTGTGAATATGAAGCCAATGAAAAGCATTGATGTGGCAAGAATTGCAATAAAAATGGCTATGTGTACAAGGGAAGAGGAAGAAATACTAAAAAACAAATATTGGCAACAAGGAGTAAAAGTTGCAGCTGTTGACTATGGTGGAGAATACGTAAATTCTATATCTAAAATTATTGAAAGAGCGGTAGTAGCGGCTAAAAGAGAAGGAATTATAGAAGACACACACGCTGCAGAAGGAGCTGTAGCAGGAGCTGCGCATGAAGCTGCTATACAAGTCATGAACAAAGCTATGGGACTTAATGTAGGTGGAAAAATAGGCATTGCCTATGCTGATGAGCATCTTTGTGTTTGTGTGTTTTTTGCTGTAGGGATGCTAAACTTAAATGAAGTGGCAATTGGACTAGGACATAGGTCATTAAAATGAGGGGGCTAGCCCCTCATGCTTTTTTTAAAGCTTCTTCTATATTTATCATTCCACTTCCTTGTGTCCATAATCCTGCATCGTCAATTTTTACTGCTGTCGATTTTAAAATATTTTTTATTTGTACATTAGTCAAATTAGGATTTTTTTCAAGGAGTAGTGCTGCTGCACCTGCTACGATTGGAGTTGCCATAGAAGTTCCTGTAGCGCTTCTGTAGGCCTTATTTATCATTATTTCATCTGCTCCAAAAGGTACATTTCCTGAAGCAGTTGAGATTATTTTTACTCCTGGAGCTACTACGTCTGGTTTGTATAGATAAGGTGAGCCTCTTCCAGAAAATTGAGCTATTTCATCATCGCTTATATCAGAAGTTCTTTTGTCATCCACTGCTCCCACTGTTATTGCATTTTTACTGGTACCCGGAGAAGTTATTGTATTGTAATTAGGTCCGGAATTTCCTGCTGCTACTGTTACTACTAAGCCATTTTTCCATAAAGTATCAACTCCCCTTACTAAAGGATCAAGGAAAGTAGGGAGAGAGGGCGTTTCTCCTATTGATAGGGAAACTATTCGTATATTGTATTTGTCTTTATTGTCTAAAACCCATTGCATCCCCGCTAATATGTCAGAGGACAAGCCTCTACCATAAGCATCTAATACTTTTACTGCTACTATATTAGCTTCAGGGGCTACTCCTTTGTATTTTCCATTAGAAGTGTATCCATTTCCTGCTGCATCTCCAGCTACGTGAGTGCCGTGGCCGTTGTCGTCATAAGGCTGTTTTTTTCCGTTTACTACATCGTGAAATACCACTATGCGATTTTTTGGTTTGGTAAAATCAGGATGAGGATATATTCCTGTATCTAAAAAGGCAATTGTTACTCCTTTTCCTGTATAGCCTAAATCGTTGACTTTTCGAGAGGCAATTTCTTGTGTAGCGATGTTAAGCTGAAGCTTCACAGTTGAATCTTCTGCTATGAAATGAACTCCTTTTAGTGCTGCAAAATTTTTTAATTTGTCACAGGGCAAATTCACTGACCAAGCTTTTATAATCGGCAGTTCAAATTTTATGCTGCCACCTAATTTTTCAACTCTTTTTTTTAAGACCTCATAAGGAAGGTGGGAATATAAAATCACTGGAACACATTCGCTTCTCAAGTACATAGCTTTATATAAAAGTCTTTTGTCAATTTTGTTTGTTACATAAATTTCTTTTGCGATTTTTGAAAAAGCAAATATAGGAATTAAATTCATTAGCTTACCTCCTTTCATGCTATTAACACAATATGTGAAATATAAAAATTTGTTAGTGGAAATTTAAAAAGTGTCACCATATGAAGTTATGTCATATTATGTAGTAGGTCTGAAAAGACCTCCATATAAAAAGGTTGAAGCTTGAAAGGAGGAAAATATTTATGCCAGTAGATAAAAGCGGAGCAGGATTTGGGTGGTTTTGGATTATAATCATAATACTTTTAATCCTCTTGTTTGTTCCAGGTTTCATTGTTGAAGAACCAAAGGCTTGATTAGGTGTTAAAAATTGCTTAAAGGGGGATCAATATGGCAGGAACAAGTTCAGTTTTTGGCGAAAGCAATTTGTTGTTTTTCTTCTTGATACTTGTATTAGCGCTTGGTGGAGGCTGGCTTAATGTAACATGGTCTTTAGAGACATTGCTGTTCTTCTTCATACTCCTTGTAATAATAATGGATGGCGGATTAGGCTGGTTTTTCAATGAACTCAAGTAATTTTAAAGGGCTCTATCCTGCGATAGAGCCCTGTTTACGTGCGCCCGGCATGGGCGATAACTAGGCGGTGAAAGTCCGCTGTGGGCTTGGTAGTGGGAACCACTAGCCAAGAGCAAGGGTGTCCATCGTGAGGTGGAATCTGAAGGAAGCTTAAGGCAAAATCTCGGTCTGATGAACAAGAACCAGATAAGAGGCTGAATTGGGATGGATGAGTTTGCGTAACAAAACGAAGTCCAACACTACCCGAATCCCATACAGTAAATCTGGCAGATATATGAGATGAAAGTTATCGTTCTTACCCGGGGAGGTCTCAAGGATAAGTCATGGAAGTAAAATCTGAAATGACAACCCATGCAGTGATGTATGGCTGAACCTTGAGAAGTCAGCAGAGGTCATAGTACTTATCTAGACATGAATAGATAAGGAAGGACCGAACGTTAGGAGGTTTTGGAAATCTTATGGACTCGAAAGATATGCAGAGACTGCAGACAACTCAACAAAGAGGCTATCCGTTGAATAGAGAAATGGAATTTCAAAAGACAACGGAAGTGCATAGTATATCATCGGCGTCGGAAGATGGAAGAAACGAGGTACAAAGATATACCGGCAAGATGCTTGAAATGATAGTAGAACGAGGGAACATGGAAGCAGCATACAAGCGTTGTTGCAAATAAAGGAAGCCATGGAGTCGATGGGATGGGAGTAGATGAACTTCTACCGTATCTCAAAGAAAACTGGGCAACCATAAAACAACAACTGCTGGAGGGGAAATACAAACCACAACCAGTGCGAAGAGTAGAAATTCCCAAACCAGATGGAGGAGTAAGACTACTAGGAATACCTACAGTACTAGACAGACTAATACAGAAGAAGGGACACCCCAAGGAGGGCCATTAAGTCCCCTATTAGCAAACATAATGTTGGACGAACTAGGCAAAGAACTTGAGAAACGAGGGCATAAATTCTGCCGATATGCAGATGACTGCAACATATATGTAAGAAGCAGGTCTGCAGGAAACAGAGTAATGAAGAGCATAAAGAAATTCATAGAAAGCAAATTAAAACTAAAAGTCAACGAAGCAAAAAGTGCTGTAGATAGACCATGGAGAAGAAAATTTCTTGGATTTTCATTCTATACAAAAGAAAACGAAGTAAGAATAAGAATCCATGAAAAATCCATCAAAAGGTTTAAGGGAAAAGTAAGAGAAATAACCAATCGGAACAAGGGAATAAGCATGGAAAACAGAATAAAAAGACTAAATCAAATAACAACAGGATGGGTCAACTATTTTGGATTAGCAGACGCGAAAAGCATAATGAAAACCCTTGACGAATGGATAAGGCGAAGACTAAGGGCATGTATATGGAAACAATGGAAGAAGATAAAAACGAAGCATGATAACTTAGTAAAACTAGGAGTAGAAGAACAAAAAGCCTGGGAATACGCCAATACAAGGAAAGGCTACTGGAGAATATCCAATAGCCCAATCCTAAATAAGACTCTTACAAATAAATACTTTGAAAGCATAGGTTATAAGAGTTTATCCCAAAGATATCTAATTGTACACAATTCCTAATGAACCGCCGTATACCGAACGGTACGTACGGTGGTGTGAGAGGACGCTGAATAAAATAATTATTCAGCTCCTACTCGATTTAAAAAATTTGAAGCGTGTGGAGTGATAATATATGTCTTTTTCTGGAGATACTCTGTTGTTCTTTTTTGTAATTTTAACTTTGCTGTTGGATGTAAGATTTGAGCTTGAAAGTCTACTATTTTTCTTTTTAATACTTGTAATTTTGCAGGAAGAAAAACCGCGAAAAAAGCAAAGCGATTTTTGTGGTCATTAACAGGCATTAATTTTGGTAACACAAATTCTTAAAATTACGTATTATATATTAGCTAAATATGAAAAGCTTTATTTTACTACCATTTACCTGTTTGAAGGGAGGTCAAAACAGTTAAAATTGGTAGTAAAAAATGATATAATTTTAATTAGATGATGATGGATGTTATTAACTATAAAAAAGGTTAAAGAGCTGTATGATATAAGCAGAATTACATTAATAAACTGGGAAAAGGAAGGATTAATAACCCCAGTTAGAACACCAAAAGGAAGAAGAAGGTACAAAAAAGAAGATATAGAGAAGTTATTAGGTATGCTGGAAGAAAAACCAAAACCTAAAGTAGTTTTGTATGCAAGAGTGTCCACAAAGAAACAAGAAGAATATCTTAAGAATCAAATTAGAAGGCTTGAAGAATACGCTAATTCCCAAGGATGGCAGTATGAAGTCATATCCGAAATAGCAAGTGGCGTAAATGAAAATAGAAGAGGCTTATTAAAGCTTTTGAACAAGATAAAAAGAGGAGAAGTTGAAAAAGTTGTAATAGAATATCCTGATAGACTAGCGAGATTTGGCTTTGAATATCTCAAATTTTTCATGGAAAGCTTTGGGGTGGAGCTTATAGTTTTAGACGGGAAAGAAGACGAGGAAGATGCAAAGAAAGAACTAGCAGAGGACTTAATAGCAATAGTAACATCTTTTGCAGCAAGAATTTACGGACAAAGGAGCAAAGAGCATGATAGTAATACAGGCTAAACTCATTTTTTTAAATCAACAGGACAAACAAATAGTATTAGACTTAATGAGAAGATGGTCACCCTGCATGAGATTTGCATATAAAAGGTTTCTAGAAGGCTATGATAGAAACACACTAAAAAGAGACCTTCAGGGAACATTTGACTTAAACTCAAGGTATGTAGATGATGCAATAATGAAAGCAGAAAGCGCATTAGAATCTGTCAGAGAATTAGGGAATAACCCAAAGAAGGTCATTTTTGGTGGGAAAAAGCTATTTAAAAAACTCCAAAAACGCCATATAAATGGAAAAGCGTATAAAAAATTAAAAAATAGGTGGCAAGAAAAAAGAAAAGGGAATCTCTATTCAAGAGGAGATAAAAGCAAAAAAGGTAATCTCAATACAAGGATAGAAGCAAAAGAAAATGGCACTTTTTTAAGGATAAATGTAGGAGAAAGAAAATATGCATATGCGAAAATACAAGCAGGCTACAAAAAGAATAAGAGAAGAGAAGAACTTCTGCAGGAAATTAGAGAATCAAACATACCCTACTCTGTAGAATTAAAACTCAAAAATGGCAATATATACGCCTATTTTGCTATTGAAGAAGAATATCCAGAAATAAAAATAACAAAAGAAAAAGGAGCAATAGGGATAGATATAAATGCATATCCAGACAACATATCATGGGTAGAAGTAGATGAAAAAGGGAATCTAATAAGCTATGGGAATATGCCAATGCCAGAGCTTGCAAGTGGCAGTAAAGA
Organism: Thermoanaerobacter sp. RKWS2; assembly: GCF_026240795.1. Classification (NCBI taxonomy): domain Bacteria; kingdom Bacillati; phylum Bacillota; class Clostridia; order Thermoanaerobacterales; family Thermoanaerobacteraceae; genus Thermoanaerobacter; species Thermoanaerobacter sp. RKWS2. The sequence continues at coordinate 647,754 of NZ_CP110888.1, forward strand.
CAAAAGAGAATATTTCAGATGGCAATATGCTCATGAAATAGTAAAGATAGCAAAAAAGAAAAATAAAGCAATAGTAATTGAAGACTTAGAAATAAAAGACAAAGGCAAAAGAGGAGACTTTTCAGGGAGAAAATCAAGAAGAATAAGACATAGCTTTAGCTATAAATCACTTCTTTCAAAAATAAAAGCACTAGCAAAAAGAGAAGGGATAGAAGTAATAGAAGTCAATCCTTCTTACACCTCAATAATAGGGATGTTAAAATATGCACCGCAGTATATGATAACAAAAGATATAGCAGCAGCCTATGTAATAGCAAGAAGAGGGTTGGGACTGCAAGAAAAGATACCAGACAATTATATAAAGTTTCTCAACGCATTGACTGTAGAAGAATTAGAAGAATTAAAAGAGTACGTAAAGAAAACCATCAGAAACAAGCATTTAAGAGAGAAATATATAAAGGAGATAAACAAAGCAATAGAATTTTTACAAAGTCTTGAGAGTGAGCCAGGAAGGGTGCTAGAACCTCTGGATGGAACAAGTTTTAGTACCTATGATTTCTGGCGAGTTCTCAAGGTAGCGGTGGTAACGCCACTCTCCCCTGAGAGGGTATTAAGAGATGTCTCTGCCCTGAAGGGTGTATTACATTCGGGGCAAGTGGGGAGACCCGTAAGGACGTGAGTTCCTGCTTCTTGGGGCAGGGGCTATGGCTTTCCCAAATACCGCCTGCTGGGGCTGGGAAAGCCTGAAAGGCGGACTACAAATACCCCAGCTATCTAAACTGTACATTTTTGTACAGTTTGGGTAACCAGGTAGTATTTATGCCAGAAGAAAAAGGAGCAGGTTTTGTTGCAGGATGGTTTTGGATTTTCATAATAATAATTTTAATACTTCTATTTGTTCCAGGAATAATTATTTGGGAAAAAAATTAGACAAAAAATAGGGGTGGTCTATAATAATAGACTAGCCCCTTACATATATTTAGTAAGAGATTAAAAATAGGGGGAATTTGTTTTGCAAAAGGAGTTTTTATTAAAAATACTTGCTGTAGAACTTTTGATAGTAGCATTTGTGAGATTTCAGGTAATGGGTATAGAAAAGGAAAGAGAAAAAGAAGAAGTTACAGAAGAAGATAAAGATGAATTATCTTCACCGCAGGAAAATAAAAAAACTTCAATAGATGTGTACGAAGTGATAACAAAGGGAAAAGATTTTGTAGGTAGCATAAAGCCTTATCTAAACAAGAGAGACCAATATTATGTAGATATTTTCTCTAAAATAGCCGAAATAATTGAAATACAAAAAAAATTGATGAGCCTTTCAGAAGAAGAAATTGAAGTGGCAGAAAAAGTAGAAGTAGATAAAATAGGAATTTTGAAAGCGATAAAACCCTACATAACGGAAGATAAAAAAATTGTGATAGATAAGTTTTTAAAATTTCATGAAGCGTTGAAGAATTTGCAAGAAAAAATGGAGAAATATTCAAAAGAAGAAGATAAAGACAATATTTTCGACAAAATAATTGATATTTATGAGGCCCTAAGACCTATAATTCCTGAAGAAAAGTTAGAAGAAACTGATAAGCTGGCAAAGAATATAAAATTGTTGGAAGTATTAAACAAAGCAGAGGGGATTATGAACAGCATGAAAGAAGAGAAAAAACAATTACAATCTTCTACTAGGAGTATGGAGGAAGAAGAGCAAAAAGCAGAAGAAAATAAAGAGGAAATAGAAAGAATAGAAGATAAAGGGGAAATATCGAAAATAGAGGAAGGAGATAAAATTTTAGATACCAATAAAAAAGAAACAGAGGAACAATTAGAGAAAGAAGAAAACAATTCATTACCTCAAGGATTATCTGACCAGCAGGTAGCAATTATAGACAATCTAAAATCTATGTTGACAAAGGAACAGCAGCAGTATATGTATAATATGATTAATTATCTTAAACAACAAGGATTAGTTAAATCTGAAGGTAAAGGGGAATAAATATTTTCCCTGTATTTTTTTATTTTTAAATACAAAATACAGAAACATAGTCTAAATCGATAAATAATGGCATAAAATCATAATATTTGGGCAAAATCATAAATAATCAGATTATATGGCCTAAAATAGGCTATAATAAGGTTTGATATGTTTTACCACTTAAATTAATATAGAGATTGGGATTAGCACTCACATAAGTTGAGTGCTAACAAATGAAGGAGGAGGGATAAAGAGTATGAGATTAAAACCGCTCGGAGACAGAGTTGTGGTCAAAGTAATCCAGGCAGAAGAAGTTACAAAAGGTGGAGTCATTCTACCTGGTACAGCAAAAGAAAAACCACAACAAGGTGAAGTAGTTGCAGTAGGAACAGGGGAATACATAGACGGCAAAAAGGTAGAATTAGAAGTTAAAGTCGGTGATAGAGTAATCTTCTCCAAGTATGCTGGGACAGAAGTTAAATTAGATGGTGAAGAATATTTACTTTTAAGAGAAAGCGATATTCTAGCAATTATCGAATAAGGAGGTAGTTAAAAATGGCAAAACAAATCAAATATGGTGAAGAAGCTCGTAGAGCATTAGAAAGAGGAGTTAATGCAGTTGCGGATACTGTAAAAGTTACACTAGGACCAAGAGGTCGTAATGTGGTACTTGACAAAAAGTATGGTTCCCCAACAGTAACAAATGACGGTGTTACAATTGCGAGAGAAATTGAATTAGAAGACCCATTTGAAAATCAAGGGGCTCAGCTTTTGAAAGAAGCAGCTACAAAAACTAATGATATTGCTGGTGACGGTACAACAACTGCAACACTTTTAGCACAAGCAATGGTTCGTGAAGGGCTTAAAAACCTCGCTGCAGGAGCTAACCCAATGCTTTTAAGAAGAGGCATTGCAAAAGCTGTTGATGCTGCAGTTGAGGGATTAAAGAGGATATCTAAACCTATAGATAATAAAGAGTCAATTGCTCACGTTGCCTCTATATCAGCAGCTGATGAAGAGATAGGAAAGCTCATTGCAGAAGCAATGGACAAAGTAGGAAAAGATGGAGTTATAACTGTTGAAGAATCAAAAACATTAGGTACAACTCTTGAAGTTGTTGAAGGAATGCAATTTGACAGAGGATATATCTCCCCTTATATGGTGACAGATGCTGAAAAAATGGAGGCAGTATTAGAAGAGCCTGTTATTCTTATAACAGATAAAAAAATCTCAAATATTCAAGATTTGTTACCACTCTTAGAACAAATAGTACAGCAGGGCAAGAAGCTTCTCATTATTGCTGATGACGTAGAAGGAGAAGCATTGGCAACATTAATTGTTAACAAATTAAGAGGTACATTTACATGTGTAGCTGTAAAAGCTCCTGGTTTTGGTGACAGAAGAAAAGAAATGTTACAAGATATAGCAATACTCACAGGCGGTCAAGTAATTTCCGAAGAATTAGGTTATGACTTGAAAGATGTAAGATTAGATATGCTTGGCCGTGCAAGACAAGTAAAAGTTACGAAAGAATATACAACAATTGTAGGTGGCGCAGGTGATCCATCAGAAATTAAGAAGAGAGTAAATCAAATAAAAGCTCAGATTGAAGAAACGACATCAGACTATGACAGAGAGAAATTACAAGAAAGACTTGCAAAATTGGCTGGTGGTGTAGCTGTAATTCAAGCTGGTGCTGCAACTGAGACAGAACTCAAAGAAAAGAAACACAGAATTGAAGACGCATTAGCAGCTACAAAAGCAGCAGTAGAAGAGGGTATAGTACCTGGTGGCGGTATTGCCCTTCTCAATGTAATAGAAGATGTACAAAAAGTAGTTGACTCCTTAGAGGGTGATTTCAAGACGGGTGCTAAGATAGTATTAAGAGCATTAGAAGAGCCTGTAAGACAAATTGCAACAAATGCTGGTGTTGACGGTTCTGTAATAGTAGAAAAAATAAAAGCTGCTAAAGATCCAAACTTCGGATATGATGCTTACAAGGAAGAATTCACAGACATGTTCAAAGCAGGTATTGTGGACCCAACAAAAGTTACAAGGACAGCTTTACAAAATGCTGCGTCAATTGCTTCAATGATACTCACAACAGAGGCAATAGTAGTAGACATACCAGAGAAGAATACAGGAATGCCAAATCCCGGAGCAGGAATGGATATGATGTAATCAAAAAAGGCTGAGTTGAGGCTCAGCCTTTTTTAAGCTTTTTAAACTTGACACTTTTGCGATTGTCTGATAAAATACTTTTGTAATAATATTAAGCGCCCGTAGCTCAGCAGGATAGAGCAGCAGTTTCCTAAACTGCGTGCCGGAGGTTCGAGTCCTCTCGGGCGCACCATTACCATAGAAATTAGTAATATCAAGGATTCTAACTATCTTATAGTTAGAATCCTTTTTTATGTGCGCCCGGCATGGGCGATAACTAGGCGGTGAAAGTCCGCTGTGGGCTTGGTAGTGGGAACCACTAGCCAAGAGCAAGGGTGTCCATCGTGAGGTGGAATCTGAAGGAAGCTTAAGGCAAAATCTCGGTCTGATGAACAAGAACCAGATAAGAGGCTGAATTGGGATGGATGAGTTTGCGTAACAAAACGAAGTCCAACACTACCCGAATCCCATACAGTAAATCTGGCAGATATATGAGATGAAAGTTATCGTTCTTACCCGGGGAGGTCTCAAGGATAAGTCATGGAAGTAAAATCTGAAGTGACAACCCATGCAGTGATGTATGGCTGAACCTTGAGAAGTCAGCAGAGGTCATAGTACTTATCTAGACATGAATAGATAAGGAAGGACCGAACGTTAGGAGGTTTTGGAAATCTTATGGACTCGAAAGATATGCAGAGACTGCAGACAACTCAACAAAGAGGCTATCCGTTGAATAGAGAAATGGAATTTCAAAAGACAACGGAAGTGCATAGTATATCATCGGCGTCGGAAGATGGAAGAAACGAGGTACAAAGATATACCGGCAAGATGCTTGAAATGATAGTAGAACGAGGGAACATGGAAGCAGCATACAAGCGTTGTTGCAAATAAAGGAAGCCATGGAGTCGATGGGATGGGAGTAGATGAACTTCTACCGTATCTCAAAGAAAACTGGGCAACCATAAAACAACAACTGCTGGAGGGGAAATACAAACCACAACCAGTGCGAAGAGTAGAAATTCCCAAACCTGATGGAGGAAAAAGACTACTAGGAATACCTACAGTACTAGACAGACTAATACAACAAGCAATAGCCCAAATACTAAATAAAGTCTACAACCATACATTTTCTGATAGCAGTTATGGATTCAGACCAGGACGCAGTGCAAAAGACGCAATAAAAGCCGCAGAAGCATACATAAATGAAGGATACACATGGGTTGTAGGTATGGACTTAGAAAAGTTCTTTGACAGAGTAAACCACGACATAATAATGTCCAAACTAGAAAAGCGGATAGGAGATAAAAGGGTACTAAAGTTAATACGAAGATACCTAGAATCAGAAGTAATGATAAACGGAATCAAAGTATCAACAGAAGAAGGGACACCCCAAGGAGGGCCATTAAGTCCCCTATTAGCAAACATAATGTTGGACGAACTAGACAAAGAACTTGAAAGGAGAGGGCATAAATTCTGCCGATATGCAGATGACTGCAACATATATGTAAAAAGCAGGTCTGCAGGAAACAGAGTAATGAAGAGCATAAAGAAATTCATAGAAAGCAAATTAAAACTAAAAGTCAACGAAGCAAAAAGTGCTGTAGATAGACCATGGAGAAGAAAATTTCTTGGATTTTCATTCTACACAAAAGAAAACGAAGTAAGAATAAGAATCCATGAAAAATCCATCAAAAGGTTTAAGGAAAAAGTAAGAGAAATAACCAATCGGAACAAGGGAATAAGCATGGAAAACAGAATAAAAAGACTAAATCAAATAACAACAGGATGGGTCAACTATTTTGGATTAGCAGACGCGAAAAGCATAATGAAAACCCTTGACGAATGGATAAGGCGAAGACTAAGGGCATGTATATGGAAACAATGGAAGAAGATAAAAACGAAGCATGATAACTTAGTAAAACTAGGAGTAGAAGAACAAAAAGCCTGGGAATACGCCAATACAAGGAAAGGCTACTGGAGAATATCCAATAGCCCAATCCTAAATAAGACTCTTACAAATAAATACTTTGAAAGCATAGGTTATAAGAGTTTATCCCAAAGATATCTAATTGTACACAATTCCTAATGAACCGCCGTATACCGAACGGTACGTACGGTGGTGTGAGAGGACGCTGAATAAAATAATTATTCAGCTCCTACTCGATGTGCGCCCGGCATGGGCGATAACTAGGCGGTGAAAGTCCGCTGTGGGCTTGGTAGTGGGAACCACTAGCCAAGAGCAAGGGTGTCCATCGTGAGGTGGAATCTGAAGGAAGCTTAAGGCAAAATCTCGGTCTGATGAACAAGAACCAGATAAGAGGCTGAATTGGGATGGATGAGTTTGCGTAACAAAACGAAGTCCAACACTACCCGAATCCCATACAGTAAATCTGGCAGATATATGAGATGAAAGTTATCGTTCTTACCCGGGGAGGTCTCAAGGATAAGTCATGGAAGTAAAATCTGAAGTGACAACCCATGCAGTGATGTATGGCTGAACCTTGAGAAGTCAGCAGAGGTCATAGTACTTATCTAGACATGAATAGATAAGGAAGGACCGAACGTTAGGAGGTTTTGGAAATCTTATGGACTCGAAAGATATGCAGAGACTGCAGACAACTCAACAAAGAGGCTATCCGTTGAATAGAGAAATGGAATTTCAAAAGACAACGGAAGTGCATAGTATATCATCGGCGTCGGAAGATGGAAGAAACGAGGTACAAAGATATACCGGCAAGATGCTTGAAATGATAGTAGAACGAGGGAACATGGAAGCAGCATACAAGCGCGTTGTTGCAAATAAAGGAAGCCATGGAGTCGATGGGATGGGAGTAGATGAACTTCTACCGTATCTCAAAGAAAACTGGGCAACCATAAAACAACAACTGCTGGAGGGGAAATACAAACCACAACCAGTGCGAAGAGTAGAAATTCCCAAACCTGATGGAGGAAAAAGACTACTAGGAATACCTACAGTACTAGACAGACTAATACAACAAGCAATAGCCCAAATACTAAATAAAGTCTACAACCATACATTTTCTGATAGCAGTTATGGATTCAGACCAGGACGCAGTGCAAAAGACGCAATAAAAGCCGCAGAAGCATACATAAATGAAGGATACACATGGGTTGTAGATATGGACTTAGAAAAGTTCTTTGACAGAGTAAACCACGACATAATAATGTCCAAACTAGAAAAGCGGATAGGAGATAAAAGGGTACTAAAGTTAATACGAAGATACCTAGAATCAGAAGTAATGATAAACGGAATCAAAGTATCAACAGAAGAAGGGACACCCCAAGGAGGGCCATTAAGTCCCCTATTAGCAAACATAATGTTGGACGAACTAGACAAAGAACTTGAGAAACGAGGGCATAAATTCTGCCGATATGCAGATGACTGCAACATATATGTAAAAAGCAGGTCTGCAGGAGACAGAGTAATGAAGAGCATAAAGAAATTCATAGAAAGCAAATTAAAACTAAAAGTCAACGAAGCAAAAAGTGCTGTAGATAGACCATGGAGAAGAAAATTTCTTGGATTTTCATTCTATACAAAAGAAAACGAAGTAAGAATAAGAATCCATGAAAAATCCATCAAAAGGTTTAAGGAAAAAGTAAGAGAAATAACCAATCGGAACAAGGGAATAAGCATGGAAAACAGAATAAAAAGACTAAATCAAATAACAACAGGATGGGTCAACTATTTTGGATTAGCAGACGCGAAAAGCATAATGAAAACCCTTGACGAATGGATAAGGCGAAGACTAAGGGCATGTATATGGAAACAATGGAAGAAGATAAAAACGAAGCATGATAACTTAGTAAAACTAGGAGTAGAAGAACAAAAAGCCTGGGAATACGCCAATACAAGGAAAGGCTACTGGAGAATATCCAATAGCCCAATCCTAAATAAGACTCTTACAAATAAATACTTTGAAAGCATAGGTTATAAGAGTTTATCCCAAAGATATCTAATTGTACACAATTCCTAATGAACCGCCGTATACCGAACGGTACGTACGGTGGTGTGAGAGGACGCTGAATAAAATAATTATTCAGCTCCTACTCGATTTTATATGAAAAGTTAGTTTTTTGCTGTTTTTGTGCTGTTGACAGAGACATGTAAATTTGATATATTGAATAATAAATTATTTAGACAAATTAATAACTTTTTAAGAAAGTCCATATAATCCTGTGGATATGGCACGGGAGTTTCTACAAAGCAGCCGTAAACTGCTTTACTATGGGCGGAATTTGCCATTTGTTTTGGCCTGAGGAAATTCTGCCCTCAGGCCTTTAATTTATTCAAGTGTATAAACTGTAAAGTTTTGAAGTAATCTAATTATTTAGCAAAGATTTTATTTGCTAAGTGTGTTATAATAATACTAAAAGGGAGATGTAATCTATGGAGGAAAAGTTTGTTAAAGAAGGATTAACTTTTGATGATGTTCTTTTAATTCCTGCAAAATCTGAAGTCCTTCCTAAGGATGTAGATTTAAAAACAAAACTTACCAAGAAAATCACTTTAAATATTCCCTTAATGAGTGCAGGTATGGATACGGTTACAGAATCCAAACTTGCTATAGCTATAGCAAGGGAAGGCGGCATAGGAGTAATTCACAAAAACATGCCTATTGAAAGACAAGCATTAGAGGTTGACAAAGTTAAAAGGTCAGAGCATGGGGTAATAACAGATCCTTTCTATCTTTCTCCTGATCATACCATAAGAGATGCTGCAGAACTCATGGCAAGGTATAGAATATCGGGAGTACCTATCACTGTGGATTCAAAACTTGTAGGAATAATAACTAATCGTGATATAAGATTTGAAGATGATTTGGATAAACCTATAAGAGAAGTTATGACAAAAGACAATTTAGTAACTGCTCCTCCTGGAACCACTTTAGAGGAAGCAAGACAGATACTAAAAAAACATAAAATAGAAAAATTGCCTTTAGTGGATGAAAACAACGTTTTAAAAGGACTCATAACTATAAAGGACATAGAAAAGGCAATAGAATTTCCCAATGCTGCAAAAGATGGCAAGGGAAGACTTTTAGTGGCTGCTGCTGTCGGTGTTGGAAAAGACATGATGGACAGAGTTAAAGCATTAGTAGAAGCGGGAGTAGATGCTATCGTAATAGATACAGCTCACGGCCATTCTAAGGGAGTTTTAGAGGCTGTCTCTAAGATAAAAGAGAAATACCCAGATTTACAACTAATAGCAGGAAATGTAGCTACGGCTGAGGCTACAAGAGATTTAATTGAAAGAGGGGCTGACTGCGTAAAAGTTGGCATTGGACCAGGGTCAATTTGCACTACGAGAGTGATCGCTGGAGTAGGAGTTCCCCAAATTACTGCTATTTATGATTGTGCTCAAGAAGCGGACAAGTATGGAATACCTATAATAGCAGATGGGGGAATAAAGTATTCAGGAGACATTGTAAAAGCCATTGCAGCAGGGGCTTCTGTGGTTATGCTGGGGAGTCTTTTTGCTGGAACGGAGGAAAGCCCTGGGGAAATTGAAATATATCAAGGTAGGAGTTATAAGGTATATAGAGGTATGGGTTCCTTAGGAGCAATGAAAGAGGGAAGTTCCGATAGGTATTTCCAAGAAGATGTTACTAAATTTGTACCAGAAGGAGTAGAAGGAAGGGTGCCCTATAAAGGGCCTTTAAAAGAAACAGTTTATCAATTGGTTGGCGGTTTGAGAGCAGGAATGGGATATTGTGGTGTTCACAATATTGAAGAATTGAGGACTAAAACAAAATTTGTGAAAATAACACAGGCGGGATTAACTGAAAGTCATCCTCATGATATAATTATTACAAAAGAAGCTCCTAATTATAATTTGAGATAAAAGAGGAGGATTTTAATGGGGATTAAACGTGAAGTAGTGCTTATTTTAGATTTTGGAGGGCAGTATACCCAATTAATTGCCAGAAGAATAAGAGAAGCAAATGTCTTTTGTGAAATTGTTCCTTACAATATTTCTCCAGAGGAAATACGAAAAAAAGAGCCAAAGGGAATTGTGCTTTCTGGAGGGCCAGCCAGTGTCTACGTACAAAATGCTCCTAAGTGTGATAAAGAAATTTTTGAATTGGGCTATCCTGTATTAGGGATATGTTATGGCGCACAGCTTATGACAGAGCTTTTAGGTGGAAAAGTGGCTCCTGCCCCTGTAAAGGAATATGGCAAGACAGAAATTGTCTTAAATAATACTATTCCTTTGTTTAAAGGCATAGAAAGAGACACTATTGTTTGGATGAGCCATACTGATCAAATAGAACTTCCTCCTCCAGATTTTAAGGTAGTAGCTTCTACTGACAATTGCCCTATCGCAGCGATTGCGAATGTAGAAAAGAAGTTGTATGCGGTTCAATTCCATCCTGAAGTTTCACACACTCATAGAGGAACAGAGATTATAAGAAATTTCCTCTTTGAAGTATGTGATTGCGCGGCAGATTGGACAATGGATTCTTTGATTGAGCAGACAGTAAAGGAAATAAAAGCGAAAGTGGGAAAACACAAAGCTGTATGTGCTCTGTCTGGTGGTGTAGATTCTTCAGTTGCTGCTGTTTTAGTAGACAGAGCCATTCACGACCAATTGGTGTGCATTTTTGTTGATACAGGGCTTTTAAGGAAAAATGAAGGAGATATGGTTATTGAAACCTTTAGAAAAAATTATGACATGAACATAATCCGGGTAGATGCAAGGGATAGATTTTTGTCCCGCCTTAAAGGAGTTACGGATCCAGAAGAAAAGAGAAAAATTATTGGTAATGTTTTTATAGAAGTTTTTAAAGAAGAGGCCTTAAAGATAGGAGATGTGAAATTTTTGGTGCAAGGTACTTTGTATCCTGATGTAATAGAAAGTGGCAATGGCGTGTCTTCTACTATTAAAAGTCACCACAATGTTGGAGGTTTGCCTGAAGATATAGGTTTTGAACTTATTGAACCTTTGAGGATGCTTTTTAAAGATGAAGTAAGGCAAGTAGGAAAAGAATTAGGAATCCCTGAGGAGATATTATATAGGCAGCCTTTCCCTGGACCAGGCCTTGCAGTCAGAATTCTTGGAGAAGTTACAGAAGAAAAGTTAGAAATTTTGAGACAAGCTGACAGCATAGTCTTAAGGGAAATGAAAAAGTTTGGCTGGTACAATAAAGTATGGCAATCTTTTGCGATTTTGCCTGGCATAAAAAGTGTTGGAGTTATGGGGGATGAAAGGACTTACGCCTATGCGATAATTTTGAGGGTAGTAGATAGCTACGACGGGATGACGGCGGATTGGACAAAGCTTCCTTATGAAATTTTGGAGAGCATATCTACAAGCATTACTAATGAAGTGCCAGGAGTAAACAGAGTGCTTTACGATATTACTTCGAAACCACCAGCTACCATAGAGTGGGAATAAAAATCCGAACATTAATTTAATTTTTTATAAAAAAATTCACAAATGAGGTTGACTAATATCAAAAAAGTTGATAAGATATAAGTGGGACAATTGAATAAAAATCACTCATATAATCTCGAGAATATGGCTCGAGAGTCTCTACCGAACAACCGTAAATTGTTCGACTATGAGTGAAAGTGTACCTAGGGTTCCAGCCTATTTATAGGTGTTCGGACCGAGCGGTACAGGTATATGTTTATATACCACACCTTAGGGACAAAAGCCCGGGAGGATAGGTTTCACTCTATGTTTTGCTAAAGAAATCTATTCTTCCCGGGTTTGTTTGTTTTAAAGTTACAAAAAAATGTAAAATACTTAGATAGGAGGATTATAATGGAAAAAGTGAGTAAATTGCAGCCGAAGACATCTTTTTACGCATTAGCAAATAGGATTTGGAAACTTGAAAATTACAAGACAAATGTAAAAACAGAAATATTAGCAGGTATTACAACCTTTATAACAATGGCCTACATTATGTTTGTGAATCCCATTATACTAAAAGAAACAGGAATGGATCCAGGAGCCGTTTTTGTAGCTACTTGTCTTTCAGCGGCCATTGGAACTCTCATGATGGCTTTTTACGCTAATTATCCTTTTGCACAAGCTCCAGGTATGGGACTTAACGCTTTCTTTACTTATACTGTCGTTTTAACAATGGGATACAGTTGGCAAGAGGCTTTAGCTGCAGTTTTTTTCTCAGGAATTATATTTATTTTGATTACTTTGTCTGGAATACGGGAAATGATTGTTGATGCTATACCTATGTCTTTAAAATATGCAGTAAGTGGAGGAATAGGTTTATTTATAGCTTTTATTGGACTTAAAAATGCTGGTATAATCGTGGCAAATCAAGCAACTTACATTGGATTTGGCGATTTGACTAATCCTGGGACACTTCTTGCCATTGCGGGACTTTTTATAACAGCGATATTGATGTCAAGAAACGTAAAAGGTTCAATACTTCTTGGCATATTGATAACTACAGTATTGGGACTTTTTACTGGAATAGCGAAATTACCCTCTGATTTTAGTATAATTAAAATGCCACCAAGTCTTGCACCCACATTTCTCAAATTGGATATAAAAGGGCTTTTGGGAATTGGCAAGGATATAGGTTTTCTCTCACTTTTCACCAGTATGTTATATGTAGTTTTATCTTTTACTTTTGTAGATTTATTCGATACTATTGGTACTTTTATAGGAACAGGTTCAAAAGCTGGAATGTTAGATGAAAACGGCAAAATGCCTAATATGAAAAAAGGACTTATGTCAGATGCTATTGCCACCACGATAGGCTCTCTTTTAGGAACTTCTACTGTTACTACTTATGTTGAAAGTGCTGCAGGTATTGCAGAAGGCGGAAGAACAGGTCTTACTGCTTTTGTGACAGGTATTTTGTTTTTAGTGGCACTGTTTTTCTCACCAATAGCTTTGCTGGTGCCTACGCAAGCTACTGCTCCTGCCCTTATTATTGTTGGTGTATTAATGATGGGCTCCATTAAAAACATAAATTTTGAAGATTTTACAGAAGCTATGCCTGCTTTCCTTGCTATAATTGCTATGCCTTTCACCTTTAGCATTGCTAATGGTATTGCTGCAGGGCTTATTGCGTATCCTATTGTAAAAATTGCAGCAGGAAGAGCAAAAGAAATTCATCCTATTGTGTACATTCTTGCGTTTTTATTCATATTACGTTTTGCTACACTTGCTGGTTAAAAATAAGACCCCAATTAGTACTTACTAATTGGGGTCTTAAAAGATAAAAGTAAAGTATAGGAGGTATATAAAAAATGACGCCTAAAGTTGCAATAGTAGTTGGCAGCAAATCTGATTTGCCTGTGGTTGAAAGATGCACAAAAATTCTTGAAGAATTTGAAATTTCCTATGATGTTAAAGTGCTGTCTGCCCATAGAACTCCCTTTGAGACACAAGAGTTTGCTGTAAATGCAGATAAATATTATGATATAATCATTGCAGGTGCTGGAAAAGCTGCTCATCTGCCTGGTGTTATTGCTTCTTATACACTCTTGCCTGTTATTGGCCTTCCAATAAAGTCTTCTATTTTAGATGGTCTTGACTCCCTTTTATCAATTGTTCAAATGCCCAAAGGTGTGCCTGTTGCAACAGTAGCCATAGATGGAGCAGAAAATGCAGCACTTTTAGCTTGTCATATTCTCTCTTTGAAATATACTTATTTAAAGAAGACCTTAGCTGATTATAGGGAGAAAATGGCTGAAGAAGTGTTAAACAATTAAGAGATTGGAGGAGATAAATATGGAAAAAAGAGAATTGCTTTATGAAGGAAAAGCTAAAAAAGTTTATAAGACAGATGAAGAGAATTTTTATATCATCGAATACAAAGATGATGCAACTGCTTTTAATGGTTTAAAGAAAGGCACAATTGCCGAAAAAGGTATAGTAAATAACAAAGTTTCTGCAATTTTATTTGCATTATTAGAAAAAAATAATGTACCCACCCATTATGTGAAAAAACTTAGTGACAGGGAAATGTTGGTTAAAAAGGTTGAGATTTTCCCTTTAGAAGTTATCGTGAGAAATTACGCAGCAGGAAGTATTTGTAAAAGATTAGGTCTTGAAGAAGGACTAAAGTTTAAAACGCCTGTATTAGAATTCTCATATAAAAATGACGAATTAGGAGACCCAATGATTAATGAATATCACATACAAGCTCTCGAATTAGCCACCAAAGAAGAGGTTGAAATTATGACAGGAATGACGTTTAAAGTCAACAAAATTTTGTCAGAATATTTTTTATCTAAAGACATTATCTTGGTAGATTTTAAATTAGAATTTGGTAAAAGTAATGAAGGAATATTATTAGCTGATGAAATTTCTCCTGATACTTGCAGATTTTGGGACAAAAACACTATGGAAAAACTTGATAAAGATAGATTTAGAAAGGATTTGGGCAAAGTAGAAGAAGCATATTTAGAAATTTTAAAAAGACTTGGAGGTATGTAAAGTGCTAATTGCAAAAGTCTATATAACTTTAAAAAAAGGAATACTTGACCCTCAAGGAAAAGCAGTAAAGGGAGCTTTGCACTCATTAGGATACGAAGAAGTAAAAGAGGTGCGAGTTGGGAAATATATAGAATTAACTTTTGAGGATGGCGATTTATCCCTCCTAAATGACAAAGTAGATGAGATGTGCAAAAAGATACTGACAAACCCAATTATTGAAGATTACACCTTTGAAATTGTGGAGGGATAAAGATGAAATTTGCTGTTATAGTTTTTCCAGGGTCCAATTGCGATGTGGACTGCTATTATGCTGTTAAAGATGGGCTTGTTGAAGAAGTAGAATATGTGTGGCATCAAGAAAAAAATTTGAGTAAGTACGATGTTATAATGTTACCAGGAGGATTTTCTTATGGTGATTATTTGAGGGCAGGAGCTATTGCTAGGTTTTCGCCTGTCATGGAGGCTGTCAGGGAAGAAGCAGAAAAAGGAAAATTTATTATAGGCATATGCAACGGATTTCAGATACTTACAGAAGCAGGGCTTTTGCCGGGAGCTTTGAGAAAAAATGAAGGGCTGAAATTTATCTGCAAGACTGTCAGTATAATAGTTGAAAATGACAAAACTCCTTTTACTACAAGGCTTAAAAAAGGGCAGGAGATTTTACTTCCAGTTGCTCATGGAGAAGGCAATTATTATGTAGATGACGAAACTTTAAAAGAATTAAAAGAAAACAATCAAATTGTTTTTAGGTATAAAGAAAATATCAACGGCTCTGTTGAGAGAATAGCCGGAGTTATAAATAAAAAGGGAAATGTTTTAGGGATGATGCCCCATCCAGAGAGAGCTTATACCCCCTTGCTGGGTAATACTGACGGGCTTTATATCTTAGGGTCAATAGTAGATAATTTTGTAAAAGGTGGGGTTTAAGGATGGATAAAATATGGAGAGAATTAGGACTTACTGATGAGGAGTATGAGAAGATTATTTCGATATTAGGCAGAGAGCCTAATATAACTGAATTAGGCATGTATAGTGTTATGTGGTCTGAACATTGTGCCTATAAAAATTCTAAACCTCTTTTAAAATATCTACCTACAAAAGGTGAAAGAGTAATACAAGGACCGGGAGAAAATGCAGGAATATTGGATATTGGAGATAATATGGCAGTTGTGATGAAGATAGAAAGCCATAACCACCCTTCTGCAATTGAACCCTATCAAGGAGCAGCTACAGGTGTTGGGGGAATAATAAGAGATATATTCACAATGGGAGCAAGGCCAATTGCTCTTTTGGATTCTTTGAGATTTGGAATTCCTGAGGATAAAAGGACTAAATATCTCATCGAAAACGTGGTAGCCGGTATAGGAGATTATGGAAATTGCATAGGAATTCCTACAGTGGGTGGTGATACCTATTTTGAAGAAAGTTACAAAGGGAATCCTTTAGTAAATGCGATGTGCGTAGGAATAGTGGAAAAAGAAAAGATAAAAAAAGGGATAGCAAAAGGGATAGGTAATCCTGTTATGATAGTAGGTGCTACTACGGGGAGAGACGGCATTGGAGGTGCAAGTTTTGCTTCTCAGGAATTAAGCGAGGAATCAGAAGAAAAAAGACCTTCTGTTCAGGTTGGCGATCCATTTATGGAAAAACTGCTTTTAGAGGCTTGCTTAGAACTTTTTGAAACAGATGCCGTAGTTGCTATACAAGATATGGGAGCAGCAGGTCTTACTTCTTCTTCTTGCGAGATGGCTTCCCGCGGTGGAGTTGGAATGGAAATTGACCTTGATAAAGTGCCTTTGAGAGAAAAGGGAATGACACCCTATGAAATAATGCTTTCTGAATCTCAGGAGAGGATGTTGGTTGTAGTAGAGAAAGGCAAAGAAGAAGAGGTACAAAAGGTGTTTAAAAAATGGGGGCTGAATGCTGCCACAATAGGGAAAATCACTGATGATGGAATGATAAGAGTGATTAAAGAGGGAAAAATAGTTGCAAAAGTTCCAGCCAAGTCTTTAGCAGAAGATGCCCCACAATATATTAGAGAAGAAGAAGTGCCTAAATGGCAAGAAGAGGTCAAGAAATTGGATATAAATGAAGTAAAACCTCCAGAAGATATGAATAAAGCTCTAAAAGATGTAATTTCTTCTTTAAATATTGCAAGTAAAGAATGGCTATACAGCCAATATGATTACATGGTGAGGACAGACACAGTAATAACTCCAGGAATGGATGCGGCTGTTGTGAGGATAAAAGGTACAAGAAAAGCTGTTGCATTGACAACGGATTGCAATGGTAGATATTGTTATTTAGATCCCTATATAGGTTCTCAGATTGCTGTAGCGGAGGCAGCTCGAAATCTTTGTATGGTTGGTGCTAAGCCTATAGGGGTTACGGATTGTTTGAATTTTGGCAATCCAGAAAAGAAAGAAATATATTGGCAGTTAAAAAATTCTATATTTGGAATAGCTAAAGCCTGCGAAACTTTTCATATACCTGTGGTAAGCGGAAATGTCAGTCTTTACAATGAAAATGAGGGAGAGGCCGTTTATCCTACTCCTGTGATAGGAATGGCAGGCCTTATAGAGGATGTATCAAAAATTTGTACAATGGACTTTAAAAAAGAAAGAGATGTAATTATAATTTTAGGTGAGAATAAAGGAGAGATTGGAGGAAGCGAGTATCTAAAAGTTTGTTTTGGAATGGTAAAAGGGCAACCACCTCAAATAAACTTGGAAGAGGAAAAAAGATTGCAAAAATTGGTGCTAAAACTTATTGATAAAGGCTTAATTAAGTCGTCTCATGACATATCAGAGGGCGGTTTTGCGGTTGCCTTGGTTGAAAGTGCAATTGCAGGCAAAAAAGGTGCAAAAATTTCACTACAAACTTCTCTGAGAGCAGATATAGAGTTGTTCTCTGAATCTCAATCGAGAGCATTAATTACTGTAAGTCCTGAAAAAATAGATGAAGTTTTAAAAATAGCTTATGAGCACCAAGTTCCAGCGAAAAAAGTAGGGGTTGTAGAGGATAAAGATATTGTAATTGATGTAAATGGTAAAAGAATAATAGACCTTCCTTTAGAAGTTTTAGAGGAAAGCTGGAGAGGGAGAATAAAATGGGAAATGGAGAGAAGTTAAAAGAGGAATGTGGTGTTTTTGGTGCTTTTAGTTTGTCTACTTCAGTAACTTCGTATATCTATTATGGTTTACAAGCTTTGCAGCACAGAGGGCAGGAAAGTTCAGGTATAGCTATTTATGATGGCGAAAAAATAAATTGTATTAAGGGGTTGGGACTTGTCAGCGAGGTCTTTAATAAGGAAAATTTAAAGACATTAGAGGGAAAAATGGGGATAGGCCATGTAAGGTATTCTACTACAGGCAGCAATGACATTATAAATGCTCAACCCCTCGTTGCTAATTTTAAGAATGAATATATGGCTCTTGCCCATAATGGCAATTTGATAAACGCAGAAGAGCTAAGAGGCCAATTGGAGGAGGACGGCAGAATATTTCAAACTACAACTGATAGTGAAATAATTCTTCATTTAATTGCAAAGAATTTCCAAAGGGGCTTAATAGAAGCCCTTTTGGAAACAATAAAACAAATAAAAGGTTCATACGCTTTGGTGATTTTAACAGACAATAAATTAATAGGGATAAGAGATGTAAACAGTATAAGGCCTCTTTGTATAGGTAAAAAAGATGACACTTATTTCTTATCTTCTGAATCTTGTGCCTTTGACGTAATAGGAGCAGAGTTAATACGAGATGTGGAAGCAGGTGAAATAGTTATAATTGATGAAAAAGGTATAGATTCTGTTAAGTTAGAAGTAGAAGAAAAAAGAAGCCTTGTGTTTTTGAATACATCTATTTTGCTAGACCTGACAGTGTCATAGATGGAAAAAGTGTTTATTTTACACGATTGGAGATGGGGAAAAGATTAGCTGAAGAAGCACCTGTAGATGCAGACTTGGTAGTACCAGTTCCAGATTCAGGCATTGCCGCTGCAAGAGGTTACTCTCTCAAAACAGGTATACCAATGGGTGAAGGACTTATAAAAAATAAATACATTGGAAGGACTTTTATTGCTCCCGACCAAAGGGATAGAGAGACAGGGGTGAGGATAAAGTTAAATGTTTTAAAAGAATTAATACAAGGCAAAAGGATAGTTTTAATAGATGATTCAATTGTTAGAGGTACTACTATGAAGAGATTGGTGAGTTTATTAAAAAGTGGGGGAGCAAAAGAGGTTCATGTGAGGATAAGTTCACCTCCTGTTAAATATTCCTGCTACTTTGGAATTGATACTCCGACAAAAAAAGAATTGATAGCGACGAGGATGTCAGTTGAAGAGATATGCAAATTAATAGGAGCTGACAGCCTACAGTTTTTAAGTATTGAAGGGCTTATAAAAAGTGTAGGACTTAAATCTATTTGCACAGGTTGCTTTGATGGCAACTATCCTATGTATGTTCTAAAAGAAGGAAGCAAGTATCTTTTTGAGAAAAAATAAAAAGTAGGTGTATGATTATGAATTATAAGGATGCTGGGGTAAATATAGATGAAGGCAATAAACTGGTGGAAATGATAAAACCTATTGCAAAAAAGACTTTGACAGACAATGTTTTGGAAGGCATTGGGGGATTTGCAGCTCTTTTTGAGATAAAAAATTACAAAAACCCTGTAATCGTGTCAAGCACTGATGGAGTTGGGACAAAACTTAAAATAGCCTTTATGATGGACAAACACGATACTGTAGGAATAGACCTTGTAGCTATGTGTGTAAATGACATTATTGTAACTGGTGCTAAGCCTTTGTTTTTTCTTGACTATTTTGCTACTGGAAAGTTAAAAAGTGAAGTGGCAGTAGAAGTAATCAAAGGAATAGCAGAGGGTTGTAAAATAGCCGGTTGTGCTTTGATAGGAGGAGAAACAGCAGAACTTCCAGGTTTTTATAAAGAAGGAGAGTACGATTTAGCAGGCTTTTGTGTAGGAATTGCAGAAAAAGAAGAGCTGATTGATACAAAATCAATAAAAGAAGGAGATGCCATAATTGGGCTTGCCTCTTCTGGAATTCACAGCAATGGCTATTCTTTAGTGAGGAAAGTGTTTTTTGAGAAAAACAATTTTTCAGTAAAAGACTTTATACCAGAGCTTGGGATGGATTTAGGAGATGCACTCCTTACTCCTACAAAAATATATGTCAAGTCAATAGAGGCTTTAAAAGGGTTAAAAATTAAAGGGATGGCTCATATTACCGGGGGAGGTTTTATTGATAATATTCCAAGAATACTAAGAAAAAGTATAGATGCAAAAATAAATAAAGGAAGTTGGGAAATTCCAGCTATTTTTGAATTAATTCAAAGATTGGGAGATATTGAAGAAAGAGAACTGTATCGTACTTTTAATATGGGGATTGGCATGGTAGTTATAGTAGACCCATCTGATGTAGATAAGGCTTTAGAAAAATTAAATGGCATGGGTGAAAAAGCTTATGTAATAGGGGAGATAGTAGAAGGCGAAGGCGGTGTAATTTTATGAACCTTGTGGTGATGGCATCAGGTAACGGGACTGATTTGCAGTCAATAATTGATGCCATTGAAGCAGGATATATCAATGCCAGGATAATTGCTGTCATTAGCGATAAAAAAGGAGCTTATGCTCTTGAAAGGGCAAAAAAACACGGAATTGCTACTTACTGCCTTCCCAAAAAAGAATTGAAAGAAAATTTTCAAAGAGAGTTATTAAAGCTTCTTGAAAAATTGAATCCGGATGGAATAATTCTTGCAGGTTTTTTGACAATTCTCAGTGGAGAAATTGTAGAAAGATTTGAAAACAAGATAATAAATATACATCCCTCACTTATTCCTGCCTTTTGTGGCAAAGGATTTTATGGAATGAAGGTACATCAGGCGGTCTATGAATACGGAGTAAAATACACCGGCTGTACCGTTCACTTTGTGGACAGTGGTGCTGATACTGGACCTATTATTTTTCAAGAAGTTGTGAAAATCGATGAAGAGGATACGCCAGAGACCATTGCTAAAAAAGTGCTGGAAGTAGAACACAAAGTTTTACCTTATGCAGTTAAGCTTTTTACAGAAGGGAAGTTAAAAGTCGAAGGTAGAAAAGTGAAAATATTAAAGTTTTAAAAGGGATTATAAAACTGTAAAAAGGAGGCAATTCTATGGCCAAAAAAGCGTTAATAAGCGTTTCAAAAAAGAAGGCATAGTGGAATTTGCCAAAAAGCTTAATGAATTAGGATATGAAATAATATCAACAGGAGGGACTTATAATCTTCTTAAAGAAAATAGAGTAAATGTAGTAAAGGTATCAGACATAACAGGTTTCCCTGAAATTATGGATGGTAGAGTAAAGACGCTTCATCCTAAAATTCATGGAGGGCTTCTTGCAATAAGAGACAATGAAGAGCACATTAAAGCTTTAAAAGAACATGGCATTGAGCCAATAGATATAGTTGTCATAAATTTATATCCTTTTAAAGAGACAATCCTAAAAGAAAATGTGACTTTAGAAGAAGCGATAGAAAATATAGACATTGGCGGTCCTTCAATGATAAGGGCTGCAGCTAAAAACTACAAATATGTGACTATTCTTGTAGATCCAAAGGATTATGATGCAGTCATTGAAGAAATAAAACAATATGGCAATACAAAAGAAGAGACGAGATTTTATCTGGCAGCAAAAGCTTTTGGACATACAGCCCTTTACGATTCTTTGATATACAACTATTTGATACAAAAAAATAACATAGAGTTTCCCGAAGTTGTGGCCTTTGCCTATGAAAAAGCTCAAGACATGAGATATGGTGAAAATCCTCATCAAAAGGCGGCTTTTTACAAAAATCCTATTAAAGCCTATGGTATTGCAGAATGTGAGCAGTTGCACGGCAAAGAGCTCTCTTTTAACAATATAAACGATGCAAATGCGGCAATAGAGCTCTTAAGAGAGTTTAAAGAGCCTGCAGCAGTTGCCGTAAAGCACACAAATCCTTGTGGAGTAGCTATTGCAGATAATATATACAATGCTTACTTAAAAGCATATGAGAGTGACCCTGTTTCTATTTTTGGGGGAATTGTAGCATTAAATAGAACTGTAGATGTTAAAACAGCTGAAGAACTTATAAAAATATTCTTAGAAATAGTAATTGCTCCAGACTTTGAAGAAGAGTCCTTAGAGATTTTAAAGAAAAAGAAAAACTTAAGGATATTGAGATTAAAAGAAGGATATGAAAAAGAATATGATTTAAAGAAAGTAGAAGGCGGACTTTTAGTACAAGAAAAGGATGAAATAGATTTAGATGAGAATAATTTGAAAGTAGTTACTAAAAAAGCACCTACTCAAAAAGAGATGGAAGATTTAAGGTTTGCCTGGAAGGTAGTAAAGCACGTAAAATCCAATGCGATTGTTTTAGCAAAAGATGGAGCTACAGTAGGTATTGGCGTGGGACAAGTCAACAGGATATGGCCGACAGAACAAGCAATCAAACAAGCAGGCGAAAAAGCAAAGGGAAGTGTCCTTGCATCAGATGCCTTTTTCCCATTTCCAGATGTTGTGGAAGCGGCTGTAAAAGGCGGTATAACTGCCATAATCCAACCAGGCGGCTCACAAAACGATGCTTTATCAATTGAAGCTGCAGACAAAGGCGGTATATCAATGATATTCACTGGCATAAGGCATTTTAAACATTGAGGAGGAATTTGTATGAAGGTTTTAGTCATAGGGGGCGGAGGAAGAGAACATGCAATTGTTCACAAACTTTCACAAAGTTCTAAAGTGGATAAAATCTACTGTGCTCCCGGAAATGCTGGCATAGGTCTTTTGGCAGAATGTGTTGATATAAAAATTGGAGATATTGAAAAGCTTAAAGAATTTGCCATAAAAAATAACATTGATTTAACAGTTGTAGGGCCAGAGATGCCACTGGTACAAGGTATTGTGGATGAATTTGAGAAAGCAGGGCTTAAAATCTTTGGGCCTAATAAAAGTGCTGCGGCTATTGAGGGAAGCAAATATTTTGCTAAACAGCTTCTTTCTAAATACAATATTCCTACTGGAAGGTTTAAAGCCTTTGACAAATATCAGGAGGCTTTGAAGTTTTTAAAAGAGACATGGTATCCTGCTGTGATGAAAGCAGATGGACTGGCACAAGGTAAAGGAGTGTTTATTGTAAAAGACTTTATAGAAGCAAAAGAAGCTCTAGACTTAATGATGAAAAAAAGGATATTTGGTGCATCAGGAGATATCATAATAATAGAAGAGATGCTTTTTGGAAAAGAAGCGTCAGTATTCGCATTTACAGATGGAGAAAATATTTTACCTATGGTTTCTGCTATGGATTATAAAAAGATCTATGAAGGAGACAAAGGTCCTAACACTGGAGGTATGGGAAGCATTGCACCAAATCCTTATCTTGAGGAAGAAACTTTAAAAGAAGTGATGGAAAGCATTTTAAAACCAATGGTAAAGGCACTTCAAAAAGAAGGCATTGTATATAAAGGAGTGTTATACGCAGGTTTAATGCTTACAAAAGAAGGACCTAAGGTTTTAGAATTTAATGCAAGATTTGGAGACCCTGAAACACAAGTTGTACTGCCTCTTTTAAAAACAGACCTTATTGATATAATGGAAGCTACCATAGAAGGAAAACTTGATAAAATACAAATTGAATGGGAAGACAAAAAGGCTGTATGTGCCGTTGCGGTATCAAACGGTTACCCAGGGGAATATCAGACTGGTTTTGAGATAACAGGGTTAGAAAAAGTAAAAGAAGCATTTGTATATCATGCAGGGACGGTATTAAAAGATGGTAAAATTGTCACATCAGGAGGAAGAGTGCTTGCTGTTACCTCAATAGGGGATTCATATGAAGAAGCGAGAGAAAAAGTTTATAGAGAAATTAAAAAAATAAGCTTTAAAGGGATGTACTATAGAAAAGATATTGCTTTGGTAAGCCAGGTGTAAACCTGGCGTTTTTAATCAGTTTAAAGTTATGGTATAATATCTACTAACATATGCCTTAATTTTTTAAAAATGGGGGAGAAATTATGCCCAAAGACCATGTAAAACTTTTTGATATTATATCTCCAATTTATGGGTGGTTTTTTAATTCTCAAGTGGAATATTATAGGAAAGTTTTAGCTATTTTGAAAGAACATATTGATTTAGGAAATTACATAAAATTTTTAGATGTCGGATGTGGTACAGGTGCATTGTGTTATGTATTAAGGGAAGCTGGCTTTGAGGTTTCTGGGGTGGAAGTTTCCGCAGGTATGTTAGCACAAGCGATGAAAAGGCTGAAAAACACGGATATTAAGGCATATAAGATAAATCCAGGTGAAGGGTTTCCCTTCGAAGATAATTTTTTTGATGTGATTACAGCTTCTTATGTGGCTCATGGTATTAAAAAGAATGAGCGGGAAATATTATATAAAGAGATGTCAAGGGTCGCAAAGCATTATGTAATTCTTCATGACTACAATCAAAACAGAGACTTTTTTACTTCATTTGTGGAATGGTTGGAAGGTGGAGATTATTTTAATTTTGTAAAAGAAGTTAAAAAAGAACTAAAAGAAAACTTTAAAGAAGTAAAAATGGTAGATGTCAGTTCAAAAGCTTCTTTATACATCTTACAACCTAATAAATAAATTATGATATAATAAATACCATGGTGTGAATAATTAATTGGCTTAAATTTTTATTAGGGTGTGGTGAAATGGACTCAAGACCAATAGGTGTTTTTGACTCTGGAGTAGGAGGACTTACAGTACTAAAAAGACTTGTTGAGGTTTTACCAGGAGAAGACTATATTTACTTTGGTGATACAAAAAGAGTTCCCTATGGCGATAGAAGTGAAGAAGAGATAAAAAAATTTGCAAAACAGATTTTAAATTTTATGAGAGAGCAAAAAGTAAAAGCTGTAGTAATAGCTTGTAATACTACTTGTGCAGTTATAAATAAAAGCGAATATGATGTAGTTCTTTTTGATGTTTTAAAAGCAGGGGCAGAGAGCGCTGCCCTATACACTATAAATAAAAAAATAGGTGTTATTGCAACTACAAGAACTGTTGAAAGCAAAAGCTATGAAAAGAATATAAAAATTATTGATAAAAATATTGAAGTTTACCAAAAGGCATGTCCTGAGTTTGTCCCACTTATTGAAAAAGGGCTATATAATTCGCCAATAGCCTATGAAACTGCTAGCAAGTGTTTAAAAGAATTGAAAGAAAAAGATATAGATACTCTTGTTTTAGGTTGTACCCATTATCCTTTAATGGCTTCAGTTATAGAAGAGATAATGGGAGAAAATGTAAAAATAGTAGACCCTGCAATTAAATTAGCCTATGATGTGAAAGATTATTTATTAAAGAAAGATTTATTAAATCCTCAAATCAGGGGTAAGGCAGAATTTTTTGTAAGTGGAGATAAAGATAATTTTATCAAAACGGCAGAAATGCTATTAGGCGAGAAAATTGAGAATGTTTTGCATGTAGACATAGAAAAATATTAAAAAACAGGTGGGATTTAGGATGGATATTCTCAAAGAGGCTGAAAAAGTAGAAAAAGAAGTAATAGAATTAAGGCGAAAAATACACATGTACCCTGAATTAGGTTTTGAAGAAACAAAAACTTCTGAAATTGTTTATGATTATTTAAAAAATTTAGGGATTGAAGTAAAGAGAATTGCTAAAACTGGCGTTGTGGGGACCCTTAAAGGCAATGGAAGCAAGACGATAGCTATAAGAGCAGATATGGACGCTCTTCCAATTCAAGAAGAAAATGATGTAGAATATGCATCGCAGATTCCAGGAAGAATGCATGCTTGTGGGCATGATGTTCATACAGCTATACTTCTTGGTACTGCTAAACTTTTGGCAAATATGAGAGATAAGTTAAAGGGAAATGTTAAGTTTATATTTCAACCAGCGGAAGAAACAACGGGGGAGCTCTTCCGATGATTGAAGAAGGAGTTTTAGAAAATCCTAAAGTTGATGCTATAATAGGACTACATGTAGACCCAGAACTTCAAGTGGGGCAAATAGGGATAACCTATGGAAAAGCCTATGCTTCATCAGATATGTTTGACATAATTGTAAAAGGCAAAAGCAGTCATGGGGCTGAGCCTCATAAATCGGTGGATGCCATAGTGATTGCTGCTAATATTGTAAATATGCTCCAAACTGTTGTTAGCAGAAAAGCTAATCCATTAAGTCCTATAGTGCTAACTATTGGGACTATTGAAGGAGGATATGCACGAAATATAATAGCGAACAAAGTGAGGATGTCTGGAATTATAAGAATGATGGAAGAAGAAAAAAGAGACGAGATAGTTGAGATGGTGGAGAAGATTTGCGATAACACAGCAAAAGCTATGGGAGGAGAAGTAGAATTTAAAAGAACGAGAGGGTATCCTTGCCTTGTAAATCACAAAGGTATGACAGACCTCATAAAAGAAACTGCTTTTCCTTTGCTAGGGGAAGGCAATGTAATAGAAGTGGCACCAACAATGGGAGTAGAAGATTTCGCTTATTTCTTGCAAAAAGTCCCTGGCAGTTTTTATAAATTAGGGTGTGGCAATAAAGAAAAAGGAATAGATAAACCTATACATAACAACCAATTTAATATCGATGAGGAGTGTATTAAAATTGGCCTTGCTGTACACGTCTCTACAGTTTTAAAATATTTAAACTCAAATGGTTAAAAAATTTTTTGAAGGATTAAAAAATATTTGGAAAAAATGACGGGGATTTATTTATAAATATTCTTTTAAAACTTACGAAAAAGGTTTACTGCAGTTTTATTTATTTGCAGTGATTAATAATTTTACAAAACTGCAGGAAAAATTTCATGTAAAAAAATATTTAAATCAAATCTTGACATTTTTCATCAAATGATGCATAATATTTGTCGGAAGAGAGGTAATGTGAATTTATCACCTCTGCCAATAGGTGAGAGGAAGCCTTAGGAATGTGTAAATCTTAACCCCCTCAATTTTATGTACTTAAAAATTTCTCCCCCTAATCCCCCTTTACTGCCGGCATACTGCCGGTTTTTTTCATATATAAAAAGCACTGCGAATAAACTATTGTGAGGTGTTGTTTATGCACAATAGGTCTTTTATTCGCGGTGCTTTTATATTAACTATTGCCAATATTATAGACAGAGGCATTGGATTTATCTTTAGAATAATTTTATCAAATATGTTAGGCACGGAAGGTACGGGTATTTATCAATTAGTTCTTCCTATATATTTTGTTTCAATAACTTTTTTAACCTCTGGTACGATGGCTGTCACTTCTCGCTTTATTTCAGAAGAAAGAGCAAAAGGAAACAAAAAAAATATGTTTAAAATTTTAAAAATTACTTTTTTGATAGTATTGATAATTGCTTTTATCATTACTTCGTTGCTATTTTTTAATGCTAAGTACGTAGCTGAAAAGTTACTTCACGAACCAAGAGCACTTTTATCAATTCTCATTTTTGCACCGGTGCTTATCATTGTTGCTTCTTCATCAGTGTTTAAGGGATTTTTTCAAGGAGTTATAAATATGATACCTGCTTCAGTTTCAGAAATTGTTGAACAAATAGTACGGGTATCAACAACTTTATATTTAATACAGCTTTTTACAGGAGCTACACTTGAATATTTAGTAGCGATAGCTATATTTGGCATATCTGTAGGTGAAATTGTCAGTTTTCTTATGTACATACTTTTTTACAAAAGGGAAGTAAAAATTATAAACAAAGAAATACCTTATGATGGAAAAGAATGGGATGCTTTTTCTATAGCAAAAACGTTAGTTATTACTTCCATACCTATAACTTTTTCAAAATTAATTGTAAATGTGTTGGATTTAGCGGAATCTTTAATAATTCCTTCAAGACTTGTTGTCTCAGGTCTCACTCACAGTGAAGCGATGTCTGAATTTGGCAAAATGTTGGGTATGGCAGTACCTCTTGCTTACATGCCAGCAGTTATAACTTCAAGTCTTTCCACTACTGTACTTCCTGCAGTTTCTGAAGCAGCTGCTCTAAAAAAGTGGGATACAGTAAGACTTAGGATTAACCAAGCAATTGGCTATACTACTTTAGTAGCTTTTCCTGCTATAATTTTATTTTTAGCTCTTCCTGAGCAAATTTCTCAGCTTTTGTATCCTTCTTCCCCAGGAGTAGGGGCTTTTGTGAGAGCGATTTCCATGGGAAGTATATTCGCATTTTTAGAAGCGGTGGTGGCTAGCATTCTCCATGGATTAGGAAAGCAAAATGTGGTTTTAAAAAATTCTATTATATGGTTGGGAGTCTGTATTATAGGTATGTATTACTTAACCGCCATGCCACAACTTAGACTTTTTGGATATATATACAGCTTTATATTTGCCGATGCTCTTATTTTAATGCTAAATATGTTTGAGCTCATAAAAATGACAGGATTAAGAATAGACAATTTAAATTGGTTTATAAAACCGATAACAGCATCAACAATTATGGGAATAATTGTTATAATTATCCACAGTAAATTGTTGACAATTAATGTTAATATGTGGATAAATATTTTTTTATCAATTTTTACAGGAATTCCTGCCTATTTACTGCTTTGCTCTGCGCTGAAACTACCTTATATTGAGGATTTAAGAAAAATAATTTTGTTGAAAAATTAACAATTATAGTATATAATAAAAATAAAACTAAGCCCAAGGGGATTTTCCTGAGGGCGAGGGAGGAGATAAAGTATGATAAAAGAAAAAGCGGATTTTATTGATGATGAAAAGATAAGACAGGATTTGGAAAAGGCTAAAAAAGCGACAAGTAAAGATGCATTAGAAATTATAGAGAAAGCTAAAAAACTAAAAGGCATTACTCCTGAAGAAGCAGCGGTACTTTTAAATGTAGAAGATGAGGATTTGCTCAATGAGATGTTTAAAGTAGCAAGGTATATAAAAGAAGAAATATATGGAAATAGGATTGTAATATTTGCTCCCCTTTATGTAAGTAACTACTGTGTAAACAACTGTAGATATTGTGGTTACAGACATTCTAATGAGCAGGAAAGAAAAAAGCTTACAATGGAAGAAGTGAGAAGAGAAGTTGAGATTTTGGAAGAGATGGGACATAAGAGATTAGCAGTTGAAGCTGGAGAAGACCCTGTAAATTGCCCTATAGATTATATTATCGATGTAATAAAGACGATATACGATACAAAACTTAAAAACGGAAGTATTAGAAGAGTAAATGTCAATTTAGCGGCGACTACTGTAGAAAATTACAAAAAACTTAAAAAAGTAGGAATAGGGACTTATATTTTATTCCAAGAAACTTACCATAGGCCCACTTATGAATACATGCATCCACAGGGACCAAAATACGATTACGACTATCATTTGACTGCTATGGACAGGGCTATGGAGGCAGGTATTGACGACGTAGGATTAGGGGTTTTGTATGGGCTTTATGATTACAAATACGAAACTGTTGCAATGCTTTATCATGCGAACCATTTAGAGGAGAAATTTGGAGTTGGGCCACATACTATTTCAGTACCGCGACTTAGACCAGCTCTTAACACTTCCATAGATAAATTTCCATATATTGTATCAGATAAAGACTTTAAAAAATTAGTAGCAGTCATAAGAATGGCAGTGCCCTATACTGGAATGATTTTGTCTACAAGAGAAAAGCCTAAATTTAGAGAAGAAGTAATAAGCATTGGCATTTCTCAGATTAGTGCCGGTTCTTGTACAGGAGTAGGTGGATATCATGAAGAGATATCCAAAAAAGGTGGTTCAAAGCCACAATTTGAGGTAGAAGATAAAAGAAGCCCTAATGAAATTTTAAGGACTTTGTGTGAACAAGGGTATCTTCCAAGTTATTGTACTGCTTGCTACAGAATGGGACGTACAGGAGACAGGTTTATGACCTTTGCGAAATCAGGGCAAATACACAACTTCTGCCTACCAAATGCGATACTAACCTTCAAAGAGTTTTTGATTGATTACGGGGATGAAAAAACTAAGGAAATTGGAGAAAAAGCAATAGCGGTAAATTTAGAGAAAATTCCATCAATAACTGTAAGGGAAGAGACAAAGAGAAGACTAAAAAGAATAGAAAATGGAGAAAGAGATCTTTTCTTTTAAACTTAAAACCTCGTGAAAAGGAGGCTTTAGCTTGTTGACAAAATATTATCGTTGTTGGCATTTTGCATAGTTTGCTCCGGTGATATCGCAGACTAAACTAGCGCTCGGCCTCGGGCTCAAGCGGGGTTCCGGGCACATTCGTCATCCTTGACTTAGTGCTCGCCTCCGCCATCACAAGGCTACGGCCCCGCTTTCGCCTCTCAGCCTCGCTAAGTTTCCCGGCACTCAACTGAACGGGCTGGTCTTTTCTCTTATTCTCCTTTTTTAACATTTTCGGTTGAGTGCCGGGCTATCAAGTCGCTACACTTATGCAAAATGCCAACATGTTATATAAAAGGTTTGTCTACAGTTTGAGACCTCGCTTTCACGAGGTCTTATTTTATATATTTTTACAATTAAAAATATGACACAATGCTAATGTCAGATGATTTACATCTTTTCCTTGTTAATTTAGCGATTAGGTGTATAATATAGACGTAAAAAGAGATACTATTATTAAATTAATGTCACAGAAAAGTGATGATGTAAAATGAATAAGCTAAGTGGGCGCCAGCTGCAAATTTTAAGAAAAATACTGTCCTCTTCAAATACAAGAATGGAAGACATTATGAAAGAATTTGATGTAAGCAAAAGGACAGTATACAGAGAAATTGCTTCTATAAATGAATTTGTTAAAAATTACAACTCAAAAATTGTAAATAAAACTGATGGGTTGGTTATAGAAGGCAATGTTGCTGATATTGAGAAGCTAAAGCTGGATATAGTAGGATATCGTTCAGAGTTTGAAACAGAAGAGAGAAGAAAAATGATATTGTCAGAGCTTTTGCAGCTAAATGAGCCTGTTAAATTAGAGTATTTCAGCAAAAAATTTGGCGTTACCACTTCTACAATAAGTTATGACCTTAAAGAGTTGGAAAAGTGGATTGAAAAACAGGGATTAACTTTAATAACAAAGCCGGGTTATGGCGTTTATATATCGGGAAGCGAAAACTCTTTTAGAAAAGCTATAGCTAACTTTTTGTATGAGAATTTTGATACTGCAGATTTGATTGATTTCTTAAAAACAGGATATCTCGCAAAAAACAATATTGAAAAAAACATAGATTTGAGGCTTTTAAACTTAATTGACTACGATACTG
Source organism: Thermoanaerobacter sp. RKWS2 (assembly GCF_026240795.1). Taxonomy (NCBI): domain Bacteria; kingdom Bacillati; phylum Bacillota; class Clostridia; order Thermoanaerobacterales; family Thermoanaerobacteraceae; genus Thermoanaerobacter; species Thermoanaerobacter sp. RKWS2. The sequence goes on from NZ_CP110888.1 coordinate 678,605, forward strand.
TCTTGAAAATAGAAAAGGCAATTTTAAAATTAAAATCGCAAATTGACTATGAAATTGTAGAAAGTTCCTATTTAGGCCTTGTCGTTCACCTTGCCTTGGCTATAAAAAGGCTTCAAAATGGTGAAACTATTGAAATGGGTGAAGACAATTTACAGGAACTTAAAAAAACTAATGAATACAAATTTGCTAAAAAGTTAGCTAAATATTTACAAGAAGAATTGGATATACCTATACCTGAAGATGAGATTGGCTATGTGACAATACACCTTATAGGTGCAAAGTACAGGTCAACTACTCAAAATTACAATGACAAAGACATAGAGATTATTGCCCGGGACATGATAAAGGAAGCAGAAAAAATTTTTGATGTCAGTTTTTCAGAAGATGAGTTTTTGGAAGATGGCTTAAAGAGTCATTTAGTTCCGGCGGTGTACAGATTGGAGATGGGACTTGATATAAGAAACCCTTTGTTGGAGGATATAAAAACAAAATATCCTTTGCTCTTTGAAAAAAGTAATAGAGTTTGCGATGTTTTGCGAAAAAAATTAAACATGGATATTCCAGAAGATGAAGTTGGATATATTGCTATGCATTTTGGTGCAGCTTTAGAGAGGAAAAAAGAGGCTGCAAAAAGGTACAACATAATGGTGGTATGTGCTAGTGGTATTGGAACATCAAGGATGCTGATGTCAAAACTTCAGATGTTTCCACAAATAAACATAGTGGATGTTACCTCCAGCATAAAACTAAAAGATTTAAAAGTAAGAGATGATATAGACTTAATTGTTTCTACAATACCTCTTGACATAAAAGACAAAAAAGTCGTTGTAGTAAATCCCTTGCTTTTAAAGGAAGATGTAGAAAAGCTAAAGAAGGCATTAAATACAGACTTTATTATGGAATATGGAATAAAAAAAGAAGAAGAAGGCAATTTTAAAAAAGAGGCTTTACACATAGCCAATTATGGTAAGAGAATTTTGGAGCTATGCGACACCATAACTTACATGACTGCAAAAGGTGAAAATTCTTCTCAAATAATAGAATATATTCTTAAGAATTTGATAGATGAAAATTTAATTAATGAAAATCAAAAGGAGCAAATAAAAGGAAGACTTTTAAAAAGAGAAAGCTTAGGTAAAATAGTATTACCAAACAAAGGATTTGTTATATACCATTGCACAATTGAAAATATAGATTTTCCATTAGTAGTTGTAGGAAAAGTTATAGAGGAAGTAAAAATGAAAAATCTTGTAGGAGATTATGAAAAGATAAGGACAGCTTTTTTAATGGTAGCACCAGAAGGTGATAGAGAAGGAATTGAAGTTTTGGGAGATTTAAGTATGTCTTTAATTGAAAGAGAAGATTTAGTGAATACTCTTAACGAAGCACAGTCCCAAAAGGAGGTCAAAGAAAAAATAAAAGAAGTGTTATTGAAAAAATTTTATGAAGAAATAAAAAGGATAATTACTTAGGAGATGATCAAAAATGTTTAGCATATCGAGAGTTCAAAGAAAAATATTTTATTTGCTTTTGGGGGTAGTATGGTTTTCTACAGGATTTTATGCCATGTTTCATGATAGCTTCCTTAATGGCTTAAAAATAATGGCTTTTGGAAGTGCCTTTATGTTAATAGTGTTTGCAATACAGACTTATGTCATAAAAATGATACAACTTTATGATAGCAACCTACAAAAACAACATAAAAAACTTAAAAAGAAAAAAATGAAATAATCTTTGAAAGGAGGTGTTAAAAATGGCAATAAGAGGAGTAATACTCTGCAGCTGGGGAGCAACTTCCAGTGCTCTTGCTAAAAAGGTAACAGATGAAGCTAAAAAGCAAGGATTGGATGTTGTAGTAGATGCCGGCGGTACAGGAGAGTTTAAAAAGAAGGCAGAGGAATACGATGTAGCATTATTAGAACCACAAGTAAGACATCTCAAAAAAGAAATTGAATCAATCGCTTCTAAATACAATATCCCTGTTGATATAGTCGATATGCAGGCCTTTGCTATGATGGATGGCAAAAAAATATTAAATCAAATAATTGAGCTTGCTAAAAAAAGTGGAAAAGAAGTTTAAGGAGGGAATAAAATGAACGATAGGCTTTCAAACAATTGGTTTATGAAGTGGATGGAAGAATCTTTAATGCCAGTTCTTGCTCGTATAGCACAAAATGTGTATTTGCAGTCAATTAGAGACGCATTTTCAAGCTTTGCTTTGCCTGTGATTTTGACTGGTGCCCTTTTCTTAATTATAGCAAATCCACCAGAGGGAATTAATTGGGCACCTATACATGCATGGGCAAAAGCAGTAAAACCTATTGCAGCTCAAATCATGATACCTTTCCAACTTACTTTTGGGATAATGGCTATGATGGTAGCCTTTGGTACAGCTTATAGCCTTGCTACACGATGGGACCTCGACGAGACGATGACAGGAATTATTTCAATGTTGGCATTTTTTATAACAAGCTTTCCTGCAACAGATGTGACAAAAGTTACTTTTGGAGATGTACTAAATTACCTCGGCGGTCAAGGCTTGTTTGTAGCAATAATAATAGGCATAATTACAGCAATAGTTGTGAGATTCTTTAACAAAAGTGGTTTGGTAATAAAAATGCCTGAAGGTGTACCACCTTATGTGGTAAGAAGCTTCTTAGCATTAGTTCCTATGTTTGTAATGATAGTGTCAGCGTGGATTGTAGAATGGATTGTATGGGCAAACTTCCATATAACATTGCCACAATTGGTGCTTGACTTATTTAAGCCCCTTGTTGCTGCATCAAATAGTTATCCTGCAGCTTTAGCTGAAATAATACTCATGATGCTTTTGTGGTCATTAGGAATTCACGGTATGAATGTTGTTTCCTCAATTGCTTATCCTTTCTGGATGGCTCAATTGGCTGCAAATGCAGAGGCTGCAGCAAAAGGACTGCCTTTACCAGGTATTGTAACTGAACCTTTCTTCCATGTGTTTACCCACTTAGGCGGTTCAGGTACTACATGGCCTTTGACAATAATGTTTTTACTCTCTGCTTCTGCACAACTTAGAACAATTGGAAGAGCTGAGCTTATACCTGCAATATTTAATATAAACGAACCATTGATTTTTGGTGCTCCTATTGTGTTAAATCCAATACTAATTATTCCGTTTATATTAGCTCCAGCAGCTGTTGTAACAATAAATTACTTTGCCTTTGCTGTAAACTTAGTACCCAGACCTTTAATACAATTGCCTTTTACAGTTCCAGTTTTTATAAGCGGATTTTTATCTTCCGGTGGCCATTGGCAAGGAGCTTTATTGCAGCTGGTAAATTTAATTGTAACAGCGATTATATATTATCCCTTCTTTAAAATGTATGAAGCTCAACTTTTAAAGAACGAAAAAGAAGTAAAAGACCAAGAATAATTTGTGATGGGAGTGAAACTAATGGACTTAGAACAAATAATATACAACTTAGTATTGCATGGAGGAAATGCAAGAGCGGAAGCTTATGAAGCATTGGATGCAGCCGAAAGAGGAGATTTTGAAGAAGCTGAGAAGCATCTTGAAAAAGCAGATGAAGAGTTTTATGAAGGGCATAAATACCAAAATATGCTGACACAAGGAGAGCAAAGTGAAGCTCCTAATTTCCTAGTAATTCATGCTCAAGACCAGCTTATGACAGCCCTTGCTGAAAAAAACTTAATAAAAAGAATGATTGAACTCTATAAGAGAGTCAATCAATTAGAAAAAAGACAAAAATAAGCAGCTACTTACTACCCGGAAATCCGGGTAGTATTTTTTATAATTATACCATCATTTTTCATTTTTGTCATCTACTCTTGCTATTCTAAACAATCCTTTTACTTTGCCTTCTTAAGGGGTGGCAAAGCAAAGCCATGAAATTCACTATCTGATATTGGAAATACAGCCCTTTTGTCTACAATATCACTTACATCTTAATTTTGTATACGTTATAAAAAATTACTTTAAAGTATTGAAATTTGTCTGTGTATTAAGTACAATATATTTGTAAACAATTAAATTATTTTTGAAAGAGGGATTGGTTATGTACGAATCCAAAATTAAGGATGAACTGGTAGACCAGTTATTTGAGGCCATTTTAAAACTTAAAAACATAGAGGAATGTTACAGGTTTTTTGAAGATATTGCTACAATAAATGAAATAAAGGCATTAGCGCAGAGATTGGAAGTTGCAAAAATGCTTCGCCAAAAGAAGACTTACATAGAAATTGCAGAAAAGACAGGAGCAAGTACTGCTACCATAAGCAGAGTAAATAGGGCATTGAATTATGGAGCAAATGGATATAAAATTATATTAGATAGATTAGAAACAGAATCCCGGGATTAAAACCGGGCTTTTTTAAGACTAAATTGGAGTGAAAAAAATGAACAACATATTAGGTAACCTCAACGACAAACAAAGAGAAGCAGTTATGACTACAGAAGGACCTCTTTTGATATTAGCGGGAGCTGGAAGCGGCAAGACTCGCGTCCTAACTCATAGAATTGCTTATCTTATAAAAGAGAAAAAAGTATCCCCTTCTAACATACTGGCTATCACTTTTACAAATAAAGCGGCAGAAGAAATGAAAACAAGAGTAGAAGATTTATTAGGTTATATAGGTGACCTCTGGGTATCTACTTTCCATTCTGCCTGTGTGAGAATTTTAAGGCGAGATATTGACAAAATAGGCTATGACAGAAATTTCGTCATATTTGATACTACTGACCAAAAGGCTTTAATACAGGAATGCCTTAAAGAGCTAAATTTAAGTGAAAAACAGTATCCTGTGAAAACTGTCTTAAATGCTATTTCTTCTGCAAAGGATAAAATGGTAACTCCAGAAGAGTATATTTATGTTTTTGGAAATGAGTATAGAAGTAAGAAAATAAGTGAAATATACAAATTATATCAAAAAAAGTTAAAGAAAAACAATGCCCTTGATTTTGATGACATAATTATAAAAACTATTGAACTTTTTAAGGAAAGTCCCGAAGTTTTAGACTTTTACCAGAGAAAATTTAAATACATAATGGTAGATGAATATCAAGACACAAATATGCCTCAATACCATTTTGTGAATATGTTAGCCCAGAAATACAGAAACTTATGTGTGGTTGGCGATGATGACCAAAGCATATATGGCTGGAGAGGGGCAGATGTAAAAAACATATTAAACTTTGAGAAGGATTATCCTGAGGCTAAAGTTATAAAATTAGAGCAAAACTATCGTTCTACCAAAACAATATTGGAAGCAGCCAATTATGTCATAGATAATAATATAAGAAGGAAGAAAAAGACTTTATGGACAAATAATGAAGAAGGAGAAAGGATAATTCTCTGTGAATTAGAGAATGAGAGGGAAGAGGCGGAATTTGTGATACAGGAAATAATCAACTTAAAAGAAAGAGAAAATAGAAGTTTTAGGGATTTTGCTATTTTATACAGGACAAATGCCCAGTCCCGTGCTTTTGAGGAAGCCTTAATGAGGGTGCGAATTCCTTACAAAGTGGTCGGAGCTTTAAGGTTTTACGACAGAAAAGAAATAAAAGACATAATTGCCTATTTGCGTATACTTGTAAATCCTTATGATGACATATCTTTTAAAAGGATAATAAACGTTCCTAAAAGAGGTATTGGAGCTGCAACCATTGAAGCATTAGAGGCTACAGCTTTGGAGAAAGACACCAGTCTTTTTTTTGCAATAGATGATGCAAAAGTAAGCCAAAGGGCTAAAAATAGCCTTTTAGAATTTAAGGAGTTTATTTTAGAATTAATTGATAAAAAAGATACAATGACTGTCAGTGAAGTAATAAATTACATTTTAGAAGAGACTGGATATATAGAGGAGTTAGAAAAAGAAGAATCAGAGCAAGCAGAGGGAAGAATAGAAAACCTAAATGAGTTTTTAAATGCGGCTTATGAATTTGAAGAGTCTTCAGAGGACAAATCTTTAGAAGCATTTTTGTCCGGCATAACATTGGTTTCTGATATTGACTTGGCTGGAGAGATTGGAGAAAGCGTTGTTCTCATGACTTTACATTCTGCAAAAGGATTAGAGTTTCCTATAGTCTTTATGGTAGGTATGGAAGAAGGGGTATTTCCTTCTTTTAAGTCATTTACAGATGAATATGAATTAGAAGAGGAAAGACGGCTTTGTTATGTTGGCATTACGAGGTCTAAAGAAAAACTATATATGACCTTTGCAAGAAGGAGAAATTTATACGGCAAATCTCAGTACAGCTCCTATTCTCGCTTTATAAGCGAAATACCTGAGAGGTTTTTAGTAAGATACCATGAGTTATCAAAGCCAAGGGAAGAATATAGGCCTGTATCTAGCTATGTAGAAAGGAAAACTTATGAAAAGGCTCAATATAATTTAGGAGATAAAGTAGAGCATAAAATATGGGGAATAGGTACTGTAGTAAAAGTAGAAGGAGAAGAGATTACAGTTGCCTTTCCAAATGTGGGCATAAAAAAGTTAGACTTAAAGTTTGCTCCTATTAAAGCTATTTCTTAAGTTGTGGAGGTTGGATTATGGAGCCAAAAGAAAGGATAAAGGAATTGAGAGAAAAAATAAATTATCACAATTACAGATATTACGTTTTGGACCAACCAGAGATTTCAGACTATGAGTACGACATGCTGATGAGAGAACTTATAGAATTAGAAGAAAAATATCCAGAGCTTAAAACTCCAGACTCTCCATCCCAAAGAGTAGGTGGGGAGCCTTTAAAAGAATTTGAGCCTTTTACCCATGTAGTTCCAATGTTAAGTTTGGCTAATGCTTTTTCTGAGGGAGAACTTAGAGACTTTGACAGAAGAGTAAGAGAGGCAGTGGGAGATGTAGAGTACGTAGTAGAATTAAAAATTGACGGTTTATCTGTGGAACTAATTTATGAAAATGGCATATTTACTGTAGGTTCTACAAGAGGAGACGGGATCGTAGGAGAAAATGTCACACAAAATTTAAAGACTATAAAGTCAATTCCTTTAAGGCTTAAGGATGATGTGAGCCTTGTTGTAAGAGGAGAGGTCTTCATGCCCCGCACTTCTTTTGAAAAATTAAATGAGGAGAGAGAAAAATTAGGGGAAAGCCTTTTTGCAAATCCCAGAAATGCTGCAGCAGGTTCTTTAAGGCAATTAGATCCTAAAGTGACGGCGAAAAGAGATTTAGACATTTTTATTTTTAACCTTCAGAAGATTGAGGGTAGAAAATTTAAAACTCACATAGAGACATTAGAATTTTTGAAAGAACAAGGATTTAAAGTAATACCAATTCATAAAAAATGTAGCAATATAGATGAAGTAATAAAAGAAATAGAAGAGATAAGAAACTTACGAGATAAGCTGCCTTACGACATTGATGGAGCAGTTGTAAAAGTAAATGAACTTGAAAAGAGAGAAATTTTAGGACAGACTGCAAAAGACCCCAGATGGGCTATTGCTTTTAAATATCCTGCAGAGAGGAAAAAGACAAAAGTCTTGGATATAATAGTTCAAGTAGGAAGGACTGGAGCTCTTACTCCTACAGCTATATTAGAGCCTGTAACTATTTCAGGTTCAGTTGTGAGCCGAGCTACACTTCATAATGAAGATTACATAAAAGAGAAAGACATAAGGATAGGAGATACGGTAATAGTTCAAAAAGCGGGAGAAATCATTCCTGAAGTAGTAGAAGTGGTAAAAGAAGAGAGGACTGGACAAGAAAGAGAGTTTGTAATGCCAGATAGATGCCCTGAATGCGGTGCTTTAGCTGTGAGGCTTCCGGGGGAGGCTATAAGGCGTTGCACAGGTCTAAATTGTCCTGCACAGCTTCTAAGAGGCATTATCCACTTTGCTTCAAAAGATGCAATGGATATAGAAGGATTGGGGCCAGCTATAATAAATCAGCTTTTGTCAAAAGGTCTAATTCACAACATAGCAGATTTGTATTATCTTAAATACGAAGATTTAATACAATTAGAAAGAATGGGGGACAAATCTGTTAAAAATTTATTAAATGCTATTGAAGAAAGCAAAACAAGAGATTTAGATAGATTGCTCTTTGGCTTGGGTATAAACTTAATAGGCAGTAAAGCTGCCCAAGTGATTGCTGAGCATTTTAAGACAATGGACAATATCATGAAGGCAAAATTTGAAGACTTTACACAGTTGCCTGACATAGGACCTAAGATGGCAAGAAGCATAGTTTCCTTTTTTGCAGAAAAACAAAATGTAGAGATAATTGAAAAACTTAAAAAGGCTGGAGTAAACATGAAAAAACTTTCAAAAGGAAAAGTAAGCAACATATTTGAAGGGAAAACTTTTGTTTTGACAGGAGCGTTGGAAAGTTACACGAGAGAAGAAGCTACCAGAATGATTGAAGAAAGAGGTGGAAAAGTTACAAATTCAGTAAGTAAAAAAACAGACTATGTATTAGTAGGTAAAGATCCTGGTTCTAAACTTAAAAAAGCCCAAGAATTAGGAATAAAGATAATTGATGAAAAACAATTTGAAGAAATGCTAAAAGGTGAAAATATTTAAAAACTCTATCCTTCAAAAAATATGTTTTTGTGGTAAACTATAATAGGTGAATAATAAAGGAAAGGTGTGGTAACATGGCTATTAGCAGGAGCGAAGTTGAGCATGTGGCTAAACTGGCCCGTCTCAAATTTTCGCAAGAGGAAATAGAAGAGTTTACAGTGCAACTGAGCAAAATTATCGACTATGTAAACAAATTAAACGAATTGGACACTGAAAATGTAGAGCCTACAGCTCATATAGTGCCAATCCATAATGTATTTAGAGAAGACGAAGTAAAGCCTTCAATGGACAGAGACAAAATATTGATGAATGCACCTTATAAAGAGAACGGCTGTTTTAAAGTGCCAAAGATTATAGAATGAGGAGGTACATAAATGGAATTATATAGTTTGACAATTCACGAACTTAGAGAACTTCTCAAAAAGAGAGAAGTCAGCGCTTTGGAAGTGACAAAATCCTATCTTGAAAGAATAAAAGAAGTAGAACCTAAAATAGATGCTCTTGTCACAATTACAGAGGATTTTGCCTTGCAAAAAGCAAAAGAGGCAGATGAGAAAATCAAAAAGGGAGAGGACACGGCCCTTACAGGCATTCCTGTCATAATAAAGGACAACATTTCTACTGAGGGAATAAAAACCACTTGTTCTTCTAAGATGCTAGAAAACTATATTCCTCCCTATAATGCTACAGTAGTGGAAAAATTACTAGAAGAAGGAGTGATAATTTTAGGAAAATCCAATTTAGACGAATTTGCAATGGGGTCTTCTACAGAAAATTCCGCTTTTAAAACTACAAAAAATCCTTGGGACTTATCCCGTGTTCCAGGAGGGTCTTCTGGTGGTTCTGCAGCAGCTATAGCGGCAGACGAGGCGGCTTTTGCTTTGGGTTCAGATACAGGTGGTTCTATAAGACAACCAGCTTCTTTATGCGGTGTAGTAGGGATGAAACCTACTTATGGATTGGTGTCAAGATATGGCCTTGTAGCTTTTGCCTCTTCACTTGACCAGATTGGACCCTTTACAAAAGATGTTACAGACTGTGCTATTGTATTAAATACAATTATAGGGCATGACCCAAAAGACTCTACTTCTTTAAAAATAGACAAGCCTGATTACACTTCTTATCTCAAAGAAGATATTAAAGGTTTGAGGATAGGAGTGGCTAAAGAATTTTTTGGCGAGGGAATAGAAGAAGGGGTAAAAGAAACTGTACAAGAATCCATAAAAGTTTTACAGGATTTAGGAGCAGAAATCATAGATATATCTATTCCTTATGTAGAATATGCTCTTCCAGCTTATTATATAATCGCTTCGGCAGAGGCTAGTTCCAACCTTGCAAGGTATGATGGCATAAGATACGGCCATATTGCAGAAAAATATGAAGATTTGATTGACATGTACATGGTTACGAGAAGCGAAGGATTTGGCAAAGAAGTAAAAAGAAGGATAATGCTAGGGACTTATGCTTTAAGCTCTGGCTATTATGATGCTTATTACAAAAAAGCATTAAAGGTCAGAACTCTCATTAAAAATGACTTTGAAAAAGCTTTTGAAAAATGCGATGTAATAATAGGTCCAACAAGTCCTACTGTAGCTTTTAAAATTGGAGAAAGGGCAAACGACCCGTTAGCCATGTATTTAGCGGATATATACACTGTATCGGTTAACATAGCGGGGCTCCCTGGCATATCCATACCTTGTGGTCTTTCAGATGGCTTACCTGTTGGACTTCAGATAATTGGCAGACATTTTGACGAAGGGAAAATATTAAATGTCGCTTATGCCTTTGAACAAGCTAACAAATTTAATGCTAAACCACAGGCCATAGGAGGTGCAAGATAATGAAGTACGAAGCAGTGATTGGCTTAGAGGTCCATGCCGAACTTTTGACAGAGAGCAAAATCTTTTGTAGCTGTACTACCAAATTTGGCGGTGAACCTAATACCCACGTATGTCCGGTATGTCTTGGACTTCCCGGCACTTTACCAATTTTAAATAAAAAAGTTGTAGAATATGCTGTAAGAGCGGGACTTGCTTTAAACTGCACAATTGCAAACTTCAGCAAGATGGACAGAAAAAACTACTTTTATCCTGACTTACCCAAAGCTTATCAGATTTCTCAATATGACCTTCCCTTGTGCAGCAACGGGTATGTAGAAATTGAAGTAGATGGGCAGACAAAGAAAATAGGAATAAAGAGGATACACATTGAAGAAGATGCTGGAAAGTTGCTACATGAAAATACAGATGGTTCTTTAGTAGATTACAACCGTGCAGGAGTGCCTCTCATTGAAATAGTTTCTGAACCAGATATGTCTACACCTGAAGAAGCTTATCAATACTTAACAAAATTAAAGAGCATTTTAGAGTATACCGAAGTTTCTGACTGCAAAATGCAGGAAGGTTCTTTAAGAGTTGATACAAATGTGTCTGTGAGGCCTGTGGGAAGTACTGAATTAGGGACAAAAATAGAGCTTAAAAATTTAAACTCTTTTAAAGCCGTTCAAAAGGCGTTGGAATATGAAATAAAAAGACAGATAAAAGTCTTAGAAGAAGGCGGAACAATAGTACAAGAGACAAGAAGATGGAATGAATCAAAAGGAATTACTGAGCCTATGAGGACAAAAGAGGAAGCTCATGACTACAGGTATTTCCCTGAACCAGATTTAGTTCCAATAATTGTAACAGATGAGTGGAAAGAAGAGATTAGAAAGTCTTTGCCTGAAATGCCACACCACAAGAGAGAAAGATTTATTGCTGAGTACGGTTTGCCTGAATATGATGCTAAAATTATAACTTCTTCAAAGAAAATGGCCGACTTTTTTGAAAAGTGCGTTCTCGAATATGATTCTCCAAAGACTGTAAGCAATTGGCTTATGGGAGAATTTTCTCGCCTCATGAATGAGACAGGAAAAGAAATAGACGAAGTACCAGTAACACCGCAAATGTTAGTAAAGTTGCTTAAATTAATTGATAACGGTGTGATAAGCGGATCCATTGCTAAAACTGTTTTTGAAGAGATGTTTGGTACAGGGAAAGAGCCAGAGGTAATAGTAGAAGAAAAAGGATTGAAACAGATAGCTAATGAGAATGAATTAAGAGAAATTATCAAAAAAGTCATAGCAGAAAATCCTAAATCAGTAGAGGATTACAAAAACGGCAAAGAAAAAGCAATGGGCTTTTTAGTAGGGCAAGTTATGAAGGCGACAAAAGGAAAAGCAAATCCTCAGCTTACTAATCAAATCTTAAAAGAAGAATTGTCGAAATAAGTAGCCTACACAAAGTGTAGGCTATTTTTTATGTGCGCCCGGCATGGGCGATAACTAGGCGGTGAAAGTCCGCTGTGGGCTTGGTAGTGGGAACCACTAGCCAAGAGCAAGGGTGTCCATCGTGAGGTGGAATCTGAAGGAAGCTTAAGGCAAAATCTCGGTCTGATGAACAAGAACCAGATAAGAGGCTGAATTGGGATGGATGAGTTTGCGTAACAAAACGAAGTCCAACACTACCCGAATCCCATACAGTAAATCTGGCAGATATATGAGATGAAAGTTATCGTTCTTACCCGGGGAGGTCTCAAGGATAAGTCATGGAAGTAAAATCTGAAGTGACAACCCATGCAGTGATGTATGGCTGAACCTTGAGAAGTCAGCAGAGGTCATAGTACTTATCTAGACATGAATAGATAAGGAAGGACCGAACGTTAGGAGGTTTTGGAAATCTTATGGACTCGAAAGATATGCAGAGACTGCAGACAACTCAACAAAGAGGCTATCCGTTGAATAGAGAAATGGAATTTCAAAAGACAACGGAAGTGCATAGTATATCATCGGCGTCGGAAGATGGAAGAAACGAGGTACAAAGATATACCGGCAAGATGCTTGAAATGATAGTAGAACGAGGGAACATGGAAGCAGCATACAAGCGCGTTGTTGCAAATAAAGGAAGCCATGGAGTCGATGGGATGGAAGTAGATGAACTTCTACCGTATCTCAAAGAAAACTGGGCAACCATAAAACAACAACTGCTGGAGGGGAAATACAAACCACAACCAGTGCGAAGAGTAGAAATTCCCAAACCTGATGGAGGAAAAAGACTACTAGGAATACCTACAGTACTAGACAGACTAATACAACAAGCAATAGCCCAAATACTAAATAAAGTCTACAACCATACATTTTCTGATAGCAGTTATGGATTCAGACCAGGACGCAGTGCAAAAGACGCAATAAAAGCCGCAGAAGCATACATAAATGAAGGATACACGTGGGTTGTAGATATGGACTTAGAAAAGTTCTTTGACAGAGTAAACCACGACATAATAATGTCCAAACTAGAAAAGCGGATAGGAGATAAAAGGGTACTAAAGTTAATACGAAGATACCTAGAATCAGGAGTAATGATAAACGGAATCAAAGTATCAACAGAAGAAGGGACACCCCAAGGAGGGCCATTAAGTCCCCTATTAGCAAACATAATGTTGGACGAACTAGACAAAGAACTTGAGAAACGAGGGCATAAATTCTGCCGATATGCAGATGACTGCAACATATATGTAAAAAGCAGGTCTGCAGGAAACAGAGTAATGAAGAGCATAAAGAAATTCATAGAAAGCAAATTAAAACTAAAAGTCAACGAAGCAAAAAGTGCTGTAGATAGACCATGGAGAAGAAAATTTCTTGGATTTTCATTCTACACAAGAGAAAACGAAGTAAGAATAAGAATCCATGAAAAATCCATCAAAAGGTTTAAGGGAAAAGTAAGAGAAATAACCAATCGGAACAAGGGAATAAGCATGGAAAACAGAATAAAAAGACTAAATCAAATAACAACAGGATGGGTCAACTATTTTGGATTAGCAGACGCGAAAAGCATAATGAAAACCCTTGACGAATGGATAAGGCGAAGACTAAGGGCATGTATATGGAAACAATGGAAGAAGATAAAAACGAAGCATGATAACTTAGTAAAACTAGGAGTAGAAGAACAAAAAGCCTGGGAATACGCCAATACAAGGAAAGGCTACTGGAGAATATCCAATAGCCCAATCCTAAATAAGACTCTTACAAATAAATACTTTGAAAGCATAGGTTATAAGAGTTTATCCCAAAGATATCTAATTGTACACAATTCCTAATGAACCGCCGTATACCGAACGGTACGTACGGTGGTGTGAGAGGACGCTGAATAAAATAATTATTCAGCTCCTACTCGATTTTATTCGCAATAAAATGACAATTACAAGTAAATTTGATTTATTCAATAATTTTCACTGAATTCGTAAAATAATATTGTATATGTAAACATTAGATGATATAATTATGTAAAGCTGTTTTTTCTCGAGATTGCTGAAATATTGCTTATTTGCTGGATTTGTCCGTATTTTATTTTTACTAAACAAATTGATTAATTGTTGAAGGGGTTAAATTTTTTTGTTAATTAGTGAATAGTCAAATAATATTTTATTCTTTTGGATTTGCAATTAGAATAATAAAAAATTCATAAAATTTTAGGAGGAATTTTGTAGATTTTATCTAATATATATAATTGTAGACAAGAAAAATAATTTTAATTTTACTGATAATTTTTATAAGGGCTAAGGGGGAGGTGAGGCATGAAATTGTAATAGAAGGTAAGAGAGATGAAATTTTAAAAAAATGTTAATAAGAGGGGGTTTTTGATGAGAAAAAGAATTTTAGTATTAGCATTAGCTGTTTTATTTATTTTATCTTCGGTGCTTTTTGTAGGATGTTCAAAACAATCAACGTCTCCAACTGATAAATCTTCTGAATCTCAACCTGCAGATGAACAAGTATTGAATATTAACTTAGGGGAAGAACCACCAAACCTTGACCCACAACTGGCGACAGATACTGTGTCTTTTGATATTTTGAATGCTACATTAGAAGGTCTAGTTAGACTAAATAAAGATGGCAGAGTGGAAAAAGGTTCTGGACTTGCTTTGGATTGGGAGATTTCAGATGATGGATTGAGATATGTTTTCCATCTAAGAGATGCTAAATGGAGTGATGGCACTCCTATAACTGCTCATGACTTTGAATACGTGGAAGAGAGCCCTTGCTCCAGAAACAGCTTCACAGTACGCATATATGCTTTACTACATTAAAAATGCTGAGGCATATAATAGTGGCAAAGCAAAAGCTGAAGATGTGGGAGTAAAAGCCCTTGATGATAAAACATTGGAAGTCATCCTTGAAAAACCAGCTCCTCAATTTTTAGGGTTAACATCTTTTATCACATATTTGCCAGCACAAAAAGCTGCTGTTGAAAAATATGGAGACAAATATGGTTCCTCACCAGATACAATGGTTTATTCCGGGCCATTCATAGTAAAAGAATGGAACCATGAACAAAACATTGTTCTTGAAAAAAATCCAAATTACTGGGATAAAGACAATGTAAAGCTGGAAAGAATAAATATGGATATGTTAAAAGATGAAAATGCCATTGTTCAAAAATACGAAGCAGGAGAATATGATAGTATAGGTGTACCAGGACAATATATTGACAAATACAAAGACGATCCAAATTTCCATCAAATGGCAACGGCTACAACGTGGTATTTACAATTCAATAATAAGAGCAAAATATTCTCAAATGTTAACATGAGAAAAGCTTTCACATATGCAGTAGATAGAAAAGCTTTTGTGGATAACATCCTCAAGAATGGTTCAATACCTGCTCTTTCATTTGTTCCACCAGGAATACCTGGTGAAAAAGAAGAGTTTAGAAAAGAAGGCGGAGATTTCTTTAAAGACAATGATGTAGCTAAGGCAAAAGAGCTTCTTGCAAAAGGAATGCAAGAATTGGGAATCGACAAGCTTCCAAAGATAAAATTTGTAGGTGGAGATAGTGACGCTGCTAAAAAGCATACACAGGCATTGCAGGAATTCTGGAACAAAAACTTGGGTGTAAGTGTTGATATTGTAAATGTCGCGTTTAAAGTGAGACTTGATATGATGGACAAAGGAGATTATGACATAGTATACGCTGGTTGGGCGGCTGACTACAATGATCCAATGACGTTTATGGACCTTTGGGTAACAGGTGGTGGAAACAACACAGCCTTCTACAGCAATCCGAAGTACGATGAACTCATAAAAAAGGCTAACTCTACAAATGACAATGCAGTTAGAATGCAAGCAATGCATGAAGCAGAAAAAATATTGATGGAAGACATGCCAATTGGTCCGCTTTACTTTGCAGGAAGAGCTTATCTGCAAAGACCATATGTAAAGGATTGGGTAAGATTCCCAGTTGGTGTTGACAACGAATGGAAATGGACATATATTGAGGGAAAGAATAAATAAAGGAAAATACAATTGACAAAAAAGGCATAAAGACCAGGTCTTGAAGGGCCTGGTCTTTACAATTTAACGGTAAATTTAAATATTAAGAATAAACATACTTATAATACAATTAAACAAAAAGTTTAAAATATACAAATAATTTGCTTGATTTAAAAAAGATTAAGGTGGATAATAATTAAGGCAGGAGGGGATGAATTTAATTATATAAAACTTTAATGTAATAAAATTGAATAAAAATCGTAATTTTGTTTACGCATTTAAATTTTGATATAATGTTTACAAAAAAATTTTAAACATTAAACAAAATTGAAGGATTTTTTAAATTTTTGTCTAATTATATAAATATATAAAGAAAAGCTTTTCTCGAGTGTTTAAATTTGTATATTGATTATCATCGCCAAATGATATAAAATGTATATATCATTTATAAGCAATATACAATTTTCAAATGCCCACTTCACTAAGGAGGTGAAGTAAAGAGAGATAAAAAGCGCTTTTTATATTTTGGGGGGGTCAAGTTGTTTTAAATTTTATTTTACAGAAAATAGGAGGAGATGTAAATGTTGAAACACAAAAGAATTATAGTAACATTGCTTTCTCTAGTATTAGTCTTAAGCGCACTATTGGCAGGTTGCAGTGGTCAAAGTAAAACTGCTACGAGTACAACTTCTACAAATACTCAGAGTGAACAAGTTTTGAATTTAAATTTAGGTGATGAACCACCAACTCTGGACCCTCAAAAAGCTACAGATGAAGTTTCTATTACAATTTTAAATGACGTGCTAGAAGGACTTGTAAGATACAACAAAGACGGAAAGATTGAGAAAGGTTCAGGCCTTGCAAAAGATTGGACAATATCAGAGGATGGGCTTACCTATACCTTCTATTTAAGAGATGCTAAATGGAGTGACGGCAATCCTATAACAGCTTATGACTTTGAATATGCGTGGAAAAGAGCTCTTGACCCTAATACAGGTTCTCAATATGCTTATCAGTTGTATTATATTAAGGGGGCAGAAGAATATAACTCTGGCAAAGGCAGTGCTGACCAAGTAGGGGTTAAGGCTTTAGATGATAAGACTTTGCAAGTTACTTTAAAAGCACCAGCACCTCAATTTTTAGGATTGACTTCTTTTGTAACTTATATGCCTCTTGAAAAAGCAATATATGAAAAATATGGAGATAAAGTTGGCTCTGATCCCAACACTAT
This sequence comes from Thermoanaerobacter sp. RKWS2, assembly GCF_026240795.1. NCBI lineage: Bacteria > Bacillati > Bacillota > Clostridia > Thermoanaerobacterales > Thermoanaerobacteraceae > Thermoanaerobacter > Thermoanaerobacter sp. RKWS2. The sequence goes on from NZ_CP110888.1 coordinate 695,676, forward strand.
GGTATACAGTGGCCCATTTATAGTAAAAGAATGGAACCATGAACAAAACATTGTCCTTGAAAAAAACCCATATTATTGGGATAAAGATAATGTAAAACTTCAAACAATTAATTTCAGTATGATAAAGGACAATAACTCTCTGGTGCAAAACTATGATACGGGAGCTCTTGATTCTATCTTTATTCCTGGAGACTATATAGATAAATATAAAGATTCACCTGAATATCACAACTATGCACTTGCGACTGTTTGGTATTTGCAATTCAATAATAAAGATAAAATATTTAAAAATGCTAATATAAGAAAGGCATTTACTCTTTCAATAAATAGAGAGCTTTTTGTAAAAGAAGTTGCTAAAAATGGTTCTATACCAGCAGAAGCCATTGTTCCGCCTGGAATTCCTGGTTACAACGGAGATTTTAGGAGTGAAGCTGGACCAGGATATTTCAAAGACAATGATGTGGCACAAGCAAAAGAATACTTGCAAAAAGGCTTACAAGAGCTTGGCCTTAGCAAACTCCCTAACATTAAGTTCTTAACGGGTGATACAGATACTGCTAAAAAATACGCTGTAGCTTTACAACAAATGTGGAATCAAGCTCTTGGAGTGCAAGTTGAGATTCAAAGCGTAGCATTTAAAGTAAGACTTGACATGATGGACAAAGGAGATTATCAAATAGTTCTTGCTGGTTGGGGGGCTGACTACAACGATCCAATGACCTTCCTCGATATGTGGGAGACAAACAATGGTAATAACACAGCTTTCTACAGCAATCCAAATTACGATAAACTCATAGAAGAAGCAAAAGTAAATGGTGACTTAAAAGCAAGAAATGAAGAAATGATTCAAGCAGAAAAAATCTTAATGGAAGATATGCCAATTGGTCCATTGTGGTTCCAAGCAAGGGCATATGTGGTAAAACCGTATGTAAAGAATCTTTACTTCCCAACATTTGGCCCTGATTGGGAGATGAAATGGACTTACATTGAGGGAAAATAAATAAAAATTAAAGAAAGAATGATTTAGAATAAATGCGAATATATATGGCATAGGCCATATATATTCGCTGTATATTTACATCAAACGCCATTGGAGGTGTAAAAATTTGCTAAGATATACTTTAGAACGAACAATATATATGATTATAACTTTGTGGGTCATTGTCACTTTAACATTTTTCTTAATGCACATGATTCCTGGGGATCCTTTTACAAGCGAAAAAAGAGTCCCAGAGCAGATAAGGCAAAACATGCTGGCTAAGTATCACTTGGATAAACCTTTAATTGTCCAATATGGATATTACCTAAAAAATTTGTTACATGGCGATTTAGGCATTTCATTAAAATATTTGAACAGAACGGTAAATGAAATTATAGCAAACGGTTTTCCAGCCTCTTTTCAAATAGGAATGCAATCGATAATCCTAGGAGTATTTTTGGGATTGATTCTTGGAATTGTGGCGGCATTAAACAGAAATGGCTTTTGGGATTATGTTTCAATGATTTTGGCTATTATAGGAAGGTCTGTCCCTAATTTTATTATTGCTACATTGTTGCAGTATTGGATAGCTTCAAAATTAAGATGGCTTCCTGTGTCAGGATGGGGAACTTTTGCTCATACTATACTTCCTTCAATAGCGCTTTCTTTTGCTTCATTGTCAATAATTTCTCGTTTAATGAGGGCAAGTATGCTTGATGTAATTGGACAGGACTATATAAAGACTGCTAAATCAAAAGGGCTTTCTTCTTTTGAGATTATTTGGAGGCATATGATAAGAAATGCCATTTTGCCAGTAATAACGGTATTGGGACCATTGATTGCAGGAATCGTTACAGGTACTTTTGTCGTTGAAAGAATATTTGGCATACCAGGTCTTGGTAAATATTTTGTGCAGAGTATATATAACAACGACTATACTATGATATTGGGAACGACTATTTTCTACAGTGCTATCCTTGTATTCCTAGTATTCCTTGTAGATATAACATACGGTTTAATTGATCCAAGAATAAGACTTGCTAAGGGAGGTAAATAACGGTGGTTGAAATTACAAGAGAGAAATTTGAAAGAGTAGGGCCCAATATTGAAGAAAGCCAAGCGATTGTACGTCCCAGTATGACTTATTGGCAAGATGCATGGAGAAGGCTTAAAATGAATAAAGTTGCAATGGCATCTTTGGTGTTTCTTATCTTATTGGGCATAATGGCGATTATAGGTCCTTATATGCTACCTTACAAATATTCTGACCAAAACCTTATGATGACAAACAAACCACCATCTGCTGAGCATTGGTTTGGTACGGATTATCTTGGCAGGGACTTATTTGTGAGGACGTGGATGGGAGCGAGAATATCCCTTACTATAGGTATTGCAGCGGCTTTACTGGATGGCATCATTGGTGTAATTTACGGGGGAATTTCAGGATACTTTGGAGGACAAGTTGACAATGTTATGATGCGTATTGTGGATATTTTGTATGGAATACCCTATCTCATATTAGTTATCTTGCTTATGCTTGTTATGGGACCTGGCATTGTTACTATAATTACTGCAATGGTTATAACAGGTTGGGTTGGAATGGCAAGGCTTGTAAGAGGACAGGTTTTGCAATTAAAAGAGCAGGAATTTGTGTTAGCAGCAAAGACTTTAGGTGCTTCTCCTGCAAGAATAATTTTAAAACACTTAATCCCAAACACTTTAGGTCCAATAATAGTTTCTATAACTTTTGACGTTCCTGCGGCAATTTTTACAGAAGCATTCTTAAGTTATATAGGCCTTGGCGTGCAGCCTCCTTTAGCAAGTTGGGGAACTTTAGCTAATGATGCTACCAATGTTCTTTTGATGTACCCATATCAGTTGTTCTTCCCGGCATTTTTCATAAGTATGACAATGCTCTCTTTCAACTTATTAGGTGATGGTTTAAGAGATGCTTTGGACCCAAGGTTGCGCAAATAAGGAGGAATTGACATGGAAAAAAAGGAAGTATTGTTAGAAGTAAAAGATCTGGAATACTCTTTTGACACATATGCCGGGGAGGTTAAAGCAGTAAGAGGCGTAAGCTTTGAAGTGTATAAAGGAGAAGCGTTAGCGATTGTTGGAGAATCTGGCTGTGGTAAGTCTGTTACAATGCATGCTGTAATGAAACTAAACCCTGAACCTCCAGGAAGATTAAAAGGTGGAAAAATTATATTTGACGGAAAAGATATAACTAACTATACGGATAAAGAGATGCAATCAATAAGAGGTTCAAAAATTGGTATGATATTCCAAGATCCTATGACTTCTTTAAACCCTACAATGACAATAGGGAATCAAATTGCTGAAGTAATTTTAAAACATGAAGATGTGACTAGATCAGAGGCTATGAAAAGGGCTAAAGAAATGTTAGATATTGTCGGCATCCCTAATGCTGAAAAGAGAATTCATCAATATCCTCATGAATTTTCGGGCGGCATGAGACAGAGGGCGATGATTGCTATTGCCCTTGCTTGTAGACCTAAATTATTAATTGCAGACGAACCTACTACAGCCTTAGACGTTACAATACAAGCCCAGATTTTAGATTTGATGAAGGATTTGCAAAAACAGTTTAATACTTCAATAATTATCATTACTCATGACCTTGGAGTTGTTGCTGATATAGCTGATAGAGTTGTGGTAATGTATGCAGGAAAAATTGTAGAAAGAGGAACTTTAGATGAGATATTCTATCATCCCCAGCATCCTTATACGTGGGGATTGTTGAGGTCTGTTCCACGATTAGATGCCAAAAACAAGGAAAGACTTGTACCTATAATTGGTACGCCACCTGATTTATTTGCACCACCTGTTGGTTGCCCTTTTGCAGCAAGATGTGACTACGCTATGAAAATATGCTATGAAGCTCCGCCAGAGGTGACTAGAGAATCAGAGACTCATCAAGTTGCTTGTTGGCTTAAGCACCCCTATGCTCCCAAAGTTACCAATCCGTTCGAAATGGGGGTAGCAGCAGATGAGTGATAACAAGGTTTTATTAGAAGTTAAAAATTTAAAAAAATATTTTCAAGTTAGTGGCGGTATTTTAAAAGCTGTAGATGATGTAAGCTTTACCATTAAAAAAGGAGAAACGTTAGGTTTGGTGGGAGAGTCGGGGTGTGGTAAATCTACTACAGGTCGTACGATAATAGGATTATATGAGCCAACGGCAGGAGAAATAATATTCGATGGAGAAAAAGTTAACCATCTAACTTACGAAGGAAGAAAGAAATTTGCCCGAAGAGCGCAAATGATTTTCCAAGACCCCTATGCCTCTTTAAATCCCCGTATGACGGTTGGGGATATCATTGGTGAAGGAATTGACATTCATGGGTTATATACTGGAAAAGAAAGAATGGAAAGAATATATCAACTTTTAGAGATGGTAGGGCTAAATAGAGAACACGCTAATAGATTTCCTCACGAATTTTCAGGTGGTCAGAGACAAAGAATTGGTATAGCGAGGGCAATGGCTATAGAGCCAGAATTTATTATAGCTGACGAGCCTATATCTGCTTTAGACGTTTCTATACAAGCTCAGATTGTAAATCTTTTGATGAATTTGCAACAAGAAAAAGGCCTTACCTACTTATTTATTGCTTATGACTTGAGTATGGTAAGGCATATAAGTGATAAGGTTGCTGTAATGTATTTAGGAATGATTGTGGAAATGACTAGTAGCGCCGAGCTTTACTCTAATCCCCTCCATCCTTATACTCAGGCACTTTTGTCAGCTGTACCTATACCTGACCCTAAAGTAGAGAGAAAAAGAGAAAGGATAATACTTGAAGGTGATGTGCCAAGCCCAATAAATCCACCATCTGGTTGTAGATTTAGAACGAGATGCAAATATGCGATGGATATTTGTAAAGAACAAACTCCATCCCTTAAAGAAGTAGGTAGCAGCCATTTTGTTGCTTGCCATCTTTTCAATAAATAAAAAGGCACTCGCAGTGGGTGCCTTTTTTACATAAATTTTAAAAAAGAAGGGGTAAAATGAGTAAAAGGTTTTTAGCAGCTTTATTAATTATAATAGTTTCAATTGCTATAATTTTTTATCATTTTTATGAATATCTAAAGATTTTTGCAAGCAATCCTTCTGATATGTGGAGCAGAGATTTAGCTATTGGTGAAAAAACTTAAATATGCCTTCTCATCTTTTTTGGGATGGCAATATTAAATACTTGGAAAAACTACCCGTTTCTATCCAGGATAAAAACAATCCCTTGGGAGTATTTAATATATATGGCTCAGAAGCCCATTTACCTTCTTTAGGTAAGCGGTGTACGTAGCTTAGATTTACAAAATGCTTTAAGTTTTTCAGTTTTTTCTCTTTCTGCTGCTTTGCTTTTGGGATTTATTATGATATTTTCAGTTTCATTACCAGCTTATGAGTGGTTTTTATTTGTCATGTTTTTTGGACCCAAGAAATTCAAAAATAAGTCGATTAATTCCTTTTACATAGGAATGTCTTTATATGGTGTTGGGAAATATTTATTATATCCACCTCAGCCTATAAAAATGAGTATGATTGAAGCTTCTTTCCCGTATAACTTAAAACTCATACCTATATTGACAGTGCTTTTGTCATTTGTTTTTGTCAAAATGTATTTTGGAGAGAAGAAATTTAATTCTAATTTTGCAGCTTTTACTTTCCTTGTAATTGTTGATGCTTTATTTACAATTTATTCTATGCGCCTTTTTTAATAAAATAGGATTTTTTAGCAGCTATGTTGCTGCTATTTTTTTACTGGAACATAATAAGCACAATTTATTTTCATGTTTTCACTATTTAAATTGTCTTTATTGTAATTATCATCAACAAAACTATTGTTCTTTATCATTTGTGAGAGGTCAGATAAAGTGCATTTTCCTTCTTTTTGATAAATACAATCGGCTGTGCAATTTATATTAGTCACAGGTACCACCTCCCTTTTTTATTTTTCCTAAAACTCAAAAAACTAATCCATTTAACCGATACAATATATGTAATTACTAATAAAGTTAAGAAATTGTAATGAGTTTGTAATCATTTTGTAATATTAATGTATTATGATATATTTAAAGTCGAATTTTTTCACAAAAAGGGGGCTTTTAGTGAAAAAAATAGCATTATTTGTTGCAATGGTTGTAGCAATTTTAGCCTCATATAGTATGGCTTTTGCATATAAGAACACTATTTTAGTAGATGGAAAGCCTTTTTATTACAATGTTCCAGATATCACAATTAAAGTAGCTGGCCAAAATTTCGACACTGGAAATACCCCGCCTTTGATTTTAAAAGACAGTACATTAATTCCTGTGAGAGTAATCTCGGAAAAAGGATTCGGAGCTAAAGTAGAGTGGGATGACAAAACTAAATCTGTTACTATAACAAAAGATAAAACTGTTAGACTGACTATTGGAAGTGACGTTGCCTTAGTTGATGGTAAAGAAGTTAAGTTAGTAGCTCCTGCGCGAATAATAGGAATTGGCAACGAAGGATATACATATATTCCTTTTAGGTTTTTGTTTGAAACTTTTGGCTACAAAGTAGAATGGGACCAAAAAAATTACCAAATAAATGCCGCCTCTCCACCTAAAATTGCAAATATAACTAGCTTTACTACAAGTTATAATAACGGCGTATTTTCCGTAAATATCACAGCGGATAGTCCCATAAAGTATAGTCAAGGAGTTATAGAAGATCCAGGGAATATTAGAATTTATGTGGACATAGAAAATGCCATATGGGACAAAGGAAGAATAGATATACCAATTAATAAGAAAAGTCTTGTAAATGCAGTAATTGCACAGAACCAAACACAACCTGTCCCTAAAGTGCGGGCAGTGATATATTTAACAGATGTAGTCCCTTATAATATTACCAAATCGCAGGATAGTACCAATTTAACTATTTCATTTGATGTTGGTACAAGCTATGTAACAGGAATAAGTTTTGCAAAAGAAGGTGATTATGATAAAGTTATAATCAATTGCGATGCAGAGCAGTTTAATACTCAAAAAGTTGGAGATAATAAGATAGTTGTTGACATATCAGATGCTATTCTTAAAATGCCAGATGGAAGTAAAGCTGGTCAGATACCAGTGCAAGGAAATGTTATAACGGCTATAAGGTATTCACAGTATAACAACGATACAGTGAGAGTGGTGGCAGATACTACTGGGAAAGCGGATTATTCTGTAAAAATACTCGATAAAAACATTATAATGTTGGTCTTGAAGTCTCAGCCGAATGAAATGCCTCTTATTTACATAGATCCTGGCCATGGTGGAAGTGACCCTGGTGCGATAGGAGTAGGTGGTTTAAGAGAATCTGATGTAGTTTTAGGGATTGCTCTTAAGCTAAATAGCCTTCTCACAAAAGGTGGATTTAGAACTACGATGTCTAGAGATTCTGATGTATTTATAGACCTTGTTACTAGGTCACAAGAAGCGAACAATGCGGGAGCTGACGTATTTATAAGTATACACACCAATGCTTTTGGGACTCCAACTCCTAAAGGCACAGAAATATGGTATTATCCAAATGGATACAAGGGAGACACAAGAGACAACAAGACTTTTGCTCAAATCATCCATGACAACTTAATGAAAGAGATAAACACTGTAGACAGAGGGCTTAAAGAAGGGCCTAATTTGTCAGTGTTAAACAAAACAAAAATGCCGGCAATACTTATCGAAACAGCTTTTATAACCAATCCTGATGATGCAGCTTTGCTTCAGGACGATGCCTTCCAATGGAAAGTAGCTCAAGGAATATATAATGGCATTGTAGAATATTTTAAAAAATTAAAAGAGGGATCTATCTCTGCAACTGTTTCTAATTCTGTATATGATACAAATAATACAAATAGCAATCCATAATTTATCTGGTTTTTAAACCAGATTTTTTTGTCTTTATGTTCTTGTAAAATATTAATAAAGGTTTTAAAATAATATTGAGCGATAAAAACAATAAAGCAGAATAAATTAACTTTAAACTATTTTTATTAAATGAAAGGGTTGAAGAAATGAACAGGATTGATGGAAGAGAATTTAATGAACTGAGACCTATAAAAATTACGAGAAATTTTAATAAGTTTGCTGAAGGTTCAGTGCTAATTGAGATGGGAAACACAAAAGTCATTTGCACTGCATCCATTGAGGATAAGGTACCTCCATTTCAAAAAGGTACAGGTAAGGGTTGGATAACCAGTGAGTATGGTATGTTGCCAAGAGCAACTGAAACAAGGAATCCAAGAGAAGTAACTAAAGGAAGACCTAGTGGAAGGACTATGGAAATACAGCGGCTTATAGGCCGTTCTTTAAGGTCTGTAGTGGATTTGGATGTGTTAGGAGAAAAGACTATATGGATAGATTGCGATGTTATACAAGCAGATGGGGGTACAAGAACAGCTTCTATTACAGGCTCATTTATAGCATTGGCAGATGCACTTAACAAATTGGTAGAAAAAGGTGACATCCCTAAGATTCCTTTGAAAGGTTTTGTTGCGGCTGTAAGTGTAGGAATTGTGGAGGGAAATGAGCTTTTAGATTTATCCTTTCAAGAAGATTCGAATGCATTAGTAGATATGAATGTAGTTATGACAGACAAAGGAGAAATTGTAGAAATACAGGGAACAGGTGAAGGTGGACCATTTACAAAGCAGAATTTGACAGACCTTTTAAGCCTTGCAGAATATGGGATTGAACAGATTATCAAAATTCAAAAAGAAGTTCTTTCAGATATTGTAGATAAAATAGGAGTTGATTCAGTTGAAAATAATAATAGCAACCCACAATCCTCACAAAACTGAAGAAATAAAAAATTTTTTTAAAGGCTATCCTGTTGAAATTTATTCTATGGCAGACTTGGGTATAAAAGAAGACATAGAAGAGACAGGAAATACGATTGAAGAAAATGCTCTTATCAAGGCTCGCTTTTTAAAAGAAAAGGTTGATGGAATTGTTATAGCTGACGATACAGGATTGTTTGTGGAGCATTTAAATGGACAACCTGGAGTATATTCAGCAAGATTTGCTGGTGAAAATGCTACCTATGAAGATAACAACAAAAAATTATTAAAACTATTAGAGGGCGTTCCTTACGAAAAAGAAAAGCTTATTTTAAGACAGTAATAGCAGTGGTAGAAAGGGAAAAAGAAACTTTATTAGAAGGTAAATTAGAAGGGCACATTTTAGATCATCCTCGAGGCAAAAATGGTTTTGGATATGACCCAGTTTTTTATGTCGATAATTTAGAAAAGAGTTTGGCAGAACTTACTATGGAAGAAAAAATAAGATAAGTCATAGAGCTGATGCTCTTATGAAGTTAAAAAATTATATTTTAAAACGTCTGGAGGAAAAATAAATGGTTTTAGCAGTTATTAGCGACACACATGGTATATTTGCGCTGGTTAGAAAAAAATTGCGGGAGCTTAAAGGAATAGATTATCTTATTCATTTAGGAGATAATGCTTCAGATGCTATTCAATTATCTCAAGAGTTTGGGATTCCATTAGAGTATGTTAAAGGGAATTGTGATTTCCCTACAAAAGATGAATTGGAGAAAGTAATTGAAACAGAAGGCCAAAAAATCTTGTTAACTCATGGACACAGATATTATGTTAAATACGAGTATCAAACGATTTTAGATAGAGGAAGAGAATTGGGAGTAAATGCTGTATTTTTTGGGCATACTCATATCCCTATGATTTCAAAACATGAAGATATTTTACTTTTAAATCCAGGCAGTCCTTCTTTGCCAAGAGAAGGTGCAAAAAAAACTATAGCATTAGTGACAATTGATAAGACTGGTATATTCCCAAGATTAGTGAATTTAGAAGAAGTCTCAGTGCTAAAAGAAGCATAGAAAACGTAAGAGTGGGGAATTACCCCTCTTATGTTTTCTATACAATTTAATCCAGAAAAAATTTTTAAAACGAGGTGTTGACAAAGATAAAGGCATCTGATATAATCTAAAAATGTCAGACGGATTAAGAAACAAGCGAGGAAAATTCTTCTGAAATCTCAAGTAAGTTAACACATGCGGGTGTAGCTCAATGGTAGAGCCCCAGCCTTCCAAGCTGGTTACGTGGGTTCGATTCCCATCACCCGCTCCAATATGCGCCTGTAGCTCAGTTGGATAGAGCAACGGCCTTCTAAGCCGTGTGTCGGGAGTTCGAATCTCTCCAGGCGCACCATTTATTGTGCGGTGGATATAGTTCAGTTGGTTAGAGCGCCAGATTGTGGCTCTGGAGGTCGTGGGTTCAAGTCCCACTATCCACCCCATGCTGGGATGTAGCCAAGTGGTAAGGCACCAGACTTTGACTCTGGCATTCGTAGGTTCGAATCCTGCCATCCCAGCCAATTATGTGACCCATTAGCTCAGGAGGTAGAGCACCTGCCTTTTAAGCAGGGTGTCCCGCGTTCGAGTCGCGGATGGGTCACCAGTTTTAAAGAGAAAAGTGAGGGCCTGAATTTGTGCGGGAGTGGCGGAATTGGCAGACGCGCTAGATTCAGGTTCTAGTGCCTAAAGCGGCATATGGGTTCAAGTCCCTTCTCCCGCACCATATAGATGCGGACATAGCTCAGTTGGTAGAGCATCACCTTGCCAAGGTGAGGGTCGCGAGTTCGAGTCTCGTTGTCCGCTCCATTTTAATTATGTATGCGCCCTTAGCTCAGTTGGATAGAGTGACAGGCTTCGAACCTGGAGGTCGTGGGTTCAAATCCTACAGGGCGCACCAGAGAAGAAAAAGCCAAATATATAACAACGGTTCTACGTGCGCCATTAGCTCAGTTGGTAGAGCAGCTGACTCTTAATCAGCGGGTCCGGGGTTCGAGTCCCTGATGGCGCACCAGTATTTATGCGAAGTTTAAGGGTATCGATAAAATGTCGATACCTTTTTTGTATGCGAAGTTAAGGATTTTCTCCTTATGTTGGGGTCCACTAATTTTTTCTGCTATTCTTCCGGCTTAGAACTTTTCCTTGTCTAAAACTGTGGATACAGAGCTTACTATAATGCTTATGATGCTCAGAAACCTCAAAAAGAGCTTATACTTCATAGCGATTTGAGGTCACAATATACAAGTACTAAATTTGAAGAATACCTCTTATCTAAAGGTAACATAAAGGGGGCATTTAGAAAATACCTACCCCAGCTCTTGACAAAGGACCCAATTAGGTGAAATTGGTTAAACAATTTTCTGATTTTTTTTTTTAAAATTTTTAAGAAGGAATTATGCTTTTTTTGTCGAATATAGTACTTTAACAGATAATAATGTAAAAAACAAAACAGTTAACTATTTATATTGTATATCTTTGCTTTTGTAAGTAAGTTATAACTTGAAAACAACTAAAAAAATTTATATTGTCTTTTTCTCAAAAAAAACGAAAATAATCATCCAAATTACATTAGATGATAAATCCCGGCCCGATGACCAAGAACAGCATATAAGGCTGACTTAAAGCAGACGAGTTTGTCAAACAAAACAAAGTCCAATATTGTTTGACCCCCATGCAATTTGTTTTTAAATATTTATCAAGATAATAAGGGCGAGAAGAGTTCTTGCATTTATGTATATCACATTCCCTACGAGCTTTGATTTTTCGAGTTTTACCACAATAAGGACAACGGAAGATGGCAATTTTAGAATAATAAGTTTTGGAGTTAATAGATAATAGTCGCTTGTAGCTTACAAGGAGGTAGAAGATATCTTTGAATATGAAGTATCCATTAATATCCATTGGGGTGCCTAACACGCGGGGTGTTTTTATGAAAATAGAATTAAGTGATATTTTGAAGAAAATGGGGGTTATTGTAGAAATTTCGGATGATGAAATGATTGTAACCTTAAAAAAACCCTTTTTTCTTCCTGGGGTGATGTAGATATTCATGAATTTTTAAATATACTGGAAAGCGATCTTCGTAAGAACGGAATTATAGTAAGTGTAGATAAAAGTGCGTTAATTAACGTATATACCCAAAATAAAAAAGAAGCAGTAATAGCAAGAGGAATACCATATAAAAGTGGCAGGGATGGTTATCTGGAATTTATTATAAAAACCGATAAACCGAGAATTCTTTATACCGAAACACTCTCTGAAGAAGATATATTTAAGATGGCAAGTATACCCTTTGCAAGAAAAGGTGATGTTATCGGGAAACTACATAAACCCATAAAAGGTGAAAATGGAATTAGCGTAAGAGGTAGAATTATAAATGCACCGCCTGTAAGAGATGTTGAAGTAAAAATTTTAAGTAATTCCATAGTTTTTAAAGAAGATGAAGATAAGATAGTTGCGATAGCTGACATAAGACCGGTTGTACATAAAAAAGACGAAAATGATAAAGTTGTATATTTATTTAATTCTATTCCCATGTTAATTTACGAAGGAAGTATCACGAAGAATTCAAGGTCTGTAACATTCGATGGTGACATTATAATAAACGGAAATGTCGAAAAAGGTAATCAAATAATTGCTTCAGGAAATGTTCAGATACTTGGTTCAGTTTACGAATCAGTAGTTCAGGGAGGGCAAAATATTATTATCTATGGCGGAATTGTTGATAGCCAGTTACATGCCGGTTTTTTACCAGGAAACATTTTTGATAAAATAGAACTTCACGCCGTAAATCTTATTGTTGAGAAATTATCGGCAATTTTTGTCCATATTAAAGAACTACCAACGGTTATGAATAATTCCAGACATTTAAGCGAGAAAATCAAATTAATCGAAACCTTAAAAGAAGAGTTAAAAACATCATCAAGAGAAATAAGTATGATTCGTAGTTCAAATGTACTTCAAAATCTTCTGGAGTATTTAAAAAGTCTCGTTAAAACGCTCAACAACATTTTGGATTACGATATTATTGGTCTTATAAAACATTTGAATTCATTAAAAGAAATTTATGAAAAAATCCTCTTCATATCAAGGATTTTAGCCGAGGAACATGAAAACAAGGGGCGTATACTTGCAAAATGGGTTCATGACAGCAAAATTTATGCTATGAAGGACGTAATTATAACCTCAGAAGCAGGTTGTTATAACACAAAAATTTCTACAAATGGTTCAGTTTCCATTAATGGTAAGGTTAAAATGAGCACGATCGAATTTGACAAAAATATCTTTGTAAAAGAAGCCGGATCGCACGGCGTCGGCAGTTACGTATTATTAAAGGGAAGTAAAAATTCAATAGTAAAAATCCTTTACGGCTATGAGGGAGTCGAATTATACTTTGATAAAATAGGCTACAAATTAAAAAATGGTGAAAAAATAAAATTATATTTAGACAAAGATGAAAAAGTCGTTGAAGACATTATTTAAAGAATAGTTGTCCAGAAAGGAGAAATTAATGGCGAATGGAGAAGTTACCTAGTCAGAAGGAAAATAAGAGTTTTATTGAAGAATCAAAGAAATCAATTGCTTATCTTCAGAAGAGAGAAGAATTTTTAAGCAGAATTTTTGAAAACGAGCAGATGCTTATAGTAGTCTGGGCATTGGATGGTAGAGTAGTTTGGTTCAACAGATATACCCAGGCTGTAATTGGTATAGCGGTCGAAGAACAAACAGAGAGGATAGATGTAAGTTCAATAATTCCCAGGGACACGATAAGTCGTATAAAAGAAAATTTGGACGACATTGGATATAAAGGTATTCATTACAAATGTGAAAATCCGATGGTTTTGAAGGATGGCAGACAAATTTATATTATGTGGCATAACAGTATTATTTGGGATGATGAAGGAAACAGGTATGTTGTTTCAACTGGTATAGACATTACAGACCTAAAGAATGCTGAAAGGAGACTTGAAGAAGCAAATAATAACCTTGTTGCTTTAAACGAGGAATTGATGGCTCAACAGGAAGAGCTCTCTGCAATGAATGAAGAACTTATGGCCCGGGAAGAAGAGTTGAGGCAGAACTTAATTGAAATACAAAGGCAGCAGGAAGAATTGAAAAGAAGTGAAGAACGCTACAGATTGGTAGTTGAAGGAGCAAGCGATGGACTATGGGACTGGGATTTGATAACGGATACGGCATACATATCCGAGAGGTGGAAGGATATCATTGGCTTTGATAAAGAAGTAATAAGCAACTACCGTGAAACATGGACTAAATTCATCCATCCCAGAGATGTTAAAACCGTCATTAATAATCTACGTAATCATCTTGAGAAAAAGACACCATTTTATTTATGCGAATACAGGATCAAAACAAAAGACGGTAGATATATTTGGATTCTAAGCAGGGGAAAGGCATTGTGGGATGAAGATGGCAGAGCCATAAGAATGGCAGGGTCACACACGGATATTACTGAGCGGAAACAGATGGAAAGCAAGTTAAAATACATGGCATTCTATGATCCTTTAACTGGCCTCCCTCGCCGGGAGATTTTTATGGATAGGCTCAAAATTGCCATGGCAGATGCAAAAAGGAATGGGAAGAAACTTGCAGTGTTTTTTGTCGACCTTGATAATTTCAAAACAATCAACGACTCCCTGGGACATCATATAGGTGACAGGCTATTGAAAAAGATTGCCAAGAAACTGAAGGCGTGTCTGCGTGAATCAGATACGGTATCCAGAGTGGGCGGTGATGAGTTTGTTATTTTGTTACCTGACATAATTAATATGGACGATACGAATAAGGTTGCAAACAGAATATTGGAACTTTTCAACCAACCGATAAAGTTCAATAATCATGAATTGCATGTCACTATTAGCATAGGTATTGCCATATATCCTGACCATGGAAAAAATGAAAGAGTTATAGTCAAAAATGCAGATATAGCAATGTACAGGGCTAAAAGAGATGGAAAAAATGGTTTTCAATATTTTGACAGCATTACGAGAAAAGAAGTCGAAGTTGCCAGCACAATAAGAAGAGATTTAAGGTTGGCTTTGGAAAAAGGTCAGTTCTTTTTGTGCTATCAGCCTCTTGTTGATATAAGGACTGGTAAAGTGACGAGTATGGAGGCACTGTTGAGGTGGCAGCATCCTAAAAAAGGACTGATCAGTCCCATTCATTTTATTCCGATTGCTGAAGAGACACGACAAATAATATCTATAGGTGAATGGGTGTTAAGGGCAGCCTGCAGGCAAATGAAAGAATGGCTTAATATGGGGTATTCTGGCTTTAATGTTTCGGTGAATGTTTCAGTGCATCAGCTGCAGCAGCCTGATTTTGCAAAAGTTGTGTTTGATATACTAAACGAGATTGAACTTGAACCGAGATATTTGGAACTGGAGATTACTGAAACCATCCTTATAGAAGCAATGGAAACGGTGGTTAGAAACCTTTATCGCTTGAAAGAGGTAGGGGTCAAAATAATAATAGATGATTTCGGAACGGAAAATAGTTCTTTCAAATACCTCCAAAAATTTACGGTTGATGGTTTGAAAATTGACAGGTCATTTGTGAGCGAGATAAAGGTAGAGGTAAATAAGGCTATTGTCGATGCGATTATTTTCTTGGGGCACAGGATGAAACTCGGCGTAACTGCCGAAGGTGTGGAAACAAAAGAACAGCTTGATTGTCTTATAGAGAGCGGGTGCGACAAAGTTCAAGGTTATTATTTCAGCAAACCGTTGCCTCCGGACGAGGCCATTCGAATGGTTCAGAAAGAATCCAATTACTTCATCTTTAATGCTTGGAGAAATAGAATATAAATGGACATATTACAAGTCAAGAGAAAATGGGATGGAGTAGAAAAGGATTAAAGCTGATGGCAAAATTAAGAGTGTTTAGTAAAATTTTTAAGGCAATAAAATATGAAAATATAATATAAAAAACCAATAGAAACAAGCACACGGTGAAAGCCATGATTTAGGATATTTCAGGAGTTGTTTATAAAAATTATCCTACAGTATCTTGACACTATCTTTGATAAAAAAGTACTTGAAATCAAAATAAAAATGTGCTATTATAAAATCAACATGAAAATTTAATAGTGTGTGAATGAAACAAAGGCGTTTCATCCTGTATTTTAGAGGTGGCGCCTTTGTTTTGTTTTTAATATTTGTATTTTAATTAATTATCAATTTATTATGTTAATTTATAAAAATTTAAGAGGAGGAAATTACTATGGCACAAAACACTCTAAGCGACATTTTTGGTTTAAATGTTTTTAACGATTCTGTCATGAGAGAACGCCTTCCAAAGGCAACATACAAAGCTTTAAGAAAAACAATCGATGAGGGAATTCCATTAGAACCAGCAGTTGCTGAAGTTGTAGCAAATGCAATGAAAGATTGGGCAATTGAGAAAGGAGCAACTCATTTTACTCATTGGTTCCAGCCATTAACTGGAATTACTGCTGAAAAGCGGGATTCTTTCATTTCTCCTACTCAAGATGGTAGGGTAATAACTGAATTTTCTGGAAAAGAATTAATTAAAGGCGAGCCTGATGCTTCTTCGTTTCCATCAGGTGGTTTAAGGGCTACCTTTGAAGCAAGAGGATATACAGCATGGGATTGTACATCGCCCGCTTTTATAAAAGATAATACGCTATATATCCCCACCGCTTTCTGTTCGTATACAGGCGAAGCGCTAGATTTAAAAATACCCTTACTGCGTTCTATGGAAGCTTTATCAAAACAAGCTCTTCGAGTATTAAGATTATTTGGTAATACTACAGCAAAAAAGGTTATTACAACCGTAGGACCTGAACAGGAATATTTCTTAATTGACAAAAAGATGTATGATAAGCGTAAAGATCTTATACTTACAGGAAGAACTCTATTTGGTGCTAAATCACCAAAAGGTCAAGAAATGGAAGATCATTATTTTGCTTCTATCAAAGAAAGAATATCAGCATTTATGAAAGATCTAGATGAAGAATTGTGGAAATTAGGAATTCCTGCTAAAACTAAGCATAATGAAGTTGCTCCTGCTCAGCATGAACTCGCTACAGTATACAATACAGCTAATATTGCATCAGATCATAATCAATTAACAATGGAGCTAATGAAAAAAATTGCTTTAAGACATGGACTTGTATGCCTTTTGCATGAAAAACCTTTTGCAGGAGTCAATGGTTCCGGTAAACACATTAATTGGTCAATGAGCACCGATGATGGTCAAAATCTCTTAGATCCGGGACATACACCCCACGAAAATGCACAATTTTTAGTATTCCTGTGTGCTGTAATCAAAGCTATCGATGAATACGCTGATTTGGTCAGAGTAGCTGCTGCAACACCAGGAAATGACCATCGTCTTGGTGCTAATGAGGCACCGCCCGCAATTGTATCAGTCTTCCTTGGCGAACAGCTTACGGATATTCTTGAACAAATCGAAAATGGTGGTGCAACAACTTCAAAACAAGGAGGAGTACTAAAAGTAGGTGTATCAACTCTTCCTGCACTACCAAAGGATTCAACAGATAGAAACAGAACATCTCCATTCGCATTTACAGGAAATAAATTTGAATTTAGAATGGTTGGTTCTTCTTCATCAATTGCAACTGCTAATTTTATATTAAACACCATTGTTGCTGAAAGTCTATCCCAGATTGCGGATAGGTTGGAAAAGGCCACAAATTTTGATGAAGAAGTGCAACTGTTGCTTAAGGAAATTGTAAAGAAGCACAAAAGAATTATATTTAATGGGAATGGTTATTCAGAAGAATGGGTAAAAGAGGCAGAAAAAAGAGGACTTCCAAATATTCGATCAACAGTTGAAGCTATTCCTGCTTTAATTAAAGAGAAGAATGTCAAACTCATGGAAAAACACGGTGTTTTAAGCAAAGTTGAACTTGAATCACGATATGAGATTTCTCTTGAAAATTATATAAAAACAATTAATATTGAAGCTTTAACAATGTTAGACATAGCAAAACGACAAATACTCCCAGCTGTAATAACTTTTGCTACAAAAATTGCAGAATCAATAAATTCTGTAAAAGCAACAGGTCTAAATGCTGATATAAGTGCACAAACTGAATTATTAGAAGAAGTTTCTACACTAATGAGTGAATTTAAGAAAAACATCTCTGAACTTGAAAATGCAGTTAATGAAGCTTCAAATATGAATGGTGATTCTTATAGCAAGGCTTGCTATTACAGAGATGTAGTATTTGCAAAAATGGGCATTTTAAGAGAAATCGGCGATAAACTCGAAACCATCGTAGATGCAGAATTGTGGCCATTACCAACATATGCCGACATGTTATTTAATATTTAGCTTTTTATAGTGATTATTAATATTTTAAAGTACAAATGATAAAACGAAAAAAGCAATTGTAATTAAAATAAACAAGTAAATAGAAAAAAAGGCAAAGGCGCCTTTAGAAAAAGGTTGTCTTTGCCTTTTTTAATCATTAACCCTTAAATTTCTATCAAACTATAACAAATATTATTCCCTAAAAAACCTTTTTAAAACATGTAGATCGTTTTATCACATCAAATCAATTCAAATTTGAAAAGAGGGGTGCAAGTAGGTGTACTTAATGGTTTATAAGTCTTCTTAAAACTTAATTCAATTATGAGGAGGTTTATAAAAATGGATAAGGTAAAGAAAATATTTTTAAGCTTTATGATTTTAATTTTTGTAGTAACGAGTGGAATTTGCACTGCAAAAGCAGCAGACCAAATAACACCAGAAAAAGTTGCAACAGCTATTGACAATGTTTGGGTACTTGTATCAGCTTTCTTGGTGTTCTTCATGCAAGCAGGGTTTGCAATGGTTGAAGCGGGGTTCACAAGAGCAAAGAATGCAAGCAACATTGTTATGAAAAACCTAATGGACTTTGCAATTGGTTCAGTTATGTTCTGGTTGGTAGGATTTGCAATAATGTTCGGAAAAGATGCAGGTGGCTTTATAGGAACCTCAGGGTTTTTCTTCAGTAATTCATTTGAACATTTAGAGCTTTCAATTCCTTTGATGTCCTTTTTAATTTTCCAGACAGTATTTGCAGCAACAGCCGCAACAATTGTATCTGGTGCTATGGCTGAAAGAACAAAATTTGTTGCTTACTGCATTTATAGTGCTGTAATTTCACTCATTATCTATCCAGTTGTAGGACACTGGGCATGGGGAGGAGGATGGTTGAGCAAATTAGGATTTATCGACTTTGCAGGGTCTACTGTTGTTCACTCTGTTGGCGGTTGGGCAGCGTTGATTGGTGCAAAAATGCTTGGACCAAGAATAGGGAAATACACAAAAGACGGAAAGGTCAATGCGATTCCAGGGCATAGCATAACATTGGCAGCGCTTGGTACCTTCATTTTATGGTTTGGATGGTTTGGATTCAACCCAGGTTCAACACTTTCAGGTATGAGTGACAAAATTGGCGATATTGCTGTCAATACCAATTTAGCAGCTGCAATGGGTGCAACCCTCGCGATGATTTATACATGGCTAAAGTACAAAAAACCCGATGTTAGCATGACACTGAATGGTGCTTTAGCTGGGCTTGTTGCAATCACAGCAGGATGTGCGTCGGTGAGTACATGGGGGGCTGCAATAATAGGGGGCCTGGCAGGAATTTTAGTAGTTGTTTCTGTTGAGTTTATTGATAAAAAGCTCAAAATAGACGATCCTGTTGGTGCAATTTCTGTGCATGGTGTTTGTGGTGCGTTTGGAACATTGATGGTTGGGCTTTTTGCAACAGAAGGAGGACTGTTCTATGGTGGTGGAATAAAGCAATTTTTGGTCCAACTTGCCGGAGTTGCTTCAACGTTTGTATGGACTACTGTGACAGCGTTTATTCTCTTTGCGATAATCAAACTCACAGTCGGTTTGAGAGTTTCCGAAGGGGAAGAGGTAGAAGGTCTGGACGTTGCAGAACATGGTGCTACAGCTTATGGTGACTTTGTAACGAAGTCTGAGGCAGTAAACTAAATTTGGTGGTTTTATGATAAATTTTATTTAAAAAGGGTGAGGGTCAATGAAAAAGATTGAGTGTATTATCAGACCTGAAAAGCTTGAAGAGGTAAAGGATGCTTTAAATCAACTTGGGATAAAGGGCATGACAGTGTCCCAAGTAATGGGCTGCGGTCTTCAAAAGGGAAAGACAGAATATTACAGAGGTGTTGCGATTAATATCAACCTTTTACCTAAGATAAAGCTTGAGCTGATTGTAAAGGATTCTGAGGTTGATAGAATTGTGGATACAATCATCGAAGCTGCCCGCTCAGGTAATATAGGCGATGGTAAGATATTTATATACAATGTTGAAGATGCCGTCAGAATCAGAACTGGCGAAAAAGGTGAAAGCGCAATTTAAAGTTTGGGGGAGCCATACTTACAATTTGGCAATAGGAGGCATTCAAAATACCTCCAAATGAAAGATAGTCTGCCTTGCCTCTTGCACCCCTCTAAAAATGTATATTTATGTAAAGTTATGCAAACTCTTAAAATCTGTACTTGATCAAATATTACTAGCTCAAGCTACTTAAAAATCGAAGCTGAAACATATGAAAGAACGGAAGAAAGGCAAAACTATCGTAATGGCTACTATTTAAGAAACAGGCTCTTTTATTGGCATTAATGAAGATGGTGGTTAACGAAGTATCTACACGAAAAGCTGAAGAAATCACTTATGAACTCTATGATACTGAATTTTCAAAATCTACAATTTCTGAACTTTGTAAAAGTCTTGACCCTATTGTTTAGCAAAGGAGATGAGATAATGCAAGTTTTAATTATCCAACATGTAAGTCAGGAAGGACCAGGTCTTATAGCTGAAATTTTTTCGAAAAAACGATGGAAGTTAGATATTTGTATAATGGATCAACCAGGAACTATTTTACCTAAAAAAGTGGCTAATTATAAAGCTGTGATAATATTGGGAGGTCCAATGGGAGCATACGAAGAAGAAAAGTACCCATATCTTTATCAAGTACAAGAACTTATACGCGATGCGATAGAAAGACGAATACCAGTATTAGGAATATATTTGGGAGGGCAGCTTATTGCCAGGGCGTTGGGAGCAACAGTTAAACCTAACCCGGTAAAAGAAATTGGGTGGTATAAAATACATTTGACAGAAGCAGGGGGAAAGGCCTTTCTTTTTCAGGATTTGCCAGAAGAGTTTTGGGCTTTTCAATGGCATGGAGATACTTTTGAACTGCCTGAAGGGGCTGTTCTCCTTGCAGAAGGTGAAACTTGTACTAACCAGGCTTTTGCTTATCAGGATTGTGCCTGGGCTTTACAATTTCACCCAGAAGTTACACCTATAATCGTTAGTTATTGGACTGAGATTTATCAAGAAGAACTTATAGAGTTTGCTGGACCAGGAGCAGTGGCTCAACTTAAAGAGGAGACAAAAAGGCTGTGGGAAAAGAATCAGGAAGTTTTTTCCCGTTTTTGGGCGAATTTTTGCCGACTTTTGGATGTTTAGGGAGAAGAACGAGAACAATAGAAAGAGCATTGCAGATATAAAAAAGCACCCCCACTTTTTATGCGTAGAAAGTGGGGGTGTTGTCATTCTACATATAAGTTACCTATGATGTTAAAGTATCTAACTGTTTTTTTTTTTGCCCACTACGTTTAAGTGAAGAATTAACCTAAAAATAATTTATGAATTTTTCATATTAACGTATTGCAAAATTAATAAAATATATTATAATTAACATAACACTCGTAATTTAGGAGTGATAAGCATTTTGCCACAATTTGAGGACAATTTTAAACAGTAAACATTTTCGCTTGATGCAACTTTCAAAAAAAATATTGCATATAAAAATTTTTTAAGGGGGTTATAAAATGTTGAAGGAAGGTTATGTAAGAATACCTTCGGGATGTGCTATAAGTGGCATAATTGATCGCACTGGTCGTCTATTTTCGGGGCAATCTATAGCAGATTCCATCGCGACAATGCATGATAGATCAAATGGTCTTGGAGGTGGTTTTGCTGCATATGGCATTTATCCAGATTTTAAAGATTACTTTGCATTTCATATGTTTTATGATGATTTGATAGCTAAACAGGAAACAGAGAATATTTTAAAAGCAAATTATATAGTCGCTTTAGAAGAAAAAATACCCACACGAAAAACGGCACATATTAAAAATGCACCATTAATTTACAGATATTTTGCTATACCAAGGCCAGAGAAATTGAAATTATCAGAACTGGATGAAAATGAATTTACAATTAAATTTGTATTTAATATAAACAGTAACATACCAGGCGCATATGTTTTTTCTAGCGGGAAAAATATGGGAGTATTTAAAGCAGTAGGTTACCCAGAAGATGTTGCAAATTTTTATAAATTGGAATCTTACAAAGGATATATGTGGTTGGCTCACGGTAGATTTCCAACGAATACACCAGGATGGTGGGGTGGTGCACATCCTTTTAATCTGTTAAATATCTCTGTTGTTCACAATGGCGAGCTTTCTTCGTACGATACTAATCGTAAATATTTAGAAGAGTTTGGATATATTTGCACCTTGCAAACTGATACAGAAGTTGCGGCATACATTTTCGATCTTCTATTAAGAAGACATGGTTTACCAATAGAACTTGCATGCAAAGTAGTTGCATCGCCTTTGTGGAAGCAGGTTGAAAGGATGTCACCAAAAGAAAAAATTTTATACACTAACCTGAAAATAATTTATGGGAGAGCACTCCTAAATGGTCCATTTTCAATGATAATAGCATATGAAGATGGCTTTGTGGCAATAAACGATAGGATTAAACTAAGGCCACTTACTGCTGCAAAAAAGGGCGATATGATATATGTAGCCAGCGAAGAGTCAGCAATAAGGCAAGTATGCAAAAATCCTGAAAGCGTATGGATTCCTAGAGGTGGAGAACCTGTTATAGCTGAGCTCATACGTGACAACGAAAAAGAAATGTATTCTACAAAGGAGGTTACTGCATGAGTTTAAGCTACCTTACTCCAGAATTTAAAGTACTCAGAGATTACGATAAATGCATTAACTGTAAGGTTTGTATGAGACAGTGTTCATTTGAAGTTCACAGTTATGATGAACATCTAGATAAAATGATTTCAAATGATATGAATTGCGTAAATTGTCAAAGATGTGTCGTATTGTGTCCAACACAAGCTCTTACAATTATTAAACATCCTCAAACATTTAAAGAACATGCCAATTGGACTTACGATGCTATAAGAGATATATACAGACAGGCAGAAACAGGTGGAGTTCTTCTGTCATCCATGGGAAATGATAGGCCGTATCCTGTATATTGGGATAAAATGGTTATAAATGCAAGCCAAGTTACAAACCCCTCTATAGACCCACTAAGAGAACCTATGGAATTAAGGGTATATATAGGTAGGAAGCCTGACAAGATAGAAATAGACGAAAACCTTAATGTTAAAACAAAAATGCCTCCACAACTCAAACTTGAGACACCAATAATGTTTTCAGCAATGTCTTATGGTTCAATAAGTTACAATGCTCACGCAGCTTTGGCAAGAGCTGCTGAAGAGCTTGGGATACTTTATAATACTGGTGAAGGGGGGCTTCATAAGGACTTCCGGAAATATGGCAAAAACACAATTGTACAGGTAGCATCAGGACGTTTTGGTGTTGATAGAGAATACCTTAATACTGCGGCGGCTATTGAAATAAAAATTGGTCAGGGTGCAAAGCCTGGGATAGGTGGTCATCTACCCGGTGAAAAGGTGAGTGAGGACATCTCGGCAACAAGGATGATACCACCTGGAAGTGATGCTATATCTCCTGCACCGCATCACGATATCTATTCAATTGAAGACCTTGCGCAATTAATATATTCATTGAAGGAAGCTACCGATTATCAAAAACCTGTTGGTGTTAAAATTGCAGCAGTCAATAATGTGGCGGCAATAGCTTCGGGAATAGCAAGAGCTGGAGCAGATTATATAGCAATAGACGGATTTAGAGGCGGTACAGGGGCTGCTCCAAAGAGAATAAGGGATAACGTAGGAATTCCAATTGAATTTGCAATAGCTGCTGTAGATGCAAGACTCCGTTCTGAAGGTATAAGACATACAATATCTTTAGTTGCAGCTGGTAGTATTAGAAACAGTGCAGACATAGTCAAAGCAATAGCTCTTGGCGCAGATGCCGTTTACATTGCAACAGCTGCTTTGATTGCTTTGGGATGTCATATG
Source organism: Thermoanaerobacter sp. RKWS2 (assembly GCF_026240795.1). Lineage (NCBI taxonomy): Bacteria > Bacillati > Bacillota > Clostridia > Thermoanaerobacterales > Thermoanaerobacteraceae > Thermoanaerobacter > Thermoanaerobacter sp. RKWS2. The sequence goes on from NZ_CP110888.1 coordinate 719,752, forward strand.
TGCCAAAAATGCCATACTGGAAAGTGCAATTGGGGAATTGCTACACAAGATCCTAACCTTGTTAAAAGATTAAACCCAGAAATCGGATATAAACGTCTTGTTAACCTTGTTCAAGCATGGAGTCATGAAATAAAAGAAATGCTTGGTGGAATGGGTATAAATGATATTGAAAGTCTTAAAGGCAATAGGTTAATGCTTCGTGGCATAGGAATGACGCAAAAGGAACTTGATATACTTGGCATTCTTGCTGCCGGCGAATAGGAGGTATATTTGTGAAAAAGATTTATGTGAAAGAAGAAGTGTGTGTTGGATGTAGATTATGTGAAGTATACTGTATTACATCTCATTCAAAGTATAAAGATGTTTTAAAAGCATTTAAGTTGGAAACCCAGAGGCCGACACCACGAATTGTCATAGAAGAAAATAAACCTGTATCTTTTTCACTCCAGTGTCGGCATTGCGATGACGCTCCATGTGTTAAATCATGTATTACAGGAGCGATGCAAAAGGATCCGTTAACTGGTGTTGTAATTTGTGATACAGATAAATGTGTTGGATGCTGGACTTGCGTGCTTGTGTGTGAGTTTGGTGCAATTATAAGAGATGTAAATAATAAGGTTGCATCAAAATGTGACTTATGTGCTGAAGCGGGAGAGCCGGCTTGTGTCAAGAATTGTCCTAATGAGGCACTTGTCTATAGGGAAGGAGGCATTTCTGCATGAAAATAGTAATAATTGGTAATTCTGTTGCGATGGTAGGTGCAGTAGAGGCAATAAGAAAATATGATACAAGTTCTGAAATAGTTGTTATTTCGGATGAAACATATCACGTGTATTCAAGGCCCCTTATATCTTATTATCTTGGGAATTTAGTGTCTGAGGATAAAATGATATATAGAGAGAAAGATTTTTATCGCAAAAATAAAGTAGAAACTATATTTGGTATTAAAGTTGTTTCTATTGATGAAAGAAAAAAGAAGTGTATCTTGAAAACGGGGATAGCATAAGTTTTGACAAACTTCTCATTGCAACGGGCGGGAAACCTATAATACCTCCAGTAGAAGGATTAAACAAAAAAAATGTTCATACTTTTATTAAAATGGACGATGCTAAAAAATTAAAGGAAGCTGCCAAGCCGGGTTCAAAAGCTGTAATTGTAGGGGGTGGTCTCATCGGTTTCAAAGCAGCAGAAGGTCTTCACCATTTAGGGGTAGATGTAACAATAGTTGAACTTGCCGATAGAATTTTAAGTACAATTCTTGATACAGAAGGAGCATCTTTGGTATCTCAAAGTCTTCAGAATGACGGCATAAAAATAATTACGGGAACAACAGTGGATAAAATCATAGGAGATGAATATGTTAAAGGGGTTTTGCTCAAAAATGGGCAGGAATTAGAAGCCGACAATCTTATTATCGCGATAGGCGTTGTGCCAAACGTTGATGTTGTAAAAAACACATCAATTTCTATAAACCGTGGTATTTTAGTAGATAACACTATGAAAACAAGCGTTGAAGATGTGTATGCAGCAGGAGATGTAGCCGAAGGTTATGATATGCTTGTTGAGTCAAATAGGGTTGTGCCAATATGGCCAAATGCATACATGCAAGGGGAAATTGCAGGGCTCAACATGATTGGCATAAATAAAAGTTTTAAAGGGATTTTCCCTATGAACTCAATAGGTTATAAAAATACAAATATGATAACAGCTGGTATAACAAATCCACAGCAGGAGGAATTTGAGATTATCTCTAAAATTGATCATAACAGGAGGTCTTATAAAAAATTTGTGGTAAAAGAAAATAGGTTAGTAGGATTTATATTAATTAATGATATTGATAGGGCTGGATTATTTACTGGGTTTATAAAAAATGAAACGGATATAACTCCATTTAAGAAATATCTTTTAAATGATGATTTTGGATTTATATATTTGCCAAAAGAATTAAGAAAGGCAAAAATGCTTGACCTGGAGGTGGTACGATGAAAACCATAAATGCGTCAGGAATTTATTATAGAGACCTTAATGAAATAATTAAAGAGTTAGTTCGTTCAGGTGAAGACATAATTAATTTAAAAAATGTCAATGGTCAGCGATATATAGGAGATAATTTATCTGGGACTACAAAAATAAATATCGAAGGTACACCTGGCAATGACATGGCGGCTTTTATGGACGGCCTTACAATAGAAGTTTTTGGTAATGGACAGGATGCAATAGGAAATACAATGAACGATGGGAATATTATTATACATGGACATGCAGGTGATGTCGTTGGTTACGGAATGAGGGGTGGATCTATCTATATAAAAGATAGTGTTGGTTATAGAGTTGGCATACACATGAAAGAATACAAAGATAAAGTTCCCGTAATAGTTATTGGAGGAAGTGCAGGAGATTTCTTTGGTGAATATATGGCAGGTGGATGTATGATTGTGCTAAACTTGAAAAATGATGAAAATATAGTTGGAGAATATTGTGGTACAGGTATGCATGGAGGAGTTATATATTTGAGAGGAGATGTAGAAGACTATAAACTTGGAAAAGAAGTTATTAAAGAAAAGATAGATGACAAAGATTACGCGTTTATCCAAAAGTATGTTGAAAATTTTTGTCAATATTTTGATTATGATTTTCAAAAGATTATGAATCATTCTTTTGTCAAATTGCATCCGATAGGCAAAAGACCCTATGGAAATATGTATGCATAAAAGACGGGGAAGACCCCGTCCCTTACTTTTTTGACATGACATTTTTCCTATAGCCATAATCTTTTGCAATTGGTCTGCCTATGCTATTTATTTTACCAGTAATACAGCTAAAGCAATGGGCGGGAGTGTCATTTATACAGATTTTGCCTGGATATAATGCGTACAATTTTCTGTATTCCCCTTCTGTAACATTTGGCATTACAACATTTGCTCCACTACGAAGTGCTATCAACCTTCCATTAACATTTAGGGTTTCCATTGCTGTAGTTGCCGGAATATTAATATCAGGCATCAAAAGCCTTGTTATGGCCATAACTTTTAAACTGAGTTCAAATGTGCCTCCCTTTTCATTTTTTAATGGTGTATCGGGATTCGGGATAAATGGACCAACCCCTATCATATCAGCATCAATTTCTTTAAAAAATAGAATGTCATCTGCAATGGATTCTATAGTTTGTCCAGGAAGTCCTATGAGACATCCAGTTCCAACTTCGTAACCTAATTCTTTTAAATCTTTAAGACACCTTTTTCTATTTTCATGACTCATATTAGGATCGAGTTTTTCATAAAGTTCTTTATCCGTTGTTTCTATTCTTAACAAATATCTATCTGCTCCAGCTTCTTTATATGCCTTATATTCTTCTCTTGTTTTTTCGCCTATACTTAGAGTTATTGCAATATCGAGTTGTTTTATGGATTTTATGATTTTAGTCATCCTTTCAACATTGAAAAAATCATCTTCGCCAGACTGCAATACTACAGTTCTATATCCTAAATTGCGGGCATTTTTGGCAAAATTAATTATCTGTTCTGGCTTTAATCTATAACGTTTTATATTTTTGTTATCTCTTCTTAGACCACAATATAAGCAATTTTGCTTACATATATTAGAAAATTCAATAAGTCCTCTTAAATGCACTTCATCTCCCACATATTTTTTCTTACTCTATCCGCGGCTTTAAATAATTCATCGTTATATTGATCGTCCTTTAAAAGCTCAACTATTTCATTCTTTGAGAGAGTGTGTGTTTCTTCAGCTTTTTTTATTAGTTCTAACAAAAAGTTCACCTACCTCAATAAATTTAAACTTCAAATTGGCAAATAAAATTATTAAAAAGATAGCAAAGTTTTTTGTGGCTAAATAAAAATGAGTAATTTTTTAAAATATGCGTGAAAGTACCGTATTTCTCTAATATTAGTTGTTAAAGCTAAAAACATTGATAGAAGGAGAAACCTTTACGATATGAGTTTAACATTTAATGCTCTAAAAGAAAAGATGTTTTTAAAATATATTTGTTATCGTCAATATATCCATTCACATTACTTTAATGTTGTGATATGGTGTTATTATATTATTGTAGACACTTTAACTCGAACAGGTTAAAATAAAAATATAAAGAGAGAAAGTGTCACAAAATGCCAAGAGGTCAAAGAAAATATAGTGAAGAGTTCAAAAACACTATAGTAGAGTTGAAGCTTGGTATAATAGAAAAAGACTACATAGCAGTATAGGGTATATGACTCCGCAACAATTTGAGGATTTGATTAAAAAATCTGCATAAAAATTTCGAGTTTTTGTGTCTACCATATTGACATAAATCCACTGGTACAGCTACTGTAATTGTAGACTAGCAAACGTGAGACAAAAATATGTTAAAAGTCAGGGAAGTTTGATAATTTCAAGCCCCTGACTTTTAATATTATTAGTATACGCCGATTATTAACATTCATTTAGCAGTAAAGGATGTCCTTATGATAATGCATGTATAGAATCCTTTCATACTTCTTTAAAGAAAGAATAAGTAAATATAGTTACTTACTATACTATAAGGATTTATAAATGGGGCAATAAAGGTAATAGATAAGAATAGATATTATAACTTGGGGTTGACCATTTTCTAAGATAGTGCTATAATTGTATACAGAGATTGTTATAAATTTAACAATAGGAGGTAATTAAAGTGTGGGAAACAAAAATAAATCCAAATAAGGTTTTTGAACTTCGCTGCAAAAACACGACTTATTTTGGAATAGGTAGTATAAAAAAGATAAAAGATATTCTAGAAGTTCTTAAAAACAAAGGTATCAACAATGTCATTCTTGTAACCGGTAAAGGTTCCTATAAAGCCAGTGGGGCCTGGGATGTGGTAAAACCGGCTCTTGAGACACTTGGATTCAAATATTCACTTTATGACAAGGTTGGACCCAATCCTACTGTTGACATGATCGATGAGGCGGCCAAAATCGGCCGGGAAACTGGGGCAAAAGCTGTTATCGGCATTGGCGGTGGCAGCCCTATAGATACCGCGAAAAGTGTGGCTGTACTGCTGGAATACACTGATAAAAATGCAAGAGAACTTTATGAACAGAAATTCATACCTGAAAAAGCTGCTCCTATTATAGCTATAAACCTTACTCATGGTACTGGTACCGAAGTAGACAGATTTGCGGTGGCTACAATCCCAGAAAAAAATTATAAGCCTGCAATTGCTTATGATTGCCTGTATCCTATGTATGCCATAGATGACCCTTCCCTTATGACAAAGCTTGACAAAAGACAGACAATAGCGGTTACTATAGATGCTTTAAACCACGTTACCGAAGCTGCTACCACTCTTGTAGCGTCACCTTACAGCGTCCTAATGGCAAAAGAAACAGTGAGGTTGATAGTTCGTTACCTACCCGCTGCTGTAAATGACCCTGAAAACCTTGTGGCCAGATACTATTTGCTTTACGCTTCTGCTTTAGCTGGTATTTCTTTTGACAATGGCCTTTTGCACCTTACCCATGCGCTAGAGCATCCTCTGAGTGCAGTAAAACCCGAGATAGCTCATGGTCTTGGACTTGGTGCTATACTGCCTGCAGTGGTAAAGGCTATTTATCCATCTGTTGCAGAAGTTCTGGCTGAAGTATATAGTCCTATAGTGCCTGGGCTAAAAGGTCTGCCTGCTGAAGCAGAATATGTAGCTAAAAAGGTTGAAGAATGGCTCTTTAATGTAGGATGCACCCAAAAACTTTCGGACTTTGGATTCACAAAAGAGGATGTTCCGACTCTGGTAAAGCTTGCTAAAACTACGCCTTCTCTGGACGGATTGCTTTCTAATGCACCAGTGGAAGCAACTGAAGCTGTTATTGCCAAGATTTATGAAGAATCTTTCTAAAATTTAATTTAAAAATTTCACAGCAAGCAGATAGACAATAGGCAATGAACAAGAACAGTATAGTTATTATTTTAACCATGTTGAAGGCAAAGAAATTTTAATCTTTGCAGACAGCGAAGGACAAACAATAGCACAACAAGTTCAAATAGGATATCTTTTTGATAAATAAGAAATGAAGACTGAGAAATTGAGGAGAGCCCTTAGCTTACAAAAATGAGCTAAGGGCAGTAATTTTATGTTTTTTTGTTAACACTTAAATTTTATCAGAAAAAGGGGAACTTATAACTTAACTCATTAAATATTGATATCATTTTCAAAATAATTGTTGAATTCTTTTGCGTTTGTGGTATAATTAGTTTAAGCAATTTACTTAAAACTAAATATGACAAGTGCTAGGGGAGCCAAAAAGTGGCTGAGAGGGGATTCGTTCCCGACCCTTTGAACCTGTCAGGGTAATGCCTGCGTAGGGAAGCATGCTTTTTAAAACATTTGTAAAAATGCTCACCTCACAGGTGGGCTTATTTTATTATTTGGAGGTGTTTTTATGAAATTAGCCCTTACTATTGCCGGCTCTGACTCTGGGGGAGGAGCAGGTATACAGGCAGATTTAAAGACTTTTTCAGCCCATAGAGTATACGGCATGAGTGTCATTACTTCAATAACAGCGCAAAATACAATGGGGGTTTTGGGAATTGAGGATATAAGTCCTGATATGGTGTATTTGCAGATGAAGGCAATTTTTGAGGATTTATACCCAGATGCAGTGAAGATAGGTATGGTATCTAATGAAAGCATAATTAAAATGGTTGCAAAAGGGTTAAAAGATTACAATGTAAAAAATATTGTGTTGGACCCTGTTATGATTTCAAAAAGTGGAAGCTATTTATTGAAGCCGGAAGCAGTGGAGGCTTTGAAAGAGGAACTGATTCCTTTAAGCCTTGTAGTTACGCCAAATCTTATGGAGGCAGGAGAGCTAATTGGAAGGGAAATCAAAAGTGTGTATGACATGAAAGAGGCAGCTAAAAGAATTTTAGATTTTGGTGCAAAAACAGTGGTGGTAAAAGGTGGACATCTTACAGGAGATGCTTTAGATGTATTTTTCGATGGAAAAGAGTTTTATGAAATTACATCAGAGAGAATCGATACTAAAAACACGCATGGTACAGGCTGCACATTTTCCTCAGCTATAGCTGCCAATATCGCTTTAGGCTATGATTTAGTTGAGTCAATAAAAAGAGCGAAGTCATACATTACAGGGGCTATAAAACATTCGTTGGCCATAGGGCATGGAGTAGGTCCCACTAACCATTTTTGGAATATAGAAATAAGGAAGGTGTGAGATATGGACTTAACCCTTTATGCTATAACGGATAGGTCTTACATAAAGGATATGGATATTGCTGACGCAGTAGAATTAGCAATAAAAGGCGGTGCAACAGTAATTCAACTGAGAGAAAAAGACATATCAAGTAGGGAATTTTATGAAATTGCTCTCAAAGTTAAAGAAGTGACAAAAAGAAATAGAATCCCTCTCATTATTAACGACAGAGTGGATATAGCTTTGGCAGTAGATGCAGATGGAGTTCACGTTGGACAGGAGGATTTGCCGGCAGATGTTGTAAGAAAAGTAATAGGTCATGATAAAATAGTAGGGGTATCAGCGAGGACAGTGGAAGAAGCTTTAAAAGCACAAAGAGATGGAGCGGATTATTTAGGAGTGGGAGCGGTGTTTAAGACTCCTACAAAGCCGGAGGCGGAAGCTATTGGAATAGAAGGGCTGAAAAAGATAAAAGAGGCAGTCACTATTCCCGTAGTTGCAATAGGAGGTATAACAAAAGATAATGCTTATGAAGTCATGTTAAAGTCGGGAGTAGACGGGATATCTTCAGTTTCAGCTGTATTTTATGGGGATATAGAAAACAATACAAGAAAACTTTTGGAGGTTATAGCAAAAGCGATAAACGATAGGAGGAATTTGAAATGAAAAAAGAATTGTTGAAAATTTTAAGAGAGAAAAAACCTTTAGTTCACCATATTACAAATATAGTTACTGTCAATGATTGTGCTAATATAACACTGGCTATAGGAGCATTGCCAGTCATGGCACATGCCTTGGAAGAAGTAGAAGAAATGGTAAGTGCAGCAGATGCTTTAGTTTTAAATATAGGCACTCTTACAAATGAACAAGTAGAAGCGATGATAAAGGCAGGAAAGGCTGCAAATAGACTTAAAGTACCAGTTATATTAGACCCTGTTGGAGCGGGAGCTACGAAGCTTAGGACACAAAGCTCAAAAAAGATATTAGAAGAGGTAAAAATTTCTGTGATAAAAGGGAATAGTGCTGAGATTTCAATACTTGCAGGCAAAGGTGGGAAGATACGCGGTGTAGAATCTCAAAGCGGAGCAGATGATATTTCTGAAGCTGCAAAAGATTTAGCAAAGCGTACAACGTTGTAGTAGCAGTGTCAGGTGTTACTGACATAATTACTGATGGAAAAAGAATTGCGTATGTAAAAAATGGGCATCCTATGATGGGCACTGTTACTGGCACAGGTTGTATGCTTACCTCTGTAGTAGCGAGCTTCTGCGGAGTATGTGAAGATTATTTTGCAGCTACAGTAGAAGCTTTTGTAGCTTTTGGAGTAGCAGGTGAAAGAGCCGCTCAAAGCAGCAATGTCAAAGGGCCCGGCAGTTTTAAAGTGACATTTTTTGATGAGATATATAATCTCACGCCGGAGATAATAGAAAAAGATAAGAAGGTGGAGTATGAATAAAATACATCGTATGGTTTTTATGGCACTTATTATTGCTATAGGCACTTTTACCTCTCAATATGTATGGTTTAGTGTAGGTGTTGCCAAAGTTACACCTGTTCAACATGCTATTAATGTTATTTCAGCAGTTTTTTTGGGACCTTGGGGAGCGTTAGAAGTAGCTTTTATTATAGGACTATTGAGGAACATCCTTGGTGTTGGATCGCTTTTGGCATTTCCAGGAGGAATGGTTGGTGCATTTATTGCTGGATATCTTTATAGATTTACACATAGATTTTATTTTGCCTCGGTAGGAGAAGTTATAGGGACAGGCATTATAGGGGCATTGCTTTCTTATCCTATAGCTAAGTATATACTGGGAAGTTCAGGCGCGGCTTTTATGTTTGTCATTCCATTTTCGCTTTCCAGTACAATAGGCTCGGTTATAGGATATGTAGTGGTATTGGTTTTAGTAAAATATAAGAAATTTATCTCATAAACTTACTTTAGAAAGGCGGGTGTGAATCATGAAAATTAAAAATTTTACCCTTTTTCTAATATGGGCAGGTGCAGCAATCTCAATTGCTGAAATCTATACAGGTTCGCTATTTGCACCTCTAGGTTTAACTAAAGGCTTGTTGGCTATTTTAATAGGCCATATCATTGGTACATTATTTTTCTCGCTTGGGGGGCTTATGTCATACATCCTTAAGTTGCCAGCAATAAAATCAACAAAAGTTGTTTTGGGCAATAAAGGTACAATTTTTTTAGGAGCACTAAACATTCTACAATTGATTGGATGGACAGCAGTCATGATTATACAATCAGCAAAAGCTTTTAATGGTGCCATTGGTATGTCTGTTGGTGTAGGAATACTTTTTGTAGGCACATCTGTTTTATTATGGTCACTATTTTTTGAAAGTGAAGTATACTGGGTAAATAACATTGCAGTAATATTGTTGTTTATATTGACTATTGGTGTTGTAGTATTTTTAAAGGGCGGGAAAATTTTAACACCAACAGGTAATATAAGTTTTGTAGATGCAATCGAACTTGCCGTTGCTATGCCTGTATCATGGCTGCCTTTAGTAGGAGATTATACGAACAACAGTGAAAATAGAAAATCTAGCTTTATATATACATTTTTAGGTTATTTTATTGCAAGCTGTTTTATGTATTTTATAGGTCTTTTTGTTTCATTGAAAACGGAAGGAAAAGATATAATTTCATATTTTGCATCAATAAAAACTGGGTTTGTACCATTGCTAATAATACTTTTATCAACAGTGACGACTACTTTTATGGATGTATACTCTGCTGCGATATCTACAATGGCAGTTATTAAAACAAGGCTCAGTAAAAAAGAGCTATTAATAATTTATTCGCTGATAGGTATCATAGCAGCATATTTATTCCCAATTGATAAATATCAAAACTTTTTATATGCTATCGGTAGTGTATTTATTCCAGTATACACAGTAGTTTTTGTAGGCTTCTTTATATTAAAATATGAAGAAAGTGGGTACCTTAATATTCCTGCAGTTGTATCATCTATCATTGGAATTATTACGTATAATTACATGGTATATAACGGTACTTCATTATTAAAATGGTATCTAACTCCCACCATAACAACAATATTTTTGACTGCTGTAATTTATACTGTAACACAAACTTTTTTTAAAAGAAAAGAGAAAATTTTATGATTGATGAAATTGTAAAACTTTTGAACTCGTAAAAGGGAAAGTGCCACTTATACATGTCATCACAAATTATGTTGTGATGAATGATAATGCAAACGCACTTTTGAGTTTTGGAGCATCACCTGCAATGGCAATGTTGCAAGAAGAGGCATATGATTTTACCGCGATTTCAAATGCCATGTACATAAATATAAAATACCTGCTATCCTTAACCAGGGAAGATGTGCAGCTATAAAAAGGAAAATTGATTTTGCAAATCATTGTTAAAATTTAGAATTATAAGCATTAACATGCTAATTTTGAAGCTTTGAAGGTGTATCATTATATTTAATGGCAGGTAGATAACTTTTGAATGGAAGCAAAGTAAAGTAGCTACCATAGGTAGTATTTTAAATAACAGCTGATGAAAATATGGAACTTTATTGCTTTAATACACTCCATATCAACAATTTACAGGAGGAATTCCTATTGAAGCTATTAAAAAATGTATAAAAATGAAAACCAAAATACACCAACCTAATATTTTTAATTTAAATCTATGTGCTCTCCCGTATCTAAATAAATTACCCATTCACATACATTAGTAGCATGATCAGCAATTCTTTCAAGATAACGAGCTACAAACAAAAGCTGACTTGCCTGGTCGATGTTTCTTGGGTCTTCCATCATATAAGTTAATGGTTCCCTAAATACTTGTTTGTAAAGAGCATCTACTATATCATCTTTTTCACCAATCGTCCTTGCAAGGCCTAAATCCTGGCGAACGTAAGAATCCAATGACATTTTTACCATTTCTCTTACGATTTCAGCCATTCTAGGAATATCTATCAATGGTTTTATATATTTTTGATGAGCAATCCTCAAAGTAGTTTTTGCTATATCTACTGCATAGTCTGCCATTCTTTCTAAGTCTGTAACAATTTTGAGCCCTGTCAAAACTATTCTCAAATCCCTTGCGATTGGCTGCTGGGTTACAATAATCTTTGCGCATTTATTGTCAATTTCTACTTCCATTTTGTCTATTCTGTCGTCATCATCTATGACCTTTTGAGCCAATTCTGTATCATGGTTCACTAAAGAAGTAATGGCATTCGCTATCATTTCTTCTACAAGGCTACCCATTTTTAATACGTCATAATGAAGTCCCTCTAATTCTTTTTCAAAATGAGTGCGATTCATTCTTTCACCTCCTTTAATCGAATTTTCCAGTGATGTAGTCTTCTATCCTCTAGTCTTGCCACAACCAGATGGCCTTATAAGAACTAAAATGCCATTTTCTTACGTAGATAAAATAATGATTAATTATAAAAGCATAAAATATTAAAAAATGAAACAAAGGCATATTCATACAAATGAAACGCCTTTGTTTCATTTAAAAAGGGGTACCATCAGTGATAGTACATGCCTTCTCTGACCTCCTTTACCCCCCGAGATAAGCTTCTTTTACCTGCGGGTTTTCCGCCAGTTGCCGGGCGGGGCCAGATAAGACAATTTTTCCTGTTTCTAATACATAGCCTTTATGAGCAATAGAAAGAGCCATATGTGCATTTTGTTCCACTAAAAGAATAGTAGTTCCTTGCTCGTTTAGTTCTTTAATGATCGCAAAAATCTCTTTAACCAACAGGGGAGCTAAGCCCATTGAAGGTTCATCTAAAAGTATAAGCCTAGGTGCTGACATTAATGCTCGTCCCATCGCTAACATTTGTTGTTCTCCGCCAGATAAAGAGCCGGCCAGTTGTCCCTTTCTTTCCGCAAGCCGCGGAAACCGTTCAAAAACCCTGATAAGCCTGCGTTTAAATTCTGCTTTATCTTTTAAAAGATAAGCACCTAACTCCAAGTTTTCCAATACTGACATGTTAGCAAAAACCCGTCGGCCCTCAGGCACCTGGCTTATACCCATTTTTACAATGTCATGAGCAGTTTTACCAGTAATGTCCTTACCTTCAAAAATTATTTTTCCTGATTTAGGCTTGACCAATCCGCAAATTGTATTTAAAGTAGTGCTTTTCCCCGCACCATTTGCCCCGATTAAGGTTACTATTTCTCCTTCGTTTACGGTAAGCGATATTCCTTTTAAAGCATGAATGGCTCCGTAAAACACATTTAACTCTTCAATTCTTAATACTTCCTTCTCGCTCATAGTTACGCCCCCTCTCCTAAATATGCTTCAATAACCCGAGGGTTGTTTTTAATTTCTTCAGGCGTCCCGTGAGCAATATTAGCTCCATAGTCCAAAACATAAATCTGCTCGCAAATGTTCATTACTAAATGCATATCGTGCTCAATGAGTAAAATAGTCACGTTAAATTTGCTCCGGATAAAGCCAATTAATTCCATTAACTCAGTCGTTTCTCGAGGATTCATGCCTGCTGCTGGTTCGTCTAAAAGTAATAAGGAAGGGTGAGTAGCCAACGCCCGGGCAATTTCTAATCGACGCTGTTCTCCGTAAGGTAAGTTTTTGGCCTTTTCTTCTGCCTTATGAGCTAAGTTCATGATTTTTAATAGCTCGTAAGCTTCATCCCGCATTTCTTTTTCTCCTTGGTAAAACTTCCCAAGACGGAATATAGCATGTATCATATTATATGGAACATGTAAGTGCCTGGCAATTAAAACATTCTCTAAGACTGAAAGTTCGCCAAACAAACGAATGTTTTGGAAAGTACGGGTTATGCCTTTAGCAGCAATTTGGTAAGGCTTTAACCCTACAATGCTTTCGCCTTTAAAAATTATATCACCAGTGGTTGGAAGGTAAATCCCCGTTAAAAGGTTAAAAACCGTCGTTTTACCTGCACCGTTTGGTCCGATTAACCCAACTAAATCTCCTTCATTTAAGGTAAGATTTAAATCCTGAACTGCTTTTAATCCTCCAAAGCTAATCCCCAGGCTATGCGTCTGCAGAATGGCTGCCATGACTAACACCTCTCTTTCTCTGCAAAAGCTTAAAGGATAACTCATGGGTTCCAAGAAGTCCCTGGGGTCTAAATAACATTACCAAGATTAAGATTATGGCATAAATTATGAGCCGCAGTTCTGCTAAACTCTGTAAAAATGTAGAAATTAATGTCAATACAATTGCCGCTACTACTGAACCGGTGAGGCTTCCCTGACCTCCCAAAACTACCATCACAAGTATATCAAAGGATTTTAAAAAGTTAAAAGCATTTGGTTCAATAAAGGTAATATAATGAGCAAGGAGTGCTCCGCCAATTCCAGCAAAAAATGAACCCATAGTGAAAGCTATAACTTTATATTTTGTAGTATTTATTCCCATGGCTTCCGCCGCAATTTCATTTTCTCGAACTGAAACACACGCCCGACCATGGCTGGATTGAACAAAGTTTTTGATAACTAAAACTGTAACAAGCATGCACCCAAAAGCCCACAGCCAATTAGTCTTCTGAGGTATCCCCATTAAACCGTAAGCTCCACCTAAATAATCAATATTTGTTATTACCCCCCGGATTATTTCAGCTAGTCCTAAAGTAGCAATAGCCAAGTAATCGCCTCTTAAACGCAAGGTAGGTATGCCAATTATAATACCGCCAATACCCGCCACTATTGCTCCAACTAACAAGGATACAATAAAAGGGACATTAAAATTTAAAGACATAATAGCCGAAGCATAAGCACCTAATGCCATAAATCCCGCGTGGCCAATAGAAAATTGTCCTGTAAAACCAACCACTAGATTTAAACTTACGGCAAGAATAATATTAATTGCGATAGTAATTAAGTTTAACATCACAAAAGGACTAATGATTTCTGCCGAGTACAAAACCTGAACTCCTACCATAAGCACTACTAGCAACAACGTTACTGCAAGATTTTCCTTTGCAAACCAATTTTTTAGCATTTCCTTTTCACCTACACTTTCTCCCGAACGTTTTTCCCAAATAAGCCAGAAGGCTTAACTAATAGGATAATAATCAAAATCACAAAAGCTACAGGATCCCGATATAAAGAACTGCCGTACCCACTTACTAAGGACTCAGTAATCCCTAAAATAAAGCCTCCGGCCATTGCTCCAGGTATAATTCCTATTCCTCCTAAAACCGCTGAAACAAAGGCTTTTAAACCAAACATAATTCCCATTAAGGGAAATACTTTATTGTAATATATCCCTACCAGTACCCCTGCTGCTGCAGCTAAAGCTGAACCAAGAGCAAAAGTGATGGATATTGTCGTATCCACATTTATTCCCATTAAACGAGCAGCTTGCATGTCATAAGAAACTGCCCGCATTGCTTTTCCAATTTTCGTATTATGAACTATATACTGCAGTAAAATCATTAAGATAATAGTGACCACAATAATTAAAATTTCCTGATTTGATATAGTAACCTTTCCGCCAAGCAATGTATACGAAGCATGCTTAAAAATTTCCGGAAATGCTCGAGGCTGCGGTCCCAGAAAAAACATCGTGGTATATTCCAAAAAAGGGAAACACCTATTGCAGTAATTAAAATTACAATTTTAGGCGAGTTTCTTAAAGGACGATATGCCAATCTTTCGATAATAATGCCTAAAATAGCACACACAATCATGGAAAAAATTAACGCTGGAACAAAAGACATTTTTAAAACCAAGGTCGCATATAGTCCTGCAAAGGCACCAAGCATGTAAACATCACCGTGGGCAAAATTAATGAGTTTTATAATACCATAAACCATGGTGTATCCTAAAGCAATTAAAGCGTAAATACTTCCCACTGATATTCCATTTATTAACTGCTGGATAAATTCATTCATCTTATCCACTCCTACCTTAATTAAATTCATTTTCTTAAGGGGAGGAATATTCCCCCTTTAATCTTTTAAGGATTTACATAAGCCTTATAGATTTGCTTACCGTCTTTGTATTCCAAAATCACTAAGCCTTTAACAGCATTGTGATTTTCATCTATGGAGATTTTGGCAGTAACTCCTTCTACATCCTTGGTGGTCATTAAAGCTTCTTTGATCTTTTCAGGTGTAGCTTCACCAGCCCGTTTAATGGCATCAACTAAAACAAGTACCGTATCATAACCTACTGCAGCCATTGCATCCGGTTCGCTGCCGTACTTTTCTTTATACTTTTTAACAAAGTCCTGAACTTTTGGATCAGGCATTAAAGACGAATAGTGATTGGTAATAAAGGTGTTATTAAGCGCAGCAGCACCTGCAATTTCAACAAGCTTTGGCGAATCCCAGCCATCACCACCGCCCATAGGAACATTAATACCAAGCTCCCGTGCTTGCTTTACAATTTGACCCACTTGCTCGTAATAGCCAGGTACATAAATAAATTCAGGCTTTAAATTTTTAATCTTGGTTAATACCGAGCGAAAATCCTGATCTTGAGTAGTGTAGTTTTCATCAGCTAAGATTTCGCCACCGCCAGCTTTGAAAGCTTCTACAAAAAACTTAGCCAAACCCACCGAGTAAGGAGCTGTATTATCTTTTAAAACAGCAACTTTTTTAAGCTTTAATTCATTTAAAACGAACTTCGCCATTGCCGTTCCCTGAAAAGGATCTATAAAGCAAGTCCGGAAAATATACTCCCTTACTTTGCCTGTTTTAGGATCTACTGTAACATCAGGGTTAGTTGCCGAGGGCGAGATCACAGGAACTTTATTAGTTTCGGCAATATTAACATAAGAGAGGGTATTACCAGAAGTCGCCGAACCAATAATGGCAACTACTTTATCTTGCGTAATTAACCGGGTTGCGACCGAAGCGGCTTCTGTATTATCGGATTTATTGTCATACTTGACTATTTCGATCTTTTTCCCAAGAACTCCACCAGCATTATTAATTTCATCTACCGCTAACATAATTCCATTCAAGCCTGATTGACCCAATGTGGCAACATTTCCCGACAGCTCTAAGTTTGCTCCAATTTTTATAACATCGCTATTTTCCGACTTACTTCCGCATGCCGAAGCAAATAAAAGTAAAAACGATAATAAACCTGCTGCTACTCCTCTAACAATGCCTTTACGCACGGCTTACCATCCTCCTTTAAAATTTCATGTTTTTTAAAAATAATCTTCCATTTTTGCTATAAGCACATAACCTTTCCTGCTACACCCCTTTCCTTTTCAAAAGGGTGCAAATCCACTGCAAATTATGCTGGCTATTATAATCATTTTAAAAACATATCTACGATTTTCACATTTTTCTTTATTTTTCTTAAAATATTTAGTATACATTAGGTACATCCTATTAGTAACCATTTTCACCTCCTTGTGCTCCTTTTTCAAATTTGAATTAATTTGTGGTATAATAAAGATGGTCTGCATATTTTAAAAAGGTTTTTTAGGGGATAATATTTGGCATAAAGTTTGATGGAAATTTAAATTTGATGGCTGATAATTAAAAAGGCAAAGGCACCTTTTTTCTAAAGGCGCCTTTGCCTCCTTTTCTATTCACTTCCTGCATTAATTATACTTGCTTTTCTTTGTTTTGTCAATATGCAAAGGAAAAAAGAATGAGTACGAATATTTTAGGTGAGACAAATAACTTTTTAGCTATAAAAATCTCAAGCAATTCAAAAAGCTTTCTTTCATATTTCAATAATAGCTTTAAAATTCCTTATTTATCAAGGCTTAGAAGCGCTCTTGACATATTAAAAAAACTTTGATAAAATGGCCTTGCGTGGACTTTTAATCAGCTGGTGATGGTTAGAGTCCTTAATGGCGCACCATTTTAATATGCGGGCATGGCGGAACTGGCAGACGCGCCAGACTTAGGATCTGGTGGGGTTACCCGTGGGGGTTCAAGTCCCTTTGCCCGCACCAATAAAAATTTAAGGGAGAAAAATATATATTTGACAGGAAAATAATGCAGTAGGCATTATTTTTTTTGCATAAAATTATGACAACTTGAGTTTGATTCACCGTTTTTTTATGTTATAATATTATAAGTTTAGAAGACTTTATACGAAAGAAAGAGAATAGGAGGATTTACTTAATGGGTGCGAGTCTTAAAAAATTAGAGAAAAGTATTGCGACGATTGAACTTACAATACCAAGTGAAAAGTTTGAAGAGGGTTTAAATTTTGCTTTTAAAAAGAATGCTTCAAAATTTAATGTACCGGGTTTTAGAAGAGGGAAAGCGCCAAGAGCTATTGTAGAAAGATATTATGGTGAAGGTGTCCTTTACGAAGATGCTGTAGAGTATGTTTTTGACGAAGCGTACAAGGAAGCTCTTAAAACGTTTGATTTAGAGCCAGTAGATTATCCGGATATTAACATTTTACAAATCGGCAAAGGAAAAGACTTGATTTTAGAAGCAACTGTACCTGTCATGCCTGAGGTAGAGTTAGGTGAATATAAAGGCATAGAAATTGAAAAAATAGAGTATGATGTGTACGATGGGGATGTAGAATACGAATTAGAAAAATTAAGGCAGCAAAATGCGAGAATTATACCTATTGAAGGAAGAGCAGCAGAAAGTGGAGATATTGCTGTAATAGACTTTGAAGGCTTTATAGATGGCAAGCCTTTTGAAGGCGGCAAGGCGGAAAATTATGAATTAGAATTAGGTAGCAATACTTTTATTCCCGGGTTTGAAGACCAAATAATAGGCCATAATGTAAATGACACTTTTGATGTAAGTGTAACTTTCCCTGAAGATTATAGGGTAGAAGAATTAAGAGGCAAATCGGCTGTTTTTAAAGTCACTCTTAAGGCTTTAAATAAAAAGGAATTGCCTGAATTGGATGATGAGTTTGCGAAAGATGTAAGTGAGTTTGAGACATTAGAAGAGTTAAAAGCCGACATAAGAAAGAAATTAGAAGAGAAAAATAGATTAGATGCAGAAAATGAGATGAAAGAAAAAGCAGTAATGAAAGTTGTGGAAAATGCAAAAGTTGATATACCAGATGTTATGGTGGAAAGGCAAATAGATATTTCTTTGAGGGATTTAGATTATAATTTGAGATATCAAGGTTTGGATTTAAATAGCTATTTATCAATTACAGGGAAGACCTTAGAAAATTTAAGAAAAGAGATGTGGGATGGAGCTTTAAATAGAGTGAAAACTCAACTTGTCATAGACAAAATTGCCAAAGTGGAAAATATTCAAGTTACAGAGGAAGAATTAGAAAACAGATTAAAGGAAATGGCAGAGAGTTACAGAATAAATCTGGAAGAATTCAAGAAAAGCTTGACTGAAAGCCAGATAAACGGCATAAAAGAAGATATAGCGTATTATAAGACGATTGACTTTATTTTTAGTGAGTGTAAAATAATAAGTAAAGAGGAGTGATTATTATGAGTCTTGTACCTATTGTTGTAGAGCAGACAAATAGAGGCGAACGTTCTTACGATATATTTTCTCGCCTTTTGAAAGACAGAATTGTATTTTTAGGAGAAGAAATAAATGATACTACAGCAAGTTTAGTTATTGCTCAGCTTTTGTTCTTGGAAGCTGAGGACCCCGACAAAGACATTTGGCTTTATATAAACAGTCCAGGCGGTTCAATAACTGCAGGATTTGCAATTTACGATACCATGCAGTATATAAAGCCAGATGTAGTGACTTTGTGCGTTGGAATGGCTGCGTCTATGGCTGCATTTTTACTAGCAGCAGGTGCAAAAGGGAAGAGGTTTGCACTTCCTAACAGTGAAATAATGATTCATCAACCTTTAGGAGGAATGCAAGGCCAAGCTACAGACATAAAAATTCATGCAGAAAGGATTTTAAAATTAAGAGATAAGCTGGATAAAATATTAGCAGAAAATACGGGGCAACCTATTGAAAAGATAAAAGCTGATACTGAAAGAGACTTTTTCATGGACGCGGAGGAGGCAAAAGCTTACGGCATTATCGACGAAGTGCTTATCAGGAACAAAAAGTGATGCCCCAGAAGAGGTGAAATTATGGCTAAATACGATAATCAAAAGCAATTAAAGTGTTCTTTTTGCGGAAAGACACAGGACCAGGTAAAGAGACTAGTTGCAGGGCCTGGTGTGTATATTTGTGATGAATGCATTGAACTTTGCCAAGAAATCATAAATGAAGAATTTGAAGAAGATATGGATATGGGAATTGGAGAACTTCCGAAGCCAAAGGAAATAAAAGAATTTCTTGACCAATATGTAATTGGACAAGAAAAAGCTAAAAAAGCTTTAGCTGTTGCTGTTTACAATCACTACAAGAGAATTAACAGCAGGATAAAGCCAGACGATGTAGAACTTCAAAAGAGCAATATTTTACTTTTAGGTCCCACAGGTTCTGGGAAAACCTTATTGGCTCAGACACTGGCAAAACTTCTAAATGTTCCTTTTGCAATAGCTGATGCAACTTCTCTAACTGAGGCTGGATATGTCGGTGAAGACGTAGAGAATATACTTTTAAAACTCATACAAGCAGCAGATTATGACATAGAAAAAGCTGAAAAAGGTATAATTTACATTGACGAAATAGATAAAATAGCGAGAAAGTCAGAAAATCCCTCTATTACTCGTGACGTCTCAGGAGAAGGCGTACAACAGGCTTTGTTAAAAATTTTAGAAGGGACCATTGCAAATGTGCCGCCACAAGGTGGAAGAAAACATCCTCATCAAGAGTTTATACAAATTGACACAACTAATATATTGTTTATATGTGGTGGCGCTTTTGAAGGCATAGAAAAAATAATAGAATCCCGAATAGGGAAAAAGAGCTTAGGATTTGGCGCAGAAGTACAGAGCAGAAAAGAAAAAGACTTAAGCGAAATTTTAAGTCATATAATGCCACAGGACCTTCTTAAATTCGGTATGATACCCGAGTTTATAGGAAGGGTGCCAATAGTAGTTACATTAGACCCATTGAGTAAGGATGACTTAGTAAGGATTTTGACAGAGCCCAAAAATGCGCTGACAAAACAATACGAAAAATTGTTTGAATTAGATGGTGTAAAGCTTGAATTTGATAAGAAAGCTTTAGGGCTCATTGCAGATATGGCTTTGGAGAGAAAGACCGGCGCAAGAGGACTGAGGGCAATCTTAGAGGAAATTATGTTGGATGTGATGTACGAAATACCATCCAGTGACAACATAGAAAAGTGTATAATTACAGAGGAGACGGTACTAAAGAAGGCTCCGCCAACATTGGTTTACTCAGATGCTCAAAAAGCCAAAAAGAAAATAAAAAAGACGGAGTCTGTTTCGTAAAAAAATAAAATTTTTACATCAATCCCCCTTCTCCTTCACATACTAAAATAGTGAATGGGAAGGGGGCTTGGATTATATTGCATAAAAGAGGTGAAGATATGACAGAAAAAAAGTATATATTGCCAATGATTCCTTTAAGAGGATTAACTATTTTTCCATACATGGTGCTTCATTTTGATATAGGAAGAGAAAAGTCAATTAGGGCTTTGGAAGAAGCTTTTATGAAAAATCAGTTGATATTTGTTACAACGCAAAAAGAAGCTGAGATAGAAGACCCTTCTATTGACGACGTCTACAAAGTTGGCACTATTACAAAAGTCAAACAAATGTTAAAACTGCCAGGAGAACTTATAAGAGTTTTGGTAGAAGGGATAAGTCGTGCTGAAATTCAGCAAGTGACAAGAGATGATGAATTTTTTGAGGTAGAAGTTATAGAAAAAGAAGAGCAAAAAGAAATTGAAAAGACACCAGAGCTTGAAGCTTTAATGAGAAGTGTTATTTCTGCTTTTGAAGAATATGTAAATATGACTTCGAGACTGCCTATAGATAGTTTATACAGTGTTATAAGCATAGAAGAGCCTGGAAGACTTGCAGATATGATTGCGGCTCACATATCTTTAAATACAAATCAAAGTCAGCAGCTTTTGGAGTGTTTTGATGTAAATAAAAGGTTAGAAACTCTTTTAGGGTTTTTAATGAAGGAATTAGAAATACTAAACATTGAAAGAGAGATAAATGCCAAAGTTAGAAGTCAAATTGACAAATTACAGAAGGAATATTATTTAAGAGAACAGTTAAAAGCTATAAAAGCTGAATTAGGAGAGACAGATGAGATTGACCAAGAGATTGAGGAGTATGAAAAGAAAATAAATGAAAAAGATTTACCCGAAGAGGTTAGAAAAAAGGCGAAAGAAGAATTAAAACGCCTTTCTAAAATGGCGCCTGGTTCTGCAGAAGCTTCTGTAGTGCGAACTTATTTGGATTGGATTTTGGATTTGCCATGGAATTACGAAACAGAAGATATTTTAGATTTAAAAAGAGCACAAAAAATATTGGATGAGGACCATTACGGCTTAAAGAAAGTAAAAGAGAGGATAATAGAGTTTTTAGCAGTTAGAAGTTTTTACAACAAAATTAAAAGTCCTATTTTATGCCTTGTAGGTCCTCCAGGTGTTGGTAAGACTTCATTAGGCAGGTCTATAGCGCGGGCTATGAACAGAAAATTTGTCAGATTATCCCTTGGTGGAGTGAGAGATGAAGCAGAAATAAGGGGACATAGGCGTACCTACGTCGGAGCTATACCAGGAGGTATTATAAATTCCATAAAAATAGCCGGTTCAAAAAATCCTGTGTTTTTACTGGATGAAATAGATAAAATGAGCTCAGATTTTAGAGGAGACCCTGCTTCTGCAATGCTTGAAGTTCTTGACCCAGAACAAAACTCCACTTTTAGAGACCATTATCTTGATTTACCTTTTGACCTTTCAAAGGTATTGTTTATAACAACGGCTAATACGGTAGATACCATACCGGCACCTCTTTTAGATAGAATGGAAGTTATATATGTTTCTGGATATACTGAAGAAGAAAAACTTCACATTGCAAAAGATTATTTAATACCTAAGATTTTAAAAGAACATGGGGTGCCAGATAACAAAATAATAATCCAAGAATCTGCTATTTACGGAATAATTTCAGAATATACTCGCGAAGCAGGAGTAAGAGGCTTAGAAAAGAATTTATCTCAAATTGTGAGGAAAGCTATAAAGAAGATAGTTGAAGAAAACGCACAAGTAGTAAAAGTGGGAAAAAGAAATCTACAGTCTTATTTAGGCAAGCCTATTTACCGCCCTGATAAAGCAAATCAAAAAGACGAAGTAGGGATAGTTTTTGGACTTGCATGGACAAGGGTAGGAGGAGAAATTTTAACTGTAGAAGCTTCTATAATGCCAGGAAGTGGCAAGCTCAATCTCACAGGGCAATTAGGGGATGTGATGAAGGAATCTGCACAAGCTGGTTTTAGCTATATAAGGGCGAATGCCGAGAAACTGAATATAGATAAAGATTTTTACAAAAATGTCGATATACATATACATGTGCCTGAAGGCGCAATTCCAAAAGATGGTCCTTCAGCGGGAATAACTATGGTTACTGCTATGGTGTCTGCACTTAAAAAAGTTCCTGTAAAAAAAGATGTAGCTATGACAGGAGAAATAACTTTAACCGGCAAAGTTTTACCTATAGGAGGAGTAAAGGAAAAAGTTTTAGCAGCTCACAGAGCAGGGATACGCAAGGTTATACTTCCTTTGGAAAATAAAAGAGATTTGGATGAAATTCCTCAAAGCGTAAAGAAAAAATTAGAATTTAAATTTGTTGAAAAAATTGATGAAGTTCTTGACTATGCCTTGTCTAAGGAGGGCATTTATGAAAATTAAAACTGTAGAGCTGGTTCGTACTGCCTTTAATGAAGAGCAGTATCCTAAAGACAATTTTCCTCAGATAGTAATCGTAGGAAGGTCAAACGTGGGCAAATCCACTTTGATAAATACTGTATTAAACAGAAAAAATCTCGCAAAGACAAGTTCTAAACCTGGAAAAACTAGGGGCATAAATTTTTATTTGATAAATAATGGCTTTTATTTAGTAGACTTGCCGGGATATGGATATGCAAAAGTTTCAAAAGAAATGAAGAAACAGTGGGCACATAACATAGAGACTTTTCTAAATACTTCTAAGAATCTGCGGCATGCTTTGCTTTTAATAGATATACGTCGAACTCCTACAGAAGACGATTTTTTAATGGTAAATTGGTTTAGACATAAAGAGTTACCTTTTACAGTGGTATTAACAAAAGCTGATAAGGTCAATAAATCAGAGATAGTAAATGCAGTAGAAGGCATTTGTAAAACTTTTAACATTGATAGCGAAAGAATTATAGTTTTTTCTTCTTTAAAGAAAATGGGAGTATCCCAAGTATTATCAATTTTTGAGGAGTGGACAAAAAAATAAATTTTTAATTTTGTAAAAAAGCACGAGAAAATCGTTAAATTTTTGATTATTTTTGATGAAATAAAAAATTTAGCAGCATTAAAATTGTTGTGTTAGAACATTATAAGGGGTATAATTTTTATTAACTATTGATAAAAATTTTTGCGTTTATATGTGCGGAGGGAGAAAATAATGAAAGGGGTATTAGAAAGTAAAATAAACGAAGAAATGATAAAACTCACAAAAGAAGCAATTGGAAGAGGTGCAGAGGCAGCAAAAACCCGAATTTGCGAGGATATGATTATTGTAAGGCTTATTAAATCTTTGAGCCATGAGGAGATGCAAATTATATCTACTGAAGAGGGTAAAAAGTTGGTAAAACAATTAAGGGAATTATTGGATGAAATATTAAAACCCAAGTTTAAGGAGATGATAATGCGCCTTACAGGTTGTAATGTTATAGGTATCTATAAGGATATGAATCCTCAAAAAGGAGAATACGTCTATCTATTTGTGTTAGACAAAAATCTAGAAGAAGAGTTGCGAAGCAGGTAAAAATCAAATGAATTGTTAGCTTTTAGCAACACAGTAAATATACTAAATTGAAAATCTTTTGTAATAAGTATATAATCATACATGTTGGGGGTATAGAAGAGGAGGTGAGGTTATTGGAGATAGGATCTTCAGTGGTATTTACCATACCGCTATTTGGAGGTATTCCTATTACAGAAACAATAGTAGTAGAATGGATTATAATGGCTGTACTAATTTTGGGTGCTGCTGTTGTTACTAAGGGATGGAAATTAGTTCCTGAGGTGCACAAAATGTTGTAGAGCTTATGGTGGAGGGATTTAATAAATTTGTGGAAGGTGCTTTAGGAGAGCATTGGAGAGATTATGCTCCTTATTTAGGAACTGTAGCAGCTTTTTTGATTTTAGCCAACACTATAAGCATTTTTGGCTTAACACCTCCTACTAAAGATATTAGTACAACTTCAGCCCTTGCCATTATGTCGATTACTACTGTTATTATAGCTTCCATAAGAGCAAGAGGGCTTAAAGGGTACGTAAAGCACTTTTTTAAGTCTCCTATAAACCTTTTTATCAATGTTTTGGATTTATTTACAAGACCTTTGTCGCTGGCAGCTCGACTTTTTGGCAACATATTTGCAGCAGTTACGATAATGGAACTTATTGAAAGGGCTGTGCCAATAGTAGTTCCTGCAGTATTTAGTTTATATTTTGACCTTTTTGATGGATTATTACAGATGTTGGTATTTGTGTTTTTGACCATGTTATATATTGAAGAAGCTATAGAATAATGTATAATAAAAATAATGAAATGATTAAAAAATTTTAATAAAAATAAAAAAGAAAAGGAGAGGATTTAAATGGATTTATTAGCTATAGGAGCAGCTATTGCTGCATTAACAGGGATAGGTGCAGGTATTGGTATAGGTATTGCGACAGGAAAAGCAGTTGAAGCTGTGTCAAGGCAGCCGGAAGCAGGTGGAAGGATTATGCAGCTTCTTTTGTTAGGTGGTGCTCTTGCAGAAGCAACAGCTATATATGGGTTGCTTGTGGCGATTATGTTAATAATATTCAAGCCATAATTTAAAAAAGTCCTTCAATAAATTTCCTAATGAAAGAAGGGAATAAGTTGACTCTTTTCAATGTTTGGACGTTCATTATTACAATAATTAACCTATTGGTACTCTACTATATCTTAAAAAGGCTTTTATTTAAACCCGTAACTAAATTTCTAGAAGATAGGGAAAATAAAATTAAATCCTCTTTAGAAGAGGCCGACAAGGAAAGACAAGAGGCCTACAGTTTAAAAGCTAAGTACGAAGAAATACTAAAAAATGCTGATAATGAAGGAAAAGCTATTATTGAGAAGGCACAAAAGGCAGCAGAAGACAAAGCAAACAAAATTATAGAAAATGCCAATAAAGAGGCAGAAAATATAATAGAAAAGGCAAAAGAAGAGGCAATGTTAGAGAAAATCAAAGCTATGCATGATTTAAGGACAGAGATATCGCAATTAGTCATAGATGCCGCTTCCCGTGTGCTGGAGAAAAAGCTACCTGTTGCTGACGAAGACCTCATCAATGAGGTTATCGAGGAGGCGGGGGCATCATGGCACAAATAATTGCGAAGAGATACGCTTATGCCTTTTTTGATGTTGCGAAGCAGCAAAATAAAGTGAAAGAGTATTATGAGGAGTTAAATAAAGCAATTGAAATTCTTCAAGTGGATAAAGTAAAGCGGATTTTTAAGAATAAAAGTATTGATAAAACAAAGAAAATAGAATTTGTGGAGCAGATTTTAAAGGATACCGATAAAGAAGTTATCAATTTTATCAAAATAATAATATCAAAACATAGAGAAGATCTAATTGAAGACATTGGAAAGGAGTTTAAAAAGCTATACAAAGAGTATTTTAATATTACAGATGTAAAAGTCGTTTCTGCATATCCACTAAAAGAAGAAGTATTGCAAAAGCTTCAAGAAAAATTAGAGAAAAAGTTAGAAAAACACATCAATATCGAACCAATAGTAGATAAAAGCATATTAGGCGGTTTAAAACTTATTATTGGGAATACAATAATCGATGGTTCAGTCAAAGCAAGACTTACTGCACTTCTGAAAAATATGCAACAAGCTGTGTAAAATGAATTTAAGAAGGTGAAAGAGTATGAGCATAAGACCTGAAGAAATAAGCTCAGTTATAGAAGAAAAAATAAAAAATTTCGATTTTAACCTTGAAACTCAGGAAATTGGACACGTCATCCAATCAGGTGATGGAATAGCGAGGATTTATGGCCTTGACAATGCTATTTACGGAGAAATGGTGGAGTTTGAAAGTGGAGTCGTTGGAATGGTCTTAAATCTTGAAGAAGATACCGTAGGTGTTGTTGTCCTTGGAGACCCCGAGAAAGTTAAAGAAGGGGATATAGTAAAAAGAACAGGCAGAATCATGGAAGTGCCTGTAGGAAAAGAAATGTTAGGAAGAGTAGTAAATCCTTTAGGGGAGCCCATTGATGGTAAAGGACCAATAAACTATGAAGCAAAACGCCCCATTGAATATCCCGCTCCACCAATAGTAAGAAGGAAATCTGTGGATACACCTTTACAGACAGGTATTTTAGCTATAGATTCTATGATCCCTATAGGAAGAGGGCAGAGAGAATTAATAATTGGAGATAGGCAAACAGGTAAAACTGCTATTGCTATAGATACTATAATAAATCAAAAAGACAAAGGAGTATATTGTATATATGTAGCTATAGGACAAAAGGCTTCAACTGTTGCAGGAATTGTAAACATGTTAGAAAAGTATGGGGCTATGGAATATACAACAGTTGTCGCATCAACTGCCAGTGATTCAGCTGCACTTCAGTATATTGCTCCGTATGCAGGTTGCGCTATGGGAGAACATTTTATGTATCAAGGCAAAGATGTACTTGTAGTTTATGATGACCTTTCAAAGCATGCTATTGCTTATAGAACTATATCTTTGCTTTTGAGAAGACCACCTGGAAGAGAAGCATACCCTGGTGATGTATTTTACCTTCATTCAAGACTTCTTGAACGTTCTGCAAGGCTTGCAGATGAATACGGGGGAGGTTCGTTGACGGCACTCCCAATTGTTGAGACATTGGCGGGAGATATATCTGCATACATTCCTACAAATGTAATTTCAATCACAGATGGACAAATATACCTTGAGTCAGAGCTTTTCTATTCAGGAATAAGACCAGCTATAAATGTGGGTCTATCTGTATCCCGTGTTGGCGGTGCCGCACAAATAAAGGCCATGAAAAAAGTAGCTGGCCGATTAAGATTGGAACTTTCCCAGTATAGAGAGCTACAAGTTTTTGCTAGATTTGGTTCGGATTTGGATAAAGCAACACTTGAAGTTTTAAGACAAGGAGAAAGGATTGTTGAAATTACCAAACAGCCTCAATATCAACCTATGCCTGTTGAAGACCAAGTAATAGCTATATACACAGTAATGAACAGATATGTTGCTGATATTGAAGTAGAGCAGGTGAGACCTTTTGTAAAAGGGCTCTTAGAATTTTTGGATTCAAATTATCCGGAAATAAAACAATCTATAAGAGAGACAAAAGATTTAACTTCCGAGGCAGAAGAAAAATTAAAAGCTGCAATTGTAGAGTATAAGGAAAAGTACGCCGCAAAGGGTGATAATTAATGGGAAAGCGAGATATAGCGTTGCGGATTAAAAGTGTAAGAGAAACTCGCAAAATTACAAGAGCGATGTATTTAATATCGGCTTCAAAATTTCAAAAAGCAAAGGTCATGTTAGACAATGTGAGACCTTATTATCATAAAATTCAAGTAGCTATGAAAGATATATTACTTCACACTGGAGAAGTTACTTCACGATATCTTGAGAAAAAAGATGATAAAAGTGAGAAGAAAAAATCTTTAATAGTTGTAACTGGTGACAAAGGCCTTTGCGGCGCTTACAATCACAATGTTATAAAAAAAGCTGAAGAACTTATCGGCAAAGAAAATGTAAATTTAATGGTGATAGGAGAGGTTGGAAGACGTTATTTTATCAAAAAAGGTTATAATGTAGATATTGAATTTTTATATACCGCTCAAAATCCAACTACAGCCATAGCAGGAGAAATTAGCGATGTCATATTAAATGCTTACAATAGAGGGCTGACAGATGAAATATCTATTGTTTATACTGAAATGCAAGGACTTGTACAAAAGGTAAGGGTTTTAAGACTTTTACCTTTAGACATTGACAACTTTATGGCGTTAGCCAATGAAGGAGAAGAAGCTGAAAAGAATGAAGTAGTAATTGACAGTGACATGATATACGAGCCTTCTGCTTCAGAAGTTTTTGATGTGCTTGTTCCTGAGTATCTCAAAGGTCTCATATACAGCATACTTGTTCAAGCTTTTGCTTCAGAGCATTTTGCAAGGATGATTGCAATGGATGGAGCAACGTCAAATGCCGATAAAATGATAAACAGACTTACGTTAGAGTATAATAAACTCAGGCAGGCTTCTATTACTCAGGAAATATCAGAAATAGTCGCAGGGGCATCTGTATAAAAGGAGATGATAAATTGAAGAAGGGGTATATTACACAGGTCATTGGTCCTGTTGTTGATATAAGATTTGAAGGGGAACTTCCTCCTATAAACAACGCCATAAAAATACCTATGGAAGACAGAGAATTAGTTGTTGAAGTATCTCAGCATATAGGAGACAATGTAGTAAGATGTGTTGCAATGGCTTCAACAGATGGCTTAAAAAGAGGTATGGAATGTATAGATACAGGCAGCCCTATAATGGTTCCTGTTGGAAAAGGGACTTTAGGCAGAATGTTTAATGTATTGGGGCAGCCTATAGATGAGTTAGGAGAAGTCAAAGATGTGAAGTACATGTCAATTCACAGAAAAGCACCGCCTTTTGAAGAACAAAGCCCTGCTACTGAAATTTTGGAGACGGGTATTAAAGTAATAGACTTACTTACTCCTTATCCAAAAGGCGGTAAAATAGGGCTCTTTGGTGGTGCAGGTGTTGGCAAAACTGTCTTAATAATGGAGCTAATACGCAACGTTGCCATAGAGCATGGTGGTTACTCAATTTTCACCGGTGTTGGTGAAAGGTCTCGTGAAGGAAACGAATTGTGGCATGAAATGCAAGAATCAGGGGTTATAGACAAAACTGCTTTTGTATTTGGACAAATGAATGAGCCGCCGGGAGCCAGAATGAGAGTAGGTCTTGCAGGGCTTACAATGGCAGAATATTTTAGAGATGAAGAGCACCAAGACGTTCTTTTATTCATAGACAATATATTCAGGTTTGTCCAAGCTGGTTCAGAAGTTTCAGCTCTTTTAGGAAGAATGCCCTCTGCCGTTGGATATCAACCTACATTGGCTACAGACTTAGGCCTTTTACAAGAAAGGATTACTTCTACAAAGAAAGGGTCTATTACCTCAGTTCAGGCTGTTTACGTACCTGCTGATGACTTAACTGACCCAGCACCAGCTACAACTTTTACCCACTTAGATGCTACAACAGTTTTGTCAAGAAGTATTGCAGAAATGGGAATTTATCCTGCAGTAGATCCTTTAGATTCTACTTCACGTATATTGGAACCTCATATAGTAGGAGAAGAACACTATTATGTTGCGAGAAAAGTGCAAGAGATTTTGCAGAGGTATAAAGAACTGCAGGATATAATTGCTATATTGGGTATGGAAGAGCTTACAGAGGAAGATAAACTCATAGTTTACAGAGCAAGAAAGATACAGAGGTTTTTATCACAGCCTTTCTTTGTAGCAGAAACTTTTACTGGAACACCTGGCAAATATGTGCCGCTGAAAGAGACGATAAGAGGATTTAAGAAAATTGTAGAGGGAGAAATGGACGATATCCCAGAGGCTGCTTTCTACATGGTAGGAAATATAGACGAAGTCTACGAGAAAGCTGAAAAAATGAAATGAGGTGAAAAGAATGGATAAAAATTTTCACCTCGAGGTTTTAACTCCTCATAGAAAATTTTACGAAGGGGATGTGGAAGAAATAATAGTGACCATAACCACAGGTCAAATAGGTATTTTAAAAGGCCACATCCCCATGACAGCAGCCGTAGGTACAGGTACTTTACAGATAAAAAAAGACGGACAGTGGAGAGAGGCATTTATTTCCGGCGGCTTTATGGAAGTCAAAAGAGACAGTGTGACAATCTTGTCTAGTGCAGTAGAATGGCCCGAAGAAATTGATATAGCTCGTGCTCAAGCAGCCAAAGAAAGAGCAGAAGAAAAACTTAGGCAAAAAAGAAGCAAACAGGAACATCTTTTGGCAGAAGCAGCCTTAAAGAGGGCTTTGATGAGATTGCAAATTGCTAGCAAATATCAAAAAATGTAAAAATAAAACTTCCTACTGATGATTTTTAAAAGCAGTAGGAAGGTTTTTATTATTTACTCACTTCCTTTTCAGGCAGTTCGGAAAGCACTATACCTGCAAACATAAAAATTCCGCCTATTATTGCTCTAAAAGACATCACTTCTCCGGCAATTAAAAAAGCAGCTATTGCAGCGAAAACTGGCTCCAGTGCGAATATCAAAGCTGTATGAGTGGCAGTAGTGTAGGCTTGCATCGTGTTTTGGGCAACATATGCAAAAGCAGTTGCGAATACCCCTGTTATTATTATAGCTGACCATACATCAAGAGAAGTGGGTATAAAAGGCTTTTCAAATATTAAACTCACAATTCCGCTTAAAACAGCAACTACTCCAATTTGAATAGTAGCGAGTAAATAAGTATCTAAAGTAGAAGCGTATTTTGCTATCAAAACAATCTGCATTCCAAAAGCAAAGGCACACAAAAGTGTCAAAAAGTCACCTATGTTAATAGATAAGTCAATATTTGTAGTGAGCAGTATAAGTCCTATAAAAGCGAGTACAATTCCTAAAATTGCAGGTTTTGAAGGCTTTCTTTTAAGAAGTACTGCTTCTAAAATTGGCACTAACACTACGCTAAACCCTGTTATAAATCCTGATTTAGATGCTGTAGTGTATTTAAGTCCCATTGTCTGAAAGGCATAACCTAAAAAAGCATTGTCCCAATTACTGAAGCAACAGCCAATGTTTTTTTGTCAATGGTTTTTAACTTTTTATAGAAGATTATTGCGAGAAGCGAAAAAGCCAATAAAAAGCGTATAAAAAGAAAATTGTATACCGGGAGTGTCTGTATAGCGTTTTTGACTATTATAAATGTAGACCCCCACACCATGGTTACTACGGTGAGCACAATATCGCTTTTTAATTGTTTGGACAACTTAAATTCCTGGTTACCCAAACTGTACAAAACTGGACAGTTCAGATAGCTGGGGTATTTATAGTCCGCCCTTCAGACTTTCCCAGCCCCAGCAGGCGGTATTTGGGAAAGCCATAGCCCCTGCCCCAAGAAGCAGGAACTCACGCCCTTACGGGTCTCTCCACTTGCCCTGAATTAGTAATTCCTTCAGGGTAGAGAAGTCTCTTGGCACCTTCTCAGGGGAGAGTGGCGTTACCACCGCTACCTTAAGAACTCGCCAGAAATCACAGGCACTAAAACTTGTTCCATCCAGAGGTCTTAGCACCCTTCCTGGCTCACTCTCAAGGCTTTGCAAAAATTTTATTGCTTTCTTTATCTCCTTCATATGTTTCTTTCTTAAATGCTTGTTTCTAACTGTTTTCTTTACATGTTCTTTTAATTCTTCTAATTCATCTACAGTCAATGCGTTGAGAAACTTTATATAATTATCTGGTATCTTTTCTTGCACTCCCAACCCTCTTCTTGCTATTACATAGGCTGCTGCTATATCTTTTGTTATCATATGCTGCGGTGCATATTTCAACATCCCTATTATTGAGGTGTAAGAAGTATTGACTTCTATTACTTCTATCCTTTCTCTTCTTGCTAGTGTTTTTATTTTTGAAAGAAGTGATTTATAGCTAAAGCTATGTCTTATTCTCCTTGATTTTCTCCCTGAAAAGTCTCCTCTTTTGCCTTTTTCTTTTATTTCTAAGTCTTCAATTACTATTGCTTTATTTTTCTTTTTTGCTATCTTTACTATTTCATGAGCATATTGCCATCTGAAATATTCTCTTTTGTCTTTACTGCCACTTGCAAGCTCTGGCATTGGCATATTCCCATAGCTTATTAGATTCCCTTTTTCATCTACTTCTACCCATGATATGTTGTCTGGATATGCATTTATATCTATCCCTATTGCTCCTTTTTCTTTTGTTATTTTTATTTCTGGATATTCTTCTTCAATAGCAAAATAGGCGTATATGCTGCCGTTTTTAAGTTTTAATTCTACAGAGTAGGGTATGTTTGATTCTCTAATTTCCTGCAGAAGTTCTTCTCTTATCTTATTCTTTTTGTAGCCTGCTTGTATTTTCGCATATACATATTTTCTTTCTCCTACATTTATCCTTAAGAAAGTACCATTTTCTTTTACTTCTATTCTTGTGTTGAGATTTCCTTTTTTGCTTTTATCTCCTCTTGAATAGAGATTTCCTTTTCTTCTTTCTTGCCACTTTGTTTTTAGCTTTTGATATTCTTTCCCATTTATATGGCGCTTTTGAAGTTTTTCAAATAAGTCTCTTCCTCCAAAAATGACTTTCTTTGGATTATTCCCTAATTCTTTAGAGGATTCTAATGTGCTTCTTGCTATCATTATTGCATCATCTACGTATCTTGAGTTTAAGTCAAATGTTCCCTGAAGGTCTCTTTTTAGTGTGTTTCTATCATATCCTTCTAAAAGTCTCTTATATGCAAATCTCATGCAGGAGGACCATCTTCTCATTAAGTCTAATACTATTTGTTTGTCTTGTTGGTTTAGAAAAATGAGTTTAGCCTGTATTACTATCATGCTTTTTGCCACCCCGTTGTCCGTAAATTCTTGCTGCGAAAGATGTTACTATTGCTATTAAGTCTTCTGCTAGTTCTTTATTTGCATCTTCTTCGTTTTCTTTTCCATTTAAAACTATAAGCTCCACCCCAAAGCTTTCCATGAAAAATTTGAGATATTCAAAGCCAATCTGCTTATATCATACAGCTCTTTAACCTTTTTTATAGTTAATAACATTCATCATCACCCAATTAAAATTATATCATTTTTTACTACTAATTCCAACTGTTTTGACCTCCTCAGAAGTTACTTAAAAATTATAGTTTAAAATTGTGAACAATTGGCATACGCCTTCCTGTTCCAAAGGCTTTGGTGGTGACTTTGAGTCCGGGTGCTGCTTGTTTTCTCTTGTACTCTACTCTGTTGACTTTATTTATAACATCTTTTACTAATTTTTCATCATATCCTTTTTCTACTATTTCCTTTGTTGACTTGTTTTCTTCTATATACATTTTTAAGATTTCATCCAAAATCTTATAAGGAGGTAGTGAGTCTTCATCTTTTTGATTGGGTCTTAATTCTGCAGAAGGGGCTTTTTCAATTATAGAAGTCGGAATTATTTCTTTTTCTCTGTTTATATATCTTGCTAGTTCATATACCATTGTCTTAGGTACATCTGCTATCACAGCAAGGCTTCCGCTCATATCTCCGTAAAGAGTGCAATATCCCATTGCTAATTCTGATTTGTTTCCGGTAGTTAAAACAATGTGCCCTTCTCTATTTGATATAAACATTAAATAATTACCTCTTATTCTTGCTTGTATGTTTTCTTCTGCCAGGTCACCTATAACGTTGTTATCCCCATTAAAAACGGATAAATAACTTTTGAACACAGGCTCTATTGGGATTACTCTAAATTCAATTTCCAGATTATCAGCCAGTATTCTTGCATCGCTTTTACTTCCTTCAGAGGAATATCTTGAAGGCATTGAAACCGCAAGAACATTTTCTTTTCCTAAAGCTTCTACTGCTATGGCACAAACTACTGCAGAATCTATTCCGCCGCTTAAGCCTACTACTGCTTTTTTAAAACCTGATTTTTTGCAATAATCTCTTACACCAAGGACAAGAGCGTTGTATAACCAAGATATATCCTCTTTTATTTCGGGCAGTTTCCTAAGATTTTTCAGTTCATCAATATCGAAAACTTTAATATCTTCCTCAAAAGCTTTAAGTTGTACTACTCTTTTGCCTTCTTCATTTACTACAAAGCTAGCACCGTCAAATATCAATTCATCATTTGCACCAACTTGATTTACATAAACAAAAGGTATTGCGTACTTTTTTATCTTTTTCTCTATCATTTCTACTCTCATATTTTGCTTACCCAAGTAGTAAGGAGATGCTGAAATATTTATAAAAATATCAGGTTTTAGCTTAAATTGTTCTTCTAAAACATCAACAGAATAATCTACACTTGGCTCAAAAACATAATCTTTCCATATGTCTTCACATATATTAACTCCTAATTTTATCCCTTTAAAAGAAGCTACCTTTCTTATTTGTGCTGGTTTGAAATACCTTTTTTCATCAAATACGTCATAGTTGGGAAGTAAAGTCTTATCAAAAACCTCGACTATTTTACCGTCATAAATAAAAAAAGCAGAATTATAAAGATTGCCTTCTGTGTCTTGCCTTACAGTACCAAGTATTACTCCGATTTGATAAGTAGCGGGCAAGACTATTTCATTTATATATTTTTCATTGGCCTCTAAAAAATCTTGCATAAACAAAAAGTCTTTAGGAGGATAACCTACAGTAGCTAGTTCAGGGAACACCACAAGGTCAGCTTTTTGGTATTTTGCTGTATTTATAAACTCTACTATCTTTTTAAAGTTTCCTTTTATATCTCCCACAACTGGATTTATTTGAGCCAATGCGATTTTCATTAGTTTTCACCCCGCATTTATAATACTACAATACATATTTTAGCACATAAAAAGACAAAAAACACTGTTTTCTATCTCCACCTTATCAGCTTTTTTTCAAGATACACTATAAAAATGTACATCAAGGCAGAAAGTATTGAAAGTATCAAAACACTTGTCATTACTAAATCTAGCTTAAAAATTTGACCGCCGTAGACAATCAAATATCCCAAACCTGCTTTAGAAACTAAAAATTCTCCTGTAATTACTCCTACCCAGGAAAGGCCGATGTTTATTTTTATGGCGGAAATAATCGTTGGGACACTGGCGGGAAGAATACATTTTGTAAGTATTTGCATTTTTGTGGCACCAAAGGTCTTTAAAAGTTTTATTTTTTCTTCGTCTACTTCTTTAAAACCCGTTTGTAAGCTGATTATAGTTACTATCAATGAAATAGCAAGAGCCATTGTAATTATTGGAGCTTCTCCATTTCCCATCCAAACGATAAATATAGGACCCAATGCAATTTTAGGGAGGCTATTAAGTACAACCAAATAAGGTTCTGCTACTTTTGACAAAAAGTCTGACCACCACAGAAGTATAGCGATTATCATGCCAATTATTGTGCCAAGAGTAAAGCCTATTATCGTTTCACTCAAAGTAACCCATATGTGCATAAAAAGAGAACCATTCTGACTTAAGGCTATCATAGTTTTTAACATTCTTGAAGGCTGGCTGACCAAAAAAGGGTCTACAATTTTATACCTTGCCACAATTTCCCATGTAGCGAAAAAAAGGATTAATAATGCAAATTGAGTGACTCGTATCAATACATTTTTTCTCTTTACTTTTTTTAAAAATTCCCTGTGCTCTTTTGAAATATAGGGGGTTGCTGCTTCATACATGGACATCCAACTCCTTCCAAATTGAATTAAAATATTCTCTAAACTCAGGAGCTTTTCTGCAGCCTATGGGAGTTCGATCTTCACAAGTTAGGACAATGTCATAAATCTTTTTTAGATGGGCAGGCCTATTTGATAGAACCACAATTCTGTCACACATAGAAATTGCCTCTGAGATATCGTGAGTTACTATGACCGCAGTTTTTTGCTCATATTTAAGAATTTTATACACTTCATCGGATATAGCAAGTCTTGTTTGGTAGTCTAAAGCAGAAAAGGCCTCATCTAGTAAAAGTATGTCTGGTTTTAAAGCCAATGTCCTTATGAGAGCGGCTCTTTGTCGCATTCCACCTGACAATTGATTAGGATAATGGTTTTTAAACTCGCCGAGGCCGTATTTTACAAGCAAACCTTCTACGTATTTTTTAGACTCTTCTGTTAGACTTTTTTGTATTTCAAGTCCAAGTAGCGCATTTTGCCATATATTTCGCCATTCAAAGAGGTGATCTTTTTGAAGCATATAGCCTATTTTTCCGTTTACTTCTACACTTCCGTAAGAAGGCTTTAAAAGACCAGAAATAATAGAAAGAAGAGTAGATTTGCCACAACCAGAAGGGCCTATAATCCCTACAAATTCTCCTTCGTACACATCAAAAGAAATATTTTTTAAAGCTTCAGTTTCACCCTCTAAGGTGTGATAATTAAAGGATACATCTTTGAGGCTTACCATTATTTTATTCATAAAAGCACTCCCTTCTATGTGAAAAGTCAGTTAATAAAAGGGGAATTGTGCTCAATATGGGAGGGACATATTGAGCACAATTTAAAACTTTACTTTTTGATCATTTTTTCAGCTTTTTCAGCGAAAGTGTTGTTGATTAGATGATGTGAGTCCACCTTTTCTTTTATTACACCTGCATCTAAAAGTATATTTTGTAGAAAATCAAAGTCATCAACTTTCATTTTTAGAGTAGTGCCCCAGGTGTTTTGATTTTTGTACCTTTCAATTGCTGTCGCCATAAGGTCTACATCAGCATCTGGGAAGAAAGGCTTAATTGCTTCCGCTACTTCTTTAGGAGAATGAGATTCCACCCACAGCATTCCTTTATACACTGCATTTACAAAACGCTGTATTATATCGGGATGTTTTTCAATATAGCTTTTTCTTGCATTAAAAGTCGTATAAGGAACTTCATGACTGGAAGCGCCAACTGATGCTACAATGTATCCACCTTTTTGTTTTTCAACTAGGGAAGCTGTAGGTTCGAATAACGCCACGTAATCAGCATCGGAAGACATAAAAGCTCCCGCTGCAGCTGTAAATTGAAGATTGGTGATAAGGGTTAAATCTGTTTTTGGATTTATGCCGTGTTCTTTTAAAATGTATTCCAGTGTCATTTGAGGCATCCCGCCAGGCCTTCCACCTATTACCTTTTTACCTCTTAAATTTTCCCATTTAAAGTCCGGTTCAGGCTTTTTCCCCAAAAGGAAAGACCCATCTTTTCTTGTGAGCTGCCCAAAGTTTACAAGATAATCATCTCTACCTTCTTTAAGTACGTATACAGTAGTTTCAGGCCCTTGAAGTCCTATGTCTGCTGTGCCTGATAAAACGGCCGTTGCAGCTTTATCTGACCCTTGAGCAGTTGTAATGACGAGTTCCAGCCCCTGTTCTTTGAAAAAGCCTTGGCTTACAGCTAC
This sequence comes from Thermoanaerobacter sp. RKWS2, assembly GCF_026240795.1. Taxonomy (NCBI): domain Bacteria; kingdom Bacillati; phylum Bacillota; class Clostridia; order Thermoanaerobacterales; family Thermoanaerobacteraceae; genus Thermoanaerobacter; species Thermoanaerobacter sp. RKWS2. The sequence goes on from NZ_CP110888.1 coordinate 757,133, forward strand.
GTAATAGGGAGCGTAAAAAATAGAATGGACTGTTTCTACAAAATTAATTTTTGTAAGTTTTTGACTTTTATTTATACACCCTGCAAATAAAGAAACTGTAAGGGCTAATACTAACAGGAATACAATTAAGTATTTAAGCCTCATACCCATCCTCCTTTTTCTATTTTCACTTTATTATATTCTTGCAATTAAAATGTGTGATTGAGGCAAATTGTGCCTTTTTGCGATTTTAAATTTGTAATTGATAGTTTGATAAAAAGAAGGAAAAGTGAAATTTTTGTCGAATATGTATATACTGTGGTCTTAATGGATTAAAATGCTACAAGAAAAGGGGATTGAAAATGGCACAAAAAGTAGCTGTAAAAAAGGGCAAGACATTAAAAAAACAAACGAAAAAAACCTACAGAAGTTTTGCAAGCTTAGACACAATATTTTATATATTGCTTTTAGTTCTCGTATTTTATCCACCTTTTTTTAGAGGCATGTACTTTGAAAAAGAAATGTTTCCCACGATTGCATTGACTTCTGCGGTATTTATTATATGGGCTATTTTTAAAATTGTGCAAAAAGAACCCATAATAAGTACTACCTTAGACTATGCTGCTTTATCTCTTGTAGTGGCGTATATAATCTCTAGTTTTTTTGCTGTAAATATAAGGGCGAGCATAGGGGAAGTTTTGAGATATTTTGATTATTTGTTCATGTATTTTATGGTTAGTAGAACCGTAAAAGATAACAAAAAAATTTTTATGCTGTTAAATGTGCTAGTTTTAAGCTCTTTTGTAGTAGCGGTTGTGGGGCTGGGATCTTCAGTTAATCTCATCCATTACAACGGTTCATGGGTAGGAGGCAGGATAAACTCTACTTTTCAGTACCCTAATACAACAGCTTCATTTTTGATGGCTTTTTTCCTTGTCAATTTAGCTTTAATTTCTTATACTGATAATAAATATTTAAAGGCAATATACGGCGTAACCGCTTATACACAGTTTTACGCCTATGTATTTACCTTATCTCGCGGAGCATGGCTTATGCTTCCTTTCCTTGGCATTATCCTCATGTTTTTGATGCCAAGAGGCAAAAGAATAGAACCTTTTATGTATTTTGTAGGGGTTTTAATTGCTTCAGCACTGCCTATAGTAAAATTTAATTCAGCAGTTGCCAGCGGTGTAGCTCTCAATTTAATCAAATGGTATTTGATTGGGGTTTTTGCTTCACTAATTGTTACATACGCAATAAGCTTTTTTGTAAGTGTTGTCAATAAAATAAATGTGAAAGTGGGAATAGCTATTGCTGCTGCAATTGGAATCTTTGTGTTAGCAGCAGGATACATAGTTTTTACGACACAAGTTCCTTTGACTTTAAAACATGATGTAGAGGAGCCTGACAGTATAAAAAGTGTTACGAGATTTGTGAGTGCAGAACCTGACAGAGTTTATGTATTAAAATACGATGTTGTAGCCAAAAATTCCTCAAATAAGGATTGGGCTTACGGCATAATAATAAACAGCAGAAATGAAAATGACCAGGCGACTAAAATTGCAGAATTCTACGACAAAGACAATTTCATAGGAGAAAAAACAATAGAATTTTCTACTTTAAAAGACACAAAAAGGCTTGCCATAACATTTGTAAATAATTTCCGAAACACGTCAGTTACTTTTACAAAGGCGCAAATATATCCTAAAAATGCTCCTTATGAAGTACAAAACATAATGTTAAAATATAAATACTTGCCGGAGGATATTGCATCCCGCGTGCAAGATATAGACTTTACCAGCCGCAGTAGTTCACAGAGGATGCAATTTTATAAAGATGGATTTAAAATTTTCAAAGATTATCCTATATTTGGAGCAGGTGGCGGCGCATGGGCATCACTATATTTTAAATACCAATCTTATCTGTATTGGACTACACAAACCCATAACTATTTCATGCAAGTGCTTTTAGATGCGGGTATTATTGGAGCCATCGCTATAATGTTTTTGCTTTTGTCACTATTTAGGGGTATGTACAGAGTGTATAAGGGATATTTGGAGGAAAAAGACAGAATATTAATTTCTGCTGTTATAACAGCAATAGTAAGTCTTTACGCTCATGCTGCAATGGATTTTGACCTGTCGCTTTCTGCAGTATCTATTGCACTTTGGGCGTTAATTGGTGTAATAAATTCTTTGGACATACTAAAAGTTAAAGTAAAAAACAAAAAAATTTACTTAAACTATTTAGCGATAGTTGTAGCCTTTGTTGTAATGTTTATGTCTACTTCTATGTCAGTAGCGTTAAGTTATGCCGTAAAAGGGGATAACTTTTTGAGACAACAAAATCTTATTTTGGCGGAACAAAATTATGAAAAAGCAGTATCCTATGACCCGTGGAACGCAAAATACAGAATGACATACGGGCAAATTCTCACCGCCCTTGGTGACCAGTTAAAGGATGCTGTAAAGCTTCAAAAAGCGATGTTTGAGGAAGAAAAAGCCGTGCAATTAGAGCCTTTTAATTCTCAACTTAATGCCCAACTGGGAGCTTTCTATCTTGCTCATGGACAAATTGACCTTGGCCTTAAATATGTATTAAAAGCAGTGGAAGTACAACCATTGAGGCCAGAAAATTACCAGCAATTAGCTGATGCTTATAACAAAGTTGGTATGTATTATTTAAACAATGGAGATAAAGAAAAGGCAAAAGAATTTTTGCAAAAAGCGGTAGATGTACAAAAAATGTTTGACAAAGCAAATTCCAAATCATTAGAGCCAAAGCCTATGACTGAAATGACCAAACAGATAATAGAAGAATCCCAAAAGACGCTTCAAGAGATACATTAAAAGTGTATCTCTCTTTTTTATCTTGATTTACCATAAAAGGAATGGTATGATGAAGCTAGTAAATGGTTTTTATATGGGGGCCATGAAATGACAAATGAAGAATTTATGAATTTTATTGTTGACAAATTTAATAGTTTTGAAAAAGGTTTGACAACTTTGAAAAAAGATTGGATGGATTTGAAGAAAGATTTGATGAAGCTATTACAAAAATAAAGATGAAGTTAGAGAAAACACTAGATTAGCATGATAAAAAGATTACCGAATTAAACCAAAAATCACAGGAAGTAAAGTTGGATAGACAGCTTTTAAAGAGAGCAGTAGTAAATTTGTAGACATCGAGATACACTATAAAGTGTGTCTTTTTTTGTAAAGTGTAGCAGTAAATCCTGAGCCGAAGTGAAACGAAGCCTTAAGCCGAAGTGAATGGTCTCCGAAGAATCTTTGTCTTCTGTCATTCTGAGGTGAAGCCGAAGAATCTCATGCATAAAGGAATACAAAAAATGCAAAAAAGTATTAAAAAAGAAAGGTAGGAGGGTGTAGAGATGAAGAAAATACCCTATGGGATGTCCAATTTCAGAGCGATGAGAGAAGAAGGATACCTGTATGTAGACAAAACGATGTATATAGAGAAGATAGAGAACTTAAATAGCAAATACCTGTTTTTCATAAGGCCGAGGAGGTTTGGGAAAAGTCTTTTTCTTTCCACATTGGAGAACTACTATGACATAAACAATGAGAAAGATTTTGAGAAACTGTTTGGTGACTTATATATAGGGAAGAACCCAACAAAGCTAAAGAACAGTTATATGGTATTAGAGCTTGACTTTTCGGGATTAGATACAGGCGATAGAGAAAGATTAGAAAAATCCTTTAAACAAAACCTAATTGATTCAATAAGCAGCTTTTTAAATAAATACCACAGCATATTTAAAGAGATAAACGAAATAAAAGAGCATATCAAAGAGAAGCCGGATATAAAATCAATAATAAACCAGCTAATTGAGGAAGTAGAGAAAGTAGGTAAAAAGATTTATCTAATAATAGACGAATATGACCATTTTGCCAATGACATAATAGCGATGGGGGACAGTGAATTTTATAGAGAGATAGTGAGGGCATCAGGTTTTGTAAGAGACTTTTATGAGACATTGAAGATAGGGACAAAAAGCGTAATAGACAGGATATTCATAACAGGGATATCCCCGATAATGCTGGATGACTTAACGAGTGGATTTAACATAGCATTAAATGTCACAATGGATTTAAATTTAAATGAGATGCTGGGATTTACAGAAGAAGAAGTGGTGAAGATACTAGAAGAAGTAGGGATAGAAGAAAAAGAAAGAGAAAAATCACTAGAAGAATTAAAAGAATTATACGATGGTTATTTATTTAGTGCAGAAGCGGAGAAAAGGATATACAATCCCGACATGGTATTGTATTATCTTGACAGCATAGTAAGATACAAAAAACCGCCTAGAAATTTAATAGACGACAATGTAAAGACAGACTATGGCAGGCTAAACAGGCTTACAATGAATGAAGAGAACAAGGCATTGCTAGAGAGGATCATAAAAGAGGAAGGGATAGTAGCGGAGATAGTAACAAAATTTTCATTTGACAGGATGTACGACGAAGAATACTTTATATCGTTGTTATTCTATATGGGGTTACTAACGATAGAGAGGCAAGAAAAAACGAGATTATTTTTAAAAATACCCAATTACGTAATCAAGACAATAATGTGGGAATATATAGAAACGAATTTAAAGAAAGAATACAAAATTAATCTTGACCTAAATGAGTTAAGGAAGACCATAGAAGAGATGGCGTATGAAGGGAGAATAAAACCATATATAGAGTATATAAGCCAGAACGTGCTAAAGGTGCTTTCGAACAGGGACATAATAAACTTTGATGAAAAATATATCAAAGTGATATTAATTACGTATCTTGTAAACAGTAAAGCCTATAGGCCAATAAGTGAGAGGGAGACAGAAGGAGGGTATATAGACATATACTTGGAGAGGGACATAAGGATACCAGATATAAAATACGAGTGGTTGATAGAGCTAAAGTATGTAAAGAAGAGTGAGAAAGACAAGGTAGACAAGATAAAAGAAGAAGGAATAAAGCAGCTTAAGAGGTATAGAGAAAGTAAAGGGCTAAAAGAGAGAAAAGATGTAAAGCAGGCGCTAATCATATTCATAGGCAAGGACGAATACCAAGTAATTGAAGTGTAAAAAAGAAAAGAAAGAGGTGGTAAAGATGAAGAAAATACCCTATGGGATGTCCAATTTCAGAGCGATGAGAGAAGAAGGATACCTGTATGTAGACAAAACGATGTATATAGAGAAGATAGAGAACTTAAATAGCAAATACCTGTTTTTCATAAGGCCGAGGAGGTTTGGGAAAAGTCTCTTTCTTTCCACATTAGAGAACTACTATGACATAAACAATGAGAAAGACTTTGAGAAACTATTTGGCGACTTATATATAGGGAAGAATCCAACAAAGCTAAAGAACAGTTATATGATACTCAAACTGAATTTTTCAGGCCTAAACACAGAAAACAAAGACCAACTAAAAGAGTCCTTTTTGTTAAGTGTGAAAAATTCAATAAATGCTTTATTAGGCAGATACGAGGGTATATTAGAAAATACGGAAGAAATAAGGAAGAAAATTGACCAAATAACTGATATAAATGCAGTTATAATGACGATAATAAATGAAGTAAAAAAAGTAGGTAAAAAGATATACCTAATAATAGACGAATATGACCATTTTGCCAATGACATAATAGCGATGGGTGAGAGTGAATTTTACAGAGAGATAGTGAGGGCATCAGGTTTTGTAAGAGACTTTTATGAGACATTGAAGATAGGGGCAGAGAGTGTAATAGACAGGATATTCATAACAGGGATATCCCCGATAATGCTGGATGACTTAACGAGTGGATTTAACATAGCATTAAATGTCACAATGGATTTAAATTTAAATGAGATGTTGGGATTTACAGAAGAAGAAGTGGTGAAGATACTAGAAGAAGTAGGGATAGAGGAAAAAGAAAAATCATTAGAAGAATTAAAAGAATTATACGATGGTTATTTATTTAGTGCAGAAGCGGAGAAAAGGATATACAATCCCGACATGGTATTGTATTATCTTGACAGCATAGTAAGATACAAAAAACCGCCTAGAAATTTAATAGACGACAATGTAAAGACAGACTATGGCAGGCTAAACAGGCTTACAATGAATGAAGAGAACAAGGCATTGCTAGAGAGGATCATAAAAGAGGAAGGGATAGTAGCGGAGATAGTAACAAAATTTTCATTTGACAGGATGTACGACGAAGAATACTTTATATCGTTGTTATTCTATATGGGGTTACTAACGATAGAGAGGCAAGAAAAAACGAGATTATTTTTAAAAATACCCAATTACGTAATCAAGACAATAATGTGGGAATATATAGAAACGAATTTAAAGAAAGAATACAAAATTAATCTTGACCTAAATGAGTTAAGGAAGACCATAGAAGAGATGGCGTATGAAGGGAGAATAAAACCATATATAGAGTATATAAGCCAGAACGTGCTAAAGGTGCTTTCGAACAGGGACATAATAAACTTTGATGAAAAATATATCAAAGTGATATTAATTACGTATCTTGTAAACAGTAAAGCCTATAGGCCAATAAGTGAGAGGGAGACAGAAGGAGGGTATATAGACATATACTTGGAGAGGGACATAAGGATACCAGATATAAAATACGAGTGGTTGATAGAGCTAAAGTATGTAAAGAAGAGTGAGAAAGACAAGGTAGACAAGATAAAAGAAGAAGGAATAAAGCAGCTTAAGAGGTATAGAGAAAGTAAAGGGCTAAAAGAGAGAAAAGATGTAAAGCAGGCGCTAATCATATTCATAGGCAAGGACGAATACCAAGTAATTGAAGTGTAAAAAAGAAAAGAAAGAGGTGGTAAAGATGAAGAAAATACCCTATGGGATGTCCAATTTCAGAGCGATGAGAGAAGAAGGATACCTGTATGTAGACAAAACGATGTATATAGAGAAGATAGAGAACTTAAATAGCAAATACCTGTTTTTCATAAGGCCGAGGAGGTTTGGGAAAAGTCTCTTTCTTTCCACATTAGAGAACTACTATGACATAAACAATGAGAAAGACTTTGAGAAACTATTTGGCGACTTATATATAGGGAAGAACCCAACAAAGCTAAAGAACAGTTATATGATACTCAAACTGAATTTTTCAGGATTAGATACAGGCAATAGAGACAGGTTAGAAATATCATTCAAACAAAATCTAATTGATTCAATAAATGGCTTTTTAAATGACTATCAAAGTATATTTAAAGACATAGAGGAAATAAAACAACATATAAAAGAGAAACCAGATATAAAATCGATAGTAAATCAGCTAATAAATGAAGTAAAAAAAGTAGGTAAAAAGGTATACCTAATAATAGACGAATATGATCATTTTGCCAATGACATAATAGCGATGGGGGACAGTGAATTTTATAGAGAGATAGTGAGGGCATCAGGTTTTGTAAGAGATTTTTATGAGACATTGAAGATAGGGACAGAGAGTGTAATAGACAGGATATTCATAACAGGGATATCCCCGATAATGCTGGATGACTTAACGAGTGGATTTAACATAGCATTAAATGTCACAATGGATTTAAGCTTAAATGAGATGCTAGGATTTACAGAAGAAGAAGTAGTGAAGATACTAGAAGAAGTAGGGATAGAGGAAAAAGAGAATTTAATAAATAACTTAAGGGAATTATACGATGGCTATAAATTCAACAAAAATGCCAGGACAAGGGTATACAATCCAGACATGGTACTATACTTTTTAGCACAATACAAGAACACAGGAGGATATCCAGAGTATCTAATAGACGACAATGTAAAGACAGACTATGGTAGGCTAAACAGGCTTACAATGAATGAAGAGAACAAGGCATTGCTAGAGAGGATCATAAAAGAGGAAGGGATAGTAGCGGAGATAGTAACAAAATTTTCATTTGACAGGATGTACGACGAAGAATACTTTATATCGTTGTTATTCTATATGGGGTTACTAACGATAGAGAGGCAAGAAAAAACGAGATTATTTTTAAAAATACCCAATTACGTAATCAAGACAATAATGTGGGAATATATAGAAACGAATTTAAAGAAAGAATACAAAATTAATCTTGACCTAAATGAGTTAAGGAAGACCATAGAAGAGATGGCGTATGAAGGGAGAATAAAACCGTATATAGAGTATATAAGCCAGAACGTGCTAAAGGTGCTTTCGAACAGGGACATAATAAACTTTGATGAAAAATATATCAAAGTGATATTAATTACATATCTTGTAAACAGTAAAGCCTATAGGCCAATAAGTGAGAGGGAGACAGAAGGAGGGTATATAGACATATACTTGGAGAGGGACATAAGGATACCAGATATAAAATACGAGTGGTTGATAGAGCTAAAGTATGTAAAGAAGAGTGAGAAAGACAAGATAGACAAGATAAAAGAAGAAGGAATAAAGCAGCTTAAGAGGTATAGAGAAAGTAAAGGGCTAAAAGAGAGAAAAGATGTAAAGCAGGCGCTAATCATATTCATAGGCAAGGACGAATACCAAGTAATTGAAGTGTAAAAAAGAAAAGAAAGAGGTGGTAAAGATGAAGAAAATACCCTATGGGATGTCCAATTTCAGAGCAATGAGAGAAGAAGGATACCTGTATGTAGACAAAACGATGTATATAGAGAAGATAGAGAACTTAAATAGCAAATACCTGTTTTTCATAAGGCCGAGGAGGTTTGGGAAGAGTCTATTTCTTTCTACATTAGAGAACTATTATGACATAAACAATGAGAAAGACTTTGAGAAACTATTTGGCGACTTATATATAGGGAAGAACCCAACAAAGCTAAAGAACAGTTATATGATACTCAAACTGAATTTTTCAGGCCTAAACACAGAAAACAAAGACCAACTAAAAGAGTCCTTTTTGTTAAGTGTGAAAAATTCAATAAATGCTTTATTAGGCAGATACGAGGGTATATTAGAAAATACGGAAGAAATAAGGAAGAAAATTGACCAAATAACTGATATAAATGCAGTTATAATGACGATAATAAATGAAGTAAAAAAAGTAGGTAAAAAGATATACCTAATAATAGACGAATATGACCATTTTGCCAATGACATAATAGCGATGGGTGAGAGTGAATTTTACAGAGAGATAGTGAGGGCATCAGGTTTTGTAAGAGACTTTTATGAGACATTGAAGATAGGGACAGAGAGTGTAATAGACAGGATATTCATAACAGGGATATCCCCGATAATGCTGGATGACTTAACGAGTGGATTTAACATAGCATTAAATGTCACAATGGATTTAAGCTTAAATGAGATGCTGGGATTTACAGAAGAAGAAGTAGTGAAGATACTAGAAGAAGTAGGGATAGAGGAAAAAGAGAATTTAATAAATAACTTAAGGGAATTATACGATGGCTATAAATTCAACAAAAATGCCAAGACAAGGGTATACAATCCAGACATGGTACTATACTTTTTAGCACAATACAAAAACACAGGAGGATATCCAGAGTATCTAATAGATGACAATGTAAAGACAGACTATGGTAGGTTAAACAGACTTACGATGAATGAAGAGAACAGGGCATTATTAGAGAGAATCATAAAAGAGGAAGGGATAGTAGCGGAGATAGTAACAAAATTTTCATTTGACAGAATGTACGACGAAGAATACTTTGTATCACTGTTATTCTATATGGGATTACTCACGATAAAAGATAGTGTATACAACGTAACAAAACTTACCATACCAAACTACATAATAAAGACAATATTTTGGGAATATTTTGAGAAAAAATTAAAAGAAGAGAATAACATAAAATACGAGACAGAAGAGATAGCGAAAGCCACATGGGAGATGGCATTTCAAGGAGATATTAAACCTTTTGTAGAATTTATTAGCACGAACATATTAAATAGATTATCAAATAGAGACATAGTAAAATTTGATGAAAAATACATAAAAGTAATACTGTTTTCTTACTTAACCATAAGCAATGTTTACAGGCCAATAAGTGAGAGGGAGACAGAAGGAGGGTATATAGACATATACTTGGAGAGGGACATAAGGATACCGGATGTAAAATACGAGTGGTTAATAGAGCTAAAATACATAAAGAAAAGTGAGAAAGACAAAGTAGACAAGATAAAAGAAGAAGGTATAAAGCAGCTTAAGAGGTATAGAGAAAGCAGAGGGCTAAAAGAGAGAAAAGATGTAAAAGAAGCACTGCTTATATTCATAGGAAAAGATGAGTACCAAGTAATTGAAGTGTAGATCAAAACGTATGTTCCAATTTCTTATTAAAATTTCATATGATGGCGTGGCTTTTTTTGAAAAATATAGTAAAGAAAAATAATAAATGGTTTTAAATGTATTAAAATTTTTAATAAAAGGTATTTGTATTATCTTGTGAATTATGTTACAATATTTACAAAGTGATGTAAATATGAAAGGAAAAGATGTTTTGGAATTATTAAAAATATCGAGACCTACATTAACCAAAGAAGAAAAGTTCAAAGAATAAAAAAGCACACTGTGTTGCGAATCCGTCTTGTGTCACAAAGAAAATAGAAATTCCGGAGGAAATACTTATAAGCCTTAGAAAAAGTGAAGATGAGTTTATAGCTGAGCTGAAAAGAACAGCAGCAGTGAGATACTATAGGGAAAGAAAGCTTTCTCTGGGGCAGTGCGCAGCACTTGCTGAAATGAGTGAGGAAGAATTTATAAAATACCTTGCAAGCTTTGACACAAGTATTTTTTCCTTTGATGATAAGGAAGAACTTTTGGAGGACATTAAAAATGCCTAAAGCCGTTGCTAATTCAACGCCAATCATAGTTCTTTCCAATATAAACAAAATTGAAATTTTAAAAAAGCTTTATGAAGTTGTTTACGTACCTTATGGTGTTTTTGAAGAAGTAAGTGACTGTCACTGGGACGTTAGGAGTATTAATAAAAGCAAAAGAGAAAGGCCTTTTAAAAGAAATAAAGCCTTTACTGGATGAGATAATACAGAAAAAGTTTTTATTGATAAAAAATTGTATGATGAAGTTTTAGAAATTTGTAAAGAAAAGTAATGCATCGTCAGATGTTTTATTTTACAAAAATTTGAAATGAAAGCAGATCTTCCTGTGGCATTTTTATAATTTATATCTAAGATGATAAAATGCTAGAACCGAAAAAAGTTGTTCGGGAAAGAGGGAGTTTTATCTCTACAACAGTTAAAGTTTTCCATTACTATATAGGTTTAAATTTTGGGATAAACCAGCTTTCATCTCCCCACTGAATTGGTGGGGATTCCCGCGGGTTTATCCTAAAATTTTGCTAAAAATTTATAAAAAATTTCCTTAAAAAAGAAGGAAAATAGTATTTTATGTCGAATATATATTAATTGGATTGGTTATCCATTTTTTTTGACATGATCCGATAGGACTTATGAGGCTGTTTCGGCGCCCATAAGTTCTATTGGTGGTAATATAGATACAGAAAGCGGAGGCGGTGCTTTTTAAGCACTTGCGCCCGCACGGCGAAGCATTGGCTTTTTTAATCTTTAAAATGATATAATAATAGGTGAAGTATAATGGGGAATGGTGAAAATAAAAAAACTTTAAACAATCAACATGATAAAGGCTATAATACCTACTTTCTCATAAAAAAGTATTCATACAGCTTTTAAGAAGTTTTGTCAAAAAGTTTGGGTAAATGAAATAGATGAATCCAGTGTAATGCGCATAAACAAATCTTTTATATTGCAGGATTTTAAAAATAAAGAAGCTGATCTGATTTATCGAGCGAAATTGAAAGATAAAGATGTTTTCTTTTACATATTGATGGAATTGCAATCAAAAGTCGATTTTCAAATGCCTTACAGATTGATTCTATATATAATTGAAGTTTGGAGAGAAATCCTTAGAGATATACCGTTGAAAGAACAAAAAAGAAAAGATTTTAAATTACCGGCTATTATTCCAATTGTATTGTATAATGGAATCAATAAATGGACTGCTTCTTTAAGCTTTAAGGAAACGATAGACTCATACCAATTGTTTGGCGAAAATATAATAGATTTCAAGTATATTCTAATTGACGTAAACAGATATAATGAAGAAGAACTTTTACAGCTGTCAAATTTGATAAGCAGTATATTTCTATTGGATAGAAAAATAGACAAGGAAGAGTTGACAGAAAAATTGGGGAAATTAGCAGATGTTTTAAAGGACATATCGGAAGAAGAATTCATAATACTTAGAAATTGGCTTTTCTCAGTTGTATCGAGATTTTTACCAGAGGATAAAGAAAAAGAGATAAAAGAAATTTTAGTACAAAGTGAGGGGGTGGAAGAGATGATTTCAAATTTAGAACGAAGCTTAAGAGAAGAGTTTAGGAAAACGAGAAGAGAAGGATTAAAAGAAGGACTTAAAAAAGGGAAGTTGGAAGGCTTAAAAATAGGAAAAATGGAAGGGAGAATGGAAGGCAAAATAGAAGGAATACGCATGGTAGTGTTTGAGCAACTCAAGGAAAAATTCACAGATATTCCAGCAGAATATTTGGAAGGTATTGCAAAATTGGATGATAAAACTTTACTTCAGTTAGCAAAAGATATTTTAAAGATAGAGAAATTAGAAGAGTTGAAGAAATATATATAAATTGAGATGAGTTTGAATTATTTTCTCTTACCTAAGGGAGAGAAAGCGAGAAAGAGAAACTAATTATACGAAATCATAATTTAGTATAATTGGGTGGATGGGGGAGTTTTTTATTTTTATGTTTTAATTACTTAAAGTGAAATAATAGCTAATAAACTTATACAAATAAGATGACAATTAAGTCCCAAAGAGAGACTCAAAAAATAAAATAATGTTTTAATTTTTCTACCGTAGATCAATTGGATTCTTTTAATTGGGTAAATGCAGAATGGTTGGATACATATGAGTTTGTAAAAGAAAGGAGTTTTATTTTATAAAATGAATAATTTAGTATCAGTTATTGTTCCTGCTTATAATGCCGAAAAATACATAGGTGAAGCTATAAAATCTGTGCTTAGTCAAACATATCCTTATTTTGAACTAATTATCGTAGATGATGCTTCGACTGATAGCTCTGTGGAGGTAGTTCGTTCATTTAATGATGATCGAATCCGACTAATTCAGCATGATAAGAATCGTGGTCCAGGGGCTGCTCGCAATACTGCTATAGAAGCTGCTAAAGGAGAGTGGATGGCAATTTTAGATGCTGATGATCAATGGTTGCCGGAAAGACTTGAGAAGTTGATGAAAATTGCTCTAAAAGCAGGAGAAGAATACTTCATTGCTGATGATTTATTATTGGTTTTTGATACTCCTTCTGGGCTTAAAGTATGGGGGAGTTCCTGGAAAATATATTACAAATTTAACTGCAAAGGAGAATTTAAAGATATAGATTTAGAAAAATTTGCACAACTTAGTTTTCCGGGGATAAAGCCTTTAATTCCATTAAAAAAGATAAAAAACTTGAATATATGGTTTCCAGAAGATATTTATTTTGGAGAAGATTTATATTTTTGGATACAACTACTTAAAAATGGGCTTAAGCTCCGGTTAGTATGTGAGAGCCTTTATCTTTATAGAATAACTCCGGGTTCCTTGACTGCCAATCCAAATAGACTAGAACATCTTATAAAGATGAATGAAAGACTTCTCTTGGAAGAAAATTTTTCGGACAGAGAGCGAATTATATTTGAAAAACAGTTAGAAAAGATTAACAAAGAAAAAGAATACAATACTTTTGCTACTTTATTGAAACAGAAAAAGTTTAAAGAAGCATTATCTTTAGGAATAAAAAAACCAAACTTATTTGGCAAATTATTATGGCGATTACCCAAATCGTTACGTTATCGAACAGCTTTGTGGCTGAATAGGGGGAAAGATAGATGAGGAGCTTAATGGAAAACTACAACAACAAATTAATATCATTATTTCTTCCTTCTCTACGTGGTGGTGGAGCAGAACGGGTTATGTTAAATTTGGCAAGAGGATTTGCAGAGAAGGGCTATAAGGTAGATTTAGTTCTCGCTAAGGCAGAAGGACCATATCTTTCACAAGTTCCGGATAATGTACGAGTGATTGACCTTAAGAGCCCGCGAGTTTTATACAGTCTACCTGGATTTATTCGATATTTGCGTCAAGAAAGGCCTCACGCTCTATTATCAGCATTAGATCATGCTAATATTATAGCCTTGTGGGCAAAAAAATTATCGCGTGTGCCAACCCGAGTAGTAGTAAGTGTACATAGTACCATCAGTAAAGCTAGTGCCAATCCTAGAATTTTACGGGAAAAGCTCACTCCACTGTTTATACGTATCTTTTATCCTTGGGCAGATGCAGTTGTTGCTGTTTCAAGAGGGGTAGCTGATGACCTTATACGGCTTACCAATTTACCTCGTGAAAAAGTCCATGTAATATACAACCCAGTAATAACTCCTGAACTTTTTACTAAAGCTGATGAACCTTTAGATCATCCTTGGTTTGAATCAGGTGAGTCTCCTGTGGTAATAAGTGTAGGCAGATTAACTCCTGCAAAAGACTATCCTGCACTTATTAAAGCTTTTGCTTTAGTGCGCAAAGGAATGCCAGTACGTCTTATGATTTTGGGGGAAGGAGAAGAAAGACTCAAACTTGAAGCTTTAATTAGAGAGCTTGGATTAGAAAGGGATGTTGATTTACCTGGATTTGTAGATAACCCTTATAAATATATGAAACGTGCGGCTGTATTTGTTTTGTCATCTCAATGGGAAGGATTACCTACAGTACTTATTGAAGCTTTGGCTTTAGGTATACCTGTAGTTTCAACAGATTGTCCTAGTGGGCCAAGAGAGATTTTAAATAACGGTGAATATGGACGATTGGTGGCACTGGGGAATGAAAAAGAACTTGCTCAGAATATAAAAGCAACTATTTATGAAGGAAAGAAGAAAATCGTAACTGATAGCTATAAACTATTTCAACTAGACACAGTACTTCACCAATATGAGGAGGTATTATTTTTTAAATGAAAAGTATTTTATTAGTAAGCTTTACGATAATAATTTCTTTGATTATAGGTATTTTAATAGTTTTGTTATCAAATTTGGATGGAGGAATAATTTTATTAATAACTTTCTTGATTTTTAGTTTTTCTGGTTTGACTATATGGCTGAGATATCGTAATCACGGAGCAAATGATCCTCTTTTACTTTTTACAACAGTATTTCTCTTGTATAACGGTGTTCTTTCTTTACAGGTAGCTTGGGAATTTGCTAATGGCAGAGAACCACTGCTATTATATCCCGTGACTTTTTCTTACAATACATTTTTAGAAGCCTCGATTACAAGCTGTCTGGCATCGGCAGGACTTTTAGTGGGTACTGTATTGATAATGTTATTTTCAAGTAAGAAAAGCCTCGCTTCTAGGACTTATATAACCGAAATATCTTCTTCATTTTTTAAAATCGGTTTATTTGCTTTTTTGTTTGGTTTGTTACTCTTTTTCCTTGATTTTCAAAGGATAGGCGGGTTTGTATATGCATTATCTTTAGCACGTGGCGTGAGAGGAATGCTTCTTTCAAGTTTAAGAGGGAATTTGCCATATGCGCCTTTTGTTTTTGTAGGTTTAGCTATGGTTTGGGCTGATTATTCCTATCGAAGAATAGGTAAATTTTGGCCATATCTTTTATTAGGTATTTGGATTCTGCTTATGCTGTTACAAGGAGACCGGAGATTTTTGACTTATGGAATTTTAATCAGCTTTTTCACATATACAGCGATACGCTATCCTAAATTGCAGATTAAAGGCAAATACATCATTTTACTTGCAGTACTGTTATTGACTTTTTTCTTCTTTGCCCAGATTCGTTGGATGTTTCCTTTGATACTTGCTGGAAAAATGAGTTTAGGAGAAACTTTTAAATGGATACAAAATAACTTTTCTTTAGATTGGTTTATACCTGGAAAAAATGAGTTTGCTGGTCCTTATTTTACCTTGCTTTACAGTCTTCAATATTCCTGGCCTAAAGAAGCTCCATTATTAGGAACAACTTATTTGCAAGCTATTCCCAATTTATTGCCAAGGAGTTTATATCCAGGAGAAAAGCCATTGGGAATTTCTCAAATTTTTGCTATCTTTATTCATCAAGAATATATGCCAACTAGAGAATCTATTATTGGTTGGGGATATAGTCCTGTTGCAGAAGCTTATAATAACTTTGGTTTTTTAGGACCATTTATTGTTTTTTTCATTTTTACCATTTGTTGGGAATTAATTAGTCGCTTGAGATTTAAGGACAAAAAAGGTTTAATAATTTATTCTTTGCTTATTCCGCAGGTACTAAATCTCAATAGAATAGACTTTATGTGGGTTTTTCAAGAAGGGATGTATTTTGTTGTTGTTGGGTTATTGTTACTAGTTTTACGCTCAATTATGTCAAGTATTAGGTTATCAACAAAATATTTCGGTTATAAATCTCACAATAACATAATAAAACAAAGTAAGGTGTTCAGATATGCAAAAAACTAAAGTTACTTTTCTTATTACAGGCCTTAATTACGGCGGTGCAGAGACACAGCTTGTGCATTTAGCTGTTCGCCTTAAAAAGCGAGGCTGGGATGTGCAAGTAATTTCTATGATTTCTCCCGTCGCTTATGTAGAAGAACTTAAAAGAGAAGGAATACCTGTTTATTCTTTAAGAATGCGACGAGGTGTGCCGGATATAAGAGGACTATTTCGATTGGTAAAGATTTTGCGACGTGAAAGACCTCAAATTCTTCACTGCCATATGGTTCATGCTAATCTCTTAGGAAGGATTTCCAGAATTTTTTTAAAACTCCTATACTTATTTGTACAGCTCATAATATCATTGAAGGAGGGAGAAAAAGAGAAATTGCATATCGTCTTACTGATTGGTTATGTGATTTAACTACACAAGTTAGCCGTGCAGGATTGGAAAGGTATGTACAAATAGGGGCGGTACCTTGCCATAAAGTAATACATATACCTAATGGGATTGATACTGAAATATTTAAACCTGATTTAGAAGCACGAACTCGTTTAAGAAAGGAATTAGGGATTGAAGACAAATTTGTATGGTTGGCTGTGGGGAGATTTGAGGAAGCCAAAGATTACCCAAATATGTTAAATGCTTTTGCTAAGGTAGTTTTAGAGAGAAATGATTCTGTACTTCTAATTGCAGGACAGGGTTCGTTAATGGGAAAAGCCAAGCATTTAGTAGACGACTTGAATATTACAACTCATGTTTATTTTTTAGGAGTGCGTAAAGATATTCCTGCTCTAATGAATGCTGCTGATGCATATGTTATGTCTTCTTCTTGGGAAGGTATGCCCCTTGTGCTTTTAGAAGCTTCTTCTGTAGGTTTGCCTATAGTAACTACAGATGTTGGAGGGAATAGAGAGGTTGTTATAGATGGAAAATCTGGCTTTCTTGTTCCTCCTAAAAATTCAGAAGCTTTAGCTCAGGCTATGTTGAAAATGATGGATTTACCTGAAAAATTAAGAAAATCAATGGGGCAAGCAGGACGCAAATATATTAAAGAAAATTACAGTTTAGAACATGTAGTTGATATGTGGGAAGAATTATACATAGAATTCACGAAAAATAAAGGGGTAAATAAGTAAAAACAAGCTTGAGATGAAGGAAGTTCAAAATACTAAGAAATTAGAATAGTGGTGATATTTCATGAAAAAAATCTTATTTATTGCAACTGTTAAATCTCATATTTTAAATTTTCACATTCCTTTTATACGATATTTTCAAAATAAAGGATATGAAGTTCACACAGCTACAAAATTAGGGAATAGGCAGGGTGAGCTAAAAAATTTAAATGTTATATGTCACAATATTGATTTTTCACGTTCTCCTTATTCTTTGAGTAATATAAGAGCACTAAATCAATTAATAAAAGTAATGAGAGAGAATAAATTCTCATTAGTACATGTACATACTCCTGTTGGGGCTTTTTAGGAAGATTGGCAGCGAAAATTACAAATACAAAACCTGTACTTTATACAGCCCATGGATTTCATTTTTATAAAGGAGCTCCTTTAAAAAACTGGCTTATATATTACACAATGGAGAAGATAGCTGCTCATTGGACAGATGGACTTATAACTATGAATGAAGAGGATTTCGATATTGCGAAAAAATTTAAACTGAGAAGAAAAGATGTAGTGTTTTATGTACATGGCGTTGGTATAGATATTGAAAGATATTCTAGAAATGATGAAGAAAGAAGAAAAAAGTTGAGGGGAAAATTAGGGTTTTCAGAAGACGATATTTTGATATTGACTGTAGCAGAAATAAATACTAATAAAAATCATATGCAGATAATTGACGCTATAAAGACTTTTAAAAATTACAGTAATATTTACTACCTTATTGTAGGTACAGGTGAAAAGGAAAAAGAATTAAAAAATTATGTTTTAATCAGCAATCTAGGAAACAGAATAAAATTTTTAGGATATAGAGAAGACATTCCAGAGATTTTAAATATTATTGATATTTTTGCATTAACATCTTTACGGGAAGGTCTTCCAAGAGCTATAATGGAAGCAATGACAGCAGGTAAACCTATTATTGCTACAAATGTAAGAGGAAATAGAGATTTAGTTGTGGATGGTGTTAATGGGTACTTGGTTCCTGTAAATGATGTAGAAGCAACAGCTAAAGCAATTACAAAATTAGCCTCAAATAAAAATTTAAGATTAAGAATGGGAGAAGAGGGTAGAAAAATTATACAAGATTATGCTATTGAAAAAGTTTTAAAAGAAATGGATGAGATATATAGCCTGTATTTGTAACTAATAAGAATTTTTTTGAGGTGAGGAAAATGAATAATTTTGCCGAAGACTTGACGTATTGGTATTTTCGCTTAAATGGATTTTTCTTATTACAAAATTATGTATTGCATAACATTGGAGAAGGAGAAGAAAGAGGAACAGCAGATAGTGATTTACTGGCAATTAGGTTTCCTTATGTTTACGAAGAGATTGGAGGACAAAGTAACGACTGGGATAGAGAAAAATTTTCAGAATGGGGATTTGATATTGAAAAAGTTAATTTGGCTTTGATTGTAGAAGTAAAATCAGGAGAAAATGTGAAGAGAAGTGAAATAGAAAAATCTTTTTCTTCTAAAAGACTTAAAACTGCACTTTATCGTTTTGGAATTTTCCCTCGAGATGATGTTCAGCGTATTCATGAAAATTTGGTAGAACAAAAGTATGTAAAGGAATCTTCTTGGATTATAGCTAAAGTATTAGTTACGGAGAAAACAAGGGAAATTAAAAAGACCTGGCTTGATCTAAGTCTTGATGAGATAGACAAATTTATCCATAAACGGATTAGATCTTATTTGCATGATAAATATGCAGATCGTACGTATTTCACGAGTATTCTCATTCAATATATTGCTTGGAAGAATAAGAATAGGATTTTAAATGATTGGTGAGATAGCTTTACCACCACTTCCGCTAAGGAAGGAGGGAAGTTTTATGGCAAGAAAATTTTCTGATAGGACAATGGCTATTTGTGGAAAGATTTTATCTGAACTTTTTTCAGACGCAGAATTGCAAAATTTTTTTCTAGGTTTGGTCTACTTGATATTTATCGTCGTTTACCCCAAGGTACAGGGAAGTTAAAACGAATTCAAGAAGTTATTGCTTACC
This sequence comes from Thermoanaerobacter sp. RKWS2, assembly GCF_026240795.1. Lineage (NCBI taxonomy): Bacteria > Bacillati > Bacillota > Clostridia > Thermoanaerobacterales > Thermoanaerobacteraceae > Thermoanaerobacter > Thermoanaerobacter sp. RKWS2. The sequence goes on from NZ_CP110888.1 coordinate 776,779, forward strand.
TTAATCAACTTAATATCACTGAAAACAAAGACAAGATTTGGGATGATATTGTTATAGAAACGGTTAAAACAATTAAGCAAATAGAAGAGAGAGCACCGGGTTCGAGTCTGGTAATGGAGAACATAAGGAAATTAGAAGAGTGTTTAGCACTAGATGGGTATCAAATTGAAAATGGAAAGATAATTAAGGATTTGCCTGCATCCACAGAAACTACACACATACGAGATAGACTTGAACAAAAATTAGTTGATTTAGGTTGGTTTGTCCCTTTACAACATTTCCAAGATGCTCGAGAAAATTACGCTGAAGAGCGGTGGGCGGCGGCTAATGCGTCTATTCGTTCTTTTCTCCAGGCGATATTTGATAATATAGCAGAGTATATGCCGAATTTTCCTAAAGAAGGGTTAGTTCCTGGAGGAGAGAGACGCCAATTTCTAGAAACAATAGGGTTTTTAACTAAGGAAGAGGCAGAGTTAGTGCGTGCTCTTTTTAAAATTCTTGGCACCAAAGGTTCTCACCCCGGCCTTTCGGACGAAAGTGATTGTTCCTCAAGGATTTTGATGTCTATTGGAATTGCTTGGCGATTCCTCTCGCGATTTTTAGAAAAAGGGGGACGTTATTCTTGAGGTTAATTATAAAAAGATTAATTGACATTTTTGTATCTCTTTTTCTATTAATTGTTTTGTCACCTCTGCTAATTATTATATCCTTAATTATTTTTATTACGATGGGGCCTCCTGTTATATTCAAACAGACAAGACCGGGGTTTAAAGGAAAGCCTTTTACAATATATAAGTTTAGGACAATGAGTAATAAAAAAGATAAATATGGCAATCTTTTACCAGATGAGAAACGCCTAACTAAAATAGGTAGATTTCTTAGAAGTACAAGTCTTGACGAATTACCGGAATTATTTAATGTTTTAAAAGGAGATATGAGCTTAGTGGGGCCAAGACCCTTACTTATGGAATATTTGAATTATTATACAGAAGAACAAATGAGACGTCATGATGTAAAGCCAGGTATAACTGGTTGGGCACAAGTAAATGGACGCAATAATCTTTCTTGGGAAGAGAAATTTAAGCTTGATGTATGGTATGTAGATAATTGGAGTTTATGGCTGGATTTTAAAATATTATTTTTAACACTTATAAAAGTGATAAAGAGGGAGGGCATTTCTGCTGAAGGTTATGCTACAATGCCCAAATTTACAGGGAGTAAAGATTAAGAAGTGAAAGGATAGTGAAATATGTTAAAAGATCTATTTATTATTGGAGCAGGTGGTGTTGGTAAAGAGGTTGCTTGGATTGTAGAAGAAATAAATAGTGTAAGTCCTACTTGGAATACTGTTGGCTTTATTGACGATAATAAGGATTTTCATGGTAGAACTATAAACGGGGTAAAAGTGCTAGGAGGAATTGAGTATTTATTAAGTCTTAAGAGGAAGATTTATACTGTATGTGCAATTGCAGATTATAAATCTAGAAAAAGAATTGTTACAAAACTAGAACATTATGACCATATAGAATTTGTAAACATAATTCATTCATCTGTTTATATCTCAAAAACAAATCATCTTGGTAAGGGGGTAATAATATATCCAGGTTGCATATTAACCACGAATATAAAAATAGGGGACCATGTTATAATAAGTCCCAAATGTGGCATTGGACACGAAACTTTTATTGATGATTTTGTAACTTTGCTTTGGGATGTAAATATTGCAGGAAATGTAGTGATAAATGAAGGATGTTTAATTGGTTCAGGTGCTACAATAATACAAAACAAACAAGTTGGGAAAGGTGCAATTATAGGTGCAGGGGCAGTCGTTGTTGATGATATACCGCCTTATTGTACAGCAGTGGGAGTTCCAGCAAAGCCAATAAAATTTCATGAGGAGGCAAAATAAATGAAAGTTCCTTTGTCAAAACCGGATATTACCCAGAAAGAAATTGATGCAGTCGTAGAGGTTTTGAAGTCAGATATTTTAAGTATTGGACCCAAGATAGAAGAATTTGAAAGAAAGATAGCTGATTACGTAGGGAAAAAATATGCGATTGCAGTAAATAGTGGGACAAGCGCTTTGCATTTAATAGTAAGGTCCTTAGGGATAAAAGATGGAGATGAAGTTATAACTACACCTTTTACTTTTATAGCCTCTGTAAACTGTTTTTTATTTGAAAGGGCAAAGCCTGTTTTTGTGGATATAGATCCAGACACACTGAACATGGATATTAACAAAATAGAAGAAAAAATAACAGAAAAAACCAAAGCAATTTTAACAGTAGATGTTTTTGGGCAACCAATGGACATGGAGAAGGTAAATGAGATAGCTAAAAAATATGGACTTAAAGTTATTGAAGATTCTTGCGAGGCGTTAGGTTCAGAATACAAAGGTATTAAAGCGGGAACATTGTGTGATGCAGGTGCTTTTGCTTTTTATCCCAATAAACAGATTACAACTGCTGAAGGTGGGGTAATTGTTACAGATAATGAAAAAATTGCACAGCTAAGTAAAAGCATGAGAAGTCAGGGAAGGCCTATCACGGGATTATGGTTAGAACATGAGAGGTTGGGCTTTAATTACCGTCTTAGTGAATTACATGCTGCTCTTGGAATAGTTCAGTTAGAAAGGATAGAAGAGATAATTAAGAGGCGTTCAGAAATAGCTGAGAAATATAATGAACGGTTGAAAGATGTCAAGGGAGTTAAAATACCATACATTGCTCCTGAAGTAAATAAGATGAGTTGGTTTGTCTATGTGATAAGGGTAGATGAAAACATAGACAGAGATAAGGTTATGCAGTATTTAATTGACAATGGTATAGGTTGTAGACCTTATTTTACGCCAGTACATTTACAATCTTACATAAAAGAATTAACTGGCCATAAAGAAGGAGATTTTCCTATAACAGAGAAAGTGGCAAGATCTACAATAGCTTTACCTTTTTTCAATAAAATAACGGATGAACAAATTGATTATGTAGTCGATAAGTTAAAAGAGGCGATAAAGATATATAGTAGGTAAATGGGAGAGATTTATATGTGGAAAAACAAGAGAAAAATTTTATTATTGCTTATTGACATTATCCTGTTGAATATAGCATATTTTCTAGCTTTTTATTTGCGTTTTGACTATAATATTCCTCACCAATATTTCCTCTTATACAAAAAAACCTTTTACATAGTAGTTACAGTGACTGTCGTAACATTTATCTTTTTCAAACAATACAATAAAATTTGGAGATATGCAAGTTTACATGATATTATGGATTTGATTATTTTTAATACCATTGGCAGCGCTATGGCTGCTTTTGTTTTACTGTTTCTACAAATACATTTGCCACGTTCTATTTATCCTTTATACTGGTTTTTGAGTGCATTGCTAATAGGTGGAAGTCGTATTGCTTATAGAAGTTATATGGAAAATAACAGTAAAGTCAAAGTAAAAAATGTAAAATACAAAAAAGTGCTAATAGTAGGTGCTGGAGATGCTGGGCGTATACTTGTAAGGGAGATAAAAAATCATCCAGAAACAGGCCTTAAGCCTGTAGCAATAGTAGATGATGATGTGTCTAAATTACACAGAAGTATTGATGATGTGCCTGTTGTGGGGAAAATTGATGATATTCAGGAAGTTATTACGGAGAAGGAAATTGATGAAGTTATTTTTGCTATCCCTTCTGCGCCTAGAACTGTTTTGAAAAAAGTTATTGATAAATGTAGTGAAATGCGCATAAAAGTTAAAACATTACCTGCAATCTATGAACTGGTGGATGGAACAATATCAATAAGTAGTATAAGAGATGTTGATATAAATGATTTGTTAGGCAGAGAACCTGTCAAAGTTGATTTAGAGGAAATAAGTAGTTACATAAAAGGTAAAAAGGTTATGGTTACAGGGGGAGGAGGGTCCATTGGGTCTGAACTTTGTAGACAAGTAGCCAGGTTTTCACCTTCTCGACTCATTATATTAGACATATACGAAAACAATATGTATGAAGTGGAACAGGAATTAAAAAGAAAATACCCTGAACTTGATGTAATTTGCTTAGTCGCAAATATTAGAGAAGAAAAGAAGATAAATAAAATTTTTAGTGAATATACTCCTGATATTGTTTTTCACGCAGCTGCTCATAAACATGTTCCATTAATGGAGGTAAGTCCTCATGAAGCTATTAAAAACAATGTATACGGCACATTAAATCTTGTAAAAGTTTCTGACTTATATAATGTCAATCGCTTTGTAATGATTTCGACAGACAAAGCTGTTAATCCCACGAGTGTGATGGGAGCTTCTAAGCGCATATGTGAGATGATAATCCAGGAATATGATAAAAGAAGTAAAACTGAGTTTGTTGCAGTACGATTTGGAAATGTGTTAGGAAGCAATGGAAGTGTTATACCTCTTTTTAAAAAGCAGATTGCAGAAGGTGGACCTGTAACAGTTACCCATGAAGAAGTTAAAAGATACTTTATGACAATACCAGAAGCAGTTCAGTTGGTTATACAAGCAGGGGCTATGGCAAAGGGTGGCGAAATATTTGTACTTGATATGGGTGAGCCGGTTAAAATTATAGATTTAGCAAGAACGTTAATTCAATTATCAGGTTTTGAACCTGATGTGGATATACCTATTAAGATTATTGGTTTAAGACCAGGAGAGAAATTATTTGAGGAATTATTAATAAGTGATGATAAATACGTGTCGACGAAGCATGAAAAAATTTTTATTGAAAAACCTGTTTCTGTAGATTATGGGAATTTAATTTTAACATTAGAAAAATATAAAGATAAGATAGATGATATGGATGAGGATGAAATAAGAGAGTTTATAAAGTCCCTTGTACCAGAGTATAATCCTGATTATCAGCGGTCCTTAATGGAAGAAGTTGCTGTTACTGAAATAGAATAGTTTTTGAATTTTAATAAGTGAGGAGATATATGCGATGAAAGTTTTAGTCACAGGCGGTGCAGGTTTTATAGGTTCAAACATAGTAGATTTGCTGATTGAAAATGGACATGAAGTCGTAATAGTGGATAATCTTTCAACAGGAAAAGAAGAATTTATAAATAAAAAGGCCATTTTTTATAAAAAAGACATCACAGATGATGACTTATATGAAATATTTGAAAAAGAAAAACCTGATTATGTTATACATCAGTCAGCTCAAATAGATGTTCAGAAATCAATTGATAATCCTGTATTTGATGCAAAAGTAAATATACTTGGAACAGTAAATTTACTGAAGTGCTGCAGAAAAAGTGGTGTTAAAAAAGTTATATACGCTTCATCAGCAGCAGTGTATGGAAATCCTGAGTATCTTCCTATTGATGAAGTACATAAAATAAATCCCATATCTTACTATGGCATATCAAAGCACACACCAGAGCATTATTTTGAAGTATACAGGCAATTGTATGGCTTAAAGTATACGATTTTGCGCTATGCAAATGTATATGGGATAAGACAGGACCCAAAAGGAGAAGGTGGAGTAATATCTATTTTTATAGATAAGATGCTTAAAGGGGAAAGACCTATTATTTTCGGAGATGGAAAGCAAACACGTGATTTTGTTTATGTAAAAGATGTGGCTAAAGCCAATCTTTTGGCACTGGAGAGGGGAGATAATGAGGTTGTAAATATAAGCACGAATAAACCTACAAGTATAAATGAGCTTGTTGAAATGATGAATAAAATCATGAATACCTCTTTAGAGCCTATTTATACAGAACCTCGAAAAGGAGATATAGTGCATAGTTATCTTGATAATAAAAAAGCATTAGATGTGTTTGGATGGAAACCGGAGTATAGTTTGGAAGAGGGGTTAAAAGAGACAATTGAGTATTATAAAGGTGAGATATGTAGAGGATGAGGTGGCAGCGGAGAAAGAGAAGTGAAAATGCCGTAATATTTATATTTATAAGAATTTATAAAAAGATGATAGAAATAAAATTATTAAACTTCAGGCGACGATTATGTTGTATTTAAGTTGTGAATAAAGAGGGGGAATTTTTTATCGCTCATATTTTATGGTTCACTCTCTTCTTATGGCAAATTATACAAAAATTCTTTCATTATTAATCCCCCCTAGAGGTGATTGTATATCAAAAAAATTTTTTGTCAAGACATTAAAAAATAAGATAAAAACACCAACTATAGTAATAAAAGTAATTTAGAAGAAAGAAATACTTATGCATTTTTGAATAAAGATAAAGAAACTGCTTGTTGTATAGGTTTTCAACAAGAGTTAAAGTTGTTATTTGAAAGTGACAAGTTATAGGATATAATGATATTAAGATAAAAGCAAGAAAAAATGTTTTCAGAAAGATTACTTGTTTAATAAGAAATTCTTAGGGGTGAAAAATAAGGTTATTATGAAGCCAAAATATTTTAGAGACCCAGTTCATAATTTTATCGTAATAACGAGAGATTATATTCTAGAATTAATAGATACTGAAGAGTTTCAAAGATTACGGCAGATTAAACAACTTGGTACTTCTGAAATTACATATTACGGGGCGAATCACAACAGGTTTTCTCATTCAATAGGCACTATGTATTTAATGGAAAAAGCTTTATCCCAATTGAAAAGTATTGGAGTTAGTATAGATGAAGAAACCGAAATGACTGCTTTAACGGCAGCTCTATTGCATGATATAGGACATGGTCCTTTTTCTCATATTTTTGAAAAGGTAATTGGTTCAGATCATGAAAAATGGACAATTAATATCATTCTTGGTGATACAGAAATAAATCAAGTTTTGCAGGATAAAGATAAAAGTTTGCCACAAAAAATTGCAAGTGTTATTAGCAAGGAATATGAACGTAAATATATTGTTTATTTGCTATCAAGTCAGTTAGACGTGGATAGGATGGATTATTTGTTAAGAGATAGTTATTACGTAGGTGTAAAATATGGATTATTTGATCCTGACATGATTTTCAAATCGATGCAGATTCATGGAGAATCTATAGCAATAGATTATAAAGGATTATACGCAGTTGAGCAATATATTCACGCAAGATATTACATGTACTGGCAAGTGTACTACCACAAAACGACAAGAGGGTACGAACTATTATTAGAAAATATTCTAAAGAGAGCAAAATATTTATATGAGCAAAATAGATTGGATAAAGGAATAGACACTTTAATTCCTGTATTTAGAAAAGGAAATGAAATGGACATAAAAGATTATATAAAGTTAAATGACAATATAATTTTGTATGCAATTTCATTATGGCGTGAATCGGAAGACAAAGTGCTACGAGACCTATGTAATAGATATTTAAGAAGAGATCTATATAAAGCGTATGAACTCAAAGAAGACAATATTCATCATATAGGAAAAATAGAAAATAAACTAAAAGAGAAATTGATACAATATGGATTTGAGGAAGAAAATGTAGAGTACTATTTTGGAATAGATAGGCCTAGTAATGTTACATATGACTATTACGTAGAAGGAGAAGAAGGAGAAAAACCGGTGATTTTAATACATAAAGAGGGGAAATATAACTCAATTACAAGATTTTCAGATTCAATAAAAAGTTTAGCGGGTATTAAAAAGTATAGATATTGCCTATATTTTACGAGAGCTAATTATGAAGGAGAAGATATAACTGATGAGCTTATTAAAATTATTAAGGAGGGAGAGGGAGGGAAATGAGTAGCTTTCTGAAAAATTATGCAAATCTTATTGAACTTTTACGAATTTCAGGAAAGATCGAGGGACGAAAAAAATTACAGAAGATGGTTTATATTTTGAAAAATTTAGGAGCGGATTTTAAAGAAGATTTTTATTTCCATTACTATGGCCCATATTCGGACGTTTTGACAATAGAACTTGAAGAGCTTAAATCGATTAATGTGATAAAAGAAGATGTTAAAGAGCATGATAGTTATTTCCCTACTTACACTTATGAATTAAGTATTGATGACATAGGTGTAAAAGGTGACCTAGAAAACTATAAAGAAGTGATATATAGATTAAATAGTGAAAATTCTAGATTCCTGGAATTAGTGGCTACAATTATGTATTTTAAAGAAGAGAAAAAATATGAAAAAGAAGATATCATTAGAAAAATAAAAATAGTTAAATCGGATAAAAATTACACTGACGAGGAAATTAAAAGGGCGTTTGATTTTTTAGAAACTATAACTAAAGATTAGTTATTAGATTTAGATGAAGGGATTTTAAACACATAAATAAAAAAGACTTTAATCGAATTGATAAAGAAAACAATTTTGAAAAAGAAGAATTTCATTAAGCGATGAGATAATTAAAATTTTAAAGAAGACACCTGAAGAATGGAGAGATGAAGTAATTATCGAGTGGTTGGAACACGAAAGACGTCATACATAAATATTTTGAGGTGTATTATTGGGACGGTGTACTGAGGGGTAAATTTCTTCTTTCAGTTGGTAATAAGTGCATGGAGGTGTTAATTACGCAGGGTGGCTGATTTCATTCAGCTATTGACATATTTAAAGGGAACGTCAAATAAGGCTATGAATATTCCCTGAAAAATTTCGGGAGGGGCAATTAAATGAAAAAAGACAAGTCTCCGACAGTAGGCTATTTATTGGCCTTTTTCTTGGGGGGTTTTGGAGCGCATCTTTTTTATTATCAAAAATATCTAAAGGCTGTGATATATCTCTTGATTGTCATATTTTCCGCAGGCAAATTGCTCCCTTTGACTATGGTATTGGGTTGGATAGATATGTTTTTTATTAAGAAATGGCAGAAGGAGTATTCAGAAAGGGAAGAAAAGGTTTCAAAGAGGCTTCCCGAAACACCAACTCAGCTTCCTTTTACGAAGGAAATTACTCAAGTCAAAAAACTTGAACCTTCTCCAGAAAAAGTTTTACTTCAAAAAGGAAAAGAGAAATTTTACAAGGAAGAAGATATCATACTGCCAGAATATGCTCATCTTGAAACTCCTCTCTACATAAGAAAAGAAATTGAGGAACTAAAAAATTCTGTCAAAGCCAAAAAGTCGAGCTCGCCTGCTATAGAAATTACCTTTTCCACTCGCGATACAGAGTTTATGAAAGATTCAATTAAATACGCTGATATGAAACTCAACAAGGCGGATTTTGTGCCATTGAAGGTGTATTGGACTACTTTTAGAGATTTGGACGAAAGGCAGAAGAGGTGGTATTTCTACTGGAGGTATCAGGCACTAAACGGCAATTATTTGGACACAGATTTGAGCTACGTAATCTTATTTGTTTATGAACTCTTGAACTATACATTCAATCAAAATGCTGCGTTCAACGTTAGTATGATGGTCCGCTTACGGGAGGCGTACAAGGATAGACTTCCTGATCTGGACAGATATATTGTGCCCTGGATAAGGGATATGTTGGTAGAACTGAATGAAATTGAATTGGCTTATAAATGGGGATTAGGGACAGAACCGTATTCTGGGCTCAATTTTTATCAGATTTTCAAAGAATATCAAGATGATATTAGCAAAATACCTATGGAAGAATGGCGAAAGGTTCTATATGGATATTCAGAAACCACCTTTTTTAAAACCAATGCCAAAAAAGTATATGCTGTTTTTGAACAAGCTTTAAAATTATTTCAAAGGATAAATATAGAAGAGGGATTAGATCTGGAGAAAGCCTGGTTTAGACCAGAAGAAAAAATAGAGACCTACCACTTTTTTGGTAGTGCAGTAATAGGTCGAAACGTTCCAAGCCGTATTATAAAGTACTTACAATATGTGCCTACAGATTATTTCTACAATGAAGTTACAGCTTTATTCCGGCTTTCAGAGAATGTTGCTCGATTGCTCGCTGGAGTTACCAGACAGATTCAAGTAAACGAAGAATTGTTGCCTCCTGGGTTTAAAGAGGCTTTATTAGAGGAAATAAAGAGATTGGACCTGACAAAGGATGTAGGCCTCAAAAGCCGTTTTTCTCCAGATAAAGGAGTAAAGAGTCGTTTTACTCAAGTAGCATCGGCAGAAGAGGAAGAGGTAAAACATGTTATACCTCCGAGACCAGTGCAAACCACAGGGATAAACGGCGAGGAAATTGAACCTGAACTGGACTTGCCTGAAATAGACATTCCCGAAAATAGGTCTCGAATCCGCTTGTCTGACGAAGAAGTTGATGTGGAAGGGTTTATTTCTTCCTTAACAGAAGAGGAATCTAAATTTATCAGCACGTTTTCTAATGGAAAGAAAAGTATAAATGAAGCAGAGGAACAGTTGAGAGATCAAGGTGTTCCTGTAACGATTTTTGTCGAGCAGATAAATGCTAAAGCGGAGGAATATTTAGAAGATGTTTTTATTGAGCTCATAGGAGAAGAGTATGTGATAAACGAAGAGCTGGTAACTGTATGGGAAGAAGTGGAGAGGAGAAATCGGCATGAAAATTAAAAGGAGAGATTCAGCAGATATTTTAAGCGCATTGGCAGGCGGGGTGGTTCCTAAAAGAGGTCTCCAGTATATAATGGTGGGCCGGGAAGCGGAAATGAAACAAATAAGAGAAGAGTTAAGAGACATAAAAGAAAATGGAAACTCTATGATCAAGTTTTTTATCGGCGCCTATGGAACTGGAAAAAGTTTCATGCAAAATTTTGTTAGGCAAGCAGGTTTAGAAGAAGGATTTGTAGTTACCAATGCGGATTTTACTCCTTATAGAAGATTGTATGGAAGCAATAATCAAGCTCTGGCCTTGTACAATGAATTGATAAAAAATCTATCAACCAAGTCCGCACCCCAAGGGAACGCCTGCCAATTATTTTAGATCAGTGGATAATGGGTTTGCAAAAGAAAGTAATGGAAGACCTAGATTATGAAGATAAAGCTGCTTTGGAGGACAGTGTATTTGTTCAAGCAGTAGAGAAAGAAATTGTTAAAGCTGTTTCTCATTTAGATGAGTTAACGGGTGGTTACGATTTTGCAAAAGTTTTAAGTATTTACTATAAAAGTTTTGTAAAACAAGATAAGGAAAAACAGCGTCAAGTTTTGAGGTGGCTCAGAGGAGAATATTTGACCAAAACCGATGCAATGCGGGACTTAGGAATTAGAGAGATTATTGATGATAGCAATTATTATGCTTACTTAAAAGTGCTGTGTAAATTTGTGAGGCAAGCAGGGGATTCAGGCTTGATTATCAATTTAGATGAAGCAGTCAATCTATATAAGATTACTCATAGAGAAGCCAGGGAAAAAAATTATGACTATATCCTAATGATCTACAATGACATTTTGCAAGGTTCAGTTGAGGGTTTGTATATAACGTTTAGCGGTACCCCTGAGTTTTTAGAGGATGAGCGTCGTGGGCTTTACAGCTACCAGGCATTGAAGCGACGTTTGAAGCCAGCGGTGGAAAAGGAAGAATATCAAGATTTAAGGCAGGCAGTAATGAAATTAACTCCCCTTACGCCTGAAGAAACTTTGATCTTATTGATGAATATACGGGATATCCACGCAGCCCATTATGGTTATGAAATAAATGTGACGGACGAAGAAATTCGAAAGTATCTACTGTGGACATACAAACGACCAGGTGCTGAAAAGCACATTATTTTAGGAGATGTGATCAGGCAGTTTATCAGTTTTTTGAATATTAAAATGGAACATCCTGCTCTGAATTTTGAAGAATTGTATATAGAAGAAGAGACTAGAGAAAGCAACTCCTCGGAGAAAGTTATCGATATCCATGAACGTTTTAAAAGGACTCGGCTTTCATAACCTGGGGGTAAATAGATATGAGCCAAATATTTTATAAGCTATCAGATAAAGTGCAAAAGAAAATATGGGACATGGGATGGAGGTATTTTACCCCTATCCAAGAAAAAGCAATCCCTGTGATTATCGATACAGAAAAAGATGTGGTTTTGTCGTCGGGTACAGCTTCTGGAAAAACTGAGGCTGCATTTTTGCCCATCATCAGCAAAATCGAAAAGACAGCTCCTAGCGTTTTGAAGGTTCTTTACGTTTCTCCTCTAAAGGCTTTGATTAATAATCAATTTGAGCGACTTCAAAAATTATGTGAAGAGATGAATATTCCTGTGCATAGGTGGCATGGTGATGTGAGCCAACACAGTAAGAAAAAATTAATTGATAATCCTGCTGGCATATTACAGATTACTCTCGAATCCATTGAAAGCTTGTTCATAAACAGAACCCGCTCTTTGAAGCAATTATTTCAGGACCTCGAATTTATTGTAATTGACGAACTCCACGCTTTTATTGATACAGAAAGAGGAGTTCAGCTCCGATCTCTCTTATCTCGTATTGAGCAATACACCAAAAAGCCAGCCAGGATTATCGGGTTGTCAGCAACAATCGATAATTTTTCTCTGATTAAAAAGTGGGTTAATTGCAACAATCCAGATAATGTGGAAATCATTGAAGTAAAGGGATTTGAGAGGGACATCTATTACAGTTTAATGCATTTTGAAAAAACTAAAACAGGAAATTATCCTCTGGAATTATACGAAGATATTCTAGAACTGACCCGGAACTATACTTCTTTGATTTTTTTAATAGTCGGGCAGCAGTAGAAGAGGCTACAGTAATTTTAAATCGTTTAGCTCAAAGGGAGGGGTTAGGGGAGAGGTATTATGCCCATCATTCTTCAATAGCTAAGGCAGAACGGGAATTTGTGGAGAAGCTGATGGCAGAGTCCACTGAGATTAAAAGCGTTATAGCTACAAGCTCCTTAGAACTAGGGATCGATATAGGGGAAATTGATCTGGTAATACAGGTGGATAGTACATTTACGGTTTCTTCTTTAAAGCAGAGATTGGGCAGATCAGGAAGAAAGCAAGGGGAAGGTCAATATTTACAGATGTATACCACAGACAAATATGGATTGCTGCAATCTATTGCAGTGATGGATCTCTTGTTGCAAGGTTGGACTGAACCCAGCAAAGGCTATCCGTACCCATATGATATTTTATTTCATCAAATTATTTCTATATGTCACCAGCTGAACGGTATCCCTCTTGAGGAACTTGTTTCATTGATAAGTGAAAACGCTGCCTTTCATGAATTGCCGGAATCAGATATCCGTATATTAATTGAGCACATGATTGAGAAGGAATATTTAGAAATATTGGCCGATACACAGGAATTAATTGTAGGACTAGAGGGGGAACGATTGCTAAGACAGAAAGATTTTTACTCCGTCTTCATGACCCCAGAGGTCTATGAAGTTTTTTACGGAACTAAAAATATAGGAGAAATCGAAAAAACTTTTCTTTTAAACGAAGGAGACAATATCATTCTTGCTGGGCGGTTGTGGAAAATAGAAGAAATAGATTTTCATAAAAATAAAGTATATGTAAAAAAAGCGGTGGATGGAAAGCCTCCTAGATATTCAGGTGGACCAGGACCATTGCACCCCCGTATTCCTGAACGCATGCACGAAATATTGTGTTCAGACTGTAAGTTTGATTTTATTGATGAGAGGGCCCAGACTGTTTTAGAAGAATTAAGGACACCTTATAGATATTTCAATGTTAAGCCAGACGAAAGGATTATCTGGAAAACGAAAGAGGGCTTACTATTTGAAACCTTTACTGGCACAAATATTTTTAGAACTTTGATATGGATGTTGCGCTATTATGGAGTTGACGTGGTGAAAACAGACGGAATCGGACGCATGGAGATTCCCGTTAATGATGAATTGATTGATATTTTACAGGATATTAAGAGAAGGAAGTGGTCTTTAGAAAGTTTATTGCCCTATACTAAAGAACAGGAATTTTTTATCTCTAAGTATAGCCCTTTCCTCCCTCCCAAATTGCAAATAAAAATGCACGGGGCTCATAATGTGGATATCGAAGGGGTATTGAATTTTTTAAATAAATTCCGTATTAGGATAATAAGTTTGGAATAAATGACAGTTTGAAAAGAATTTCTTTGTTTTGTAAAACTTTTTTCTGTACAGAGTGCCCAGTAGGAGAAGAATGTTTGGCGTTTCGGCTAAAAAACATTTTGGAAAGCTGGCCGGCTGGGTTCAGAGAGCTTCTTATGTTTTAGATAAAATTTACTGCCGAAAGAAAAGATGTGCAGAATACGGGATAAGGGAAATTTGCTGTGAAAAGGAGTAATGGGGTGAAATTATGAGAATTCTCCATACGGCAGACCTTCATTTAAAGGGATATGAAGACGAAAGATGGGAAGCTTTAGAAGAATTAATAGAAGTGGGGAGAAAAGAGAAAATCAATCTCTTGGTGATAAGTGGTGACCTTTTTGATACCGAGGTAGAGGTAGAAAAATTAAGGCCCCATTTGAGAAGTATTTTTTCTGACAATGATTTTAAAATTCTTATAATCCCTGGAAATCACGATAAAGGAGCTTACACTAAAGGTATGTATTGGGGCGAAGACGTGACGGTTTTGACCCATCTCTATGAACCTTTTGAATTAGAAACAGTCAGAGTGTGGGGTATGCCTTTTGAAAATATAGAAGGTAGAGAAATGGTGCAAAAAATTCGAACCTTGGAAGACAGGCTGATTCCAGACAAGACCAATATTTTACTTTATCATGGAGAATTGGTGGCTAGCTACTTTGCCCGGGAGGATTTTGGTGAAGAAGGAGAAGGCAGGTATATGCCGGTGAAACTTTCTTATTTTGAAGGTTTAAACCTACAGTATATACTGGGGGGACATTTTCATTCTCGTTATAACGTGTGGGAAGTAGAAAAAGGCAAGTATTTTGTTTATCCTGGCTCTCCAGTTTCTATAACTAAAAAGGAAACAGGTCAGCGCAAGGCAAATATTTTTGAAATAGGAGAGCCTCCCCAGGAATACCTTCTCGATACTCTACACTTTGAGGAAGTTACTTTAAAACTAGACCCTTTTGATCCTCGTCATCCTTTAGACATATTAGAGAACTACCTCAAAAATCTCCACCCCAAAGCCCAAGTACTTTTAACCGTATCTGGGTACCTTCATGGGGAAAAGTTGGGGATAGGGGAGGAAGAATTAGTGGAAAAGGTGAGAAAATTAGCTTCAGGAAAAATTGCAGGGGAAAACTACCAATTTAGAGATATAAGC
This sequence comes from Thermoanaerobacter sp. RKWS2, assembly GCF_026240795.1. NCBI lineage: Bacteria > Bacillati > Bacillota > Clostridia > Thermoanaerobacterales > Thermoanaerobacteraceae > Thermoanaerobacter > Thermoanaerobacter sp. RKWS2. The sequence goes on from NZ_CP110888.1 coordinate 791,815, forward strand.
AGAATATGGGAAGACGACCTTTTTAAAAAGTTTTTAGAAACCCTAGAGAAGGAGGGCGTTGAAGAAGAGGAAAAAAAGCATTTGTCTGACTTAGTCCTCCAAGCCATAATGGAGGTGAGAAGGTGAGAATAAAAGAATTTTTAATTACTCGCTATGGCCCTCTAGGTTACAAAACTAAATTTGTGCTGGGGAATTTTACTCTGTTTGTAGGGAAAAATGAGAGCGGAAAAACCTTGACCATAGAGGCACTTATAAAACTTTTATTGGGAAAAAACGTGAAAGACTTTGAAAATATAGATAGAGTAGAGGAAAATCCAGAGGGGTATGTAGTTTTGGAGACAGAGCAAGGAATGGAGGTCAAGCTCCCCGACAAGGGTACTCTGATCCAAGTGACAGGATTGAGTCCCACAGATTGCCGCAATATTTTCATAATAAGAAATAGCGACCTTTCCCTTGATAAAGAGGGGGCTTTTTATACTGAGGTGACTGACAAGTTGATGGGCCTCCGATCAGAAGAAATCAATAAAATAAAAGAGAAATTGAGGGAGATAGGCAGGATAACTCCTACTGGTATTTTTCGCAATGTAGGGGAGGAAAAATTAAAAGAGAGAATAGAGAAAGGACAAAGGCTTATAGAAGATATAGATAAATTACATAAAAAGATAAAAGAAGAAGGGCTTGAAGATTCTGAGCTGGAATATGTAAAGATAGCCGAAGAAATTGAAAAGCTAAAAAGTGAATTAGAGGAACTGGAAGAGGCCCGAAAAAGGGAAATATACGAAAAAGCCGAAAATGCTCTAAAAGAAATAAATGAGTACTCAAAAAGGCTTAAAGTCCTCGAGAGGTTCAACGAAGCTGAATGGCAAAAATGGAGAGACCATGAAAGGGATATAGAGCAATATCACAGGGAAAAGGAGGGGGCTTTAGAGGAACTACAAAAAACAGAAGAAGAGCTTCAAAAACATGAGAACAGATACGCAGTGCTAAAAGAGGAATTTGAGATTTTGGAGGGGAGAAAGAAAAAGCTAGAGGAGAATATTAAGCCAGAGCTGATAAATTACGAAAAACAGAAGACAGAGTTTCGAGCGTGGGAAACCAAAAACAGCTTTTGGCAACCTCTGGCTTACGCTTCTTCAATTCTTTTAGCCTTTTCTCTCTTGGGGTTATTTTTTAAATATTCCTCCTGGATGATCTTTTTGACACTTGTATTTTTGTTATCTGCCGTAGTTTCTTGGGCTTATAGCTTTCAATTTTGGCGCAAAAAGGGGCATCTAGAAAGTTTATTTGAAAAGATCCGACTGGCTCTGGCAGAGCTGGAGTTGGAGGGAGAGACCCTAGAAAAAGCTTTGGCTCATATCCAAAGATTTGAAGAGACATATCTTCAAAAAAACAAGGATAAAGAAGATGTGGAAAGACAAAAAGAGAGATTAGAGAATAAAATTGAGCAATTAAGGGGAAGAATAGAAAATCTAGAGGAAAAGATTAGAAGTGTACAAAATGTCATTGCTAGGATAAAAGAAAATTCAGGAGAGGAGACCCTAGAGGGTTATAAGAAAAAAATAGAAGAGAAGAAGGATTTAGAAACAAAAATAAAGGGAGCGGAACGGGAGTTAAGAAGCCTTTTAGGAGGAGAAGCTATTTCCTACTGGGAACAAGCCATAGAAGAGCTATCGTCTTACAAGGATAAGGCTCTGGGAAGAAAATATGACGAAAAAGAGGTAGACCATTTAAGGAGAAAACGGCAACAGTTAGAAGAAAAATTAGAAACCCTAGAAAAGCAGAGGGAAGATATAAAGAGAGTGATGACGGAGATAGAGAAAAGGGCTGGAGAAATTTTGCGTTCAGAAAAATATTTGTACTGTCATACCCTGGCCGATTTAGAAAAAATCAAGGAAGAGTTGCAAAAATTTATACAAGAAAATGAAACCCGGAAAAACAGGGTTTTAACTGCCATTAAAATTTGGGAAAAAATAGATAGGGAAGAAAAGGGAAAGGTAGCCACCTTATTTGGTGAAGATAGCTTGGTATCTAAATATTTTGCTGTAGCCACTGAACATCGCTACAGAGGAGTAGTTTACCACCAAGAAAGAGGTACGGTAGAGGTGGTGCGAGAGGATGGAGCCCGACTTTCTCCCGAAAAATTGTCAGGCGGAGCCTATGACCAATTGTACTTCGCTATAAGACTGGCCCTAGGCAAAAAGCTTTTGGCTTCTTCTGGAGGTTTCTTTATCTTGGACGACCCTTTTATAAAAGCTGATCCCTACAGATTAAGGAAACAACTTCAAATGGTGAAAGAAATGGTCTATGAGGAGGGATGGCAGATAATTTACTTCACGGCCAAGGGGGAGGTTGAAGAAGCCCTTAGGGAAGAGAAAGAAAAAGGAGAAATCACTTACTTTAAAATAGAGGACTTCTCACATGAGGAAGAATAAAGTTCCAAAGCTCAATAAGTTTTAAAAGACGTCGATTAATAAAGGAATAAATCTTCTTTTCCTCAAAAACTTTTAGTTTCAATTTTAGGGCCTATTTATACGGAGCCTCGGAAAGGAGATATAATGCATAGTTATCTTGATAATGAAAAGGCATTGAAAGTGCTTGGATGGAAATCGGAGTATAGCTTAGCAGAAGGATTGAGAGAGACGATTGAGTGTTATAGGGTGAGATATGTATAGGATGAGGTTGCTGTGATGAAAGAGAAGTGAAAAGATGATGCAAATGATAACAGGCGTTATTATGGCGGGCGGCAAAGGCGAAAGATTTTGGAATATTAAAGACAGCGATAAAAAAAGCAAAACCAGGAGATAATCTTGTGACAATAGGTATAAAGCCCATACGTCCTGAGACGGGATATGGTTACATAAAATTCAAGAAAGTAACGAGAGAAATAATAAATAAAAATACTGTGCATAAAGTGGAAAGATTTGTAGAAAAACCTGATTATGATGTAGCAGTGAGATATGTAGAAAGCGGAGATTATCTTTGGAATAGTGGCATGTTTGTATGGAAGACATCCTCAATATTAAGAGCTATAGAAAAATACATGCCTGAGTTACATAAAGCATTGGAGAATATAAGGGAAAATCTTGATTCAGGGGATATAGAAAGAGTATTATATGAAGAATATTCAAAGCTTGAAAGTATGTCAATAGATTACGGCGTAATGGAAAAAGCCAAAAATGTCTATGTCGTGCCAGGAGATTTTGGTTGGGATGATGTAGGAAGCTGGACGTCTATAGAGAGATTATACGAAAAAGATGAAAATGGTAATGTAATAAGAGGCAATGTAATAGCTGTGGATACAAAGAAATGTATCATAACGGGTGGTGAAAAACTCATTGCAACCTTAGGGATAGAAGATGTGATTATAGTTGACACTGATGATGCTCTTTTAATCTGTTCAAAGGATAAGGTGCAGAATGTGAAGGAGATATTGAAAGAGTTGAAAGAGAGAAAGAGGGAATATTTGTGAGGAGTTAAAGTAATTTTAGTAAACAGGGTTATTTCTGTTTTTATTTTTGTCGAGATATGTCGAAATTTTCATAATATTTGTGTTGTTTTTTGGGAAATAAAATGATAAAATGAAAATGCAGAAAATTTATTTTTGCTTTTTCTGTGAATATTGTTTTGTTAATTTCAGTTTGTAGGAGTAAGAGTAAAATCGAGATTCAATTTGAAAAGATAATATTTGAGAGGAGGGTTATCTATAAAATGGCTAAAAAATCAAATATCTTGCAAAAAGTAATAGAAGACATAACAAAAGAAGAGAAAAATAAAATTAATCTTTTTGTGGAATATATAATGACTTTATATGACGATAATTATGGATTGAATGGCAATACAAATTATCTAGCGAATAAATATGATGATATTCTTAAATTTTATGAAGAAAGGATCGGGAATGAAAATGAGGATTAAGCAGGTTAAAATTAATGGTATTAGAGGTTTTTACTATTTAGAAGATAGTCCTCATATTATAGAATTGGACGGAAAGCATCTTTTTTTATATGGAGAAAATGGAACAGGAAAGTCTAGCTTTCTGGATGCAATTGAGTGGTGTTTGACTGGAGAAGTGGAAGAATCGAAAACAAGGAGGGTAGATAAACGTGAATTTCTTATAAATAAATTTTGTGATAAAAAAGATGCTCCTTTTGTTGAAATTATATATGTTCATAATGGTCAAGAGGAAAGTTTTTGTAGAAAAGTAAATAGCAAAACTAAATTTGTATTTGAAGATTTAGCGGGTGACCATTTCATAGATACCAAACGTATAGAAAATTTTGTTATTGATACAAAGCAATCTTTATGGGATCGATTTTCAACCCTATTAGGATTTGAGGACCTGATTGAGTTTGATAGGCGTTTACGAAAATTAAAAAATACTGCCGAAAAGAAATATCAGGAAATTACAGAAAAACTCAGACAGCAAGAAAAGGAATTAGAAGGATTAGAAAATAGAATGGCAGAGCTTAGGGGAAAATTCAAGGATAGTGTAGAGGAAGATTTGGAAATCAAGCTAAATGAGGAGGAAAATCGGAGTAGGAGTGAAAGGTTTAAAAAACTTCAGGAATTTATTATTAATCTTGATGGAATTATTAAGGAATTAGAAGAAAAGATGAATTTAGATGAAAAAACTAAAAGAATATAAAAGCAAACTCGCAAATGCTCAAGAAATGATAACAGAAGTAGAGATTTCCGAGGTTGTGAATACGGCTTATGAATATTTTAAAAAAACTGAGGAAGTAACTACCTGCCCTGTATGTGGTCAACCTATTGAATATTATGATGTGTTAAGAAGACTTGAAAATTTAAAAGAAAATTTAAGTAAAATAATTAATTTGAAGAGTGAAATTCGAAAAATAAACAATAGCATCGAGCAAAAACAGCAATCCCTTTTAGAAACTGCGGAGAAAGTAAAGAATTTATATTTCCATCTCTATAAAAAAGAATTAAACATTGAAATTAGCAAGGAAGAATTTGACAGGAATTTAATTTCGGATTTAGAGACCATAAAAGAAGATGCAAGAAGGGAAAGTGATGCTATAAATGAAATATTGAGATTGAGTCAAGAATGGGGCCGATATAAAGAAATTAAGCAAAATAGCGAAAAGTCAAAAATTTCTAAAGAGACTTTAGAAACGAGAATGAAAGTGGTCAAAAAAATCTATGATGATATATGTGACTTTTATGAAATTTATAGAAGGAAATATGCTGAAAGAATTGCCAAGGAATTAGAAAACATCAGTAAGAATGAGGTAACTTTAATTTACAACAAAATTAACCAGTCAGAAAATGAGGTAGTAGACACTTTTATTATAGAACCAGATATTGGTAATATTGAAGAACCAAAGATTAGTTTTCGTGCGGTTATAAAAGGAACTCAAAAAGTGGTAGATGCTCTTAGTATTTTGAGTACAGGACATTTAAGATGTCTTGGATTTGCATTGTTGGTAGCAAGGATAAAGTCAAATCCTAATAGTTTAAATTTTATTGCAATTGATGACCCTATTTATTCTATTGATCATGAGCATAGATATAATTTAATTACCTATTTAAGGGAATTAGGCAGTCAATACCAGCTTATTATTACAACGTCTGACAGAGTGTTTTATGATATTATAAAGCATCAATTTAATGGGAATAGTTTTAAACCGTACAATACTTCTTTTGGGAGCATTAGTAACTGCCAAAATACAGAGGTTGTTTTAAGTATAGATATTAAGCCTTGTTATAGAAGTTATATTGAAAAAGCTGAAGAATATTCATACATAAATGAAATACGTGCAGCTTCTTTGTATGCAAGATTAGCTTTAGAAACTGTATTATTTTCGTTGGCGGAAAAAGTAAATCTTAAGATTCCTTACAAGAGAATTCATAAAATAACTATTAAGGATTTAATGGGGGCAAAATTAAAAGAGGAGCTAAAAAATTATTTTCAAGACAGAAGTAATGAAATAGAGATGGAATTTCAAAAACTATCTCATCATAGGTATTTCAAGTCACTATTAAACGGATTTCCTCTAGACGAAGAAGTTCATTATCCTCACGAAGAACGAAGTAGCTATACAGTAAAAGAAGTGAAAGAGGTTATTGAGACTATAAAAAATTTCGCACAATTTGTAGAGAGTTTGGCTTAAAATTAAAAGATTTATTCGGTACTTTACAATTTTTCTAAAATTTTTATTCATGAGAGTACATTTGGAAATTAATTCAAAGCAAGATTGTAGAAATTTCTTAGAAGGAGAGACAATGATGCAGTTGAATATGTGGGGTAAACCTTTTATTAAAAAAGGGGGAGAATAATGTTTGCGCGTTTTATAGAGCAGGATAAAGAAATAAAAGAACTTTTTTATCAAAAAATCAAAGAAAAAGAGGAAAGAGAGAAACAAAAGCATTTGGACAAGATTAGTGAAGGATTCCTTGGTTGGCTTTTAGAACCTATTGCAGATGTTGCTTATACGTGGAGGCGTATTTCCGAAAAAGAACAGGGAAGTAGTGGTGAAAATTCAGTAGGATGGGCATTGCATTTGTGGCTTCCAAGTAGTGCAGTTGTTATAAATGACCTTGTTTTAGAAGTAGAGCCTGACGAGTTTATACAAATTGACCATCTTGTGTTAAATACGAACGGAATTTTTGTATTAGAGACAAAGTCATGGGACGGGGCTTTTTTAGGGACAAAAGATAAATGGCGTATGAAACAAGGTAATAAGTGGGTTGAAGTTCAAAGCCCTACCAAACAAAATGAGAGGCATGTTAAATTGTTTAAAAAATGGTTAGAAGAAAATTTGCCTGATTTACATGAAAGAATTAAAGATCATATACATCCAATTGTAATATTTAAACGGGCTAAATGGGTAAAAGCCAAAGATTGCAGCATGCCCGTTGTTATTGGAGGAATGGAAGCTGTTGGAGAAATTAGAAAAATAAAAGGAGAAAATATATCTGAAGAGGATATTAATTTGATTATTGAAGCTGTAAAAAATGCTAAACCGTTAGATCATGATGAATGGAAGAAGAAGCATAGTAAAGAAAAAGAAAGAAATAGAGAAAGATACCAAGTTACAACAGGTAAAACTTCAAATGGTAAAATGTATGTAAGGATTTTGGGTACAAAGGAAGATGCTCAAAAAGTTGCAGAGGAGTATAAAAACCAAAATTATACAATAAGCGAAATAAGGCAGGATAAAAAAGACAAAAATGTGTGGTTTTTTTATTATTCTTAAAGCTTGAAAAATAGTAAAGATGTTAGATGAAGCTAAGTAGTTAAATGTTTATTATTAAAGAATTGTCAAATCTGTCAATAGCGGATTAGAATTGACCCATTTTCAACGGTTTTAAATTGACCTACCCTGCGTTTTTTTAATTTAAGCCTTACCGTTTGGACTACCGTAATAAAGACCAGTCTTTAACCTATCCTTTAAACGATAGCTGTTACCTCTTATGTTGATTATATGAGCATGGTGCAGCAATCTGTCCAATAGTGCAGTTGCAAGAACTGGATCCCCCATTAGTTCACCCTATTCTTCAAATCCTTTGCTGCTTGTAAGTATAAAGAGGCAAAGGCTTTAAGTTTTCCCTCTTTAGTCTGTAAATCTGTCAATTGGTAGAGTTAAGGTTTGAACTGATCTTAGGATGGGTTTCCTTCAGGGGGTTCCCTCTGCTCCGAGATACTTTCTTATTGTGTTTCGAGAATGCCCTGTTTCTTGTGAAATTGCACGAATACTCTTGCCTTTTACTCTGAGTTCATGTATCATGAGGATAGACCCGCTCCCTAGAATTTTTATCTCCCTCCGATAAGTGAGAGTTATTGCTGTTGTTACTTTTTGCTTTATTTGGAAAAGGCCATAACATTGACTAACCAAAATAGTGAAATTATTCAAGGGTTAAAAATCTTGCAGATTTTGAAAGGAATAGATGACATATGAATATTTATGATAAGATTAATGCTGTAATTAATTGTGACGATTTATTAACTTGGGGAGAACTACTAATTGATTTTGCAGAGTCGGCTCTGAAGGAAAAAAATAGGGCGAAAATTGTAAAATTTTTCTATCAACAATTGCAATATTTTGGGCTTTTGGATTATGTATTTGATAGTATAATTAACAAAAACGACTCGCAATATCTTATATATGAAGGTATAGATGCAGTTAGGAAATATGTTGCATTGACAATACCAAAACAAGATACTCCTGTTAAAACATTGAAATCTATAAAGACATATGGAAATCAGATATTATCAGACTTTAAAAAACCAGTCGGTAAAAGAATAACTAAAGAAAAGATTGAAGAAATAATGCATTATTTGGATGAAAAATTTAGTTTTTCAAAAAAAGTGTTTGCTGATAGAAAGCCCATGTTTATTTTGCTAAATTATAGTCATAGAAAATATAATAGTGAATGCTTGGTGATGCCCTATGGTAAGGAAATTATTCAACACTTTTTCCTTTACAATATGAAATCTAATTTAGAAGATACACCCGCACCGGAAGCTGTATTTTTTCATGAATTAGGACATGCACTTCATGCTAGATATACCGAAAATGTTAAAGTTGTGCCTGAAGAAATAATACTTTTTTTAAAAGAGCTTTGTATGCCAAAGATTGATTTATTAGAACCAGAACAACAAAGAGAGGTGTTTGCTGATATATTAAGTATTGGAATGATGTATGACAGTCCATTTTCTGAATATGACCCATTTGTAAAAATACGTGAAGACGACAAGAAAGTATTTAGAATGCTCGTAGAAAAAATACTTGATTCAATATAATACCTAACTAAAATGAATTGACAAAAATTAGATTAAATTAATTAATTGAATAGTTAATGAGGCAGGGAGGAAAGTCTTCTGTACCAAGCAGAAAAGCTATTGAGAACTTTGCAATAGATTTATTTACAGAGGAATAGGGTTGTCATACAACATGAGGGGAGTGTTTAATGTAGTATGGATGAAAACTACAATGTCAAATACGAAATAAAAAAGGATTGGTGGTTAATTGGCATTATCATATTAATATGGATTTTTACATTTGCCATTTTTGGACGTTTACCGGCTAAAATTCCAATACATTGGAACATTTCGGGTCAAGTAGACAGTTTTGGCCCAAAACATGATATATTTATTTTGCCTTCTATCATTACAATAATATATTTTGTAATGTTATATGTACCTATTATTGACCCTAAAAGAGCCAATTATGGCAAATTTGCTGGAGCTTATAGAATGATAAGAGCAGTTGTAGTAATTATTTTGTCAGCAGTGTATTTTGCTTCTGCATATTCTGCATTAGGTTATAGAATTGATGTAAATAGAATGGGCAATCTTATTATTCCTTTTATGTTGATTGGTTTTGGGAGTGTTATGGGTAAACTTCGCCATAATTATTTTGTAGGTATAAGAACTCCCTGGACGTTAGCAGATGAAGAGGTATGGAATAATACACATCAGCTAGCTGGAAAACTATGGCTCATTGCAGGTATTATTGGCTTATTTGCTTCCTTTTTTGGAGGCATATGGGTGACTGTTTTTATGTTTGTGCTGCTAATTACTGCTGTTATAGTACCGGTTGTACATTCTTATATAATTTTTAAAAACAAAGGAAAGTAGAGGATGGATGAGATTGCATTAAAGTTTTTTATGATATGGTTATAAGGGTAAGGGGACACAGGGACTTGTCTGAGAAAATTGAGATAAATAGAATTTTTATGTAGATTGGTGTGATAGGCTATGTTAATACAATGTACAAAAAAGTTGTTGGATGTGATAGAGAGAAAACCCGTTGCGTATGAAGAAGAAAATTTGTTATTTTCTTGGCATGCGAATTTGATCACCTTAAATCGAAGAAAGACTGTAGTCCTTGTAAATGATAAAAACAGGTATGTGGTTGTTTTATATGGACTTAAAGCAAAGGATTTTGAAAGGTTTGATGAAATTATTTTAAATGCTATTCGTCTGACGTTATTAGATGAATGTATTGATGAAGATATTGTAGATGAGTATTTAAGACAGTCTGGAGAAATTGTATATGGGAAAACGAAAAATAGTAGTTATGTAGGGAAATTAAATACAGCTTGTAATATAGTACCCTATTATGGAGAATTGCTTTTGGACAATACAATTTATCAAACCTTTGTGAGCAAAATAGCGAGTCGCTATTGGGTAGGCAAACAGGAGGGAGGACATTATATATCTCCAGGCAAAGAAATGCTTAAAGATTTAGAAATTTTTGCAGGCAGACCCATTTTTAAATGCAAGGCAGTAGAACTAAAAGTGACACTTCAGATGGAGAATCATAATATTTGGCGCAGGCTTATCGTTCCTTTAAATACTACATTTACACAGTTTCACAAAGTACTTCAGGCTGCTTTTGGCTGGCTGGATTATCATCTTCACGAATTTTTTGTTTATGGGGATGAGAGATGGGATATTTTGCATATTGATATCAACTATTTTATTAATCATCCTGCTTATAATAAAGCAGGATACAAACCAGTTGTAAATTTGGTTAGCGATGAGGAAGCCTTTGATTATCCAAGGAAAGATGGTATAGAGAGGAAATTAGAAAAGGGGATAAGACTATCAGAGTATATTCCAAAATACAAAAGGCTGCAATATGTCTATGATTTTGGAGATGATTGGCGACATTATATTGAAGTAGAAAGAGTGATAGAGGATTATGATAAGAATTATGCTATTTGTGTTGATGGAGAAGGAAACGCCCCGCCTGAAGATGTAGGCGGTGAATATGGCTATGATAAATTTTTGGAAATAATTTCTGATAAAAATAATCCAGAGTATGAGAGTACACTGGTTTGGGGTGAGTATCAAGGATATAAGGATTTTAATATTGACGAAGTAAACAAAAATATTAGATTTGTGTATGATTCTTTTTACTATGAAAGGTTTAATGTTATTACCGACTCTATGATAGTAATGGACTATCAAAGCTCTATAAAAAAGTGTGCAAAAAAGAATTACTTCAATAGTTGAACACATCTTTTAAGTCTATTACAAGGTCTTCAAAAATAGAGACTTTAATTTTATCTTCTTCAGTGTATATGTTTGGTCTGCCGTATCTGCCATTTTCCTGAAGCAAAAATACCGTTACCAATTTTATTTCTGGTTCTACTATCCAGTATTCCTTTACTCCATGTTTTTCGTATAAGTTAAATTTTTCTACTTTATCTCTCCTTGCAGTGGAAGGAGATGTGATTCCAACAATCAGATCAGGAGCTCCTTTGCACCCTTCATCATCTAATTTTGATTTATCGCATACTACTATAATGTCAGGTTCTACAACAGTCGTTATTTCTTTATCGCTTTTTTCATTACCTGATGGTAACCTTACTCCAAGACGTGCAAAATAAACCTCACATTTTTTATCTTTCAGGTAATTAGAAAATTGATAGACTATTGCTCCAGAAATTTCTTGATGTATTCTTGGTGGAAGGGTGTGTAAATAAACTTGCCCGTCAATTATTTCTATTCTCTGTTCATCTGGCCAGTTTAAATAATCCTCATATGTATAAACTTTTTTCTTTCTGGCAAAGACATAATTGACACTCCTTGTAATTTTTTAAGCAACTCAGTTTTTTGTTTTAATAGATAGATTTTTTTGATTTTATTATATTATACGCCTGTTCTATAAGCAATAAAATATATTTTGTTTTCTGGTCTATAAAGAACAATACTTTAAAATAGGGGTACTGATTTTGTCGAAATATAACGAAATTTTCTTAACATTTTGATTGGATTTTAGTTTATAAAGTGGTAAAATTAAATTAAAATAAGAAGATTTTGATAGGTTATGTTTTTAAGTGAGGGAGAGAGGATGGGGGTAAAAGATTGTAATTATTTGGAGGAATGTGATAGATATTTTGAAGATGTACTCAGCTTGTCAAAAAATAGGGGAGTTTTAGGTTATATTGAACTAGATGTAGATGAGATTGAACATATGGCCGGGCTAATTTCTAAAGAATTGGTAAAACCTGATTTTAATATTTCTGAGTCACTTACTATATCGGTTTTTCTTGTATGGATAGGTATTTTATACTATCAGGAAGGAAATTTTTGGATGCCAGTGTATAAAATATTACGATTGCCTTCACAACAACCATTGTGGCAAAGACGATTGGGAGAAATTTTTTTAAAAACAGTTAAGAAATATGGACTGATAGAATTTAAAGATGAACTACGTTATATTATGCCAATTTTAGCCCATGGGTGTGTTCCTAATTTTTATCTTAATGACTACTTTTTAAATGTCATTTTTAGAATGTATAAAGAGAGGCAGGAGTTAGAATTATCCATAGCTTTGGATGAGGTAAAACACATAGTATCTACCTGGAGGAAAGAATATCAATTGTATGCGGCAAGAGAAAATAAGTTGAGAGAATTAGATAAAAAAGAGAAAGAGTTGCAAGTTGCCTTTGAAGTATTAAGAAATAAAGATAAATTGATAGAACTTAGGGAATTGCTAAAAGATCTTAAAAGAAGCCCAGAGCTAAAAGTGCTTTTATCTAAGCCGAAGGACTGGCTGGAGGAAGCAAGGGAGGAGAGGGAAAAATTAAATACACAATTAAATGAGATTCGCAACCTCTTGGAGAAAAAAGAAATTTTCGAAAAAGAATATAAAGAAATAGAAGATCGAATAAAAGAACTTGCTTATTCTTTTTTAAGTTATTGGAATAATGATTTAGCAGAAGTTATATTAGAGCTTCCTATTGACGAGATTGAAAACAATTTAACAACCTACTGGAATTTTAAAAGAAGGTATAGAGGTTTATTTGGAGTATTAATGAGACTTTTTATGCCAGATAAATATTATAGGATGTTAAATTGTGGGAGCAGGTTGAAGGATGAGTTAAAAAAATTGCCATTGAAAGAGAATTTACTGGAAAATTATTCTTCTGAGACAATAAGGCACATAAGAGAATTACAGGAATTATTACATAGACTCCCATGCCGCAAATGCAGCACCAGCAGAGGATGAAAATGTCCTTTTTTGATGATATAATCAGTACAGCGGCTGGTGAAGAAAGGTCGTTCTTACCTTGGTGCTTTGAGCCCGACTCATAGACAGACTCCAACGACCAGGTGCACCACAGATTGTTGCTCCCTTTACGGGAAGCACGCAGGATAGAATAACCCCTTATGGTTGTTGCACCAGCTCTTCAATTTTACAGTCGCTATCGTTCAAATTTTAAAAAAGGAGTTGGTTCTTTCATGGATTTAGTTTATTCTCATGTTTGCGGATTAGATGTCCATAAAAAGAATGTCGTAGCTTGTATAATAACACCAGAAGGTAAAGAAATCCGCACTTTTTCAACTATGACCGATGACCTTATTGCATTAAAAGAATTTATTAAAGCTAAAGGTTGTTCTGTTGTTGCTATGGAAAGTACCGGCTCTTATTGGAAACCTATTTACAATCTACTTGAGCTTGAGAGCATTAAAATCCTACTCGTCAATGCTAAGCATATTAAAAATGTCCCTGGTAGAAAAACCGATGTAAAAGATGCTGAGTGGATAGCAAGTCTCTTACAACATGGCCTTTTGCAAGGCAGCTTTGTGCCAGATCGTGAACAAAGAGAACTTCGCGAGCTTGTACGCTATAGAAAAAGCCTCATTGAAGAAAAATCAAGAGAACTTAATCGCATACAAAAGGTTTTAGAAGGAGCTAATATCAAACTGTCTTCGGTAGTCTCTGATATCAACGGGGCATCCAGTCGTTCTATACTTGAGGCTATTATAAATGGTGAAGAAAATCCCGAAACCCTGGCTGAGCTTTCTCAAGGCAAGCTAAAAAATAAAATGGATGAACTAAAACGCGCTTTAAAAGGCTTGATCAATCATCACCAAAGGATGCTTCTGGAAATACAGCTTAGACATATTGATTACCTTGATGAAGAAATAGCAAAATTAGACGAAGAAATTAAAAATCGAATGCTCCCTTTTGAAAAAGACCTGGCACTGCTGGATACAATCCCTGGAGTCGGAAGAAGAACTGCAGAACAAATAATAGCCGAAATCGGCACGAATATGGAACAGTTCCCCTCTGCTGCCCATTTGTGTTCTTGGGCAGGGTTGTGTCCAGGTCATAATGAAAGTGCTGGTAAACAAAAGTCTGCAAGAACTCGAAAAGGTAACCAAAAATTGCGAAGCTCTCTTATTGAAGCTGCCAGAGCTGCCTCAAGGGCAAAAGATACTTATCTCTCAAGTCAGTACCACCGCATCGCTGCTCGAAGAGGAGCAAACCGTGCAGCAGTTGCAGTGGCACATAGCATTTTAATTATAGTTTATCATATTCTCAAGCAAAAGCAACCATATATTGAATTAGGTCCTACTTATTATGAAGAGAAAAAGCGTAATATGATTATTCGTCAATCTTTAAAAAAGCTAGAGTCTTTAGGCCTTAAGGTCACGGTCGAATCTGCAGTGTCTTAACTTTTAATTTAACTTTATTAACCATTTATTTATCCCATATTTTTACATCGGTATGGGTTTAGTTTTTTGTTGCCTTTTTGAGAGACACTATTTTCAGGATAGATACAAAGATTTAATAAAAGAGGCTGGGGAAGAGGCTGCGGTAACTACCTATCTAGATGTTTCTAAGGGAGTTTTGGAAGATGTGGAGAGAAGGTTAACTGAAATTGAGAAGGAGATCAATTTATATGAACAGAATTTGAAAATAGTAGGAAAAGGTGATGTGGAGGAAGGATTAAAAGTATTAGAAGAACAAAGAGCATTGCGCTTAGAAATAAAAAAAGTTAAAAAGGACGTTACAAGCAAATATTCTTTAGAAACTTTATGGAATAATTTTGAATTAATTTGGAAGTATTCAGATAAGGAAGAAGTAAAAAATCTGCTTAGTGAAGTGCAGAACAAAAAGAAAAAATATGCCGATGTTCTTGAAGAATTGAGTAATCCTCTGTATTTTTTGAATGAATCTACCCGCCTTTTTATATTCCAAGGAGGGGAGGTTGCTGAAGATTTTATTTTTCAATCTTTAATATTTCTAGAGATGTTATACCGTGGAGAGGAAAAAGATGTTCTTTTGCCTAAAAGGATTAAAAATGAAATGAAAAAATGGTGGGAAGAAGAAGGAAAGGAAAAGTTGACTGTATAACGAGAAAAAAACAGGAGAGCAAAGGATGAGAATGATTTAATTTTGCGTAAACCTCTTATAAAACTTGATACTGTTGAAAGAGTTATAAAAGTGGAACTGCCAAAACAAGTATTGAGCAGTGGGTACCCTTTAGTATTCAGAATTAAAGAAGCTGATATAGAAGTTAAGGATATAAAAGTAGCGATTAAAAAGTTGGGTAATGAATATCATACGGAAGCAATCTCAGAAGTTTTGGAAAAGCCAAGAGAATTTTATCATTTTGAGCTTAGACAGGAAGATAAAGTAGTCGAATGGAATATAACGGGAATTTGTCTTAATAAGTGTTTGCTTTTTTCAGTTGAAAAGAAGTTGCTAGAAAGTTCATATCTTCCGGAAGAGGGAGTTTACATAGTTACCCATTATGGAAGCAAGGTCAGTCCTTCTTTAGCAGTAAGAGAAAGGGGAAGGCTAATAGGTGAATGGTCTGATTATGAATATATTTATGTTGATTTGAGCGATATTGAGATGTTTTCCGTAGAAGTAGAAGGGAAGGAGTTTGTTTTTAAAAAGCCATCTGGTTTACGGCCTCAGTTAATTGGTGGAGATATACTCGAAGGAGTAAATGTGCTGGGTAAATTTGTTTATAATGGGAAATTACCGCACTTGGTTTTACCACTGAATTCAGTAGGAGATATAGAGTTTTATGGTATAAAAGTAGAAGTTTCAGAAAAGAGCATTTTTAAGCCTTTAAAGGAAATTAGTAACGTTATAAAAGGAGAGAATATTGCAATTATTCCTTTAGATCTGCTTGCTTCAGAACTTTACGGGATGTATAAAGTGGCATTAGTTTATAAACAGGATATTATCTGGAGTAAAGAATTTGCACTTGTGCCAGATTTACAATTAGAGTTTGATAGGTATTTGTATCCGCCTGTTGAGAAATGGGAAAGAAGGTTTGGGGAAATTATATTAACCTCAAAATACGAATTTGAGGTTAGAGGAAATAAAGTTACCGAGAGTAATTTTCGTAAAAATATTATAAAATTTGATGCAAAATATGACAGTATTGAAATTGAGTTGACATATTTTTTAGAAGAAAGAGAGTTTGATATCAAACTTACAATAGCTATTCCCAAAATTTACTGGCGACTCAGGGATCAAGGAGATTGGCTGAGCGAGATAGAAGAGATTTGGTATGAAGATATAGGAGAACTGGAGGTTAAATTGCCTTACTTTTTACAGGGGATAGGAGCTAAACTTGTATTATCTTCAACTGGGACAGCTATTATGCCCAAAAAAGCAAAAGATACTATCATATTTAGTTTGAAACAGCTGAGTGATATTATCTATGATATCAGAGAAAAAGGTAAAAAAACAGTTTGGGATTTGATTTTATTCTTTGAGAATCACGATATACCATCATTTTTGTTGACAAGAATAAGAGTTCACTGGGAAGTCGTAAATGTTAGAATAAACCAAAAAAGAGAAAATGATAAAAGAAGGGTATTTGTTCAATGGGAAGATTTGGGTAAAGTCTCTGGTAGGATTGTAAGATTATGGTATCTGGGCGATGAAGTGACAGGGAGAATTGAGAGGAAGGTTTCTGATGGTGAAAATGAAGTAGAATTTATTGAGGATTTAGAAAGATTGCCGTTAGGGAAATATAGATTGGAATTTAATATTGAAGATCCATGGTTTGATAAAGAAATTTCTTTGCCAAAAGAGAGGGAGAGAAATTGCATTGATATTATGATTGGAGATAAAGAAGAGATTATTGAAGTACTGCAACAAAAAGGATTGGATATCATTGGGTTTGAAGTGGATGGTGATAAAGTATTGCTTGAAAGAAATTACTGGATACAGGATATTAAGGTATATACAAATTTTGTAGAAGGGATAGAATTTGAAGGTCATGTATGCACTTTTGATAACGATGGTGAAATCATTGAGCTGGAGTATAATCCTTGCAAATTTTACTTCGGAATGAATCCGGATTATTTTAATAAATTGCCTTATTTGATAGATAAAGACAATGATGGTTTTACATATTGCAGAAGATGCAAGGTTATTTTTTCTGAAACTGAGGGGCATAGAGAATGTGGCAAAGAAGTTATACTGCCAGAGTATATACTTGTTCGAATAAGGAGATGGAAAAATGACGAGGTTAGATCCGATTAAGACTACAAATGCTGTTGTTAATAGATATTTGGACTATCTTGCTACTACTTTTTCTTTTAATGATGATAACTTAAAGGAACAGTTTAAAAAAGAGCTTGAAGAATTTGAAGGATTCGTAAAAGGCCCAATTTTGGAAGCTACACCGCCTTTTGAAAGTGGTAAATCTATAAATAGTTTGATAGAAGAAGGTATTTTATCTCGGGAATTTTATAGGCTTTCTACTGGTGAGTTACCTTTAGAGCGTAATTTATATGTGCATCAGGAAATTGCAATTAGAAAACTTGTCAGTGACAAGAGAAATTTGATTATTGCGACAGGTACAGGTAGTGGAAAGACAGAGTCGTTTTTGATTCCTATTTTAAATTATTTGTTCAGGCAAAAAGAAGAAGGGAAGTTAACTCCTGGTGTGAGAGCTTTGCTGTTGTATCCGATGAATGCTCTGGCGAATGATCAGCTTAAAAGGTTGCGGGGATTATTGAAGAATTATCCTTATATTACTTTTGGCAGTTATACGGGTGAAACGGAGTATGAAGAGAAGAAGGCTGTAGAAAGGTTTAAGAAGATGAATCCGGGCGATGAACCGCTGCCAAATGAGATACTGTCAAGAGAAAGAATGCATAAGTTTCCTCCTCATATTCTTCTTACAAATTATGCTATGCTTGAGTATTTATTGCTGCGTCCAGAAGATAATGTATTTTTTGACGGAGAATATGCTAGAGATTGGAAGTTTATTGTTATTGATGAAATACATATTTATACGGGTGCGAAGGGCATTGAGCTTGCTATTTTATTAAGAAGGTTGAAGGATAAGATAGTAAAAAGTAAAAAAGGGATTTTACAATGTATAGGTACGAGTGCTACTTTGGTTGGAAATACTGATAAAGATTTTAAAAAGGTTACGGAATTTGCTCAGAGACTTTTTGATGAAAAATTTGAGTGGGTTGAAGATGACCCTTTACGTCAGGATGTAGTAATAGGTAAAAAGAGAGGTTTGGTAATTTCGAAAAAAAGCTGGGGTAAACCTAAAGGTATTCTATATCAAAAGTGGGCCGATATTATTGATGGAGAAGAAAAAGATAAGATTTCTTTGTTAGTGAAAGAAGGGAAAAATTTAGGTATACCAAAAGAAATTTTAGAAAATGCATTAAATAATTGTGATAGCAAATGGGAAAAATTTCTGTATTTGATTCTTCAAAAAGATGAAAGACTCATAACTTTGCAAAATATGCTGGAAAATGGGTCGTGCTATTTATCGCAAGCTTCAGATGAATTGTTTGGGGAGGAAGAAAATAGAGAACAATATTTGTCTGCGCTAGTGCATTTAGCTAATAATGCTCGAATGGGAGTTAATGAGCAACCTTTACTACCTGCTAGGTATCATTTGTTTATAAGAGCTTTAGAAGGAGGATTTACTTCTTTATTTCCTAATAAGCGTATTTTTTTAAAAAGAAGAGAATGGATATCAGGGAATAAAGGGGAGCGTTATAAGGTTTTTGAGATTGCTACATGTTCTCGCTGTAATTCTATATATTTGGTCGGGGAAATAAAAGAAAAAGATGGAAAGAAATTTTTATATCAACCTGGCAGCCGTTATTACGAGAACGAAGCAAATTTGGAGTATTTTTTACTAATTGAAGACAAGGTTTTGGTACCAGATAATGAAGATGAAATTGTTTTAGCAGGAGGAGAAAACGAATTTATATTCAAAGAGGAAGAATGGGTTCTTTGCGGTAAATGTGGTGCTATTAAACCTGTTAATGAATTGGGAGACCTTTGCGGTTGTGGTGATGAGTATAAGATTAGGCTAATAAGAAGTTCCACTAAAAATGGCATGCTCCACAAGTGCCCTGCCTGTGGGGCTATTAATACTACGGGAACCGTTGCCAGACGTTTTCTTTTAGGGCATGAAGCTGCAACGAGTGTTTTAGCGACAGCTTTGTATCAACACATCCCTGATAGAAAGGAAGAAAAAGTAGAAGAGGAAGATGACGAATGGAGCACAGCCGATAATAATGAGAATTTTTCTGTAACAAATAACCGGCGAATGCTTATTTTTTCTGATAGCCGGCAGGATGCCGCTTTTTTTGCTACTTATTTACAATCCTCATATAACCAAATTTTACAGAGACGTTTGATTATAATGACTCTGGAAAGATATAAAGAGAAAGTAATTAAGAATGAATGGCGTGTAGAGGATCTGGTAGAATATGTTAAGAAAATGCTAAAAGAATTAAATCTTTTTCCTGAACTGAGTTTACAGCAGTTGGAAGAGGAAGCATGGAAGTGGGTATTGTATGAGTTTTTAGGAAGAGGCGGAGAAACAAATTTAGAGTCTTTAGGGCTTTTAGGGTTTGAACCTATATTACCTGAAAATTGGCACCCTCCAAAAGCATTAACTGAAGGGTACATAAATTTAACAGAAAGAGAAGCCACAGAACTTATTATGGTTTTGTTAGATACTATGAGAAAGAATGGTGCTGTGCTATTTCCTGATAGTGTAAGCCTGCAGGATGAATTTTTTAAGCCTTTAAATAGAGAGTTTTATTTTAAGAAGGAAGCAAAAGAGCCTAATAAATATAGTTGGGTTCCAGCTTCCAGTGGGAGAACCAATTCACGCTTGGATTTTATGATGCGACTTGCTGCTGCTAAAGGACAGGAAGTAGATGTAGAAAAGATAAAAGATTTTTTGGCAAGGATTTGGGAGAAATTGTTGATTTCAGACAAATCGCCTTTTAGAAGATATTTTTCCGGGAGTCCGCAAGAAGGATATCGTTTAAATTTGAGATACTGGAGAGTGGTTCCGGCTGTTATTGATAAATCTGTAAAGTGGTATAAATGCAGTAAGTGTAATAGGCTTTCCCTTCACAATGTGGGAGGAGTTTGTCCCAATTATCGATGTGATGGACATTTAGAGGAGTGCAATCCTGATGATGAGTTGAAAGACCATCATTACAGAAAGCTTTATCTTGATATTTTACCTTTGACATTAAAAAGTAGTGAGCACACTGCTCAGCTTACTACTGAAGAAGCAGGAAATATTCAAAAGAAATTTTATGAAGGTGAAATAAATGTTTTGAGCTGTTCTACTACTTTTGAATTAGGAGTAGATGTTGGTGAACTGGAAACAGTATTTATGCGGAATGTTCCCCCAACTCCTGCTAATTATATTCAAAGGGCGGGGCGGGCTGGCAGAAGGACAAGTTCAACTGCTTTTGTGCTTACTTTTGCACAGAGGCGTTCCCACGATTTTACGCATTTTGTTAATCCTTTAAATATTGTGAATGGGAAAATACAAACTCCGCATATTGAAATAACAAATGAGAAAATTGTAAAAAGACATGTTTATGCAGTAGCTTTGGCGTTATTCTGGAGGAATAACCAAGACTATTTTGGGAAAGTTAAAGAATTTTTCAAAAATGATACTTCAGCTTCTGAAGTTATAAAAAATTTCCTTAGCAAGCGACCGAAGGAATTAAAAGAAAGTCTTATGAGAATTGTGCCGCTAAATATGCACAAAGATATTGGGATTGAAGATTGGAGCTGGGTGGAAGGATTGGTGGGGAAAGATGGGGTTTTAAAAAAAGCAGAAAGGTGGCTTAAAAAGGATATAGAAGAGTTGGAAATGATAGAAAAACAATATAGTTATGAGAAAAAGTACAGTAAAGCGGATTTTGTAAGGCGAGTAATTAATACTTTAGAAGGACGCTATATAATAGATTTTCTTTCTCAATCTAATGTTATACCGAAGTATGGCTTTCCTGTCGATGTAGTAGAGTTAGAAGTACATCATCACGGGGAAGAAGCTAAGGGACTAGAGCTTACTAGAGACTTAAAAATAGCTTTGTCTGAGTATGCTCCTGAAAGCCAAGTAGTAGCAGGAGGCAAATTGTGGACAAGCCAGTATATTAAGAAATTGCCTGATAGAGAACCTATAAAGTATAATTATGCGATTTGTGATTATTGTGGACACTATTATAGTGATATAGCAGATAAAGAGACAAAAATTGATTTTTGTCCTTCATGTGGTAATAAAATTCGACGCAGTGGTACATTTATTACGCCTGAATTTGGATTTGTTGCTGGTCCTCCTCAAAAGCCAGGTTTAATAAGGCCAGAAAAAACTTATACTACGTAAATATTTTGCACAGGAAGAAAAAGTCGAAAAAATATTGTCAATAAATTTGAATGGGATAACTGTAGAAATGGAAGCTGGGAATGGTAAATTGGCTGTTGTAAATAATGGGAAAGGAGCTGGGTTTGCTGTTTGTGAAAGTTGTGGATACGCAAAAGTTTATGATGGAAAGCCTATAGGCGAGCATAAGACAAGAATGGGTAAAGTATGTAAAGGAACTTTTTCACGTTATTCTTTGGGATATGAATTTTCAACGGATATACTTTCCCTAAAATTTATAGGGTATAGTGATGAGAGAGAAGGATTCTGGGAATCATTGCTTTATGGATTGATAGAGGGAGCATGCAAAGCTCTGGAGATTGATAGGCAGGATGTTGATGGTACGTTATATTCTTATGCGGGGGATCCAAGAAGACCTGCTATAGTATTGTTTGATGACGTACCCGGTGGAGCAGGACAGGTTAAAAGAATTGCGGAAGAAGAAAATTTCATAAAAGTCCTTAAAAAAACGCTAGAAGTAGTTTCAAGTTGTGAATGCGGAGGTAAAGAAGGAGATGCAAGCTGCTATGGTTGTTTAAGAAATTATACTAATCAATACTGTCATGATATATTAAAGAGAAGATATGTAATGGAGTTTGTTTCTAAACTTTTGGAAGACTTGATGTAAGAGAGTTATAACGTGAAAGATGAGAATAAAATATGTGAAAAGGTCTTGAGAATTAGATAGTGTCAATAGCGGATTAAAGTTGACCCATTTTCAGTGGTTTTAAATTGACCCACCCTGTTTTTTTTTAATTTAGGCTTACAGTTTTAACATAATAAAGACTAGTCTTTAACCTATCCTTTAAACGGTAATTGTTACTTCTTATGTTAATTATATAGGCATGGTACGGCAATCTATCCAAAAACGCAGTTGCAAGAATTGGCTTCCCACCTTAATTTACCATATTCCTCAAATACTCTATTGCTTGTAAGTATTATGCTTCTTCTCTCATACTGTGCGTTTATCAGCTAAAAAAAGATTTACTCCAAGGTTGTCTAAAGGCAAATACCCTACTTCATCTACGACAAGAAGCCTTAGCCTTATGTACTTCCTCATCTTTCTATCAGAAATTTTTGATACTTATCCAACGCAGGCAAAGGCTTTAGGTTTTCTCTCTTCACTTTCGTTAATGCAGTGGAAATTTTTTAATACCCATTGCTAGTTTTTTGAGAAATAAAATGGTAAAATGAGGGTAGAGTGAAAAATTATTATTCAAAACTTATGATTTATGAGATATAATGATATTAAGAAGGAGCAAAATGTCATGGATGATAAAAATGTAAAGGAAGCTATTCACAATCAGCATGACAAAGGGTATAAATTTTTGTTATCCAGTAAGCGAGTGTTTATAGAGTTATTAAGAAGTTTTGTAAAGCAGGAATGGGTAAATGATATAGACGAGGCAAATGTAGTTAAAGTAGATAAGTCATTTGTATTACAAGACTTTGCAGATAAAGAAGCTGATTTGGTTTATAGAGTAAAATTAAAAGATAAAGAGGTTATATTTTATATATTGATGGAGTTACAATCAACAGTTGACTATCAAATGCCCTACAGATTACTTTTATATATGGTAGAGATATGGAGAAGCATACTAAAAGATACACCAAGAAAAGAATCAAGAAGGAAAGATTTTAAATTACCAGTTATAGTGCCGATAGTATTATACAACGGAGACCATAAATGGACAGCAAAAACAAGCTACAAAGAAACACTAAATTCCTATGAAACCTTTGGAGAATATGCAGTAGATTTCAAATATATACTAATAGATGTAAATAGGTATACAAAAGAAGAATTATTAAAGTTAGAAAACTTAATAGCTTCTGTATTTTTATTAGAACAAAAAGTAGAATTTGAAGAAATAATGAAAAGGCTTAAGGAATTATCAGAGATATTAAATAACTTGGATAAAGATGAAATATTATTATTTAAAGCATGGTTTAAAAAGATATTACTAGCTAGATTGCCGGAAGAAGAGCGAGAAAATATAGAGAGAATAATAGATGAAAACAAGGAGGTGGAAGAGATGATATCAAATCTTGAAAAGACCATATTGCAAGAGATGAAAGAGCGTGAGAAAAGGGGTATTAAAAAAGGGATAAAAAAAGGAATAGAAAAAGGAATAGAAAAAGGAATAGAAAAAGGCATGGAGAAGGGAATAGGAGTAACTGTTATTAAGTTATTAGAGAAGAAATTTGGGAATGTTCCTGAAGAATATGTAAAGAAAATAGATGGTGCAAACAGGGAAACGTTGATGGATATTGTTGACAATATATTTGATATAGATAAGATAGAGGATTTAGATAAGTTTTTGAAATAAGGGCACTATGAAAGGTAGTGCCTTTATTTTTTATGGAAATATAAAGGATTTTCAATAAATTTATAGAATAGATAATATAACATACATTAATGTAGTTTTAGGGGGATCTTAGGATGAAGATTGAAGATTTAAAAGGAAAATTTTTTATGGACAATTATATGGACATTGCTATTGAGGAATATTTAAAGTTCAAAGAAACTGTGGATTACGATGAAAAGTATAAAAGAGAAGTTTTAAGCGAAATAAATGATTATTTAAAAGACAAGCGTATTGCTGGGGAGAATGTTATAGAAATAATTAAGTATTTTCAAAGTAAAAATCCACAAAAGGGTGGTTTTGTTCATTGGTCGAATTTAGATGATTTATATAAATATGCAGAAGAAAAACCTTCAGAAGTAGCTGAATTGTTTAACTATCTATATGATGATTCGGCAGATTTAGAAGATAGAATACGAAGATTTGTGAATACTGGGGAAAGATATAATACTACTATTAAATTTGATACTTCTCTTTTTGGATATTTATTAGCAGGTTTTAGTTTAGAGAAGTATCCCTTGTATAGGGATCAGGCATTTAGAGAGTTTTTAAATTCTTTTGGAATTAATGAGTCTTTAACTGAAGATGTAGCAGATAAGTATTCTACCTATTATGAAGTTTGTAATATTTTGCTCGATTATTTTAAAGAGAAAAATTATATAAAAAATCCAGATATGTTGGATGCACAGGATTTCATTTATTGTCTTACCAACTACAAGGAACTGTATGTAAAAGTAAGTGTAAAGTATCTCTATGAACATGCAAAGGTATTGTATTCTTTTAGTAAGGATATAAATGCTTTTTTGGAATATTTAAAGGAATTAGATAGAGAATATTTACAAGTTTTATATGAAAGATACAAAGGTGATGAAAAAGTCAATGAAATTAGATTTAGAGTGTGTGAGATGATTTTAAATGGTGATTATGTGGATGAGAAAAATTTGGAGAGCATAAAGAATGAAGTTGCAAATAAACATGAAAAAGATATTTTAAAATCATGGAATGATTTTAAGATTTTGTTTCCATTATATTATGAAAAGTATAAGGAAAAAGTGAATATAGAAATTAGAAAAATTTACAATAGTATTAAATCGATATTTCCTAATTTTAAATTTAAAGAAAATAAATATATTAGTGATTTTTATGGACCACAGAATTTTGGAGGGAGTAGATGTTGGTTTGCAATATATCCCGAAAAGAAAAAAACACATAAAGAAGCTGCTCAGTTATTTTTTACAATTGGGGGAGATGAAACGGAAAAGTATTCTAATATTTCGTATGGTTTATATATAGGTGATAATATTAATAAAATTCTTGAAGAGAAAGGCACCAAAGAACACGATGATATAGAAACCATTGATAACCCTAATGATTTTACATATAAGAAAATGGTGAAGAAGTTTATTGAAGTTTTTGATAGGTTTAAAAAGATAAATGGTATAAATAGAGAGGACATTATTAAGGTGTCTCATGGGGAAAAGGATAAAAGCGGCGAGGAGGAGAAAGATGGCTTTCTTCATGAAATTGATTTTGAAAGAGAAATTAAAATAAATAATTTATTTTTTGAGGATGCAGAGGTTTTATCAAAGCAAATATCTACTGCTTTAAAATCAGGTAAACACATAATATTGGTAGGTCCTCCTGGAACAGGCAAGTCCAAACTAGCTAAAGAAATATGTAAAAGTTACGGAGTAGAATACGAAATGGTGACTGCCATGTCCGATTGGTCTACTTATGATACTATTGGTGGTTATAAACCTGATAGGGATGGAACTTTGTATTTTGATGAAGGCGTATTTTTACGGCTTTTTAAAAATAAGAAAAATAACAATTCCAATATCAAGTGGCTAATTATAGATGAAATAAACAGAGCTGATATTGACAAAGCTTTTGGTGTATTATTTTCTGCCTTAACAGGGGACAGGGTGACACTGAGTTTTAAGTCAAAATCTGGAGAGAATATAGTCATACGTCCGGAGGAAGATGATGAAGAAGAGGTAGAGATACAAGAACATGGGTATGTAATTCCTAAAGATTTTCGCATTATTGGGACTATGAACACTTACGACAAAACTTCTTTATATGAAATGAGCTATGCCTTTATGAGGCGATTTGCTTTTATTCCTGTTGGTGTGCCAAAAAACATTGATAAGGACCTTGTTGCGAAATATCTTAATATATGGGGGATAGAGGATAAAAGCATCAATAATGTGGATTTAAAAGAGGGACTGGCGGAGGTTTGGAATATTATTAACGAATACAGAAGAGTTGGACCTGCTATTATTGAAGACATTGCCAGATATGTTAGCGTTGAAGGGGATTACACTTCTGCTGTTATACTTTATGTCCTGCCGCAGTTCGAAGGCGTTATGGAAAATGATATTAAAAAATTTGCAGAGGAATTGTATAAAAGCAGTATAGGAGATTTTTCTAGACAAAAGGATAGATTGGATGGATTCATAAAAGACTTTTTTGGAATAAAAATGTGATTTTTAG
Organism: Thermoanaerobacter sp. RKWS2; assembly: GCF_026240795.1. NCBI lineage: Bacteria > Bacillati > Bacillota > Clostridia > Thermoanaerobacterales > Thermoanaerobacteraceae > Thermoanaerobacter > Thermoanaerobacter sp. RKWS2. The sequence continues at coordinate 818,127 of NZ_CP110888.1, forward strand.
GGGATTTGACTATGAAGACAAGTAAAGAAGTGCTTTTAGAATCTATCAAAGAGGATTTATTGGTATATTTAAAGTCTGGCAAATTATCTCCGCTACCTTTTTTGAATGAGTTAAATTTAAACATAAATAAGGTTGAAGATTTGTTGAAAATACATTTTTTATTAATGGATGAGGTTAAGGATTATATATTAAATCTTCCAATGATGATTAGGGAATTGAAGGTTTCAACTAATCTTACAAAGGAGATAAGTTATAATAAAATTAGAGGCAGCATAGATTGGAAAGAGACTATAAGACAGAGATTGAATACAAATTATAAAGATAAAACTCTTTTTTCTTATAATGAAAGGAATAAGCTTTATAATACCAAAGAAAATGTAGTCTTAAAAAAGTTTATAGAAGTTTTGTATGACATCGTTATAGGCCTTAATATGGATAGATTTACAGGTTATGATTGGTACGTAGAGGGAGAAAAAATAAATAAAATTGTAAAAGAGATATATGAAAAAAATGTTTATATGAGCAGGATAAATATTGAAGGTATAAATGTCACGGATAGGATGATTGAAGATGTTGCAAAAAACAGGAGTAAACTCTATAGTGATGCAGCTAAGCTTTTAAGAAAGTACAGACAAATTATAAATTTTATTGATTATGAAGAGATTAAAAAACTTTTTGAGAAAACTTTTATAGAAATTGCTGATGAAAATACTTTGTTTGAATTATATTGGGTTGTAAGAATTTTAAGAGATAACGCTTGTAATGAAAAAATGTATATCGTTGATGGCACGAATAATAAAATAGCGAGTTGGGAAGACGGAAATTTACTATACAATATTTATCACAACAGTACTGGTTCTGATAATCTAATATTTAAGATAGGATTTGAGGAAGTAGAAAATATTGAAAATGAATATTTTAGAAGGATGATGGCAGTAGTTAAAAAGACTCACGAGATAGCAGATAAACTTTTTGAAGATAAAGGTACTTTGGGCAATATCTTTTGGAGCGGCAGGCCGGATATAATAATAGAAATTATTGATAAAAACACAGGAAGAATAGTAAAAGTTATTTTAGGAGAAGTAAAGTATACAACAGATAGAGAATATATGATACAGGGTTTAAAGGAGCTTTTGGAGTATGTTTATTATATAAAGGAAAAGTCAATAAAAGGCATGTACGTTTTTGACAATCCACAAAGTGGCATAGAAGTGGAGGGTATTTTGTTTGTAGATAATATTGATTTTAAGCCGTTGCACAATGAGATTGTAAAGGTGTATGGGACGGATACTAAAGAGATTTTGCTATAACTTATCAGTAAGATTTGTAGGCTATTAAGTTACAACAGGTAAAACTTCAAATGGTAAAATGTATGTTAGAATTGTCGGTGCAAAAGAAGATGCCCAAAAAAAGGGCCGTGGTGATTAAGCTTGTTTATTTGCTTTTTGCGGTTTGCGTCCTGCAAAGAATTCTATTACAGCAAGAATTAGAACGATAACTCCCCAAACAGTCATGTCATGTTTAATAGAGAAAAAAGAGACAAATTTATCGAAATATATTGGAATTTTATTTATATTTATGTTGTTTTTTGGAGAATAAAATGGTAAAATTATAAATATAATAGTAAAATTGTTTTATTTTTTAGAAAAGAGGAGGGAAAAATGGAAAAGAAAACGATATTGCCAAGTGATAAAATTGAAGAGGAAATAAGAGAAAAAGTAGAAATTTGGGAGACAATACCAGCCAGAGAAGCTGAAGATTATTATTACAAAGAGATATTCCCATTGGTAATAGAAAAGTTTCAGTTAGATAATAATACTAATTTTCATGGAAGATATGAAAACCTGATTTTGTCATTAGGTTTTTCTTTTGAACCTCTCGTATTAACTATACATACTATAAAACCTAAAAGAGTATTATTTCTCTATACCAAAGACTCTATAGGAAATTTAGACAAAGTGGTAAAGTTAACTGGCTTATTGCCTTCTCAGTACATAGCAGAAGAAATTGTAAAAGATAGTCCTATTGAAATTTATAAGATTTTAAAAGAAGTTTATATAGATAAATGGGGTAAACCCGATAAAACTGCTATTGATTTTACAGGTGGTACTAAAGCTATGTCTGCAGGGATGGCGATGGCAGGTGCGTATTTAAAAATAGATTTAGTATATGTTGCCAGTGAATATAATAATAAAATGCGTAAACCAAATCCAGGGACAGAGAAATTGAAAATTGTGGAAGATCCATACCAAATTTTTGGAGATTTAGAAAAAGATAAAGCTATAGCACTTTTTAACAAGGGCGACTTTATTTCTGCACATAAAATTTTTTCTGAATTAGAAGAAAGAGTAGCTTATAGAGACTATACTTTCTACAAAATGCTAGCAGAAATCTATTCATTTTGGGATAGGATTGCCTTTAATGAAGCTATTGATGGATTTGAAAAGCTATTCAAAATATTAAAAAGTTGGAAGCCAATTGACAAAAATGCAATCGCTTATAAATACGAAGAAATATTGTACAAGCAACATAACCTTATTAAACCATTAAAGGATATTAACTTACAAGATAAAGGCAAAGAAAAGGATTATGTCACAGACAAGTATATCTATACACCGCTTATTTTTTCAATTTATACCAATGCTTTAAGACGGCACTATGAGGGAAAACATGATGTTGCAATTCTTTTATTATACCGTGTCTTGGAACTAATTGCTCAAGTTAGACTTGCAAGTTATGGTTTTTATGTTTATTTTCCTGATTATTCCAAATTACCTCTTAGCGAAGAAAAATTGTTAGAGAGAATGAATGAAAATATCAAACGGTTTCCAAATTTTAAAGAATATAAGGAATTGCCTCGCAATAATGTAGCTTTATTTGATGCTTATGTTTTAATTAAATCTATTGATGATGAGTTGTTAAAAGATATAAATATTGGGATTATATATAGTAAAGTTCAGTTGAGAAATAAATCCATATTTTCACATGGTTTTAGTATTTTATCAAAGAAAGATTTTGATGATTTTCATGAAATAATAAAAAAGATTTTTATTCGTTTTTGTGAAATGGAAGGTTTGGAATTTGAAAAAGTGTGCAAAGATTACGAGTTTATCTTATTAGAATAAATTAAATTAACAGGAAAGGGTGGATATATATGTTTAAAAAAGCTAAACCATTTTTTATCTACACTGAAACTCCTACACATGTAGGCAGTGGCTCGGAATTGGGATATGTTGACCTTCCAATTCAGAGAGAGAAACACTCTAATTTTCCTAAAATTGAATCGTCGGGATTAAAGGGAGCTTTAAGAAGTGTTTTTGAAAGGGATGAATCTTTAAAAGAGAATGTGAAGTACATATTTGGGCCAGATGAAGGAGATCTTCATGCAGGTGCTATAGGTTTTTTAGATGCGAGAATTTTGCTGTTTCCCGTAAAGTCTGCGAAAGGAATTTTTGGATGGATTACTTGCCCTTATGTTCTTGGAAGGTTTAAAGAAGACATGAGTTTGTGCAATGAAAGTTGGATAAAAGAATTAGATGATATAGATATGATAGGGCCCAATTCTATAGTGGAGGATTCAAATCTTATACTTAACAAAGAGGACAAAGCAGTCATATTAGAAGAATATTCTTTTAAAGTAAAATCAAATGCTAAATTGCAGCAATTTTCTGATTGGCTGGCTGATGTTGTTTTTCCAAAAAATCAAAATGGACAAAACGATTTATACAGAGCTTTTAGGGAAAAGATGAAAAAAGATATAATGGTAATTTCAGATGATGATTTTAGAGATTTTACAGAGATGTCTACAGAAGTTATAACCAGAACAAGAATTGATCCTGATAAAGGGACAGTACAGAACGGAGCTCTTTTTAATGAAGAGTATGTTCCTGAAAATACGGTATTTTATTCGTTGGCATTGGCTTCAATACTCTTTATAGATGAAGCAGAAAAAGAGAAAATAAAAAAGAAAAGTCGAAAGCGGATGAAGATTTTGTGTTGGATTATTTCTTTGGAGGGATAAAAAAACATGAAATTGTTCAAATCGGTGGCAATGCTACGATAGGTAAAGGCATTGTGAGAATTGGGGCTATAGGGAAGGATGGTAAAAATGAGTGATAGAGAATCCATAAAGACAACGGCAAATGATAGAGCAAAATTTGCATATGAGTGTGTGAAAAAAGTATGTGAGAATCAAGATGAAGAATTTCGCAAAAATTATAAGTCGTATTCAAAAAAATTAATGGCTATGATAAAGATAAATGGGTTTGGGGCTACATTAGCATTTATGAAAGGATCTTTTCAAAAAAAGGGGGTAAGGCATACAAAGAGCTTTATAACAATATTGATACTTGGCTAAAGTTACGAAGTTGTCCTGTTAGCAGCTTCTATAATAATGCGGAAGGAAGAGATATGGTAGAAAAAGTTCTGTCTCTTGAAAGTGATTCTTATAGAGTTATTACGAAAGAAGTTATGGAATTTATAAACTGGATAAGACGGTTCGCTGAAGGGATGATAATGGATGATTGAGAGCGATAAATTGAGAGTGCCTGCTGATACGCGTTCTTGTGTTAAAAATTTTAAAGGTGACATTGATAATTTTAATTTACTGCTAAACAAATATGTAGAATTTGATAAAAGTGATGATGTAGTAAAAGGGAGTCTACCTGAAAGTAAAAAAGAAGAATTTGATAAAAGTATACAATTTGTGATGAAACAAAGGTACATATTAGAAAAATATAAATCTTGTGGGTATGAAGTAGTCAGCTATGAGTTTAAGCCTTATGATAAAATTGTTATTGGCTTAGGGCAGGAATCTGTAAGGGAAGTTTCACTAACTCTTCACTGGATATATGGCATTCCATTTATTCCTGGACAAGCTATAAAAGGAGTAGTGTCTAATTGGATTAGTTCTTTGGAAGATATAAAAAATGATAATAATTTTATTAAGATTTTTGGTACAGAAGATGAAAATGGGAAGGTGGTCTTCTTAGACTCATATCCTAAAAATGGAAAATTTTCGATAAAGCGAGATATAATGAATCCTCATTATCCTGAATATTATTTACAATCTAAAGCACCATCTGACTGGCAAAATCCCAATCCTGTTTTCTTTTTAACGGTAGAAAGAGTAATTTTCAATATCAATCTGGTTTATTTAGAAAGTGGAATTAGAGATTTAAAAATAAAGGATAAAACTTTAGAAGAATGGATGATTAAAGCTTTTAGTTGGAATGGTATCGGAGCAAAAACTTCAATTGGTTATGGCAAAGGAGAATTAATTTTAATTGGGGGAAGTAAGTGATATGTATAGCGTTGAGTTTGTTCTTAAAATAGTGACGCCTCTTTATATGTTTGGGGCAAATCAGCAATTTCCAGAGTTAAGGACGTCAGAATTTAAAGGCATGATTCGGTTTTGGTGGAGAGCATTAAAGTGCAGTAATAATATTCCTATATTAAAAGATGAGGAGGAAAAAATATTTGGTGGAACTTCAGAGAAAAGTGGCAAAAGCAAAGTAGGTGTTATTATAAAAGAGGCACAAGCCAAAAGTAACATTGGCGAAAATTTACAGAGAGATAATAATTTTAACTGGTATTTTAACAAACAAGAAAGGATATTAAAAGGCAGAAATAGAGGTATTGGTTATTTACTATATTCTGTAATAAATAAAAAATATTTTAAACCATCTGGCACTTTTAAGCTTATTCTATACAGTAAAAAAGATGAAAACGCTTTAAAAAATGCTGTAGCTGCTTTTTGGTGTGCTATTAATTTAGGTAATTTTGGTAGCAGAGCAAGAAGAGGTGCAGGCTCTATATCTGTTGTCAACATAAAAGGTGAAACCTATGGACTCGAATTTATTCCAACAGGGAGAAATAGTGAAGAATTGGCACAGTGGCTTATTCTAAATGTTAATAAAGCAGCTAAGATAATCAATCCTGTTGACCATAACTGTGCTTATAGTAATATTATTTCTTCATCTTTTATTCTATCAAAGCAAAGTTTTAGTAAATGGAGTGATGCACTGTCAGATATTGGAGCAATATATATGGATTTTAGAAAAGATGTAAGAAGTAATATCCAAAGCGGAATTTTTGGACTTCCTATAGTTCATTCAAATAAAAGCAAAGTGATTGGAGAGTTTTTTGATAAGCAGAATCAGCAAAAAGAAATTGAAAGGCGTACCTCGCCATTATTATTCAAGATATTAGAATGTGACGGTAAATATTATTGGCTGATTTTAAGATTTGGAGGAAATTATTTGCCTAATACTGCAGAGTTAATTTTAATGATAAAAGAAAAGAAAGAAAAAGGAGCATCTGTGGAAAAAGTATTGCGTAGAGAAAAGCCATCTTGGAATTTGTTGGATGATTTTTGGAGAGAAGTATTAAGAGATAACGTTGGTGAACGGTTTTTTAATTAGGGTAGGAGGGGATTAGCCAATGAGTAAGAAAGAAGAGTTATTTGGAAATAAATTAAAAGCATATTTTCACGATTCTCCAGACAAGCCTTTTATTTTGTTAACAGGTGAAAGTCATGAACAAAGAGCGCAAGAAATATCTGAGAAGATGGGTATTCCTTATGACAAAACTATTGCTTCAGATATTTTAGCTTCTTCTATGGAAAGGTATTATGTACCTAAAGATGCCAGTAAAAATAAAAATTTGCAAGTTATCTTTGAAGAATATCCTGAATTTGTTCATCCTCTTGCGGCTAATCGATTCAATAATTTTGCTGTAAAAAAAGAAATATTTAAAAAAGCTGTAGATGATGCGGTAGAGGAATTATCGAAAATGAACTTTAAAGATAATTATGAGAAATTTGTTTATTTATGGCGTTATTTAGAGGAAATTTTAAAGAAACATACGCCAGCAGAATATAAGAAATTTTGGGATTTGGCTCCTGCTGATACTCGATTCCCCAATCACACGATATTTGAACATTTAAAATTGGCTTCTGCAGTGAATGCGTATTTTTATAATAATATAAGTTTAAATAAGATGACGTTATTTCTCTTTACTATAGGTCCAGTGCAAGAATATATTGGCCAAGCTAGAAAAACACAAGATTTATATTGGGGAAGTTATATTTTATCTTATTTAACATGGATAGCCATAGAGAAAGTTATAGAAATCTATGGACCTGATTGTATAATATTTCCTGAACTCAAAAAACAGCCTTTATGTGATTTTTGGATAGCAAAATTTTTTGACAATAATCCGATTATAAATCAAAACCTTAAAACACCTACTATTCCTAACAGATTTTTTGCAATTTTGCCTACAAAAAACGTAGAGGAAATTAGAGCGTTAGAACTTAAAAAGATAGTACAAGATGAGTTTGCAAAGATTGGTGAGTATATTTTTACTCATATTGTGAAAGGTAATGATGAGCAAAAGAAAAATTTTTTAAATCAATTGTCGACTTTTCCTGATGTGTATTGGGTTGCTTTGCCTTTAGAGAGTGGGGATGGAAATAAAGCTGATTGGGAAATCCAGCTGGATAAGATAAAGGATTATTTTAGCAGTGATGATATTGAAGAGATGAAGGAGTTATTAAATTTTATTAAGGGTCAAGGTGAATATGAGCCTAATATTGGTAATATTTATGGTTTGCTTTATTCTTTTATGGAGAAAATGTTTGGAGCGAGAAAAGGGGTAAGGAACTTTTCTCAGTATGAAGAAGAAGGGCGTAAATGTTCTGTATGTGGCGAATACAATGTTTTTATCTATAGGTCCACAAGAGAAGAGGAGGAAAATATAAAAAAAGGGAAAGAGAGTTATAAAATTAAACTTCTTAAAAAGCAAAATGCAATAATCAAGGTAAGTGAGGATAAAAGTATTCCTTATAAGTACTTAGCGCAAGGGGAAGGATTATGCAGTAAGTGCTTTACAAAAAGAGCTGCAGAAATATATTTTAAGGAAGTGTTTGGAGATAAAAATACAGAAGAAAGTTTTCCTTCTACTGCAGAAATAGCATTGATGGATATAATTAATAACGCGGATAATAAGTTGAAAACAACTATAAAAGAATACGAAGAAGCATTTAAAAACTGGTGCGGTGATAACTTTGATTACGAATTGTTATATGAAGAAAATCTCAATGAAAATTATTTTGAAACTTATGGTTTTAATATAAAAAAATTACAGGAACTTAAAAAATTGCTACAAAATATTGATGATAGGATAAAGAATTTAAAGCTAAATAAAAAGAAATATTATGCCGTTATAAAGCTGGATGGAGATGACATGGGGAAGTGGCTGGCAGGAGAATTAGCACCCTATATGTTAGAAATGTACCACAGTAAGTTACAAGGCTTTTTACCAGAAAATTTCAAGAAAAACATTAAAGATAAAAAACGACTAATGACACCAGCTATTCACTCTTTAATTAGTGAAGCACTTAGAAATTATTCTTTAAAGTATGTGAAGGAAATAATTGAAGGAGAAGAAGCAGGAAAAGTAATATACTCTGGTGGAGATGATGTGTTTGCAATAGTAAATCTTAATTATTTATTGGATGTTATGGTAAAACTCAGAGCAGCTTTTAGCGGGCATTTAATTGTTAATGAGAAGTTGATTCCAGATTTTACAATAGATGCAGGATTTATAGAAAGAAAAGATGAAATTGACTTGATGATGGGCAACAGACCAACTGCGTCAATGGGAGTAGTTATAGCACATTATAAAGAAGATTTGAAAGACGTTATAGCCTCTGTAAATGAGGTAGAAGAAGAATATGCTAAAAAAGTTGAAGGCAAAGATGCTTTTGCAATAAAACTTATTTTGCGTTCTGGTGAAAATTACATTGCAATGGCTAAGTGGAATTATGTGGGTATAAACAATAGAGAAGGTATAATAGGTCTATTAAAAGATATAAATTCCTTTTTTAAAGAAGGTAAGATAAGCATTTCTTTTGTGGGGAAATTAAAAGCAGCGTTAGAAAAAATAGATATAGATTCTCTTCCACAGGGTGTTTTTACTAGTGAACTCAAAAGAAGTATTAAGCGTTCATTAAATACTGAATTAAGCAAAGAAGAAAAAGAAAAAGTTGAAAGGGAATTCTTCTCTTTATTGGGATCTCTATATAAAGAGGTAAAATATGAAAATTTTATTGGATTCTTGACAATTTTGGCTTTTTTGAATCGAGGAGGTGAGTAATAAATTATGCTTTTTGAGGTAACGCCTTTGGATAATGTATATTTTGGAAAGGGATATCCTTTTACTGCTGGATTTGAAAGTGTTGGTAGAGGTGTGTTTCCTCCGGCGCCTTCGGTTTTTTATGGCGCTTTTGCAACTTATTATCTTTCATTGACGGGTAAAAGTTCACAAAATTTAGATTTTATTCAAAAAAATTTAAAAATAAAAGGGGTATATTATAAAAGTGGAGAATCGTGGTATACATTAGTGCCAATGGATTTAGTAAAAAATAAAGAAGAAAATGAAGGCAATAAACTTGAACTTTTAAAACTAAGTGAACTTCTTATTGAATTTGATTTGAGTGATGAACAAATAAATTTGCTATATTCTATAAACAAAGCTGAAAATGTTAAAGGACTAATTGATGATGTAACAATGAGGAATTATTTAAAAGGGATAAAAGAAAATATGTTTTTTACATATTTTACTGATTTTGTTTTGAATGAAAGTAAAATAGGGATAAAAATAGATTATGACAAACGTTCCAATAAAAAAGGATACTTGTATAAAATAAATTATGTAAGAATGGCTAAAGATACAAAAAATTCATTAAGTTTTGTTGTGGATATAGAATGTGATGGCTTTTCTTTTCCTGAAAGTGGTTTATTAAAATTAGGGGGAGAGGGTAAAGTTGCAAAAATAAGGCGGCTTACTGATATTCCTGAGTTTTTAAAAGAAGATTTTAAAGAGAAAATAAAAGAGATTATTACAAAGACGAGAAAATTTAAAGTGGTTTTAGTTACTCCTTCTGTGTTTCAAAGCGGATGGAAGCCAGACTTTTCTAAATGGAATATAAAAGTAAAACTGATTGCGGCTGCTATAGGGAAGCCAATTAGTATTGGTGGATGGGATATGAGAGAAAAAAGTCTAAAGTTATGTCAAAGGCAGTTCCTGCTGGCAGTGTGTACTATTATGAACTATTAGATGGTTCGATTGATGAACTGTTAGAGAAAATATGTGAATATGGGGTTTCTGACGTAAGAGGTAATGAAGGATTTGGAAGGTGTTTAATAGGAGGGGTATGATTGATTAAGTTGATTACAACTGTTGGTACGTCTCTTTTTGAGAATTATAGAAAAGAAAAAAGGATATAGAAGGATATTATTTTTCTATAAAGGATGTAAATTACGGGGAATATGACGAGTATTCTGAATCTGTAGCTAAAATTAGAAATACCATTTTGAATTATTATGGTTACTATAATAAAGATAAAAAAGTACCAGACCACATTTCAGCTGAGATAAAAAGTATAAAAAAGATAAAAAAATACTTAAAGGACCGAGATATAGAAGTATATTTAGTTGCTACAGATACAGTAGTTTCATGCGAAGCTGCTAATATTATAAGGCTTTTTTTAGAAAAAGATGAATTTAAGGTAAATTTCACTCCAGCTATAGATGTTATTAAAGGTTTGCAAATAAAAGATAAAGAAGTATTTGTAAATCAAGGACTTACTAATTTAATAAGAAGGATTGAGAATATTTCAGGGGGTTGTTATGAAAATGTAGCCTTTAATATATCAGGAGGTTACAAAGCTACTATTCCCTATATGACCTTGATGGCCCAGATAAATGGCTGTTATATGTATTATATTTTTGAAGATACTGAAGAACTAATAGTTATACCTCCTGGACCAATAACTACTGATGATGAGCTATTTGAAAAATATTATAAAGAGTTTGTTGAGATAGAGGGTCATGTGGATAATTATGCTAAATGGAAAGAAAGCCGTTATGAGTTTGTGAGTAAAGCTATGTCATGTATTGAAGTTTGTAATAATATAGCCGGCTTATCGCCTTTTGGCGAGATTTTATGGAAAAATTATAAAAATAGATACAGTGTATTTTTCGCGACAGATGAGGTTATAGGGAAAATTAAAAATAATTATACATTAGCAAAAAAAGTGGTTAAATTTTTGAGTGAAGATAATATAAGGGAAGGGAAAACAGAGATTAAAGGTTCAAAAATTAAGCATAAATTATATGATGACGGGAATAACGACTATAGGATTGTTTACGTTCAAAAGGACAATCAATTTTACATATATGCAATTTTTGATTATGAACCTGACGAAATAAAATTTCCAAATAATCCCAAACAGAGTAACAATGTAGAAGACTATAATTTTAGATTGTATAGAATTAACAAACGATCATTAGAGGTTGAATTATTAGAATAATTGGTAGTAGTAGAAATGTCGTCGATCCCTAATAGTGCAAAAATATATGGGGATAGACGACATTTCTATTTTGTGGATTTTCACATAGTGTAAAATTATCGTAGGATTTTTAGATGATAAAAAAACAAGAGACAACCCCTGTGATAAAATAGATTGTGGAAAACCAAAAAAACATGAAAGGGGTGTCTCTTGTGAAAAAAATTAAGTTTGAAGATATTATACTACAAAATGCATGTAATTACATCAATAATGTGATAGAAATTTTTAAAAAGTTATTAGAAGAAGGGATGGATATAACAGAACTTTCATTAAAAGTTAGAGAAATGGTAGACAAATTAGGTATAGAAACAATGGTAGCAATTATAGAAGAATTAGATAAGATAATAAAAGAAGACAAGAGAAGGAAAGAGAAATGGGTAGTAGAAAGGGAAGATGAAAAGACTTTAATAACGACAGTAGGAGAAATAAAATATAAAAGGACATATTACAAATCAAAAGAAGATGGGAGATACACCTACTTAACAGATGACGCATTAGGGATAGGTAGGCATGAGAGGATAGAAGAAGGAGTAAAAGTAAAGATAGTAGAAAAAGCGACAGAAGAATCCTATGAAAAAAGCAGTAAAGAAGCAAGCCCAGTAGAATTAAGTAGACAGACAGTATTAAATGCAATAAGAGAGATAGGAGAAGTAGAAATAAAAAAAGAAGTAGAAGAAAAGAAAGAAATAAAAGTATTATACATAGAAGCAGATGAAGACCACGTATCCTTACAAGACGGGGGAAAAGAAATGCCACGACTTGTATACATACATGAAGGCAAAGAGACAAAGAACGGTAGGTCTGAGCTAAAGAATGTCCATTACAAAGCATATGTAGGACAAAAGCCAGAAGACATATGGATAGACGTAGCAAATTACATAAATGACAATTACAAAGAAGAAAAAATAGAGAAGATATACATAGCAGGTGATGGAGCAAGATGGATAAAAGAAGGGATAGAGTGGATACCAAAATCAAGATTTGTATTAGACAGGTATCATTTAAACAAATACATACTCATGGCAACATCGAAAGAGCCAAGATATAGAGATAGGATATGGAGAGCAATAAATGAAGGGAATGAAAAAGAATTAAAAGAAGCATTTAATGAACTATCAAAAATAGCACAAACAGAGCAAGAGAAGAAGAAAATAAGGGAAGTAAAGAAATACATATTAAACAACTGGGAAGGGATAAAAATATACAAAGAAGATGAGGATGCAATAGGGTGCAGTGCAGAAGGGCATATAAGCCATGTATTTTCAGACAGGTTAAGCAGGAACCCATTAGGATGGAGTAGAGAAGGATTAAAGCTAATGGCGAAATTAAGAGTATTTAAGAAAAATGGAGGCAATTTAAGAGAAGTAGAATGGCGTAAAAAGCGCAAAAACAACAATGAAGGTTATAAATTAACAAAGAAGCAAATAAAAGAGGCAGTAAAGAGAGCTAAAACGTATACAAAAGAACAAATAAACAATATTACAGTATTAAACATGGGCAAAGTAACACCAATATATAGAATTTTAAAAGCAATAAAATATGAAAGAGTGATATAAAAAACACATAATAATGGAAACCTTGATTTAAGCAATTTCAGGGGTTGTCTTTAAAAAAATATCCTACAGTATCTTGACACTATCGATTTTCACGAAATTATTGATTTTCAGGGAAATTATGATATAATAAAGTCAAGATACTTGACAGGGATTTAAAAATAGAAAAAAGAGGATGGTCTTTTTATATAGCGTACAATGAGTTTTTAGCCTACCTATAAGGGATTGAAACGCTGAAAGACATTTTAAAGTAGCAGGGCAAGGGAGGTTTTTAGCCTACCTATAAGGGATTGAAACATATGCAAAGCATGAGCTGAAGCTGCGATATTATATGTTTTTAGCCTACCTATAAGGGATTGAAACCGGATTTGTCTGTATTTGCCCCTGTTATGGTGTCTGGTTTTTAGCCTACCTATAAGGGATTGAAACATTTATAAGCATATGCCAGTAGTGCAGTTTGCTTTTGTTTTTAGCCTACCTATAAGGGATTGAAACTGATATATTTTTGTGTCGCTTTCAAATAAGTCATACGTTTTTAGCCTACCTATCCTGAAAATAGTGTCTCTCAAAAAGGCAACAAAAAACTAAACCCATACCGATGTAAAAATATGGGATAAATAAATGGTTAATAAAGTTAAATTAAAAGTTAAGACACTGCAGATTCGACCGTGACCTTAAGGCCTAAAGACTCTAGCTTTTTTAAAGATTGACGAATAATCATATTACGCTTTTTCTCTTCATAATAAGTAGGACCTAATTCAATATATGGTTGCTTTTGCTTGAGAATATGATAAACTATAATTAAAATGCTATGTGCCACTGCAACTGCTGCACGGTTTGCTCCTCTTCGAGCAGCGATGCGGTGGTACTGACTTGAGAGATAAGTATCTTTTGCCCTTGAGGCAGCTCTGGCAGCTTCAATAAGAGAGCTTCGCAATTTTTGGTTACCTTTTCGAGTTCTTGCAGACTTTTGTTTACCAGCACTTTCATTATGACCTGGACACAACCCTGCCCAAGAACACAAATGGGCAGCAGAGGGGAACTGTTCCATATTCGTGCCGATTTCGGCTATTATTTGTTCTGCAGTTCTTCTTCCGACTCCAGGGATTGTATCCAGCAGTGCCAGGTCTTTTTCAAAAGGGAGCATTCGATTTTTAATTTCTTCGTCTAATTTTGCTATTTCTTCATCAAGGTAATCAATATGTCTAAGCTGTATTTCCAGAAGCATCCTTTGGTGATGATTGATCAAGCCTTTTAAAGCGCGTTTTAGTTCATCCATTTTATTTTTTAGCTTGCCTTGAGAAAGCTCAGCCAGGGTTTCGGGATTTTCTTCACCATTTATAATAGCCTCAAGTATAGAACGACTGGATGCCCCGTTGATATCAGAGACTACCGAAGACAGTTTGATATTAGCTCCTTCTAAAACCTTTTGTATGCGATTAAGTTCTCTTGATTTTTCTTCAATGAGGCTTTTTCTATAGCGTACAAGCTCGCGAAGTTCTCTTTGTTCACGATCTGGCACAAAGCTGCCTTGCAAAAGGCCATGTTGTAAGAGACTTGCTATCCACTCAGCATCTTTTACATCGGTTTTTCTACCAGGGACATTTTTAATATGCTTAGCATTGACGAGTAGGATTTTAATGCTCTCAAGCTCAAGTAGATTGTAAATAGGTTTCCAATAAGAGCCGGTACTTTCCATAGCAACAACAGAACAACCTTTAGCTTTAATAAATTCTTTTAATGCAATAAGGTCATCGGTCATAGTTGAAAAAGTGCGGATTTCTTTACCTTCTGGTGTTATTATACAAGCTACGACATTCTTTTTATGGACATCTAATCCGCAAACATGAGAATAAACTAAATCCATGAAAGAACCAACTCCTTTTTTAAAATTTGAACGATAGCGACTGTAAAATTGAAGAGCTGGTGCAACAACCATAAGGGGTTATTCTATCCTGCGTGCTTCCCGTAAAGGGAGCAACAATCTGTGGTGCACCTGGTCGTTGGAGTCTGTCTATGAGTCGGGCTCAAAGCACCAAGGTAAGAACGACCTTTCTTCACCAGCCGCTGTACTGATTATATCATCAAAAAAGGACATTTTCATCCTCTGCTGGTGCTGCATTTGCGGCATGGGAGTCTATAAGGAATTGAAACCTATATACAGATAGACGTTTGGAGCAAAGGCAACTATGTTTTTAGCCTACCTATAAGGGATTGAAACATTAATTTGTGCTCCTGTGTCAACACGAATCCTTCTGTTGTTTTTAGCCTACCTATAAGGGATTGAAACCAGGAAAAAAAGGAGGATATTGGACAGCAAGAATAAGTTTTTAGCCTACCTATAAGGGATTGAAACAATTAAAACGAAAAGGTTTTATCCATATAGTACCTTTTTTGGTAACAGATTTATATTAGAGCTTGAAGGAAGAGTTAATGGTGGTAGGCTTTGCAACAGTTTTTATTAATCTTATAATTTTTTACTGACATACATAAAAACGTACGTTATAATTAATTTAAAAGGAGTGATTTTTATGAAAACAATACCGGTAACAACGGTAAGACAAAATATATACAAAATTTTAGAACAAATAATTGTAAGTAATGAACCTATACAGATAACTTCTAAAAAAGGAAATGCAGTCTTAATTTCCGAAGAAGATTGGAATGCTATTCAAGAAACGCTATATTTGTTGTCAGTACCAAATTTAAGAGAAAGCATCATAGAGTCAGATAAAATTCCCTTGGAAGAGTGGAAGGATGAAAAGGACTTAGGATGGGATATAAATTAAAATTTTCTAAATACGCTCTAAAAGATGCAAAAAAATTAGAAGCGTGTGGACTTGACAAAAAAGCAAAAGAAATTTTAAAAATATTAAAAGAAAATCCGTATCAAAATCCTCCTCCATACGAAAAATTAAAAGGTGATCTCCAAGGGAAACTTTCAAGAAGAATAAATATTCAGCACAGAATAATTTATGAAATTTTAGAGGATGAACACATTATAAAGATGTATAGGATGTGGACACATTACGAATAGGAATGAATGCTGAGGAATTGGTAAGAAATGAATAATGCTATAAAATAGAGAATTTAGATAATTTCTACGGCAGGCTGGATATAATAATAGAAATTATTGATAAAAACACAGGAAGAATAGTAAAAGTTTTTTAAAAATTTTGTTTTACGGCTCAAACTTGTTAAAATAGAGTTAAATAAAAGAGAATGAGGGGAGAGAAAATGGGGGCTCTTGTCCTTCTTGTAGGGCTTCCAGGTGCAGGCAAGTCAACTTTTGCGGCAGAGCTCAAGAAAAAGCGGTACATGCAACAGAATATAACTTTGGTATCCAGTGCGTTAAAATAAGTCAGAACTTGTTGAAATTTTCTTAATATTTACATCAGCGATATTATATATTACCTTGAAAATAAGTAAGAGCAGATAAAATCCTGCTCCCTATCTAAAGTTTACAAATTCTTCTATGAAATAATCAATCGCATTTAATCGGCTCTTTATATGCAAACCAATTTTAGTCCTTTCACACAAATCAACCAATAAATGAAATAAATACTCATCTCTTACAAATATTTTCTTTGGTTTACCCATATTTAAAATATATGGAATTACCATATCAAAAACATATTGTACTTCATTATCTTCTGGAGAAAGAATATGTTGATCTATTATCATCCCTGATTTAGAATCAGCAAGAATACAAATTCTCCCTGCAATTGGTCTATCATATTCTTTATCTCTAATTATGGTATTCAAGTACGCTATATCAACTTCTATTTCGGCAGAAGTAGTTGTTTGCTTTGCCATTCTTGATAAAAGAAGCTCATCTTTTAATATAGGGATTAAATATTTTCTTTGGGGTAACAAAAGGGGAGCTGCTAAAGTAACCCATTGATTTTTTTGCTCATCGTATTTATGAACTAAAGTTTCTCCCTCTTCGAAGTTAACTACAATATCTTCTTCAATGTAATTTTTTAGTGCTTGTAATAAATGTCTCATTATTGCTGTCTGTTTTAATACTTCTTCTTTATTCAAAATATAAGGAGCATATCCTTTCTTGAAAGATCTAAAATAGATCCAGTTATTCCTACCTCTAAACTTCAATCCCAGGTCTTTTACAATTTGCAATTCTTCTTTAAACAACTCTTCTCTATCCCCAAAATAGCATATAATTACATTATCTTCTTGAAATCGCTGAATTTGCTGTGGTGGCATATCAGTAGTCTCAATAATTTTGTAAAAATTATCCAAAGCATCAAACCCAAAATAAAAACCTATACCGTAAAATTCTCCTCCTCTTCCCATTACACTACAATATACTGGTTCTTCATTTTCTGGCAAAATTAGTGTTATTATATCTACATCCCAAAAATATTTCCAAGGATTTAATTCCTTTATTTTAACAGTTACCTCATACAATTCTTTCCACTCTTCTAATGTCGCTTTTTCTTTCATTACTATTTACACCCTTCCTTATAAAATTTTCTTATGTCTTTTACATTGTAAGGCTCTTCAACCTCTTAATTCTCTCTTCAATCGGTGGATGAGTTGCAAATAACTTTTCCGCTCTTCCAAAAGGATTTGATATAAACAAATGAGCTGTTGCGTCAGAGGTAACTCTCATAGGTCTAGTATAACTACCTATTTTTTCAAGAGCTGATGCAAGACCATAGGGATCTCTTACAATATATGCACCAGTTGCATCTGCCAAATATTCTCTTTGTCTTGAAATTGCAGACCTTATAATTAATACAATAAGAGGAGCAATAATAGAAAAAATAAGCCCAATAATGAGGAGAATTATAGCTCCATTGTCATTTTTATCTCTTCTTCTGCTTTCTCCCATTCCCCACCACATACTTCTTAGCATTACATCCCTGAGTAAAATTATAAGTCCTGCAACAACTGCAACAACCGTCATTAAAAGTATATCTCTATTTCTGATGTGAGATATTTCATGAGCTATTACTCCTTGGAGCTCTTCTCTATTCATCATTTGAAGTAGACCGGTTGTGACACAAACAGAAGCATGCTTTGGGTCTTTGCCCGTAGCAAAAGCATTAGGTTGGGATTCTTCCATTATATAAACATTGGGCTTTGGTATACCTGCTGCGAGAGCGACTTCTTCCACAATATTATGAAGAACATAATACTCCTCTGGATTTGCCGGAATGGCTCCCACCGACGCGAGAGCTATTTTATCTGACTGTTCATACGCTATCCAATTATACAGCACAATGAAAATTGCTAAAAGAACTATTCCTGTAAGTCCCCAGTTGAAATACCATACAAAAAAATAACCTATAGCAAAAAGTATAAGAGAAAATGTAACTATAAATAGATAAGTTTTCCTTACATTTTCTGCTTGAAGTTCATATAGAGTTTTTCTAGACATTACACTCACACCCTCGTTAATCAAAACTGAACATTAATAGGCCCTCTTTCACCTTCATCAACAGGATAATATTCCTTGGGTGTTAATCTCATCATATTTGCAACAATAGAAGCAGGAATTCTCTGTTGTGCTGCATTGTACTGCATGACTATATCATTATAAAACTGTCTTGCAAAAGCAATTTTATTTTCTGTATTAGTTAATTCTTCTTGGAGTTTTAAAAAATTCTCATTTGCCTTTAATTCTGGATAATTTTCTGCAACAGCAAAAATTGTCTTAAGAGCTTGTGTAATCTGATTATTAGTATCTCCTACTTCTTTTACTGATTGAGCTCCCATTGCCTTAGCCCTTAATTCTCCTAAATTTTCAAAAATCTCTTTTTCATGAGCAGCATATCCTTTTACTGTATTCACAAGGTTAGGTATAAGGTCATATCTTCTCTTTAACTGTACATCTATTTGCGCCCAAGCATTTTCTACTCTGTTTTTCAAATTAATAAAACTATTGTAAGTCACAATAAACCACAAAACTATAACTGCTACGATACCTAAAATTATCCATATCATTTGATTTCCTCCTTCATATTCATTATAAATTTCTGACCTACCATATTTGCTCCTTTAATTTTCTTACACTAAGTTTGACATTTTAATAGCTTTTATATTCTGTGTTTTCTTAAATCTTTCTTAGTTTCATTATATTATACATCTATTATACATGCAACAGAATATAACTTTTGGTATCAGGTGTTCCAAAATGAGTTTAGATTATTTTTGTCATGGTATGTCGAAATTTTCTTAATATTTGTGTTGGATTTTGCTTTATAAAATGATAAAATTAAAATTAAGGTGTAGAAAGGTAGGGTGATATTATATGAAAATTGGTGTTATAAGTGATACTCATGGAGATTATAAATCATGGGAAAAGGCATGGGATTTTTTAAAGGATTTGGATATTATTTTACATGCAGGGGATGTTTTATATCATGGACCCCGTAATCCAATTCCTGAAGGATATGACCCGAAAAAACTTGCTGATGCTGTAAATGCCTCTCCCGTTCCAATTTTGATTGCAGAAGGGAATTGTGATGCTTATGTTGACCAAATGATGCTTGATGTACCTATACAAACACCGTATGTCTTTGCTTTCATTGAGGGGAAAAGATTTATGATTCAACATGGCCATAATATTTCTGATGAAGATATACATAAGTTGGTTAAGAAGTATAAATTAGATTATTTTATAATTGGGCACACGCATATTCCTTTAATAAAAAAGATTGAAAATTGTGTGGTGATTAATCCGGGTTCTACATCTCTCAGCAAACGGGAAGATAAGATTAATTCGGTAGGATTTATTGAAGTTGAAAGTGGAAGTGTTCATATAATTGATTTGGAAAGCGGAAAAGATATTTTGTTTTTAGAATGATATGTAAGTGCTATAATGATTTCAATATAGTTACATTTATTATCTTATAATTAATCGAAGTTTGTGAATGACATAAGATGAAAAAAGTTGATTATATTGTAACCAGATATAACATAGGATTTAGTGAAAAACGGTTAGAAAAATTTTTGCTGTATGTTATAATAAAAGCAAAAAGTTAAGAGGTGTTTTAAATGAGGTATATCAATATTGGTAATGGGGAAATAAAGGCCTCGGCAATTGCATTGGGTTGTATGAGGATTGCTGATAAGCCTGTAAAGGAAGTGGCGGAACTTATAAATACGGCTCTGGAGGAAGGCATAAATTTTTTTGACCATGCTGATATATATGGCGGTGGCAAATCTGAAGAAGTTTTTGCTGAAGCCATAGAAATGAAGCCAAGTATCAGAGAGAAAATAATTATTCAAACTAAATGTGGTATAAGACATGGATATTATGACTTTTCAAAGGAGCATATTTTAAAATCTGTCGATGGAAGCTTAAAAAGGCTCAAAACTGACTACATAGATGTTCTGTTATTACACCGTCCTGATACTTTGATGGAACCAGAAGAGGTTGCAGAGGCTTTTTCAATACTTCACAGCAGTGGCAAGGTTAGAAATTTCGGTGTAAGTAATTTTAATCCGATGCAGATAGAACTGCTTAGTAAGTATTTAAACCAAAAGCTTATCATAAACCAATTGCAGTTTAGTATTATGCATACAGGTATGATAGATTCTGGTTTTAATGTGAATATGAAAGTAGATCAGTCTATAGATAGAGATGGCAGTGTTTTGGAGTATTGCAGGTTAAAGAATATTACGATACAGGCGTGGTCACCGTTCCAATATGGATTTTTTGAAGGCACTTTTTTAGGTAACGAAAAATTTAAAGAACTTAATGACAAAATTGACGAAATTGCTGCTAAAAAGGGTGTGCCAAGTATTGCTATACCTATTGCATGGATTTTAAGACATCCAGCAAAGATACAACCTATTGTTGGTACGACAAATCCTGCTCGATTGAAAGATATATGCAAAGCATCAGAGATTGAACTTACAAGAGAGGAATGGTATGAGTTATATAGGGCTGCAGGGAATAAATTACCATAAAGTGAGTATTATTTTTGTGATAAAGAAAATAAAGTTTACAAAGAGGTACTAAGCAATTAGTACCTTTTTTATAATGAATCTGGTTAGATGTTTTAGAGTATTTTTTGTTTCTCCTCGGGTATCCCAGACTATTGTGAATACTTAAATGTGAATTAAAGTGTGATATAATGAAATTAAAAAGGAAATGGCAGGACAATTGAGAAAGATTGTAACATAGATGATATGTTTCTATTCGTTAATTGTAGGGAAATAATGAGAAGAAGGGAGTGAATCCCTAATGGGGTAGAAGTTATACAGGGGTATACAGTTCTAAAAGATGGGATTAATCGATGGCGAATTCCTAAGTTTGGGAAAATGAGAGTGGATGCTGTTATTTATGTGAATGATGCGTTAAAAGAGTTTTTGCATGAGGATCAGTCTTTGAGGCAGCTTACAAATGCGGCTAGTCTTCCCGGAGTTGTGGAACCTGTTATAGGTATGCCGGATATCCATGAGGGGTTTGGGCTTCCTATAGGAGGAGTTATGGCAATAGAGGAGAAAGGGGTCATTTCAGCTGGAGCAGTAGGGTATGATATTAATTGTGGTGTAAGGCTTTTAAGAACTAGCCTTGAAGCAGCGTATTTTAATAAAGAGCTTTTATATAAGCTTATAGAACGGATCGAGTATTATGTTCCTACAGGCATAGGGAAAAAGGGAAAACACAAGGGTATTACACGGGTAATTTTTGATGATGTAGTGCACAGAGGGGTAGAAGCGGTTATTAAAGCTGGTTTTGGAAAAAAATCAGATCTGGAGTATATTGAAGAAAATGGTGGGCTTTCAGGTGCTGATCTTTCTGCGGTATCGAAGGAAGCACAGGAAAGAGGAGAGGAACAACTTGGCACTTTAGGTGGAGGCAATCACTTCATAGAGATTCAACGAGTTGATTCTATTTTGGATGAAAAATTGGCAAGACAATTTGGGCTTTTTAAAGGGCAAATTGTCGTTATGATTCACACGGGAAGCCGCGGATTTGGGCATCAGATTGCTACAGATTACACCAAAATCCTTTGGGAAGCGGCGAAAAAATACGGAATTGAGGTTCCTGAAAAGGGACTTGCTGCGGCTCCTATTGATTCGAAAGAGGGCAAAGCGTATTATAAAGCGATGGCGGCAGCGGTTAATTTTGCTTTTTCAAATAGACAGATAATTATGTTTGATGTAATGAAAGCTTTTGAAGATATTTTAAAAAATCTTCTGAATCTATGGGATTTCAGTTAGTGTACGATGTTGCTCACAATATTGCTAAATGGGAAATACACGGGGGAAGAAGACTTCTTGTCCACAGAAAAGGAGCCACAAGGGCTTTACCAGCAGGACATCCTCAAAATCCTTCTTTTTACAAAGAATCTGGGCATCCTGCTCTTATTCCTGGCAGTATGGGTACAGGTTCTTATGTGGTGGTTGGCACAGAAAAAGCGGCAGAGACCTTTTATTCTGTGAATCACGGAGCAGGACGAAGGCTTTCACGAAATAAGGCTAAAAAAATCAGTAAAGAGGAATTTGAAAAGGCTATGGGGGATGTAATATACAATGTTCGGTCTTATAAAGATATCGCTGATGAGTCACCACTTGCTTACAAAGACGTAGAAGAGGTTGTGTCTGTTCTTGAGAAAAGAGAAATTACTATACCTGTTGCTCGATTTGTGCCTCTTGCAGTTGTAAAAGGTGCAGATTAAAATTTTAAGATGAGGTGAACAAATGATTACAAAAGTCAAAAATTTATTTAAAGGTAAACATCGCCCTAAACTTATGGCTTTAGATTTTATCAAATACATAGGTCCTGGGTTACTGGTTACTGTTGGCTTTATTGACCCGGGAAATTGGGCTTCTAATGTTGCTGCAGGGTCGTCTTACGGTTATAAGCTTTTATGGATGGTGACTTTATCTACTATCATGCTCATTATACTTCAACATAATGCTGCACATCTGGGTATAGTTACAGGTTATTGCATGTCTGAAGCTGCAACTAAGTTTTTAAAGCCTTTTACTTCGAGATTACTTCTTATTTCAGCTGTCTTTGCGGCGATTTTGACGGCGATGGCAGAAATTTTAGGTGCCGCGATAGCTCTTCAAATGCTTTTTAAGATACCTATAAAGATAGGAAGTTTGATTACTGTTGTTTTTGTTTCATGGATGCTTTATACAAATTCCTATAAAAAGTTGGAAAAGTGGATTATAGGTTTTGTATCTCTTATTGGCATTTCTTTTATATTTGAGCTTTCGCTAGTTGATGTGAAATGGGCAGAAGCAGCTGTAAGCTGGGTGAAACCAGAATTTCCAGGAGGTTCTATGCCTATAATTATGAGTGTACTTGGTGCTGTTGTTATGCCACACAATTTGTTTTTGCACTCGGAGATAATACAAAGCAGGCAGTGGAATTTAGAAGATGAGAAAGTCATAGTGAAACAGCTTAATTATGAGTATTTTGACACTATCTTTTCTATGATAATAGGTTGGGGAATAAACAGTGCTATGATTATTGTTGCAGCATCGGCTTTTTTTACCAATAATGTAACTGTAACTGAGCTTAATCAGGCACAGCAGATGTTAAAACCTCTTTTGGGAAATGCATCAGCAGTGGTTTTTGCTTTGGCTCTTCTTTTTGCAGGAATTTCTTCATCTATAACAGCAGGTATGGCAGGTGGAAGTATTTTTGCGGGGATATATGGAGAACCATATGATATACACGATGCACATACAAAAGTTGGCGTAGGAATTACATATATTTTTGCAGTACTAATAATATTCTTTGTAAAAAGCCCCTTTCAAGGACTGGTTTATTCGCAGATGTTTTTGAGTGTACAGCTTCCAATTACAATCTTTTTGCTCATTTATTTGACTTCTTCAAAGAAGATAATGGGAAAGTTTGCAAATACATTGCTTTATAAGGTATTGTTGTGGACTATAGGAATAATAGTGACGGTTTTAAATGTGATGCTTCTCATAAGTTTTGTTGGATGATTGATATAGTAACAAAAAATAATAAAGTGTTTTAAACATATTAAAGTTTTTAATAAAATATATTTACTTTGCTTCGTAAGTTATGCTATAATATTTATGGGTGATATAAATATGAAAGCAAAAGAGGTTCTGGAATTATTAAAAATATCAAGGCCAACACTAACCAAATATGTAAAAGAAGGAAAAATAAGAGTAACAGTTATGCCAAATGGATTTTATGATTATAATGAAGAAGACGTATACAAAATTTTTATGAAAGGCGTTGAAAGAAAAACATATATTTATGCAAGGGTTTCAACCCCAAAACAAAAAAAGGATTTAGAAAATCAAATTGAATTATTAAAACAGTTTTGTTTTAATAATGGTTATAAAATACATGGAGTATTTTCTGATATAGCAAGTGGAATTAGCTTTGAAAAGAGAAATGAATTTTTTAAAATGCTTGATGATGTTCTTGCAGGTAAAGTAGAGAGGGTTATTATAGCTTACAAAGACAGGTTAAGCAGAGCAGGATTTGAATTGTTTAAACATTTATTTAGAAAGTTTAATACTGAAATAGTTGTTGTATCAGAAGTTGGAAATGAGAAGCTTGATTCTCAGGAAATAATTGAAGAAATTATAAGTTTGTTGCACTGTTACAGTATAAAATTCTACAGCAAAAGAAAAATTCAAAAAATAAGAAAGCTTTTAGAAAGTGAGGTGTTTGAAGATAATAGTCAAGAGAGTAGAACAGATACAGATAAATAAAAATCATGAATTATGGCCTTATTGTGATAAAATATGCTTTGCAGCAAAAAACTTATACAATTATGCCAACTACATTAAAAGACAGGAATTTATAAACAACCACAAATGGATAAGATACAGGGACCTTAATAAGATGTTAAAAGAACACGAAACATACAAAAACTTACCAGCACAAATAGCACAACAAACCTTAAGACTTCTCGATAGAAACTGGAAAGCGTTTTTTAGAGCAATGAAAGAATGGAGAAAAGATAAAAGCAAGTTTAATGGCAGACCTAATTTACCAAAATACAAAAAGAAAAATGGAAGAAGCGTTGCTATATTCACAAATCAACAGTGTAAAATTAAAGATGAGCATTTAACTTTCCCAAAAACAGATTTAAAGTTAAAAACAAGAATAACAGGCAAATTAAGAGAAGTCAGAATAATTCCAAAAGGAAGTGTTTATGTTGTTGAAATAGTTTATGAAAAGGAAATAGCTGAAATACAAAGGCCGCCAAAAAGGATAGCAGGAATAGATTTAGGGCTTTAATAACTTTGTAACTTTGATAAATAACATAGGCATAAAGCCTATTGTTATTAATGGCAAAGTTATTAAGTCAATAAATCAGTATTACAACAAGAAAAAGGCAGAGTTAATGAATTATGTAGGAGAAAAAGGTATCAGCAATAGGATTGAAAAACTAACTCTAAAAAGGAATAACAAAATAAAGGACCTTATGCACAAAATAAGCAGATTTATAGTAAACTTTTGTAAACAATATAACATAGATACACTTGTGGTTGGATACAACTCGAGATGGAAGCAGGAAATAGGATTAGGAAAAATAAACAATCAAAATTTCGTGAGTATTCCTTACTATCAATTCATAAACATGCTCAAATACAAATGTGAAGAAGAAAGGATAAACCTCATACTGGTAGAAGAGAGTTATACCAGTGGTTGTAGTTTTTTAGATAGAGAAGAAGTCAGCAAAGAAAACTATGACCTAAGCCGCAGGATAAAAAGAGGATTATTTAGGAGCAATAAAGGTGTTTTAATAAATGCGGATGTAAACAGCGCATACAACATTATCAAAAAAGTATTCCCCCAAGCATTTGCAGAGGGGATAGAGGGTGTGGGGTTACACCCGGTTAGGCTGAATGTAGCCTAATAAAGAATAGTATTAATAAAATTTTGAATAATTTTTAATACTTTAAACACTATTCATAACCTGAATCCTATAAAATGGTAGAATATATGTAAAGAATTTTGTGTGGTGAGGAAGATGAGTATCACTGATGAAGAGAAAAAGAAAATACGTGAAAATTGGCGGTTAAAGAGTGAAAAAGAGAAAGAAATGCTAGAAATACGAAAAAAGGATGCATTAGATAAAGCGTATAAGATTGCTAAATTTTTGAAAGAAAAATATAATGTGAGTAAAGTTGTCTTGTATGGATCACTGGCAAGGGGATTTGATTTTTGGGAATTTTCGGATATTGATATTTTTGTAGATGATTGGGATGATGATAAGTTTAATTACTGGACAATGTTTGTTGAGATAGAGAATATTGCAAGGCCTTATAAAGTGAGTATAGTTACACAACGAGATGCTACGGAGGCTTTGTTAAAGGAAATAGAGAAAGAGGGGAGGGAAATAGGGTAGTGGATGTGGGTAAGGTAAAAGTTATTTCAGCAAGACTCAAAATGGAACTTGAGAATATACAAAAATTGTATGATACTTTAAAGACGAAAGATATGTTTGACAAAAAAACTTTGAAACAAAAACTGACTGATGATTTTGTGTTAAGAGCTATTGGCTCTATTTTCCATGATTTTTATACTGCTGTTGAAAATATGTTTAAAATTGTTGCAAAAAATATAGATGGTTTTATGCCATCTGGGGCTGAATGGCATTTAGAATTACTTGAGCAAATGTCTATGCCGATAGAAGGGGAAAGACCAGCTTTTATAAATACAGATACTAAATTATTGCTTAATGAATTTAGGGGATTTAGACATATTTTTAGAAATATTTATGGATTTAATCTTATGCCCGAACGAATAGCAAGATTGTTAGAGATTTTTCCAGAAGCTGTGGATAATCTAAAAAAAGATGTTGGGAAATTTATCAATGAGATGGAATCTATTATAAAAGAGGAGTGAGATTTATGCCAATTGTAAATTTAATTACAAAAGAAAAGATTGCATCAGAAAAGAAAGAAATTTTAAAGAAAGAATTTGCCGATGTGATGTATGAAGTTGCAGGAAAAAGTGAAAATTGGCTTATGGTAAGATTTACTGAAGAAGAGGATATATTTTTCCATGGACAACCTCTTAAAGAGGTGGCATTGTCGAGATAAAGCTTGTTGGCAAACTTCAAAAGGGACAAAAGGAAGAAATATCAAAAAGGATTTGTGATGTTTTAAATAAGGTTTTGGGCTATAGAAAAGACAGTATTTATATGGTTATCCAAGAAATAGAAGGACAGAATTGGGGTTATAATGGAAGCACTTTTTAAGAGGGTATTAATATTATGGTCAATGGTAAGGGGCCTGCGATCCTTCGGCTGCGCTTCAGGATGATATCTCTGCCTATGTCATTCTGAGGAGTTTAAAGCACGAAGAAGAATCCCAGACAGAAATGGAATGCTTAAAAGTGAAAATGATGAGAAGATTTTTTAAATCCTTATTATTCCACTAATCGTGAGAAATAATAAGGATTTTTGTTTCAAAAGGTCAAAAAATAAATTGAAATGATGGAGTATTAAGTTTACAATATATATGAAATATAGATGCAAGGTGAAGTGTTATGGAAGATAAACTTGATTTGAATGTGATAAAACCGATTGAAGAGGTAAAGTATTTGTCTGCGGAAAATGCTTCGCGATATCGCCTCATCATGAGGTATTTTTATGAACAGTACCAGAAATTTAAATATTGGCTGTATAAAGAGGATGTATATGAATATGTAAGTCAATTTGACGTGTTTGCCGACTATACAATGGAAAAATGTGAGCAGGATTTAAAAGCACTTACTGAATGGAAAAACCTTATTGCGACACAAGATACCAGTAAAGCTTCTACGATTGACGAATTTAAAAACAAAAAATTCAGATATCAATTAAGTCCATATTCTATTGAGATAGAAAGAATGACCATAAGGCTGGAAAGCATCGTTGGTTATGGTGGGTCACTACAGCCGTCTTTATTTGAAAGAATTTACCGGAATTTAATAAAGATAAATGAAATGGCGAAAAAAGAGGATTTACAGGAAATAAACAGATGGTGGGAAGACCTCAATACCGACTTTGAAAATATATATCACAATGCGACAGATTACATTGCAAGTCTTCAAAGTTCTAACGCTGATGAACTTATGAAGTCAGAGCAGTTTATCATTTACAAAGACAAACTTATAGAATATTTAAGAGATTTTATAAAAGACCTTCAGAGATTTTCTGTTGCCATAGAGAGCTTTTTGAAAAAGGTGAGTCCGGAGATTGTCAATTCCGTTGTAGATAAGTTATGCCAATATGAAATGAGTATCCCAAGAATTGACAGGGTTTTAAATGAAGAGGAAGTAAAAGAAGATTTGATGGATAAGTGGAATAACATATCTTTTTGGTTTACAGGTCATAACTTTGAAGACAGCGAGGCAGTAAGGCTTCTTAATATATCAAACGAAATAATCAGAAAAATAACAATGTATGCGGCGAGAATAGCAGAAAACAGAATGAAAGCTGCCAGCAGAAAGAATGAATATATTGCTCTTTCTAAAATGTTTGCAAAAGCAGGTAGTATTAAAGAAGCACACCTTTTGTCTGCGGCGGTTTTCGGTTGCTTTTACACAATGCACATAAAAGGTGATTTTGAAAGAAAGACAGAAAGTGTAAACCAGAGCGTATGGGAAGAACCGCCCTTTAAAGTGATTATAAAGCCAAAAACAAGGAGCTACAGTAATTATGTTAAGACAAATGCGATTATTGATAGAAGTGCTGACAAGACGGAGATGCTGATGGACTATCTCAATCAGAAAAATATAGAAGATGAAATAATAGCAAGTTGCATTGTTGGCAATAGAATAAGGATAAAGGATTTACCTGTTGTAAAACCTTTTGTGAGGGCAACGATACTTAAATGGATAGGAAAAGCGATAGCAAGAAATGGCTTTACAGGAAAAACAGAAGATGGAAGAACATACAGGCTTCATATGCCAAAGAATGGTGAAAGGGCAATACTAAAATGCACGGATGGTAATCTTGATATGCCTGATATTGTAATTGAGTTTGTTGATTGAAGGTGAAAAAAATGGAAGAACTTCAGATGCTTCTTGAAAATTTTTGGATACTGAGAGAGGATAGAGAAAATTTCAACAAAATAAGAGATGCTGAGAATAAAATAAAACCTTTTGTTGAAGAGAAGTTAGGATATAGATTGATTATAAACCCATATATTATTAAGTTAGAAAAAGTGCCGTCAGATGTTGAAGAGTGGATGGGGATAGATGCATTTCAAATGCCTATGGATTATGCATTTTTGTGTTTGCTCTTAGCTTTTTTGGAGGATAAAGGACCGGAAGACCAGTTTGTGCTGTCTAATATAACGGAATACATAGAGGCGCAGTATGAGGGACCTGATAAAGTAGATTGGACGCTTTTTCAGCACAGAAAGTCACTTGTGCGGGTGCTCAATTTTGCTGTAGATATTGGCATAATTAAAATAGATGATGGTGACCACGAGAGATTTTCAGAAAGTGAAGATACTGAGGTTCTTTACGAAAACACAGGTATTTCAAGGTATTTTTTGAGGTCTTTTAACAGAGAAATTACTGAAGACATGAAGATTGAGGATTTTTTGCAGGAGGATTTAAATCTTTCAAACCCCAAAGATGCGGTTATACAGAGAAGACACAGGGTGTACCGAAAACTTATTCTTTCACCTGCTGTGTATAGTGAAGGACCTGATGACCAAGACTTCATGTATATAAAAAATTACAGAAACACCATAGCGAAAGATTTAGAGGAGTATCTTGATGCAAAACTTCACCTCCACAAAACTTCTGCTTTTGTTCTCTTTAATGACAACAAATATTTAAAGTCCTATTTTCCCGACAAAAACAAAAACATATCTGATATAATGCTGCAGGTAAATAAAGTTATAAGACAAATGATTGAAGATGGAAAACTCGCCTATAATCCTGATGATACTATAGATATAACTGAAGCAGAATTTATAAATATTATTTTGAAAGTAAAGGAAAGATTTAGTGATGGTTGGTATAAATCTTACAGGGAGATGAGTGAAAAGCAGCTTATAGAAGAGGTCATTGAAAACATGGAAAGCTTTAAGATGATAAAAAGAGTTGAGGAATTGCATTCTATTAAAATATTGCCTATGGCGGCAAAGTTAATTGGGGAATATCCTCCAGATTTTGAAAAAGGAGAAGATGCAGATGAGTGAAAAATTAGCCGAAAGATGGATGATTAACAGGATTGGGCTTCTTAATTTTTGGTATTATGATGATGAAATATTTGAGTTTGCAGACGGAAGGCTTCTTTTAAGAGGTGCTAATGGTTCTGGAAAGTCAGTGACAATGCAGAGTTTCATACCTTTAGTATTAGATGGCAACAAAAGTCCTGAAAGACTTGATCCCTTTGGCTCAAAGGCGAGGAAGCTTGAGGACTATCTTCTTGGGGAAGAAGAGGTAAGTGGGCTTGATGAAAGAACTGGCTATCTTTTCATGGAATTTAAAAAAGAAAAAAGACAGCTACATTACAATAGGCATTGGACTAAAGGCGAAAAGGCATCAAAATATGGACTTTTGGGGCTTTGTAATACTTGACGGCAGGCGTATAGGTATCGACTTCTTTTTATACAAAATGGAAATAGGCGATGACGGCAAAAGAGTAAAAGTCCCACTTACCAAAAAGGAACTTAAAAATAGAATAGGTGAAGGCGGAGAAGTAGTTGAAAGCCAAAAAGAGTACATGGAAATGGTCAATAAATACATTTTTGGCTTTAGTTCTATTGAGGAATACGACGAGCTCATAAAACTGCTGATACAGCTTAGAAGTCCAAAGCTTTCCAAAGACTTCAGGCCTACTGTGATATATGAAATTATGAAGGCTTCACTGCCTTCACTCACAGATGATGATTTGAGGCCTCTTTCAGAAACCATAGAAAACATGGACCAGATTAAGATGCACCTTGATGTTCTTTACAGGAATATGGCTGCAGTAAAAAAGCTTAAAAACGAGTACGACAACTACAACAAATACATTCTTTATGAAAAGGCTGGGGATTTAGTAAAGGCATACAGCGATTTATACGCATCAAAAAAAGAATACGATAATTTAACTAAAGATATTGAAAATTACAGAAGTACAATAGCAAACTTAGGAAATGACATCATTTCTCTTGAAAGTGAAAGAGAAGCCTTAAAGAAAAAGGAAGAACAGCTTTCAAGTGGTGATGCTAAAAGAACCCAAAAAGAATTATTAGAAGAAGAGGATCGATATAAGCAGTATTTGGAGGATAAGTCTAAAAAAGAAGAAGAACTCCGTAATAAACAAGATAAATATTATGGTTTAGAAAGAAAGATAAAAAACATTGAGGAACAAAAATACAAACTGGAGAAAGAACTACAGGATAGATTAGAGGATATATCTTCAATTGCACAGGATATAGATTTCATGGAACATGAGTTTTCTGTAAGTGAACTTAAAAAAGTGTATGGAAAAGAATTTGATTTTACTTATTGGAAAAATGAATTAAAAAAGCATAAAGATAAAATAAAGCGTGCAATGAGTGCATTGAGAGAAGAAATAGAAGCAAATAAAAGGTATGATGCCGCACTTAAAGAACAGGAAAGGCTTAAAAAAGAAAGAGAAGACAAGGCTAAAAAGCTTAATGAGGCAGAAAGGCTTTTTGACGAACAAAAAAGAGAATATGTTGAAAGAGTTTATAGTTGGTCACAGGGCAATGCAGAGCTTAAGCTTTTAAGTAGCCAATTGGAAGGCTTAAGCCGTGTCATACTGGCGTATGGAGAGGATAAAGGATTTGACGATATTTTGGCTTTTGTGAGAAAACCCTATGAGGAAATACTAAATGGAATTCAGCAAGAAATTTTAAGATTAGAAAATCAAAGAGAGGTAAAAGAAAATCAGCTTCATGAGAAAGAAAAGTTATTGGAGGAATGGAAAAACAAAAAAGACCCTGAGCCTGAAAGAGATGAACAAGTCATAAACAACAGAAAAAGGCTTAAAGAAGCTGGAATTCCTTACATTCCTCTTTACATGGCGATTGATTTTAAAGAGGATGTGGATGAAGAGACAAGAGGAAATATAGAAGCTGCGATAGAAGACATGGGGCTTTTGGACGCTCTTATCGTGCCAAAAGAATATTTTGAAAAAGCTCTTCAAATGGACAGCAATATGGCGGATAAATATGTTATGCCTGGAAGCTTTAATATGATGTTAAATGTATCTCAGTATTTTAGAGTAGTTGACAATGAAGAAGGAGTCTCACCAGAAGATATTTCAGATGCTTTAAGCAATATATTTGTATCAGAAGAAGGCGGGACAACTTATATCGATTCAAATGGCGCATATGGAATAGGAGTAATAAAAGGGAAAGCACGGGATAAAGTTAAATCAAAGTACATCGGAAGTGAGTCTAGAAAGCGCTACAGAGAAGAACTTATTAAATCTATACAAGAAGAAATACAGGCTATAAAAGCTGAAATATCTGCAATCGATGAGGAAATAAATGCAAAAAAATTAAGGATACAGAGGCTGGATTACGAATATTCGGCATTTCCCGGGAAAGAAGATATTGAAGAAGCATATAGATATTTAAAAACGGCAAAGGCTGATTACGAATACACCTCTCATAAACTGGATGAACAGCTTTTCACAGTTAAAAACTGTTTTGAGGACCTTCAGAAAAAGAAAGCTGTTGTAAGAGAATTGACATCTGGCATAAACATACATCCAGATATTGATACCTATTCTTCTGCCTATGAATATGCGGAAGAATACGCTTCAGGGCTTAATGAAGTAGAAATACTATACAATAAATATGTTTTGCAAATTTCAAACGAAGAAATGTTATTGCAGCAAAAACAAGATTTAGAATACGATATTGATAACTTAAAGTACGAAATAGACGTACTGGAAAACAAAATACAGAGTTCTGATAAGAAAATTGAGATGCTAAAAGAGACATTAAAAGAACTTGGACTTGAAGAAATTGAAAAAGAACTGGAGATTTGCCTAAAAAGGCTGGAGGAAATACCTAAAGAGATTACAAATAAATCAGCCGAAAAAGCAAAACTTGAGGAGAGGCTACAGAGAAGCTTAAAAGACCTTTTAAACATTGAAGAAGAGATTAATCTTAAAGAGAAAATTTACAATATTGTTGAAGAGGGTTTAAAAAAGGAATTAGCACTTGGTTTTGTCAAGCAAGACGTTGAAATGGAGGATATGTTAAAATTAAGCAAAAGCATTCTTTCTGAATACAAAGGCTTTTTTGACAAAGCGGGCTTTGACAGAGAAAAGTTTACAGAGAGACTTCAAAATGTGTATTTTGAAACTCGCAACGAACTTTTGGAATATGGACTTTCAATTGGCAATATCTTTGATGAAGCTTATGAGGGAGACAATGAAAGAATAAAAGAGGCAAAGAATAAGCAGAGAAGGCTCAATATTACGGCAAATATAAATGGTAAAATTGTGTCTTTATATACGCTTTATTCTAATATTGAAGAAGATATAATGGCGAATGAAAGCCTTTTAAGAGAGACTGATAAGATTCTTTTTGAAGAGATTATAATGCACAATGTGGGAATTAAGATAAGAGCAAAGATTTTTAAAGCAGAAGAATGGGTAAAGAAAATGAATAAACTCATGTCTGAAAGGGATACTTCCAGCGGACTTAAATTCTCTATTGAGTGGAGAAGCATTCCTGCTTCTAATGAAGAAGAACTTGACACAAAAGAGCTTGTGGATATTTTAAAATCTGATGCTGATATGCTGAAAAAGGAAGTCTTCGATAAAGTTGTAAATCATTTTAGGTCAAAAGTAGAAAGAGCCAGGAGGGCAATGGAGGAAAAAACAATACAGAAACTTTTCACAAGATTATGAAAGAAATATTAGATTACAGGGATTGGTTTGAGTTTAAGCTTTACTACAGAAAAGAAGGGGAAAGCCGCAAGGAGCTTACTGATAATGCCTTTAATAAGCTAAGCGGCGGAGAAAAAGCGATGGCCATGTATATACCTTTGTTTTCCGCGGTTTATTCAAGATATGAGGGAGCATCGCCGACTGCACCTCGCATAATATCTCTAGATGAAGCATTTGCAGGAGTTGATGACACAAACATAAGGGATATGTTTAAACTGATTGAAGATCTGAGGTTTAATTATATAATGAATTCGCAGGTTTTGTGGGGAGATTATGACACTGTTCCCAAGCTTTCAATTTATGAACTTGTAAGGCCAAAAAATGCAAAGGCTGTATTGGTCATGAAGTATTTGTGGGATGGAAAAGTAAAGCACCTTATACTTCCTGAGAAAGAGGAGGTTGCTGCTCTTGAGGTGGGTGCTATAAATGAATAAAGAAGAACTTAAATATTTTAAAGAAAAAAGGGATACAAGAGGATTTTTGAAGGTATACGGGAAAAGTACAGAAGTTTAGGACGGCTTGGAGGCGTTGTAAAGCTTGATAATCTTACGGAAGATGAAAAAGAAGTACTTACAAACCATTTTAAAAAAGACTATAGGACAAAAAAATCTGCATCCATTGATGTAGCAAAGTTTGAAGAGTCGCTAAAAAATACGCGATTTGAGGAGTATACGCTAAAAGACATACTGGAATACTATTTTGGCGAAAAACTCACCAGCAAAAAAGAGGATATGGAAATATTGGCAAAAGAAAGAGAAGAGTTCTTTAAAGAGCTCTTCTCTAAATACCAGGAATGTAAGTGCATTGATTGGCTAAAAAGTTTGTATGAAGGAACCGCTGTAGGGGTAAGGGCAGTAAATCAGAGGTATTTAAATGATAAGGACGGATTAAAAAAAGATATAATGTACGTATGCGATGCCATAAACAATTTGCCTGTTTATAAAGGAGAAAAGAAAAGACTGCCGGTGTTTTCTTCCCAGATTGCACGTAATCCTCACTATTTTGATTCAAATACAGAAGCTGGAAGTATGTTTATAAACGCTTTATGCACTTTAATGGGGCTTAATGAAGTAAAAGGAAGTGAAGAAATATCAGAACTTTATTACAACGTTGGCATTTTGATAGATGAAATATCCAATTATGTTACACTCTCAGG
Source organism: Thermoanaerobacter sp. RKWS2 (assembly GCF_026240795.1). Taxonomy (NCBI): domain Bacteria; kingdom Bacillati; phylum Bacillota; class Clostridia; order Thermoanaerobacterales; family Thermoanaerobacteraceae; genus Thermoanaerobacter; species Thermoanaerobacter sp. RKWS2. Next base: position 853,107 of record NZ_CP110888.1, read on the forward strand.
ACTTTTGGCATATGAGGGCGATACGGAAAATCAAGTATTTAAGGCTGCTTATGAAAGCAATCAAGTCTTGCAAGTTCCTCTTTTAAATTTGAGCAAAATTGAGAGAGTCATAAGCCCTTCTAAGAAAGTGTATGTTGTAGAGAATCCTTCAGTTTTTACATCTTTAATAGATGCCACAAGCAAAGTATTTCCTCTTGTATGCACATATGGCCAGCCAAAACTTTCTTCTCTCCTGCTTTTAGATATGCTTTATAAAGAAGGGACAGAGATATATTACTCAGGAGATTTTGATCCAGAGGGTTTGACAATAGCAGATAGATTATACAAAAGGTATAGAGACAAGTTTCATTTTTTAAGGTACGATGTAGAAGATTATTTAAAATCTCTTTCAAATGAAGTCATAAATAATGTAAGGCTTAGTAAGCTAAATAAGATTGAATCACCTTTACTATTTGATGTGGTAAAAGAGATGAAAATAATAAAAAAAGCAGGGTATCAGGAACTTATAATAGATGATATTATAAATGATATAAAATTGATTGAAGATGGTAAGGGGGAGTGGTAAAATTAAGGTAATGAGTATGCCTTCTTAAAGAGGTGTCTTTAGTGGTTCAGAGAGATTTAAAAGAAGTGGAAGAAATATTTAAGAGAAATTTGCAATATTTAAAGGGTAAATATGATATAAAGTTGATATATGTTTTTGGCTCATATAGTAAAGGCACTAATGCAAAAAATAGTGATCTTGATATTGCTGTACTTTTAGGGAATGGATATGATCCTATGGACAAACTTGCTTTAATTGGCGATTTGGTTTCAATATTTAAACGAGATGATATAGATTTGGTAATATTAAATTCTGCAAATCCAGTGCTTAAGCATCAAGTAATAAAGCACGGCAAACTTATTTTTGAAGAAAATGAAGATGTAAAGGTGGAATTTGAGGTTAAAACTCTAAGAGAATATATGGACATGGAATATTTTAGAAAAGTGCAGATGGATGTTATTAAAGAATGGGTAAAAAGTGTTGTAGGTGATAATAGTGACTAAAAGTATAATAGAAACAATAAATTCTAAAATAAAAGAGTTACAAAAAAATTTAATATTGTTAAAAAAAGTATCGCAAGAAGTAAATAAAGAAAATATAAAAGAGGATATGCTCAAATATTGGGGAATAGAAAGAGGAATTCAAATATCTATAGAATGTGTTATTGATATAGCCAATATAATTATTTCTTCTCTTGGTTTGGAAAAACCCGATACCTATAGAGAAACGGTTTTATTATTAGGTAAATCAAACATTTTACCAGAAAATTTTGCCAAAAATATTTCTAATATGATTTCTTTTAGAAATATACTTGTACATGATTACATGAAAATTGATGAGAAGGTGATTGTTGACATATTAAAGAACCATTTGGATGATTTTGTTAAATATATATATTATATAAATAAATGGATCGAAGAAAATTATTATTCCTAAATATGAAAGGAGACGTTATTGTGAAAATAAGTTTTTTGGGAGCTGCTAAAGAAGTTACAGGCTCATGCTATTTAGTTGAGACAGAAAAGACTAAGTTTCTTGTTGACTGCGGAATGTTTCAAGGGGGAGAAGTTGAAGACGAGCTAAACTATCAAGAATTTATTTTTGATGTAAATGATATCGATTTTGTGCTTTTAACTCATGCTCACATAGACCACAGCGGAAGAATTCCTCTTTTGTACAAGAGGGGATACAGAAAAAGGATTTACGCTACAAAAGCTACCGTGGATTTATGCAGGTATATGCTTCCAGACAGTGGGCATATACAAGAGATGGAAAGTGAATGGAAAAACAGAAAAAGGAAAAGGGCAGATAAGCCTTTAAGGGAACCTCTTTATACTGCTGATGAGGCGAAAGATTCTTTAAGCATTTTCTATGGAATAGATTATGGAGAAATAATTGAACCAGCGCAAGATGTAAAAGTGCGGTTTAATGATGCAGGACATATGCTTGGTTCATCTATAATCGAAGTTTGGGTAAATGAAAAAGGTAAAGAAACTAAAATTGTATTTTCAGGGGATTTGGGGAATAAAAAAATTCCTCTTTTAAAAGAAGTTACACCGATTAAGAGTGCGGATTATGTTTTGTGTGAGTCCACATATGGCAATAGGCTTCATGAAGATATTGGAGATAGGGCAAAAAAACTCATGGAGATTATCATAAAAACCGTAAAGAGAGGCGGAAATGTCATAATACCTTCTTTTGCTGTCGGAAGGACTCAAGAACTTTTATATGAATTACATAAAAACAGAGAATTGTACAAAGACGAAATAGAGTTTTTAAACAACGTACCTGTTTATGTAGATAGTCCACTTGCAACTTCTATAACAGATGTTTTTACTAAACATCATGAATATTTGGACAGTGAAGCTCAAGAATACATTAAAAGAGGAGATTTACCCCTCGACTTTCCTAATTTGCACTTTACCCACAGTGTAGAAGAATCAAAAGCACTAAATGAAATTAAAACACCTGTCATAATCATATCAGCCAGTGGGATGTGTGAAGCTGGGCGAATTAAACACCATTTAAAACACAATTTGTGGAGGCCAGAATGCACGGTTTTGTTTGTGGGGTATCAGGCAAAAGGGACCTTAGGACGTAAACTTTTGGAAGGAGAAAAAAATGTCAAAATATTTGGTGAGGATATCAGCGTAAAAGCTGAAATAGAATATATTGAAAGTTTTTCTGGGCATGCAGACCAAAAGGGTATATTAGATTGGCTTTCTCAATTTACGGATAAGCCAAGGAAAATATTCATTGTACACGGGGAAAATGAAGCACAGGAAGAACTAGCTGATAAGATTGAAAATCAACTTGGCATAGAGACTTTGATACCCTCGCGATATGATACATATAATTTTGAAGAAGATAAACTTTTCACTGCAGAAGTTGAAGATAAAGTTAAGCTGAGTGTTGAACTTACTAACAAGGTCGAAGAAATGAAATTAAGAAGTGACAAAGCATTGAATAAACTTCAAGAGTTAATATACAGTAAAGATATAACAAAAGATTTAAGTCCTATTGTAAGTGAATTAAACAATATAAATGAAAGTTTAATGAAATTGTATAGAGAACTTTTAGATTAGAATGCGTTATGCATTCTTTTTTTGTATCTATAATGTTCCGATTGACTTGTTATTATTTAATAGATACAATTGATATTAAGATACATACAAATACCGATACAATTGTAAGGAGGAGTAGAACAATGAATGAAAGGTATGAACTAAATAAAAATTTAGCCCAAATGCTAAAAGGTGGTGTCATCATGGATGTGACAACACCAGAACAGGCAATTATTGCGGAAAAAGCAGGTGCTGTTGCTGTCATGGCACTTGAAAGGGTTCCAGCTGATATTAGGGCAAGAGGCGGAGTTGCAAGAATGTCAGACCCTAAAATAATAAAGGAGATAAAGGCAGCAGTATCAATCCCTGTTATGGCAAAAGTTAGAATTGGGCATTTTGTGGAAGCACAGATTTTAGAGGCACTCGGGATAGATTTTATTGATGAAAGCGAAGTTTTAACCCCTGCAGATGAGATGTACCATATAAACAAATGGGATTTTAAAGTGCCGTTTGTATGCGGTGCGAGAAACCTCGGAGAGGCTTTAAGGCGCATAGGAGAAGGAGCTTCAATGATAAGGACAAAAGGAGAGGCAGGGACTGGAAATGTAGTAGAGGCTGTAAGGCATATGAGGACGATAAATGCCGAAATAAAAAGGCTTACAACTTTAAGGGAAGACGAACTTATGGCTGCTGCAAAAGAACTTCAGGCGCCCTATGACCTTGTAAAATATGTTGCACAACACGGAAGACTTCCAGTTGTGAATTTCGCAGCGGGAGGTATTGCCACACCGGCAGACGCGGCACTTATGATGCAACTGGGTGCAGATGGAATTTTTGTGGGTTCAGGAATATTTAAATCGCAAAACCCTGAGAAAATGGCAGCTGCTATAGTAAAAGCCACAACATATTTTGATAGGCCGGAAATAATTGCGGAAGTTTCAGAAGGGCTAGGAGAAGCGATGGCCAGCATAGATATAAGGCAACTGGAAGAAAAAGATTTATATGCAACAAGGGGATGGTAATTTGCGCGTAGGAGTTTTGGGAGTTCAAGGCTCTGTTAAGGAACATATGGATAAATTAAAGCTTATAAAAGGAATTGAAGCGGTAGAGGCAAAGGACAGGGACACTATCTTAACTCTCGATGCCCTCATTATTCCAGGTGGCGAAAGCACTGCAATAGGAAAAATACTTGTAGATTTTGGGCTTAAAGATGCCATTTTAAAGTTAAACGAGAGGAAAGTTCCTATATGGGGCACTTGTGCAGGCATGATACTTATGGCTAAACATATAGTTAATGATGAGAGGATACACCTTGGAATAATGGATATTACTGTTAGACGAAATGCTTACGGAAGTCAGATTGACAGTTTCAAGACGCGGCTTATGATACCAGCGGTATCTGAAGATGAGATAGAAGCGGTGTTTATAAGAGCGCCGTATATAGAGAGTGTAGGGGATGGTGTTAGGATACTTGCAAAATATGAAGGTAAAATTGTTGCGGCACAGCAGGACAATTTACTTGCTACAGCATTTCATCCAGAACTTACAGATGATTTGAGCTTTTACAAATACTTTTTAGGGCTTTAACTTGTTAAAGCCCTTTTTTACAAAAATTTTTGATATTGTATTGTCAAAAATTTTTTGGGTGTGATATAATATATTGTAGATGATAAGCTTTACATTAATTTTGAAAACTTAATAGCTTTTAATAGCATAAATAGAGGAGCGGGCAAGCAGGTACCCACAAGGTGTTAAGGAGAAGAACCTCCAATACTTGTGGCGAAGGTTTGTCTGCCGAAAGGGTATACTTGTTCTTAAGTATATCCTTGGGGGTGAGAACAAAACTCATCACTGTCATGGGTGAGGGCCCATGGAGCGCTATTTATGCAGTGAAAAGATTTTCATTGCATAAATAGCGCTTTTCTTTGCCAAAAAGGCTATTTAGGCACTGAAAATCTTTCAGTGCTTTTATTTTTACAAAGAAAAAGTAAAGGGGGGATTGGTTTGAAGGCAATAATAAGAGTGCGGATGAGTATGCACGATGCCCACTATGGTGGAAATCTTGTTGATGGGGCAAGAATTTTAAACCTTTTTGGGGATGTTGCAACAGAACTTTTGATACGGCATGATGGAGATGAAGGACTTTTTAGAGCCTATGACAATGTTGAATTTCTCGCACCAGTGTATGCAGGAGATTTTATAGAAGCTACAGGTGAAATAGTAGAAGTGGGCAATACTTCGAGGAAAATGGTGTTTGAAGCCAAAAAGGTGATAGCAGCAAGGCCTGACATTAGCGATTCGGCGGCAGAAGTTTTAGATAAACCAATCGTTGTATGTAGAGCCAGCGGTACATGCGTAGTTCCAAAGGATAAGCAAAGGTATAAGAAATAAAGATGGGGGGATAGGCAGTGGAAAAATTGATAATAACTGCTGCCATATGTGGAGCAGAAGTCACAAAAAAACACAATCCAAATGTACCATATACAGTAGAAGAAATTGCAAGAGAAGCGGAATCAGCGTACAACGCAGGGGCAAGCATTATTCATTTGCACGTCCGTTATGATGATGGAACACCTACACAAGACAAAGAGAGATTTAGAGAGTGTATCGAAGCCATAAAGGCGAGATGTCCAGATGTGATAATTCAGCCCTCAACTGGTGGAGCTGTTGGTATGACCAGTGAAGAAAGGCTTCAACCTATTTATTTACAGCCAGAAATGGCATCTTTAGATTGTGGTACTTTAAATTTTGGTGGAGATGAAATATTTGCAAATACTGAAAATATGATAATTGAGTTTGCACTTAAAATGAATGAGTTGTCAATAAAGCCTGAACTTGAGGTATTTGACAAAGGTATGATTGATACAGCAATAAGGCTTCACAAAAAAGGATACATAAAAGCGCCGATGCATTTCAATTTTGTGATGGGAGTAAACGGTGGAATATCGGGCGAAATGAGAGACTTCCTGTTTTTAAAAGAAAGTATTCCAGAAGGCAGCACTTTTACTGCAACTGGGATAGGAAGATATGAATTTCCAGTTGCCACAATGGCTATACTGACTGGTGGGCATGTAAGAGTTGGTTTTGAAGATAACGTGTACATTTCTAAAGGAGTCATTGCTAAATCCAATGGAGAATTAGTAGAAAAAGTTGTAAGGATTGCAAGAGAATTAGGAAAGGAAATTGCAACCCCTGATGAGGCAAGAAAGATATTGGGATTAGGGGTAAAATACATGGAGGTTTAATTTTAAAGGAAGGTAGGAGGAGTTATATATGATGGGATGTAAATATGGAACACATCGCGTAATTGAACCAAAAGGGGTTTTGCCACAAGCGGCATACAAGATTTCCAACGATATGGATACAATTTATGATAATGAAATTTTAATAGATGTGATGGCGTTGAATATAGATTCTGCAAGTTTTACACAGCTTAAAGAAGAAGCTGGCGGAGATGTGGAAAAAATCAAGGCAAAAATTTTTCAAATTGTAAATGAAAGGGGAAAAATGCAAAACCCCGTTACAGGCTCTGGGGGAATGCTTATAGGCCGTGTTGAAAAAATAGGAGATGCACTACTCGGCAAGAGGGACTTAAAAATAGGGGATAAGATAGCGACATTAGTTTCTCTTACACTTACTCCTCTTAGAATAGATGAGATTTTATCCGTCAAACTCGATATAGACAGAGTTGAAATAAAGGGCAAAGCTATACTTTTTGAAAGCGGAATTTATGCTAAACTTCCTGATGACATGGAAGAAACATTAGCTTTGGCTGCTTTAGATGTAGCAGGAGCGCCTGCTCAAACTGCAAAACTTGTAAAACCAGGTCAGAGTGTTTTAGTGCTTGGAGCTAATGGGAAGTCAGGAATGCTTTGCTGTTATGAGGCTAAAAAAAGAGTAGGACCGACTGGCAAAGTTATAGGAGTTGTGAGAAGAGAAGAAGCAAAGAAAAAATTAGAGGAATTAGACATTTGCCATAAGATTATAATCGCTGATGCGCAAAAACCAGTGGAGGTTCTAAATAAAACTCTAGAAGCAAACGGAGGGAAAGAAGTAGATATTGCTATAAACTGTGTAAATATCCCAAACACAGAGATGTCCACTATTTTGCCTGTAAGAGATGAAGGAATTGCCTATTTCTTCTCAATGGCGACAAATTTCACAAAAGCAGCTTTAGGTGCAGAAGGTGTAGGAAAAGATATCACGATGATAATAGGAAATGGCTATACAAAAGATCATGCAGAAATCACTCTGCAAGAATTGAGAGAGAATGAAAAGCTGAGGAAAGTTTTTGAAGAAATGTATGCTAAGTGAGGCAGAGGTAAATTAAATGGGGGGATTTTTAAAAATGAGAGTTAATAGGAGATATGAGCTTTTCGGCCATGTGTCGGACGAAGAGTGGAACGATTGGAAGTGGCAAATTAGAAACCGAATAGAGACAGTGGAAGAACTTAAAAAATATTTGCCTTTGACACAAGAGGAAGAAGAAGCGATTTCTAAGACTTTGCAGACTTTGAGAATGGCTATAACGCCATATTACCTTTCTTTAATAGATCCAAACGATCCAAATGACCCTATAAGAAAGAGAGCGGTTCCTACTATAAATGAACTTTACAGGGCTTCCGAAGATTTGGTAGATCCACTTAGTGAAGATGTAGATTCACCAGTGCCGGGGCTTACTCACAGATATCCTGATAGGGTGCTGCTTCTTATAACAGACCAATGCTCTATGTATTGCAGACATTGCACGAGGAGAAGATTTGCAGGACAAACTGATGCGCCACTTCCAATGGATAAAATAGAGAGGGCCATCGAGTACATTGCTAAAACTCCGCAAATACGAGATGTACTTATTTCGGGGGAGATCCACTTACTCTTTCAGATGATAGGTTAGAGAGGATTATAAAAAGGCTAAGAGAGATACCTCATGTAGAGATAATAAGAATAGGTTCCTCAACTCCTGTTGTGCTTCCACAAAGAATAACGCCCGAACTTGTTAATATGCTCAAAAAATATCATCCAATATGGTTAAATACTCATTTTAATCATCCTCACGAAATAACAGAGGATTCTAGGAGGGCCTGCGAAATGCTGGCAGATGCGGGAATTCCTCTTGGAAACCAGACGGTTCTTCTAAGGGGAGTAAATGATTGCGTACATGTCATGAAAAAACTTGTTCATGAATTGGTGAAAATAAGGGTAAGGCCCTATTATATTTACCAATGTGATTTGTCATTAGGGCTTTCCCACTTTAGGACTCCTGTTTCAAAGGGAATTGAAATTATTGAGGCTTTGAGAGGTCATACATCAGGATTTTGCGTTCCTACCTTTGTGGTAGATGCACCAGGCGGAGGAGGGAAAATTCCAGTAGGCCCCAATTATGTAATATCTCAAAGCCATGACAAAGTAGTTCTTAGAAATTATGAAGGAGTTATCACCACATATATAGAGCCACAAAATTATATGCCAGGTCCTTGTGTATGCGATGAGGAAAGACCAGAAGAAATAACTGGTGTTGCGGGTCTTCTCCAGCAAGACAAAATTGCTACAATAGAGCCTCAAGAATTAGAAAGGAAAAAGAGAAGGAGATTAGATGAGTAAAATACTTGAATTGCTGAAGGACTATCGTACTATTTCTATAATAGGTATGGCGAAAAATGTAGGGAAAACCACTGTGCTAAATTATATTTTGAGTAAGGCCAGGGGTAAATATACCCTTGGTCTTACCTCAATAGGAAGAGATGGAGAAGAGTATGACCAAGTAGCTTTTTTCCCCAAACCTCGAATTTACATAGCTAAAGGTAGCTATATAGCGACAGCGAAAGAGGCTTTGCTAAACAGCGATATTACTAAAGAAATAGTTGCAACTACAGGATTTGATACTCCAATGGGAGAAATAGTAATTGCTAAAGCATTAAGCGATGGTTATGTAGATTTAGCAGGACCATCTATAAATAGTGAAATGGCAAAAGTATGTAACCTTCTTTTGAAATTGGGTTGTGATAAAGCTATTATAGATGGAGCCTTAAGTAGAAAAACTCAGGCTTCTCCTTCTGTATCTGAAGCTACAATACTGGCTACAGGAGCAGCTTTGTCCTATGATATGGAGGAGACGATTAGAAAAACAGCTTTTACTGTGAAACTTTTGTCTATAGAGGCAGAAAAAGATAAAGAAATTTTAAAATTGGCGCAAAATATTTTAGATAACTCTCGTTTGGGTTTTATATACAAAGACAAGCGTTATAAAACGATAGAACTACCTACAGCTATAGATTCTTCTAAAGAGATTGTTGTAAATTTAGAAGGGGCCACTCATGTAATTATAAAGGGAGTGGTCTCTGATAAATTAATTGAAGATGTGATGAGAGGTACAGATAAGTATAAAGGAGTAGTGTTTCTTGCAGAAGACTCTACAAAGCTTTTTTTACAAGAAGAAACATTTTTAAAGTTTCAAAAGGGTGGTGGCATTTTAAAAGTACTAAAACCAGCAAATTTAGTTTGCGTTACTATAAATCCTGTCTCCTCTTTAAATTATCAGTATGACAAAAAGGAGTTTTTAGAGAGATTAAAAAAAGAAATCTCTATCCCTGTATTTGATGTAATGGGTGGTGATTAATATTAAATTTTTGACAGAAAAAGAAAGAGAGCAAATAGGCTTTAACTATATAATGGCTAAATTGCAGGTTATAACTCCTTATGGGAAAGAAGAGATGAAAAATGTAAAACCTTTTAAAAGAGAGGAAAAAGAAAAAGTTATAAAAGAGTATGACTATATTGAATTAATGAGAGGGAGTTTAGAAAAGGACAAAGAGTTGTTTTATAAAATTTTAAAAATACTTTTTAAGATAAAAGATATAAGAAATAGTGTAAAAAAGTGTAAAACTGGCGAAATTTTAGATGAAGTGGAGCTATACGAAATAAAAATATTTTGCCTTTTGAGTGAAGAACTGCGCACTTTTATAGAAAGATTAAAGATTGACATAGAAGATATAAAGCTAAAATCAGTAAAACCTATTTTAGATTTACTTGACCCTCAAAAAAAGAGGATTGCTACTTTTCACATTTATGATGAATATTCACAAAGGCTTAAAGAAATAAGAGAGAAAAAAAGGGAAATTGAAAGACAAATATTTTTAGAGACAGAAAAAGAAAAAATCGAAAAGTTAAAGGAAAAAAGATTAGAGATAGTGGTTTTAGAGCAACATGAAGAGTTAGAAGTTAAAAAGAGGATTTCTAAAGAGTTGTTTAGCTACATCAGTATATTAGAAGCTAATATAAAAGCTATAGGTCGTTTTGATTTTTTGATGGCAAAAACTAAATTGTCAATGGAATATGGAGGAATAAAACCCAAGATAAATGAAGACTTAGAGATTAACTTTACGAATGTAATAAATCCTCAGGTTTCAGACATTTTAAAGGCTCAAGGCAAAAAATTTACTCCAATAAGTTTAAAGATAAAAAATGGAACTACTGTTATAACAGGTGCCAACATGGGAGGAAAAACTGTAGCATTAAAAACTATCACTCTTAATCTTTTATTAGGCATAATGGGGTTTTTTGTATTTGCTGAGGAAGCTTCCTTTCCTATTGTAGATTTTATACATTTTGTTTCTGAGGATTTACAGTCTGTATCAAGAGGATTAAGTAGTTTTGGAGCGGAAGTTATTAAATTAAAAGAAATAATAGAGGATGTAAAAAAAGGGAGTGGGTTTATTGCATTGGATGAGATAGCGAGGGGAACAAATCCAGAAGAGGGATTGTACATTGTAAAAGCTATTTCAAAGTATTTGAATAGTTTTCCTTCTATAACCGTATTAGCCACCCATTATGACGGTGTGGTAGAGGAAAATATGATTCATTATCAAGTAGTGGGGCTGAAAAATGTTGACTTTGAAATGCTAAAACAAAAAATTAGCATGAATAGAAGCAATTCGATAGAAATTCTTCAAGAATATATGGATTACAATTTGGAAAGGGTAGATTCTTTCTATGAAGTTCCAAAAGATGCTTTGAACATTTGTAGAATATTGGGCTTAGAAGAAGAAGTTATAGAACTTGCAGAAAAGTACTATGAGAAGGAGGAGTGATATATGAAAAGCAAGCTCAATTTAAATTGGGATATAGTCAATAAGGCGAGAGAGTGCGCAAGAAATATTGCAGAAGATACACAAAAATTTATTGATGCCCATACTACTGTTGCAATTGAAAGAACAGTATGTAGGCTTTTAGGAATAGATGGAGTAGATGAGATGGGAGTTCCTCTTCCTAATGTTGTGGTTGACAACATAAAAAATGGAGGGGGACTTTCACTTGGGGTAGCTTTCTTTATAGGTAATGCTATGCTTTATACAGGACTTACTCCTCAACAGATAGCTAAAAAAGTGGGTAGAAATGAGCTTGACCTTACTAAAATGCCGATGGCAGATTTGTTTGATATAAAATTAGCTGTTCAAGAGGTTGCGGTAAAAACTGTTGAAAAGATAAAAGAAAATAGAAGGAAAAGAGAAGAACTTTTGAAAAAATACGGTGAGAAAGAAGGTCCACTTTTCTATTTGATTGTGGCAACGGGTAATATCTATGAAGATATTGTGCAGGCACAGGCTGCTGCAAGGCAGGGAGCAGACGTAATTGCGGTAATTAGGACTACAGGACAAAGCCTTTTAGATTATGTACCTTATGGAGCAACTACTGAAGGATTTGGAGGTACTTACGCTACACAAGAGAATTTCCGCCTTATGAGAAAAGCCCTTGATGAAGTTTCTGAAGAGGTAGGGAGGTATATAAGGCTTTGCAATTATTGTTCTGGCCTTTGTATGCCCGAAATTGCGGCTATGGGGGCTTTAGAGAGATTAGATGTTATGCTAAACGATGCATTGTATGGGATTCTTTTTAGAGATATAAATATGAAGAGAACTCTTGTAGACCAATATTTTTCAAGAATTATAAATGGTTTTGCAGGAATTATTATAAACACTGGAGAAGACAATTATTTGACAACTTCTGATGCTTATGAAGAGGCTCACACAGTTTTAGCTTCCCAGCTTATAAATGAGCAATTTGCTCTTTTAGCAGGAATTCCTGAAGAGCAGATAGGATTGGGGCACGCTTTTGAAATGAATCCTGACCTTAAAAATGGATTTTTATACGAACTTGCGCAAGCGCAAATGGCAAGAGAGATATTCCCTAAAGCTCCTTTAAAATACATGCCACCTACAAAGTACATGACAGGGAATATTTTTAAAGGGCATGTGCAAGACGCTTTATTTAATATTGTGACTATAATGACAAAGCAAAAGATTCACCTTTTGGGTATGCTTACAGAAGCTATACACACGCCTTTTATGTCTGATAGGGCTTTGTCTATTGAGAGTGCAAAGTATATACTCAACAATATGGCAGATATAGCAGATGAGATATACTTTAAAGAAGGTGGAATAATCCAACAGAGGGCTAATGAAGTTCTTATTAAGGCTTATGAGCTATTGAGGGAAATTGAAAAGGAAGGACTCTTTAGAACATTAGAGCAAGGTAAGTTTGCAGGAATTAAAAGGTCAATGAATGGAGGAAGAGGTTTAGAGGGAGTTGTAGAGAAAGACCCAAACTATTTTAATCCTTTCATAGACCTTATGCTAAGAGGTGATAGACAATGAGCAGTGGGCTTTACTCTACAGAGCGGAAAGATTACGATAAAACCCTTGATTTGACCAAAGTTAAACCCTATGGAGATACGATAAATGATGGAAAAGTTCAATTAAGCTTTACTTTACCTGTACCAGATGGAGAAAAAGCAGTGGAGGCGGCTAAGCAACTAGCAAAGAAGATGGGACTGGAAAATCCAATGGTGGTATATCATACACCTTTGGACAAAGATTTTACCTTCTTCATAATATACGGAAGCCTTATTCACACTGTAGACTATACTTCTATACATGTAGAGACTATAGATATCAAAACTATGACAATGGAAGAAGTCAATGAATACATCAAAGAGCACATAAAGAGGAAAATTGTGGTAGTTGGTGCCACAACAGGAACAGATGCCCACACCGTCGGACTGGATGCCATTATGAATATGAAGGGATATGCAGGTCATTATGGGCTTGAGAGGTATGAGATGATAGAAGCCCATAATCTTGGGAGCCAAGTTCCCAACGAGGAATTTGTTAAAAAGGCGATAGAACTCAAAGCAGACGCGCTTTTGATTTCTCAAACAGTTACACAAAAGGACATTCACATAAAAAATTTGACTCATCTTGTAGAGCTTCTTGAAGCAGAGGGAATAAGAGATAAGGTGTTATTAATATGTGGCGGCCCTAGAATAACTCATGAACTTGCAAAGGAATTGGGGTATGATGCAGGTTTTGGACCAGGTAAATATGCTGATGATGTGGCGACGTTTATAGTAACTGAAATGGTCAAAAGAGGAATAAAAGGTTTAAGAGATATACAAAAGTAGGAGGCTGTTTTTTGCAGCCTCCCTTATTTTTGTGTATTTAGCACGCTATGGTATCTGCCATAAGCAAAATATATTATCAAGCCTACTAACATCCATATTCCAAACCTTGCCCATGTAACCCAAGGTAGACTTGCCATAAGGTATAAGCTGAAAGCCATTGTAAGAGGTGCTACTACCCAAACAAAAGGAACTCTGAATTTCCTTTCAACATTAGGCATTTTAACTCTTAAGACTAATATTCCTATTGATACAATTACAAATACAGACAGAGTACCTATATTGCAAAGCTCAATAATTATATCAAGTGGCAAAAATCCAGCAATAATAGCTGCTACTACACTTGTAATTATAGTGTTGATATGAGGTGTTCTATATTTGGGATGAACATGGGAGAAAACTTCTGGTAAAAGTCCATCTCTTGCCATAACCATAAATATTCTTATTTGACCGTAAAGAGTTACAAGGAGTGTAGATATCATACCTACGGCAGCACCAGTAGCTACTAATGCAGAACCCCAGTTAATTCCAATGCTCATTAATGCACCTGGGAGAGCATTATCCGGAATAATCTGTTTATAAGGTAACATACCTACTAAAACGACGGCAACTGAAATATAAAGTGCTAATATTACAATCATTGCCATTACAAGTCCTAACGGTACATTTCGAGTTGGATCTTTTGTTTCTTCCGCTGCGGTAGATACGGCATCAAACCCTATATATGCAAAGAATATAATAGCTGCAGCAGACATTATGCCTTTCCAACCGTAAGGTGCAAAAGGTGTTAAATTTGACAATTTTACATGGCTAAAGCCTAAGAACAGGAACAAAAGGATTACCCCTATTTTTAAGAGCACTATAATGTTGTTTGTCATTGCACTTTCTCTGACACCAATGTACAAAATCCAAGCGACAAATGCTGTTACTAAAATTGCTGGCAAATCCATTATTCCTCCCGAAATAGGAGGTTTTGTTATAATTTCTGGCAAAGTTATGCCAAAAGACTTTAAAAGTCCTACAAAAGTACCAGACCATCCAGAAGCTACTGCGCTGGCTGAGACTAAATATTCCAAAAGTAAGTCCCAACCTATTATCCAAGCGATAATCTCACCAAAGGCAACATAAGAATAAGTGTAAGTACTTCCAGCAACAGGGAACATTGTAACTAATTCGGCGAATATAAGGGCAGCTAAAGCAGCAGTTATACCGCCTATAACATAAGAAATTATAACGGCTGGACCAGCTCTTAATGCGCCTTCCCCAGTTGCCACAAAGACACCTGTACCTACGACAGAACCTATTGCCAAAGCGGCAAGGTCAATAGCGGTGAGTTTTTGTTTAAACCTGTCCGTTCAGCTGCTTCCAGCAGCTGGTCTGCTGATTTTTTTCTAAATAAGTCCATCTAAAATCCTCCTAATCCGAAATTTAAAATCACACGCTTAAATATTTTATCAAAAATTTTGCCTCATGTCTCCCTATCTTAGTGAATGTTTTAATGTTATAAAGCTTTAAAAATTTACAACAATAATTTTTTAATATAACTTAAACTTATGCTTTCACCTTGATGGATTTACTACTCCTGCAGGATTGCCACTAAATTCTTTACTTGTAAAAGCGTCAACAATAAAAATTTGCATAAAAAGTTCCCCTTTAAACGTTAATTTGTTTCGAATAATTATAATATAGCACAATAGCTGAGTTTTTCAAATTTCTATTCGTATACTCATTTATATAAGATTTGGAAATTATATGTTGAATTTTGTAAAAATAATTGCTAAAATTATAAAATGGGGTGTAGAAAAATGAAAAAATGGTATGTTATTTTTACTCGAAGTGGATATGAAAACAAAGTTAGAGATATTATTGAGAGTTGCTTTAAACAAGAGGAAGTGAAATTGCTTATTCCGAAAAGAAAAATTATAGAGAGAGAAAAAGGACAACCAGTGGAAAGAATTAGACTTTTGTTTCCTGGATATGTTTTTGTAAATGCCGAGATGAGCGATGATTTATATTATAAAATGTCTGATGTTTTAAAAAGAGGTATTTTTCTGAAAGAAGGGAAAAGGCCTGGTTTTGTAAAAGAAGAAGAGATGAAAATAATTTTGTCTCTTACTAAAAATTCTGATTTAATAGATTTGTCAAAAGGTATAATGGAAGGAGAAAGAGTAAAGATAATTGAAGGACCATTGAAAGGGTATGAGGGGCTTATTAAGAAAATAGACAAAAGGAAAAAGAGAGCAAAAGTTATGCTTAGTATAGCGGGGGAACTGAAAAGTGTAGATTTAGCTATTGAAGTAATTGAAAATGTATCTGAGCAGCACAGGAGTTTGGTTTACGCTTGTTGATATATTTGCGGAAAGTCAAGAAACAATTTTGTGAAGATTGTGTATTGAGGATTTTCAGTATTATCTATATAATTAAATTGTATGACATAAAAAGGAGGTTGAGACAAATGAAGTTGAAGGAAAACATGTTTAGGATGTATGATATTAGAGGGGTGTGGGGTGAAGATTTAACTGCTGAGACCGCAGAAATAATAGGAAAGGCTTTTGGTACATATGTGAGACAAAAAGGAATTAAGGATGTGCTGGTAGGCAGAGATAATAGATTATCATCAAGGCCTATACGAGATGCTTTGATTAAAGGACTTACTTCTACAGGCTGTGATGTATTAGATGTAGGGGTTTTGACAACTCCAGCTTTTTACTATTCTAATGTCCTGTACAATTATCAAGCAGGGATGATGATTACTGCAAGCCACAATCCGCCACAATTTAATGGTTTCAAAGTTATGGTAGGACCTTCTACTATTTATGGGGATGAACTTAAAAAACTATACTATATAGCAGAAAAAGGCGAATTTGAAAAAGGTACAGGGAATGTGAAGTATGCTTATCCTATTAATTCGTATATTAACATGATAAAAGAAAAGGTTAAATTAGGCGACAGAAAGCTTAAAGTTGTTGTCGATTGTGGGAATGGCACAGGTTCATATTTTTATCCTGATGTTATATATAACTTAGGTTGTGAAGTATATCCTCTCTATTGTGAATCTGATCCTACATTTCCAAACCATTTCCCAGATCCAGTAAAAGAAGAAAATTTAAAAGATTTAATTGAAGAAGTAAAAAGAGTGAAGGCTGATTTGGGTATAGCTTTTGATGGTGACGGCGATAGAATTGGCGTTGTGGATGATAAGGGGAATATAATTTGGGGAGATATGTTGATGATTCTTTATTGGAGAGAAATAATGAAAAAACATCCCGGTGCCGATGTCATTGTAGAAGTGAAATGTTCTCAGGCATTAGTAGAAGAAATTGAGAGATTGGGAGGCAAACCTATCTTTTTCAAAACTGGCCATTCCCTTATAAAAGCAAAAATGAAAGAATTAGGTGCTGTATTTACAGGAGAAATGTCTGGTCATATGTTTTTTGCAGATGAGTACTATGGATTTGATGATGCGGCATATGCTGCTGCAAGGCTTTTACGAATACTTTCTAATACAGATAAATCTTTGTCTGAGCTTTTAGCTGATGTTCCTAAATATCCTGCAACACCTGAAATAAGGCTAGAATGTGACGATGAGAAGAAATTTGATGTGGTAAAAGGTGTAACTGAGTACTTTAAAGAAAAAGGATACGACATTATAGATGTTGATGGCGCAAGAGTGTTGTTTGACGAAGGATGGGGACTGGTTAGAGCTTCTAACACAGGACCAGAGCTTATTGTGAGATGTGAGGCAAAGACAAAAGAAAAACTAGAAGAGATTAAAAAAGAGCTTTCAGAAGCTTTAGCTAAATTTGGCGTAGTGTCATTCTGAGCCGAAGCGCAGCGAAGGGTCTGTGAAGAATCCATTAATAATAGATTATCATTCTGGTATAAAAGGAATGTTATATAGAGGAGGAAAAAATGGTGAAGATAAAAAAGGCGATAATTCCGGCTGCAGGCCTTGGTACAAGGTTTTTACCTGCTACCAAGGCCCAGCCTAAAGAAATGCTTCCAATTGTGGACAAGCCCACTATTCAGTACATAGTTGAAGAAGCGATACAGTCGGGGATAGAGGACATTCTTATAATAACTGGCAGAAATAAAAGAGCAATAGAAGACCATTTTGATAAATCTGTGGAGTTGGAGCTGGAGTTAAAAAAGAAAAAGAAGGAAAGCCTTTTACACCTTGTAGAAGATATTAGCAATATGGTAAACATTCACTATATAAGGCAAAAGGAACCAAAAGGTTTAGGACATGCTATATACTGTGCGAGAGCATTTGTGGGCAATGAACCCTTTGCTGTTCTTTTAGGGGATGACATAGTAGATGCGGAAGTCCCTGTTTTAAAGCAGATGATAGAACAATACGAAAGGTACAACTGTTCTATTATTGGGGTACAAGAAGTGCCGTATGAGGATGTAGATAAATATGGTATTGTTGATTCTACACCTATTGAGGACAGATTGTATAAGGTGAATAATCTCGTAGAAAAGCCTAAAAAAGAAGAAGCTCCATCAAATATAGCTATTCTGGGAAGATATATAATAACGCCAAGAATATTTGAAATATTAGAAAACACGCCACCAGGAACAGGCGGGGAGATACAGCTTACAGATGCTTTAAAAACTCTTTTAAATTATGAAGCAATTTACGCCTATAATTTTATTGGCAAGAGATATGATGTGGGAGATAAATTAGGTTACCTTATGGCAACTGTTGAGTATGCTCTGAAAAGAGAGGACTTAAGGGAACCTTTTAAGAGGTATTTATTAGAGGTTGCGAGAAGCTTAGATCCTGTGATGGATGAAGCTGCAGTTACAATTACACAATAAGTTTAAAGCGAAAGGAGAATAAAATTGGAGGAAGAAATTTCATTAAGAGAACTTATTGAGGTAATTTTAAAATATAAAAAAACAATCATTATTGTAACTCTTGCTGCAACTTTAGTAGCAGCAGTGCTTAGTTTTTTTATAATAAAACCTACCTATGAAGCTACTACAACTTTGTCTGTTACTGATGTAACACCTGCAACAGGTTTTTTTGGTTCGAATACCACGGTTATTCTTCCGGGAAAGGATTCAGATCTGCCGGCAGTACAAAGTGACAGCATAGAAAAAGATTTATCTTTGTTGTTGTCTTCACTTTTGAAATATCCTGATATGTCAGTGGAGGCATTTAAAGAAGAGGTTACTAATCCTATTGTTCTTATGAATACTGTAAAACAATTAGGATTAGATCCTCAAAAGTACACAGTAGAAAATTTAAAAAAGCAAATTTCGGTTTCTGTGATTAACAATACAAATCTTATAACAGTTAGTGTAAAGGAAAATGATCCAAAGCTTGCGGCAAAAATTGCAGATACAATAGCCCAAAATTTTCGGACTTATATCATTGAGAGGAATAACAGGCAGACAGATAAATTAATCGAAACTTTGAACAAACTTATAACTCTCCAAAATGATAAAATAAAAGAGGCAACAGCGGAACTTAATAAAGTTCAAACAAATTCTCAAGACAAGCTTTTAATTGAGCAGAAACAAAAACAGTTGGATTTACTAAAAAATACAAGAGATATAATGTTAGAAAAATATAATATGCTGGAATTGGTTAAAGAATCAGACCTTGGCAATCAGAGCATTCTTATAACTAGTAAAGCTTTAGTCCCAGATAAACCAATAGCACCTAAAAAGTCATTGAATATAATTATAGCATTTATATTGGGTCTTATGGTCAGTATTTTTATAGTATTCTTTATAGAATATTGGAAGAATAGTGATCCTAAAAAAACTGTTAATATTCCACAAAAGTAGAATTGTGAAAAAAGAATAATATTTTTTCTCCCGCCAAAAATATATTTAAAATAGAAAGAAAGGCGGGATTTTTTTGATTAGAAAAGAGATTTCGGCTTTTAAAGTTGCTGCAACTTATATAGGAACAGTAGTAGGAGCGGGATTTGCTTCGGGACAAGAAATATTGCAATTTTTTGTATACCATGGAATTAACGGAATTATGGGGCTTTTAATTGCTATCTTTATGTTTGTGTTTTATGGGTATGTAATTTTGCGATTAGGTAACAGGCTTAATGCCTCCTCCTATAAAAAGGTCATCATGAAGGCTGGGGGACCTTTATTTGGAAGGGTGATAGATTTAGTAGTTACATTTTTTTTGTTTGGAGCACTATCTGCAATGATAGCAGGTTGTGGGGCAATTTTTGAAGAGCAATTTGGGCTTTCTTCTGCTTTTGGTGGTGTAGTAATGGCAGTATTATCGGTTGTAACAGTATTAACAGGAATTGGAGGAGTTATTTCTGCCATTTCTTTTGTCGTACCTTTGCTCTTGCTTGCCGTAATTATTGTGAGTATTTTTTCCCTTTTTTATGTACCAGACATTACGGTTATAACAACTGCTGACTTTCCTTTTAAAGCTGCAGTAAAAAATTTTGCATTGTCGGGAATACTTTATGCTTCCTATAATCTTTTGATGGCAGTTGCCATTCTTGCTCCTCTTGGACAGAAAACCAACGACAGGTCAAAACTAAGATGGGGAGCTATATTAGGAGGAATGGGATTAGGATTAGGAGCATTTTTGATATTTTTTACAATTCTTATAAATATGCCTACTGCTTCTTTATATGAGATACCCATGCTTTATGTTGCTGGTAAAATTTCACCGGTTTTGAAATTTGTATACAGTTTTATTTTGATTGCAGAAATATATACTACGGCTGTTGGAAATCTATATGGGTTTGCGGCAAGGTTTACAGAAGTTGGGTCAGTGAAATATAAGATTTTTACTGTTGCCTCGGGGGGAATGGCCCTTATAGCTAGTGGGTTTGGTTTTGCAAAACTTGTTCATTATTTATATCCTATCGCTGGTTATGGAGGCATTATTATGCTTATTGGCCTTACATATAGAATAATAAATCACAAATAATTTCAATTTTTGAGGTATAGTGTCAATTCTCAAATTAAATCTCCAAAGATTTTCAAATTATAATGGCATTTTTTAAGTGCATAAAAGTATTTTTTCTCAAATTATCACAGCCTGATTAAAAATTTTTTTCACTTTTTAAGAGCATTACCGCTAAAATATGTTAATATCTGTTATTGGCAATTTGGGTTAATTGATGTATAATAAAAAATGAGAGTAGCGAAAGCTACTACTCTCACAAACTGATTTCATTTTGTGCCTGGTATATTACTTCTTCATCTATTTCTCTTAGCCTTTTAGAATACGCATAGAGAAGAGAAGCTGTTACCAGGTTATTTATTATCCTTGGGAGCCCTTTTGTTAGAGAATATATTGCTTCATATGCTGATGGTGTAAATATATCATTCACCACTCCGGCTATTTTCATTCTTGTTTTTATATAATCTTGAATTTCTTCTTTTTTTAGCCCTTGCATCACATACTTTATAGAAATTCTTTGCCTTAGTGCACTGTTTACATTCAAGGCTAGTTTGTTTCTTATGTGTGGTTGTCCTGAAAGTATCAATATATACGGGTTTTGAGAATCCATATTAAAGTTAAATATTATTCTCAAATCTTCAAGAACATCGTTAGAAACCAGTTGTATTTCATCTAATATTATGACAGGAGTTATCTTCTGGCTATAGTAAAGTTCTGTTATCGCTCTTTGTATCTGGTGAAAGAGCGTTACTTTTTTGTATGAGGGTGTTTCGCCTAAAATCATAGCCAATGCTTGATAGAATTCTCTCACTGTGAGTGTAGATAGAGCAAAGTAACATGGTTTAAATGTAGAACGGTTGAGGCTTTCAGCATATCTTCTTAATGCGGTAGATTTGCCTGAACCGGCCTCCCCAACGATAAGTCCTATACCCCTTGTTTCTTGTAAATATTTTAGCCTGGCATTTAATTCAGCAATGTCTTCACTTATGTAAAGGTCGTTTACACTTATCTCTTTAGAAAATGGATTAAATTTCATTCCAAAATATTGGGTAAACATTGTAAACACCTCTTTTTTAATCAATGATATCGTTAAAGGATATCACTGTGTGTTTAATAAAATCAACTAACTCTTCATTTCTGCTTACAGCATTTTTGTTTTGGGTGTATCCTATGGGAATTTTAGCATTATCATGAAAATTTACCTTATACGCTTCCCCCACTTTTTTGCCTTCATGAAAAAGTAGAAGAGGTGTATTATCCTTAAGCCACTGCGGGTCATATCTGACTTCTAAGCGCATACCTTTAAACTTTTCTTCTGTTTCATAAAGTATATTTTCCACTTTAAGTGTAGCATCTTTGTTTACTTTACGATTTACTCTTATGAGAAAACATTCATTCAACATATCTATGTCTTTACACATATTTACCCTTGATATTTGAGACATGAAAAAATCTAAAGGACTCATGCCAATACTGCTGTGTTCTTTTCGGTTGTAATCATCCTCCAGCCATTTAAAAAACATCATATTGAGCTCATCTATACTCTTTATGGATGTAGGATCTATTGTGCTTAAAAATCTCATTCTCACCGTATGAAAGAATCTTTCTATTTTTCCTTTTGAATGAGGTGAAAAGGGCTCAGCATGAATAAGAGATGTACCTAGTGAGGCACATATATATTCAAATTGACTGCTTCTATATATCTTTCCATTGTCAGTGTAGAGCATTTTGGGTATTCCCCTTCTTAGCACTGCTTCTTTAAATGAGTCTCTTAAAGCTAAAAAATTCTGGGTATAGTAAAAGTGAGCATAGGTACACAGCCTGGAAGCATCATCTATATATGCAATAAGGTACGTTTGTCTCTTTGTTTTACCTTCTTTAATATATGGCCCATACATGACATCAGTTTGCCACAGTTCATTGATGTATTCATGGGAAAACCTCTTTGTTTTACCCTCTTTTTCTTTATCTAAAGATTTTACAGGAATGTTTTTCAAAAACCTATAGAATGTCGAAAGGGATACTTTATCCGGTGATATTATTCCTTCTCCTATCAATGTCTCATAAAGAAGTTTGTTTGGCATTTCAGGATGTTCAAGCTTCTTTTGCTTTATTCTCTCTGAAAGTTCAAAGTCTATCTTTCTGTATTTGCCTCTGTCACTTCGATAACCCGGCTTTAACGCTTCTATACCGCCTCTTAAATACTGATATAGCCACCCTCTAAGTGTCTTGGGAGTATATCTTCTCATTCCAAGATAAGGTATCTCAATAGGTTTATCGGAAAGAGCATCAAAATATTCTTTCTGATTTTTTACCTGTCCGTTTAACACCGGACTTATCAGTGAAAATCTCTTTAATGCTATAGCTTCTCTCGCTTTTTCATCAAGCATTTATATGTTCCCCCTTCACTTTTTTGATTTCTTAATCGTAATTTTAGCTCATACCTGGGGGACATTAAAGGAAAAAGTTATGTTGCTAAGAAAAAATCAAAATTTTTATTTAAATCTTTCAGGTTTAATGCTAGAATTATGTGAGAGAGGCCAGAAATGATTTTTGGCAATGAGCATAAAACCGTTGGGAGAAGAGTGGTACAATGCTTATTATGTCCAAAATCTCTCTGGCCCTCTCTCTTTGTGAGTCAGTCTCAGATAACTTTATGTAAGGGTTTATTTGCCTTAATCCGTATATGATAAAACTTAAATTATTCATTATCCTTTTGGTGTAAAAATATATATGCTGTCTTGAAAATAGTATGGTAGGGAAGTTTCTTTTTAAGTCACTTATGAAAGAACTGAGAGTTTTTTCTCTGAGAAGTGTCTCTTTTAAAGACTTTACAATCATATTGAAAGAATACTGAAAATGAGGAATACAGAAATCAGGAAGGTAGGAAAGAGTCCTTTTGCACACAGGGCATATATATCTTCTTATGGCTATTTTTACACAGTTGGATCCGTCTAAATAGTAACGGTAATAAAACCCGTGCTTTTTTAATTTTACTTTACACTTGCAATCGGGATGAGGACATCTATCTGGCGGGGCAGGGAAATTGTAATCTTTACCTTTATGTAAATATTCTTCAATGTTATCAACATGGAAAACTATTTGCATAAGTAACCTCTCCAATTAAAATTAATGCTAAAGGAATCTGAAAAAATTTATCAAATTCCTTTAGCATTAATTTTATCACAAGATTATTTAATCTGAGAAATTTTTTCGATTTTAAGCTAAATTAATTTGAGAAATGACAGTATAGCTAATTTTTTATCTATAGAATGTCGAAAAATGTAGATGAGTATGTTAAAATATTTAATAGGACTAATGTTGGACGGAGGTGTAATATTGGGGAACAAATATTTGTACGATAAAAAAACTGTATGCCCAGTATGTAAAAAAGAGTTTACATATACCAAAGTAAGATCTTCGCAATTGAAGGTGGAAGAAAGAGAAAGAGATTTTTATACTAAATATAAAGATGGCATTAATCCTTTCTTTTATGAAGTTATTGTGTGCCCAAATTGTGGATATGCTGCTTTGGAATCTGAATTTGACAGAATAACTAATGACAAAAAGGAAAAAATCTTATCACTGGTAACGGCTAAGTGGGTTAAAAGAGAATTTTCTGGTGAAAGAACACCTCAAAAAGCGTTAGAAGCCTATTTATTGGCTTTATATTGTTCCCAGATAAAAGAAGATAAGCCTATAGTTTTTGCGAAGACTTGTCTTAGAATTGCTTGGATATATAGGATTTTAAATGATAAGGTAAATGAAGAAAAATATTTGAAATATGCATTGGATTCTTATATAAAAGCCTATAGTGGTTCGGATATATATGAAGAAGAAGTACTACTCATATATATGATAGCAGAACTTAATAGAATGTTAGGCAACAGGGAAGAGGCATTAAAATGGTATAATAAAGTGATAAATCATCCTGATAGGTCTCGATATAATTTAATAGTCAATCTTGCAAGAGATGGATGGCAAAGTTTAAAAGAATGAGGGCATGTTTTTTAGAATGCTCTCATATTTTATTTAGAGAGCAAAAAGTTTAAGAAAGGGGATTGGGATGTCTTACGGTAAGAAGCAAATGCAACAAACAATTTACTACTTTGATAAAACTGACTTTACCGGCTTAAATAGTCAAGAAGCGCAAAAAAGGTTATTGAAATATGGGCCGAATATATTGGAGGAAGGGCACAAAGTTAGTCCTTTGCAAATATTTTTAAATCAGTTTCAAGATTTTATGGTGATGGTTTTATTGGCAGCAACTTTAATTTCTGCTTTGATGGGAGAATTAGCGGATGCTTTGACAATAACGATAATCGTCATTTTAAATGCTGTATTAGGATTTATCCAAGAATGTAGAACAGAGCAGTCTTTGGAAGCTTTAAAAAAACTTGCAGCGCCTATTGCAAAAGTTTTGAGGGATGGAGAACAAAAAGAGATAGAGGCTTCTCAGATTGTAATAGATGATATTATTATTTTGGAGGCGGGAGATAAAGTTCCAGCAGATGCTGTTTTGATAGAAAGTCATAATTTAGAAGTGGATGAATCGATTTTGACTGGTGAGTCAGTCCCTGTCCACAAGGAAGCTGTAAACAATGTAAAAAGAGCGGTAGTAACTGATAGTAATGTAGTTTATATGGGTACTATTGTTACGAAAGGAAGAGGGAAAGCTATTGTAACTGCTACAGGTATGCAAACAGAAATGGGGAAAATTGCAGGAATGATTAAAGATATTGAAGGAGATGAAACGCCATTACAAAAAAGACTCAATAAACTTGGAAAAGTATTAGTAGCAGGAGCTCTTGCTATATGCGGTATTGTAATAGTATTAGGAATAATAAGAGGAGAGTCTTTGTATTATATGTTTTTATCAGGTGTAAGCCTTGCAGTTGCTGCTATTCCTGAGGGACTTCCTGCTGTTGTTACAGTTTCTTTGGCTATTGGGGTACAAAGGATGCTTAAAAGAAATGCATTAATAAGAAAATTACCTGCTGTTGAAACATTAGGATGCACTAATGTAATATGTACGGATAAGACAGGTACTTTGACAGAGAACAAAATGACTGTGACAAAAGTGTTTTGTGATGAAGAAGTTTTTGAAGTAAAAGGTGATAAAAGTAAAAAATTTACTACAATGAGAAATAAAGAGAGAAGCGCTTTTAGAAAGATGTTGGAGATAGGGGCATTGTGCAATAATGCAAAGATTAAGAGGGAAAAGATAAAAATTGGCAGAGAAACTTTAGAAGAAGAAAAATACATAGGAGACCCTACTGAAGCCGCTATACTTTCTTTTTCAATGAAATCAGGACTTTCTCTTGAGTTGGTAGAAAATATTAAAAGAATGGAGGAAATTCCTTTTGATTCAGATAGAAAAAGGATGTCTGTTATTGTGGAGATAAATGGTGAAAAATATGCGTATGTAAAAGGTGCTCCAGATGTAATATTGGACCTTTGTACATATAAATATACAGAAGGCAGAGAAGTGCCCCTTACTGTTTTTGATAAAAAAAGAATATTAGATATCAATGAAAGTTTTGGCAGGGAAGCTTTGAGAGTATTGGCCTTTGCTTACAAAAAGCTTCCTCCTAAATTTCCAATGGTTGCAGAATTTATAGAAAAAGATTTGGTTTTTGTAGGATTGGAAGGGATGATAGACCCTCCTCGAGGGGAAGTATATGGTGCAGTTTTAAAATGTAAGATGGCAGGAATAAAACCGGTTATGATAACAGGTGACCACAAGATTACTGCAACTGCTATAGCAAAAGAATTAAAAATATTAGGGGAAAATGATAAAGTGATTACAGGGCAGGATTTAGATAACATGGAAGATAAGGACCTTGAGAAAGTTTGTACAAATATTAGTGTTTATGCAAGGGTAACCCCAAAACATAAGCTCAGAATTGTCAGGGTCCTTAAAAACAAAGGTTTTACAGTAGCAATGACAGGGGATGGGGTAAATGATGCCCCTGCTTTGAAAGAGGCAGATATAGGTATTGCTATGGGAAAAGGAGGAACAGAAGTTGCAAAAGAGGCTTCCTCTATGATTTTATTAGATGATAATTTTGCCACTATTGTGGCAGCTGTTGAAGAAGGAAGAATAATTTATGACAATATACGAAAGTTTATACGATTTTTGCTTTCTTGTAATCTTGGAGAAGTTTTGACTATGTTTTTTGCAGCTTTAATGGCCTTAAAATTGCCTCTTGCTCCAATTCAAATATTAATGGTCAATCTTGTTACTGATGGGTTGCCGGCTTTAGCTCTGGGGATGGATCCTCCTGAAAAAGATATAATGATGATGAGACCGAGAAATGCTAAAGAAAGTGTATTTTCAAGAGGGTTGGGTATAAGAATCATTATAGTGGGATTTTTAATGGCATTGAGTACTCTTGGAGCATATGTATTTGCATTAAGTTATGGGACATTGGAAAGAGCTAGAACTATAGCTTTTGCTACATTAGTGATGGTAGAGCTGATACACGCCTTTGAATGTAGGTCAGAAAGAAATTTAATTTTTGAGATAGGGATTTTTACTAGTCCTTACTTGGTGTTAGCAGTTTTGACATCATTTTTGCTTTTCTTAGCTACAATATATATTCCACCTTTAAGTGTTGTGTTTAAGACAACAGTGCTTACTGGCTATGATTGGCTGGTCGTGGTGTTTTTCTCTTCAATAGAATTTGTATTTAACAATCTTTATACTGCTTATATAGTACCATTAACTAAGGCGAAGTGAAGTCACTTCGCCTTAGTTTGTAGTACTTTTAGAGAATATCGAAGTTCTAAATAATTTACTAATCTTGCTATTAGCTCTTTTTTGTCTTTTTCTAACCAATTCCATTTATGTCTGTAATCAGCCACTACTGATTTTATAAAGTCATTGGGAATCTTGGAAGAAAATTTTTTGTAAACAAACAATCTTGAAACTTTCCCATCTCCTTTTTCTAAAGTAACAGGATTTATTCCGTAACTTACTTTTTCTTTTTGTACCAATGCGTACCAGTTATAGTCATCAATTCTTCCGTAGATGATTCCAAACTGGTTATTTTTACTTTCTACTGTTATTTTGGGCATAAGGTATACCTCCAATAGTTTTCTCTATTAGAGTTTATGCCCTGTCCACAAAAATATTCATGCTAATTCAGGAAACCACAGTGCTATTTCTCTTTTTGCAGATTCAATACTATCTGAACCGTGAATAATGTTAAAAGTAGTACTAGAAGCAAAATCACCTCTTATCGTTCCAGGAAGGGCCTCTTCCACTTTAGTAGCACCGTTTAATAATCTAACTATTTTTACGGCGTTTTCTCCTTCTAGTACCATTGCAAAGACAGGACCTGAGGACATGTACTGTATTAAAGGTTTGTAGTAAGGCTTGCCTTTGTGTTCCTCGTAGTGCTTTTCTAAAAGCTCAATTGTTGGAGTTATTACTTTTGCCGCTTTAAGCCTTAAACCTTTGTTTTCATATCTTTTTAATATTTCTCCTATAAGCCCTTTCTTGACACCGTCGGGTTTTACTATAGCAAGAGTGGTTTCCATTTAAATCAATCCTTTCCTTGTATTAATTTAACATTATTTCTCACCAGAGAAGTAAAAGCGCATATCAATGAGAAAATCCCTGCAGTTATATAAGCTTCTTTAATCGCAATCATAAAGGCTGCATTAGAAGAAAATTTTAGAGCTTGATAAACTTTTAACCTGTTGGTAAATATCGCACTTCCTACTGCGATGCCCATTACCATTCCTACATTTCTCATTGTTGCAAGGAAGGCGGAGGCTACCCCTAATCTGTTTTTTGGTGCACTTCCCATTACTGCACTGTTATTTGGCGTTTGGAAGATAGCATTTCCTATTCCAAAAAGAGCAAGGCGAGCCATAATGGCAAACATAGTAGATTTTTCCGTTAAAGTTGCCATGAGAAAAAAGGCTGTTGCAGAAATTAGTGCGCCAATAGTTGATAAAATTTGAGCGCCGTATCTATCAGCTAAAATACCGCTTAAAGGTGCTACGACGAACATGACGAGAGGGAAAGAAGTCATGATTATACCTGCTTTTTCAGTAGTAAATCCTAGATGCTGAAGGAGGAAAGGGGTTAAAAAAGTCATCGTGTTTTGAGCCATAAAGTTTAGCAGGGTGCTTATGTTTCCAAAAGTGAAAGACCTTATTTTCAAAAGGGAAAAGTCAAACATAGGAAACTCTACTTTGTTTTCTACGTTGATAAAAATTATCAAAGATGCAATTGATGTAACTAATGCGACTATGCTTGTAAGAGACGACCAACCCCATGTTCCACCTTCTGAAATAAAAAGCAAAAGGCTTGCAAGAAAAGCAAAGAAAGAAATAGAGCCATAAGGATCGAATTTTTCAGCTACTCCTTTGTTGTCAGGGACCACAATATGAGCCCATATGTAACCTATTATACCGATAGGTACGTTTATGTAAAATATAGAACGCCAGCCTAAGTATTTCAAAAGAAGTCCACCTAATGTAGGACCTATCGCGAGACCGATTGATATAGACATAGCGTTGATGCCAAGAGCTCTACCTCTTTCGTTTGGAGGAAACACAGATGTAATTATGGCGGAAGACATTGACATAAGCATGGCGGCTCCTACTGCTTGAAAAGCTCTCATAATTATCAACATATATATGTTTACAGAAAGACTTAAAATCGCAGAAGAAATTGAAAAAGTCAAAAGGCCGTACTGATACAATTTTTTGTAGCCTAACATGTCACCAAGTCTTCCAAAAGTCATCATTAAGCTACTTACAACTAAGAGATATGTCATGGAGACCCAGCTTACTGTTGTTATGTTAGTGTGAAAAATTTTTGTGAATTCTGGCATCGCTATGTTGACAACACTTCCATCAATTGGTCCCATAATACTGCCTATGACGACTGCAGAAAGAATTACCCATTTGCTGTAATGTTTTTGTGTCATTTATATCCCTCCGATATCATAGATTATACCACAAACTTTGGAAAAAGATAAATGTTGAAAAAAAAGCATTGTACAATATAATTATAAAGGAATTTAAATAAAGAAACGGATGTGAACAAATGATAGATGCAAAAAGACTCATAATTGTAGCTTTCTTTACGATGGTTATAAATTTGATTGATACACTTTCTTATTCCATAAGACCTTCTGGTGTAAGGACTCGAAAGCTTGCTGTTGCTCTTTCGCTTTTTAACATTATGGCTGTGATATCAAGACTATCAAATATGATTCAAGCACCTTTTCTTGGCAGTATTGTAGATATGGCGATAAAAATGGACAAGGTTCATCTCCTTCAAAATGATATGAGAATTGTACTTTTTTCAGCTACATTAGGGGCATTGATAGGAGCACCCCTGATGCCCACTTTTGTATCGATTTTTACTGTTGCCATAAATGGAATGGAAGGAGCTGGAACAGTCCCTAAGCTTATTCTTAAGGGGTTTAGATGGAGTAATTTAAAAAAGATAAAGAAAAAGATTGTTCTGCCAAGGCTGTCTATGTTAAAAGGTATCTGGAAGGCTAACATACCAAAAACTTTTTTGATATATAACGTTATTATTACTTCTATCTACACCACAGGTGTTATATCTTCACTTTACGCCGGAGCTATTATTCCTGAGTATAGAATTACAGCCAGTCAGCTTTCTGGTATTGTAAATGGATTTGCGACTGTATTGTTTACCGTTGTAGTTGACCCTGTGGCGGCTCTTATAACTGACCAGGCCTTAAGCGGTAAAAGGACCCAACATGATGTGGACAGTATGGTAGTGCTTCTTGTGTTTGGGAAAATTTTGGGTACGTTGCTGGCTCAGCTTATATTTATACCAGCTGCAGATTTGATACTGTTTGTTACAAAATTGATAGTTTAACAAAAAAATAAAAAAATTTTAATACACTTTTTAAGAAAATGGTGTATAATAAAAATTAAAATAAGATTTAATTGCGCTAAGCAATTTGCAGTTAAAGGAGATGGGGCCATTGTATTTCATTAGCCCAACGAAGGGAAAAATGGATATTGATAAAATGTTCGAAGACATCATGGAATTTGTTGAGGGAGACCGGCAATCTAATTACAAATTAATGGTAGGCACAGACTCTCAACCAGGTAAATCTGTATGTTTTGTTACTGCTGTAATCATATACCGAGAAGGAAAAGGTGCCAGGTACTATTATAGAAAATTTTATAATAAAAAGGTACTGTCTTTAAAACAACGGATTTTTATGGAGGCTACTTACAGCATTGAAATAGCGAATCAGCTTTTTGAAAAGATCAATCAGACTGATAAAAAAGATATAAATATACAGATTCATTTAGACGTAGGGGAAAATGGTAAAACAAGAGATATTATAAAAGAAGTGGTTAGCATGGTGTTAGGATGTGGATTTGAAGCACAAGTTAAGCCTGCATCTTATGGGGCTAGCAAAGTAGCTGATAAGCACACTAAAAGTATGGCTAATATTGGATAAGACCTCTTAAAAAGAAGAGGTCTTTTTTATTTAAAAATATTATTGAATAATATTTTTAAAAAGGATATAATGTTTTTAGAAAATAATTATTGTTAAAATATTTATGGGAGATGAGCTTATGAAATACGTTTTGATAGGCAATGGCATTGCTGCTCTTAGTGCTTGTGAAAATATACGGAAAAATGACAAAGGAGGTAAAATAACCATTATATCAAAAGAACCTTATCCAACTTATTACAGATTGAAATTATCACAACTTTTAGGTAAGGATTTGAATTTTAAGTCTTTGTTGGTCAAGGAAGAAAATTGGTACACAGATAATGATATAGAACTTATGCTAAACACAAGTGTTAGAAAAGTTGACACAAAAAATAAAAAATTGATACTCTCAAATGATGAAATAATAAGCTATGACAGGCTCATAATTGCGACAGGAAGTTCAAGTTTTATTCCTAATGTCTTGGGGAGAGAGAAAAAAGGAGTTTTTGCAATAAGAAGTCTTGAGGATGTAAAAGACTTAAACGAGTTTATCAAAGATAAGAAAAAAGGCGTTGTAATTGGTGGAGGACTTCTAGGATTGGAAGCTGCCTGGACATTAAGACAAAATGGCTATGAAATTACAGTGGTAGAATTTTTCCCAAGACTTTTGCCAAGACAAGCAGATGAAGAAGGATCAATAATTTTGAAAGATATTATAGAGTCAAATGGGATAAATCTCCTTCTTGGAGCTGAAGTAACAGAAATTACAGGGCAAACTGTAAATGGAATAATATTAAAAGATGGAACAAAAATGGATGCGGATTTTGTAATTTTTTCTTCTGGTGTAAAGCCAAATATTGATATAGTAAAAGAAACTGAAATTAAGGTAAATAAAGGGATAATCGTAGATGAGTATATGAGAACAAATATAGAAGATGTTTATGCAGCAGGAGATGTTGCTGAGTTTAATGGCAAAATATATGGTTTATGGACAGTGGCAATGGCTCAAGGCAAGAATGTAGGTTTAAATGTTTCTGGCAATAAAACTGCCTATAAAGAAGTTGCACCTTCAAGCACACTTAAAATAACAGGTATTGACGTGTTTTCAGCAGGTGATATATCGGGCGAAGAAAATATATCAAAAAGCTATATAGGAAATAATGTATATTACAAACTTTACTTTAAAGATGGTATTATTGTTGGTGCAATATTGATTGGAGATATTGGGAAAAGTACAAAGTTAAAAAATGCTATTGAATCAAAGCAAGACTTTTCAAATATTTTAAATAAAGGATTTGGAGCAAAAGATATAATTGAAGCTATATAAAAAAGGCATGAATTCTATGCCTTAATCGATTTTTCATTTAGTTTAAAAATGTTAAATACATAAGGTGCACCAAGAGAAAGCCACAGTCCGCAAATTGCATACCTTATAGCGTTAAAAATATTTCCAGAAGGCAACACAAATTTTAATCCCTCTTTAAGTACAAAAAATACAATTATGCCAATTAGTAACTTCAAAATTTGCTTTTGAAGAGGAGCATGGACAGTAAAATCAAATTTTTCTTTGTCTATAAAATAACCTATTAAAGTACCAGAAATTAAACCCATGTATTCATAAATATCCTTGTGAGGAAAAATTAATATCAAAAGCGCAGGGATTAAAATTGACAAAATAACTTTAAAAGATATACTTATGTCAAAAGTGCTTTCTTTTATAATACTATCAATAAGTTCACTTAAAATTATAATTAAAATAGCTATTAATATTCCTCCAGCAATATCCATTGGCCAATGGACTCCTAAGTACATTCTGGAGAAAGAGACTAGTAACACAATAGCAGTTCCCACATACCACAGCCATTTTTTTTGATAGTGTACCATTAAAGTCCCCCAAAGGGTTGTAGAACCTTGTGCATGGCCACTTGGGAAAGAATACCCTCCTGCCGATTGTGTAAAAATAGACCTTATGCCTGGATATCCTATAGGTCTTGCTATTTTTGTTATCTCTTTTAAAACAGTGTTTACATAGATAGAGCTTATCAATATAAGTCCCAATTTTAGACCAAATCTTTTATCTACACACCAGTAAAAAATGGGGATAAAAATAAAATAAAAACCTGAGCTTCCCAACATGGTTACAGCTATAAAAAAATAATCTAAAAAAGGATTTGAAATTGTTTGAATAGCTTTTAATATTTCTGCTTGCATTTTATCACCTCGATATATAATTCACCAAAAAAATTTATTTTCCTTCATGGTTAAAAAATTTAACAAAAATTTAAAGAAAAAAATAAAAAGTGTGGTAAAATTTATATAAGCATAATTTTGAATTTAAAAAATTGGGAGGTTATAGAAGTGAATTTTTTAGAGAGATTATATGGGATATTTTTTCAGCCAGTAGGAACTATAAAAGAAATTGTAAGAGAAAAACCAATTTGGCAAGCTGTTGTTGTCATTATAGTTACAGGACTACTGACTGTGACAAGCAATTATAGGTTTACAATGGTTGGTACAGATTTTTTTACTTCCAGCTCAGGTATGCCTGATGTTGGGAGGTTAAGAGCTTTATTTGTTCCGATGGCTGTATTTGGGAGTATATTTATAGCTCCTTTGACTTACTTTGTTTATGCAGCAGTGTATCACTTTTTAGCGGAAATTTTAGAAGGTAAAATGTATGCTAAAGTGGAAGATAATGTATCTTTTGATCAAATTGAAGAGAATAATGCTGAAATTGAACAAAAGGCAAGCGGAGAGAAAGTAGAGGTAGTAATAGGTACAGCAAAGGGATTGTATTCTGCAATAGGGTTTGCAAAACTTCCCATGATTTTTATGGTTGTTGTAAACTTATTTGTCCGTTTGTTAAATTCAAGAGCTGGCTTAATACTTACGTATTTATTTTTAGCGATATTTACGGTATGGGTAATTGTTTTAGAAATTATAGCTATAAAAGAAAATTATAAAATGAGTACGGGGAATGCAGTGCTTGTATATTTTCTTCCTTACATAGTTTTGGTCGTTTTATTTATAATAATGATAATGTTTGCAGGTGCAACCTTTATAAGCATATTTTCAGAGGTTTTAAAAAATGTTCCTATGCAATAGAGAATAAAGTTAAAGACTTTGTAAAAGAGGAGGCTTTCTCCTCTTTTTTATTTCTATATTGTTTATTTGTCGAAAATTATTTTCTGTTTTTAAGCAGGATTTTTGAAATTTGTAAAGAATATATATTTATAGATAGGTGGTGTTGAGAATGGGAGAAAATGGAAAAGTTTTAATTAAAGATTTAGAGAAAAAAGACAAAAAAATATTTTCCTTATGGTTGCAAGACATTAATGTGGTCAAATTTTTAATTGATTTGTTTAAAATATCTCGAGAGAAAGATAATGTTTTAAATATACCTTTTGGGAAGAATAGGAAAATGTTTGTGTTGGAAACAAAAGAAGGCGTGAAATTAGGCTTTTGTGTGTTATACGATATTGACTGGCAACAAAAAAGGAGCAGCATGTATATTTATATTGAGAAGAAGGAAAATGTAGAATTAGAAACTGCTCAAGAAATAATTAATTCGTTGCTGAGAAGGACGGCTTTAAAGTATAATTTAAGAGATATTGAAGTCCACACAAAAAATGACGTTTTTGCTAAATGTTTTACCAACATAGAAGACTTTAAAAAAGAAGAAGATGGATATAGTTTCCGAATAGCTTTGGATGAGATGAAGTTCCCAGCAAATATGGCCCGATAAGGGCCTTTTACTTTTGATTTTTTTGTATTATAATTTTATTAAACTTGACAGGCAGGGAGTGTTTACATGAATATACCAAACCTTCTCACTTTTATTAGGTTTTTGCTTATACCTCTTTTTGTTTATACTTTTTTTTATGTGCCTGAAGGAAACATTTATGCTGCACTGATTTTTATATTATCAGGTATTACGGATATTTTGGATGGTTATATAGCGAGGCACTATAACCAAGTGACAAAAATGGGTACTTTACTTGATCCTCTTGCGGACAAGTTGATGATACTTACCGTTTTGACCAGTTTATGGATAAAAGATTTAATTCCTTTTTTTATTATTGCTATTTTAATGATAAAAGAATTTTCAATGATAATAGGAGCCGCAATACTTTACAAAAAACAAAAAATTGCTATACCCGCAAACAATTACGGCAAAACTGCTACTTTTTTCTTTTATATAGCTATAATTTTTTCAATTTTTGAATGGCCTTATAGTTTTACATTGATGATCATAGCTTTAGCTTTAGCAATTTTAGCATTTTTTATTTATGCTTTTGAATTTTATAAAAGAGCGAGGAGAAATTAAACTTTTTACAAGGACAAGACGATATAAGAAATAGTATATCAATCTGGGGGGGAGATATATTGAAAAAAGCTATAAATTTAAAAAAAATGAGGAATATCAATGAAGTATTGAATCTTAAAAAGCAGGTAAAACTTTCGAGTATACAAACAAAATTAAGTTTAATGATTATTGGCATTGTAATTTCTTCTTTGGCTTTAAGCGGGTACATATCTTATAGGTTTTCTGCGCAAGAAATTACTAATTCGACATTATCTAATATGAGCAATAGTGTTAGCTCAGTTAATCAAGAATTAAATCTTTATTTGGATAATACTGCAAGTAAACTCAGCTATTTTGCAAAGAGCGATTCTAATTTGTTAATTAAAGGAAATACAGAGGAAGAGACTACAGATAAAATAAACAGTGTCCTTATAAATTTAAAAAATATGACTCCTAATGCCTCTTTGATTTATTATGGGACATCTGATAAAAAAATTTATACTTTTCCACATGTTGATTTAAGTTCTGATTTTGACCCTACTACTAGACCGTGGTATACAGGGGCTGTGAAGGCTAATGGAAATCCTTTTTGGACAGATGCTTATAAAGATGAAGCAACTGGAAATTATGTAATTTCAGTATCTCAGTCCGTGTTGAATCCTCTTACTAATGAAGTGGTTGGCGTTGTAGGAATGGACTTAAATTTATATGGTATAGGAAATCTCCTAAAGGATGTCAAAATAGGACAGAATGGCATGGTCCTTTTAGTCGATAAAAATGGAATAGTTTTTTTGGATTCTACTAAAAAAATGATAGGAAGTAATTTCTATAAACAATCTTTTGCAAATTATGTTTTCAAAGAACAAAAAGGAGAAATACAAACACGCTTCAACAATGAAGACAGTGTTGTAATTTTTGATACTAATCCGACTACAGGATGGAAAGTCGTGGGAATTGTAAATAAATCTGATTATCTTTCTGGAGTGTCAAAAATTAATAATATTTTTATAGCAATTATAATCATATTTTCACTCATTTCGCTAGTTATCGCTTATCTATTTGCTAGAAACTTTACAAGACCAGTCTACAAAATGTTAACAGCCATGAATAAATTAAAAGAAGGAGATTTAACTTCCTTTATTGATGCAAGAAGAAAAGACGAATTTGGAGTGTTAGAAAGGGAATATAATGATACAGTACAAAAATTAAGGGCTATTGCAACAAAAGTTAAAGAGTCGAGTGTTTCTTTAATAGAAGCATCAACTCGTTTTAGAGAGATAAGCGACGAAACAGCACAATCAGTTCAAGATATTGCAAATGCCGTAGATGATATAGCAAAAGGGGCTAATGATCAAGCACAAGAAATATCGGTAAGCGTACAAAAGATATCGGAATTTGGAAATGATATAGATGAAATTTTGAAAATTACCGAAGAAATGAAGAGATATTCAGATAAAGCAGAAGATGTCAAAGCTGATGGTTTGAAAAAGTTAGAGGCTTTAAAACAAAGTTCAGAGGAGACAAATAAGGCAACATTTTATGTTTTTGAAACTATTAACAAAATCAAGGAAAATTCTCATAAGATAAGTGCTATAACAGCAGTGATAGAAGAAATTGCGGATAAGACAAACCTTTTATCATTAAACGCTGCAATTGAAGCAGCCCGTGCCGGAGAAGCTGGACGTGGTTTTGCTGTTGTAGCCGAAGAAGTAAAAAAATTGGCTCAGCAATCTGCAGAATCTACCAATCAAATAAAAGACATAATAGAAAAGATGCAACAAGCAATTGATATGGCTACAAATGCTATGCAGTCGGCGGACAAAAGCATTGAAAAACAAAATCAAGCTGTAAAAGATACGCAAAATGCTTTTATGGAGTTTGAAGCTTTTATAAGTGGAATTACAAAAATGATAGACAATATAAATTCCTTGATGAATGCCATGGAAGAAAAGAAAAATGAAATTGTCATATCGATGGAAGGTATTTCTGCAATTTCAGAAGAGACAGCGGCTTCTACTGAAGAAGTAAGTGCTTCTACAGAAGAGCAGCTTTCAGCTGTAGAAAACCTAACAGATTCAGCTAAGAATTTAGAAGAGGTAGCAGTAAAATTAGATGAGGCTGTGAAGATTTTTAAAATTTAGATAGATTAAAAAGCGCTTAAAGGCCTTTACTTTTAAGCGCTTTGACATTTTGTTTATTTTAATATATGTGATAAAATAGTTATACACAGTATAGATGGGTATACCATAGGGGGTGTTAATATAGAAATTAAAGAGAAGCTAAGGAAATTGCAAGAATATTTGTCAAGGTTAGATAACGCATTAATTGCTTTTTCTGGAGGTGTAGATAGCACTTTTTTGGCAAAAGTAAGTTACGATGTTTTAGGGAATAGAGTATTAGCTGTTACTGCCACTTCTCCGATGCATCCTAAAAGTGAATTAAAAGAAGCTGTAGAGCTTGCTAAAAAAATAGGACTCCCCCACTTGGTTGTGGAGTTTAATGATATTCTTGAAATAGAAGAATTTAAAAAAATCCTTTAAATAGGTGCTATATATGTAAATCCAATTTATTTTCAAGGTTTAAAGCTATTGCAGAAGAAAAGGGCTTCAAATATATCCTAGAAGGCACAAATGCAGATGATGTGTCTGATTTTAGACCAGGAAGAAGGGCGTTAAAAGAATTAGAAATTTTAAGCCCTTTGTTAGAATGTGGCATAAAAAAAGAAGAGATAAGAATTTTATCCAAAGAGATGGGGCTTCCTACATGGGGTAAGCCTTCTTATGCATGTCTTGCTTCAAGGATTCCTTACGGAGAAAAGATAACTTATGATAAGCTTTCTATGGTAGAAAAGGCAGAAGAGGATTTGAAAGACTTAGGTTTTTCAGGATTTAGAGTGAGATACCATGGAGATGTTGCAAGGATTGAACTTCCAAAGGAGCAGATGGAGACAATTTTTGAAGAAGGTATAAGGGAAGAAGTTGTAAAAAGGATTAAAGATGCTGGATTTAAGTATGTAGCACTGGATTTAGAAGGATACAGAACTGGCAGCTTAAATGAACCTCATGTGAAGGTGGTAAAAAATGTATAATGAGAAAATATTGCAAATTTTAATGGAGTTCAAACAAAACAAGTTATCAACAGATGAAGCGCTAGAAGCTTTAAAGAAACTTCCTTATGAAGATTTGGGATTCGCTAAAATTGATTATCACAGAGAGATAAGAAAGGGATTTCCTGAAGTGATTTTTTGTCAAGGAAAGACTCCCCAGCAGGTTAGAGAAATTGCTTTTAATATGTATAAAAATGGGAGTGATGTTTTAGGGACAAGAGCCTCACAACAACATTTTGAAGCAGTGAAAGAGGCAGTAGAAAAAGCAGTCTATTATGAGGAAGCTCGTATAATTTCTATAAGAAATACGCCAATAAATAAGACAAAAGGCATAATTGGAGTAGTGGCTGCTGGAACTTCTGATTTGCCTGTTGCTGAAGAAGCGGCTATTACTGCAGAACTTATGGGAAACACTGTGAAGAGATTTTATGATGTTGGAGTTGCAGGATTACATAGGCTTTTAGATAAATTAGATGAAATCAGACAATGCCGTGTATTGATTGCAGTTGCTGGTATGGAAGGAGCACTTCCTACTGTTTTAGGAGGATTGGTTAGCTCTCCTATAATTGCAGTACCTACAAGCGTAGGATATGGTGCTAACTTTCACGGTTTGTCCGCTCTTTTGACTATGCTTAATTCCTGTGCCAGTGGCGTAAGTGTTGTAAATATTGATAACGGTTTTGGTGCGGCTTATTCTGCCAGTTTAATAAATAGGATAGGGGAGAAATTATAATGAAAGTCTTATATTTTGACTGTTTTGCTGGAATTTCTGGAGATATGACTATTGCTTCATTATTATCTCATGTAGATGTGGAAGAGTTTAAAAAGAAGGTAAAGAAGATAGCTTTGGACAATTTTGATATAGAGATAGGTGAAACGCAAAAGAACAGTATAAGTGCTAGGACTTTTAAGGTATTGTATGAGGAAGAGCATCATCACCATCATAGGCATATGAAAGATGTGAGAGAAATCATCGAGAAGAGTGATTTGGAAGAAGAAGTCAAGAAAATGAGTATTGAGATGTTTGAGAAATTAGCAGAAGCAGAGGCAAAAGTGCATGGTAAATCTCCCGAAGAAGTGCATTTTCATGAAGTGGGGGCAGTAGATTCTATAGTAGATATAATAGGTACGGCGATACTTATAGACATGATAAAGCCAGATAAGATTGTTTCTTCTCCTTTGCCAGTAAGTTCAGGCTTTATAAAAACTCAACATGGACTTATGCCTGTTCCTGCTCCTGCTACAGCTGAACTTTTAAAAGGAATACCTGTGTATAAAAGTGATATAGAAGGCGAAATTGTGACGCCAACTGGTGCTGCTATTGTAAAAACTTTAGTAAATGAATTTGGTGGTATACCAGATATGACTATAAATTCTATAGGATATGGAGCTGGTACCAAAGATTTGGAAATACCAAATGTTTTGAGGACATATGTGGGAGAGGAAGAGGTAAAAAAAACCTGAGTCATTGATGATTTTAGAGACTAATATAGATGATATGAATCCAGAGTTTTATCAGTATCTATTTGAAAAACTTTTTGAAAACGGGGCATTGGATGTGTTTTTGATTCCTATTATCATGAAAAAGCAAAGGCCGGGTACGCTCATTACTGTAATTTGTGAGAAAGAAAATGCTGATAAATTAAAGGAGATAATTTTTAAAGAAACTTCTACTTTTGGCATAAGGTATTATGAAGTTTTAAGACATAAACTGGATAGGGATTTTTCAATTGTGGAAACTCCTTACGGAAAAGTAAGGGTTAAAAAGGGCTATTTAAATGGAAAACTTATTAAAGCGTATCCTGAGTATGAAGATGTTAAAGCCATTGCTGAAAAGACTGGGAATTCAATTAGCGATATTTACAGGAATGTGATAAGACACATTGATTTGCTATTTTTTTAAAGATTGAAAGCGGGGTTAACCCGCTTTTAATGTGAAATAAAAAGTGGTTCCTACTCCTTCTTGACTTTCTATACCATATTTACTGCCGTGTAATGTCAATATTTCTTTCACTATTGCAAGTCCAAGCCCTGTGCCTGATTTGTTTCCTTTATAATATCTGTCAAAGATGTGCTCTAAATCTTTTTGAGGGATGCCGCATCCCGTATCTGATACTTTAATTAAAATTTCTTTATCTTGAGGCTCTGCAGTTATAGTAAGAATTCCGCCATTTTCCATACTCGCCATAGCATTGCTTATTATATTTATAATTACCCGTTTTATCATTTCCCTATCCGCTATTACCTTAAGTTTAAGATTATTAAGCTTTACTTCTATATTTTTTTCCAAAATTTGAATTTCAAATATGTCTAAAGTTTCAAATATAAGTTTTTCTAAATCTATAGGTTCCTCTTTTATTTCTACCATTCCTGATTGGAGCTTAGAAAGCTGTAACACGTCGTCTACTAATTTAGACATTCTCTCTGTTTCTTTAATCACTGTATTTAAATATTTTTCTCTTTTTTCTTTATCGTCTCCATAGTAGTCTAAAAGCATTTCAGAATATCCACGTATAAGGCCAAGAGGTGTTTTTAAATCATGGCTTATATTTGCAATCAAATCTTTTCTGAATTTGTCTGTAATAGACAATTGTTTTACCATAGTGTTCATAGATTTTGCAAGGTCTCCTAATTCATCTTCTTCTTTGTAATTTATCTTAACATTTAAATTTCCAGAAGCAATTTGGTGAGCAGCGTTTTTTAGTATTTGTATAGGGCGAGTAAATTTTTTTGACATATAGACGGATATAGATAATATTGCAATTAGTGTGATGACAAAAATCCACCAAAAAACTTGTTTAAAAAGATTGACAGAATCGTTTATTGCAGCAATAGGTATGCTCATGATAAGAGTAGCTGGTTTTCCATTGTACAAAAAAGGTCTTATAATTGATAGATATTCAATATGCAAAAAAGGGTGTTCGTATTCTACCACCTTTACAGTATTTGTAGGATGTAAAAATGCTTCAGGGATTCCCAAACCTCTACCGTATCCTCTGTTATTTCCTGCAATTATTATGTTGTTTTCTGTCATTGCGATGACTCGGGCACTAGATTTGTCAATAAGTTCACTTATAAG
This sequence comes from Thermoanaerobacter sp. RKWS2, assembly GCF_026240795.1. Classification (NCBI taxonomy): domain Bacteria; kingdom Bacillati; phylum Bacillota; class Clostridia; order Thermoanaerobacterales; family Thermoanaerobacteraceae; genus Thermoanaerobacter; species Thermoanaerobacter sp. RKWS2. The sequence continues at coordinate 894,514 of NZ_CP110888.1, forward strand.
CATTTCATCGTTGTTATTTATTGCTTCTACAATTTTTTCACTGTAATTTTTAAGCTGGTTTATTTTATAATAAGAGTATATCTTATTAATAAAAACTACTTGAGTAAGCCAAAACAGTGATAAAATTATAAGGCCTATGATAAGGTAAGAGATAAAAAGCTTTTTTCTTATTCCTTTCAAATTTATTCACCATCCAATTTGTAACCTATTCCCCAAACTGTTTTTATGAGTTTGCGCTTTTCTCCTAATTTTTCTCTCAACTGTTTTATATGGGTGTCTACGGTTCTTAAATCTCCATAAAAATCATATCCCCATACTTCATTAAGGCACTTTTCGCGGGATACAACTTTTCCTTTATTATCTATTAAGAGTTTTAAAAGGTCAAATTCTTTTGGCGTAAGGTCAATTTTTTCTCCATCAACCGTGACTTCTCTAGAACTTACATTTATAGAAATTCCTTCATATTCTGTTTTCCCATCTTCTTCTGAAGCTCCATAAGTTCTTGACAAAATTGCTTTAACGCGAGCGATTACTTCTTTAGGGCTAAAAGGTTTTACAACGTAATCATCTGCTCCTAATTCAAACCCTAAAAGTTTATCATACTCTTCTCCTCTTGCTGTTATCATCATTACAGGCACTTTTGACTTTTCTCTAATTGTTTTTAAAAGGCTCCAACCACTTATATCTGGAAGCATTATATCTAAAAGGATTATGCTTATATCTTTATTATTATTAAAATATTCAAGCCCTATTTTGCCATTTTCAGCTACCAATACTTCATATCCATTATTTTCTAAATAAGTTTTTAAAATATCTCTCATTCCTTCTTCGTCTTCAATTACTAAAACTTTTTGCATAAAAAACACCTCCCATCTTTAGTTTAATTATTTTTTAATCAGTTTACAATATTTAAAATTAAACTTCACACTTTCCTCACAAATTATATAAAATTACTTCAAACTATTTGGGTATCATAAAGAATGAAAAGGAAAAATTTAAAAGGAGGTATCCATATATGAAGAGAAACAAATGGTTAATAGTTTTAGCAGTTGTATTGGCTTTAGCAATTCCTTTGACAGTTTTTGCAGCAAATACTGATTCACCACTGACAAACAGCATAAAAGGCTTTTTTGGAATTGACACATCAAAGCTTACACCAGAGCAAAAGCAAATAATTACAGATTACAACAAAAAAATAGCCGACATTGAAAAAGAGTTTATAAACAAACTCTTATCAGAAGGGCTTATAACTCAACAACAAGCAGATAATATAATTAAAAACATTGATAGCAAAGTTTCTAAAGCAAATCAAGACAATGTTCCCTTCTTCATTGGTGGCGGAAGAGGATTTGACAAAGGATATTTTGGAATAGGCCCAATTGATACTTCAAAACTTACAGAACAACAAAAAGCAGCTTTTACAGAAATATACAAACAAATGGCGTCACTTCAGAAGGATATAGTAAACAAATTGGTATCTGAAGGATTATTGACTCAAGACCAAGCAAACAAAATCACAAGTGCGATAGATAATGCAATAGCTAATGCTGATAAAAAAGGCTATGCTATGTTTGGTGGCAACGATGGATTAGGGTTTATTTTGAGAGGTGTTGATCCATCTAAATTGACAGACCAGCAAAAGGATGAGTTAATCAATTATTACAAACAAATGGCACAATTGCAAAAACAATTAGTTGATAAATTTGTAAGCTTTGGAGTTATTACTCAGGACCAAGGAAATACGATTAAAAATAGAATTGATAGAATGGTAAAAAATATGGAACAAAACGGATTGCCTCAAGGATTTTTCAAACATTTTGAAGGAAAAAGAGGAGATTTTAAAGGTAAATGGCAAAATGAAAATAATCAACAGAATAGTGTTCCACAAAGCTACAATAATTCGATTTGATGAATTTAATATTTGATTGTTAGAAGAGGTGGTGGGAAGCCATCTCTTTTTTATATTGTCAAAACTTTATAGATTGCCAATACTCATATTAATTTAAACGAATTTTCACACATCCTTCACAAATCCAATATAGTTACCTCAAACTAAAAGGTTATTATATAAGTGTAACAAATAAAAAACAAAAAACAAAAATCAAAAAAGGAGTGTGGTTTTAAATGAATTTCAAAAAGGTAGTAGCAGTAGTACTTACAGGAGGTATGCTTTTAAGTGGAATAGCTGCTTATGCAGCCACAACTGGCAATACAGCTAGTTCTTCAACTCCACCTCAATATTCTACGACAGCACCAAGATACGGAATGAGTAGAAATGCAGATTTTCTTGCAAAACTGACTGGTAAGACAGCAGATGAAATTTTAAGTGAACTTCAATCAGGGAAAACAATAGTTCAGATTGCAGAAGAAAATGGCATAACACTTGACAATCTGAAAAAAGCTTTAATTGAGCAAAAAGAAGGGTTTATAGACCAATTAGTTAAAGATGGTAAAATAACTCAGGATAGGGCTGACACAATCAAAAAAACCATTGAAGACAAGATAAATTCATGGGATGGAACCTGTCAATATGGTAAAGGTTCAGGTGTAGGTTTAGGTCTTGGACTTGGAAAAAATAGCAATGGCAATACAGGTGTAGGCTTGGGAGCAGGTTTTGGTGCTAAAGGAGCGCATAAAGGAGCAGGCTATAGAGGAAACTTTGGACCAACTGTTCAGCAGTAATGAAAAAAGGCAAGGGTTCAACCTTGCCTTTTTTCATTAGATTTTATAACAGGTTTTAATTTTAAAGTGAGATAGGAAGCGATAAATGCTTTGATTAAGTCGCCAGGTATAAAAGGAAGTGCCCCGGCTAAAATGGCTTTTTTAAATGGTATTCCTGTAACAAAAGAGAGCTGAGTTACTCCTAAAATATAAACAAAAATTATTGCAAATAAAAGATAGCTTATAAAAATATTAATAAAATTTGCTTTTTTATTTTTTAAAGTCAAAGAAATTAAAAAAGCTGCAAAGGGCCAACTTAAAATATATCCTCCTGTAGGTCCTACTAAAACATTTAAACCTCCTGTAAGTCCAGAAAAGACAGGTATTCCAATTGCACCTAAAAGGTCAAAAATAAAAAGGCTCAAAAATGCTAATGTAGGATTTAAAAGCCCTCCAGCTAACATTACTGCAAAAGTTTGTCCTGTGATAGGTACTGGAGAAAAAGGTAAGGGGATTTTTACAAAACCCATTATAAAAGTAATAGCAGCAAAAAGAGAAGCTAAAATCATGTCTTTAGTTTTTATCATATTTTTCCTCCTCATTGTATTATTACAACAATTATTATATTTTTTTTAAAAAGAATTGTCAACTATTTTTAAATAATGGTTAACAATTATTTAAAAAAGTAACCCTCTTAAATTTTTAAGAGGGCCAGTAGAATTTTAACTATCTCCATCATCAAATTTTAAATCTGCAATATCATAAGTGAATTCCGCTAAACGAACATTTATGAAAATTGGTATATCAGTTCGCATTGCCAAAGCTATCGCATCACTGGGTCTTGAGTCTAATTTTATAACTCTATCCCCTTGTTTTATATAAAGCTCTGCATAATAAGTGTCATCTTTTAAATCAGTAATTACAACTTTTTCAGGTTTTCCTCCAAGTTGTTCAATAACAGATTTTAAAAGGTCGGGGGTTAAAGGGCGAGGCGGTGTAATTCCTTGAAGAGGGATAGCTATGTTTTGAGCTTCCAGTGGACCTATAACTATAGGTAAAACTTTCTTTTCCTCTTCATCTGTCAATAGGACGGAGAAATTTCCTTCTACGTCCATCGTAATTGCCTTAACATGAAATTTTAACATTTTTTACACCTCGATTTAAAACATCTTCTTATTATCATTATATCATACTTATGCAAATTTAATCTGATTGTTTGCTTTAAAACAACTTAACTGTTGACAATTGGTGAGATTTTATATATATTATATATCAAATGGAATATGAGGCTATGAAAGAGAGGAGTAAGTGTATACTGGCTAAAGAGAGGGATATCCCATGGGCTGAAAGGATTCCCGCCAAAGGTACACTGAAGGTAGCTCTGGAGCCTGTAAACCGAAGTTGAGTAGGTTTAAACGGGTATGCCCGTTATAGCTTGAGTGATAAATAAAGGTGGTACCGCGAAATGCCCTTTCGCCCTTTGTGGGTGAAAGGGTTTTAAAATTTTACGGAGGGAGTGTAAGGCATGAAAGAGATAGCTAAAACCTACAATCCAAAGGAATTTGAAGATAGAATTTATGCTTTTTGGATGGAAAAAGGATATTTTACTCCTAAAATAGACCCTGAAAAACAGCCATTTACCATTGTTATACCGCCTCCAAACATAACAGGGCAATTGCATATGGGACATGCACTTGATAATACTTTGCAGGACATATTGATAAGATGGAAAAGAATGCAGGGTTATGCAGCTTTGTGGATACCTGGCTCAGACCACGCCAGCATTGCGACGGAGGTAAAAGTTTTAGACACGATAAGAGAAGAAACGGGGCTTACAAAGAAAGAAATAGGAAGAGAAGAGTTTTTGAAAAGGGCATGGGCCTGGAAGGACAAATACGAAAACCGTATTTTAAGCCAATTAAAAAAGTTGGGTTCTTCTTGTGATTGGACAAGGACACGCTTTACTATGGATGAAGTATGTTCAAAGGCGGTAAGAGAAGTTTTTGTTTCACTCTATGAAAAAGGGCTCATATACAGAGGTGACAGGATAATAAATTGGTGCCCAGACTGCAACACTGCTTTATCTGATGCGGAAGTGGAACATAAAGAGCAAAAAGGGCATTTGTGGTACATCAAATACCCCATAAAAGGTGAAGATGGATATGTAGTTATAGCTACTACAAGGCCTGAGACGATGCTGGGGGATGTAGCAGTTGCTGTAAATCCTGATGATGAAAGGTATAAGGATGTGGTAGGTAAGACTTTGATACTGCCACTTGTAGGAAGGGAGATACCTGTAATTGCTGACAGCTATGTTGACCCTTCATTTGGAACAGGTGCTGTTAAAGTTACACCTGCTCACGATCCAAATGACTTTGAGATGGGGACAAGACACAATCTTCCATTTATTAATATAATGAATGAGAATGCGACGATTAATGAAAACGGAGGAAAATATAAAGGTCTTGATAGATATGAGGCGAGAGAAAGAATAGTTGAAGACCTCAAAAATCTCGGACTACTTCTAAAAGTTGAAGACCACGTTCACAATGTGGGACATTGTTACAGGTGCGATACGGTAGTTGAACCTCTACTTTCCAAGCAGTGGTTTGTAAAGATGGAGCCTTTAGCGAAACCTGCTTTAGAAGTTGTAAAAGAAGGAAAAATTAAGTTTGTGCCAGAACGGTTTGAAAAAATATACATTAATTGGTTAGAAAACATAAAGGATTGGTGTATTTCAAGGCAATTATGGTGGGGACACAGAATTCCTGCCTGGTATTGTGATGACTGTGGTCATATAACTGTATCGCGTAAAGACCCGGAAAAATGTGAAGCTTGTGGAAGTACCAACATACATCAAGACGAAGATGTATTAGATACTTGGTTTAGTTCTGCACTTTGGCCTTTCTCTACTATGGGTTGGCCAGAAGAAACAGAAGATTTAAGATATTTCTATCCGACAGATGTACTTGTTACGGGATATGACATAATTTTCTTCTGGGTTGCAAGAATGATTTTTATGAGTTTGGAATTTATGAAAGAAGTACCATTTAAGCATGTTTTGATACATGGTTTAGTCAGGGATGCTCAAGGTAGAAAAATGAGCAAATCTCTTGGCAATGGAATAGACCCGTTAGAGGTTATTGAAAAGTATGGAGCAGACACTTTAAGGTTTACATTAGTCATAGGAAATGCTCCAGGAAACGATATGAGGTTTAGTCAAGATAAAGTTGAACTCAGCAGAAACTTTGCAAATAAATTGTGGAACGCTTCAAGATATGTGTTGCTGAATTTAACTGATAATGATACTAATCTTTATACAGAGGGGTTAACTATTGCTGATAAGTGGATTTTGACAAGGTATAACAATATAGTAAAAGAAGTGACAGAGAATTTAGAAAAATTTGAGTTAGGAATAGCTGCGACAAAACTTTATGACTTTGTGTGGAGCGAATTTTGCGATTGGTATATAGAACTTAGCAAACCTGTGCTATACAGTGATAACCTTGAAGCTAAAAAGGTTACAAAGTCTGTTTTAAGATATGTGCTTGATAATACTTTGAGGCTTTTGCACCCCTTTATGCCTTTTATAACTGAAGAAATATGGCATAATTTACCTCATGAGGGCGAGAGCATAATGATTGCTGAATGGCCGAAATACAAAGAAGAACTGGATTTCACTGAAGAAGCGAAAAATGCTGAGATTATAATGGAAGCTATTAGGACCATTAGAAATTTAAGAGCAGAAGCAAATGTTTCCCCTTCTAAAAAAGCAAAAGTTATTGTGACTGTTGAAAATGAAAATTATGTAAAGATGTTTGAAGTGGGTACAAATTATATAATGAAACTTGCAGGTGCTAGCGAAGTTGTAATTGAAACAGATAAAAGTAAAATTCCTCATAAAGCTTTGAGTGGAGCAATAGAAGGAGGATTGGTGGTACTTCCACTTGAAGATTTAATAGACTTAGAAGAAGAGATAAAGAGGCTTAATGAAGAAAGACAAAAAGTGATAAGCGAAATTGAAAGAGCACAAGGGCTTTTAAATAATGAAAATTTCGTCAAAAAAGCGCCAGAAAAAGTAGTCAGTGCGGAAAGAGAGAAATTAGAAAAATATACTACGATGCTTAAAAACATAGAGGAAAGACTTAAGTTATTAAAGAGTTAGCCTCTAGGGGGATTTGTATGTTATCTTTGTTTAAAAGGCCCAAAAAAGAGTCTCAACTGGTTATAAGAGAGGCCAAGATAAAAGATGCGAGGGGGATAATAAAGCTTTTAAACAGTGTTGGAAGAGAAAAATTGTATATGGTGTCAGAGACATTTAATTGGTCTGAGGAGGAAGAAAAACAGCTTATTAAAAATTTAGACCGCAACAAAGATTTGATCCTAGTGGCAGACTACGGTGGTGAAATCGTAGGCTGCCTTACTCTCTTTCGTTATTATGGAGGAAGGTCTCCTAAAGTACAACATGTAGGAGAAATAGGTATAAGTATAGACGCTCGATTTAGGAATATAGGAATCGGAACAAAGTTGTTTACGGAAGCTATTAATTGGGCAAAAAGCAAAGGCTATGAAAAACTTTGCCTCAGTGTTTTTAGTACCAATGAAGTAGCAATACACCTTTATAAGAAATTTGGTTTTGAAGAAGAGGGTAGAAGAAAAAAACAGTTTAAAATTGGCGATGAATACGTAGATGAGGTTTTGATGGGATTGTTTTTGTAAAATCCGTTTATATGGGAGATGGGCTTAAATGAACTATGAAGAAGCAATTAGCTACATACATGGTACATACAAATTTGGCATAAAGTTGGGATTAGAAAATATAAGAAGATTATTAAATTATATGGGGAATCCTCAAAAAAACCTTAAAATTATCCACGTTGCTGGTACAAATGGAAAAGGCTCTACATCAGCTTTTATAAGCAACATTTTGCAGCAGGCTGGATATAAAGTAGCTTTATATACTTCTCCCTACCTCGAAGAATTTGAAGAGAGAATGAGAATAAATGGAGAAAATATTTCTAAGGAAAAGTTGATTTATTATGTTGAATATATAAAGCCTATAATATCTCGTATGGTGGAGGAAGGATACAATCATCCTACGGAATTTGAAGTGGTAACTGCAATTGCTTTTAAATATTTTTATGATGAAAAAGTGGATTTTGTAGTTTTAGAGGTAGGACTTGGAGGTAGATTTGACGCAACAAATGCTATTGATTTTTCATTAGTTTCTGTTATAACCACTATTGATTATGACCATACAGACAGATTGGGACATACTTTAGGAGAGATTGCATATGAAAAGGCAGGCATTATCAAGCGAAATGGAGTGGTGGTAAGTTTTTATCAACAGCCAGAAGCATTGAAAGTCATCATAGAAGCATGTGAGGTAAGAAATGCTTATTTGACTGTACTTGAAAAAAGGAACGTAATTATAAAAGAACAAAACCCTGATTTTCAGATTTTTGACTACAAAAAATACAAGGACTTAAAAATTACTTTATTGGGAGAACATCAGATTTACAATGCTGCTTTGGCGATTGAGAGCGTAGAAAAATTAAAAATGTATGGATACGAAATCACAGAAAAAGATATAAGGGAAGGGCTTTACAGGGCAAAATGGCCTGGAAGATTGGAAGTAATGAGAAAAAAACCCTACGTAGTAATAGACGGTGCTCACAATCCTCAAGGAATGACTGTTTTGAAAGAGTCTCTAAAATTATTTAAATATGATAAATTGATTTTAGTAATTGGAATGCTTAAAGACAAAGATACACAGAAGATGCTGGATATAATTGTGCCAGAGGCAAATATGATAATAACAACCACCCCAATAAGTGAAAGAGCTTATAAAGCAAGTGAACTTGCAGAGCGGATAGAAAAAGAAAAAGTGATTGCGATTGAAAATATTGAAGAAGCGGTAAAATACGCCCTGGATATAGCTAAGGAAGAGGATATGGTACTTTTTTGTGGTTCATTGTACATGATTGGTTATGTGAGGTCTATGCTTAAAAAGGTAATAATTAAGACATAGTTTTAATATAATGTAAGGTGTAAAGGCCGTAATGAGAAGGTGGTTGTTATGGAAATGACAGGGACTGCGTTGTTACGGGAGATAGATAAAGCACTAAAGGCGATGAAAGAAGCAGAAAGAAATTTAGAAATGCTGGAAAATGACAACTACCTTAAGATAAAGTTAGCAAGGCTAAAGTACGATTTTGCAAGACAAGAATATTTGAGACTCTTAAGGATTGCTAAAGAACAAAAAATCAAATATAACATGAATGAATTGATGGAAAAAATAATAGACGTATGATAAAAGCGGTCTTTCGACCGCCTGATTTATTGTTCAGGTATTTTAATTTCTTCTTGGAAATCGCACTTAAAATCTTTATAGGTCACACAAAAACTGTTGCAATTATGGATACATGTAATTGCATTACATTTCTTCAACGTTCTAATTGGTGCATTTACTGGTTTTGAAGAGCGCATAAATTCTAACTCCAAATAAGTCATATCAATCGCCCTTTCCAATTTGATAGTTTTATTATACACTTAATTCATTTATCTGTCAATTGCAATTATAAAATTTAGAAATTCATTTTAGAGCCAAATTTCTCAGAAAGTTTGCTACTAATAAGGGTTTTTTGAAAAAAATAATTAAATAGTTTTGAGTTTGGGTAGGGCTATAACTTTATTTTGTTTATTGAAAAAAGGAAAGGAGTATGATAAAATGAATAATGTGTCGGGGCATGGCGCAGCGGTAGCGCGCGGTTCGGGACCGTGAGGTCGCAGGTTCAAATCCTGTTGCCCCGACCATTCTTACAGCCATGCGGGTTTTAAGACTTATCAACAGGCTAAAAGAACAAGTGGTTGCATGTATGATACAGGGCCACCTCGGTGGTAAATTTTTAAAAATATTGAAAGACGCTCACAATTTAAGTGAGCGATTTTTTATGGAGTTATTGGTTTCTCAAATATATCCTCCTGCATATTATGGAATTATGCTAATATGTGGGGGGATGTGTTTTGTACATTTACATTGCCAATATGGGAGAAGATGTTATAGAGCGAGTTAATTTGGAGACAAATCATAGAGATTTTGCAAAGATTAAATCATATAACAATAAACATCTGCCCTTAAATGTCTATTCTAAATATTTATGTGGTCCTCATCGATTAATTTTAGATAAACAGAGACAGAAACTGTATTCTTTAAATGCTTATGATAATTCAATTAGTATAATAAACCTAGAAGATTTTACTTCAGAAATTTCTCTGTATGTAGGTAATTATCCTAATAATGGCATTATGCATGGAGATTATATATTAGTGGTTAATGGAGACTCAGACTCTATAAGTATTTTTGATATTGAAGAGAAAAAAGTGATAGGGCAAGTTAAAGTAGGAAGTTTCCCCCAGGACATAATTTACAATGAAAAGTATGATTTGATTTTTGTGAGCAATATGAATTCTGATGAAATTTTATTAATCGACCCTTATAGTTATAGGATTGTAGATTTTATTGGAACAGGGGCAAGACCTATAGGGATGACTTTCTCTGAAGATTGGGACTGTTTGTATGTAATAAACAGTTATTTTGAAACGGGGATAAATGGGAAAATTTCTGTGATAAACCTGCAAAGTTTGAAAGTAACTGGGGAAATAGGAGTAGGAAAAGTTCCTACAATGGTACGGAAAAAGGAAAACTTTTTGTATGTGCTTAATTCTTGCTCTAATACGCTGTGCAAAATAGATTTATTTACAAAACAGAAAAAAGAAGTTTATTGTGGATATGCACCTGGGTATTTATGTATTTTAGATAAATATGCTTATGTTTCTTCTGCGGAAGAAAACAAAGTGAATATAATTGACATTGATGAAATGAGGGTAGTAAAGTTTATTGAAACAAGAAAAGAGCCCCAAGGCCTTGTTATTGACCTGTGAGGACTTTTATTATGTATGCATATACGTCTTGAGATTTTTGTTTCCAATTATCGCAGATAAGTTTTGCCTGCTCGCTGTTTACTACATTTATATTTAGCTCAATCAAAACTATATCATTTTCTACGACTTTGCAATTAGCTATATATTGGTTTTCGTCTTTTTTGTAATAAGTGGCTATATATTGAGATTCCTGTTTTATTTTTTCTTTGTTTAAAAGGATGTATTCGTCTATTTTTTGCCGTGTTTCAAAGGGGATTCTTGTGAAAAATAGTTTTAAAATGTTTATACCTTCTTCAGTAATAAAATATTTTTCTTCTTCTAATTTTATAAAACCAGTTTCTATTAACTCGTCAAGGTACTGTCTTAAATAGAAATAGTTCATAAGTTTGTTATCTAAGATAATTTTGCTTATTTGCTCGTCTGTAATAGGCATATTTATTCTGTTTAAGATGTATAGTATAATTAACTTGTTTTCTGCTAATTCTTGTATTTCGTAAGCCAAGTTACCACCTCGCATTATTACTATATGTGGTATGTTTAAGTTAATTCTATCACAAAATATACAATAATAAAAGAGAGTATACGAAATACTCTCTTTTTCTCTTTCTATCTTTGCATATATTCTGATTCACTTCCTGCAGCACCTTGTGGGCCACCCTGTGCAGGAGTAGAACCATATATACTGATGCCCCTTGCCATGGCAGATTCAGCAAAATGAACCATTCGTCTTAACATTTGTCCTCCTACTTTGCCGCAATCTCGGCTACTTATATATCCCCAATAATCTTCAGAACCTTGTCTAACTGGAAGACCAAGTTCTGATGCGATTTCGTATTTCATATTATCAAGGGCTTTGTGAGCCTCTGGTACCATTTTTGGACGATCGTTCCAACTACCTCTTGCCATTTAAATCCCTCCTTACTCTTTCTCATACTTAATTTGTGTAGGTGGATAAAAAATATACTTTGAAAAATTTTAAAAAAATATATTTTATTGTGTTAAAATATTTATGTGCATAAATTTTACTAAAAGGGTTGATAAAGATGGAAAAACAAAAAATTTTAGAGCAAAAAATCAAAGAGTGGGGAGCGTCTTTAGTGGGTTTTTCAAATCTTACAGGTATCCTTCCCGATACTCTTTCAGATATTCCGTATGCCATTACAGTTGTAATAAAATTAGCAGATAGAATAGTGGATGAAATAACAGATAAGCCGACTCACACTTATTATCACCATTACCGTTCTGTAAATACGCTAATTGACCAGATAACCTTAAAGACGGTTCTTCTTCTTGAAGAATGGGGCTATAAAGCATTAGCTGTTCCTGCGTCGCAATCAATTGCTGATTTGGGAGAATATAGAGGACTTTTTCCACATAAAACTGCTGCTACAAGAGCAGGGCTTGGTTGGATAGGGAAAAATGGGCTTCTTGTGACTGAAAAATATGGTCCCAGGGTAAGGTTGGGGACTGTTCTTACTAACATGCTTTTTGAAACAGGAACCCCTATTACTGAAAGTAAATGTGGCAGCTGTAAATTATGTGTAGATGCCTGTCCTGCTATAGCACTTTATGGTACTTTATGGAAAGAAGGGATGTCGAGAGAAGAAATAGTTGATGCGAGAGCCTGTAGCGAATATATGAATAAAAATTTTAAACACATTGGAAGAGGCTATGTATGTGGTATTTGTATGGAAGTGTGTCCTTACGGAAAGAAAAAATCTGTTGACAGGTGAAAAGGTTTTTGATAAAATGAAATTGAACAACCAAAACGTTTTGGAAAAGGTGGATAGTAAATGGCGGTTACAATAAAGGATATAGCGAAATATGCGGGTGTATCTGTTACAACGGTTTCGAGAGCTTTAAACGGATATCCGGATGTAAGCGAAGAAACCCGTGAAAGAATTAAAAAAATAGCGGAACAACTTAATTATACTCCAAATTCTCTTGCAAGAGGGCTTGTTACAAATAAGACTCATACAGTTGGCTTGGTTGTTTCTGAATTAATAAAACCTGGGGCGTACCATCCTTTCTTCCTCGAAGTGCTTGCAGGTATAAAAGCAGGATTAAAGAAAGATAAATACGACCTTATACTTTTTACTGTAGACCCGGAAAGCCAAGATGCCACTTCCTATGAGAAGCTTTGCAATGACAGAAAAGTGGAAGGGGCTATTGTAGAAGGCTTAAGATTGAGTGATCCTTACATTAAAGAAATAAAGAAAACACAAATTCCCACTGTTTTGATTGATATACCAATACTGACTGATAAAGTGGGATATGTAAGTTCGGATAATGTTCAGGCAGCTTTTGAAGCTACAAGCTATCTTATAAAGTTAGGACATAGAAATATTGGATTTATAAATGGGCATGGTGATGCGGCTGTAAGTTTTGAAAGGTTAGAAGGTTATAAAAAAGCTCTTGAAAAAAATAATATACCTTACAAAGAGGAATATGTAGTTTTTGATGATTTTACTCAAGAAGGTGGATATAATTCTTTTAAGACGTTGGTTTTTGAACATCCGGAAATAACTGCTGTATTTCATGCTTCTGATTTGATGGCAATAGGGTCTTTCAAAGCAGCAAAAGACTTAGGAATGAAAGTGCCTGATGACATCTCTATTGTAGGTTTTGACGATATTGAACTTGCATCCCTTATTACTCCTGGACTTACTACTATAAGACAAGATACTTTTAAGATGGGATATAATGCAGCAAAACATCTTTTATCTATTATAAAAGGGGAAAAGCCTCAGCATATATTAATACCTCATAAGCTTGTAATTAGAGATTCAGCTAGAAAGATATAATTTTTTTTAAAAAGTATCCAAAACGTTTCGGATAGAATTTTTGGTAAGGATGGAGGTATATAAGTGGTAAAGCACATGTTTTTAGAGGATGTAAACAATTTAATAAGTGATGACAAATGGCTTATTTTCCAAAATGAGTATAATACAGAGGTAAATCCTCGATATGAGACCCTTTTTACACTTACAAATGGTTACATGGGCGTAAGAGGTACTTTTGAGGAAGGAAGCGAGGGAGAAAGGTCGGGAAATTTTATTGCAGGAATTTTTGACAAGTCAGATGCGCAGGTTAGAGAAATAGTAAATGCTCAAAATTGGTTGAGAATAAAGTTGTATGTTGAAGGTGAAGAATTAAGTTTGGATAAATGCCAGTTGATAGAATTTAAAAGAATTCTTGATATGAAAAAAGGTATTCTATTTAGGAGTATGTTGATAAAAGACAGCAAAGATAGAATTACTCGAATTGAGGGATACAGGTTTATAAGCCGTAGCGACCTTCATCGTTCTGCAATTAAGCTATTTGTAACACCTGTAAATTACAGTGGTGTTGTAGGTATAGAGAGCATTATTGATGGGACTGTTTTAAATTCAGCAGATAGCCCAAAGTATAGAGTAAAGCATTTGAAAGTGGCTAACAATAGTAGTCTAAGTAAAAATGGAGTTTATCTTGAAACAGCAACTGTTGACGATGATACCCGCATTGCCACAGGCAGTGCTGTGAGGATATATAATTATGAAGATAAAGAGAAAAATAACATAGCTAAATTTAGAAAATTTTTGCCTTTGGGTGAAATGAGTGTTGAGTACTTTGAGTTTGATAGCACAGAGAACAAAACAGTAGTAATTGACAAATTTGTAATAACTTATACCTCCAGAGACGTAAGAAAAGACCTGTTAAAGACGACGGTGGAAAAAGAACTCTTTGCTTTTGCTGGAGAAGGTATTGACAAAGAGTTGCAGAGACATATTGAGGTATATGAAGAACTATGGTCTGTTGCAGATATAAATATTGAAGGGGATGAAGAAGCAGATAAAGCTTTGCGTTTTAATATTTTTCATCTCATGAGTTCTGTCAATGAAAATGACCCCCTGGTAAGTATTGCTGCGAAAGCTCTTCATGGTGAGGGATACAAAGGCCATGTATTTTGGGATACAGAAATATTTATGCTTCCCTTTTTCATATATGTGTATCCGCAGGCAGCTAGAACACTTTTGATGTACAGGTACAATATGCTTGATGCAGCAAGAAAAAATGCGACTTTAAATGGATATAAAGGAGCACAATATCCTTGGGAATCTGCAGACACAGGAGAGGAAGAGACACCTAAATGGGGATTTGATTACAAAGGAAACCCTGTAAGGATATGGACAGGAGATTTAGAGCATCATATAACTGCTGATATAGCTTTTGCAGTGTGGGAGTTTTTTAGAGCGACAGAGGATATTGAGTTTATGTTGAATTATGGTGCAGAAGTCATTTTTGAGACTGCAAGGTTTTGGGTATCTAGATGTGAATATGTAAAAGAATTAGACAGGTATGAAATAAACAATGTCATAGGTCCTGACGAATTTCATGAACATGTTGATAATAATGCTTATACTAATTACCTTGCAAAATGGAATATTAAAAAGGGACTTGAACTAATCAATATGTTAAAAGAAAAATACCCTGAACATTATTACGCTATATCAAACAAGATATGTTTGACAAATGAGGAAATAGAAAAGTGGAAAAAAGTTGAAGAAAAAATATATATACCTTATGACAAAGACAAAAAGCTGATAGAACAATTTGAAGGTTATTTTGACAAAAAAGATTATGTTATTGATAAATTTGATGAAAACAATATGCCTATATGGCCTGAAGGTGTTGATATAACGAGATTGGGTGATACACAGCTTATTAAACAGGCTGACGTTGTTATGTTGATGCTTTTGTTAGGTGAGGAATTTGACGAAGAGACCAAAAGAATCAATTACGAATATTATGAAAAGCGGACTATGCACAAGTCTTCTTTAGGTCCAAGTATGTATGCCATTATGGGGTTAAAAGTAGGGGACCACAAAAACGCATACCAGTCTTTTATGAGAAGTGCCAATGTGGACCTTGTGGACAATCAGGGGAACACTAAAGAAGGTTTGCATGCTGCATCAGCTGGTGGTACATGGCAAGTAGCTGTTTTTGGATTTGGCGGAATGGAAATTGACAAAGAAGGGATATTAAATATAAATCCGTGGCTGCCAGAAAAATGGGACAAACTTTCCTATAAAGTATTCTGGAAAGGTAATTTAATTGAGGTAATTGTTACAAAAGAGGATGTGTCAGTAAAAAAATTAGAAGGAAAAGGAAATATAAAAGTAAAGGTAAAAGGGAAAGAGATTACGTTACAATAGTCAAAAAGGTACAGGCAGGTGGTAACCTGCTATACCTTAAAATAAATTGATTAAGTTTTAAGGGGGGATAAGTGAAGTTAAAGTAAAATTTTAAGTCCTCAATCAGATATTTTACTATAAAATTATGAAAGGGGAAAGTGGTAATGAGTAAAAAACTTTTAAGCATCTTTGTTTTGACGATCTTTGTATTAGCTACTGTTTTAGCTGGTTGTTCATCCAGTAAAAATAATACCTCCAGTGCCAATGAGACAAATACACAAAAACAAGAGACGGTGAAACCAGTTACTATAAAATTAGGCATGTGGTCTTCATCTCCAGCAGAAAAGAAGATAGTGGATGACCAAATAGCTAAGTTTAAAGAAAAATATCCAAATATAGATGTGCAAATTGAGACAATTGTGGGAGATTACATGCAAAAATTACAAACAGAACTGGCGTCAAATACAGCACCAGACATATTCTATCTTGACAGCATGCCTGCACCACAGCTTATGTCTTCAGGAGTTTTAGAGCCATTAGATGATTATATTAAGAAATACAATGTGGATGTAAATGATTTCGAACCTGCTTTGCTTTCCGCTTTTCAGTGGGAAGGAAAAACTTATGGTTTGCCAAAGGATTTCAATACTCTAGCTTTGTTTTACAACAAAGACATGTTTAAAGCGGCTGGAATAAATGAGCCTCCAAAAACATGGGAGGAATTAAGAGATGTAGCTAAAAAGTTGACAAAAGACGGTGTCAAAGGTTTGGTTTTATCAGCAGACCTTGCAAGATTTGATGCTTTTATAAATCAAAATGGCGGTTCAGTATATCAAGATGGAAAAGTTACTTTAAATCTTCCTCAAAATGCACAGGCACTTGATTTTTATGTAGGTCTCATTACAAAAGACAAAGTTGCTGACACACCACAAAACATGGGAGAAGGCTGGAATGGAGATGCTTTTGCTGCTAAAAAAGCTGCAATGGCAATAGAAGGTGGCTGGATGATACCATTCCTCAAAGAAAAAGCTCCTGATTTAAACTATGGTATAGCAGAGCTTCCAGCAGGAAAGCAAAAATCTACAATGGCTTTCACTGTTGCATATGTGATGAATAAAAACAGCCAACACAAAGATGAAGCATTTAAGCTTATTGAATTTTTAACCGGTAAAGAAGGACAGCAATTTGTAGTAGATTCAGGTCTTGCACTTCCATCGAGAAAGTCTATGCAAGAAGGATTTAAGGAGAAATATCCTGAAAGAGCTGCCTTTGTAGATGGTGCTTCCTATGCAGTACCATGGCAGTTTGGCTTGTATGGTACAAAGGTAGTAGATGCGGCTAATAAAGCCTGTGAAGCATTAATAATGAAGCAAATAAGTAGTGCTCAACAAGCTCTTGACAATGCACAAAAGGAAGTTGGACAATAATTTAAACAAGCAGCACCTTACTAAATAAGGTGCTGCAATTATGATTTTTTAAGGTTGAAGGGAAGGATGTATTTATGGAAGCTAAAATGACTATGAAAAAGAGGTATTTATACGAAGCTTTGTCAGGGTATGCTTTTGTGTTACCTTTTATTGCTTCAATATCTATTTTTTTGATAGGACCATTAATTTATGCTTTTATTATAAGTTTTAAAGAATTTTCTTTTTTAAATCCTGAAGCAAGCCGATGGGTTGGATTTGCAAATTATATAAAGTTATTTAGCGACCCGACATTTAAAAGGGCTCTTTTAAATACAACACTTTATTCTTTAGGAGTAGTGCCAACACAGCTAATTATTGCCTTAATACTAGCATTAATTGTAAATTCGAATATTAAAGGTAAAACATTTTTTAGAGTTGCCTATTATATACCAACTGTTACATCCACAGTTGCAGTTTCTGTAATATTTTTATATCTATTTAAAGCAGATGGTTTAGTTAATGTTTTGTTAGCTAAATTTGGCATACAAGGGCCTGCTTGGTTTAATGATGTAAGGTTTGCGCTTCCTTCTATCATGATGATGGCGATATGGTCTTCTGTAGGTAATTACATGGTGATTTTTCTTGCTGGATTACAGGATATACCATCAGAATTGTACGAGGCGGCGGAAGTTGATGGAGCTAATAAATTTCAAAGGTTTTTCAAAATTACCCTTCCAATGTTGAGGCCAATAGTGTTTTTTAATCTAGTAATGTCATTAATTGGTACTTTTCAGGTTTTTGACCAAGCCTATGTAGTATCGCAAGGGACTGGTGGGCCTCTTGATGCTACAATGACAGTCGTGCTGGATATATATAGGACAGGCTTTAGAGATTTTAACATGGGTTACGCTTCAGCTATGGCTTTTGCATTATTTGTAATAATCTTGATATTGACTCTTATACAGCGAAAGCTTTTCAAAGAAGAAACCTATTAGGAGGTGGCAATAGATGAAAAAGGTGTTGCGGCTTTTATTTTATATCGTTGTAGTAGGATATGCAGTAATTACACTTGGTCCTTTTATATGGTCTATAATAACATCTCTAAAACCCACCAGTGAATTAAATACTTTTGCTGTAAATATAAAACATTTAACTTTAGATAACTATAAAATGATAATTACAAAATTTCCTTTTTTAAGGTGGTTTATAAATAGTGCTATAGTTGCAGCTATAGTGACGTTTGGCAATATCCTGTTTAATTCTATGGCAGGGTATGCACTTGCAAGAATAAATTTTCCTGGAAGAAATTTATTGTTTATGGTTGTGCTTGCTCTCATGATGGTACCAGGACAGGTAGTGATGGTGCCAACTTATATCCTTCTCAGCAAATTAGGCTGGGTGAACACTTACATGGGCCTTACAATTCCATTTTTGACTAGTAATTTTGGAATATTTTTAATGAGGCAATTTTTCTTATCTCTTCCCAAAGAGTTAGAAGAAGCAGCTACAATTGACGGTTTGTCACGATTTGGGATTTTCTTTAAAATAGTTTTGCCTTTGTCTAAACCTGCTCTTGCAACTCAATTCATTTTTATGTTTACTGGCAATTGGAATAGTTTCTTGTGGCCTAGCCTCTTGACGTCTAGTGATGATATGTATACACTACCGGTAGGACTTAATTCCTTTTACGGCCAATACTATCAATTTTGGAATCAGGTAATGGCAGGAGCTATACTTTTGACGTTACCTACTATATTGATATTCTTAATATTCCAGAGATATTTTGTAAAAGGAATATCTACGACGGGCTTAAAATAAGCTTAACTGAGGAGGAATAAAATGGCAAGGTATCAAGGAGTGATTTTTGATTTAGATGGTGTTATTACAGATACTGCAAGGTATCACTATTTAGCATGGAAAAAACTTGCTGATGAGTTAGGGATATATTTTGATGAAGTTATCAACGAGAGGTTAAAAGGTGTAAGCCGCCTACAGTCTTTAGAGATAATTTTAGAGAAAAGTGATAAAAAATATTCTCAAGAAGAAAAAGAATATTATGCAAATAAAAAGAATGAGTACTATAAAGAGATGATAAAAAAGATCACGCCTGAGGATTTATTGCCGGGAGTGGAGAGATTTATTGAGGAACTTAAAAAAAGAGGCATTAAAACAGCAATTGCATCTGTTAGCAAAAATGCTTTTACTGTTGTTGAAAATTTAAAAATAAAAGATAAATTTGACTATATAGTAGATGCAAACGAAATAAAACATGGAAAGCCTGACCCTGAGATATTTTTAAATGCAGCAGAGCATCTCGGGATTCCTCCGGAGAAGTGTATTGGAATAGAAGATTCTGCTGCAGGCATCACTGCAATAAAAAAAGCAGGGATGTATGCAGTAGGAGTGGGCAATCCTGAAACGGTGAAAGAAGCAGACTTAATTTTAAAGGATTTAAGTGAAACGGATAAAATATTAGAATTGCTGTAGTGTAGAAATATTCCCCTGTATTTGGGGAATAATTTTTATAAAAAACTCTTGCGTTTTAAAAAGAATCGTAATATAATATAACTGTAAGCGGTTACAGTAAATTAAGAAAAGGGTGTCAAAATGGCGACAATAGACGATGTGGCAAAATTAGCAGGTGTTTCTATTGCAACTGTTTCGAGAGTTTTTAATAATAGCCCTTTAGTAAGTGAAAAAGCAAGGCAAAAAGTTTTAAAAGCTGCAGAAGAGCTGGGATACAAACCCAGTATGCCAGCCAGAAGCCTGGCGATGAAGAAGACAAACACTATAGGGCTAATTGTGCCTGATATATCAAACCCTTACTATGCAGAAGTAGTAAGAGGTATTGAAGATGTCTGCAATATTTATAAATACAATATTACTTTGTGCAATGCAGACAATAAAAGAGAAAAAGAATTTCAATATATAGAAATGCTAAAAAATCGGTGGGTTGATGGAATAATATTTCACTGTGACTATTTTTCTGAAGAGCATTATGAAGTCTTTAAAAATGACAATATAAAGGTGGTACTTGCAGGAAGAACAACAAAGTTTGATGTGCCTTATGTAGGGATTGATAATTTTAAAGCGGCTTATGATGCAGCGAATTATTTGATATCATTAGGCCACAAGAGGATTGGAATTATTCATGGCCCTCTTGATGACATGAAAGAGACAATAGATAGCGTAGACAGGCTAAAAGGGTATAAGCAAGCTCTTATTGATAATGGCTTACCAATTTACGATGAATTTATTAAAGAAGCAAATTTTAAGTATAAAGGCGGATATAATGCGGCGATGGAAATGCTAAAAGGCGAAATGAGACCTACTGCTATTTTTGCGATAAGTGATATTATGGCAATGGGAGCAATAAATGCGGTGTTTGACAGCGGGCTTTCCTGTCCTGAAGATGTATCAGTAATGGGTTTTGATAATATTGACTTGTCAGAAGCAACAAGGCCTTCTCTCACTACTGTATCACAGCCTATGTATGAAATAGGGGCTGTTGCAGCTAGAATGCTTATAAAAATGTTAAATGGGGAAGAAATTGATGATTATCAAATAGTTTTAAAACACAAAATTGTGGTAAGAAATTCTTGTATATCTCCAAAAGACTAAATTTTGTTTTATTTTTTAAATTGTAAGCGCTTACAGTTTTAAAGCATGAAAAGCGCAGTGAAGATTTTAAGCTTAGGAAAGGAGAATATGGCATGGCTTATGTAAACTTCGTAAAGAAATACAAACTTGAAATTGCCATGGTTTTACCATTACTATTATATATTTTGGGTTTTACTGTATACCCTATTATTCAAACTATTACTTTAAGTTTTCAAGACCAGTATACTAAAGCATTCACATTGGCAAATTATAAAGAGATTATAGGAAAAACAGAATTTAAAAATGCTTTTTTCAATACCATAGCTCTTACATTTATAAGCCTCACTTTGGAAATGACTGCAGGCCTCGTCATTGCGCTTATTTTAAAAAGGAATTTTAGAGGAAAAGGGCTTTTGAGGTCTTTGATGTTGGTTCCTATGGGAGTTCCTACACTTGTATCAGGTGTCGCTATGACATATATTTTCGGATTAAATGGTTATTTTAATGAATTTTTGGAAAAATTACACTTAATTAAGCTTCCTGTAGATTGGGCGAGCGGTGGTTTTAAGACATTGCTTATGGTTTCTGTAGCTGATATGTGGAAAGTTACCCCACTGGTCATACTATTGCTTTTGGCTGGTCTTGAAAGTATACCAGATGAAGTTTATGAAGCTTCCAATATTGACGGGGCAACTGCGTGGCAAACTTTTAAATATGTGACATTGCCACTTTTAAAGCCCTCTATAACGATGGCCTTGATATTAAGAGCGATAGATGCTTTTAGAATATTTGAACTTGTACTTGTTCTTGCAGGCCGTGCTACTCCTGTTATTTCTACTTTTGCGTATGATGAGTATAATAATTATGCAAATGCTTATACATCTGCGGCAGCATCTACAATATTGCTCCTAATAATAGCAGTATTTATAGTGAGCTACTTAAAAATAGCTGGTACTAAGGAGGAACAATGATGAGAAAAATAGATATTAGTGAAAAGATTTCAAATACAGCGTATATTCCAATAGCTATAATAGCGGCAATATTGATGATTATACCAGTATATATACTTTTTATAACTTCTTTTGCAGTGCCAAGTGATATATTAAAGCCTCATCCAGACTTTTTCATCACTCACTTTACTTTGGACCATTGGAAAGACGTATTTCTTTCAGGAAATATATGGCCTCCTTTTAAGAAAAGTTTTGTAGTGGCAACAATGACTACTATCATCGCAATTATAATAGCTGCTCCAGCGACTTATGTTATAGCGAGGATGCCATCGAAAGTAAAATACGCAGTAGTATTATTACTGTTTTTTACAAGGATGTTTCCTGATGTAGGTATTGCTCTTCCGATAGCGGTACAATTCATAAAATTAAATTTAATGGACACTTATTTAGGGTTAGTTATGGCACACCTTATTGTAAATTTACCTTTTGCAGCATGGATATTGGTTGGAACTTTTGAGACAATACCAAAGGACTTAGAAGAAGCTGCATTGGTTGATGGAACAAGTAAATTGACGGCATTGATGAGGATTATAATGCCAATTGCACTTCCTGGTATAGCTGTTACTGCTATATTTGTGTGGCTGAATTCCTGGAATGAATTTACTTATGCTCTTTACTTGACTATTTCAGACAGGACTTTGCCTCTTCAAACTTACTATTATGTTCAAAGAGGAGGAATTTTTGATTCTGCCACATATGCGGCAATACTCACAATCCCTGTAATGCTTGTGACATTCTTCTTACAAAAGTACATGAAGAGTGGTTATCTTGCAGGGGCTGTTAAAGGTTAGCATATACGTATCCGAATTTTTCGGATACTGTATATATAAAAAAATTAAATTTTAAGGAGGTTTTCTGAAGTTATGAGGAAGTTTTATGCTAAGGTAATAGCAGTATTAGTGATTCTCTCCCTTTTGGGTACCCTTATCGCAGGATGCGGAAGTAAAAATGTGTCAGATGCGAGGAAAAAAGTCTTGAAAGTTTCAATGGGACTTGGAGAAGCAGAATGGAAAGTGATGAAGGAAGATATTTTCCCACCATTTGAGCAAAAGTATGGTGTAAAAATTGAGCCTCTTCAAATTGAAGCAGGAGACCTTATTAAAAAGTTAGATGCTATGCACAAAGCAAATGCGATGGATATAGATATTATAACTCAAGATAACATGCAACTTGCTCCGCTTGTGGCAAAAGGGCTTGTGGAAGATTTGTCTCAGTATAGAGACATGATACCAAAGGAAGTAATACCAAGTCTTGTGCCAGTAGGAGAGTTTGATGGAAAGTTGTACTTTATGCCGTATAGACCAAATGTAGAAATAGCTTTCTACAACGAAGATAAATTCAACGAATACGGTTTAAAACTTCCTACAAATTGGGATGAGCTTTTGCAGGTTGCAAAGACTTTTAAAGAAAAAGAGGGCATAGGCAGAGTTATAATTAAAGAAAATTTAGGGCCTGACAGCACAGTTCAAATGTTTGACCTTATAAGGTCTGCTGGTGGTGACCCAACAGTATTGAATGATGAAGGTTCAATAAAAGCATTTACATTCTTGAAAGAATTACAGCCATACCTCTCTCCTGACTCAAAGAAAGCTGACTGGAATACACCTGTAGAATATCTCGCAAAAGATAGTGTATATTTGGTTGAAAATTGGCCTTACACTGCAAACGTTCTTGTAGAGCAGTATGGCAAAAAGAACATTTTGGCATATCACGGCTGGGCAGGTCCGGTTAAAGAGTCCCACGTTTTAGGAGGAGAAGTTATAGGAATACCAACTGGTGCACCTAATAAAGAGATGGCTATAAAGTTTATGGAATACCTTATGAGCAAAGAAGTTCAAGAGAAGCTTGTCACTAAATTAGGATGGCCATCCATGAGAAGCGATGCTTATGGAAAGGTTGAAGAATGGCAAAAACCATATTTTGAAGCTATAAATGAAGCGTTAAAACACGCAGAACCAAGGCCAAACCTTGTATACTGGGCTGATGTAGATAAGGCTATAAATGGAGCGTTAAGAGAGATAATCTTTGAAGACAAACCTATTAAACCTACTCTTGATAAATACCACAACATGATAGAAGAAGCTAAGAAAGCTGCAGAAAGCAAGTAAATGTTTTAAATTGGTTTTAGTCGGAAACGACTTTGTTTCCGACTAAAATTTTGAATAAAGTAAGAGTGGAGGATGGATATGGCCAACAAAACGAAGAAACCAATTTACCCTTTTGAAGATTGGGTTATAAGAGAGACGCAGTTTAGTATAGACACTAAATACAGAAATGAAACTATTTTTGCTTTAGCAAATGGATATATTGGAATGAGAGGAACTTTTGAAGAAGGATATTCAGGGCCTAAAAATACCTCTTTTAATGGGACGTATATCAATGGATTTTATGAAATACACGATATAGTTTACCCTGAAGGGGGATATGGTTTTGCAAAAATAGGGCAGACGATGTTAAATGTGGCTGATAGTAAAATAATAAAATTATATGTAGATGGGGAAAAGTTTGATTTGTTACAAGGGAAAATCCTCTTTTATGAGAGAGTACTTGACATGAAGAAAGGTTTTGTAGAAAGAAAAGTAAAATGGGAATCCCCTACAGGAAAAATTTTAGAGGTAAAAATAAAGAGAATTGTATCATTAAATAGGCAACATTTAGCGGCAATTTCTTTTACTGTGGAACCTGTAAATTTTACCGGAAAAATTAGATTTGTTTCCGCTATTGACGGAAATGTTTCAAATATAAATGATAGTGAAGATGTAAGAGTAGGGTCAAATTTAAAAGGAAAGGTTTTAAAGACTATAGATAAAAGTGTAGAGGGTTTAAAAGGGTGGATTGTTCAAAAGACGCAAAAGAGTAATTTCTCCTATGTTTGCGCGATAGACAATGTATTAGTGGGAGATAGTAAATATGAAGTTTCAAATAGTTTAGAAGAAGATGGAGTAAAAGTAATTGTAGATCTAGAGGCTGAAAAAGGCACCTCATACACATTGAATAAATTTATTTCCTATTACACTTCAAAGGATTTTGATGAAAATAAATTAGTTGTTCTTGCTTTAGAAGAAATAGAAAAAGCCAAAAATGACGGCTTTGAAACGATAGAAAAAGAGCAGGAAGAATTTTTGAATTCTTTTTGGAAAGATGCTGATGTAATCATAGAAGGAGATAAAGCTCTGCAGCAAGGCATACGCTTTAATGAATTTCATCTACTTCAATCTGTCGGAAGAGATGGAAAGACAAATATTGCAGCAAAAGGGCTGACTGGAGAAGGTTATGAAGGCCATTATTTTTGGGATTCTGATATCTATATAATGCCTTTCTTTCTTTATACAAAGCCTGAAATTGCAAAAGCTTTGGTAATGTACAGGTATAATCTTTTGGATGCAGCAAGATCCAGGGCAAAGGAATTAGGTCACAAAGGAGCTTTGTATCCTTGGAGAACGATAGATGGTCCTGAATGTTCTGCTTACTTTCCAGCTGGTACGGCACAGTATCACATAAATGCTGATATAGTTTATGCTTTGAAAAGATATGTAGAAGCGACGAATGACGTGGATTTTCTTTATGACTATGGCTGTGAAATAGTGTTTGAGACAGCAAGGTTTTGGGAAGATTTAGGGGCGTATATTCCTCTTAAAGACAATAAATTTTGCATAAACTGTGTAACTGGTCCAGATGAGTACACTGCATTGGTTGATAATAACGCCTATACTAATTACATGGCAAAGATGAATTTGGAATACGCTTATGATATTGCAAATAAAATGAAAAAAGAAGTGCCTGAGAAATACCAAAAAATTGCTTCTAAGTTAAATCTAAAAGATCAAGAAATTAATGCGTGGAAAAAAGCTGCTGACAATATGTACCTTCCTTATTCAAAAGAACTTGATATTATACCACAGGATGACAGCTTTTTGTATAAAGAAAGGATAACAGTGGATGAAATACCACAAGATCAATTTCCACTTTTGTTGCACTGGCATTACCTAAATATTTACAGATATCAAATATGTAAACAGCCTGATGTGTTGCTTTTGATGTTTTTACAGAGAGAAAAATTTACTAAAGATGAACTTAAAAAGAATTACGATTATTATGAACCTATTACCACTCACGACTCCTCCTTGTCGCCAGCTATATTTAGCATACTAGCCAATGAAATAGGATATACTGACAAAGCTTATAAATACTTTATGATGACTGCAAGAATGGATTTGGACGACTACAATGACAATGTTAAGGACGGAATTCATGCTGCTTCTATGGCGGGAACATGGAGCGCAGTTGTGAATGGTTTTGGTGGAATGAGGGTTTATACAAATGAACTGCATTTTGAGCCGAGATTGCCAAAAGAATGGAATTTGCTCTCTTTTAATGTGAGATACAAAGGTAGAAAAATAAATGTCAAATTAACCAAAGAAAGTGTTGTGTTTGCACTATTAGAAGGAGAGCCTATAGAAATCTACTGCTTTGACGAAAAAATTTTACTTGAAAAAGGAGAAAATAAAGTAGAAAGTCGCAAAAATTAAAGAAGTATGGAGCCAATCGGCACCATACTTCTTTAATTTTTATATATCGTTATTTGAAAGGGTGAGTGAACCGCCGCCCGTACTTAAATCAAAGTAATAATTTCCACTGCCTCTATATGAATATACTTTGATATAATAGGTTCCCGTTTGTGTCGGAATATATGTTATTGTTTCCTGCCTTTGTGTTCCAGTTGAACTTTTAACAAGAGTACCGGTGGGGTCATAGAGGTATATATCGAAATCAGGGTTATAGTTTGCCCAATCAGGTATTATGAAAGTTATTGCAATAGGATATGATGTGTCTGTCACGTTAAATGTCCAAATGTCACTGTAACGAGACCCAGGGAGTGAATCTTTAGCATAATAGTGGTTTGGCACAGATATATTAGTTCCTGTGAAATTTCCAGCTGTTTTAATTGCTTCATATGCATCCAATCTTCCTACACCATAGTCAATGTTTTTGCTTGGAGGACCCCAACTTTTTGCAGTAGTCATTATTATATTTTTTACATCAAGTGGTGCAAGGCTTATATTTGCATTGAGCATAAGGGCTACTGTACCTGCTACAAAAGGTGTTGCCATGCTTGTGCCACTGTATGTCACATAACCATTTATAGAGTTTGCTTTTGCGGCAGTTATATTGTATCCGGGTGCTGCAATGTCAGGTTTTATCCTTCCGTCAGCTGTGGGACCACGGCTGGAGAAGCTTGCAAGGTTGAATCCAAGTTCTCCTACATCCGCCATTGCTGCAACGGTTATGGCTTTTTCTGCTGCACCAGGTGATCCTATGGTGTACCTTGCAGGGCCTGAATTTCCAGCTGCAACTACTACTACAATTCCGCTATCTACGGCGCTGTTTACTGCTAATGAGGTAGAGTCAGTTCCATCAGAACTTGTAGAAGTTCCAAGGCTTAAATTTATGACTTTAATTCCATATACGTCTTTGTTTTGAACAGCCCAGTCAATCCCTGCAGTTACAGTGCTCATACTTCCGCTTCCATTTGAATCGAGTACTTTTATTCCTACCAAAGCTGCACCAGGAGCAACACCTGTATAAAGGCTGTTCCCTGTCCCAGTGCCTGCCGCAATGCTTGCTACATGAGTTCCATGTCCATTATCATCGTAAGGGGTAGTTTTACCGTTTACAAAATCTTGCCATCCTATTATTTTGCCACCAGCAAGGTCAACATGGGATCCATCAATACCTGTATCAATAACTGCTATTACTATATCATTCTTGGAGTAAGAGGAAGGATTACCATCTTTGTCTCCAGTTACGCCAAAGTCACTTCTCGCTTTTGTAACGCCAAACCATTTTGTTGCAGTATCTAATGTCGCATATACAGGCTCGTCATACTCAATTTGCTTTACTATATCTAATTTTGACAAAGCGTTTATTTGTCCTTTAGTTAAAGTAGCAGCAACTCCTGGAATAATTTTGTATTTATGCTTTATATTAAACTTTCCAATGGATTTAGAAATATTTAATAGTTCGTTATCATCTATGTTTTTGTTGAAGGTTATTATGACAGGGAATTCCGCACTGTCAGGCTTATCAGTAAGCTTTGCTTCCAAGTTATCAAAGATTTTGTTTTTATTAGAATCTTGCATCAAAACTTTTTGAATTTGAGGCGAGTAATTTTTTGTTGGAGAGTCGCCAGATAAGTTTGTTAAGTTGGGCTGAGCTTGGACTAATACTCCACTTAGCGACATTAAAGCTACAATTAACACAAAAGCCAGTAAAGCTTTTAATGTTTGTCGGCTCTTCATTTTTTCTTACCTCCTTAAAAATTTAATATTTTTTAAAATTTAAGTCAGCCCTTCTAGTCGCTAAGTGAAACTGTTTCTTTCTTCTATTCATCATCTCCTTTCTGTAAGATTTATTTTCTATAATAAAACTCAAGCAATTTTTATGCCAATTTACTGTATATAGACAAAATTAATAAAAGTTTTTAATGTGTATAATTTTTTATACACATTTTTGATACACAAAAGAATGCATAAAACACATACATTTAGAAATTAGTATAAATTTAACGAATTATGTAGAAAAAATCTTTTTTAAAAATAGAAGGAAAATTCATATTTATGTCGAAATAGTAATATAGGAAAATTAGATAAATTTTTGTTGAAAAAGGCAAACTCGTCGAAAGGCGGGGACGCAAAGCTACGGGTCTAATGCAACAGTTTTGCTATGATAGCCGGGCTACCAACATTTATATATAACCTCCTGCCTTTTGGTAGGAGGTTTATTAATTAAGGAAGTGGTGTTTTATATGACTAATAAGGAAAAAATTTATAATATTATTGTAGAAAAAAGTAAAGAATTTGATATTCAAAATTTTTTGATAAGTAGAAAAGGTGGAATCACTACAGAAGAAGTAGCACAATTGCTAAAAATGGCTCGACCAAATGTGTCTTTTATTTTAAATCATCTTGTAAGAGAAGGGAAAATAGTTAAAATTATTTCAAAACCTGTGTATTATATTGAAAAAAATAGATTAGCTTATTTTTTAGGGAATAAGGTTAAGGAAGAAATGCTTCTAAAAGACTTAATTGATTTTTTAAACTTAAGGAAAGAAAAAGAATGTGCTTTTGAAAATATAATAGGACATGATGGCAGCCTCAAAGGACAAATAGAACAGGCCAAAGCAGCTGTATTATATCCTCCTTATGGACTCCACACTCTTATCATAGGACCGCCTGGCTCTGGTAAATCTTTTTTCGCAGAGATGATGTACAAATTCAGTCTTCAAAATGGTAGGGTAGGACCTCTTGAAGTATTAAACTGTGCGGATTACTATAACAATCCTCAACTTCTTATGTCTCATTTGTTTGGACATGTTAAAGGAGCCTATACTGGAGCTGATGTAGATAAGATAGGTTTAGTCGAAAAAGCCGATAAAGGGATATTATTCCTTGACGAGGTTCACAGATTACCTCCAGAAGGCCAAGAAATGTTATTTTATCTTATTGACAAAGGAGTATATCGGAGATTAGGAGATACTGTTGAAAGAACGGCTAACTTAATGATTGTAGCAGCTACTACAGAAAAACCTGATTCTTTTCTTTTAAAAACTTTTATGAGACGAATACCAGTTATCATCCAACTGCCATCTTTTGAGGGAAGGCCTCTAAATGAGAAAATTGAGATAATTGTTTACCTTTTTAAAGAAGAAGCCAAACGGCTAAACTTAAATATTATTGTACATCCAGAGTTAATTTCTTTACTTTTGTCTTTGCAGTATGAGGGAAATATTGGAGAATTAAAATCTATCATTCAATTGCTTTGTTCTAAAGCTTTTTTAATGAATTACGAAACGAAGAGAAATTTTTTAAAAATTGATCTTACTCTGTTGCCCTCCGTTTATTTTAATGTAGGGAAAAGTAAAACGATAAATTTTGATAAATTTTTAATCATTTCCTCTGAAATTGAAAGGGAAATAGACAAATATGATTTTTATGAGTTTATTGCTATGAAGTATAATGAGTTAAAAGAAAAAGGAATAGTAGAAATATTTGAAATTATGTTGGGTGATAATTTTGGGAAAAATGGGAATCATCCATAGATTAGTATATCTAAGAATATATCACTATAATATATCATTCTGGAGATATTTTTAATTAACGGAGAATTATCGGGAAATACAAAGGATGACAATATTGATGCGAGAGTTTATAATTGTAATCGAATTAACTCCTGCTATTGCGCAACAATAGAAAGGAGGAAACTCATGATGAAGAATAAAATTTTGAAAATTGCTGTAGTATATTTAATGATATTTATAATGCTATTTGGAGGAATTACTTCGGCGTATGCTTACGACAAAATCCACGTTGTTTCAAAAGGTGAATCATTGTATTTAATAGCGAAATGGTATGGTAGTGATGTAAATAACATAAAACAGGCAAATGGGAATTGGAGCGATTTGATATATCCTGGTGAAAAATTAGTGGTGCCAGTAGATGAAAATAGTGCTTATTACAATTATCTTGTTGACAGATATTTAATCGCAAAAATGATTTATGCTGAAGCTCGTGGAGAAAGCTTTGAGGGTCAGGTCGCTGTAGGTGCGGTGATTTTGAATAGAGTAAAAAGCGGTATTTTCCCAAATACTGTAGCAGGAGTTATATATCAGCCAGATGCTTTTGAGTCTGTAACGAATGGTGAATTTTTCAATCATGAACCTGACCTTACAGCTTTTAAAGCAGCAGATGCAGCTTTAGCCGGATGGGACCCAACAGGAGGAGCCCTATACTTCTTCAATCCAGCTACTTCAACTTCTTGGTGGATATGGACAAGGACAATTACAAATGTGATAGGACACCACTGGTTTGCAATATAGGAAGGCAGAAGCCTTCCTATATTGCATATATTTTACATTATAAAATTTTACTTTTGTAAAAGAATAAGAATAGCATTAAAAATAGGAGCTGATTATATGGTACATATATTTGTAGGAGGAAGTTCAGAAAAAAGTTCTATTATAAAATTTTTATCCTACTGTGTACATTCTAAAGAAATAGTGATAGAAGAGTTAAAGAATTATAAAGAGAGAGCAGATATTTTAATTATCTCTGATATTCTATGTGATGAGGATTTTCACAAGTTAAAAAATTATATTTATAATTTTCCGAGCGGTATTATAATAACAAATGCAGATGATGAGCTATCAAATAAACTCTTTGCACAGGGAATAAATTCTACCCTTATAACATGCGGTTTAAATCCAAAATCTTCCATTACTGCTTCTTCAATATCTTATGAAGATGAAGGTTATGAATTTAATTATTGCGTACAAAGGACTTTTTTTAATTTAAAGGGCAAATTGATAGAGCCAATGGAAATACCTGTTGAAATAAAAGTTCCTGGACAGTATAATATATATAACTCATTATTTGTAATAACTGTATTATTAATTTTAGGATATGAAATTAAAGATATACAAAATGTGGTTAAAACCTTTGAAAATAGTGGGCGGTGATAAATTTTTTGAAGATAATTTTAACGATTACTTTTGCCACCTGTCATAAATGCTTTCCAATTTTAATATATATTTTTAGAAGGACACATAAGGGGAAGGGGAGAGTGAACACATGGCAGGCAACTTTTTGGAGAACAACGTAGTTGTAGTTGTAGGAAAAATTTTTACTGATTTAGAGTACAGTCATGAACTATATGGCGAAGAATTTTTTAATTTTATTTTGGAAGTGCCAAGATTGAGTGAAACAAAGGATTATCTTCCGGTTACTATTTCTAACCGCCTGTTTGAAGGTATGAATTTACAGGTAGGCAGAAGGGTAAAGGTTGAAGGGCAATTGAGGTCTTATAATAGGAAATCTCCAGAAGAAGGGAAAAATAAATTAATTTTGACCATATTTGCCCGGGACATAATGACGATACCTGAGGAGGAAGTAGTAAAAAATCCAAATGAAATTTTTTTAGACGGCTTTATTTGTAAAAAACCTGTTTATAGAACTACTCCTTTTGGGAGAGAGATAACTGATTTATTAATTGCGGTAAATAGGCCTTATAACAAATCTGATTACATACCTGTCATAGCGTGGGGAAGAAATGCAAGGTTTTCTGAAAAGTTAGAAATAGGAGATCGTATACGTTTATGGGGAAGAGTACAGAGCAGGGAATACCAAAAAAACTGGGCGATGAAGTGGTTACAAAGGTCGCTTATGAGGTTTCTATTACGAGAATGGAAGTGGTTGAAAAAGAATTACAAAAGAGTTAGAATGGAAATAACAGAGGACACAAGGGGGAATGAGTTTTGGAGAGAGGACTTATACAAGTTTATACTGGAGATGGCAAAGGAAAGACGACGGCTTCTATTGGACTTGGCATAAGAGCGGTGGGAAGAGGCTTTAAAGTTTATATGGTACAATTTCTGAAAGGCACGGATACAGGGGAGTTGCATACACTTAAGAATATTGAAAATTTCAAGGTTTTTAGGTTTCAATCAACAGAAAAGTTTTTTGGAGTTTAAATGAAGAGGAAAAGAAGATTCTTGCTGAGGATATGAAGAAAGCCTATGAATTTGTTGTAGATGTCCTCCAAAACAAAAAGTGCGATATTTTAATTTTAGATGAAATAATGGCGGCAATACATAGTAAAATGTACACAGTGGAAGATGTGTTAAAGTTAATAGATATGAAACCGACGGAGATGGAATTGGTTTTGACAGGAAGGAGTGCTCCTCAGGAGATAATTGAAAAAGCGGATTTGGTTACAGAGATGAAAGCGATTAAACATCCTTTTGAAAAAGGAATACCAGCGAGATACGGAATAGAATATTAAAACACCCGACAAAATCGGGTGTTTTATTTAACCTCGCAAGTCTTCCATGAGTTTTGTTTTTTCACGGGTTTTGTCGTCTACTATTTTTACAATCTTTGCTGGAACTCCTGCAACTACTGTGTTAGGTGGTACATCTTCTGTCACAACTGATCCTGCTGCTACAACAGCTCCATGACCTACTCTTACTCCTTCTAATATAACTGCGTTTGCCCCGACAAGTACGTTATCTTCAAGCACAACTGGTACACTGCTGGGGGTTCTAATACCCCGGCTATAACAGCTCCAGCTCCTACATGGACGTTTTTGCCTATAATTCCTCTGGCGCCTATTACTGCGTTCATGTCTATCATAGAATTTTCACCAATTTCTGCACCTATGTTTATTACTGCCCCCATCATTATCACAGCGTTTTTGCCTATTTTTACTCGATCTCTAATTATTGCACCTGGTTCTATTCTCGCGTCAAGATGCTTAATATCCAGCAAAGGAATTGCAGAATTTCTGCGGTCGTACTCTAAGCGATAATGTTTTATTTTATCTTTATTTGCTTCAATCAATTTTTCAACGACATCTAGTTCTCCAAAGACGATTTTAAAGTTGTCACAGCCATATACTTCTAATTCTTCGGTTTCTTCAATTTCTATATTCCCTTGTATGTAAGCTCTAACAGGTGTGGTTTTTTTCGCTTCTTTGATATATTTTGCAATTTCATAAGGGTTTGTCAAGTTATCATTTGTGCTCAAAATTATCATCCTTTCTTCACAAGGTCTTCCATTGTATATAAGCCAGGTTTTTGATTTATTATGAATTTTGCAGCTTGTAGGGCACCATAACCAAAAATTTCACGGGATTGGGCAGAGTGACTTATGGTGATTACTTCATCGTGACCTGCAAAAATTACTTGATGTTCACCCACAATTGTGCCGCCCCTTACTGCGTGTATTCCTAACTCGTTTGGCTTTCTCTGTTCAGTTTTAGTATGGCGTCCATACACGTATTCCTTTTTGTCATTTAGCACTTGGTTTATGCTATCTGCAATCATTAACGCAGTGCCACTTGGAGCGTCTTTTTTCATATTGTGATGCTTTTCTATTATTTCTATGTCAAAATCCTGCTGTAAGATTTTTGCAGCTTCTTTTACAAGGTTTATAAGTATGTTTACTCCAAGGGACATATTGGCAGATTTAAAAATCGGTATTTCTTTTGATGCTTCTTCTATGACCTTTAATTCTTCTTCACTAAGTCCAGTCGTGGCAATGACTACAGGAAGCTTCTTTTGTAGAGCGGCTTTCACTAAATTAGGTACAGCTTCATGGTATGAAAAGTCAATTACTACATCTGCTTCTTCTTTTACATCTTTTAAGTCGCTGTAAACAGGAAAGTCAAGAGGAGAGATATTTTTATCTACTCCTGCTACTATTTTAAAATCATGACTTTCTGCTGCTAACTTTGCTACGACTTTTCCCATTTTTCCGTTACAGCCATGAATTATTATTCTAATCATTAATTTGCCTCCTTCAATAAACCGTACTTTGAGAGAACAGATTTCAGATATTCTAAGTTTTTATCGCTCATTTCAACCAGTGGGAGACGCAAAGGTCCTACATTAAATCCCATTAAGTTCATAGCAGTCTTTACCGGAATAGGGTTTGTTTCTATAAAAAGGGCTTTATTTAGAGGATTAAGTTCTAACTGCATGTCTCTTGCCCTTTCAATATCTCCATTTAAATAAGCGGTTGTCATTTCATGTATTTTTGCCGGGATTATATTTGCCGTGACGGATATTACTCCTAAGCCACCTAAAGACATTATTGGTATTACTTGGTCGTCATTTCCTGAGTATATTTCAAAAGATTTACCCATAATGCGGGCAATTTCAGCTACCTGTACGATGTCACCACTGGCTTCTTTTACTCCAACTACGTTGTCTACATGTTTACTCAATTCAAGATAAGTTTCTGGCAGCATGTTGAGAGATGTCCTGCTGGGGACATTATAGATAATAATAGGTATGTCTACGTGTCTTGCTATTTCAGTAAAGTGAGCCACTAATCCCTTTTGTGTTGTTTTGTTGTAATAGGGTGTTATAACTAAAAGAGCATCAGCACCTGCAGATTGAGCATATTCACTCATTTCAACAGCATGGGCAGTGTTGTTAGAACCGGTTCCTGCAATTACTGGTATTCTTCCGGCGACTTTCTCTACTGTAAATTTAATTGCCGCTTGTTGCTCTTCTTGTGTCATTGTAGAGGCTTCACCAGTGGTACCACATATGATGATAGCATCAGTTCCTTCTTTGATATGCCATTCAATAAGCTCGCCAAGTTTTTCAAAATTTACGCCCTCTTCGTTAAATGGAGTAACAATAGCGACACCTGACCCTTTAAAAACAGGCATAATTATTCTCCTTTCACATATTTTTAATTAAAAGTTCTGCTATTTGAACGGCATTTGTTGCCGCTCCTTTTCTTATGTTGTCGGCTACAATCCACATGTTAAGACCGCTGTAAACTGTCTCATCTCTTCTTATTCTACCTACAAAAACTTCATCTTTTCCTGTAGCATAAGTTGCAAGAGGATAAATATTATTTTGAGGATCGTCTTGTACAACAACTCCCGGGGCATGTTTTAAGACTTCTATTAGTTCTTCCATTTCATAAGGCCTTGCAAATTCTACATTGACAGATTCGCTGTGAGAGTTTGCAACAGGGACTCTTACTGTTGTTGGAGATACCTTTATTGAACTATCTCCCATGATCTTCTTGGTTTCGTTTATCATCTTTAATTCTTCCTTTGTGTATCCGTTTGGTGCGAAAGAATCAATGTGAGGAATACAGTTGTTTGCAATAGGATGAGGGAATACTTGGCATGGTTCTCCTCTTAAACTTCTTTCAAGGTCATCTACACCTTTTTTACCTGCTCCAGACACTGCTTGATAGGTAGATACCACTATTCTTTTTATTTTATATTTGTCGTGAAGAGGCTTTAAAGGAACTACCATTTGAATGGTAGAGCAATTGGGATTTGCTATTATTCCTTTGTGCCATGAAATGTCTTGAGGATTTACTTCAGGGACAACCAAAGGTACATTTTCATCCATTCTCCAAGCGCTGGAATTGTCAATTACGACTACGCCATGAGAAGCAGCTATTGGAGCGAATTGTTTGCTTATAGTTGCACCAGCAGAAAAAAGAGCGATTTGAATGTCTCTTTTAAAACTTTCTTCAGTAAGTTCTTCTACAATGTATTCATTACCTCTAAATGTGATTTTTTGACATGCAGATTTTGACGAAGCAAATAAATAAAGTTTGTCAACTGGGAAATTTCTATCTTCCATTACTTTAAGAAAAGTCCTACCTACCATTCCGGTAGCTCCTACAATTGCTACATTAACTCCCATTATTATCCTCCTCTAAAGTTCTAAAATTATGACAATATTTCAATTATACTGCATTAAAGCAGGTTTATTTAATTTAAAATATATCATTATTATTATATGAAGTCAATAAAATAAGGATTACAGATGAACAAAAAGCCTAAAAAGTAATTTTTTACTTTTTAGGCTTTGCAGTTTTTTCAAGAGATTTTATATCTTGTAAAAGTACTTCTGCCTTTATTTTAGTTAAAACTTTATTTTGAGATTTTATTGCTTTTTGTAATTCAGTAATTCCTGCCTCAAATTTGTCAGCTGAATTTTTTGCTTCTTTAGGAAGTTTTGGCTTAAAAGTTTGCCACACAGAATTTATATCTATCAAATCTTTTGAAATTTCTTCCCACTTTTGCACTTCACTTTTAAAAGCGATATCTTGAGCGTAAAATTTTAATCGTTTTATGTCAGTAGTTGCCTCTGTTTGAAAAAGGTCTTCTAAATCAGGAATATATTTATACACATTATTTGCATATATCAAAACATCAATTTTTGATTTTTTATTTGCTATAATAGTAAGGTCATTTATAGCGGCACTCATACTATTTATTAGATTTAATTTTGCTCCTTCTTTAGTAACTAAAGGAGTTAATGAGTTCCAATCTGTATGAATATCTTTTATTGCTTTGTTAATTTCTTCCCAAGATTTATCTTCAGGAGTTTTCTTTGGTGATTTTTTATCCTCTTCCTTTTTATCTTTTTTTTCTTTATCACTTTGTTTTTCCTGATCACTTTGTGGTTTTTCCTTTATTTTCTGTGCTTCTTTTATTATTTTTTCTATATTTTTTTCTATTTTAGATAGTTCTTTTGGTACTTCTGCTTTTTGACTTGTTTGAGGCTTTTTTTGAGGTTTATTTTGTTGTTTATTTTTACAGCCTGATAAGTTGAATAAAAGTAAGAAAATAAAGATGGCACATACTATTTTAGAGTATTTTCTCATACTATCACCTCAAAAATAGTATGTCCATCATAAATCTTAGTATGCTACTTATGCTTCTTTTTCTATTAATTGGTCTTTGTACTGCAACATATATAAGTTATAATACAGACCTTTCTTTTGCAAAAGCTCGTTGTGAGTACCCATTTCTCTTATGCGTCCCTTGTGAAGTACAATTATTTTATCTGCATGCTGTATTGTAGATAGTCTATGGGCTATTACAAGGGTAGTACGGCCTTTTGTTAGTTTTTTTAATGCATCTTGTATAAGCCTTTCTGTTTCTGTATCAATATTCGCTGTTGCTTCATCTAATACTAATATTTTTGGATTAAAAGCTAAAGCTCTTGCAAAGGCTAAAAGCTGTCTCTGACCGGCTGACAAAGTAGAGCCTCTTTCGGTTACTTTTGACTCATAGCCTTCTGGAAGTTTTTTTATAAAGTGATGAGCATTTACATATTTTGCTACCATGTAAATATCGTTGTCTGTTATGTTTTTGTTGTTTAGTCTTATGTTTGATTTAATATCTCCCGTAAAAAGAAAGACATCTTGTAATACAACACCTATATGTTTTCTTAAATCTTGTTGCCTTACTTTTCTTATGTCAATTCCGTCAATTAAAATTTCTCCTTTTTGTATGTCATAAAATCGACTTAAAAGGCTTATTATAGAGCTTTTTCCTGCACCAGTTGCCCCTACAAAAGCTACTGTCTCGCCAGGATTGACCACAAAACTTACATCTTTTAATACCCACTCTTTTCCGTTGTAAGAAAACCAAACATTTTTAAATTCTATTTTTCCTTGGATGTCTTCTAAAGGAATAGGTTTTTCAGGGTCCTTTATTTGTTCTTTTGTATCTAAAAGTATAAAAATTCTTTCTGCTGAAGCCATTGCCGATTGAAGTATGTCATATTTTTCTGATATATCAAAAATTGGCTGAAACAGTTGTTGCAGATAATTTACAAAAGCGTAAAGTACGCCAAATTCAATTTTGTGAGATATTATGTCTTTCCCACCATACCAGATTAAAAGAGCCAAAGTTAAAGAATATATTACATCCATAGAAGGACGGAATATTGCAAAAATTGTAAGCTGCCTCATGTTAGCGTCATAATAATCTTTATTTATTTTTTCAAATTCTTTGCTTTTTTTATGCTCTGTTACAAAAAGTTGTACAATTTTCATCCCACTTATATGTTCTGAAAGAAAGGCGTTTATTCTTGCAAGGCGAATTCTTACAAGTCTATAGGCTTGTGAAGCTAATTTTCTGTATATGTACATTCCTCCAATAATTAACGGAGTAGTAGAGAGGCTGATTAATGCAAGTTTTACATTATAACTTACCATGGCAATGATTATTCCTAATATTATAAAGATGTCATTAAAAAGGTTTGCTATAACACTTGTGTACAATTCATTTAAAGTGTCAGTGTCGTTTGTAACACGGGTCACCAACCTTCCTACAGGGTTTTTATCAAAAAATGATAATGATAAACTCTGTAGATGTTCAAATATCTGTTGCCTTAAGTTAAAAATTATTTTTTGACCTGTGTATTGAATCAAATAAATCTGTCCATAATTTATGATAAAGGCTACGGTTATGATTATTAAATACAAAATCCCTATATGTGTAACGCCATTTATTGCTTCTACTTTAGGAATGTTAGGATTATTTATATAGTTATCAATAGCTTTTTGGACGAGGTATGGTCGTAAAAGGTTTGATGCTGTTACTAAAAGTATACCTACAGCTGCTATAAAAATGTACAACCAGTAAGGTTTAGCGTATGTCAAAAGCCTTTTCATTATTTTAATGTCAAAAGGTTTGGTCATTACTTCTTCTTGTTGGTATTCCATTTTATCACCGCCTTAAACCTCTTTTAATATTGCATCTTCTAATTGCTGTTTTTCATATATGCTGTTATAAAGACCTTTTAGCTTAATAAGCTCTTCATGGGTTCCCCTTTCAACTATTTCTCCATTATCTAATACTATAATTTCATCAGCGTTTTTTATAGTAGAGATTCTGTGAGAGACGATTATAGTTGTTCTATCTTTCATATATTCGCGTAAATTGTTTAGTATGGTTTCTTCTGTGTTTGTATCTACAGCAGAGAGACTATCATCTAAAATAAGGATTTTTGGTTCTTTTATTAAAGCCCTTGCGATAGCTATCCTTTGCTTTTGACCGCCTGAGAGAGTTACTCCTCTTTCGCCTACAATTGTTTGATATTGCTGTGGAAAGTCCATTATATCTTTATGTACATCTGCCATTGAAGCAAATTCTTGTATTTTTTCTAGAGGTTCTTCATTGACAAAGGCTATATTATTGGCTATAGTATCTGAAAATATAAAGTTGTCCTGAGGTACAAAACCCATGTTTTGTCTTAGAACTTTTAAAGGTATTTCGTTGATGTCATGCCCATCAATAAATATGGTATCTTGCGGTACTTTATAAAGTCTTGCAAGTAAATTTACAAGAGTGCTTTTACCACTGCCGGTTTTACCTATTATAGCCAGAGTTTTTCCCTTTGGAAGACTTATGTTTATATTTTTTAAAACAGGAGGTAGGCCTTTTTTATAAGAAAATGAGAGATTTTTTATTTCTATATTTCCTTCAATTAGTGTAATATTTGGATCTGCATAGTTATCGGTTATTTCTGGTACTTCACTGAAAATTTTATTAAGCCTTTCCATAGAAGCAGAACCTCTTTGAAAAATATTTATCACCCAGCCAAAAGCCATCATAGGCCAGATGAGCATTCCAAGGTAACTGGTAAATGCTACAAAATCACCCAAAGTGATTATCCCTTTTATTACTTGTATTCCACCGTAAAGCAAAGCTATTGTAAAACTTAATGCTGCTAAAAATTGAACAGTAGGGTCAAATAATCCCCAGATTTTAATCATGTTCATATTTGTTTTAAAATTTCTTAAATTTTCCTGTCTGAAGTTTTCTATTTCTTCTTTTTCTTGAACAAAGGCTTTAATAACTCTGATACCGGATATGCTTTCTTGAACTTTATCTGTTAAAGAGGAAAAAGCTTCTTGAACTTTTAAAAATCTTGAGTGAATGAGTTTGCCAAAGCGAGTGACTACCAATGCGATAATAGGTAAAGGCAGAAGTGCTAATATAGTCAATTTTGGATCGATAGTAAAAATCATTATGATTATTATGGATATGCCTAAAAATAATGCATCTACAGACATTACAATTCCAGGTCCTACTGCCATTCTGACGGCGTTT
Source organism: Thermoanaerobacter sp. RKWS2 (assembly GCF_026240795.1). Taxonomy (NCBI): domain Bacteria; kingdom Bacillati; phylum Bacillota; class Clostridia; order Thermoanaerobacterales; family Thermoanaerobacteraceae; genus Thermoanaerobacter; species Thermoanaerobacter sp. RKWS2. The sequence continues at coordinate 934,753 of NZ_CP110888.1, forward strand.
ATGTCATTGGTGGCATGAGCCATTAAATCACCTGTTTTGTGTTCATTGTAATATTGTGGCGAAAGTTCAAGAAACTTAGCAAAAAGTTGTTCCCTTAGTTCTTTTTCCAAAAGCCTTGACATCCCCATTATTTTCATACGCCAAATAAATCTAAAAGCAAATACCAAAATAGCTATACCTATTATCCAAAACGAATACGTTAATAGTACTTTTGGAGTTAAATCTTTACTTTTAAATAAATCAGTTACTGAACCTAGTAAATGGGGAACTATCATTTGAAGCAAGTCTACTGCTAATAAAAAAATTATACCTATTATGTAATCCCACTTGTGCTTTTTTATAAATGGAATAACTGTTGTAAAACTTTTCATAAAATCCCCCTGAAACTACAGACAGGCATAATTATTTTTGAATATAATATAATTATAACGTAAACATTTAAAATTTCAAAAAAGGAAGGAGGTGTTAAAATGTGGAATTATAAACTCAAAAAAATATCTGTTTTGTCAGTTTTTAAATTTACTTTGATTTACGGGATTGTGATAGGCCTAATTCTGGGACTCATTGGTGGTTTATTTGGTGGACTTTTTGCAAACAGCTTTGGAGCTTTTGGTGCAGGAATAATTGGTGGCCTCATTGGCGGAATAGTTTATGGCATAATTTTTTCTATAGTTAGTGCTTTTGGAGCATGGCTTTTCAACGTAGTTTCTGGCTGGATTGATGGCATTGACATACTAGTAGAGAAAAAATAGCAAAAAATTATTAAAACTATATTGCACTGTGAAAAAAATGTGATATAATATTTCTTAGTTAAAATTTAATAATAATTTATAGGGAAGGCAAGGGCGTCTTCAAATGGGTATTGGCACCCTATTTGAGTGCGCCCTTAATTTATTAGAGGAGGAAGATTATGGGTAAAAAATATAGCAAAGAGGATGTTTTAAAACTGGCAAATGAGTATGGAGTGGAATATGTACATCTTCAATTCAGTGACATCTTTGGAGTCATGAAAAATGTTTCTATCCCAGTAGAAGAACTAAATAAAGCTCTCAACAATGAAATTATGTTTGACGGATCTTCAATTGACGGATTTGTGAGAATTGAAGAATCAGACATGTATTTAAGGCCGGATCCTGATACGTTTGTGATCTTCCCATGGAGGACAAACTCTGGCGTAGAGGCAAGACTCATATGTGATATTTACAATTACGATGGAACTCCCTTTGAAGGAGACCCTCGCTATGTTTTAAAAAGAAATTTAGAAGAGGCGAAGAAATTAGGTTATCAATTTAATGTAGGGCCTGAATGCGAGTTTTATCTCTTTTTGACGGATGAAAAGGGTAATCTTACGACAATAACTCAAGACGATGCAAGTTATTTTGACATGGCACCTGTGGACTTAGGAGAAAGCGCAAGAAAAGAAATGGTATCCACTCTTAAGCAACTAGGGTTTCAAATTGAAGCATCTCATCATGAAGTAGGACCAGGACAACATGAGATAGATTTCAAATATGACGATGCATTAACTACTGCTGACAATGTGATGACTTTTAAAATGGTGGTAAGAATAATTGCTCAAAAACATGGGTTACACGCCACCTTTATGCCAAAACCAGTTTTTGGCATTGCAGGTTCTGGAATGCATATGAACATGTCACTTACAAAAGATGGTAAAAATGCTTTTTATGACCCTTCTGACCCTATAGGGCTAAGTAAAGTATGTTATAACTATATAGGAGGAATTATAAAACATGCAAAAGCTATGACAGCTATTACTAACCCTATTGTTAATTCTTATAAACGCCTAGTTTCAGGCTATGAAGCTCCTGTAAATATTGCTTGGTCTGCAAGAAACAGAAGTCCTTTAATACGAATTCCTGCCAAAAGAGGAGAATCTACAAGAATAGAGCTTAGAAGTCCTGATCCAACCAGCAATCCTTATCTTGCTTTGGCTGTTGCATTGGCAGCAGGATTAGATGGTATAAAGAATAATATAACACCGCCACCACCTGTAAATGCAAATATATACCATATGAATAAAGAAGAATTAGAAAACTTAGGAATTGAAAGACTGCCAGGCTCTTTAGAAGAAGCTTTAAACGAGTTAGAAAAGGATGAAGTTATAAAAGAAGCATTAGGCGATCATGTGTATACAAAATTCTTGGAGGCTAAAAGAGCAGAATGGGATGAGTACAAAATATACGTTACTCAGTGGGAATTAGATCAATATCTTTCTAAATTCTAAGCTAAATTAGAGGTGTCTCGATGAGCCAATGGCGAATTGTTTTAGCAGACAGTAGCGATTTGTCTCGGCAGTTCATAAAGAATGTGTTATTAGCGAATGGACACTTGGTTTATGAAGCGAGAGATGGCGGAGGTGCTATAAGGCTTTGTCGCGCTCTCGCTCCTGATTTAGTTATAGCGGATTTGAATCTTGCCAATATAAATGGTTTTGAAGTTGGACGCATTATAAATGAAGATGATATAGCACCTGTAATTTTGATGACTTCTACTCTTCAAAGAGATTTTCTTGAGGAAATAAGAAAATATTCTGTATTTTCTTATTTATTAAAACCAGTAGACAGAGGGGTACTTTTGTCGACAGTTGAATTTGTCATAGAAAATTACAAAAAGTTTAGGAGCATGAAAGAAGAAATTCAAAAATTAAAGCATGAACTTGAAGCGAGAAAAAAGATTGAAAAAGCAAAAGGGTATATTATGAAAGCTAAAGGATTGAGTGAAGAGGAAGCTTATAAAATTATGAGAAAGATGAGCATGGATATGTCAATTCCAATGGAAATAATAGCTGAAATGATATTGCAAGAATATAAAGAATAAGAGGCGTGAGACCGCCTCTTTTATTCTTCAAACATGCTTTTTTACTATTTTTTTATCTTTTATCATGAATACTCCTTTTGCAATAACAGAATGAATATTTAAATTGCTATCTAATACTACTATATCCCCGTCTGATTTTTCCTTGATACACCCCTTGTTTGGATATAAATTCAACACTTTTGCTACATTTTCTGTTATTATTTTAATTGCTTGTTCTATTGGCAGTATCCCTTCCACTATAACTTCTCTTAAATCGCGGTATAGAGTTTGTGCACTTCCCACCATAACCTTTACCAATCGCTTATTTTCATCAAATACTGGAATGCTACCGTTACTGTCAGAACTCATAGTTACCTTTTCTATTGGCAATTTATTTTCTATAATTTTTTTAATTGCTTCTTTAGGGGTTAAAGCAGTTTTTGTGTGGGCGTCCGGCTTTATATCAGAAGTAAGGTCAATTACGCCACCCATTTCTATAAATTTCAATCCTTGTTCAAATAAATGTCCTATTCTGTTTATATGAGTAGGAACAAATTGCGTAATAGGTATTTCAGTATTTTCCACTATTTCAAATAACGGGGACAATCCTCTTATTCCATCTCCAACGTGTAAGTGAACTATTCCAGGTTTACCACCCAAAAGTCCTCCAACTCTTGCTTCTGCAGCAAGTTTTGTTAAATCTTCAGTAGTTGGTTGTGCAGACCTGTGATCTGAAATGGCAATTTCTCCAGTACCTATTACTTTGTCGATTAAAACTAAATCAGACCTTACACTTCCTGTTAAAGTGCGGGTGGGAAGTTCATAAGCACCGGTATATATGTAGGTAGTTATGCCTTCTTGCTCTAAAGCCCTCGCTTTTGCAAGAAGAGAAGCCATGCTTCTGGTTATTCCATCTGCTCCCAAGAGGCCTACAACTGTAGTTATTCCACCTTTTGTGATATCAGATAGAGTTATTTCAGGTGTCCTTGTGACTGGTCCTCCTTCTCCACCGCCTCCTGCGATGTGGACGTGTTGGTCAATGAATCCGGGAACTATGATAAAGCCTTGCAAATCTACAATTTCTACATTTCCAAATTCCTTCATAGGTTTTATTTCATCAGCAATTCTTACTATTTTTCCATTGCAGATTAAAATATCTTTTCTACCTAAAGGCTGAGGAGAGTAAACTTCTCCACCTTTTAAAAGTAAAAACATGATCTCACCTCATTTGGTTTCTTTATAATATTTCTTCTCCCATATCCATTATAATACATTTTAAAATTAAAAAGAATTTTTGTCATGATAATGATATAATAATTGTAGCGATACAATTTTGCGAGGGATGGATATGAATAAAATAACAATTGATAAAAGTAAAAATGTACCTTTGTATATTCAGTTGTACAGCCAAATAAAAAGATTTATAGAGAATGGCAGCCTGCCAGGCGGTTATAAACTCCCCACTATAAGAAGCCTTGCAAAGGAGTTGGGAGTAAACAATATTACAGTGATAAACGCTTATAAGCTTTTAGAACAAAATGGATATGTATATACTAAGGTAGGAAGTGGTACTTATGTATGTGAAGATATAAAAAAAGAGGAGGACCTTGATGAAACCTTTAAATTAACAGACCAAGGAGAAATTCCCTTAAGGAAAGGAATTATAAATTTTGCTTCTTCATCTCTTAATCCAGAGCTTTTTCCAGTGGAGGATTTTGGAGATTTAATCAATAGAGTATTGAGAAGAGATGGAGGATATGCATTTGAGTATCAAGACACAAGAGGATATAAACCATTAAGAGAATCTATAAAAGAATTTGTAAAGAAAGATGAAATATTTACTTATGTTGAAAATATACAGGTAATTTCTGGGGGACAGCAAGGTATAGATGTAGTATCGAAAGCGCTAATAAATTTTGAAGATAGTATAATTGTTGAAAGACCCACCTATTCGTGGGCTTTAGCCTCTTTTGAATCGAGAGGAGCAGAGATTTTAGAAGTAGATTTGCAAAAAGATGGCATAAATTTAGAGGAATTAGAGGATAAGTTAAAGAAGTTTAAGCCTAAGTTCATATATACTATACCTAATTTTCACAATCCGACCGGCATTGTCTATAGTGAGGATAAAAAAGAAACTGATAGAGCTAGCGGAAAAATACGAGACTTATGTATTAGAAGATGATTTTGCCAGTGATTTAAGTTTTACAGAAGAAAAGATATTGCCACTTAAGGCCTATGATAAATATGACAGAGTCATTTATATAAGAAGTTTCTCAAAGATATACATGCCTGGCTTGAGGTTAGGGTTTATAATTGCTCCTGAAAGGTTAGTAAGTAGTTTTTTAAAAGCAAAATATGTGACAGATTTATCTACTTCAGGTTTAATGCAAAGAGCCTTTGATTTATATCTTAGAGAAAATATTTGGAAAAGCCATATTGGGGAAATAAAACAAGTGATGAAAAAAAGATTTGAAAAGATGGGTAAAGGGCTTCAAACATTAAAAAATTATGTAGAGTTTGAATATCCTAAAGGGGGTTTTTACTACTGGTTAAGGCTTAAAAACAATATTTCTGCTAAAAATTTGTATTCTAAATGTTTAGAGAGAAATTTACTTATAGTTCCAGGGGATATGTTTTTTGCAATAAAAAAAGAAAACAATTTTATAAGATTAAGTTTTGCCTCTTGTGAGCTGGAGGAGATAGAAAAAGGGATAAATATACTGAAAGAGGTTTTAGAAGGAGAATCTAATGAAAACGGCATATATCTTCCTATAATATAAAAAAGGCCGTAAGATGGCCTTTTTATTTTGTTTGTTCATCTTTTTTGTTAAAATCTGAAGGAGAAGACTTTGTCATTTTAGACTTTCCTTCAAAAATAGCTCCCTCTTCAATTATCAAATTTTGAACTTCTATATCTCCATAAAGTTTTCCAGTAGAAGTAAGTTGTAGCTGGCCTTTGGCAAATATATTTCCCTTTACTTCACCTGAAACGATTATATTATCTGTTGTTATATTCGCTTCTATTTTTGCTGACTCACCTATTACAACATTTCCTTTTGTTTCTATTTGACCTGTAAAATTACCGTCTATCCTTAGAGTGCCTTCTGATTTAATTGTGCCTTCAAAAGTTGAATTTTTTCCTATGACGGTGTCAATTTTGTCTGGATTAACTTCTACAATCTGTTCTCTTTTTTGAAACATATCAATTCCCCTTTGCAAGATATTTCATTGGATCTACAGGATTGCCATTTACTCTAATCTCAAAGTGAACATGAGGTCCAGTGCTTCTTCCGGTATTCCCTGATTTTGCTATTATATCGCCTCTTTTTACAGTTTGACCTACTTTGACAAGAATCTGAGAATTATGTCCATATACTGACTGAATCCCATAACCATGGTCTATGATTACCACATTACCATATCCTGATAACCATCCTGCATATGTAACTACACCTTTTCCAGCGGCTTTTACTGGAGTTCCTACAGGTACCGATATGTCAATTCCAGGGTGAAATTCACTTCCATATCCAAAAGGAGACTTTCTCGTTCCAAAAGAGGAGGTTGTTGTACCATATACTGGATAAACACTGGGTATTGAATTCAGATAATCAAGTCGAGCTGTTACTTTTGAAATAAGGTCTTGTAAATTTTGTGTTTTTTGATCTATTTCCGAAATAAGTTCAGCGGTTGTTTCATTGTCATAAGATATGTTGCTTTCACCTCTAATATCTCTTGATACATTGCCACGGCTTGGAGTGGAAGTGGATAATCCTACCATACGCCTTACCTTTTCTTCTAATTCATCTAAGCCTTTAATTTTTTCATTGACCAATTGAGCATTTTTGTCTAAAGTAGCTATTTTTTTGTCTTGTTCTTCTTTAAGGGAGGTTAGTTGCGCGATTTTTTTATCTTTTTCTGCTATTACAGTGTATAGGTAAGCAGTTGTTTTGCCAAAATAGACTAAAGAAATTGTAGCAGCCATAATTATTGAAAAAGCCACTATTACTACGGTTTTTATAAGGGGAATAGAAATTTTAAAGCTTTTGATTTGTTGATTTGAATCAGGAATAATCATAATATTGAGGTATTTTTCTTTTTTCTTTTTCATTTATACCCCCACCCTAAAAAAATGGACAACTATACTTATTCTATATAAAGGTGTCAAAATCCTGCTAGAAAATCAAATTTTAAATTTTTATAATATTATGATAAATTATTTTAATTTACTTTTGTGATATAATCAAAATGTAATTTATAGAAGTGGAGAAATTGAGGTGGAGTATGAAAAAAGGAATTATTTTAGGAATTGTGTTGGGAATAATAGCAATAGTGCTTAACATTATAGTAAATGGTTTTTTTACTTCTTTCGTATATTATAGCAATTATCTTTTTTTAATAGGAGTTGGTATAGGATTATTAGGGGGCGTATTGTATATTTCTTATTGGATCAATGATTTAAGACTTGTCAAAAAAATTTATTATAAAGAAGAGTTACCAGAACGGCGAGATGAGATAAAATTTATAAAAATATGGGGAAGCTATCTTATTATTGCCATGTTAGTAATGTGGTTTTTGTCTTTCATAGTTGTCTTAGTCGGAGAAGCAATTAGAGGTATAAAATAATTGGTATAGAGAATACTACTATTTGAAAATACTACTATTTAATAAGAGCTACAGGAGGTGTTGGTGTGGGGAAAAGAGTAGCGGTAGAAAGTCAGCTTTCCAATATTAAAGAGTATTTAAAGCAAAAAGGATATGAAGTTGTAGAATTAAAAGAAACTCTTTCAGAAAAAAACAATTTAAATGCCTATGATGCCATAGTTATAACAGGGCAAAGTAGAAATATGCTAGGCATAGATGATATTTCGACAAAAGTTCCGGTGATAGATGCAACGGGAATGAGTCCTTTTGATGTAGAAGAAAGTATAAAAAGATTATAATTACAGGTGGTGAATTTTGTGGTAAGTACTGAACAATTGAAAGCTGTAGGAAGAAGCTGTGAGGATTTTGAGTTAGATCCATCTCGCTATGGAAATAATTTGAGTATGTCTGTGTCTTTGCAAGAAAGAAGCTGCGAAATATGTCAACATTGGGATGTGAATAGAAAAATTTGCAGAATAGGAGTTTTTGATGAAGTTTTATCAAGCCTTGATCAGACTTAAATCTTGAAATGTCAAAAGGATTTTTTTAAACTTTGTAGAATATAATATACTTATAAGACTAATTTAAGGATTTAAGTGTGGGATTGAAATGAGAGGGAAAATTTTACAATTTAATAATAAAACGCGAGAGGAAAAGCTCTCGCGTTTTTTGTTTTATTGCGATAAAGAATTAACGTAAAAAGGAGGGGGATTATGGGAAAGGTCATAATAGATGGCAATAATCTTACAATAGAAGATGTAGTGCACGTAGCAAGAGATGGGTATAGAGTAGAACTTAGCAATATTGCTGAAGAGAGAGTACTTTATTCTAGAAAAATAGTAGAAAAATATGTAAATGATGAAAAAGTAGTTTATGGAATCACGACGGGTTTTGGGAAATTTAGCGATGTCGTAATATCTAAAGAAGACACAGAAATTTTGCAAAAGAATTTGATTATGAGCCATTCTTGTGGAGTAGGAGAACCATTACCGGAAGAAGTAGTAAGAGCAATTATGCTTTTGAGGGCAAATGCCCTTGCGAAAGGTTTTTCAGGTGTAAGGCTTGAAACTTTAAACACGTTGATTGAAATGTTAAATAAAGGAGTAACTCCTGTTATACCTGAAAAAGGATCTTTAGGAGCAAGCGGAGACCTTGCACCTTTAGCTCACATGGTTCTTGTGATGATAGGGAAAGGTGAAGCTTTATACAAAGGTGAGAGAATGACTGGAGAAAAAGCAATGAAAGAGGCAGGGATTAGTCCAGTTGTTTTGAGTTCAAAAGAAGGTTTGGCTTTGATAAATGGCACTCAAGTTATGTCAGCAATAGGATGCTTAAATGTATATGATGCTAAAAGACTTATAAAATCTGCTGATGCTGTATCTTCTATTACTTTAGAAGCTTTAAGAGGAATAATTGATGCTTTTGATGATAGAGTCCAAATGGTGAGGCCTCATAGAGGTCAGATGATCACTGCTAAAAATATAAGAAAAATGTGTGAAGGAAGTACTCTAATAACGAGACAGGGAGAAATACGGGTTCAGGATGCTTATACCCTAAGGTGTATTCCACAAGTCCATGGAGCTATAAGAGATGCTATTGAATATGCGGAAGAAGTTCTTACAAGAGAGATAAATTCTGCAACAGATAATCCTTTAATTTTCCCTGAAGATGGCGAGGTGATATCTGGGGGCAATTTTCACGGAGAGCCTATTGCATTAGCAATGGATTTTTTAGGTATTGCAGTTTCTGAAATTGCTAATATTTCTGAAAGAAGGATTGAAAGGCTTGTAAATTATCAGTTAAACGACCTTCCTCCTTTTTTGACTGAAAAAGGGGGCTAAATTCTGGTATGATGATAGCTCAATACACAGCAGCTTCTTTAGTGTCAGAAAATAAGGTTTTGGCGCATCCAGCTTCTGTTGATTCTATACCATCTTCTGCAAATCAAGAAGACCATGTGAGTATGGGCACTATTGCTGCGAGAAAGGCAAGGGAAATAATAGAAAACGCTACAAGGGTTATAGCAATAGAACTTATGGCAGCTTTGCAGGCAATGGAGTTTAGGAAAGGTTTTAAAAAAGGGAAGGGCTCTCAAATAATATATGATTTAGTAAGAGAATACGTTAAGCCGTTGGAAGAAGATAGGGAGCTTTATATTGACATAAATGCCTGTTTTAATATTATAAAATCAGGTAAAGTATTGAAGGTCCTTGAAAAAGAAGGTATAATATTAGAATAAAGGTGATTTTGTGAATAGGATAAAACAATATTTTAAAGCTAAAAGAGCTAAAATTTATGAAAAAGATTATCAATTTTTACTTGGATTCCTAAATGAAAAGGAATTAGAATATTTTAATAAATTGCCTGTTTATGAAAAAAGGCATTCATTAGATGTGTGCTATTATCTTATTAATAAATACGGAACAGAAGACCAAGACCTTTTAAAAGCGGCTCTTTTTCATGATATTGGAAAGATAAAAGCGAAAATTACTCCTGAAAGAAAAGCCATGGCGGTGATTTTAAAGAAAATTCCTTTTTGGCTAAGTTTCTTGAAAAACATATATATTTTTTTAAAGTCTATTATAATCATGCAGAATATGGTGCAGAAATTTGTAAGGGAATTGGGTTAAATGAGAGAATAGTAGGCATTGTAAGGCATCACCATGACAAAAATCTTATGGATGAGGATGTTATAAAACTTCAAGAAGCAGATAAAAAAATTAAAGATAGAGAGTTTTCTCTATCTCAGTTTGTTGACAAAGTTAAAAAATATTCAAAAGAGATATTTTGCATCGTCGCTCCGATGTTCCAAAGCGACAAAACTAAAGCTCGATCTTCGGACTCCGGCAGGGTACCTCCGTCAGGTGGCATCCATGCCTTAAGGTGCCCGCCTCCGCCATCCATGGCTTCGGCCCTGCCTCCACCCTCGGCCTTGCTAAGTTTCCCGGCACTCAAGTAAGTAAGCTTGTTTTTTCTATTTTTGCTTTATCAAACTCTCTTACTTGAGTGCCGGGTCGCTTTGTAACAAGTCGCTCCTTATGCAAAATATCTCCTTTACGAAAGTTTGTCAACAGTCTGAGATAGAGAGTTTTCTCTATCTTTAATCATTTATATGTATAAATCTATAAATCACTCTCTTATCCCATCCTAAGTCAAAAGGGACATGGTATCTATCGGAAGTATGAGTATTTACAACGGGTATCCCTATAGAATCAAAACCTGTAACTACGCCAAAGTGTACTATTTCTCCCTTTTCTTCATAGCATATAAGGTCTCCTTTTTCAATTTCTCTTATGGCACCTTTTGGGTGCTGTTCAGTAGGCTTTACCATATCTAAATAGTATCCTTTTGCAATTAATTTTCCTTTTCCTGTATAAATGAGATAGTTAAAAAGAGCGGGTGCTTGTGCCCAAGCGGTGGAAGAGTCTTTGCCGTTGAAGTTCCATACATAGTCCATTGGAAGGCCTCCTCCTTCATGTAATACTTGAGAGACGAAATTGGTGCAGTCTCCTCCTACCCCGTTATAATCCCTATATTTTGGATTGTACTCGTAGTTATTGCCGCTTCCCCAAGCAGCTCCTGCGTATTTGTCAGCATAAGCTACTGCTCCTTCTCTGTCGTATTTACCCTTCTTTTTAGGCTTTGCTTCTTCTCCAGTTTCTGGCTTTGAAGTAGTAGGTGCAATTTCAGGCATTATGCCTTCAGCAGGAGCAGCATCTATATAGGCGGAATCTTCGTCAAGAGGGTCATAGTACCAATCTCTTCTTATAAGCCATTTTCCATCAACTTTTACAAGCTGTACAGAATGTCGTATACCTAATCCCATGTAATTTATTACATCACTTTTTATGTTGTAAGCGTATCCCATTTTCATAGTTTCCACAAGGTAAACCCATACGGAATTTTCGCCAGCTTTTACACTTTTTATCCTGTAAAAAGATTCTGCTTCTGTAAATTTAAGATTTCTTTTTCTGACCATCCTTTAACGTATTCAACTCGCCTCCTTTCATGGTCCAATGCCCATTTGCCATAAGTGGAAGATTTGTCATAAAAGCCTTCTATCTCTTTTAAGTCACCGCTTAAAAGCACACTTCCTCTTTTTTTAAAAAATTCATCCAGTACAGTTTTTATCTCTTCTTTGTTGTTTGCAACTGTCTCTATGGTTTTATTGAAAAAGGAAATAGAAAAGTAAGTTAAAAAAATGAGTGCTAGTAAAAGGAGAATTGGTTTGTAATATTTTTTGGTGTCCAATTGCTCTCCTCCCTGCCAATGTAATTCAAAATAATAATATGAAGGTTAAAAGTTTTTTAACACTATCTTTTTATTAATTTTATTGGCAAATTTTAAACAATTTTATGTTATAATAAAAAAGTGAGAAAATGGAGGTGTAAAACTTGATAGAATTAAAAGGTGTTTCAAAATCTTATAACAAAGGTAAAATAAAAGCTGTTGACAACATTGACCTTGTTGTAAATCCTGGTGAAATATTTGGATTTTTAGGTCCTAATGGGGCGGGCAAAACTACCACGATAAAAATGATAGTAGGCCTTTTGTCCCATGATACAGGAGAAATTAAAGTAGACGGAATTGATATCGACAAAAATCCTATAGAGGTCAAAAAGCGCATAGGATATGTTCCAGATAGCCCTGATATTTATGACAAACTGACAGGCATAGAATATCTCAATTTTATTGCAGACGTATACGGGGTATCTGAAAAAGAAAGGAAAGAAAGGATTGAATATTTTGTTGAAGCTTTTGAGCTAAAGAATGCTATTGGAGACCTAATACAGACCTATTCCCACGGAATGAAGCAAAAAATTCTCCTTACAGCCGCACTTATTCACAATCCTTCTGTTTGGATTTTGGATGAACCAATGGTAGGATTAGACCCGAAATCAGCATTTTTACTCAAAGAGTTGATGTCAAAGCATACAAAAGCAGGTTTTACTGTATTTTTCTCAACTCATATATTGGAAGTTGCTGAGAAGCTCTGTGATAAAATAGCAATAATAAACAAAGGCAAAATAATATCTTATGGTACTATGGAAGAGATAAAGAGCCAACATGAATGGGAATCTTTAGAAAAAATATTCTTGGAGTTGACAGAAAAATGAGGGAGTTTTTATCGCTTTTAAGAACACAAATGAAAGTTTATTATGGCATTTCCGCAATGAAATACAAATATTTTGTAAGAAAGAAAGATTTATGGGAAATAGTGCTTGCTACATTTGGAATAGCTGTTGGCGGTGGAACATTGCTTTTTATGTACATAATGTATTTAAACAGCATGTATGCAGCAAGCATGTTAATTAACCAGCCTCAGCTTATGCCTGTGACAGTCCTTCTTTTAGCTCAGCTCTTGACATTGGTATTCGGCTTTTTTTGGACTATTTCTGTGTTTTATTTTTCTGATGATATAAATATTTTGCTTCCTCTTCCTATACAGCCTTATAAAATAGTTTTGTCAAAATATAGCATAATTTTATTGAATGAATATGTTACATTGGCATTTTTAATGCTACCAGCAATCTTTATATATGGCATTGGCACGCAGGCAGGAATTTTATACTATCTCGTTTCATTTATTGTATTTATATTTACACCTATTATACCTCTTTCTATTGCGGCAATTGCTTCTGTTTTAATTATGAGATTTGTAAATTTGAAAAGGAAAAAGGACTTGTATACAGTTATAGTGAGTATATTAGCGCTAATTTTCTTCTTTACAATACAATTTTTTATCAATCGGATTCCTCAAAATGGAGAACAACAGGCAATAGAAAATTTTATTTTGCAAAATGCTAACCTTGCAAAGATGATATCTAGAAGTTTCCCTCCTGCTTTATGGGGAGCAGTTTCTATGACGGATTATAATACTTTGTCAGGGGTTTTAAATCTTTTGATGTTTATCGCTGTATCAATAATATTTACAGCCGTTTTGGCTGTTTCTGCTCAAAAAATGTACTTAAAAGCTGTAATTTCAGGGCAAGAGGTTGAAGCAAAAAGAAAAGAAGTTTCATTGAAAAAAGAAATAGTGAGATCCAGCCTATTGAAGGCATTACTGTTAAGGGAATGGAAGCTTTTTATAAGAGTTCCTGTATATGCTATGAATGTGTTGCCTGTGGCTATAATAATTCCCTTTGTGTTTCTTGTTTCTTTTGTGGGGAATCCACAAATTGGGCTTGAAATGGCTATAAAATACACCTCAGCTCCTGACGGCTGGTTTTGGGTTTCGATGATAGGGCTTTTCTTTTCTCTTTTTGTAGCAGGAAGTAACAGCCTTTCCTCTACTTCCTTCTCTAGGGAAGGAAAAATGTTTTACATATCAAAATTGATGCCTGCAGACCCTGCAATACAGTTAAAAGCAAAATGGATTTTTGGTATAATTATTACAATAGTGATTGTACTTCCTACATATGTAATGGGCTGGTATCTTTTTAAAATACACCTTTTAAGTATGGTAATACTGATTGTTTTAATGCTTATAGGCATTTCCGCAGTAAATATACTAAGCCTTTTGATAGACGCCATGAAGCCTTCCTTTGAATGGGAGAATCCTCAAAAGGCTATGAAGGGGAATTTAAATGTGCTTTTGAGTCTTATACTGACTACTATTTTGATAGGGTGCATTGTTGGAATTGTGTTGTTACTAAAGAAATTATATGTTTCTGAAATAATAATAACTTTAATAATAGGGATTTTGCTCATTTTATTAAACTTAGGTGTTTATTTATTGGCAAAAAGTGCTGTAAAAAAGCTGTACAAAGGAGAATGAAGGAGGAAAAAAATGAGTAAAAAAGCGTTAATAGGATTAATTTTTATAGTCTTGATAATTAGTACTGTTATTGCTTCCATTTTTCTTACAATGCCCCAAGAGAATAAAAGTGTGCCATCGGTTTCAAACACAATAGGTGTTATAACAATTGAAGGAGTTATAGGGGAGACAAACATATTGGGGATTCCACAAGTCACAGGGGATCCAGTCGAGCAGATAAGAAAAGCTCAAGAGGATAGTACTGTAAAGGCAGTTGTTGTCAAGGTAAATAGTCCAGGAGGTTCTGCAGCAAAATCTGTAGAAATATACACAGAGCTTAAAAGGTTAAAAGAAACAGGGAAAAAAGTGATAATTTCAATGGGGGATGCGGCTGCGTCAGGAGGATACATGGCAGCTTGTGGCGGAGACATAATAGTGGCAAATCCTGCCACAATAACAGGAAGTATTGGAGTTATAATGCAGTATACAAATTATGAAGGGCTTTACGATAAGTTGGGATTAAAAGAGATAACAATAAAGAGCGGTCCTTATAAAGATATGGGTTCTCCTACCAGAGATTTAACTCCGGAAGAAAAGGAAATATTACAAGGAGTCATAGATGATACTTATGAGCAGTTTGTAGAGATTGTATCTGAAGGGAGAAAGATGCCTATAGACAACGTAAAAGAATTAGCAGATGGCAGGATATTCACAGGAAGGCAGGCACTTAAAGTTGGTCTTGTAGATAAATTAGGGGATTTTTACGATGCGGTTGACATTGCAGCCAAAGAGGCTGGCATACAGGGCAAACCTGTGTTAAAATATTACACAACTCCAAACCCTTTGAGTATACTTTTTGGAAGCGGGGCAAAGAGCAATTTAGAAGGTACGGGACTTGAGATATTAAGGCTTTTGTTTATTGATAAATGGAGTTTAAATTACAAGTAAAGATGAGTTTGTTATGTGAGGGTAAAGTTTATGTTTTATGAAATAGATGGTGTCTTTTATGACAAAGAAAAATTAAGTGAGTTTGTGAAAGAATACGATGTATCTTTAATCTTGATATTTGGTTCTTATGCAAGAGGAAAGGCAAATGAATTGAGTGACTTAGATATTGGAATAAAATTTACTAAAAAGATAGATATGAATTTGTATAATTCAATATTAAAAGAGCTTATAGAAATTTTTAAAAGAGATGACATTGATGTTGTTATTTTAAATTATGCAGATCCTCTTTTGCGCTTTGAAATCATAAACAATTGCAAGGTTTTATATGAGGCTTATTCTGGAGCTTATTTGGATTTTTATTTATATTCTGTAAAAAGCTATGATGATATGAGGAAATTAAAAAAGTTAGAAGAAAATTATTTAAAAAAGGGGATAAAAAATGAATTACAAAGATGTCATCCGCCGCAAATTAATAAGTCTTTCTAATTATGTGAAACAACTTTTACCAATAACGGAATATACTTATGAGGAATATATAAGCAATTATTTTATCTATTACACTGGAGAAAGGCTTATACAGCTCATAATAGAAACTTGTATGGATATAAACTCCTTAATTGCAGAATATAAAGGCTTTAAACCTCCTAAAAGTTATTATGAATCCTTCATAATGCTTGGTGATAATCAGATTTTGCCTAAAGAAGTTGCAGGAGAGCTAGCTTCTTTTACTGGCATGAGAAATAGAATTGTTCACCAATATGAAGATGTAAACCACAAGATAATTTTTGACAATTATAAAAATCTTATAGAGTTAGTTGACAAATATATTGATATTGTGACTGATTTTATAGAAAAAATTGAAGAATGAATTTTTTATAGGAAATTGCATATAAGAGGGGGTTACAAAAAATGATACATTATATTTATCTTGATGGTATAAATGCACTTAAAGAGTTAAATTGGGAGGCATTTTTAAATAATTATCTTGAAAAGAATCGATTAGTTATAAAGGAATATTGCAATAATTTCTTTTTCACAAAAGAGGTGCCATGGGAAAGATGCATTGAAGAGTATAAAAAGCATTGGTTTGAAGAAAGTAAAAATAGGGAAGATTTGTTTTCTAAGTTTAATGAAGAAAAAATACGCTTTAATGTATCTAAGGGGATAGATAAAATTAAAGAAGTTTTTCCAGAAGCTGAAGATATAGATGTGTATGTGCTTATAGGACTTTACAGTAGCAATGCTTTTCAATATTTTCTTGAAGGTCGACCTGCTGTAGGTTTAGCAGTAGAGGCTCATGGGACGACTTTTTTTGGTATACCTATGCCTTATGAAGATATACCTTTATGGCTTTCTCATGAAATAGGCCATGCACTTCACTATAAAAATCCTTCACATCCTTTGGCAAAATGGCTTTACCAAAATGGTCTGAAATTAGATAAAGCAGTGGAGGAACTTCCGCTTTTTGAATTTTTAATTGATGAAGGCTTGGCAGTTATGACTACAAGATGGGTTTTTCCTGAAGAGCCTTTGCATAAAGTATTAGGATATACAGAGGATGTTTACCACTGGTGTGTGAATAATGAAAAAGAACTTTTGAGTAGGTTAAGAAATATTTGGGATAAACCTCCAGGTAAAGAAGAGTATTTTAGATATTTTAGTGGATATGATGAGAGTATTCCTCCACGCACAGGATATTATATTGGAATGCGCCTTATAGAAAGTTTTATTGAAAGGCACCCTGAAATAGATAAAAGTGAGCTTTTTACAATTCCGGCAGAGGAAATAGTATCACCGTCGGTGTATAATTTTGTATGACTTTTTAAAGGAAAATAATATTGCAGATAAGTTTCAACAAATTGATGGCAGTTATTATCTTTTTACAATTTATTGATGGGTTTATTTGTGGCTGTTGCTGCTCCTCTACTGGGATATTTGACGGATAGAACAGGCATATATTATACATATCTGATAATGTCGCTAAGTTTTTTATGTCTGATAGCCGTTATTTCTCTTTTAAAGGCGAAAAAAATTAAAAAAAGGGATATTAACACTTTTGAATGAGTTAATAATTTCCGAAATGAATAGAGGGCGGTTTTTGCCTCAGACATAAACCTCCCTCTATATAAGTTTTATTTAAAAAGAATGCATTTCTATCCAAGAGGTCACCCTTTTATTTACTTCCTCCCATTTTATATTGTTCATAAAGGCCTCTATATAGCTTCTTTTATCAGTTCCGTAGTCTATAAAATAGGCATGTTCATAAGTGTCAAGAACTAAAAGAGGAATTATCCTTAATACTATTCCTTGATTGTGAAGGTCTTGAAGGTAATTGTGAAGTTTTAAATCTATAGGGTCAAAACAAAGGACAGTCCAACCGCGGGAAGCCATTCCACAGGCTATGAAGTCCTGTCTCCAGTTTTCAAAAGAGCCAAAGTCAAGTGTAATCATTGAAGCTATTATGCCATCTGGGATGCCACCTGGTCCTCCTAAGTTTTCAAAATATAACTCGTGAAGTTTTACTCCATCTAAATTGTAAGTCTCTTCTAATTTAAGTTCTCTGTATTCACTATAACTGGCATTTGCTTTTGAACGATCGACTGTTTTTAATTTTTCACGTATTTCGTTTGTCTTTTCTACATATCCATTGTATAACTTGTAGTGTTCTTCAAGAGTCCTTTGAGATATTCCTCTTAAAACTAAATTATATTTTTTTGCTACAAACTTATCCATATTATTCCTCCTCTTGCATATCTAATTTTAGCATATGAAAAGATATATAATTAGTGCATATAAAAATTTACACAGAGGGTCTGTGCAAAATGCCATTGTAAGCTATCGACTAACTTTTGACACGCACAGACAGAGGAACCGTCCCCATGTCTTACAAAGTTTTGATATAAAGGTCCTGTAGAGAGTAATTACCCTATACAGGGCCATAATTTTTCAGATGATAAATGAAGTTAGTAATTCATTAAAATTTTCATTAATTTTTAATTGAAAATTTGTTATACTACTGGTATAATTTAATTGAGCAAAGAATAAAATAGGAAGGAAGGATGTACATTGATAAAAGTGGGTGATGCAGTTATGAGCAAAAGAAAGTTTTTAAATCTTAAAGATTTGGCTTCGTATATGATTTCCGTGAGTGATTTAGGGAGAGGAAAAGCATCAAAAATTATAGAGAAGGTTGCTAAAAAAAGGAACATTATATAGTTGTTAAAAATAACAAACCTCAAGCAGTAATTATACCTATCGAAGAATATGATGAACTTATAGAAGCACAGGAAGACCTTGAACTTTTACAGCTTGCAATCGAAAGGACAAAAAATTTAAAAGAAGGAGAAACTATACCTTTTGAGGAGATTCTTAAAGTAGATGGATTGACAAAAGAAGAATTAAAAAAGTACATCGATATGGTGGAGATTGAATAATATGTGGGAAGTGGCATTTATACCAGAAGCAAAAAAAGATTTGGATAAGCTGGATAAAAGTATTAGAACTATTGTATACGCGGGCATTGAAAAAGTAAGGTCTAATCCTCTCCCTCAAAGTGAAGGTGGTTATGGAAAACCTTTGGGTAATAAACAAGGAAATAATTTGACAGGCTTTTTTAAGATCAAGTACAAGGATATAGGAATAAGAGTAGTGTATACACTCGTTAGAGATAAAAAACTCATGAATGTAGTAGCGGTTTCTCCAAGAGATGATGATTATTGTTACTCAGTAGCAGAGAAGAGAAGAAGAAAATACGGGAATGATTTATTTACCAAAGGATTCGAAAAGTTAGAAAGTGAATAAAAAACATATGCCAATGGGGCATTTTAACACAAGATTTAGTGTTTTTTATTAAGGACAGTGAAAGGATTCATTTTGAATATGGTATAATGGTGGTAAAGGGTAGTTCAGGAGGGATAGAAATGGATTTAAAAGAGATTTCAAAGCAGGCAGAGGAGGTCATAGAGGAGTTACTTGACATAACGAATTTAAAGCCGGGGAGTCTTTTTGTCTTGGGTGGAAGTACAAGTGAAATATTGGGCAAGAAAGTGGGAACTACAGGAAGTCTTGATGTGGCAAAAGCAGTGGTGGACCCAATTTTAGAGGCTCTACATAAGCGAGGGTTATACCTTGCAGTACAGGGTTGTGAGCACATAAACAGGGCGCTTTTGGTGGAGGAAGAAGCACAAGAGAAGTACGGGCTTGAAGTGGTAAATGTCATTCCTCATGAACATGCAGGAGGGTCAATACAGACTTATGCTTATCAGCAGTTTAAGAATCCTGTAATGGTGGAAAATTTGAAAGGGTTGGGACATGCAGGGCTTGATATAGGGCTTGTACTGATTGGAATGCACTTAAGGCCTGTGGTTGTTCCTGTGAGATTAAGCCGAAATAAAATAGGGGAAGCTACAATTGTTGCTGCAAGGACTAGGCCTAAGATGGTAGGAGGAGAAAGGGCAAGATATAAAAAATTATAAAAGGGCACGGAAGACCGTGCCTTAAGTTATTTATTCAATTGAAGGTATCTTACTATTACAGCAGCAGCCTGGGCTCTTGTTAAAGGCTGTTGTGGTTCAAAGTATCCATCTGAACCATTCATTATTTTAAGACCTGATATTATAGCTATATATCCTATCATGTCTTGAGGTATTTTATCTTTGTCTTTAAAGTTTATTGTAAATATATCTGGAATATCAGCTATATAACCCACACCTAAACTTTTTACAAGCATCTTTGCTGCTTGTTGTCTTGTGACCATAGAATCAGGGCTTTTCTCTTTTTCTGTTATGATGTTTTTATTTATTGCTATGGCATAGTAAGTGTCATAATCATCTGAGGATTTTGGCATCGGGTCATAATAAGGAGGTTGTATTGCTCTAATGAGCATTTTTACAAAATCTTTTTGGAGTATGTCTTTATCTGGATAGAATTTGTCTTCTTTTACATCAATTATTCCGTATTGCACTAAGAGTTTTATATCCTTTTCTGCCCAGTTGCCTTCTATGTCTGTAAAAACAACCTCTGATTTTTTAACTACAAGTTTTCCACTGTAATCTACAATTTGGCCAGTTTTCGCATTTATATAGTTGTAGAAGTTTGATTGATACGCAAGTCGTATTGTTGGTGGTTTATCTGGAGATTTATAGTCATAGTCTGGAATGTACGTTAATGTAAATTCAGAGTTGTCAAACATTATCTTGTAGGCTTCCTCAAGGCTTATTATATTTTCCGGAGAAGGCAATTTTACAGAAGTCCAATGTATGGAATATGAGACTATTTCCCCTGTATAGGGACTTACATTGACGTTTATATTGTTGAAGGGACACAAAATTCCATTTGCTACTTCTACATATCTGAAGGGATATGCTGGCATTTCAATCATTTTGGAGCTTTCGGGAATATTTGTTTCTTGATATGCTGTTTTGCTGAACTTTTCAGGTACTATTTTTTTAAGGTAGTCTTCAGCAATTTTTCTCATCTGTTCTT
Source organism: Thermoanaerobacter sp. RKWS2 (assembly GCF_026240795.1). Classification (NCBI taxonomy): domain Bacteria; kingdom Bacillati; phylum Bacillota; class Clostridia; order Thermoanaerobacterales; family Thermoanaerobacteraceae; genus Thermoanaerobacter; species Thermoanaerobacter sp. RKWS2. The sequence continues at coordinate 955,400 of NZ_CP110888.1, forward strand.
TGGTGTAGGAAAGTTCTTTTCCTTGCACATTATCTATGTCGGGACCTCCTCTGGAAAAGGAAGTTAGTTCACCTGTAACTGCATCAACAGAAGCGCTTACATAGTAGTATTTATTGTCTTTAGTTAAAGCCCAATTAAGATACCATATAGGATTTGATTTTGCAGGAGGATAATCATAGCCGCTATATAAGTTTACGCTGCTTAACTTGTAATCGCTTATTGAAAAAGGAAGGCTGTTTTTAACTACTTCAATAGCTTTGTCTTTTGATATGTATTTTTCTGATGCTTCGACTGCTTTTTGCTCTTCTGGAGAGAGTTTTTGTCTAGATTCTCTTCCTACTTCGCTGCCTCCACCTCCGCCATCATACATTGGCACATAATAGTATTCATTTGTTTTTATTTCTCCTGTAATAGCATCAATTGGCGCATTTTGGTATATGCCATAGACTAATATTGCTTGAGGTTCATTGCCGTATACTTGGTTGTAGACTAAGTTGTATTGAAGTTTTAAACCTATTTTTTCTTTAAAGATTTTTATTGCTTCTTCCTTAGATATTGCAGCTTTTGGGTCAGGGAAGGAATAATCTTCCCAATTTAATGAGTAAGAGGTTACTTTTAAAGTATTTTTATTTACTGTGACGTATAAGGCGTTATACGGGAAAGGTATACCGTTTACTACTCTTTCAAAGGTGAAATTATAGTCATTAGAATAGTATTCATTGTAACCATAGTTATTATTGTTAATTTGTTCTTTTGTTTCTTTGAATTTTTCAGGAGCTACTTTTTGTAAGAATTCAATTGCCACTTTTTTTGCTTCATCCTGCGTGTATTTTGGGATTCTCGGCTGTTCTTGTGCAATGGGGCTCCAACTGTAATAGTTTGTAATTTCACCTGTATCGGCATCTATTGTGACGCTTATGTTGCCTTTTGAAGAAGAATTCCAATTGAGATTCCATGACTTTTTATTGCCGTATTCATAGTAGTTAGAGTTAAAGTCGTAGCCGCTATCACTTATGCCGAGTTTTTGTTTTGCTATTTCAATGGCCTGTTTTAAACTTATCTTTGTATCAGCTTGTGCCTGTGCCATGTTTGATGGTATCATAAGTGTAAACAGGAAGGCAAGGGCAATTGCGATGGAAATAAATTTTTTCATAAAAGAAACCTCCTCCTTTAGTTTTTTCATTTTATTAGACGTAAAAAAGATAAAAAAGTTCCCATAAAGATAAAAAAGTTATCTTCCTCTTAAAATATTCCATATATTAGGGTCTTCTTGGTCCAATCTCCATACTGCTATACCGGATAGTTTGTAGCTGTCCACTAAAGATAATTTTGCAGAAAAGCTTTTTGAATCTTCAAACCAGACTGTATGAACTTTGCCATCTAATACGTAAGTGTAAGTGGATTCTTGAGCTGTTTCGTCATACAGTATATTTATTCCTAAATTTTTAGCTAGAGTTATCGCTTGTTGATATGTGAGAGTTCTGGGATAATTTACTCCCTGTGTCCAGTCATATCCATAAACGGCCATTCCTAGCCATATCTTTTGAGGAGGTATAACTGTTGTAGCGTAATTTAACACATTTGCTACAAAGCCTATTGAAGCGATGGGGCCAGGTTGTGAAAAATGTTCATCATAGGCTAAAATATATACTTCGTCGGCATATTGTGCGATAAAGGAATATTGAAAAGCGCCAGAAAATGGATGCCTTGGATTGTCAGCCAGTTCTGCTGGGACAGAAATTGTGACAATTTTTCCTATGGCTTTTAAAGAAGTGTATAAGTCTCTTATAAAAATGTTTAAATTTTCTCTGTCTTCGGGCGGTACAAATTCAAAGTCTATATTGATACCAGGGTAATTGTTAATTACTGCAACATCTCTGATACTTGCAATAAGAGTGTTTCTTAAAGAGGAAGTCGACAATAAATCGTGTATTAGTTGTGACTTTTTAGGGTCTGAATAGTTGTGGATTATGGCATAAATAGGTAAATTGTTGTCGGAGGCAATTTTTTTGACGTCAGTAGAAGACATGTCAGCGAGAGTTCCATCTTCTTTTACTCCATACCAAAAAGGGATGAGGGTTGTTATATCCTTTGCATGGGCCTTCAAATCATCGATAGCACCGGGAGCTATATCAAAATACCATTTGTTATCCATTATTACACCTCCAAAGTTATTTTTTATAAAAATTTTTTTATTTTGACTTTATACTTTCATAATATGTATAATGTTTTATAGAGTGAAATAAAGGAGGCAACGGTAAAAATGAAAAAAAGAACGGGAATTTTAGCTAGTGCACTTTCTCTTATATTTGTGGGGATTTTGTTACTTTTACCGAACTTTAATGTATATGTGCCTTATTTTGTTTATAAAATGGTATGGCCTGCCTTTTTTATTTTGCTAGGTTTAGAGTTGATATTTAGCAATAAACTCTATGGAGAAGAAAATAGTAGCATTAATTTAGGGGTCATATTATTGGCAATTTTGATTTTAATTTTTACAAGCAAACTTTTTTATTTAGATCCTTTAAGTATCATCAATTTTTGACAGGTAAAGTAGTAAGGAAAGAAAAAATTTATCTGCAAAGCTGTAGAGATAGTATATATAATAAATTAGATTGGAGGTCAAAATATGGGTAGAAAATTGTACAGGTCTAGGGAACAAAAAATGTTAGGAGGAGTTTGCGGGGGAATAGCGGAGTACTTTGATGTTGACGTGACTTTAGTAAGGCTTATTTGCCTTTTGGCTATATTTAGTGGTTTTGGATTGATTCCATATATCATTGCGTGGATAATAATACCAGAAAATCCTTATCAATTAAAGGGAAAAATTATAGATGAAGAGCCTAAAACCGGAGAGCAACAAGATAACGCAGTAGAAACAGAAGATAAAACTAACAAAGCAAATGAAGTTTTAGGTTGGGTTTTAGTGATTTTGGGAGTATTGCTTTTATTAAATAGATTATTACCTTGGTTGAGTTTTAAAATTATTTGGCCGGTTTTGCTGATTATAATTGGTTTAGGGATTTTATTTAAAAAAACATAGGGAGCATGTGCTCCCTAATCTTTTTGCTGATCGTGGTTGCTATTTGCTATATTATTTTTTTCATAATTTAAAAGCTCTGATACAGTTACAAAACTATAACCTTCAGATTTTAGTTTTTCTATTATCTGAGGAAGTGCAGCTAAAGTATTAGTTTTTCCTTCATGCATGAGAATTACTGAACCGTTTTTTGTGTGACTTATCACCCGATTGACTACATTTTCTACTGCTGGGCTTCGCCAATCATCTGGGTCTACATTCCATAAAACAACGTGAAGTCCCAATGCATCTGATATTTCTAAAAGAGTTTTGTTAAAAGCTCCATAAGGAGGTCTAAAAAGTATAGGTTTTACTCCTGTAGATTCAACGACGATTTTTTGCGTTTTGTAAAGTTCCTCTACCATTTGCTCTGGTTTCATTTTCGACATATTAAAGTGGCTGTAGGAATGTAGTCCAATTTCATTGCCATTTTCATAAATATATTTTAGAAGTTCAGGATGTTTTTGAGCATTTTTACCAATGACAAAAAATGTAGCTTTTACCTCCATGCTTTTTAAGATATCAACATATTTCTCTGTATATTCTGGTATCGGTCCGTCATCAAAGGTAAGAGCAACTACTTTACCTGCACTTTTGTTGTAACCAAAAACCCTTTTATTAAAAGGGATAGGAGGTCCAAAGAGTTTTTCTATCTCAGATTTATTGAGCAATTTGAATATGAAAGTACTTATGCCATAATCTTTATCTAAATTATCAATTTGAGGAGAAATATTTTCCTCAGGTGACACATTTGTAGTATCACTTACTTTAGTGTCTTTTGTAGTATTAGGGTTTACAGAATTTTGGTTTGAAGAAGTTTGTTTAGAATTATTTTTTTCCTGATTTTTGGTAGTATTAGGTTGTTGTTGCAGTGGGGAGGAACTTTTTTCTTCGTCAGATGGTGTGTCCCAAATTTTTGTGGTAGAATTTACTTGTACATATCTATCCTCAAACATATATTTATAGGCAAAAGCTGCTGAACCAATGAGGACTGACAGTAAAAACACTATTATAAGTGTATAAATTATACTTCTATTTTTTTTGCGCCGTCTTCTTGGGGCCATATAATCATCTCCTCGTTGCTTCAATTATACTCTTTAAACTGTTAGCAGTTATTAATAATTAATTAATTTTATGTTACAAATTTGTAATATTTAGAGGAATTAATTTTACTCTTGAGGTTTATTTTTAATTATTTTTGGTTTCCATATATGTAGACGTAGCAGGAATGACAAAGTTTCAAAAGATATGACAAATTATTAGTACTTTTACCATACGTCAAAAAGATTAAGTTTTTTAGTTATATAATATAAAAAGAAGATTATTAGGAGTATTATAATTCCTCCGACAAATCCAACTGATTGTTTTGGTATTAACAATGAGGAAGACAATACTATCCCTATCAGCATTATTGTAAACCATTCTTTTTTGAAGATGATGTATTTCCCATGACAGGTTTGTATTTTATAAATGTGTAGAGTATTATTATCCAGTTGAAAAATTGTACAAACCCTGTAGCGCTTGTTATATATTCGTAGACGTCCTTTGGTAGTATGTAAGAAAGAATAACTGCTATGAAAAGCCCAAAACTACTTAAGGCAAGAGCATATATGGGTACATCTCTTTTTGTTTTTTTTGTTAGAAAAGTAGGAGCAAACCTGCTTTGTCCCAAAGAGTAGAGGACTTGTGTTACGGCATACATTGCGCCATTCATTGTAGTTAAAGCTGCCGTAAGTATTACAAAATTCATTATTGAAGCTATAAAGGGAATTTTGGTAAAGGACAAAAGTTTTATAAAAGGGCTTTCGTTAATGGAGATGGTGTCCCATGGTATTATCATTAGTAATAGGGTTATTGAGGAAATGTATAATATTGTAAGAAATAAGACTATATATTTACGAGCTATTGGAGTATATTTTTGAGGATTTTTCGTTTTTACTGCTGACATTGCTACAACTTCTACACCGCCAAAGGGGATTAGTGACATGAGCATTGCACCTAAAAATCCTTTTATACCGTGAGGTGCAAATCCCCCATGAACATAGAGATTTTTAATTCCCATAGTAGGAGTCTTTGCAAAAAAGCCCATTAGTGTAAGGATCCCTACTATGACTATAATAAATAAAGCCCCTATTTTTATAGTAGAAAACCAGGATTCAATTTCTCCAAAGTTTTTCGTTCCCGTTAAATTGATAGTTATAACTAAAGCGGAATATATAAGAGAAAAAATCCATAAGGGTACTTTAGGAAACCAATATTTTGTAAATATAGCTGATGCAGTTACTTCACTGGACATGATGAAAACTCCTGCTGTCCAGTACACCCAGCCGCTCAAAAAACCTCCAATATCTCCCAAAGCTTCTTCTGCGTATACTCTAAAAGTTCCTTCTACCGGTTTATAAGTAATCATTTGTGACAGTGCATAAAAAACTTGTGACATGATAAAAGCTGATACAACGTAATTAAGTATAATAATAGGGCCGGCAGTATGAATTGCAATGCCACTGGCTAAGAAAAATCCTGCCCCCAAAATTCCTCCAACGCCGATAAGTACTAATTCGTTGACAGATAGTTCACCTTTTTCCATATTTACACCTCCACAAATTGTTAGTATTATTATTGGCAAATTAGTGTTAGCTTATTATTGCAAATTTAACTATTCTATAGTAAAATTCGATATTATAAATTGAAGGAGGTGCTGCATGAAATACAAAACTTTCACAAAAAAAGAAAGGGTGCTCTTATATCTTTTGATATTATTGATTTATACAGTGCTTTTAGTGAGCTTTTTTAATGCTTTTATTGATGTAAACGAAAAAAGGATTCATGTATTTGATACTTTGCTTGAGTGGTTTTTATATGTTTTTTTAGTGATGGTATTTTCAGGATTTTTGCTATCTTTGGCTAATTCTTTTCACGAGTTAAATGAAGACCGGTTGATATTGAGATTTGGAATTTTAGGATTTATGCATATAAGATATAGTGATATATCTGCGATTTCAGAGTATAACGAAAAAGACATTCCTTTTGGGGGAATGCGTATTTTGAAAAATACTTGTTATATGGCTTTTGCTAAAAGAAGTCTTGTTAAGATAGAATTAAAAAAGAAAGTTCGAGTATATTATTTATTCTTTTTCAAAAGATGGGTAGATACTGCTATTTTTTCTGTGGATAAAAGAGAGGAATTTATAAAAGAGTTAAATAAGAAAGCAGGGAAAATGCCTTAATAAGCAATTTCCCTGCTTTAAATTACTTTCCATCCATTGATTGCAAGATATTTTATACCTAAAATACTTTTAAGTTCAATTGTTAGATTTTCTAATTCCCTTTCATATATTATTTTGTCTACGTATACGTTAATTCTGTCAACTCCTACAATATAGTATTTTTCTTGATTTTTTGGAATACCAATAAATATTTCTGGGGTGAGGTTAGGCTCTATACAGCAATTTTGGATGTCATGATATTTAATGTATATATTGCCGCCTTTTTTGAGTATATATTCTTTTGCAGCTTTAGTGATTTTCAAATAAAACACCCCGTTTCAAAATCTACTTTAATTAAATACACTTGCTTTAATTGCCTCTTTTGTGAGTTTTCCTTTTTTGAGCCATCCATACCATTTTACTACAGAATCTATTATAATGATGATTGCTAGTAGTATTATTGTAATTGAAAGCACCACAAGTAACATGTTACCTTTTGGAAGGTAATTGGTGACTATATTTAAGTATGCAGCGTATAATGTAGTTGTAGCCATAAATATGAAGGGAATCAATGTTATCCACATGTATTGAGGTTTTCCTTTTTTAATGATGACAGTTGTTCCTAAGGCTAAAGCTATTGCTGCAAGTAATTGGTTGGAAGTTCCAAATAAAGGCCATATTGTTGAAATATTTCCAGTATATACTAGGTAACCCCATGCGAAAGATATTAAAAAGCTTGTAAAAATTATCCCTGGCCACCAATTTCTATCTCCTAAAGGTTTGTATATTGCTTCACCTGCTTCTTGTAACAAATATCTTCCTATACGAGTGCCTGCGTCTATTGTAGTTAGAATGAATAATGCTTCAAATAGTATTACAAAATGATAGAGATATGCACTGAGATGCTCTAAAAAAGGAATTTTGGAGAAGATAAAGGTCATACCTACACCAAGAGTTACTGCACCACCTGGCCTTCCTGCTACATTTTCACCGACTAACTGAGATAAAACTGGTAAGTCTACGACTTTCATGCCCAACTTTTGGAAGACTTCAGGAGATACATTTATAGCAAAGTAATCAGCAGGGATTAAACTTGTTGCAGCTATTAACGCCATCATTGCAACAAAACCTTCTGCTAACATTGCTCCATAAGCTATAGGCAGTATATCTTTTTCGTTTTTTATCATTTTAGGCGTTGTTCCAGATGACACAAGAGAATGAAAACCAGATATGGCTCCGCAGGCTATTGTTATAAACACATAAGGCCATACTTTTCCAGGGATTATAGGACCTCCTCCTGCGACAAATTGTGTTACAGCAGGCATTCTTATTTCAGGATTTACGATTATAACTCCTATTGCAAGAAGAAGCATTACACCTAATTTCATATAAGTGCTCAAATAATCCCTGGGCACTAACAAAAGCCACACGGGTAATACTGCCGCAATGAAACCATAACTAGCCAATATTACAGTCATTTCTTTTTGGCTAAATGTTAAATAACGAGCTAAAGCTGTGTGTTCAATATAAGGTCCTGCCACAACGGACAATATCAAAAGAGTCACACCTATTATTGTTGCTCCTTTTACATCGTCAGGTCTAATCCATTTCATGTATATTCCCATAAAGATTGCTATAGGAATTGTGGCAGCAACTGTAAATGTTCCCCATGGGCTGTTGTATAAGGCATTTACTACAACAAGTGAAAGACCTGCCAGTGTAATTATAATTATTAAAAGGACGGCTATAGCAGTTGCTACTCCTGATACTTTACCTACTTCTTTTCTGGTAATGTCTATTATAGAAGATCCATCATGCCTTACAGAAGCGAAAAGTATTACCATGTCGTGAACTGCTCCTGCTAGTACTGCGCCAATTAAAATCCACAAAGCTCCTGGCAGATAGCCAAATTGTGCAGCAAGTACCGGTCCTACAAGAGGTCCTGCACCGGCTATTGCAGCAAAATGATGTCCAAAAAGGACCCATTTGTTAGTTGGAACGTAGTCATAGCCATTTTCCAGTCTATAAGCAGGTGTTGTCTTGTTTTCATCAAATGCCAGAACTTTGGCAGCGATGAAGGCGCCATAGAACCGGTATGCTAAAGCGTATACACTTGCTGCTATGATAACTAAAACTAGACCGTTCATTGAATATAACCCCTCCTGTAATAAATTTCGATTATAAGTTTAACACAGATTTTAAACGATTTCAGTAAATTTGAAATGAAAAGAAGAAATTAAACTATGAAAAGAAATATATATAGATAAAAAGAAATGACAGGGTTAATTATCCCTGTCAAGACCCAGCAAAAGTTTTAGTTCTTTTATTTGAGATTTGCCTACAGGTATTTGGGTTTTTTTGTTGTCATCCATTACCACCCAGTAAGTGCCTTTGAACCAAGGCAATATTTCTATTATTTTATTTAAGTTAACAATGTAACTTTTTTGAACCCTAAAAAAGGCATTTTCTTTAAGCTTTTCTTCAAGGCTTTTTATCGTTCCTTTGTATATAAAATTGTCACTTTTAGTTTTTACCATAACATCTCCTTCATAGGCTTCTGCAAAAATTATTTCATCTAAATCGATAAGTTTTATTCTTCCATTTTTTTCAACAGCTAATTTTTCTATTTTTTTGTTTTCGAATTCTAAGGAGGGATTATATTGTCGTTTCCATTCCATATCTTTATAAAAGGTTCTTATTTTTTCTAATGTCTTATATAGCCTATGCTGACTTATTGGTTTTAAAAGATAATCAAGGGCTCCTATTTCAAAAGCTTCTATTGCGTGCATATCATAAGCGGTTACAAAAACCACATAAGGCAGTTTCCCGACAGAAGATATATGTTTTGCTACATCGGAACCGTTTATTTTTGGAATGTTTATGTCGAGAAATACTACTTCAGGCTTTAACTCTTCTATCAATTTTAGCGCTGAAAGACCGTTGTCAGCCTCTCCTACAATTTCTATGTCTTCATACTCACTAAGAAGATATTTGAGTTCATCTCTTGCAGGTGGTTCGTCGTCAATAATTAACGCTTTCAATTTCTTCATATACATCATCCCTTTTTAAGTAAGATTTGGGTATTTTAAAAGAAACTTTTGTACCAATCTTTTCTTCGCTTTTAACTACTAGAGAACATTCTTTACAAAATATAGTAGTAAGCCTTTCATTTACATTATAAAGACCAATTCCTGCTCCATTGCCAAAACCTTTTCTCAAAAGATTTTGTTGGTCTTCTTGTTTTATTCCTATTCCATCGTCTTCTACACAAAAGCTAATGTAGTCTACTTTGTCTTTTATTTTTATTTTGATAGTTCCACCATCACCTTTCGGGAGGATACCGTGTTTTACGGCATTTTCAACTATTGGCTGAAGGGTAAAAGAAGGCATGTAATAGGACAGTACACTTTCATCAATGTCTTGTTCTATGTTTAGTTTATCTCCAAAACGAGCTTTTTCTATATATAAGTAAGCATTGATATTATTTAACTCTTGCTCAATAGTGACATACTTTCCTACATTTTTTAAATTGTGTCTAAAATATTCACTTAAATTTATTAAAAGTGCTCGCGCTTCATCAGGTTTTGTTCTTATAAAAGATATGACAGTATTTAAAGCATTAAACAAAAAGTGAGGATTAATTTGAGCTTGTAAAGCGTTAAGTTTTGCTTCAGTAGCTAATTTTCTCTGATATTCTGCATCAGCAATTTCTAATTGATAAGATATTAAATGTCCTAACCCTTTTGCAAGCTCAATTTCTGTATTTGAGATGACATTATTTCTCGATTTATTTCCTCCTTTGTAGAGTTTTAATGTTCCTACCACTTTATCGTACTTAAAAAGAGGCACAATTACAGCAGAGGATAAAGGACAATCCTCATGGGAACATCCGATTTCTTCTTTTGATTTGGCTATGCGGATTTTTCTAGTTTTTAAAACTTCTTTTGTCGCTTTTGTGAGTACTGGTGTACCAGGTTTATGGTGGTCTGAAGCGATACCTACGTGGGCTAAAATTTTCTTTTTGTCAGTTAATGTAACAGCCGATACATTTGTGGAATTATATATTATTTCTGCTGTTTTTTGTGCCGATTCTTCATTTAATCCTTTTCTTAAGTATGGCAGAGTTTTGGATGCAATTTCAAGGGCGATTTTTGCTTGCATGGCAGAGATTTGTTCTTTTTCATCGAAGACCGATTTAATTATTATCATAAATATAGCTATACCTGTTGCATTGACTATCATCATAGGTAATCCTATAATATCTACCAATTCTAAAGCTTGGGAAAAAGGCTTGGCAGTTGTTAAAATGATTAACATTTGTACAGCTTCACCTATAAATCCTGCTACAAATGCCAATTCCCAAGGGACATGTTCCCCTTTATAATATTTTCTTATAAGTCCACCAGAAAATCCTTCTAAAATAGTAGATACGCCACAAGACATTGCTGTAAAACCACCTAAGAAAAATCTGTGAACTCCTGCTATTAAACCTGCACCTAAACCTACTAAAGGGCCTCCTATTAAGCCTGCTACCATTGGACCTACCACTCTTGAGTTTGCAATAGCGTCTTTTATAGGTACACCGACGTAAGTTCCTGCAATACCTATTACCCCAAAGATGACCATGGTCAAAAGAAGGTCTTTTTTTGTAACGCGACTGTTATAGATTATTTTTTTGAAAAATTCTGCCTTAGAAAGCACAAAAGCTAGAAGAGCTATTATGCTAAACCTTTCTGCAAGTATTATCAGAAGCTCATACATATTTGTTCACTCCATTATCAAAAATTTTCTAAATTAGAAGGATAAAGTAATCAGCATGTCGTATTATTAATATATATCTTAATTATATTTATTCTACAGAAATAACTTTTTTCCTGCAACACATATTTTCCATATATTGCATCTTAATATTTGGGAACAAGTTTTATTTTTTTACGTCTAAATTGAATAAAAGGGAGGTTAGAAGGTGGGACAGGAGGAGTTGTTGGAGAGGGCAAAAGCTGGAGATGTGGAGGCTTTTGAAATTCTCGCAAGTGAGCATCAAAAATACATCTACAATGTGATATTAAGGATTATTTTTGACAGAGAAGAAGCATTAGACCTTACGCAGGAGACGTTGCTTAAAGCGTATTTAAATATAAAAAAATTTAAAGGGAATAGTAGTTTCAGAACATGGCTTTATAGAATTGCTGTAAACAGTGCTATGGATTATTTAAGAAAAAGAAATGTGGAAAGAAGTAATTTTAGAGAGATAGAGGAATTTGAAAATGGAGTAAAAGATTTTGAAACTCCTGAAGAGGTGGTAGATAAAAAATTAACTGCAGAAATTGTAATGAAAGAAATAAACAAACTTCCTATAGACTATAAAGTGGTTTTGATTTTAAGAGATATAGAAGGTTTAAACTATGAAGAAATATCCAAGATAATGAATTTGAATTTAGGCACTGTAAAGTCTCGCTTGTGGCGAGCAAGGAATCTGCTTAAAGAGAGAATAAAGTCTTTGCCAGAATTTTTATCATTAGACGAAAGGAGGCAAGTATGATGGATTGCAAAAAGGCACTTCAACTTATACCCCGATATATAGATGGTGAATTGGATGTAGCACAAAAGGAAGAATTAGAAAAGCACATAGAAAGCTGTGAAAGTTGCAGAAAAGAATATCAACTGGAGAAAAATATAATAGAAAGTTTAAAAAATATGCCTCCTTTAGAACTACCTGAAGATTTCAATAAAAAAATACACGAAAAATTGGTTTACCAGAAAAATATTTTAGAGAAGAAAAAAGAAAGGCTAAAAAAGACGTTAACAGTAGCAGTTATTGCAGCTTCTTTCATACTTATGACAGTATTTATAGCAAATATATTTTCTAATAAATCCTTACGAATTGAATCTAATGCTCCTTTAGATAATATTAAAACAGCTCAAAGTGCTGACTTATCTAAAAAGGAAGGAGCTAATAATGAGGCTAAAATATTCTCACTCACTGGTCAAAGAGGATTGCCAGCAGGAACTTCAAGGAAAATTACAAAAAATGCAACCGTCTCCTTAGAAGTAGAAGATGTCAATGTATGTTATGATAAAGTGTTTAAATTGGTAAAAGAAGCAGAAGGTTTTATTGAAAGTTCTGATGAAACAGTATTTACCGATAATACCAAAAGAATAAATCTTGTTTTGAAGGTGCGGGAAGATAAATTTGAAAGTGTGATTTCTCAGATTAAAGAATTTGGTAAAGTAACAGCTTTAAGAATAGATAGTAAAGACGTTACAGAGCAGTATTATGATTTAAAAGCAAGGCTAAAAAACTTAGAAATAGAGGAACAAAAACTTCAAGACATTATGAATAAGGCTTCTACAGTCAAGGAAATGCTTGAAGTAGAATCCGAAATAAACAGGATAAGAAGCGAAATAGAATCAATGAAAGAACAGTTAAAAGTATGGGAAAATCTTACGAGTCTAGGAACCATAAATCTTTCAATAAAAGAGATTTCCAAGGTTGAGAAACCTACGACTCTAGTTTCTTTTAAGGGAATCGGTAGAGATATAAAACAAGCTTTTGTAAATAATGTAAATTTTTTAATATTTTTAATAAAGAAGTTGATAATAATATTGGTGATAATTTTGCCTTATAGTGTACTGGCTTTAATCGGTTATAAAGTGTATATCTATTTCAAAAAGAGAAGATGACAATTTACATCTTCTTTTTTTGCGGTATATTTAAATACAAGAAATAAAAATGGGAGTGATTTAATGTCTAAATTTTTAGTAATTGACGGGAGTAGCCTCATGTACAGAGCCTATTATGCATTGCCAATGCTTACTACAAGTGAAGGATTACATACAAATGCCTTATATGGCTTTACTATGATGCTTATAAAACTTATTGAAGAGGAAAAACCTGATTACATAGCTATAGCTTTTGACAAAAAAGCTCCTACTTTTAGACACAAAGAGTATCAAGACTACAAAGCTACAAGACAAGCAATGCCTGAGGAACTCGCAGAACAAGTAGACCTTTTAAAAGAAATTATAGATGGCTTTAATATAAAGACTTTAGAATTAGAAGGTTACGAAGCCGATGACATCATAGGTACTATTTCAAAGTTGGCAGAGGAAAAAGGAATGGAAGTGCTTGTAGTTACAGGAGATAGGGACGCGCTTCAATTAGTTTCAGATAAAGTGAAAGTTAAGATTTCTAAAAAGGGTATAACTCAGATGGAAGAGTTTGACGAAAAGGCTGTTTTAGAAAGATATGAAATAACTCCTTATCAATTTATTGATTTAAAAGGGCTAATGGGGGATAAATCTGATAATATCCCAGGGATACCTAATATAGGAGAAAAAACAGCGATTAAACTTTTAAAAGAATTTGGCAGTGTTGAAAATTTGCTTCAAAATCTTTCTCAACTCAAAGGTAAGATAAAGGAAAATATAGAAAATAATAAAGAATTAGCTGTAATGAGTAAAAGACTTTCAACTATAAAAAGAGACATTCCTATTGAGATAGATTTTGAGGAATATAGAGTAAAAGACTTTAATGAGGAGAAGCTTTTGGAGATTTTTAATAAATTAGAATTCTTTAGTTTGATTGATAGCATAAAGAAAAAAGATAATGTAGAGATTGTAAATAATCATAAAGTTCAAAAATGGCCAAAAATAGATATAAGAAAATTAATAACTTTATTGCAAGACAGCAGAAATATTGCTTTTTATCCTTTAATTTATGAAGGGGAAATAAAGAAAATAGCTTTTTCTTTTGGAAGCAATACTGTTTATATTGACATTTTTCAAATAGAAGACTTAAAAGAGATTTTTGAAAAAGAAGAGTTTGAATTTACAACCCACGAAATAAAAGATTTTTTAGTCAAGCTTTCTTATAAAGGAATAGAGTGTAAAAGCAAGTACATAGATACTGCTATAATGGCTTATCTTTTAAATCCTTCTGAGTCTAACTATGATTTGGACCGTGTGCTGAAAAAATATTTAAAGGTGGATGTTCCATCTTATGAAGAGGTATTTGGCAAAGGTAGGGATAAAAAGAAGCTTGAAGAAATAAGAGAAGATGTACTTGCTGATTACATTTGCAGTAGATGTGTGCATCTATTTGATTTAAGAGAAAAGTTGATGAATTTTATTGAAGAAATGGATATGAAAAAACTTTTATTGGAAATAGAAATGCCTCTTGTAGAAGTTTTAAAATCAATGGAAGTAAGTGGTTTTACATTAGATAAAGAAGTCCTAAAAGAGCTTTCACAAAAAATAGATGATAGAATAGCAGAAATACTAGATAAAATTTATAAAGAGGCAGGGTATCAATTTAATGTAAATTCCCCTAAGCAATTAAGTGAATTTTTGTTTGAAAAATTAAATTTACCAGTAATAAAGAAAACAAAAACAGGATATTCTACAGATTCTGAAGTTTTAGAGCAATTAGTTCCTTATAATGATGTTGTCAGTGATATAATAGAGTATAGGCAACTTACAAAACTTAAATCTACTTATATAGACGGATTTTTGCCTCTCATGGATGAAAACAATAGAGTACATTCTAATTTTAAGCAAATGGTCACTGCTACAGGCAGAATAAGCAGTACCGAGCCGAATCTACAAAATATACCTATAAGAGAAGAGTTTGGTAGACAAATTAGAAGAGCTTTTATTCCGCGGACTAAAGATGGGTATATTGTCTCGGCTGATTATTCTCAGATTGAACTAAGGGTTTTAGCACATGTTTCGGGGGATGAGAAGCTAATAGAATCTTTTATGAATAACGAAGATATACATTTAAGAACAGCTGCTGAAGTTTTTAAAGTCCCAATGGAAAAAGTTACACCTGAAATGAGAAGAGCGGCAAAAGCCGTAAACTTTGGTATAATATATGGCATTAGCGATTATGGGCTTTCTCGAGACCTTAAAATATCAAGAAAAGAGGCAAAAGAGTATATAAATAATTATTTTGAAAGATACAAAGGAGTAAAAGAATATATTGAAAAAATAGTGCGATTTGCAAAAGAAAATGGCTATGTGACTACAATAATGAACAGAAGAAGGTATATTCCTGAGATAAACTCAAGAAATTTTACTCAAAGGTCGCAGGCTGAGAGGTTAGCAATGAATGCTCCAATACAGGGAAGTGCGGCTGATATAATAAAAATGGCAATGGTTAAAGTTTATGAAGATTTTAAAAAATTGCAGTTAAAGTCTCAACTTATATTGCAAGTGCACGATGAGCTTGTAGTAGATACGTATAAAGATGAAGTAGATATTGTAAAGAAAATATTGAAAGAAAATATGGAAAACGTGATAAAACTAAAAGTCCCTCTTGTTGTTGAAATTGGTATAGGGCCCAATTGGTTTTTAGCCAAGTGAGGTGTACAAAAATGCAAGTAATTGGACTTACTGGCGGTATTGCATCAGGAAAAAGCACTGTTTCTAAGCTTTTAAAGAAGATGGGTGCTGTGATTATTGATGCAGATATTGTATCGAGAGAAATAATGGTAAAAGGAACAGAAGCATATAATAAAATTGTAGAATATTTTGGAAAAGAAATTTTAAAGGAAGACGGAGAAATTGACAGAAAAAAAATGGGTAATATTGTGTTTGCTGACAGAAGGAAGCTTAAAAAATTAAATGAAATTACTCATCCTATAATAATAGAGCGGATAAAAGAAAAAATAGAAGAAGAAAGAAAAAAATCAGCAAAAGGCTATTGTATTAGATGCAGCTCTTTTAATTGAAATGAAACTTTATAAAATGGTAGATGAGGTTTGGCTAGTAGTAGTAGATTCAAAAACTCAAATAAAGAGGGTTATGGAAAGGGATAAACTTTCTTATAAAGATGCAATAAACCGAATAAAAAGTCAAATGCCTTTGGATGAAAAGATGAAGTACGCAGATTTTATAATAAACAATAGCAAAGATTTTAAAGCCATGGAAAAACAAGTTACACTATTTTGGGGAAGATTTGCAACATAAATCATAATATCGGAGGAGTTACTTTGAGGAAAAAAGTTGCGGTAATATTTTTGATATTAGTAGGTCTTTTGTTTACTTACGAGTTAAATACTCATTATTTTTTAAAAAAATTTATCCTCTTAAATACCACAATTATGTAGTTTATTACGCAAAAGAGTATGGCGTAGACCCCTATCTTATTTTTGCTGTAATAAAAGTAGAAAGTAATTTTAAAAGTGATGCAATTTCTAGCAAAAATGCTATAGGATTAATGCAAATTTTACCAGATACTGGAAGATGGATTGCCAACAAAGTAGGGATAAAAAACTACAGCGATGATATGCTTTTTGAGCCTAAATACAATATTCAGATGGGGACATGGTATTTGACTTATCTTCTTAAAACTTTTAATGGAAATATACAGTTAGCTGTAGCAGCTTATAACGGAGGTAGTGGAAATGTAGATGCATGGCTTAAAGACAAGAGATTTTCCAAAGATGGGAAACAGCTACATGCTGTTCCTTATCCTGAGACAAATAGATATATAAAAAAGGTGTTAGCAGTTTATCAGATGTATAAGTTCATATATGAAACTAAAAATTGATATAAAGATTAGTATATACAAAAAAAGCTGAAAAATTGGTATAATAGTATCGTTAAAAAAGAAAATAAAAAGGGAGGACACAAATGAAACTATTAAAGCATTTAAAAGACTTAAATGAAGTAAAAATTGAAAAGGATAGGGAGTTTTTCTCAGCTACTCATGAAGAAATAAAAAATGCATGGACTACAGATGTGTATTTTTTAAGAACCCAGGATATTTTGTCATATCTTGGTGTACAAGATAAAATAGTCACAGCGGAGATATTTCCAAGAAAAAAGGAGTTTTTGCAGGGTTACCAGAAGTAATGAGTTTACTTAAAGACAAAAATGTGGAAGTATGGTCTTTGGAAGAAGGGGACACTTTTGAAGCTAAAGATACAGTAATGAGGATAAAAGGGCCTTATAGTGAGTTTGGAATTTATGAGACGGCAATATTAGGAATTCTTGCAAGTTCTTCCGGTTGGGCAACAGCAGCAAGGGAGCTTAAAGAAGTTGCCAAAGACAAACCAATATTATGTTTTGGTGCAAGGCATGTACATCCAGCTGTGGCACCTGTGATGGAAAGGGCGGCTTTAGTAGGAGGGGCAGATGATGCCAGCTGTATTTTAGGTGCAAAATTAATGGGGA
Source organism: Thermoanaerobacter sp. RKWS2 (assembly GCF_026240795.1). Classification (NCBI taxonomy): domain Bacteria; kingdom Bacillati; phylum Bacillota; class Clostridia; order Thermoanaerobacterales; family Thermoanaerobacteraceae; genus Thermoanaerobacter; species Thermoanaerobacter sp. RKWS2. The sequence continues at coordinate 972,866 of NZ_CP110888.1, forward strand.
AAGACCCTAAAGGGACAGTACCTCATGCTGCTTTTTTGCTTGCAGGAGATACATTAGAAGTGGTGAAAGCTTACAGAGATATAACTCCCCTTGATGAAAAGATAACCATTTTAGTTGATACTTTTAAAGACGAAGTAGAAGAGGCTTTGAGGGTTGCTGAATTTTTAGGGGATAGATTATACGGAGTAAGACTTGATACTCCATCAGAAAGAGGTGGAGTTACACCTAGTTTAGTGTATGAACTAAGGCAAAGATTAAATCAAAAAGGATTTACAAATGTAAAAATTATAGTTTCTGGAGGTTTAAACCCAGAACGGGTAGCAGAACTTTCTGAAAGTGGAGCAGATGCTTTTGGAGTAGGAAGTTACATATCTGATGCTCAACCTATTGATATGACAATGGATATAAAAGAAGTGGAAGGAGTACCTATTGCTAAAAGAGGGAGAATTCCTGGAATTATCGAAAATAAAAAATTGAAAAAGATAAAATAGTTTTCGGAGATGATAGTTAATGAGAAAATTTATTATATTATCTTTCATTTTGATGTTTATTTTTACAGGATGCAAAACTACTCCGCAAAATATGGTAAATTTACCTCAAGCATCTGAGGACAAAACTAAGATTGAAGAAGAAAAGCCAGTAGAGGGTGGCACTTTAAGAGTAAATATTACTTCTTTTGATACATTAAATCCTTTTTTGAATGACAATGAGAGAGTAAGGCAAATGTTAAATTTGTCATTGGAAGGATTAGTTACCTTGGATAAAACTTTAAAACCTATTCCTCAATTAGCAGAAAACTGGCAGATAAATGGACTTAATATAAAATTTTATTTAAAAAAGAATGTTAAATGGCAGGATGGAGTAAGTTTTACAGCTAATGATGTAAAATTTACTTTTGATTCTTTTAAAAATAAGGATGTAAAAAGTCCTTATAGGGATATTCTCATTAACTATCTCTCCTCTTATAAGACAAATGGTGATTATGAATTTGAAGTTGTTTTAAATAAACCTGTTGCAAATCCAATAGCTTTGTTTACTTTTCCTATTCTAGCTGAGCACCAATATAAAGGTAAGGAAGATATTTTAAATAAAGATATTGTACCTATTGGTACAGGGCCATATAAGATATCTTCTTACAGCGTTGGCAGAGAAATTATTTTTGAAAGAAATCCTTATTATAGAGGCGACAAACCTTATATAGATAGTATAGTGTTTAAAATTGTGCCTGATGAAAATGCTATGATAACATCTTTTCAAAGCAAAGAAGCAGATTTTACTTTTTTAAGTGACATAGATTGGGATAAATACAAAGAGATTTCAAACGTAAATATTTATAAATACGTTATGCAAGACTATGTATTTATGACCCCTAATTATCAAAAGCCAGCTTTGAAAGATTCAAATGTTAGGAAAGCGATGTGTTATGGAATAGATGTTGACAAAATTTTGAGAGATGTATATTTCAGTCATGGGTTAAAGTCATGTATTCCCGTTCGCCCTGATTCGTGGCTTTATAGCAATAAAATAGTATCTCATAATTACGATATAAAAGAGGCAAATAAAATATTAGAGGAAAGTGGTTGGAATTTAGTTAAAGGGATAAGGAGCAATGGAACTTATCAGCTCAAATTTGATTTGCTGGTAAATGCAAATAATCCATATTTGATTAAAGTTGCTCAAATTATAAAGAATAATTTAAAAGATGTAGGAATTGAAATAAACATTGTACCAAAAGATTGGGGCAATTTACTAAGTTCTGTATATTCGGGTAAATTTGATTTGGTGTTAATGGAGTGGAATTTAAGTTATAATCAAGATATGTCTACAATGTTTATGACAAAAGGCAAAGACAATTTTATGGGTTATAGTAATTCTAAAGTTGATGAAATATATAGTAGAATTTTTTATGATTCAGAAGAGAATTCTTTAAAAACAGATTATCAGGCTTTGGAACAAGTTTTTTAGAGGAACAACCCATAATTGGCCTTTTCTATATTGAAGGAGCAGTTATGGCATATGACAATGTAAAAGTTGTGGACCCTACTGGATTTAATGTTTTTAACAATATAGAAAAATGGTATATCAAAAAATAGGTATTGACACTGACCTAAAAAGATTATATAATTCATAGTGTGACGAAATTAAATAAAGCGTGCGGTGGTGGCGGAACTGGCAGACGCGTACGTTTGGGTGTATGACTATTCAGTGATGGATATTTTAATTGAAATGATTAATAGGTTTGCCACCTTGACAAACGAGTTAAGTGAGCAGTATAATAAAAACGCAGGCGGGCGTGCTGGAATTGGCAGACAGGCATGTTTGAGGGGCATGTGAGAGATGATCTCGTGTGGGTTCAAGTCCCACCGCCCGCACCATAAATAAAAGAGAAAAGAGGCGTTAAGCCTTTTATTTTTTTGTCACACAAATTATTAATTTTTTATAAAATATATTAAAAAAAGATTAAAAAATTTAAGAAAATGTAATGTAAACATTGACTTTGACTGTAGGATATGATAAGATAAGACAAAAGGACAAAATATGCAATCTTGCCGAATCCGAAAGGTACGGAGGAACCGCTTTTTGGGGTTAATCTGTAGCTTTAAGCTGCAGTAGGGATACCTTCTGTCCCGCACCCGACAGCTAACTCCGGAGGCAATAAAGGAAGGAGATTTGCAGTGGATCAGCGGATAGGAAAGATGATTTTTGGAATTTCTGTGTTTGGTGCGACGCTGATTGGTAGCTCTTTTTTGAACCCAGCGTTTGCGGAAGGATTGGGAGTTGGAAAGATTACAGGCAATTATGTAAATGTGCGGACTCAAGGAAGCTTATCAGGAAGTGTCATTGCCCGCTTAAATTGGAATGACACAGTGACTGTGTTAGATAAGGAAAACGGGTGGTACAAGATAAAGCTTTCTGATGGAAGAGAAGGATGGGTTTTTGGTGAATATTTATCCGTAAGAAATTCTTCTAATGTCTCAAGAGGAGATTCGGAAAAAGCAGCAAGTGTTGGTATAGTGACAGGTAGTTACGTTAATGTGAGAAGTGAAGCGGGTTTATCTGGCAGCGTTGTAGCACAGCTTAACAAGAATACTACAGTGAATGTGTTGGGTAAACAAAATGGGTGGTATAAAATAAAGCTTTCGGACGGAAGAGAAGGATGGATTTACGGAGAATACTTAGCAGTGAGGAGTTCTTCAAGTATCTCAAGGGGTGAAGTAGATAGGAGTTTGATAGATAAGTTAATAGATTTTGCCAAGTCTTTTGTGGGGACTCCTTATGTCTATGGAGGTTCAACTCCAAAAGGATTTGATTGTTCCGGCTTTGTTCAATATGTTTTCAAGAATGTAGGTATTAATTTACCAAGAACGGCAAATGAGCAAGCTACTGCAGGAGAATATGTAAGTTATAACAATCTTCAACCAGGAGATTTGGTATTTTTTAAAACTTTAGGAAGCAGTGTGATAAATCATTCAGGAATATATATAGGTAATGGTGAGTTTATACAAAGCTCTTCAGGTAGAGGGAAGGTCATAATAAGTCCTTTAAACGAAGGGTATTATAAAGAACATTATGTTACAGCAAGAAGAATTATAAAATGACCTATGATAAAAAGAGTGCTCTAGAGAGTGCTCTTTTTTATATTGACTATTTTTATTCCTTGAGATATTATATAATACTGTATACGCGATATAGCCTATTTTATGGAAGGAGATACCTTATGAAATTTGTAAGAGAAGATGTAAGAAATATAGCCATTATTGCCCATGTTGATCATGGAAAAACTACTTTGGTTGATGCTATGCTTAAACAAAGCGGTATTTTTAGGGCAAATGAAAAAGTTGAGGAAAGGATCTTGGATTTTAACGATTTAGAAAGAGAAAGAGGTATAACAATTCTTGCTAAAAATACTGCTGTTAGATATAAAGATGTGAAAATAAATATAGTGGATACCCCCGGACATGCAGATTTTAGCGGTGAAGTAGAGCGAGTATTAAAAATGGTAGATGGGGTACTTTTGTTGGTAGATTCTTTTGAAGGACCTATGCCACAGACCCGTTTTGTATTAAGTAAAGCATTGGAACTGGATCTAAAACCTATAGTTGTCATAAATAAAATTGATAGGCCTGATGCAAGGCCTCAGGAGGTTATTGACGAAGTTTTAGATCTATTTATTGAATTAGGAGCAAATGATGACCAAATTGATTTCCCTGTTGTCTACACCTCTGCAAAAGAAGGTATAGCAAAATTAAGTTTAGAAGAAGAGTCTCATGACTTGAGACCTCTTTTTGATACGATTTTAGACTATATTCCTGCACCAATAGGAGATATTGAAGCACCATTACAACTTATAGTGACTACTTTAGATTATGATGATTACATTGGGAGAATTGCCATTGGAAAAGTAGTTAGAGGAAAAATAATTTCAGGGGAAGAAGCGGCTATATGTAAAAGAGATGGGTCAATACAAAAAGTTCACATAAATAATCTATATCAGTTTGAAGGACTAAAAAGAGTGCAAGTAGAAGAAGCAAGCTTGGGAGATATTGTGGCGGTTTCTGGCATAAGCGATATTGAGATTGGAGAGACCATTGCAGATAGAGATAACCCCGAGGCGGTAGACTTTGTTCGCATAGAAGAGCCAACAGTTTCTATGACTTTTAGTGTAAATACCAGTCCTTTTGCTGGAACTGAGGGTAAATACGTTACTTCAAGACATTTAAGAGAAAGGCTTTTTAAAGAGCTAGAGACAAACGTCGCATTGCGAGTTGAAGAAACAGATTCGACTGATTCTTTTAAGGTGTCTGGAAGAGGAGAGCTGCATCTTTCTATTTTAATTGAGACTATGAGACGGGAAGGGTATGAATTACAGGTTTCTAAGCCTACAGTGATTTTTAAAGAAATAAATGGAGTAAAAATGGAACCTATTGAACTTTTGACAATAGATATTCCTGAAGAATATATGGGAGTTGTAATGGAAAAATTAGGACCGAGAAAAGCTGAATTGATGGATATGCACACATTAAAGCCAGGAACTATAAGGCTTAAGTTTAAAATACCTACACGAGGCTTAATAGGGTATCGGTCTGAATTTTTAACAGATACAAAAGGAAATGGCATAATGACCTCTGTCTTTTATGATTATGCACCTTACAAAGGAGACATTCCTTCTCGTACGAGAGGCGCTCTTGTAGCTTTTGAGACGGGGGTTGCGACAACTTATGGCCTTTACAATGCTCAAGAGAGAGGGACACTTTTTATAGAGCCAGGTACAAAAGTGTATGAAGGGATGGTTGTGGGAGTTAATTCAAGAAGTGGAGATATTGATGTCAATGTATGTAAGAAAAAACATGTGACAAATTTAAGGTCTGCAACGGCGGATGAGGCTTTGAGGCTATCTCCTGTAAAAAAGATGTCCTTAGAAGAAGCATTAGAGTTTATAGATAATGATGAATTAGTGGAAGTTACTCCTCAAAGCATTAGAATACGAAAAAAGATTTTGGATTCACAACAAAGATATAAAAATGCAAAATATAACAAATAGGGGAGCCTTTTTGGCTCCTTTATTATTTATTATATAAGTCATTTAAAATTTTGTTTATATAATTTATAGTTTCTTGGTAAGGGGGAATACCTTGATATTTTTCTACTGATTGAGGACCAGCATTATATGCAGCTAATGCTAATCTTATGTCATGGTAAGTGTCTAACAAATTTTTTAGGTATCTTACTCCTCCATCTATATTTTGAGAAGGGTCAAAAGGATTGGATACATTTAATTCCTTTGCAGTTGAAGGCATAAGCTGCATAAGTCCCATCGCTCCTGCAGAAGAAACTGCGAATGGATTAAAATTAGACTCTGCTTTGATGACCGCTCTGATGAGATTTGCATCTACATTATATTTTTGACTGGCCCGTTGTATTAAATCTTCAATTTGTTGTAAATTTGTATTTTTTGATGGCGCATTATTACTCACATTTCCTGAATTGTATTGTTGATTTTCTATAGCATTGTTTAAAACTTCAGCAAAAGGTTTATCAGTGTTAAATATTTTTATATTAGCAGGGAGTCTGCTTTGAATTTCGCGAAATTTATTTTCAATTATTTGATTTACAATATTTGTCAATTCAATCCCTCCTATAATATATAATTCGACAAAATTCTTCTAAAACCTCTTTTAAAAGTGCAAATTAGTAAAAAAGTCCTATTAAAATTTTTAAAGGATTTTTTAAAGGAGTATAGTATAATATAAGTAAAGGTTTATGGTAAGGGTTGATAAAGAGATGAAAAACGAAAGAATGCTGGAAGTTTTAATTGTTGTATTAATAATTCCTCTAGTTTCTCTTTTAGCAGGTTATTTTATTTCAAAAGATATTGTAGAGCCTAACATTTCAAAAACAAATGACAGTGATAATTTTAAAGAGATGGTTGTTAAAGGAATTGACTTATTTGAAGTTGTTTTAGGTAGCTATTCAGATTTTGATACTGCAAAGTATCAGGATGATTTAATGAAGATGAAGGGAGTTTATTCCTTTGTTAGTAAAGATTCTGACAAATATTTGTTAATAGGTGGAATATTTTTAGATAGAGAACAAGCTGCTTTATTTTCTTCTTCCTTAAAGTCTCAAGGCATTTCCAGTGAAGTATATGTAAAAAGAGGGCCTTCTATAAAAATTGCATATGACAAGAAATTAACATCAGAAATGGATGTTTTTATGAACAAATTACAAGATTTTCAACAAATTTTTGATTATATGTCGGCTCTTTCTTATAAGGCTTTTAATGACAAATTAGAAAAACAAGAATTAGAGCAATTAAAGAGAAAAGTAGATAGTTTTAAAAATAGTAAGGAGGATTTTGGAAAAGAAGAAGTGACAATACTAATACAAAAGACGATAAAAATTGTCGATAAAGTAACAAATGATATTAAAAAAATTGAAATATCAGCTGCTTTAGAAGATGGGAATACCTTTAGTTTATTGCAAGAAAGTTTATGGCAATCTTGCGAAGAATATAATACCTTTTTAAAGACAATTGTTACGCAAAACCAATAATGAGGTGTTAAGGTATGAAATTAAAAGAGGTAAAAGAAATTTTAAATGCAGAAGTTATGGTAGGGGAAGAAAAATTAGAAGAAGAAGTGTTTACTGCCTGTGGAGCAGACTTGATGAGTGATGTTTTGGCCTCAAAGGACGAAAAGGCTGTGCTTTTGACAGGGCTTACTAATGTGCAGGTTATAAGAACTGCAGAAGTAGTGGGAGATATTAAATGTATAGTGTTTGTAAGAGGTAAGACTCCGGGAGAGGACATATTGGAACTTGCTAAAAAAGCAGGACTTGTGATAATGAAAACAAGACATCCTCTTTATATTGCCTGTGGCCTTTTGTATTCTAATGGCCTTACTTGTAGAAGTGGTGAATGAAATGGTACTTTATAGTTTAGATTTTGATGTTAAAGCGAGAGATTTTGATTCTGCAGGAGAGGTTTCCAGCAATTTGAGAGCAGTGTTAAAACAGCTTTCCTTAAATCCAGATGTTGTAAGGAGAAGTTGCATAGCTTGTTATGAAGCAGAGATGAATATAATAATTCATTCTTATGGAGGTCACATGAAAATAGAAATTTTTGGCGATAAAATACGCATAACTGCAGAAGACACAGGTCCTGGAATAGAAGACATTGAACTTGCCATGAAAGAAGGATATTCTACTGCTCCTGAAGAGATAAGGGAAATGGGATTTGGAGCCGGCATGGGGCTTCCTAATATGAAGGAAAATTCGGATTTCATGGAGATAAAAAGCAGTAAAGAGGGAACAACTGTGGTGATGGAAATTTTATTTAAGTAGGTGATAAAATGTCATATTTTCACTCTGTGACATTAGATAAGGATAGATGTAGAGGGTGTACTAATTGCATAAAAAGATGTCCTACAGAGGCAATAAGGGTAAGAGATGGGAAAGCAAGGATTATAAATGAAAGGTGCATAGATTGTGGTGAATGTATACGTGTGTGCCCATATCATGCTAAATTGGCGGTAACTGATAGTTTGGATATGATGAAAAATTTTAAGTACAAGATTGCACTTCCTGCTCCTTCTTTATATGGACAATTTAGGGATTTAACTATTAATCAAATATTGAGTGCTTTACTGGATATAGGATTTGATGAGGTTTTTGAAGTAGCATATGCTGCTGAAATTGTTTCTAAGTTTACGCGGGAAGCATTGGCAAAAGGGAATTTAAAAAAGCCAGTTATATCTTCTGCTTGTCCTGCTGTTGTGCGACTTGTACAAATCAAATTTCCTTCTTTGATTGATAATTTATTGGATATATGTTCTCCTATGGATACTGCGGCAATATTAGCGAAAAAGGAGGCAATTAAAAAGACGGGACTAAAGGAAGAGGAAATAGGAGTTTTTTTCATTTCCCCTTGTGCTGCAAAAGTGACAAGTGGGAAAAATCCTATTGGTATAGAAAAATCCAAAATTGATGGGGTTTTTTCTATGAAAGAAATATATGGCCTAATCATTGAAAAAGCTAAGACTACTGTTGTCAGAGATTTAAGCAAAGCTTCTATGATAGGTGTTGGATGGGCAAACTCTGGTGGAGAAGCATTTGGTACCTTTACAGAAAATAGTATTTATGTAGACGGGATACACAATGTTGTAGATGTTCTAGAAGAGATTGAATTAGGAAAATTGAACGATTTAGACTTTTTTGAAGGGCTTGCATGTATCGGTGGGTGTATTGGTGGACCTTTGACTGTTGAAAATAATTTTGTGGCCAAAAACAGAATAAGAAAACTGACGGAAAAACTTCCCAAAAGAGAAGAGCCTATGTTTGATGAGAAAGATATTGATTTTGAAGAGGTGAAATGGAAAAAGAAAATAGAAAAAAGTGAAGTTATGAAGTTGGACAAAGACATTTCTAAGGCGCTCGAAATGATGAAACAAATAGACACACAATACAAAGCCTTACCAGGACTTGACTGTGGTTCTTGTGGTTCACCTACTTGTAGGGCATTGGCAGAAGATATAGTGAAAGGTTATGCTACGGAATATGATTGCATTTTTATATTAAAAGACAAAATAAAAAATTTGTCTCAAGAATTAAATGAACTTGCAGGTAAAATTCCTCCAGTTTTAAGTGAGGGAAAGGAGTGAAATGTTATGAGGATAAAAGTAGCTGATCTTGTCAATAGAGGATTTAAATTAGTTGCAGGGGGCAACGGAATTGACAAAGAAATTGAGGGGGTGTATATATGCGACCTTTTAAGTTGGGTTATGGCCCATGCAAAAGCAAAGAGCGCCTGGATAACAATTCAAACTCATGTAAATATCGTAGCAGTAGCTTTGTTGGCCGAAATAAGTTGTATAATAATTCCTGAAGATGCGAAATTAGATGAAGAAGCTAAGAAAAAGGCTGATGAAGAAGGCATCCCTATATTAAGTTTTACAGGGACTTCTTATGAAGCGGCAATAACTTTGTACGAGATGATGAAATGATGCTTTATTATGATTTGCACATTCATACGGCTTTATCCCCTTGCGCTTCTGATGATATGACTCCTAACAATATTGTCAATATGGCTTCTATAAAAGGACTTGATGTAATAGCTATAACAGACCACAACAGCGCAAAAAATGTGAAAGCTGTGTATAATCTTGGATTAAAAAAAGGCTTGATAGTAGTGCCTGGTATAGAGGTACAGACAAGAGAAGAGGTTCACATACTTTGTTATTTTTATTCAGTAGATGAATGCGCAAAATTTAGCGAAATTATTAACGAAAATTTGATAAAAATTAAAAATGAAAAAACAATCTTTGGGAATCAATTTGTAATGGATGAAGAAGATAATGTTATAGAAGAAATAGATTACTCATTGTTAATTTCGTCAAATTTGAGCATTAATGAAATTTTTGAATACATGGAGGGCAAGGGGGTAGCAGTCCCTGCCCATGTAGATCGGCCTTCCTATAGCATTGTATCAAATCTTGGATTTATTCCTAATATTAAAAACTTAACAACAATTGAGATATCAAAAGGTATTGCGACAGAAAACTTTTTACACTCATATCCTGAATATGGAAAATATAAAATTATAAGGTCTTCGGATGCTCATTATTTAGGAGATATTTCTGAAAGAGAAGAATTCCTACCATGCGAGTTTGGATTAAAAAGCATTGTAGATTGGCTTTATGGCTAATATTTTTTGTAATCCTACTAAATTAGTTGGGATTATCAGAAAATAAAAATTTTTTTATAAAAACTTGTTAAAAATTTAATAAAGTTATGATATAATATTAACAAATAGTGAACAAAAAGTTTACAAAAGATATGGGATATGAAATTTTTAATTCACAAGGAGGGAAATAAATGGAGACCTTATACCAAAAATTCGGTAAAGAGAAAGTAGAGAGGTTTAAAAAGGCTTTAGAGGAATTAAAAAATATCCCTGGCTCTTTGATTGCAATTATGAATGAGGCTCAAGAAATTTTTGGATATCTTCCTATTGAAGTTCAACTTTATATTTCAAAAGAAATGAATGTGCCTTTGACAGAAATATTCGGAATAGCTACTTTTTATTCAAGGTTTACCTTAAAGCCTTCGGGTAAATACAAGATCAATTTGTGTATGGGAACAGCTTGTTATGTAAGAGGAGCTGCAATGGTATTGGGAAAAATAAAAGAGAAATTGGGAATTCAAGTAGGCGAAACAACTCCAGACGGGAAATTTTCTTTAGAACCTACTAGGTGTCTTGGAGCTTGCGGATTGGCTCCTGTTATGATGATAAATGGTGAAGTTTTTGGAAGATTAACTCCTGATGATGTGGATGAAATATTAAGTAAATTTGAGTAAGAGTTTGATTGTTATGAAAGAATTAGCTCTTTATATATTAGATTTGTCACAAAATAGCATAAGAGCAGGAGCAAAAAATATTTATATTGAAATAAATATAGATACTTCAAAAGATATGCTTAAAGTATCTATAGAAGATGATGGATGTGGAATGAATGAAAAATTTCTAAAAAAAGTCACAGACCCTTTTATAACCACAAGAAAGGAAAGAAAAGTAGGACTTGGAATTCCGCTCTTTAAGGAGCTTGCCCAGCTGTGTGAAGGAAACTTTGAGATTTTTTCTGAAGAAGGGAAAGGAACCAAAATAATAGGTACTTTTAAGCTTTCAAGTATAGACCTTGTTCCAATAGGAGATATGGCTTCAACAATTGTATCTTTGATATTATCTGCACCAGAGGTCGACATTGTGTATAAATACAGCAAAGATGGCTATGAGTTTTTGTTTGATACTAAAGAACTCAGAAAAGTGCTAAAAGAAGTCAGTTTAAATGATATTAAGGTATTAAATTGGATAAAGGAATATGTAAAAGAGAATATGAAAGGTGATATGGAGGTGTAATAATGAAATCTATAGAAGAATTAGAAAAAATCAGGAAAGAGACATTGGAAAAAATCAATTTGAGAAAAGATAGGTCAGGCATAAGGATTGCCGTTGGAATGGCTACTTGTGGTATTGCGGCAGGAGCAAGGCCTGTCATGATGGCGATATTAGATGAGCTCAGTAAAAGGAATGTGACTGATGTAATTGTCACAGAGACTGGTTGTATAGGTATGTGTAAACTAGAACCTATTGTAGATGTTTATGTTCCAGGACAAGAAAAAGTAACCTACGTAAAGGTTGATGAGAAAAAGGCAAGACAAATAGTTGTTGAACATGTTATAAATGGTCATCCAATCAGAGAATGGACTATTGAAAATTACGAATAGAGGAGGGGAAATAGCATGCTTTATAGGTCCCACGTAATGGTATGTGGTGGTACCGGATGTACATCTTCAGATTCTGATAAAGTAGCAGAGCGTTTTACAGAGGAAATAAAAAAGGCTGGTCTAGATAAAGAAGTATTAGTTGTTAGGACGGGATGCTTTGGTCTTTGCGAATTGGGACCAGTTGTTGTAGTGTATCCTGAAGGAGTTTTTTATAGCAGAGTTAAACCTGACTATGTTCCTGAAATTGTAGAGGAGCACTTGCTAAAAGGAAGACCTGTTAAGAAATATCTCTATGGAGAAAGCGTAACGGAAAAAGCTATAAAGCCATTGGAAGAGACTCCTTTCTTTAGAAAGCAAAAGAGAATTGCTCTTAGAAATTGTGGTATTATCAACCCTGAAGATATAAGAGAAGCAATTGCTTTTGATGGATATAGGGCTTTAGCAAAGGTTCTTACTCAAATGACTCCAAAAGAGGTTATCGAAGAAGTCAAAAAATCCGGATTAAGAGGTAGAGGTGGCGGTGGATTCCCAACAGGTGTAAAATGGGAATTTGCTTACAACCAGAAAGAAACTCCTAAATATGTAGTCTGCAACGCCGATGAAGGTGACCCTGGTGCTTTTATGGATAGAAGCATATTGGAAGGAGACCCTCATAGTGTTTTAGAGGCTATGGCAATAGCAGGATATGCAATTGGAGCAAACCATGGATATATTTATGTAAGGGCAGAATATCCTTTGGCAGTAAAAAGGCTTAAAATTGCTATTGAGCAGGCTAGAGAATATGGTCTTTTAGGAAAAAACATATTTGGGACAGGTTTTGATTTTGACATTGAGATAAGATTAGGAGCAGGTGCTTTTGTCTGTGGAGAAGAGACTGCACTTTTAAATTCAGTAATGGGAAGAAGAGGAGAACCAAGACCAAGACCGCCATTCCCTGCTGTAAAAGGTGTGTGGGATAAACCAACGATTATAAATAACGTAGAGACATTTGCTAATATTCCACCGATTATCTTAAATGGTGCTGAATGGTTTTCAAGCATTGGTACAGAAAAATCGAAGGGAACAAAAGTTTTTGCCTTAACTGGTAAAGTAAACAACACAGGTCTTATTGAAGTTCCAATGGGAACTACTTTAAGAGAAATTATATACGAAATAGGTGGAGGAATACCCAATGGGAAAAAATTTAAAGCTGCTCAAACAGGAGGACCTTCCGGCGGATGTATTCCTGCAGAGCATTTAGATACACCAATCGATTATGATTCTTTAATAAATGTAGGTTCTATGATGGGTTCAGGTGGGCTTGTTGTAATGGACGAATACACCTGTATGGTTAATGTTGCGAAATTCTTCCTTGAGTTTACAGTTGATGAGTCTTGCGGGAAATGTGCGCCTTGTAGGATTGGTACAAGAAGGATGCTGGAGATTTTAGAAAAGATAACTTCTGGTAAAGGTGAGGAAGGAGACATTGAAAAATTAGAAGAACTTGCTAAAACTATTAAAGCTACAGCTTTATGTGGACTTGGACAGACAGCGCCAAACCCAGTTTTATCTACAATTAGATATTTCAGGGATGAATACGAGGCCCATATAAAGGAAAAAAGATGCCCAGCTGGTGTATGTCAAGCATTGTTGAGATTCTATATAGATCCAGATAAATGTAAAGCTTGTGGAATTTGCGCTAAGAATTGTCCTGTCAATGCGATTTCCGGAAAACCAAAGGTACCTTATGTAATTGACCAAGACAAATGTATCAAGTGTGGTACCTGTATTGAAAAATGTCCATTTGGCGCAATATACAAAAAATAATTGAGGAAGGAGTGTAAAAGATGGACAAAGTTCGTGTTACGATAGACGGCATCACTGTAGAAGTTCCCTCCCATTACACGGTATTGGAAGCAGCAAAAGAAGCAGGCATAGATATTCCTACACTGTGTTACCTCAAGGAAATTAACCAAATTGGCGCTTGTCGTATATGTGTAGTTGAAATAGAAGGAGTTAGAAATTTACAAACCTCCTGCACTTATCCGGTATTTGATGGTATGAAAGTGTATACAAATACACCTAAAGTTAGAGAAGCGCGGAAATTAAATCTTGAGCTTATACTTTCAAATCATGATAGAAGTTGTTTGACTTGTATTAGAAATACTAACTGTGAGCTTCAATCATTGTCTAAAAAATTAGGAGTAGATGAAATAAGGTTTGAAGGAGAAAATATAAAGTATTCTATAGATGATGCTTCTCCTTCTGTTGTAAGGGACCCAAATAAGTGTGTGCTTTGTAGAAGATGCGTGGCAGTATGCTCACAAGTTCAAAATGTATTTGCTATTGGAATGGTAAATAGAGGATTTAAAACAATGGTAGCACCTTCTTTTGGCAGAAGTTTAAAAGATTCTCCTTGCATAAGTTGTGGCCAGTGTATCCAAGTGTGTCCTGTAGGAGCTATATATGAAAAAGACCATACAAGAAGAGTTTACGAGGCTTTAGCAGATGAGAAAAAATATGTGGTAGCTCAAACAGCCCCAGCTGTAAGAGTAGCATTAGGTGAAGAGTTTGGTATGCCTATAGGAAGTATTGTTACAGGAAAAATGGTAGCAGCTTTGAGAAGAATGGGTTTTGATGCGGTATTTGATACGGATTTTGCAGCAGATTTGACTATAATGGAGGAAGGTTCGGAACTTCTTGAAAGGCTTAAAAATGGCGGAAAACTTCCTATGATAACTTCCTGCAGCCCTGGTTGGATAGCTTTTTGTGAAAAATATTATCCAGAATTTATAGACAATCTTTCAACTTGTAAGTCTCCTCACATGATGATGGGGGCATTGGTAAAGAGTTATTATGCAGAAAAGAAAGGGCTTAATCCTGAGGATATATATGTAGTATCTATTATGCCATGTACAGCTAAAAAATTGGAGATTGAAAGACCAGAAATGCAGCATAATGGCATAAAAGACGTGGACGCTGTTCTTACGACAAGAGAATTAGCGAGAATGATAAAAGAAATGGGCATTGACTTTGTAAATCTTAAAGATGAAGAATACGACGAACCTCTTGGAATGTCTACTGGTGCAGGAGTGATATTCGGAGCTACAGGTGGAGTTATGGAGGCAGCCTTAAGAACAGTTGCAGATATTGTAGAAAGGAAAGACTTAGACAAATTTGATTATGAAGAAGTTAGAGGTTTAGAAGGTGTAAGAGAGGCTACTATAAGAATAGATGGTATGGACATAAAAGTTGCCATAGCAAATGGAACAGGAAATGCGAAAAAACTTCTTGACAAAGTAAAAGCTGGCGAGGTAGAGTATCACTTCATAGAGGTAATGGGCTGCCCAGGAGGATGTATAATGGGAGGCGGTCAGCCGATCCACAATCCCAATGAAATGGAAAAAGTAAAAGAATTAAGAGCGAAGGCTATTTACGAAGCAGATAAAAACTTGCCTATCAGAAAATCTCACAAAAATCCTGCAATACAAAAACTTTATGAAGAATTTTTGGGCAGTCCTTTAAGCGAAAAGTCTCATCACTTGCTCCACACTCATTATTCCAAGAAGGAATTGTATCCTTTGGTAAAATAAATTTAATTAATAGTAAAGCTTCCAATACTTTATTGGGAGCTTTACCATTTTTTTATTTTAAAGTTAGTTATAGAAATGTATATAATTTGTGATATAATAAAAAAGAATGGTAGTTTATGAGGACAATACAACTTAAGGAGTGAAAGAAATTGAGAAGAGGCAAAAGTCCTTGGACATTGGTATTTTTAATTGTCGTAGGACTAATTTTAGGAGGTTTTTTAGGGGACCTATTGGCACATTTTTTTAAAGAATTAGCTTATCAACAAATAATAGGTATGAGCAATCCTCTTACTTTGGATCTGAATTTTATTAAATTTTCCTTTCTATTATCTGTTAAGATAAACATAGGGACTGTAGTAGGATTAATTCTTGCAATATACGCTTATTACAAAATGTAGGTGATAAAATGAAAATTGTCCTCGCTTCTAAATCGCCAAGAAGAAGAGAGTTACTTTCAAATTTAGGACTCGACTTTGAAGTGATCGAAAGTAATGTAGAGGAGTTTTCAAATGAAAAGCATCCTTCAAGATATGTTATGGATTTATCTTTTAATAAAGCCATGTTGGTTGCTAAAAAATTAAAGGAAGAAGCTATAGTAATTGGTGCTGATACTATTGTAGTAATTGGAGATAAAGTTTTAGGAAAACCAAAGGATAGAGATGAAGCCTATATTATGCTTAAAAGCTTACAAGGAAGAGTTCATACAGTATATACAGGAATTACTATTGTTAGGACTGAAGATTTTAAATATGTAAGTGATTTTGAAGAGACAAAAGTTTGGATTAAAAAATTACAAGATGAGGAAATATTTAATTATATAGATACTGGCGAATGTTATGATAAAGCGGGAGCATATGCTATACAAGGATTTGGTGCTCTTATTGTTGAAAAGATTGTAGGAGATTATTTTAATGTGGTAGGTCTTCCAATTTCAAAACTTTTTGATATTTTAAAAAGAGAGTTTGATGTGAGGTTACTTTGAAAGGGTGAAAAGTATTGGGCAAGGATGCGAAAATCATGATAAAAGACTTGCCTTATGAGGAAAGACCCAGAGAAAGACTTATAAAACATGGAGCTCAAGTATTGTCAAATGCCGAATTGATAGCTATAATAATAGGGACAGGAAGTAAAAGAGAAAGTGCGATTACTTTAGCGCAAAGGCTTATAATGGAAGATAGAGGGCTTAAATTCATTGTAGATTCAAGCGTAGAAAAGCTTGCCAGCATAAAAGGAATTGGTGTAGCTAAGGCAGTAAAGCTAAAAGCTGCAGTAGAATTAGGACGCAGAATGATGTTATCTACGGGAAGTGATAGTTTCACAATAACATCGCCAGAAGATGTCATAAATTTGATGATGGATGAAATGAGGTATTTGACGAAAGAGCATTTTAAAGTGATAATGCTTAATGTAAAGAATAAAGTTATTGCAATAGAGACTATATCTATAGGTAGTTTAAATACTTCCATTGTGCATCCAAGAGAAGTATTTAAGGCTGCAATTGAAAGGTCATCTTCCTCTATAATTTTAGTTCACAATCACCCCAGTGGAGACCCTACTCCTAGCAGAGAAGATATAGAAGTGACAAAAAGGCTGGTAGAAGGGGGAAATATACTGGGTATAAAAGTTTTAGATCATGTTATAATTGGGGATGGGAGAGGTATAAGTCTTAAAGAAAAGGGGTATTATGAGTTTGAATAAAATAGGAAGGAGTATACACAGATGAGAGGATTTTCCAGAGATATTGGAATTGATTTAGGTACTGCCACAACTTTGGTATATGTACAAGGTAAGGGAATTGTTTTAAGAGAGCCATCCGTTGTGGCGATGAGGACAGATTCGAAGACAATTCTTGCAGTTGGAGAAGAAGCAAAAAAGATGGTAGGTAGAACTCCTGGAAACATAATCGCTATAAGGCCTATGAGAGATGGTGTAATAGCTGATTTTGATATAACTAAGGCTATGTTGGATCACTTTATAAGTAAAGTTAATCCAAGAAAAGGATTATTTAGGCCTAGAGTTATAGTTGGTATACCTTCAGGGGTTACGGAAGTAGAGAAAAGAGCAGTTATTGAAGCAGCTTTACAAGCAGGGGCGAAAGAAGCTCATACAGTAGAAGAGCCTATGGCTGCAGCAATTGGTGCAGGCCTTCCTGTTGAAGAACCAACTGGCAGTATGGTTGTAGACATAGGCGGTGGTACTACAGATGTGGCTGTAATTTCTCTTGGAGGAATTGTTACCAGCAAGTCTTTGAGAGTTGGCGGAGATGAAATGGATGAAGCCATAATCAATTATATAAAGAGAGAATATAACCTCATGATAGGAGAAAGGACTGCAGAAGAGATAAAGATACAAATTGGTTCAGCTTTTCCAAAGGATAAAGAAGAAACTATGGATATAAGGGGAAGGGATTTAGTGTCTGGGCTTCCAAAAACTTTAAAGATTACTTCAACTGAGATTTTGGAAGCTTTAAAAGATCCAATATCTAGTATAATTGAAGCTATAAAGATGACTCTTGAAAAGACTCCACCAGAGCTTGCAGCAGACATCATGGACAGAGGAATTATGTTAACAGGCGGTGGTGCTCTTTTGAGCGGCATAGACAAGCTCATAAGAGAGGAAACAGGAATGCCTGTACAAATAGCTGATCAGCCAACGGATTGTGTGGCACTTGGAGCAGGGAAAATTTTAGAGGAAAGTTCCCTCTTTAGGAGAGTTTTAAGTCCGGCAAGTAGAGCTTGAGAGGTGTTATTGGCGTGCCACGCTTTTTTAGAAATAATAAGCAATTTATTTTGTTTTTTTTGATAGCCGTGGCGCTTATTGCCGCCATGGCTTATACTTATGATACCGAAAGGTATGTTACTAAAGTGGAATCTATAGTTGGAACTGTTTTTACTCCCATTCAAAAAGTTTTCTATCAAATGGGAGAGGGGATTTCTAATTTGTTTTCTTCAATTAGTGAGATAGGTACTTTAAGGGCAACAAATGAAAAACTTCAAAAAGAAGTAGAAAAACTGAGAAAAGAAAATATTCAGTTACAGGAATTAATGAACGAAAATAAAAGGCTTAAAGAAGCTTTAAATTTTAAAACAGAAAATGTTGAACTAGATTTAAAACTTGCTACTATAACAGGAAAGAATTCAGGAAATTGGTTTAATACTTTTACTATTGATAAAGGCAAAAATGAGGGTATACAACCTGGCATGGCAGTTTTAGACGAGAGAGGCAATATGGTGGGACAGATTACTGAAGTAGGAGACAATTGGGCGAAGGTATTAGCCATTATAGATAGAGATAGTTCTGTAAGCGCTGTAGATGTACGAACTCGTGATAATGGTGTGGTAAGAGGAGATTCAAACGGTGGACTTATCATGATATATCTTCCCTTAGATGCCGAATTGATAGAAGGTGATGTAGTAACTA
The DNA here is from genome assembly GCF_026240795.1 of Thermoanaerobacter sp. RKWS2. Taxonomy (NCBI): domain Bacteria; kingdom Bacillati; phylum Bacillota; class Clostridia; order Thermoanaerobacterales; family Thermoanaerobacteraceae; genus Thermoanaerobacter; species Thermoanaerobacter sp. RKWS2. The sequence goes on from NZ_CP110888.1 coordinate 991,639, forward strand.
CTTCTGGTATGAGTAGATTCCCAAAAGGTTTGATAATAGGAAAAGTATCAAAAGTTACTCGAGACCCAGGTTCTTTGCTAAAACAAGCCGTCATAAAACCAGCCGCTGATTTTGAAAGATTGGAGTATGTTTTTGTAGTTACTAATACAACAAATACAGGGAAGTAGAGTATTATGAGAAAAGTATACAAATATCTATTGATTGTTTTGTTAATTGTTTTACAAACAACTTTATTCAGATTTATAGATATCTTTGGCGTCAAACCAGATGCAGCTTTTATTGTAGTACTAAGTTTTTCGCTTTTAAATGGCTCTTGGGAAGCAATTTATTTAAGTCTTTTTGCCGGGCTTATTCAAGACATTCTTTTTAATAATGCTCTAGGGGTTACTACTTTTTCTTTGCTCATTGTCAGCTACATTACAGGGCTTTTAAGCAAAAGTGTTTTTAAAGAAAGTTCTTTTGTGGCTTTTGTGTTTGTCTTTTTAGGAACCCTTCTTTATAACCTTATAACGATGTTTTCAATGGTTTTGATGAAGTATGAGTTTAATTTCTTATCAGATTTTATGAATGTTGCGATGATACAGGCGGTTTATAATTCTGTAATTACTGCTTTTGCCTATAGATATTTAGTTTCCTTTAACAGATATGTTAATGAAAATAAAGTAAATTTTTTTAGGAAAGGCAAATTTTGAAGGTGATATCCTTGAATGAGAGCCTTAAAAAAAGTTTTATACTTTTGGAGCTATTATCCTTGCCATTCTTGTCGTTTTAGTTTCCCGCTTAATTTATTTACAACTGATAAAAGGCGACTATTATAGAGAAATATCAATGCGGCAAGCAATTAGACTTATACCTATTGATGCTCCTCGTGGGGAAATTGTTGATAGATATGGAGTAAAGTTAGCCACAAATAGACCAAGCTTTTCTGTAGATATTATAAAAGGAGAAGTAGTTGATAGTCACCTTAACGAGACTATATTAAAATTAATGGATATTTTGACAAAGAATAATGTAAAATATAAAGATGATTTGCCTATCTATTTAGATGAAAATGGAAATCCTTATTTCAATTTTAAAAATTCAGATGAAGTATCAGTAAAAGAAGAAACTTTAAAAACTCGAGAAAAAGCCTGGAAAAAAGCTAATAACATAAATGAAAATGCTACTGCTAAAGAGGCATGGGATATTTTGATAAAAAAATTTAAAATACCTAAGGATATGGATCCAATAGAAGCGAGAAAAATAATGGTTGTGCGTCAATTAATGGAAGAACAAGGCTATAATCAATATCAGCCAGTAGAAATAGCTGTGGATGTCGATCAAAAAACAGTTGCCGAGATTGAGGAAAAACATTTAGAATTGCCAGGAATTATGATAAATGTAAAACCTGTTAGATATTATCCTTATGAAACACTATTATCCCAAACTTTAGGATATATTGGTCGAATTACTCAAGAAGATTTAAAAAACTTGGATATGAGTAAATACAAGCTTACAGATTTGGTTGGGCATTCTGGACTTGAAGCATTGTATGAAAAGTATTTAAGAGGAAAAGATGGTGGACAACAAGTAGTAGTAGATAATTATGGAAGATTAATAAAGAATTTAGGGACAGAACCTCCTGTACCAGGTGATACTATATTTTTAACCATTGACAAAAATATTCAAGAGGCGGCAGAACAATCTCTTATCACAACTATGCAAAATATAAGAGAGGGGAAATATGGCGAGTCTTTTCCTGCTAATATTGGAGCAGCAGTGGTTGTAGATGTAAACACAGGAAAAGTTTTAGCATTAGCCAGTATCCCTGGTTATGATCCAAACATTTTTGCTACTGGCAATCCCCCTAAAGATGTAGTAAATGAACTTTTTAAATCAAGAGATGCTACAGCTGATCCAAGTCCTATTTTCAATTATGCAACTCAAGGAGCAGTACCTCCAGGATCTACCTTCAAGATGGCTGTTGCATTCGCAGCTTTAGACACTGGTGTCACAACAGTTGATGAAAAATATTTAGACCCAGGAATATATCCTTATACAGGACAGCGTAACTGGCTATGGCCACGGACACAAGGTTGGGTGAATGTTTCTGATGCAATTAAATATTCTACTGATACCTATTTTTATGAAATGGGAAGAAGAATGGGAATAGATAAAATAGTCGAATATGCCAAGAAATTTGGTTTAGACCAAAAAACAGGAATAGAGCTGTATGAAGCAAAAGGTGTTATTGCAAGTCCACAATATAAAAGAGAATATTATCTTGGGTTGATAAAATCAATGGTGAAAACAGATACAAATCCAGATGGAGTTATAACGGAAGAACAGTATCAAAAAATTGTAGAAATCATTGATAAAGGGAATTTGAGTGACTATAATACCTTTTTACAATTAGAAAAGATGGGTATAAAAGATACAAAGCTTCAAAGAAAGTTATGGGAAATGATGTATTATGCAAAACATTGGAGCTTGACAGATACTTGTAGTGCAGCAATAGGACAAGGAGATAATCAGTTTACTCCTTTAGAAATTGCTAGTTATGTGTCTACATTAATAAATGGAGGAATTAGATATAAACTTCATTTAGTTGATAAAATTGTGTCCCCAGATGGAAAAATTGTTGAGGAAACAAAGCCAGAAGTTTTAGATAGAATTCATATTCCCAAGAAATACCTCGATGCTATAAAGTTAGGTATGAAAGGAGTAACTGAAAGAGGAGGTACTGCAAGCGGTGCTTTTCGCAATTTTCCTATTCCTGTAGGGGGCAAGACAGGTACTGCAGAAGTAGTTGGAAGGGCTAATTATGCTTGGTTTGTTGGCTTTGCTCCTTATGATGATCCTCAAATAGTTGTAGTTGCGGTTATATACCAAGGAGGACATGGTTCTTACGCAGGTTATGTAGCGAGGGATATTTTTGATGCTTATTTTGGATTGAGTAAGAATAATACAGGTGAAACCTTCAATGTGATAAATTTGCCTATAAGATGATTTGTGGGTGAGGATATTTTATCCTCTTTTTTTCTTTAACAAGAAGGAAAATTACGATTTGTGGAGAATATAGATAATAACGAGTGTTTTACGGAGGTAGATTATGATAAAAGAAGCAATAAAAATTCAAGGGACAAAAGAAGGGCTGGTAATTGTATTAGAAGAGGATGTAGATATTGAAATACTAAAAGAGAAAATAGTGAATAGAATTGAGAAATCTCTTAAATTTTTTGAGGGTGCAACTCTTACTGTGAGAGTAAAAAGTTTAAACGTCAAAGAAGAGAAATTACAAGAATTAAAAGACTTTATTTTTGATAAATACGGCATTGAGGTGCGGGTAAAAAATTTTCAAGAAAAACATATAAAAAATGTGACAGATGACGAAATATTTAATGGGTTAGAAGAGGGGATAACAAAATTTCATAAAGGTACTGTTAGGTCAGGACAGGTTGTGAAATACCATGGTAATCTTGTAATAATTGGGGATGTGAATCCTGGAGGATTAGTACAAGCTGCCGGTAATATAGTTGTTATGGGGACGTTGAGGGGAATAGCTCATGCGGGATTTACTGGCAATAAGGAGGCTGTAATTGTAGCTTCTTCCTTAAGAGCAATGCAGCTTAGAATAGCTAATGTTATCTCCAGGGCTCCAGATAAAGATGATGCCAGTGATTATCCCGAAATTGCAGTTGTTAAAAAAGGTAAAATTATTGTAAAACCTCTTTACCATCTCAATGATTTATGGTAAAATATTCTAAAAAATAATATTAATGGAATGGAGTGGTACGATGAGCGAAGCAATAGTTATAACTTCTGGAAAAGGTGGAGTTGGGAAAACTACTTCTACTGCAAATATTGGTACATACCTTGCTATGAAAGGTTATAAAGTTGCTTTAGTCGATACTGATATAGGTTTAAGAAATCTTGATGTAGTGATGGGATTGGAAAATAGAATTGTGTATGATATTGTTGATGTAGTAGAGGGGCAGTGCAGATTAAAGCAAGCTTTGATAAAGGACAAAAGGTTTGATGGGCTATATCTTTTACCTGCCGCTCAAACAAGAGATAAATCTGCTGTTACTCCAGAGCAAATGCAAAAATTAATAGGAGATTTGAAAGAGGAATTTGACTATATATTAGTAGATTGTCCTGCAGGTATTGAACAAGGATTTAGAAATGCAATTGCAGGTGCTGATAGAGCAATTGTCATAACTACTCCAGAAGTTTCAGCGGTTAGAGATGCTGATAGGATTATAGGACTTTTAGAGGCTGCGGAACTTCACAATCCTAAGTTAGTTATAAACAGGATTAAGATGGATATGGTCAAAAGAGGAGATATGATGGATATTGAAGATATTATAGATATTTTAGCTATTGACCTTTTAGGTGTCATTCCTGATGATGAAAATATAATTATTTCTTCCAATAAAGGTGAACCGATTGTTATGGATGAGAGGTCATTAGCAGGACAAGCCTATAGAAATTTGGTGGAAAGACTTTTAGGGAATAATGTGCCTTTAATTAACCTTGATATAGGAAATGGATTTATGGATAGACTCAAAAAGCTTTTTAAGCTGGCTTAGCGCTTTTAGGAGGTGTGATTTGTGGATTTATTTAAATCTTTTGGAGGAAAAAACAACAGTAAAGATATAGCAAAAGAAAGGTTACAACTTTTATTGGTCCATGATAGGGCGGACGTTTCTCCTAAATTTTTGGAAATGATAAAAGAAGACATATTAAACGTTATTTCTAATTACGTGGATATTGATGAAGCAGGACTAAATGTAGAAATTACAAAAGAAAAAAGAAGTGATAATACCTATATGCCTGCTCTTCATGCGAATATTCCTATAAAGAAAATGAAACAGGTGATAAGATAACTGGCCGTAGGCCAGTTTTTTTATATAGTGAAAATCTCTTTTATATGGTATAATACAAGTTGGATTGCTGAAAAAGAGGGGATTAAAGTGTTTGATAAAAAACTTTTAAAAAACTTTGACTGGGGACTTTTGATTGTTGTGCTTTTAATCTCTATATATAGCGTTATTGTAGTGACAAGTGCTTCTCATGCAATTCAGACGGGTTCCTACAAAAAAGTTATTGTTCAGTCTGCGGCAATTTTAATAGGACTTATTTCTATCGCTCTAATATGTCTTTTTGATTATAATATTCTTGCTAAGTTTTCTACTTTTATATATATTCTCAACCTTTTTGGTCTTGTACTAGTTTTAGCAACAGGAAAGGTAAGTAACGGTGCACAAAGCTGGATAAGTTTAGGACCTGTGGATCTTCAGCCTTCCGAATTTTCTAAGTTGGCATTAGTGCTAACTTTGGCGAATATGTTTAGCAAGGCGGAAGAAATAAAGACCTTTAAAGAACTTTTGTGGCCAATGGTTTATGTAGGGATTCCTTTTGTTGCGGTGATGTTGCAGCCGGATTTAGGGACAGGGCTTGTATTTATTGCAATTTTTTTAGCGATAGTATATATCTCGGGGATAAGAACAAAGGTATTGACACAGCTTTTTGCCTTAGGAATTGCCCTGCTGCCTATTGGATACAAACTATTAAAACCTTACCAGAGAAATAGACTTTTATCCTTTTTAAATCCGGAACTGGACCCAATGGGAACAGGTTATCATGTGATTCAGTCTAAAATTGCTATCGGTTCAGGAATGTTTTGGGGGAAGGGGCTTTTTCACGGCAGCCAAACTCAGCTCTATTATCTTCCCGAAGCATGGACAGACTTTATTTTTTCTGTTGTAGGGGAAGAATTAGGGTTTATAGGGGCATCTATACTGATAGTTCTCTATGCCATTATGCTGTATAAAGCTTGGAAGATTGCTTATAATGCTAAGGATAAATATGGAATGCTCGTGGCCGTAGGAATTATTGCTATGTTTACATTTCATATCTTTGAAAATATAGGGATGACTATTGGGATAATGCCAATCACAGGTATTCCTCTTCCATTTATGAGCTATGGGGGAAGTGCAATGGTAGCAGACATGATGGCAATAGGGCTTTTAGAAAATATAAGCATGAGAAGGCAAAAGATAAACTTTTAGGGGGAATTTCTATGAATATAGCTTTGATAGCCCATGACCAAAAAAAGAACTTATGGTGAATTTCGCAATTGCCTATAAGCATATCTTTGAAAAATGCAATATATACGCAACAGGCCATACAGGACAACTTATCAAGGAGGCGACAGGTCTAAATGTAAATTGCCTTTTACCCGGCCCTCTTGGTGGAGACCAACAGATTGGTGCAATGATTGCTGAAAATAAGATTGATATGGTGATTTTTTTAAGAGACCCACTTACGGCTCAACCCCATGAACCAGATATTTTGGCTTTGCTTAGAGTTTGTGATGTGCATTCTATTCCATTGGCGACTAATATTGCTACTGCAGAAGTTTTATTGAAGGGAATGGAGCAAGGACTTTTAGAGTGGAGAGAAATAGCAGATAAATAAAATAATTTATCATAATAATGCCTCCTTCAAAATAAAATGTAACATAGAAGGAGGCATATATCATGAAATACCAACGAATTCCTTATTATTCTCCCAAAAAATTTAGCACTTACAAAAAGTATGCAGAGCTATTTGAAAATCAATTAATTATTTCATTAGTTTTATTAGGAATGATTTTGCTTTTTAAAGCAGTTGACGTGCCTATAGCTAACTCTTTTATAAATGCTACTAAAAGTGCGCTAAGTTATGATATGAATTACGAAAACACAAAGAAAGGGTTAAAATTAGTTCAAAGTAAGATTCCTTGGCTTAAAGAAAGTGTGATAAAAGTTTTTTCTCCCACTGAAGAAAAAACTTCAGAAAATAAAACTTCTTCTGATGTTTCTCAGGCTTCTATCAAAATGATTGCACCTGTTACTGGAAAGGTAACCTCTGGCTTTGGAATGAGGGTTGATCCTATTACAAACCAATTGACAAATCACACTGGTATTGATATAGATGCTCCTATTGGAACAGAAGTGAAGGCAGCATTAGATGGGGTAGTAATGTTAGTGGAGGAGCAAAACCAGGATTTTGGAAAAGTCATAGTTTTAAGGCATGCTAATGATGTAAGGACCGTCTATGCTCATTTATCAGAAATTTTAGTGAAAGAAAAAGACCAAGTAAAACAAGGGGATATAATTGGGAAGACAGGCGATACTGGGAAAGTCACTGCTCCTCACTTGCATTTTGAAGTTTGGGAAAATGGCAAGCCAGTAGACCCCTTGACAAAGGTTGTTATAGGGGATGCTGCCAGTGAAGGCGCAAAATGAAATTTAGAGGGATTGAAGTAAAAATACATTTTTCTACTTTTGCATTTGCATTACTTTTAATTGCAACGGGATTTATAAAAGAATTAATTGCTATTTTTGCTACAGTTTTCGTTCACGAATGTGGACACATTTATATTGCCAAGAAACTAAAAGTAGAGGTGCTACAAGTCAATATCTATCCTTTTGGAGGAATTGCTCTTTTGGACAGCATAGTGTTTATAAGACCAGACTTAGAAGTGTTAGTTGCACTGGCAGGACCTATGTCCAATATTTTTTTTGCTTTTTTTGGAGAATTCATTTCACAAGTTTTACAAATAGACATGGATTATTTTATAAAAGCTAGTATTGCAATGGCTTTTTTTAATCTACTGCCAGGGCTTCCTTTGGATGGAGGACGGGTTTTAAAAAGTGTTTTGTCATATTTTATTAGCCTAAGAAGTGCTATTGCGACTGCTGTTTTTTCTTCCTATGCTATTTCTCTCGTTATGTTATATCTTCTTCTAAAAGGCATATTCAATTGGAAGCTAAATGTTGTTTATGCTTTTTTATCGGTGTTATTAGTAGTCGCGGCAAATAAAGAGAAAAAGGCATCAGCTTTTTTGCAAATGAGAGATCTTTTTAGGAAAAAAGCAGAGTTCTACAAAAAAGGATTGATGGGGGTACATCATATAGCAGTATTAGAAAAGGAGACAATTGCAAATGTTATAAAAAGTTTTATACCTGCTAAATACCATGTTATAATAATATTAGACGACAAATTTAGGGAAAAATATAGAATAACCGAGACTCAGCTTTTTGAATATGCGGTAGAACATGGATTGTATTTACCAATTGGTGAGATTATAAAATGACTATGGAGGAAGGAAGATGAATAACTTAAAGGATAAAATAGATGCTTTGCTTATGAAAGTAAGCAAACCTACAAGATACACAGGAGGAGAATTAAATTCTTCTATAAAAAATCCGGAGGAAGTCAAAGTAAGGTTTGCTTTTGCTTTTCCGGATGTATATGAAGTGGGAATGTCTCATTTGGGGCTTAGAATTTTATACCATCTTTTAAACAAAAGAGAAGACGTATATTGTGAAAGGGTTTTTGCGCCATGGTTGGATATGGAAAAACTCATGAGGGAAAATGACATTCCTCTTTTTAGTTTAGAGACAAAAACCCCATTAGATAAATTTGACTTTATAGGTTTTACTCTCCAGTATGAGTTAAGTTATACAAATGTAATAAATATGCTTAACTTAGCGGGTATTCCTATCCTATCAAGAGATAGGAAAGGGTTACCTTTTGTCATTGCTGGTGGACCCTGTGCTTATAACCCTGCTCCTTTATCTGACGTTATTGACTTTTTTGTAATGGGAGAAGGAGAAGAGGTCATAAATGAAATTATTGACGCTTATATAGATTGGAAGAAAAGAGGAGGAGAAAGAGAAGAATTTTTACAAATTGTTTCTCAAATCAAAGGAGTATATGTTCCTAAGTACTATATGGAAGTATACAATCAAGATGGAACAATAAAAGAGATAAGGCCTATTAAAAAAGGAGTGCCTGAAAAGGTAAAGAAAAGAATAGTTAAAGATTTTGAAAATGTGTATCATCCTGAGGAGCAAATTGTTCCTTTTATGGACATAGTTCACGATAGAATAATGTTAGAAATTTTTAGAGGATGTACTCGTGGTTGTAGATTTTGTCAAGCTGGCATGATATATAGGCCAGTGAGGGAAAAATCAAAGGAAAAAATTTTAGATTTAGCGGACAAGCTTATAAAATCTACAGGGTATGAGGAAATATCTTTAACTTCTTTAAGTACTTGTGATTATTCTCAAATTGAAGACTTAGTCAAAAAACTGATTGATAAATATATGGATAAAGGAGTTGGAGTTTCTATACCCTCTACACGAGTAGACGCTGTATCTATAAATTTGTTAAAAGAAATACAAAAAGTTAGAAAAACAGGTCTTACTTTAGCACCAGAAGCTGGTACACAAAGACTTAGAGACGTAATTAATAAAGGGATTACAGAGGAAGATATTTTAGAGGCGACAAAAGAGGCTTTTTCTGCAGGATGGACAAATGTCAAACTTTATTTTATGATTGGTCTTCCTACAGAGATGATGGAGGATGTAGAGGGAATAGTGGATTTGGCTTATAAAATAGTGGATAATTACAAAGAAGTAAAAGGGAATGTGAAGAATTTAAAAGTCACTATAAGCACTTCTACTTTTGTGCCTAAACCTTTTACACCTTTTCAGTGGACAGCTCAAGACAGCATTAAAGATATAATGGAAAAGCAAGACTTGCTAAAAAAGAAACTTAAGAGTAAAGTGTTAAAGTACAATTGGCACAATCCTTATATGAGTTTTTTAGAGGCTGTTATTTCAAGAGGAGATAGAAAAGTAGGAAAAGCTATAATAAAAGCCTGGGAAAAAGGATGCAAATTTGACGGATGGGAAGAATATCTTAATTATGACAAATGGGAAGAGGCTTTTAAGGAGGTAGGTGTAAATCCTCACTTTTATGCCAATAGAGAAAGAAGTTTAGAAGAAGTATTTCCATGGGATGTAATAGACGTTGGGGTGGATAAAAGATATTTGATTAGAGAATATAAAAAATCTCAAGAAGGAAGAATTACACCTGACTGCAGGCTCTATTGTACAGGTTGTGGAGTAAAGGACTTTGATGAGGGGGTAGTATGTTTTGAAGCGTCTAAGAAATAAATATACAAAAGATGAAAGAGTCAAATTTATTTCCCATTTAGACCTTTTGCGAGTATTTCAAAGGGCTTTGAGAAGAGCCGATATAAAAGTGGCTTTTTCACAAGGATTTAATCCCCATCCCAAAATTTCTTTTGGGCCTGCACTTGTGGTGGGAGCAACGACAGAAGGAGATTATATGGATATAGATGTGGAAGAAGATATTTCTCCTGAAGAATTCAGAAAAAAGATGAACAAAGTGTTACCACCTGGTATTGAAATTGTGGAAAGTTATGAGGTAGAATTAAATGATGCGCTTTCTACAAAAATAAAAGGAGCAGAGTATATTTTGCAAGTCAATGTTAAAAAAAGTATTAAAGATATTCAAAATAAAATAGAAGAATTTATGAAAAGAGATATAATTGAGATAGAAAAAGAGAGTAAAAGTGGCAGAAAAATGGTAAATATAAGACCTTATGTTTTGGAATTAAAGGTAATTGAAGAGGCAGAAGATTATTTTAAATTTTATATAAAATTAAAATTAGGAGAGGGAGCTCCTAATCCATTGCATTTATTAAAAGCTTTGAATGATTACATTGGAGACTTGTTTGATATGGACTTTTATAAACTTCACAGAAAAAATATGATTTTAGAATAAGTACGGGGTGAAAATTTTGAAAAGACTTATATTGGACATTGATGAAAATTTGAGTCAAATTGCTTTATTAGAAAATGGGAAGCTAAAGGAGTACCATCCAGAGAAAAGAGATGGAAAAAATATTTTGGGAAATATTTATAAAGGTAAGATTCAAAATGTTTTAAAAGGTATGCAGGCGGCCTTTGTAGATATTGGAATTGGTAAGAACGCTTTTTTATTTTCTGACGATGTGCTTTTTCAACAAGAAAATTTACCCAAAAGCATTACACAAGTTTTAAAACCAGGCCAACCAATAATGGTTCAAGTATCAAAAGAAGCAGTAGGCATGAAAAATCCCAGAGTGACCGCTAATATTTCTTTGCCGGGGAAATATGTCGTTTTAATGCCTAATGTCGACTACGTCGGAATTTCCCATAGGATTGAGGAAGAAGGGGAAAGGAAAAGGCTTCAGGAAATTGTGAAAGAATTAAAACCTGATGGTATGGGGATAATTGTCAGAACAGCTGCATTAGAGGCGACAGAACAGCAAATGCGGGAGGATTTAGACGAATTAATTCGCTTGTATGAGAAAATACAAAAAGATTTTCAAAATGCTCCCCTTCCTTCTTTGATATACAAAGAAGAGGATTTTGCAATTAAGTATTTGAGGGATTTGCTTTCTGATGAGGTAGATGAAATTGTGGTAAACGACAAAGAAGAGTATGAGAACATAAAAAGATATTTAAAAAATGTAGGAAAGGAAAATATTTCAGTTACTTATGAAGAAGGAGACTTAATGGGGATTTATGGAGCAGATTTTCAAGTTGAGAAATTGTTAGAAAAAAAGGTATGGTTAAAAAGTGGAGGTTTTGTAATAATAGACCAAACAGAAGCTCTTACTGTAATTGATGTAAACACAGGAAAGTACGTAGGAAAATCTTCTTTAGAGGAGACAATATACAAGACCAATCTTGAAGCAGCAGAAGAAATTGCCCTGCAGCTTAAGTTAAGAGATATTGGTGGAATAATTATTATTGACTTTATAGACATGAAAAATGAAAATTTTAGAAAGGATTTGCTGGAGTTTTTCAAAAAAGAACTCCAAAAAGACAGGACAAAATGCAGTGTATTAGGGTATACTCAATTAGGGCTTGTTGAGATGACAAGAAAAAGAGTGAGGTCGCAAGTAGGCTCATACCTTAAAGAAAAATGCCCTATATGTGAAGGGGAAGGGATGGTTTATTCAACTGAGTACATCTACAAAAGATTAAGGAATAATATAGAGAGAGTGTTGCGACATATAAAAGTGCGAAAAATCTACATAAAAGGGAATGATAAAGTTGTTAAAATCGTGGCAGAAAAGGAAATTGTAAAATTTTACAAAGAGAAATTTAATGTAGATCTCGAAGTTGTTGTTGACAATAACAAAAAATATGGCCATTTTGAGATAGAATTTGAATAAAGAATCAATATGAAAAAGCTGCCCAAGGAAATTTTTGGGCAGCTTTATATCTACTTTTCTTTTTCATATTTTGCCACAATTCTCGTGGCTATTCCACCTCTTTCTTGAAACTCACCTATTACTTCCATAAATTTTGGCTGTAGAAGTTCAACTAAGTCATCTAAAATTCTATTTATAGCATGTTCTTGCAGTATACCTACATTTCTATAGGAGGTGAGATAATACTTTAAAGATTTAAGTTCTACTAATTTTTTAGAAGGTATATATCTTATAGTAAGTTTTGCATTGTCAGGTAATCCTGTCCAAGGGCAAACAGAAGAAAATTCATTAGTGATATATTCCACAATAGTATTTTTTTCAGGGTATTCATATTCAATCGATTCTAAAACTTCTTTGTCAATCTTTTCATAACCGTAAGTGTCAAATCTTCTCTCTTTATATTTATCTGTCAAATTTCACAACTCCTTTCTTTTCAATTGTAAAAAGCAAAAAATATCCCGTTACCAAAAGTACAGTTTCAGCCAATCCTACGCTTAAGAAAGTTGGAATAAATGGTATATTGGCAGAGATATTTAAAGTGATTCCAACAGATGCTGCAATCCAAAGAGCTACGAATACAACACCTACCAATTTGTGAGTAGCTCTTCCAATGTAGTATCCAATTGTACAACCGATTAAGTTTGAAAGAGGCATAAAAATTAGCTCCATTGTGCCAGCAAATGGGCTAAACAAATTTGCAAAAAAATTTCCTATCATCATGGAAATGGCATATTTTTTATTGAATACTACAATGGATTTTGTAATTTCCCCTACGCGAAACTGAAGGGGTAAAAATGAAATAGAAGAAAATATAACTGTGAGTACAAAATAAATTGCCGCGACCAGAGCAATTTCTGCTAGATCTTTTATTCTTTTTTGGACACAAAATTACCTCCTTTGTTTTGTTAACTGGGGTTACTGCGACCCAGGTGAGCATTTTGCTCACTGTAATCAATTTTAACACAACTACTGGAGTAGTTTCAACATAAAAACTTTTTCTATCAATTAAATGATAAAAGTAAACAATGATGTTTTTGTCATTATCGAAAAATTTATAATTTTTATTGACAATAATAATTTGTATAATTTATCATAAAGGTAGAAAGGTGTTAATGAGTGTTACTGAAGATGGGGGAGGTGAATTTTGTGAAGGGGCAATATTATACAATATTAGCTTTGATATTCGCAATTATAGTAGCGATTTTTGCTATTTCTAATGCTGGACCTGTGGATATAAGTTTTTTGTATTGGCATTATTCAATTTCTCAAGCTTTAGTAATTTTATTGTCAGCAGCTATTGGAGCTATAATTGTGGGGACAATAGGTTTGTTTGGACAAATTCGCTATAGCGTAACGATAAGAGGACTTAACAATAGGATAAAAGAATTGGAAAAAGAAAAGGAAGAATTGAATCAAAAGGTTATAGAATTGCAAAACTATAAATTAGCGGAAGAAAAAACGAAGGAACAAAGCGATGGCAAGGAAGAGGAGGAAGAAAAAGGAACACAAACTCTTTAGTCGATTTTTAATTGACAAGTGATATTTTATTATGTTAAAATATCACTTGCGGCCGCTCGGGACGGGTTTTTAAATTTTTACCTTGTTTCCCGGCGAGACTGGATGGAGGAGGTGCAAAGATGTACGCAATAATCGAAACTGGCGGAAAACAGTATATGGTTCGTGAAGGAGATGTTCTTGCAGTAGAAAAATTAAATTATCCAGAAGGAGAAGTTATTTCTTTTGACAAAGTTTTGGCTGTGTCAAAAGAGGACGGTAATGTAGAGTTTGGCAAACCCTATTTAGAAAATGTTAAGGTTAATGCCAAGGTTTTAGAGCATGGGAAAGGACCAAAAATAAGAGTTTTTAAGTATAAGCCAAAGAAAAATTATAGAAGAAGACAAGGACATCGTCAACCTTACACAAAAGTACAGATTGAAAAAATAATTCAGTAAGCCATGATTAGAGTAGAAATATTGAGAGATCCAAAAGGGGATATTTATAAATTTAATATAAAAGGACATGCAGGTTTCGATGAGTACGGAAAGGACATCATATGTGCAGCTGTTTCTGCTATATCTCAGACAGCGGTGCTGGGAATAGAGGCGTTAAAAACTGTTAAAATAAAGAAAAAAATAGAAAGTGGCGATTTGCAGATTGACATTATTGATAAAGGTTTGGCAGAAGATGATATACGATTAAAAGCTATTCTGGAGACTATGGTTTTAGGCCTTAAAGATATTGAAGCGGATTATCCTGAATATGTAAGGGTTATGGATAGGAGGTGCAAAAAATGAAACTCCAACTTTTTGCTCATAAAAAGGGTGTTGGAAGTTCCAGAAACGGTCGTGATAGTGAATCTAAGCGTTTGGGAGTAAAAAGGGCAGATGGCCAATTTGTATTAGCTGGTAATATCCTTGTAAGACAAAGAGGAACTAAAATACATCCAGGTGTAAATGTAGGAAAAGGAAAAGACGATACACTTTTTGCATTAATTGATGGATATGTTACTTTTGAAAGAAAAGGCCGCGACAAAAAACAAGTAAGTGTTTATCCAGAAAGGAAAGTTGCGCAGAATTAAATCCTGGTTTATACCAGGATTTTTTCATAAATAATAATAGAAAGTGGTGGAAAAATGGTGTCAGATGTGGAGTTATTGGTAGACTACATCAAACGAAGCAGACATGAACTTTTAAATGATTTACAAGTGGTATTAGGGTATGCTCAACTGGGGAAATTAGATAAAGTGATTGAATCTCTTCACATTGCAATTGACCACCTTAATAGAGAAAGAGATATTTTTAATTCCGAGAATGCAGAAGAGATTATAAAAAATATCTTAGAGGGGTAAAAAATTTTGAAAAGTATATACTATAAAGGAAGGCAGGTGAAAGAATGTTTATAGACACGGCAAGGATATACATAAAAGCTGGAGACGGTGGAAATGGAATTATATCTTTTAGAAGGGAAAAATACGTTGCTTATGGTGGGCCGGACGGTGGCGACGGAGGAAAAGGTGGAGATGTAATATTTGTAGCAGATCCTAATTTGTCTACTTTGTTAGATTTTAAATACAGAAAAAAGTACATTGCGCAAAACGGAGAAAATGGTAGAGGTAAAAATCAATATGGCAAAAACGGAGAAGATTTGTACATAAAAGTTCCTGTAGGAACCTTGATAATTAACGATGAAACAGGAGAAATCATAGCTGACCTTGTAAAACCTAATCAAAAGGCTATTGTTTTACGGGGAGGTAAGGGAGGAAGAGGGAATACTAAATTTGCTACTTCTACTTTGAAGACTCCTCGTTTTGCTGAAAGCGGTGAAAAAGGCAAAGAAATGTGGGTACGATTGGAGTTGAAGCTTCTTGCTGATGTGGGATTAATAGGATTCCCAAATGCAGGTAAATCTACTCTTTTAGCCAGTTGCACAAGAGCAAAGCCTAAAATTGCCAATTATCCTTTTACTACCCTGACACCCAATTTAGGAGTTGTAGAGTATAAAGGGAAATCTTTTGTAATGGCAGATATTCCAGGTTTAATTGAAGGAGCTCACAGAGGCGAAGGATTAGGTCATGACTTTTTGAGGCACATTGAAAGGACAAAAATGTTGATACACGTTGTGGATGTATCTGGAAATGAGGGACGAGACCCTATAGAAGATTTTGAGAAGATAAATGAAGAGCTTAAACTCTACAGTGAAAGATTACTTACTTTGCCTCAAATTGTTGCTGCAAATAAAATTGATTTACAAAGTGGTAGAGAAAATTACCCTGATTTTGAAAAAGAAATTAAAAAAAGAGGTTATGATGTATATCCTATATCTGCTTTGACAAAAGAGGGTATTGACAAACTTTTGGACAAGACTATAGAAATTCTTTCTTCTATTCCGGTTGAGGAGATAAAGGAAGTATCAGAAGTTATTGTTTATACACCTCCTGAAGAGGAAGAAACTCTCAATATAGAAGTAAAAGATAATACCTATTATCTTAGCGGTACAAAAATTGACAAACTTTTAAAAAGAGTAAATTTACAAGATGAGCATTCTTTAAGGTACTTTGAAATGCTTCTTAGAAAGAGCGGGGTAATAGATGCTCTTAAGGAAAAGGGATTTAAAAGTGGCGATACAATAAATGTGAGAGATTTTGAATTTGAATACTATGAATAAAAGTGGAATTTGATTCCACTTTTATTATTACTTTAATGAGGGCTCATGGTAAGCTTGTGCAATTTACCTCTTTTGATGTATAATGTATAATATAAAAGAAATATAAATTGGGGGATAGTAACTTGGAAAGGGAGCTTAGACTTGGGATAATGGGAGGCACTTTTGACCCTATTCATTATGGTCATTTAGTTACTGCTGAAGCGGTAAGGTCTGAATTTAAATTGGACAAAGTGATTTTTGTTCCAGCAGGTAACCCGCCTCATAAAGTAAAGCGAAAGGTGACAGATAAAAAACATCGTTATTTAATGACTATACTTGCTACAATAACTAATCCTTTTTTTGAGGTATCGACGATTGAAATTGACAGAGAAGGGTATACTTATACTATTGATACTATCAAAGAGTTTAAAAAAATTTATGGGGAAAGTACGCAACTTTATTTTATAACAGGAGCAGATGCTGTTTTAGAAATTTTGACTTGGAAAAGCGCGGATGAGCTTCTGAAAATGTGTAATTTTGTTGCTGCAACTAGGCCAGGAGTTGAAGGTAGTAAAATAGATGAAGAATTAAAAAAAATTAGAAAACTTTATGGAAATGTCATTTACAAAGTGACTGTTCCCTCTTTGGCTATCTCCTCAACTGATATAAGGGAAAGAGTAGCAGGGGGACGACCTATAAAGTATTTGTTGCCGGAGTCTGTTGAAAGATATATTCAAAAATACGGTTTATACAAAGAGGATGACGAAAATGGGGTATGACATAGAATTTTTTAAAAAGAGATTAAAAGAGTTATTAGATGAAAAAAGATTTAAACACTCTATTGGAGTAATGGAAACCGCAATGCATCTTGCAATAAAATATGGAGCTGATGTCGAAAAGGCACAAGTAGCAGGATTATTGCATGATTGCGCTAAAAGCTATTCTGATGATGACCTTTTAAAACTTGCTAAAAAATATAGAATTGAGCTAGATGAGATTTTAATTCATGCGCCTTTTCTTTTACACGGTCCTATAGGTGCACATTTGGTAGAAGAAATTTTTGGAATAAAAGATCAAGAAATAAAAAGGGCAATTGCTCTTCATACTACTGGTGATGTCAATATGAGCCTTTTGGATGAAGTAGTATTTCTTGCGGATTATATAGAGCCTAATAGAGATTTTAAAGGAGTAGAGGAATTAAGGCGATTAGCTGAGGAAAATTTAGACCTTGCTTTGTTAAAGTCTTTTGATAGAACAATTTGTTATGTTTTAGAGAGGGGACTACTTCTTTATGAGAAAACAGTAAAAGCTCGAAATCATATTCTTTTGAAACTTGGGAGTGGAGGTAAATGAAAAAATTTATAAAGATTGTATCAATGTTATTGTTGCTGAGTTTATTATCTGTAGGAGTAGGAGGATATATCTATTTAAAGTCTTTGAACCCCTTAGATGTTTCTTTGATGAATAAAAATAGTGAAAACAAAAATTCAGAGGCAATTCAGAAAATAAATATATTGGTTTTGGGAGTTGATGAAACATCGCCAACAGATCCAAGGCGTTCTGATACTATGATATTATTATCTTATAATCCTAAAACTAACAAAGCTTATATTTTATCTATTCCCAGAGATACAATGATTAAACTTGACAAATATGGGACACAAAAGATAAATGCTGCCTATCCCATAGGTGGACCTCAACTGGCGATGGATATGGTGTCACAGCTTATTGGAGAGCCTGTTGATTATTATGTAAAGATTGGATATGAAGGTTTTAAACAATTAGTAGACGATTTAGGCGGAGTAGAGATGAACGTACCGATGGACATGAATTATGATGACAATGCAGGGAATCTTCATATTCATTTAAAAAAAGGTGTTCAACTTTTGGATGGAGAGAAGGCTTTACAGTTGGTGAGATTTAGACATGGGTATGCAGAACAGGATTTAGAAAGGGTCAAAGTCCAAAGGGAATTTTTATTAGCGATGTTTCAAAAAGCTAAAGACCCTAGTACTTTGTTAAAAATTCATCGTATATTAAAAACCATAAATCAATACGTAGAAACAAACATACCACCTACTACTATGTTAAAGTATGCAGATTATCTTTTAAAACTTGACAAAGACAATATAAAAACAGCTACTGTGCCTGGTACTCCTCAGTACATTGATGGGGTTGCTTATTATATCACAGATCCACAAAAAGTATTACAATTTATGGATAATTTAAATGATGAAAGAGATGATACTGCTATCGCAGCTAATAAAAAAGACATAAAAATAGAAGTTTTAAATGGCGGTGGTATACCAGGAGCTGCTACAAAGACTGCTGATTTGTTAAAACAACAAGGGTATGATGTAGTGAAGATAGGAAATGTAATAGGTACCACTTACAACACTACTCAGATAATCAATAGGACTGATGATAAAAAAATAGTAGAGGATCTGAAGAAAATTTTAAAAAATGCTATTGTAGTGGAAGATACGAATGGAGACAGTAATGTTGATATAACTATAATTTTAGGGAAAAACATATAAAATGGAGGGTGATTTAGTGATAGACGGAAAAGATAAGGTGTCTAAAATTTATAAAGTTTTAGAAGACAAAAAAGCTTATGATATAAAGATCTTGTATATAGGAGATTTAACGATTGTCGCAGATTATTTTGTTATTGCCACTGGCAGTTCGGATACTCACGTCAAAGCATTGACAGACGAAATTGAAAAAAAACTTATGGAAGACGGCGTTTTTGTTGATCATATTGAGGGTTACAATTGGGGCAAGTGGATTTTGATGGATTATGGAGATGTAATAGTTCACATATTTCAACAACCCGAAAGGGAATTTTATAATTTAGAAAGATTGTGGGCAGATGCAAAGGAAATAGTGCTTGACAACCGCATTTAAGGTATGTATAATAACGTTAATAAATTTTTAATGCTGTTATCTCTTGTGTCATTTTTTACTCTCTACCGCATATATTTAATATTGTATGATTAGGGGGATTCAAAGCCAATGGGAACACATCCTATCTTAAAAAGCATGATCCCAGTACTAGAAGGTATAGCTAATACATTTGGCAAAAATTGCGAAGTGGCATTACATGACTTTTCTTCCCCACAAAATCCTATCATTGCGATCATAAATCCCCATGTTACGGGAAGAGAAGTGGGGGCTCCATTGCCTGAGGCTATATTAAAAGTATTGAAATCAGATAATATTGAGAATTTAATAAATTATAAAAACAAGAGCAATGATGGAAAAATTTTGAAGTCGTCCGCGATTTTTATAAAAGATGAAAATGGCAAGCCCATTGGGTGCCTTACAATCAATATCGATATTTCAGAATTTATTATGGTGAAAAATACCTTATCAGAATTCTGTGAAGTAGCTGATACTACAGAAGAAAATAGAGAAAGTTATACGGGCAGTGTAAGTGATGTTTTGGAAAGTATTGTGAATACTACATTAGAGAATTATGGTAAACCTGTAAATTTTATGACAAAAGAAGAAAAGGTTCAGATAGTGAAAATGTTAGATGCAAAAGGGACTTTCTTAATAAGGGGCGCTGTGGATTACGTAGCAAGAATACTCTGTGTTTCCAGATATACTATATATAATTATTTGGATGAAATAAGGGTAGGAGAGGATTTTGGTAAATATTAGTCTGTTTTCCTTTACAAATATTTGATTTTATGATATAATAAAAATAAATTGAAAATTAAATAAAATGCTAAACGCTGAATTCGTAAAGAAGCGGGGGAACCACTTTCTGGGGTGAATCCATCTTTTAAAAGATGGTAGGGTTATCTTTCGACCCGAACCCGTCAGCTAACCTCGTAAGCGTTGAAAGAGGAGGATGATAGCATTGGTGTCTTTTTGGGTTTTTACAGACACCGAAGGTTAAAGCTATAGATTTCCCTCTATAGCTTTTTCATTTCTTTAAAAGGGGGTAGTAAAAATGAAACAACTCTCTTTTGCAGTAATTGGAGCTGGGAATGGGGGTCAAGCGATAGCGGGGCATCTCGCTTTAAAAGGCTATAAAGTTAATTTGTACAATAGAACCTATCAAAAATTACTTCCTATTATAGAAAAAGGTGGAATTGAATTAGAAGGAGAAGTAGAAGGGTTTGGCAAGTTAAATGTGATAACTGATGACATGGAGAAAGCTATTAAAGATGTTGATATAGTTTTAGTTGTAGTTCCTGCTTCTGCCCATTATAAAATTGCCGAAGACATGCTGCCATATCTTAGGGATGGTCAAATAATTGTATTAAACCCTGGGAGAACTGGTGGTGCTTTAGAGTTTCATAATGTTACAAGAAAAAGAGAAGATTTAGATGTAGTTATTGCAGAAACAGATACTTTTATATACGCCTGCAGGTCTTCCATGGGAAGAGCTAAAATATACAAAATAAAAGAAGTAGTGTCTGTTGCTGCAATACCTAAAGAAAAAACAGAAATAGTGGTGGAAACACTTAATACTGCATTTTCTCAGTTTATTCCGGCGCAAAATGTTCTTGAAACGAGTCTTAACAATTTTGGAGCTGTTTTTCATCCCACCCCTACTCTTTTGAATGCAGCGAGAATAGAAACTACTAAAGGGAATTTTGAATATTATCGGGAAGGCATTTCTCCTTCTGTTGCAAAGATATTGGAAAAAATAGATAATGAGAGAATGATGGTGGCAAAAGCTCTGGGCGTAAATACTATTTCCGCTAAAAGATGGCTAAAAGAAAGTTATAATGCGGAAGGAGAAAATCTATATGAGGCAATTCAAAATACAAAAGCTTATGTTGGTTTATTAGCTCCTCAAACATTAGATTGTCGTTATATATTTGAAGATGTTCCTATGAGTTTAGTGCCTATGTCTTCTATAGGGAAAGAAATAGGCATTAAGACCCCCACTATTGATGCTGTTATACATCTTGCTTCAGTTATGCACGGAAAAGATTATTGGAAAGTTGGAAGAACGGCTGAAAAGCTTGGCATACAAGGTATGACAGTTGAAGAAATTATAGAATTGGTTGAAGGGAAAAGAAAGGAGGTAACGATAGCATGAAAAAGTTAATTGTAGCGGCAGCGATAGGTAATTGCGTCCATGTAGCAGGTGTGTATAACTTTTTGAGATTTGCAGAACACCAAGGTTATGAGACTGTATTTTTAGGTCCTGCAGTTCCTATTAAAAAATTGATTGAAGCTGTTAAAGAACATAAGCCGGAGATTGTAGGAGTAAGCTTTAGACTAACTCCTTCAGCTCTTGAAAAACTTTTAGAAGAACTCAAGAGGGAAATAGAAGTAAATAATTTGCAACATATAAAATGGGTATTTGGAGGGACAGAGCCTACTGCAGAAGTAGCTCGTAAATCAGGAATATTTGCAGCAGTTTTTGATGGTAAAAATGGCGATGAAGCTACAATTAATTTCTTAAGAGGAGGAAGTTCAAACCATAGACAAAGAGTTTTTGCTGATACATTAATTGGAAGAATAGAAGATAAATATCCTTATCCTATAATAAGGCATCACTTTGGGCTTCCTTCATTGGAGGACACTATAGAAGGAGTTAAGAAGATAGCAGAAGCAGAAGTTTTAGATGTAATTTCTATAGCACCAGACCAAAATGCTCAAGAGCACTTCTTTGATAAGAAATATGACAAATCTTTGGACGGAGCAGGCGGTGTTCCTATAAGAAAGAAAGAAGACTTAATAAGAATATATGAGGCTTCAAAAAGAGGTAACTATCCTCTTCTCAGATGTTACAGTGGTACAAATGATGTTTTCAAGATGGCAGAGATGCTTCTAGAGACTATCCATAACGCTTGGGCAGCGATTCCCCTTTGCTGGTATAATGTATTGGACGGCAGAGGACCAAGGGATGTAAATACTTCCATAAGAGAAAATCAGCAGCTTATGAAATGGCACGCTGAAAAAGGAGTACCTGTAGAAGTAAACGAAGCACATCATTGGAGTTTGAGAGATGCTCACGACGTAATTGGAGTAACAATGGCTTATCTTGCAGCATATAATGCCAAAAAGATGGGAGTAAGAGACTATGTAGCTCAGTTTATGTTTAATGTACCTGCTTCTATTTCACCAAAAATGGATTTGGCAAAGATGTTAGCTAAGATAGAATTGATAGAAGAATTACAAGATGAAAATTTCAGAGTTATAAGGCAGGCAAGGGCTGGGCTTGCAAGTTTCCCTTCCGACCTTTTAGAAGCTAAAGGACAATTGGCTTCCAGTGCCTATCTCTCCATGGCTATAAAGCCTCATATCTATCATGTGGTAGGCTACTGTGAAGCTCATCATGCTGCAACTCCGGAAGATATAATTGAAAGCGTTAAAATAGTAAAAGCCGTGATAAAAAACTCTATGTTTGGAATGCCTGATTTGACTCAGGATAAAGAAGTAATTCAAAGAAAAGAACAGTTAAAGAAAGAGACAAGGATTTTATTGGAAGCGATAAAGAGTTTAGCGCCTCACAGTCCTGATCCACTTTCTGATCCAGACGTATTAGCATTGGCGATAAAGATTGGTCTATTAGATGCACCACATCTCAAGGGTAACAAGTATGCAAAAGGAGAATTGCAGACCAAAGTAATAGATGGTGCATGTTATGCTTATGACTATGAGAAGCATAGAATAATACCTGAACAAGAAAGGGTAGAAAAGATTTTACGTGAATATGAAAGATTAGTTATAACAGTATAAAATTTAGGAACGTAAGATCTATTCTTACGTTCCTTATTCAATTTTCTTTAAATATATATGAAGGGGAGGAATGATAATCAAATGTGTGGATTGGCAGGAATTATAGGAACTGGTGATAAGAGCAAAGTACAAAGGATGCTTGATAAAATACGACATCGTGGCCCGGATGAGTCAGGTATTTTTGCAGACGAAAATATTACATTAGGCCATAATAGGTTGACGATAATTGACCTTTATCATGGACGCCAACCTATAAAAAACGAAGATGGCAGGTATTGGCTTATTTATAATGGAGAAATTTACAATTACCAATTATTGCGTAAAGAGTTAAAAAACCATATTTTTTCCACAGATACTGATAGCGAAGTAATAATTCATTTGTATGAAGAACTAGGTAAAAATTGTGTTAACTATATTGATGGAATGTTTGCTTTAGTTATTTATGACTCTAAAAAAAGACCATATTTATTGCTCGCGATCCGTTAGGAATAAAGCCATTGTATTATGGTAAAACAAAAGAAGGTTATTTTGCCTTTGCTTCGGAGATTAAAGCACTTCAGGAAGTAACTGATGATATAAATGAATTTCCTAATGGATATATTTATACAACTGAAAACGGATTTGAGAGATATTATTCAATTCCACAGGATCCGATGTATTTTGCAGATGTTGATAATATTATTAATGGATTAAGGCTTAGATTAGAGGATTCGGTAAGAAAAAGGTTGATTGCTGATGTGCCTGTTGGAGTATTTTTAAGTGGCGGATTGGATAGCAGCCTTATAGCAGCAATAGCAGTAAAATACAAAAATCCCCTTCACTCATTTGCAGTAGGTGTCGAAGGAAGTAATGACTTAAAGAATGCAAGAGTTGTTGCTGATTATGTAGGTACGATTCACCATGAATTTATTTATACAGAGGAGGACATAAAAAAAGTTTTACCCAAAGTTATATATCATCTTGAATCCTGTGATCCAGCCTTAGTCAGAAGTGCTGTTGCAACATATTTTGTATCAAAACTTGCAAGCAATTACGTAAAAGTTATTCTTTCGGGAGAAGGTGCTGATGAGTTGTTTAGCGGATACCATTACCTCAAAAATTATACAAATCCTTGGAAATTACAATCCGAATTAAAATATATAACTCGAAATTTGCATAATACAAATCTTCAAAGAGTTGACAGAATGACAATGGCACATTCCATTGAGGGACGTGTACCGTTTTTAGATATAGAAGTGTTACGGTACGCATTTAAAATAACACCGTCATTTAAAATTAACGGCCGAGAAAAAACCGAAAAGTGGATACTTAGAAAGCTTGCAGAAAATTATTTACCAGAATCAATTGTATGGAGAAGAAAAGAAAAATTTGCAATAGGAACTGGTACATCTGAAATATTAAATAAAATAGCCGAATCAGAAATTAGTGATGCAGAGTATATAAAAAATAGATTCCTACCTAACGGTTTTGAAATAAAGTCTAAAGAAGAGTTGTATTATTTTAAAATTTTAAAAAGATTTTTTAATGTTGATTCTTTTATAAAGGACATGGGAAGAAGTAGAAGTCTCAATGACAACCAAATATATGCATAAAAAGAGGGCATTCTGCCCTTTTTTTAAATCAATATTTTGAGAAAATATATTTCTTTCTATTTCTAATTTTCCGTCTTCTCCAAAGGATAAAAGCTATTCCTAAAATTGTTGTTCCAGTAATGAATCTTACAGGGTTAGTATACATTGTATTTTTTACCCCAGAAGATTGTACATCCATATAATAATTTCCCCAAAAGTTTTTATAAACAGATTCGGTTGCAATAAGAGGATTTGTGCCTATTTCCTTTTCATTTAAAGTGTATTTAATGTATCCTAATGTATCTCCTTTATTTATTGGCGCTTTTATGTTTTTATTTAGTATTATTTGAGTTTCTATAGAATTTTCTTGCCCTTTAGGGACTTCATAGTAAAAGTCTTCTTTTGCAATAAGAGGAAGTTTAAAGTGAGATTTTCCCAAGTCGATATAAGTTACTACCTCACCTTTTTCTGTTTTTTTCACTAAAGTAAAGTTTTGAAATCCGTAGTCTAAAAGCTTTATAGTATCTGTCCAGATATTTGTTCCTTGGTCTCCCATTATGACGGATATAAGTCTGTGGCCGTCTCTTGTTGCAGAAGCTACTAAAACTTGACCTGCTGCAACCGTGTATCCTGTTTTTACTCCATCGGCGCCTTCATAGTGAAAACTTGAAGGTTTAATTAAGCGGTTGCTTAACCATAGGTCTCTTACTTTATCAAACTTATTAGTAGGGGGAATTTGATAATGTATTGTAGTTACTATTTTTCTAAATTCAGGATTTTGCATTGCATACCTTGCTATTAATGCCATATCATAAGGGGTCGAATAATGATTTTCATCAGGAAGACCATTTGGATTTACAAAATGGCTATCATAAGCTCCAATTTCTTTAGCTTTTTCATTCATCATTTTAGCAAAGTTTTCTATGCTTCCACCAATGTGTTCAGCAATTGCTATTGCTGCATCATTGGCAGATTCTAACAAAAGCGCATAAAGTAATTGCTCTAACGTAAGTTGTTCACCAGGAGAAAGAAATATGGAATTTCCATCTATTTTTGTAACATTATCGCTTGCAGTTACAATATCGTTTAAGTTTCCCTTTTCTATAGCAATAATTGCAGTAAGAATTTTAGTTGTGCTTGCGGGGTACATTCTTTTGTGCATAATTTTGTCATACAATACTTGACCTGTTGTAAAATCCATTAAAACTGCAGTTGGGCCTACGATTTCGGGCGGTGGCGGTACGTTAGCGTATATAGGAGTTATTTGAGCTACTAAAATAAAGAGTGTAAGTAAACAAGCTATTATCTTTTTCATTGCCATGCCTCCAATTTATGCTCATACCTAAAGTATACCAAAAAAATGTGAAAAATAAAAAGGAATTTTTTAATTCATGTAGAAATAAATAAAGGAAGCTGTAAAAAGAGGTGTTAGTATGCCTTATTTTTCAAAAAAACAGCAATATGCTATAGTTGCTATATTATGCTTTATATTGGCATTTTCAGGATATGTAATTTACAAAAATTATAAATTAAAAAATGAATTTGTCGTCAATGCAAGCAATGAGAGTGTGCCAGTGGAAAGAATTGTAGAGAGTGAAGAGAACAAAGAAAAGCCTTTGGAAATAAAAGTATATGTAACAGGATTAGTAAAAAATCCAGGAGTCTACACTATGAAAGAAGGAGAAAGGATTATAGATGCTATAAATAAAGCAGGAGGACCTTTGCAAGAAGCAGACCTCACAAATATAAATCTCGCGCAAAAAGTTAAGGATGAACAAATGATAAGAGTTCCAAAAAAGGGTGAAACAAATAATATTTCTCCTACTAGTACAAGACAAAAAAGCGAAAAAATAAATATAAATACTGCGACTAAAGAAGAATTGCAAACTTTGCCAGGAATAGGACCTGTGACGGCTGAAAGGATAATTGAATTTAGAGAAAGTAAAGGCTCTTTTAAAAAAATTGAAGACATAATGAATGTTCCTAGAATAGGTCCTAAAATGTTTGAACAGATAAAAGACAAGATTATTGTGGACTAGCTGATGTTAAATAGTTCCATGTAGAACAAAAAATGCTATATTAAATGAGGGGTTTTATGAAAAAGTTGATAGCTATTATAATTGGGAGTATATTTTTATTTAATTTTATACTAGTACCAGCGCAAAGTGATACTTCTTCGGATTTTGATAAGGCGAAGGAGGAGGAACAAAAACTTGTATTAGAGCTATTAAATCTTGAGGTAGAAAGGCTTAAAACTCAAAAGTCTTTGGAAGATTTAGCAATAGAGATTGAAAATTTAACTGTAGCTATTCAGGAAAAATCTAAAGAAATACAAATGGTAGATAAAGACATAGAAAAGGAAAAAGAGATAGTAAAGGCTTGGTTTAGGTTTTTGTATATGGATGGAACAAATGCTATATTATCACTTCTACTTATGTCACAAAATTCCAGTGAATTATTGCATAGGCTTATTTACATAGACATTGTAACCAATTATTTTTACAATAAACTAGAAAATTTAAATAAGCTTGTAAAATATAAAAGAGAAGAGGAAAATAGATTAACATCTCAAAGATTGCAGCTTATAGAAAAACAAAAAGAACAAATAGAATTGCTAAAAAAAATAGATGAGTTAAGGTTAGCTAAAAGCCAAATGTTAGAAGAAATAAAAAAGAAAATTGCAGATTATCAAAAGATATTTGCAATGGCTGATAATTTGGGCAAAATGTTTCCTTCTTTAGATTATTTATTAAGCCACCTTTCTCAATTTTCATGGGATACTTTGGAGTATAAGGATTTGAGTTTTTCCTTTTTTAACTTATCAGCTTCTTTTACTGATGTTGATGTAACAAAGATGATACGCTCTTATAGTGATAAGTTAGAAGATCTAACAGTATCTTTTAGTAAAGAAGGTTTTGAAATAAAAGATGATGATTCATACACTTTAAAAGGCAATTTTGCAATAGAAGATAACAAAATTAAATTGTTAATAAATTCTCTAAATATAGGGGATATAAAAATTGGTGGCCAGTTGCTTCAAAAAATTCTTTATGGCTATGACACGACTATAAACATTAAAATTCCTGTTGAAGGATTTAAATTAAAAAAGGTGGAGGCAGAAGAAGGCTATGTAAAGTTTACTTTAGAAAAATAGTTTTTTATAAAACTTCTTTTTAGAATGGGCAATTCTGGCACAAGCCGCGGCGATTATTGCAGCTACTAAGTCATCAATAAAAGTATTACACTTTTTTCTTTATTTTCATTAAGTTTTCCTATTATGCCGGGTTTTATTTTATCAAGATATCCAAAATTAGTAAGACCTATAGAACCATAAACATTTGTAATGCTTAAGGCTAAAATTTCGTCAATGCCGTATAAGGGTTCATCTCTTTTTAAAATGGACAAAAGAGGTTCTTCTAGTAGGTCTTTTTCTGCTAATTTGTCTAAAGCGATTCCTGTCAAGATTGCATTTTGAACTTCTCTTTTCTCAAGTACATGATGTAAATTTTCTATGCACTCCTCTATTGTTAAATCATCATAATACTTTTTTTGCAAGTCTAATACTAATACTGCCATATCTTCTAAAGTAACTCCTCTTTCTTCTAAAAGGTTTATAGCAATATCTTTCATTTTAACAGCTCCTTTTTTTAAGTTTATAGTATGATTATACCACAAATTTTTGCTGAAATACTTCTTTGTTGAAAAAACACTTCAATTAAAGTATAATCAAAATAGTTTAAACTTATGAAGAGGTGAGAAGATGAGTGAAGTAAGAGTAAGATTTGCTCCAAGTCCTACAGGGAGTTTACATATAGGTGGTGCCAGGACTGCCCTCTTTAATTGGCTTTTTGCAAGGCACAATGGAGGAAAATTTATTTTAAGGGTGGACGACACTGACCTACAAAGGTCTACAGAAGAATCTATGAAAGGAATACTTGATGGACTTAGATGGTTAGGTATTGATTGGGATGAGGGACCTATTTACCAATCGCAAAGGTTAGAAGAATATAGAAAATTTGCAAATAAATTATTAGAGGAAAGAAAGGCTTACTACTGTTTTTGCACAAAAGAAGAGTTAGAAGAAATGAGAAAACAGGCAGAAAAAGAAGGTAGGCCTCCAATGTATACTGGAAAATGCAGAAATTTGACCAAAGAGCAAATAGAGGAGTATTTAAGGCAAGGGAGAAAACCTGTAATAAGATTAAAAGTGCCTCAACAAGGGAAGACAGTAGTTCACGACGTAATAAGAGGGGATGTAGAGTTTGATAATTCCACCTTTGATGACTTTATAATTATGAAATCAGACAATATGCCTACTTATAATTTTGCTACTGTGGTGGATGATTACCAAATGGGAATAACTCATGTCATACGGGCAGAGGAACATTTGTCAAATACTCCAAAGCAAATATTAATTTATGAGGCTTTAGGCGTAGAAATTCCTCAATTTGCCCATGTGTCTATGGTTTTAGCTCCTGATAGGAGCAAACTTAGTAAAAGACATGGAGCGACTTCTGTGCAAGAGTTTAGAGACCAGGGGTATCTTCCTGAAGCAATTGTAAATTATATAACCTTGCTGGGATGGATGCCAAAAGATGGAGAAGAAATTTTTGATGTGTCAAAAAGCATAAAAGAATTTACTTTAGAAAGGGTATCAAAAAATCCAGCTGTTTACGATGTACAAAAGCTGACTTGGATAAACGGCCATTACATAAGGAATTATGATCTAGATAAATTAACTGAAGCAGTTATCCCATTTCTGAAAGCTAAAAACTTAATTAGGGAGGATTTCGATTATGACTATATCAAAAAAATAGTAAGTGCAGTAAGAGAAAGGGAAAAAACTCTTGTGGATATAGCTGATGCCATGAGTTATTATTTTACAGAAGTTAACGAATATGAGGAAAAAGGGGTCAAAAAGTATTTTACTAAAGAAAAAGTTGTGGATATTCTAAAAAAAGCAGCGGTGACTTTAAAAGAACTGGAGCCTTTTGATAAATTTACGACTGAGGAAGCCTATCGCAAACTTGTGGAGGAATTACAAATATCCAGTGGTGAACTTTTTCATCCCACGAGATTAGCTATTTCAGGGAGGACTTTTGGGCCAGGACTATTTGACATAATGGAACTTTTGGGAAAAGAAAGAACTATCGAAAGAATCGAAAAAGCCATGGATTTTATTGAAAAGATGAAGAAATAACAAAAATATTGACATAGTGCACAATTTTTACTACTATGATAATAGTATTACCCTTATAAGGGTGATACTATTATTTTAACCCATGAAAGGGTGATATCGTGTGTATATAGTGATAACAGGAGACATAATTGGTTCAAGAGAACTGTTAGCAAAGGGGATTAAAAGAGAAAATTTTGTAAAGGCAGTAGAAGAAGTAAATAAAGCTTGTGAAGATTGTCTGCTTGTAAAATTTTCACTCATGAGAGGGGATGAAATACAAGGAGTTGTAAAACAGGTAGATTTTTTACCAGCAGTTGTTAGGAGTCTTAGGTATAACTTTTTACCAGCAGGTTTGCGCATTGGAATTGGTGTAGGAGCTATTTCCACAGATATAGAGGAAAATTCTTGGGAAATGGATGGAGAGGCTTTTTATAGGGCAAGAGAGGCTTTGTCTTTATGTGATAAAAATGCTATTACAATAGTGAAAACTGGAGATTTGCTGATAGAAGAAGCTGCTAATGCTTTATTTACTCTGTTGGACGCTTTACAATCTAAGTGGACGAGAGCTCAATGGGAAGCAGTTATGACTTATGAAAAAAATGGAACCTACAAAAAAGCTGCCCAAATATTAAAAGTAATGCCACAAAATGTAGCAAAAAGGTGTTATGCAGCTAGATGGCAGGCTGTTGTAAAAGGAGAGAAAGCCATTGTCCGGTTATTGAAATTTGTATTGGAGGGCAATACAAATGAATAGTAATAATTTTGTTTTAACATTACTTTTTTTGTCTCACGGTTTGAGTGACTTCCTATTTCAGACAGATTCTATTGTGCTTAAGAAAAGTAAGGGATTAATTCAGGGATTTATAAAACATTTTTTAATAGTGCTTGTGTTAAATCTATTGTTTTTACCTTTTTTTAATTTTAAGGCAATTTTGACTTTAGTGCTTTTATCTTTTATTCATATCATAATTGATTACTTGAAATACAAAATTGTAAAGACAGACAATGTTTATTCATTTATAGTAGATCAAACCCTTCATTTTCTTACTATCTATTTTATTTCTTTAAAACTTGTTGATGTTTTTTATTTTCTTCCTCCGGAAATTTATTCTAAGACATTTGCTGTACTATGTATTTATATTTATGTCATTTTTGGAGGAGCAATTTTCATAAAATATGTACTTTTAAGTCCAAATATTCGTGTTTCTAAAGTAGAAATAACTTCTTCAGGGAAAATGATCGGTATGCTAGAGCGGACTTTGATGGTTACGTTAATTGCTGTCAATCAAATGGCAGCAGCCAGTTTTGTGATTGCAGCTAAATCTATCGCGAGGTATAAAGAGTTAGATAATAAAGACTTTGCAGAATACTATTTAATAGGGACAATGTTAAGTATGCTTATGGCTCTTTTTGGAGGTTTAGCAATAAAAGCCATATTAAAAATATAGGTTCTATAATAAATGTTGGGGTGGGGAAAAAGAAATCTATAAAAAGAGAGCACTTATTCTGAATGCCTGCTATAATAGAAGTGGTTAAAATAACCCAACAAAAGGAGGCATCAGAATAAGTGCAAGGTAATTATATCACAAATTTCTTAAAATCTGAAGATACAATTTTGGAAGGTGTTGTAGAGAATGACAACAGGATAGAGCTTCATATTAAGATGAAACAGAAACCACATATTTGTCCAAGGTGCGGGGAAATAACATCTAAGATTCATGATTATAGAGTACAAAGAATAAAAGATGTACCGCTATTCGGGAAACCAACAGTGATAGTACTAAAAAAGAGGAGATACGTTTGTAAACACTGTGGCAAGAAATTCTATGAACATGTAGACTATTTACCACGTTACCATAGAATGACCAACAGATTATCTATTTACATACTACAACAACTAAAAAAACAACAAAGCATGAAAGATATATCTGAAGTTACAGGGGTATCAATTACGACTGTGATGAGACTTTTAGACACAATAGGAGTAGAACCTGATTATAAAACATTACCGGAAATTATCAGTATAGACGAATTCAAAGGGAACTCTGGAGGCAGGAAATATCATTGCATTATTGTAGACCCAAAAGAAAGAAAAATATTAGATATTTTAAAAGACAGAAAACAAGAGAATCTAAGTGAATATTTCAAAAGATTTAAAGACAGGAATAAAGTAAAGTGGGTTATTATAGACATGTGGAGGCCTTTTTCAGATACAGTAAAAACATATTTCAAAGGAGCTAAAATAGCAATAGACAAATTTCATTTTACAAGGTACATATATTGGGCGATAGAAAATGTAAGAAAGAGAATACAAAAAGAGCTACCAGACAATAAAAGAAAATATTTCAAAAGAAGCCGTAAGCTTCTTCTTGCAAAATATGATACTTTAACAACAGAACAAAAAGAAGAATTGGAAGTAATGTTCTGGTACAGCGACGACTTAAGAATAGCATACCTTTTAAAAGAAGAATTTAATGATAAAGTATTAAAATGCAAAAATTCAAAGGAAGCAAAAATAGAATTAAAAAGATGGATACAGTTAGCTAAAGAAAGCAAAATTGATGAATTTAAAAGATGTGTGCAAGTATTTAACCGTTGGTTTGAAGAAATAACAAATGCCTTTGATATACCATATACTAATTCTGTAACAGAAGGTTACAATAATAAAATTAAGGTGCTAAAAAGGCTTGCATATGGCTATAGAAATTTTCATCGATTTAGAAAGAGAATATTATATTGTAATGCTTAATGTTCTAACTTAATACTATTTTTAGTGATAAAGGATATTCAAGGATATTATAGAGCCTTGATGAAAAGGCATAGATAAATATCCACCCATACTTCTAGCTATATCTCTTATCACAACTAACAATTTACAAATATTACCATATTATGTGATAAGATTTATAGGTGGGCATTCAGAAAAAATACCCACCCCAACTATTGACAAAGAGCCAAAATATAAAAGGCATCCATCGGATGCCTTTTTCTCATTTTACAATTGGTAGCCCCAAGGGGACTCGAACCCCTGTCTTCGCCGTGAGAGGGCGATGTCCTAGGCCGCTAGACGATGGGGCCAAAATGGCTGCCGAACTAGGATTCGAACCTAGACTAGATGATCCAGAGTCACCTGTGCTACCATTACACCATTCGGCACCGCCTCGACGAAAGTAATTATAACATAGGTTTTATAATTTGACAATACCCCTTATATTTTTTAAAATTTTAGTTAATTCTTAAAGTTTGATTTGATTATTTACAATTCTGTATAAATAATTTATAATTTTTGTGGAGCTACATACTGTATACAGGGAGGGGAAAATAATGGCACATTACATTACTGATGAATGTATAAGCTGCGGGGCTTGTGCAGCAGAATGCCCGGTAGATGCTATCCATGAAGGGGATGGAAAATACGAGATTGACCCTGATACTTGTATTGACTGTGGTGCTTGTGAAGCTGTGTGTCCAACAGGTGCTATAAAAGCTGAATAACTAAAAAACAAAAAGCCTCCTTTGAGGGGCTTTTTGTGCTTTTTGCTTTTTATATTACATTGACTAAACTCTTTTAAAGTGATAAAATTTTGCTAAATTAATTTGAAGCAAAGGAGGAGTCATAAGTATGGGGTTAGTATATGTAAATGGAGAATTTGTAGACAGTGAGAAAGCATCAGTCTCGGTTTTTGATCATGGCTATCTTTATGGGGACGGTATTTTTGAGGGCATAAGGGCTTATGATGGAGTTATATTCAAACTTGATGAGCACTTAAAAAGGCTTTATAGTATGGCAAAAGCGCTTCTTCTCGACATTCCTATGACGATGGAGGAAATGAAAGAAAAAGTTGTTGAAACGGTAAGAGTTAATAATTTAAGGGATGCTTATATAAGGCTTGTAGTATCGAGAGGAAAAGGTGATTTAGGCCTTGACCCATATAAATGTCCTAAACCTACTGTTGTTATAATTGCTGATAAGATTACTTTGTATCCTGAATCTATGTATCAAAACGGTTTAAAAATTATTACTTCTACTTATAGAAGAAATTCTATTCAGGCTTTAGATCCCCAGATAAAGTCATTAAATTATTTAAACAATATTCTTGCAAAAATTGAAGCAGTAAAAGCAGGGTATCCTGAAGCTCTTATACTAAACCAAGAAGGATATGTAGCTGAATGTACTGGTGACAATATTTTTATAGTTTCAAATGGCACCTTGTATTCTCCTCCTTCGACAGTAGGAGCATTAGGAGGAATTACAAGGGCTACTGTAATTGATATAGCAAAGCAATTAGGAATCCCTTTTGAAGAAAGGTATTTTTCCTTGTTTAACGTGTATACTGCAGATGAATGTTTCTTGACAGGTACAGCTGCTGAAGCAATACCAGTGGTAGAAGTAGATCATAGGGTAATAGGAGATGGAAAACCTGGTCCCATAACGAAAAAGATAATAGAAGAGTTTAGAAAACTTACTCCTGTTTTAGGAACAAAAGTTTATGAATAAGAATTGCATGGATGACTTCCATGCAATTCTTATAAAGAAGGGATGATTTTTATGACTGAAAAGCTTTTTTATGAGGATAGTTATATTACTGAATTTGATGCTAATATCATAGATAAAAGAAAAATAAATAACAAATGGGAACTAGTATTAGATAAAACTTATTTTTATCCTGAAGGTGGAGGTCAACCAAGTGATACGGGCCTAATTGATGGTATTAAAGTTTACAAAATATACGAGGAAAATGATACAGTATACCACCTTGCAGATAAATGCCCTGAGGGTATAAAAGTTCATTGCCAAGTTGATTGGGAGAGAAGATTTGACCATATGCAACAGCACACCGGACAACATCTTTTATCAGCCGTTTTGGAGAAAAAATATGGAGCTCATACGCAAAGTTTTTCTATTGGGGATAAATCTTCCCACATAACTATAACAAAAGATACTTTTAACGAAGAAGAGGCTTTTGAAGTGGAGAAAGAAGTTAATAGCTTTGTTTATAAAAATATACCTGTTAAAACTTATTTTGCAGATGAAGAAATGTTAAAAAAGCTGCCCCTTAGAAAGCAACCACAAATCAGTGAAAATATAAGAATAGTAGAAATAGAAGGGATAGATTATTCTCCTTGTGGGGGCACTCATGTTAAGACTACAGGAGAAATAGGAATTGTAAAAATAAAGAAGTGGGAGAAAACGAATAAAGGCATAAGGTTGGAATTTGTAGCTGGATTTAGAGCACTTTATGATTATCACATAAAAAATAATTATGTGAATGCTCTTTGTCATCTTCTTTCCGAACAAGAAGAGAATATTTTAGAACATGTGTTAAAGTTACTTGAAGAGAATAAAGAGGTTAAAAAAGAAGTTAATATTTTGAAAGAAAACATATTGTTAGAAGAGTCTAGAAACCTGATAAAAAGTTCAGAGTTGCATGGAGGTATACACATAGTATACAAGCTTTATGAAAATAGAACGACAGAAGAGATAAAAATATTAGCTAAATACATAGTTTCTAATGACAAATGTATAGCTATACTTGGGAATAAAAGAGGAGAAACAGGAGATTTAGTGGTTTCAAGGTCTGGCGATGTAGACATTGTGGTGAATGGATTTTTTAAAGAGGTATTGAGGGTTTTTGACGGAAAAGGTGGAGGAAACGCTTATATGTGTCAAGGCGGAGTCTCCCCAGACAGATTAGAATTAGCAATGGACAAGGCGCTGAGTATTGTTATAGACGAAATAAATAAGAGATAAAAATTTTTAAAATTTTAGCAGGAAATTTATAACATATATAGAATATATTATAATAAATATTTAAAATGGGGAGAGTAGGGAGATGGGTGTAGTAAAAAAAGTAGATGAAGAATTAAAACGAAGCATGGAGAGTATTAAGGAAAAAATAAAAAGTGACGATATCTTGAATAGGATACTAACTAATGAAGCTGGACAGGTAAATGAGGGAGAAAATGATTGGAAAGTAGAGTGTGGACGAGAAATTGTAGAAATTTATAAGAAATTGGTTAATATAGTAGATAAATTAAGGGTTGTTTCTTAATAAAGCCTATTGTAATTTTTGTATTATGATGGTAAAATTGTATATACGAACTCTCAAAAAAGGGGTAAACAAAATGAAAAGTAATGAAGCATTAGAAAGACAGATAAGTGTTTTGAGGAAAGAACTGGATAACCTCGTTACTAAGGAAGAGATTGACTATGAAAAAGTGCTTGATATAAGTCGTAAACTGGATGATTTGATTGTTTCATATATAATTACCAAAAAAGATAGGTATTCCACAGTTGGAAACTATATCTAAAGCCTTTTAAGAAACAAGGGCTTTTCTTTTTTTGTTATTATATTGTTATGATTGCACCATTACAATTGTATGTTATAATATAACTATCCTACATACATTTATTGGAGGTGGAAATATGGAACAAAACAATGTTAAAAAAATAGTATATGGGGCTTTTATGATGGCATTGGTTACTATTGGTACTATGGTAATTCAGATACCCACTCCGGCTACAAAAGGCTATATAAACGTAGGCGATTCTTTTATATTCTTAAGTTCTGCTTTATTTGGCCCTGCAATGGGATTTGTAACTGGAGGCATTGGTTCTGCTCTTGCGGACTTATTATCAGGTTATGCATATTGGTCTCCATGGACCTTTATAATTAAAGGGATAGAAGGGTTGATTGTTGGACTTATGTATAAAAAATATACTAAGGAATATTTAAAAGTTGTATCTTTTATAATAGGAGCTTTATGGATGGTGTTAGGATACTATATAGCAGGAGGAATCATGTACGGTTTTAAGGCTTCCTTAGTTGATGTGCCAAGTAATTTAGTGCAAGGTTTTGCAAGTATAATAATAGGGTATATTTTGATACGTTTGATATCTCGATTGGAACTATTTAACAAAGTGTAGCAGGGTTTTTTAAACCTTGCTTTTTTTTATGTAAAAATATATCATTATATAGGAAAGAGAAATTGAGGTGATGAGAATGATTGATACATTTCTATTTGACTTGGACGGTACCTTACTTCCTGTTGATACGGACAAGATGTTGGATGAGTATTTTTTAAGTCTCACAAAAAAGCTTTCTTCTCTATTTGACCCCCATTTTTTATTTAAAAGTCTTTATAGTGCCAGTATGGACATGATAAATAATTTAGATCCAAACAAAACTAATGAAGAAGCATTTTTTGATTCTTTTTTAAAAAAGTCAACTATCCAAAAGAGGAATTGGATGTACTTTTTGAAGACTTTTATTTAAATGATTACAAAGAGTTAGGAAAAAATATTAAGGCCAATGAATACGTCAAGAAATCCTTAGAAATTTTGAAAGAAAAAGGCTATACACTTGTTTTAGCAACCAATCCTGTATTTCCAAGAATTGCAATTTTAGAGAGGCTTAGATGGGCAGGCCTTAATGAAAGCTATTTTGATTTTATAACTACTTATGAAAATATGCATTTTTGTAAGCCCCATATACAATACTATGAAGAGATATTAAAAGTTATAAATAAAAAGCCGGAAAATTGTTATATGGTGGGAAATGATGTGGAAGAGGACTTGATAGCTTTTAAGTTGGGTATGAAGACTTTTTGATTGAGGACTATATGATAAATAGAAATTCAAAAGATATAGTAGTGACACAAAAGGGTAGTTACAAAGATTTATATGAATTTGTCTGTAGCTTTAAGGAGGGAGGCAAAAATTTATGAAAGTCACAGTGTTAGGGTGTCATGGGCCTTTCCCTGGGCCTTATGGGGCTACTTCCGGATATTTAGTAGAAGAGGAAAATACTCATATTTTACTGGACTGTGGCAGTGGAGTAATAAGCAGATACCAAAGGTATTACGAGTTAAATAAATTAAAATACATAATTTTGTCTCATTTGCACTCTGATCATGTGGCAGACATGATGGTTTTAAGATATGCTCTTGATATTATGGAGTCAAGAGGCATGATAACTGAACCTGTGAATGTATATTGTCCACAAACACCAGAAAATGTTTTTGAAGATTTTAAGTTTAAAGATGTTTTTAATTTACACATTATAAATGAAGAGGCTACTTTAAATTTAGAGGGAATAGAGATTTCTTTTAAAAAGATGACGCATCCTGTAGAGACTTATGCTGTGAAGATGAAAAAGGGAGAAAAAATCTTTGTATATAGTGGTGATACCACCTATAATGAAGATTTAATATCTTTTGCAAATAAAGCTGATTTATTCCTATGTGATGGAAATTTCTTGACAGGAATGCAAGGACCACACTTAACTGCTGCGGAAGCTGCTGAAATTGCTAAGAAAGCCGAGTGCAAAAGATTAGTTTTGACTCATTTGTCACCGCTTATTTCTATCAAGGATTATTATGATGAAGCAATTAAAGTCTTTGGAAATACAGAAATTGCAAGAGATTTTGAAGTTTATGTGATATAAAATGGAATTTCCATTTTTATATCTTACTGTAGCTCTTTCTTTAGGAGTAATAATTGGAAGATATGTTTTTCATCCTTTTGCTTTTTTGCTTTTATTAGCAATTTCAGTGGCTATTTCTTTGTGGCGGTATTTGAAAAATAAAAATGTCAGTTTACTTCTTTTAATTTCTTTTATTTTTGTAGGTGCAATTTTAAGTGGCAATGCTTTTAATTCTCCCAATCCTTATCTAAAGTTTGAAGATAAATTTATAACTATAAATGGCAAGGTGTACGAGGTAAAAGAATATGAGGGATATGCTAAATACATAGTTAAACCGCCTAAATTACCTAAAGTATTGGTTACTCAATATGGGGGCAAATATCCTTCAGAGGGAGATATTATAAGTATAAGAGGGATAATTTCAATTCCCCAAAAAGCTACAAATCCAGGAGGCTTTGACTACAAGCTCTTTTTAAAGAAAAAAGGAATTTATGCAGTTATGAGAGTGCAGGGGTATGCCGTTGACATTGTGGGCAAAGGCAATTTAAATTTTATTGAGAAGGTTATATATGCTGCAAAGCAAAAAACAGAAGTTAATTATATAAATTCAATGCCCGAAAGAGATGCTAAGTTTGTTATATCGATTTTTTTAGGAGATAAACTTGTTGACGATGAGACTTTGGGACAATTTAGGACAGCAGGTATTTCACATATTATTTCCGTATCAGGAATGCACGTAGCAATTATAACAGGTTTTATACTTTATATGTTAAGTCTTTTTAACATTAGAAGGTACAAAGTTCCTATCATTATAATTGTATTGACCTTCTATGCAATTTTAACAGGAGCAAATCCG
Organism: Thermoanaerobacter sp. RKWS2; assembly: GCF_026240795.1. NCBI lineage: Bacteria > Bacillati > Bacillota > Clostridia > Thermoanaerobacterales > Thermoanaerobacteraceae > Thermoanaerobacter > Thermoanaerobacter sp. RKWS2. Next base: position 1,030,634 of record NZ_CP110888.1, read on the forward strand.
CCAGTTATAAGGGCAGCTCTTATGGCTTCTATCGCTTTAATTGGCACTACTTATGGCAAAAAACATAATTCTATAAATTCTTTGTCTTTTGCGGCTTTTGTGATATTAATATTTAACCCTTTGATGCTGTGGGATGTAGGTTTTCAACTTTCATTTGTTGCCACTTTAGCCATTTTGTATTTCTATAAGCCGATACGAGAAAAATTATCAATGCTAAATCCCAAAATACGAGATTTAGTCGCTTTAACTCTTTCTGCTCAAATTGGCACAATCCCCTTTACCATGTATTATTATCATTATATATCCATAATTTCGCTTTTGTCCAACATTGTAATAGTGCCATTGGCGAATATAGCAGTTGTTTGGGGATTTTTATCGGCTATGATAGGGCTGATTTTTCCTCCCTTGTCCTATTTTATAAATTATATAAATATACCTGTAGTAGAAGCTATTTTGTACATAACGAAACTGTTCAATAGCTTTCCTTATGCCAGTATAAATACTATTGTTCCGCCTTTGTATGTGATTGTTTTGTATTATGGAATTTTAACAGTCCTACTTAGCAGTTTTGATAAAAAAACTAAAAAGATTTCTATTGCAATCGCCTTGACTTTTGTTATAGCAATTTTCTTTTATAATTATCTATTGCCTAAAGATTTAGAAGTGACTTTCCTGGATGTAGGACAAGGGGACAGCACGTTTGTCAGGACACCCCACGGCAAAACTTTTTTAATAGATGGAGGAGGCAAACCTTTATTTGCGACTTCTTCTTTTGATGTTGGAGAAGATCTAGTACTTCCATTTTTGTATTACAAAGGTGTTATGAAGCTTGATGGAGTATTTATATCTCATACAGATATTGACCATATCGGTGGAATAATTACTGTTTTGCAGCAGATAAAGGTAGATAAAGTTTTTATTGGAGTCCAAAAAGTTACTGATGAGAATTTTAAAAAGATGATTAAGGTTGCAAAAGAGAAAAACATCCCTGTTATTTTTCTGAAAAAAGGAGATAAGGTTGAAATAGATAATATTGAAATATACGTTTTACACCCTGACCCTCAAAATTTAATAGAGGAAAATCCTATAAATAACAATGCACTTGTTTTTAAGATGAAGTACAAGAAGATGGAATTTTTATTTACAGGTGATATAGAAAAGCCTGCAGAAGAGGTTTTGAAAAATTTAGACATAACGACTGATATTTTAAAGGTGGCTCACCACGGGTCAAATACTTCTTCTACACAAGAATTCATTGAAAAAGCCAATCCGAAAGTATGTATTGTCCAAGTAGGTAAAAACAGTTATGGACTACCTGATGAGAGAGTGCTAAAATATCTTCAAGAGAAGGCGAAGGTATATAGGACGGATAAAAATGGAGCAATTATCGTAAAAACAAATGGAGAAAGGGCTTATATAACTACTTTTCTCAAGGAGTGAAATAATGAATTATAAAGAGTTAGTGGAGAGTTTAAAAAAAGATAAGATTGACAATGTATATCTTTTTTATGGAGAAGAGAGGTTTTTATTGTTAGATGCTTTAAAAAGGATAAAAGCAAAAATATTAATGCCTGAGACTATGGATATGAACTATGTGGTTATTGAAAAAGATAGTCCAGAAGAATGTATGGAAGCTATTATCGAAAATTGTGAGACATTACCTTTATTTTCTGATTACAAATTAGTAGTAGTAAAAAATGAAGAGGAACAGCTTTCTAAGCTAGGGGATAAAGAGTTAAAAAGACTTACGAACTATCTAGAAGAAAAAGTTACTTCTCCTCAAAGCAGCATTGTACTAGTAATTATAGGAGGAGAAAAAATAGATTTAAGGAAAAAGCTTTATAAGTTTATTGAAAAAATAGGTAAAATAGTTTATTTTCAAAGACTTTCTTTTGAAGAGGCAGTAAATTACGCCGGCTATTTTTTAAAAAAGAGTGGCAAAAAAGTAAAAAAATCTGATGTGGAATATATTGTGAAGAGCGTTGGAACGGATTTATACGCAATTGTAAATGAAATACATAAATTAGTTTCCTATTCTGACAGTGAAGAAATAGAAATGGAAAAGATGAAAGAGGTTCTTACTATAAACCTGCAACAAAACATTTTTAATCTTGTCAATGCTATAGGAATGAAAAAAGAAAAAGAGGCTTATAAAGTTTTACACACCCTTTTAGAAAAAGGAGAAGTACCCCTTATTATATTGTCGATGATTGTAAGACAAATGAGGTTGATTACTAAGATAAAAAGCTTTGAAGGTAAATTTGGCGATAAAAAGACTATTGCATCTTCTTTAGGAGTACCATACTTTGCAGTAGAAGAGTTAATGAGACAGAGTAGACTTTTTAAAAAAGAAGAGTTGGAAAGAGCTTATAAAGAGTGTTTGAAATGTGATATTGCATTGAAATCAGGAGCAGATAGTAGTTTGGCATTGGAGGGGCTTGTAAAAAAATTGTGCAAATGATAAAAAGCGTACTTTTAAGGTACGCTTTATTCATTACTTGCTGCTGATTTTAAAAGATTGTTAAATTTTGCATAAAGTCTGGACTTTTTTCTTGCCACTGTGTTTTTGTGGAGAACTCCTTTTGTGGCAGCTTTGTCCAATTCTTTGACAGCAAGTCTTAATTTTTCTTTTATTGTTTCTATATCTCCTGTAGCTAAACTTTCGTTAAACTTTTTAATAAATGTTTTAACTCTTGATTTTATCATTTTATTGCGTAAAGTCCTTTTTGCGATAACAGAAATCCTCTTCTTTGCAGATTTTGTGTTTGCCAAAAGCTTCACCTCCTCAATCGAATTTAATTTTACCACGAAAGAAATAGTTTTTCAAGGATTAATACACTTTTTACTTTACCACAGAGGTATAAAATTTGTCAATTTGTTCATCATAATTAAAGGAGGTGATTTAATGTTACAAACAGTTATTCGCTTTATTGTGTCAGCTATTGTGCTGTTAGTGGTAGGATATCTTGTTCCAGGGTTTAGCGTCGCAGGATTTTGGGGAGCTCTTATTTCAGCGGTGGTAATAGCTTTGTTAGGCTATATTGTAGAATTAATATTAGGGAAAGATATTTCACCGAGAAGCCGTGGCTTTGTAGGATTTATTGTTGCGGCGGTAGTGATATACGTTTCTCAGTTTATTGTTCCTACCATTCACGCAACAATAGTTGGTTCGTTGATTGCTGCTTTTGTGATAGGATTGGTTGACGCCTTTGTACCGACAGAGTTGAGGTGATGTAGATGTACAGTATAAGGACAGACCTTGCAGTAGAAGCGAGAGAATTATACAAAGGAAGAGAGATTCCAGGGGTGAGTGTGGAGGAAAAACACTTAGAGGGTATAAAAGTGACAAAGGTCAAAATTTTAAATGAAGAAGGAGAAAAAGCAATGGGGAAGCCAGTGGGGGACTATATAACTATTGAAGCCCCCGGCCTCATTGAAAGGGACTTGGATTTAGAGGAAGAAGTTGCGAAAGTTTTAGCAGATATAATTAAAGAAATAGCTAATTTGACGGAAAATACACAAGTTTTAGTAGTAGGGTTAGGCAATTGGAATGTCACCCCTGATGCTTTAGGGCCACGGGTGGTGTCTAACATTGTGGTGACAAGGCATTTAAAGGAATATGCACCTCAACAGTTTGGCGATGAAATTCGGTCTGTCAGCGCAATTTCTCCCGGAGTTTTAGGCATAACCGGGATAGAAACAGCTGAAATTTTAAAAGGTGTAGTTGACAGAATAAAACCTGACTTAATAATTACAATTGACGCTTTGGCTTCGAGAAGATTAGAGAGGTTGTCTACTACTATTCAAATTTCAAATACAGGTATAAGTCCAGGGTCTGGAATAGGTAATAGAAGGCTTTCCATTACTGAGCAAAGCTTAGGGATACCTGTAATAGCCATAGGAGTTCCTACAGTAGTAGATGCGGTCACAATTGCTAACGACACCATCGAATATTTAACAGAAGAGTTACTAAAACAGACCAAAGAAGAAAGCCCTTTTTATGAAGTACTTAAGAATATGAGTCAACAAGAGAAATACAGTCTCATTCAAGAAGTTTTAACACCTTATGTACATAATCTTGTAGTTACTCCTAAAGAAATAGATTTATTGGTAAAAAATATATCTTCAATTATTTCCAGAGGGATAAATCTTGCACTACAACCTGGGCTTACGGAAAAGGAAATGAATCAATTGCTTCATTAAACATAAAGTACTAAAGCACCTCTTGATGGAATATTTATAAAATATAAAAACCAAAGAGAGGTGCTTCTTTTTGTACAGGTATTATAGTTTTTCAAAGATAAGCAGAATAATGTTTCTAATTTTGTTATTGATAAACGTTTTTCTTTATAATTGGATGACACAACCTTATAAGGGTGAATATAGACAAATAATTGGTGATTCTTTTTCAGAGGAGTATGATAAATTAAACAGTTTATTTGTAACTTCAATAAATTATACCCTGCCGATAATAGAAGTAGCATTTACTTCTCAAGGGTATACAGGAAAGGATTTAACCTTTTCCTCTTTGTTAAATGCTAAAGTTAAAGACCCTATTAATATATTGAAATTTCAACTTCCAATTTTAGCACAGATAGATTTGGAAAAAGTAAGTGCTAATAATATACAGAATAATAATGCACAAACAAATCCTCCTTCTAATAACAATGTGAATTTGTCTGATACTAATGCACAAAGTGACAAAAACACACCGCAGACACAAGGAGAGGAAAAAAAACCGGTTTCGAAAAATATAGATAATAGTAAACCCTATCTTTTGATATATCACACTCATACTATGGAAGCTTATGCTGCTACAGAAAAGAACAAATACATAGCAAGGTACGGCTATGATAGGACAGATGATTTAAATTATACTGTTGCAAAAGTAGCAGATTATCTTACGGAATATCTTAGAAAAGAAGGAATTCCTGTATTGCACGATAAAACTATCAATGATTACAACTATGACAAATCCTATGTAAACTCTTTTGCAACGGTCAGTAAAATTTTAAAAGAGTATCCTTCTATTAAGGCTGCAATTGACTTGCATAGAGATGGCTATGGTGCTGTTATGAAACCAGGGGTAGAAACTATTCCTGTTTTGAGCAATTTGCCAAACCAAGATTTTAGAAAAAAATATGTGATGGAAATAAACGGGGAAAAAGTAGCAAAAGTTTCTTTCATAATAGGTTCAAGAAGGACACCGGAAATGAAAGAAGATTGGAGAAGAAATTACGAATTTGCCAAAAGAATAAGTGATAAATTAAATGAACTTTATCCCGGCCTATCTTTAGGAGTACAGGTAAAGCCCTACAGTGAATATAATCAGCATCTTCTTGAAAAGTCGATACTGATAGAATTAGGAAGTAACTATAATACTTTAGAGGAGGCAATTGCAACTACAAAGTATCTGGCTAAAGCCATTAGTGAAGTGATGAAGCAGCAACAAGATTTTGGGCAGTGAAGACTGCTTTTTATTTTATAGCGATAAATGTTGATATTAATTTAAAAAAGGTTAAAATAAATTACTGTAATTATCAAAGATTTAGGAGGTTTTTTATGAAATTTGCAGCAAGGATAATGGGATTGGCCTTGGCGTTTTTAATCCTCTTTAGCACTGTTTCTTATGGACAAGTAAATAATATAAAAGATAGAAAAATAGTTATTTTTATTGTAGACAGGGTTAATTTAAATGACTATGTTGCAAATGACCTTCCTAATATAAAATACCTCATGGAAAATGGTACATATGGACTTATGACGGTAAATTCTGATGGAGGCAGGACCCCTGAAAACGTGTATATGACAATTGGTTGTGGGACAAGAGCTGTAGGTTCTGAAAAAGCTTCCCTTAATTTTAACGCTTCTGAAATAGTAAATGGAGAACAAGCTTCTATAATTTTCAAAAGAAATACAGGTATTAAGCCACAAGTATTTAATATAGTAAATTTAGATTTTGCGCAAATAGAGAGAAATAACCTAACTCGAAATCACATTGTAGTACCTGGCTTATTAGGTGCTCTTTTAAAACAAAATGGAAAAACTGTTGCTGTGTTTGGCAATGAAGATACTGATGTAGAACAAAGAAGATATGCGCCTCTTATAGTAATGGATGAAAAAGGAATCGTAGATTTTGGCGATGTGAGTGATAATATTTTAAAAAGAGACCCTTTAAGCCCTTTTGGCATTATGACAGATTATAATTTGCTCTATCAAAAATATACAGAGATGAAAGAAAAACCTGACTTAACTATTTTTCAATTGGGAGATACGATAAGAGCGAATGATTACCATAAATATGCGATGGATAAAATTAATGAGAGAAATAAAAAAAGGGCTTTATACGAAGCAGATGAATTTATTGGCAAAGTCATAAGAGAAGGCAGTCCCAACACCTTATACATTGTCTTAACTCCACTTCCTCCATCTAAAGATATGGGGCAAAAGAGTTATTTAACCCCCATAATACTTTTTGGACCAGGCTTTACTAAAGGCTATGTTACTTCAGACACAACAAAAAGAGAGGGGATTGTCACAAATACAGATTTAATGCCAACAATTTTACAGTATTTTGATATTCCTATACCAACTTTTTTGACGGGACATCCCCTTTATAATTCTGGTTACAAAGGAAATGTAGACAAATTATTAGCTGAGAGTCATAAACTAGTTTTTAATTACACTTATAGGCCTATTTTCTTAAAAACTTATGTGGTTTTAGAGATAATAATTTTAATTTTTGCCCTATTAGTTTTGCTGCTTTTGAAAAAGTATGCGGTCTATTTAAAACCTCTATTGTTTTTTGTTTCTACTATTCCTTTGACTTTTTTGCTATTACCTTTGTTTAATTATACTAGCCTATCAAATAGCATCGTGGGAATATTATTTTTGACAGCAGTGGCGATTATAGCGATTCATGAAATTAACCCTTATGGTTATTATTTCTATGCTATAATAGGTTTAATTACTTCCCTTGTTTTGCTAATTGACCTTGTGACAGGGCAATATTTGCTAAAAAATTCTTTTTTAAGCTATGACGTCATCGGAGGTGCCCGTTTTTATGGCATAGGAAACGAGTATATGGGGGTATTGATTGGAGCCGTCTTATGTTTTACTACAATGGCTTTTGAAATTTTTTCGAATAAAAAGCTGCTTTTAGCTATAACTACAATAATATACGCACTGGTATTCTACTTTATTGCAGCTCCAAGTATAGGTACAAATGTTGGAGGATCGATAACAGCCTTTGGAGCTTTTGCTGTTTCGCTGCTGCTTTTGTCTGGAAAAAAATTAACATAAAAAATTTAATATATATTGGTGCCGGGATAGTTTTAATGCTTTTGGGCTTGTTTTACTTGGATTCTTTAAGGCCAGTTTCACAACAAACTCACATAGGACAAACTTTTGCTTTAGTAAAAAGTCACGGTATAAAATCTTTATTACAAATTTTTGAAAGAAAGCTTTTAATGAATTATAAGCTCATAAAATATTCTATATGGTCGAGAGTATTGTTGACACTTATAGTTGTTTTACTAATTCTTTTCTTCAAACCTGTTGGAGTGTTGAGTGAAATTTTCAAAAAACACACCTACATTCGAATATGCTTTGTTGCGACGATTATAGGAAGCATTCTTGCTCTAATTTTTAACGATTCAGGAATTGTAGCGGCAGCTACAATGATGGTGTTTGTAGGACCTATGTTAATACATTTTGTTATTGATGAAATGTCTTAAAAGGTGGTTTTATGGGAAAAATGAAGGTATTGCAAATTGTAAGAAAATCAGAAGGAGGAATGAAAAAGCATTTATTATCACTGGTTAGATTGTTAGACAAAGATAAGTATGAAATTGCTGTTTTGTGCTCTTTTGACAAAAAAACTCAAGAATATCTCAAAAAATTAGGGATTGCAGTATATGACATTGACATTGGGGACGGAATTAGTTTAAAAAAAGATTACAGGGCAATTAAGTTTATACGAAAGGTAGTAAATGAGTTTAAGCCAGACATTGTTCACATGCATGGGGCAAAAGCTTCATTGGTAGGAAGAGTCGCATGTTTTGCTATGCCTGTAAAAACAGTAGTGACAATCCACAACTTTGCAAATTACAATAATATGAGTTTTTACAAAAAGAAACTTTTATTGAGTTTAACAAAAATTCTAGACAAAAAAACCCATCAGTTTATTGCTGTCTCTCAAGCATTAAAAGATGATTTAGTTCTAAATCAAAATGTAAAAGAAAATAAAATAAAAGTGGTGTACAATTGTATTGATACCTCTTTTTACGAGGAAACAACTCTTAATTTAAAAGAAGAATTCGATTTGCCACAAGATTCCTTTATTGTAGGAAGTGTAGCAAGGCTTATACCTGCTAAAGGTGTCCAAGATTTAATAAAAGCGGCTTCAATTTTAAAAAATGTAAATGCCTACTTTTTTGTAGCAGGAGATGGCCCTTTTAAAGAAGAATTACAAAAAATGATTGATAGTTTAAATTTAAAAGACAGATTCTTTTTACTGGGATATAGAAATGACATTCCTTCTTTTTTGAGAAATCTCGATGTATTTGTGCTTTCCTCTCATGAAGAAGGATTTGGAATTTCTGTAATTGAAGCTTTAAATGAAGGAGTTCCTGTCATAGCTACAAAGGTGGGGGGATTCCAGAAATTCTAAAAGATGGGGTTGAAGGAATTTTAGTAGAAAAAGAAAGTCCTGAAGGGTTGGCAAAAGCTATAGAAAAACTTTTGAAATATGAGGAATTGAGAAAAAATATAAGCTTAAAAGGAAAAGAAAGTGCAAAAAGATATAGCTGCAATAAAATGATTGAAGAAATACAACAGATTTACGATACTTTGAAAGGAAGATAAAAGATGAGGCTTACAAGGACAAAAGAGAGAAAAAACAGATTCAAAGAAAGAGACTTGTAATCTTTGCTCTTTTATTGTACATTGTTATTATGGTAGTAGGACTTGTAATAGCTGATTCTTCCTTTAATGAAGTTACTACAGGGATGAGGAAAGTAAATATATTTGGTGTATATTCAAATAGCGAAAAGGTGATCGTTAAAATTTTTGGTAAAGAGTCAGTTATTGACATCGGGGGGTTAAGCCAATACTTTAAAGGGCGATTTTGGAAATGAGGTCTAAGTCTTTAATTTTTGAGGAGGTACACAATGTCAGAAAGGATGCAGTATATTAGAAATTTTTGCATTATTGCTCATATAGACCATGGCAAATCTACTCTTGCAGATAGACTTATTGAGAAAACAGGTTTTCTTTCTGAAAGGGAAACAGATAAGCAAATTTTGGATAATTTAGAATTGGAAAGGGAAAGAGGAATTACTATAAAGTTAAAGCCTGTAAGAATGATTTATAAAGCTAAAAATGGAAATGAATATGAGCTTAATCTTATTGATACCCCTGGACATGTGGATTTTACTTACGAGGTATCCCGAAGTATTGCAGCTTGTGAAGGGGCCCTCCTTGTAGTAGATGCTACACAAGGGATTGAGGCGCAAACCCTTGCTAATGTGTATATGGCTTTAGAACATGATTTAGAGATAGTACCTGTGATAAATAAAATAGACCTTCCTTCAGCAAATCCTGAACTTGTAAAAAAAGAAATTGAAGACGTGATTGGAATTAACGCAGAAGATGCTTTGCTTACCTCTGCTAAAGAAGGCATAGGTATAGAAGAAGTTTTAGAAGCCATTGTAAATAGAATTCCCCCTCCAAAAGGAGATGAAAATAAGCCTTTAAAAGCGCTAATTTTTGACTCTTTTTATGATAACTACAAAGGTGCAATAAGCTTTGTAAGGGTAGTAGATGGAATTGTTAAACCAGGAATGAGAATAAAAATGTTTTCTACTGGCAAAGTTTTTGAAGTTACAGAAGTGGGTATGTTTAGACCTAACCTTTATCCAGTAGAAGAGCTTAAAGCAGGTGAAGTTGGATATATTGCTGCCAGCATAAAAAATGTAAAAGACACTCGCGTAGGAGATACAATAACAGATGCAGATAATCCAGCCGATTCTCCACTTCCTGGCTATAAAGAAGTAGTGCCAATGGTCTTTTGTGGAATTTATCCTGCGGATGGACAAGATTATGAAAATTTAAAAGAAGCTTTAGAAAAACTTCAGCTAAATGATGCGTCACTTGTATTTGAACCTGACACCTCTGCTGCCTTAGGTTTTGGATTTAGGTGTGGCTTTTTGGGACTTTTGCACATGGAAATAGTTCAAGAAAGGTTGGAAAGAGAGTACAACTTAAATCTTGTCACTACTGCACCAAGTGTAATTTACAAAGTTTACAAAACTAATGGAGAGGTATTGGATTTGGACAATCCCACAAAAATGCCGCCTCCTACGCAAATAGATCATATTGAAGAGCCAATTGTGGAAGCTACTATTATGGTGCCTACTGAATATGTAGGGGCAGTTATGGAGCTTTGCCAGGATAGACGGGGAGCATATTTAGGAATGGAATATTTAGAACAAACTCGCGTACTTTTAAAATATGAAATGCCTTTAAATGAGATAATATATGACTTTTTTGATGCTTTAAAATCACGAACAAGGGGTTACGCCTCTTTCGACTATGAGCTTAAAGGGTATAAAGAATCTAATTTGGTAAAGCTTGATATTTTAATAAATGGCGAATTGGTAGATGCTTTATCCATGATAGTTCATAAAGATAAAGCCTATGAAAAAGCGAGAAAAATTGTAGAAAAGTTAAAAGAAAATATTCCAAGGCATCTTTTTGAGATTCCAATCCAGGCTGCAATAGGCTCTAAGATTATTGCAAGAGAGACTGTAAAAGCTTTGAGAAAAAACGTTCTTGCCAAGTGTTATGGAGGAGACGTAACTCGTAAGAAAAAACTTCTGGAGAAGCAAAAAGAAGGTAAAAAGCGCATGAGACAGGTGGGAAGTGTTGAAATACCTCAAGAGGCTTTTATGTCAATATTGAAGCTAGATGATGAAAAATGAGGGAGATAGGATTATACATTCACATTCCTTTTTGTAAAAGAAAATGCTATTATTGTGATTTTAATTCTTATGCAGGCTATGATTATCTTTTTGACGACTATATTCGGGCACTACTTATGGAAATAGAATCAAATTCTACAAAAGATTATAATGTGGTTTCGGTTTATATAGGAGGAGGTACCCCTAACCTTTTGCCTCCTTCTTATATAGAGAAGATATTGAAGTCTGTATTTAAAAATTATAAAATACTTGATGGTTGCGAAATTACTATTGAAATGAATCCCGGCCTTATAACTGAAGAAAAACTAAAAATTTATAAAGACAACGGGATAAACCGAGTAAGTATTGGACTTCAAGCTTTTCAAAATAGGCTTTTAAAATATATAGGTAGAATTCATACAATAGAAGATTTTTTTGAAAATTATGAGTTAGTGAAAAAGTTCTTTGGCAATATAAATATTGACCTGATGTATGCTCTTCCTACTCAAACCTTTAAAGAGTGGCAAGAAACTTTAAAAGAAGTAGTAAAATTACAGCCGACGCATGTTTCTACTTATAGCTTGATTTTAGAACCTAACACCTCCTTTTACAGACTTTATGAAAAGGGTCAGTTGCCTATAGTTGATGAGGAAGAAGAGCTTAAAATGTATCATTGGGGTATAGAGTTTTTAAAAGAAAAAGGTTATCACCATTACGAAATATCTAATTTTGCATTGCCCACATTTGAATGTCGCCACAATATTTTATACTGGGAATGCAAAAATTATTTGGGATTTGGTGCAGGAGCCCATTCTTATATGGAGGGTGTGAGATATAGTAATATTGAAAATATAAAAGACTATATTAAGAGCATTTTAGAAAGAAAAAGTGCAGTTAAGGAAAAAATAAAGTTGGCAAAAGAAGATAGAATGGCTGAGTTTATGTTTTTAGGAATGAGAATGACAAAAGGAGTGTGTGACAAGGATTTTAAGAAAAGATTTGGTATCAGTTTGTTTGAATTTTACAAAAAAGTAATACAAAAATACTTAAATGAAGGTCTAATTGAGATTGATAATGAGTGTGCAAAACTTACCGAGAGGGGTATTGATGTCTCTAACGTCATTTTTGAAGAATTTCTGCCCTAAATGAGTATTGACAAAAAATTATAAGAGTGGTATTTTAAAAACATGAATTAGCACTCAATCGAGTAGAGTGCTAATAATACATGGGGTGGTGAAAATGCCGTTAGATGATAGGAAGAAAAAAATACTATATGCGGTTATTACTGATTATATTATGACGGCAGAGCCAATAGGGTCGAGAACAATAGCTAAGAAGTACAATATAGGATTAAGTTCTGCTACTATAAGAAACGAAATGGCGGATTTAGAAGAAATGGGATATTTGGAGCAGCCTCATACTTCCGCAGGAAGAATACCTTCAGATAAAGGATATAGATTTTATGTAGACAGCATTCTTCGAAATTATATAAACAATGACCCTCCAATTAGCTATAATACTCGCGAGGAAATTATAGCGGAGTTTGATGAAATTGTAAAGAAATATGCAAGAATTTTGGCTAACATAACTCACCATACTACAGTTGCTAAAATGCCAAGGTTGAACCCTGATAGAATAAGGAAAATCCAACTTATACCTGTTGCTTCTAATAAAATGATCTTTTTAGTAGTGACAGACACAGGAATTGTAAAAAATTACTTGCTAAATTTATGCCAAAATGTAGATAGAACTATCTTTGAGTTTTTAAACAATTTGTTAAATGACAAAATTGCTGGCAAAAGCGAAAAAGATATTTTTGAGTTTTTACAAAAAGATTTAAGGCAGATGTTGGGAGAGGTAGCTTTTATAGCCGACGAATTGATAAACACTATACTTTTGAGCTTGAAGCAGTTACAAGAAACGGACATTTATGCGGATGGAACTTCCCATATTTTAGATTTTCCTGAATACAAGGATTTAGGCAAAGCAAAAAATTTTTTCAATCTTTTGGACAACAAGTCGTTATTGAACGAAGTTTTAGAGCCTGAAGTAGATTTTATAGATGTGAGAATAGGAAGCGAAAACAAGTTTGAAGAGATGAAAGACTTAAGCGTAATAAAAACCACTTATAAGATTAACGGTCGTGTGGTGGGTACAATAGGAATTATAGGACCTACAAGAATGGATTATAGAAGGTTGATTAACGAAATCAATATGATGACAAAAGAGCTTTCAAATCTTTTGTCGAGTATATACAATGATGAAATATAACGAGGTGATATAAGTGGAAGAGATGGAAAAAGAAATTAACAAAGAGGAGGAAAAGGATGTAAATAATTTAGAATCAAATGAACAAATGGAAGGGCCTCCTGAAGAGGAAGAACAAACACAGCAGGAGCATAAGCAACAAACGGTTGATGAAATAGAGGAATTAAAGCAAAAACTTCAGCAAAAAGAGGCTGAAGCTCAAGAATATTTAGATATTGCACAAAGATTGAAAGCAGAATTTGAAAATTACAGAAAAAGAATAGAAAAAGAAAAAGCTGAGATGATCGATTACGGGCAAGAAACAGTGATTTTAGAACTTTTGACTATTATGGATAATTTTGAAAGAGCTTTGGCAAGCAGTGGAGATTATAATTCTCTAAAAGAAGGGATAGAATTAATTTACAGGCAGTTTAAAAAAATATTGGATAAATTTGGTGTGAAAGAAATTGAAGCAGAGGGGCAGATTTTTGACCCCTATAAACACCATGCTGTAATGCAGGAAGAGGTAGAAGGAAAGCAACCAAATGAAATTATTGAAGTTTTCCAAAAAGGGTATTATCTAAAAGATAAAGTAATAAGACCAAGTTTGGTTAAAGTAGCAAAATAAAAAGGAGGTTGAAAAATATGGGGAAAGTTATAGGAATTGACTTAGGAACTACATTTTCTTGTGTTGCTGTTATGGAAGGAGGCCAACCTGTAGTAATACCTAACGCAGAAGGAGCTCGTACTACGCCTTCAGTCGTCGCTTTTACTAAAGAAGGAGAAAGGTTAGTAGGGCAAGTTGCAAAAAGGCAGGCAATTGTAAATCCTGACAGGACTATAATGTCTATAAAAAGACACATGGGAACTGATTACAAAGTAAAAATTGACGATAAAGAGTATACACCTCAAGAGATTTCTGCAATGATTTTGCAAAAGCTTAAGGCTGATGCAGAAGCTTACTTGGGCGAAAAAGTTACACAGGCGGTAATTACTGTTCCTGCTTATTTCAATGACAGCCAAAGGCAGGCTACAAAAGACGCAGGTAGGATTGCAGGTCTTGAGGTTTTGAGAATAATAAATGAGCCGACAGCTGCTGCTTTGGCATATGGACTTGACAAAGAAGGAAATCAAAAGATAATGGTTTATGACTTAGGTGGCGGTACTTTTGATGTTTCTATTTTGGAAATAGGAGATGGAGTATTTGAAGTTTTGGCTACAAGTGGCAATAACCATTTGGGTGGGGATGACTTCGACCAAAGGATAATAGATTGGCTTGCTGACAACTTCAAAAAAGAATATGGAATTGACTTAAGAAGTGACAGGATGGCATTGCAGAGACTAAAAGATGCCGCAGAAAAAGCAAAAATAGAGCTTTCTTCTGCAACGGTTACTAATATAAACTTGCCATTTATTACTGCTGATGCTACAGGTCCAAAACATATAGATGTAAATCTTACAAGGGCAAAATTCGAAGAGCTAATCTCCGACCTTGTAGAATCAACTGTAGGTCCTGTTAACCAAGCATTAAGCGACGCAGGTTTAAAACCTTCTGATATTGATAAAGTCATTCTCATTGGTGGTTCTACAAGAGTGCCTTTGGTACAGGAGACAGTAAAGAGAATAATGGGTAAAGAACCTCACAAAGGAATTAACCCAGATGAGGCAGTGGCTATAGGTGCAGCTATACAGGCGGCAGTATTGGCCGGAGAAGTGAAAGATATTCTCTTACTGGACGTAACACCTTTGTCCTTGGGTATAGAGACATTAGGTGGAGTATTTACTAAGATTATAGAGAGAAATACTACAATACCTACAAGAAAGAGCCAGATATTTACTACTGCGGCGGATAATCAGACTTCTGTTGAAATACACGTGTTACAAGGCGAAAGGCCTATGGCAAAAGACAACAAAACTCTTGGAAGATTTATTTTGTCAGGGATTCCACCAGCTCCAAGAGGAGTACCTCAAATTGAAGTTACTTTTGACATAGATGCCAATGGAATTGTACATGTTTCTGCAAAAGACTTAGGTACTGGCAAATCTCAGGATATAACTATTACTTCTACAACTAATTTGTCAGAAGAAGAGATACAAAGAATGATTAATGAGGCTAAGCAGTATGAAGAACAAGATAGGAAGAAGAAAGAAGAAATCGAAATAAGGAATAAAGCAGATTCTCTCATTTATCAAGCTGAAAAAACAATGAAAGACCTTGGAGATAAGATGACGCAAGCTGAAAAAGATGAAATAAATAGAGAAATAGAAAATGTGAGAAAAGCTCTTGAAGGAAGCGATATAGAAGCGATTAAAAATGCTTCTGAGAAACTTTCACAAGCCTTCTACAAAGTTTCTACAAGAATATACCAACAAGCGGGAGGACAAACGGGAGGAGCTACAAATACTGGTAGTGCTGGACAAGGTACAACACAGGACAATGTTTATGAAGCCAATTACAAAGTGGAGGATGATAATAAATAATATAGAACCAGGTTTTACCTGGTTCTAATTTACGTAATGAAAGGCAGGTGAGAAAGTGGCTAAAAAAGATTTATATGAAATATTAGGAGTAGATAGAAATGCCACAGAAGAGGAAATAAAAAAGGCTTATAGACGGCTTGCTAAGAAATATCATCCTGACTTGAACCCAGGAGATAAAGAAGCAGAGCAAAAATTTAAAGAAATAAACGAAGCTTACGAAATTCTCTCCGACCCTCAAAAAAGAGCTCAATATGACCAATTTGGAGACGCAGCCTTTGAGCAAGGCGGTTTTGGCCAAGGTGGATTTGGTCAAGGAGGTTTTGGAGAGGGCGGTTTTGATTTTGGAGGCTTTGGAGGATTTGGCGATATATTTGGCGATATTTTTAATGATTTCTTTGGTACTGGCAGGAGAAGAGCAGAAACAGGACCTCAAAAGGGTAATGACATAAGATATGACCTTACTTTAACTTTTGAAGAAGCTGCTTTTGGGGCAGAAAAAGAAATAGAGGTTGAACGATTTGAAGAGTGTGATACGTGTAAAGGAACAGGGGCCAAGCCGGGTAGTAAACCAGAGACTTGTCCTGTATGTCATGGAACTGGTGAAGTGAGAACTGCACAGAATACTCCTTTTGGAAGAATTGTAAATATAAGAACTTGCCCTAAGTGCCATGGTGAAGGAAAAATTATTACTGACCCTTGCAACAAATGCGGTGGCACAGGTAAAATTAGGAGGAGGAGAAAAATTAAAGTTACTATACCAGCGGGAATAGACGAAGGACAAATGCTTACCTTAAGAGGAGAAGGAGAGCCAGGCTTAAGAGGAGGTCCAAGGGGAGACCTGTATATTGTAATTCACGTAAAACCCCACGAGTTATTTACAAGAGAAGGATACAATGTACATTTGAAAATGCCCATAAGTTTTGCTGATGCAGCTTTAGGTGGAGAAATAAAAATTCCTACGCTGGATGGAACAGTTAGCTTTACAATACCAGAAGGGACCCAGACAGGGACTAAGTTTAGGTTAAGGGGAAAAGGGATTCCTCACATAAATGGAAGAGGACGCGGAGACCAAATTGTAGAGGTTTATATTGATGTGCCTAAAAAATTGACAGAAAAGCAAAAAGAATTGCTAAGAGAATTAAAAAAATTAGAAGGAAATACTGCGACAGAATCAAAATCATTTTTTCAAAAGATGAAGGACGCTTTTGGCGGATAATAAATTTGAGTAAAGGTGTGGAAAAGAATGAAATGGATTGAAGTACAAGTGACAACTTCACAAGAGGCAGAAGAGGCTGTGTCAAATATCATGCACGAATTAGGGGCTGGCGGTGTAGTTATAAAAAACCCTAATGATGTAAAACTGTTGGCGCAAAGTGATAATTGGGATTACTTTGACCCTTCTCTTTTTGAAGAAGAGGGAAATATTAAGGTTTTTGCCTATTTTCCTATTGCTTCAGATACTATAGATAGAATAAATATTTTAAAAGATAGAATTGTAGAACTTAAAACTTTTGGAGTTGATATAGGCAATTTTGACTTAAAAGTCTCAGAAGTAGATGAAGCGGACTGGGCAAGCAATTGGAAACAGTACTATAAGCCTTTAAAAATAGGGAAGAAAATAGTGATTAAGCCTTCTTGGGAAGAATATGTATCTCAAGGAGAAGAGATAATTATCGAATTAGACCCCGGAATGGCTTTTGGCACAGGCACCCATGAGACTACAAAGATGTGTCTGGAATTTTTAGAGGAGATTGTGATACCAGAAAGGATAGTTTTTGATGTAGGTTGTGGTTCAGGCATACTTAGTATTGCTAGTAGCAAATTAGGAGCAAAGGAAGTTTATGCGGCAGATATAGACGAAGCTTCCGTGGAAGTAGCCCGACAAAATGTAGAATTAAATAACTTACAAAATGTAAAAGTATTTAAAAGTGATTTATTAGGCGAATTTAGGGGAAAAGCGGATATTATAGTGGCAAATATAATTGCTGATGTGATAATTAAGTTGTCGGCAGAGGCTCCTAAATACTTAAAAGAAGAGGGCTTATTTTTAGCTAGTGGTATAATAAAAAGTAGAAAAGAAGAAGTTTTGCAAAAAGTTGAAGAATTTTTTGAAGTGTTGCAAATTAGAGAAGAAGGAGAATGGTGTGCAATATTATCAAGGAAAAAGTGAGAGCTTATGAGAAAAATTTTTATTGATAGGCAAAATATTAAAGGAGAATTTGTCTATATAGAAGGAGAAGACTTTCATCATCTGGTAAATGTCTTAAGGCTTAAAAGAGGAAATGAAATTGTTGCATCGGATGGATTAAAAGAATATGCTGCTCGCATTGAAGAGATAAAAAAAGACAAGCTTATTTTATTTTTAGAAAGAGAATTAGAATCAAATACAGAGAGTGCCTTAGAAATTTCATTATTTCAAGGCTTGCCTAAGTCAGATAAAATGGAATTGATTATTCAAAAATGTGCAGAAATTGGAGTTAAAAAATTTATCCCAGTTGTGACTCGTTATACGGTTGTAGACATAACTAAAAGCAATATAAATAAAAAAATTGCTAGGTGGAGAAAAATTAGTGAAGAAGCTTGTAAACAATCGGGCAGAACTGGGGTGCCCGAAATTTGTATGCCTATTTCCTTTGAAGAGGCTATAAATCAGGTTGATAAGTTTGATCTATGCATAATTCCATATGAAAAGGAACAAACTTCAAAATTAAAAGAGGTGCTTAAAAAGGCAAAAGACGTAAAAAAAATTGGAATTTTTATAGGCCCTGAAGGAGGTTTTTCTCAAGAGGAAATTGAATTAGCCTTAAACAAAAGTATTAAGCCTGTAAGCTTAGGCCCCAGGATTTTGCGAACTGAGACAGCAGCCATCGCAGTTTGTTCAATAGTAATGTATGAATTAGGAGATATGGGTTAAATTATTAATAAACAAAGAACAAAAAGATATTTTTAGTGCCCTTCGGGGCCTATTTTTTGTGTGCAATAGCATGTTATAATATGTGATATAATAATATGATGAAAAAGAGATTTAATAGGAGGAGCATTTTTAAAGTGGCAAAAGTAGATTTAACTCTTAGTAATGAGGAATTTTATGAAAGATATGGTCATAAAAAAACTGTTGCTTTTTATACTTTGGGGTGTAAGGTAAATCAATATGAGACAGAAGTCATGGCTGAGCTTTTTAAAAAAGCTGGTTATGAAGTAGTTGATTTTAATGAAAAAGCGGATGTTTACGTAATAAATACCTGTACTGTAACAAATAGAAGTGATATGAAGTCAAGGCAGGAGATACGAAAAGCTAGAAAGAAAAATCCTGATGCGCTGGTAGTAGCTGCTGGTTGCTATGTGCAAGTAAGTCCAGAGGAAGCTTTTTCTCTTCCGGAAGTGGACATAGCGATTGGTACGAAAAATAAAGACAAAATAGTGGAATTAGTAGAGGAATTTACACAAAAAAATCAAAAGTTGAGTGTGGTAAATAATATAATGACTCAAAAGGAATATGAGGAATTTGGAGTAACAGCTTATACAGAAAGGACAAGGGCATATATAAAGATTCAAGACGGCTGCAATCAATACTGTACTTACTGCATAATCCCTTACGCCAGGGGACCTGTGAGAAGTAGAGACCCCAAAAAAGTACTAGATGAAGTAAAAAGGTTTGCTGATTCAGGGTATAAAGAAATTGTTCTCACAGGTATACACATAGCTTCCTATGGCAAAGATTTAAAAAATATTGGGCTTTTGGACATTATAAAGATGATTCATGAAATAGAGGGCATAAAAAGGATAAGACTTAGTTCTATTGAGCCTACTTTTTTAACTGAAGAGTTTGTGAAAGAAATAGCTAACTTGCCTAAGATGTGCAGGCATTATCATGTATCCCTTCAAAGTGGATGTGATGAAACCTTAAAAAGAATGGGAAGAAGATATACTACAAAGGAGTACAAAAGTGTAATTGATAGGTTAAGAGAATACATCAAGGATGTGGCGATAACTACAGATGTTATGGTGGGATTTCCTGGTGAAACGGAAGAGGAGTTTCTCAAGACTTACAAATTTGTGGGAGAGATTTGTTTTAGCAAAATGCATGTTTTTAAATATTCAAGGAGAAAAGGTACAAGAGCATACAACTTTCCAAATCAAGTTGCAAATCATATAAAAGAAGATAGGAGTAAAAAGCTCATAGAATTGTCTAATAGGTGTGAATATAAATTTATGGAGAGTTTTATAGGGAAAACTTTGGAAGTCCTCTTTGAACAACCGGTAAAGAATATGGAGGGTTATGTGGAAGGCTTGACTGATAATTATTTAAGTGTAGCTGTCAAAGGGGATATAAAGTTACTTAGAAATGAGATTTTCCCAGTGAAAATAAAAGAAATAAAAGATAATTTATTAATTGGAGAAATTGAAGGAATTTAAAGAGATTTGTAGAATATAAAAAGAGGAGGTGAAAAGATGGCAGATTGCATTTTTTGTAAAATTATAAATAAAGAGATACCTTCCAATATAGTCTATGAAGATGATTTAGTAGTAGCATTTCGGGATATTAACCCGCAGGCACCTGTACATATCCTCATTGTACCCAAAGAACATATACCGACATTGTTAGATTTAAATGAGGATAACAAACATTTAGTATCTCATGCTTATATGGTGGCAAAAGAATTGGCAAAAAAAGAGGGCATTGACGAAAAAGGTTATAGAATTATATCAAACTGTGGAAATGACGGGGGACAAACGGTATATCACATACATTTTCATCTTTTAGGCGGTAGATTTATGACTTGGCCACCAGGTTAATCATTGACACATTATGGTTTTAGGAGTATAATAAAATGAGAGTTTCCAGCAGGACATCGCAGCAAAATACGCAGCTTAGTTTGAGCAGTTTATCTGGAGGGAGGGAGAGTAGTGTCTGAAGTAAGAGTCGGCGAAAATGAATCATTGGACAACGCTCTGAGAAGATTTAGGCGCCAATGTTCCAAAGCAGGCGTTTTATCAGAGCTTCGCAAAAGAGAACATTACGAAAGTCCCAGTGTAAAACGTAAGAAAAAATCCGAAGCAGCAAGAAAAAGAAAATATAAATATAATAAATAAAGGAAGTGCTTGCCATGACCCTAAAAGAGCGAATATACAAAGATATGGTAGAAGCTATGAAAAACAAAGATAATTTTAAAAAGAATATTTTAAGTATGGTAAGAGCAGCTATTCTCCAAGTTGAAAAAGATACTCAAAAAGAATTAGACGATGAAGGGGTCATCAATGTAATTTCTAAGGAGATAAAGCAAAGAAAAGAAGTGTTGCCGGATTACGAGAAAAGTGGAAGGCAAGACTTAGTGGATAAAGCCAGAAAAGAAATTGAGATTATGCTTTCTTATTTACCGAAGCAGCTATCCGAAGAGGAAATAGAGGAAATAGTAAAAAAAGCTATCGAAGAAACTGGTGCTAAAACTAAAAGCGATATAGGAAAAGTGATGGGAAAGGTAATGCCAATCGTAAAAGGGAGAGCAGATGGCAACCTTGTTAAAGACATGGTAAACAAGCATCTACAGTAAACAAAGGACTTGATGCTATTAGGTATCAAGTCCTTTCCTCTTTAAACAATTTTTTGATTTCATTGTAATTATTAGAATAAGCAAGAGCTGCCATGAGTTTTATACGAGCTTTTTGCCCTGAGAGATTACCTCCAAAGATTACCCCTAAGGACTCAAGATGCTTTCCGCCACCTTTATAACCGTAAGAGGCATCAACTCTTCCCATAGGACATCTTGAAACTAACACTACAATTACTCCCTTTGATATAGCATATTCTATACCCTCAGCCAATTTTGGAGGTACATTTCCCCTTCCTGTTCCTTCTATTACTATTCCTTTTTCTCCACTGTCAACAAGGAATCTGATAATTTTATCGTCCATACCAAAGGCAACTTTTAAAAGACTGACTCTTGGCTCTAAATGGTCTACTGGTATATAATCTCTTGCCTCAATGTTCCTATAAAAATACGCTCTGTTATTATCTACAACACCTATTGGACCTGTTTCAAGGCTTTTAAAGGTGTCAATACTTGAAGTATGAGTTTTTGTGACATCTCGTGCAGCATGTATTTCGTTATTGAAAACTACTAACACTCCTTTGTTTTTGGCTTTTTCTGAGGAAGCAGTAATTACAGAAGCAATTAAGTTGCTGGGACCGTCGTACCCAACTTCAGAAGAATTTTTGATGGCTCCAGTCAAGACTATTGGTTTTTCGGAATTTATAGTTAAGTCTAAAAAGTATGCTGTTTCTTCTATGGTGTCTGTACCGTGAGTAATGACGACTCCTTTTACTTGTTGTTTCATGATTACGTTTTCAACTTCTCGTCTCAAATTTATTAATAGCTCGGGAGTAAAGTAAGGACTTGGAAAATTACCAAATTGGATTATTTCAATTTGGGCAATTTCTTTTATGTTGGGAACCATTTTTAGTATGTCATTTCCTGATAAAGAGGGTATAGCAGCATTTAAATTCGGGTCATTTTTCATGGATATAGTTCCACCCGTAAAAATTATTACTATTTTCTCCAAGGCAAATCCCCCCAAAAAATAATTTACAGCAACAGGAATATTCATTTTGTTACCTTCATTATAATACATATTTTCTAATTACTCAAAAGGTCTAATTGCCTATAAAAAAGCAAGAGAATTTTTTTAATTTCTTCCTCATAAAATTTTAAGAGAAGGGAGGTTACAGTATGAAAGATGGGATAAAAAACGAACTTGTAAATGCAATAGACTTTCCAAAAGAGGTACTGCTTAATCTCCCTAAAATAACTTTGATAGGGAAAACCCATGTTACTATTGAAAACCACAAGGGAATTATTGAGTATATTCCTGAAAGGATTAGGGTAAATACGACAATTGGAGTTGTTAGAATATTAGGTAAAAACATGATTGTAAATTCTATAATGACAGAGATTATAACGATTAGTGGCGAAATAATGAATATAGAAATAATGGTATAGGAGGAGTATTTTTGGTTGCAATAAAATTATGGAATTTTTTAAAAGGATATGTTATTATTAAGATTGAAGGTTTGTCAATTGAAAAATTTTTAAATCTCATAATGGTAAATGATGTCTATATTTGGGATATTGAGCGTAAGAATTATACTACTATAGTCGCAAAAGTAAGTTTAAAGGGTTTTAAAGAAATAGTGTCTTTTGCGAAAAAAACTAATTGTCGTGTTTCAGTGATTTCTAAAAGAGGGTTGCCTTTTGTAATTTCTCGATTAAAAAGAAGAAAATCATTGGTTTTAGGGGCAGCAATTTCTCTTATACTGATTTATGCATTTTCTACTTTTATATGGGAAATTAATATAGAGACCGTCAACAATGTAAATGAAAAAGTAGTTTTAGAAAAGCTTTCACACTTAGGATTAAAGCCAGGAGTTTCTAAATTTACTATAGATGTTAATAAAATAGAGACAGAATTTTTATTACAAAATAATGATATATCGTGGATAGGAATAAATATAAAGGGTACTAATGCTTTTGTAAAAGTTGTAGGTAAAACAAAACCTCAAGAGGTATTGTCAAAAGATGAACCATGCAATATAATAGCTAAAAAAGATGGTATAATTTATAAAATGACGGTTTTAGAAGGGGAAGCGGTAAAAAAAGTTGGAGACACAGTAAAAGCGGGAGATATAATTGTTACAGGGATAATTGAAAAGCCAGGATTGGAGACAAGATTTGTACATGCTGATGGCCAAATTATTGGGAGGACATGGTATGAAGTTTATGCTGACGCCGAACTCAAAAAAGAAGTCTTTGAGAGGACAAACAACAAAATAACTGTTACAAAAATAATATTTGGCAATAATACTATAACTATATCGCCTAAAAAAGTAGACTTTAAGAATTTTGAAAAAGAGGAAAAAGAGATAATATCAAAAAATTTTCCAGTTAGAATAATAAAAGAAGTATGCTATGAAACCAAACCTAAAACTATTGTTTTATCTAAAGAGGAAGCAAAAAATATTGCTTTTGAAAAAGCACTAAAGGAGTTGGAGAAGGTTTTAGGCCCTCAAAGTAAGATAGTAAATAAAAAAGAAAGTTATGTGATTATACAAGATAAAATATTAAGAGCCAATATTACTGCAGAGGTTTTAGAGGAAATAGGAATGAAAGAAAAAATTTCTTATATAGGAGGGGAACATTGATTAAGGAGTTAGCTATTAATATTGAGGATATGGAGCAAGCTGCCAATTTGTTTGGCAACTTTGATGAAAATATTAAGTTAATAGAAGAGGGATTAGATGTCAAGATAGTGTTAAGAGGAGGAATTATTAAGATAACGGGGGAAGAAAAAAACGTGGAATCTGCTAATAAACTTTTTAACAAATTGATGGGAATGATTGAAAAGGGAGATGTGATTACTACTCAAAATGTTTTGTATACTATGAATATGATTGAGGCAGGAGAAGAAGAAAAACTAAAGTCTTTAATGTCTGATATTGTTTGTATAACAGCTAGAGGCAAACAGATAAGGTGCAAAACTTATGGGCAAATGAGGTATGTAGAAGCTATAAGAAAAAATCAGATTGTATTTGGAATAGGACCTGCCGGTACGGGCAAGACCTATTTGGCTATGGCAATGGCTATTACCGCAATGAAAAATAAAGAAGTAGGTCGTATAATTTTAACAAGGCCGGCTGTTGAAGCAGGAGAAAAGTTGGGTTTTCTGCCAGGAGATTTGCAAGAAAAAGTTGATCCTTATTTAAGACCTTTATATGATGCGCTTTACGACATTTTAGGAGCAGAAGTTTTCCAAAAATACATGGAGAAAGGCTTAATTGAGGTAGCACCCCTAGCTTATATGAGAGGTAGAACTTTGGACGATTCTTTTATAATACTTGATGAAGCTCAAAACACCACTCCTGAGCAGATGAAAATGTTTTTAACCCGTATAGGTTTTGGTTCTAAAGCAGTTATAACTGGTGACGTTACTCAAATAGATTTGCCAAGAGGTAAAAAATCCGGACTAAAAGAGGTTATGGAGATATTAAAAGGAATAGAAGGCATAGAGTTTGTAATGCTTTCTGAAGAAGATGTGATAAGGCATCCTCTTGTAGCTAAAATCATAAAAGCTTATGAAATTTATGAGAAGAACATGGAGGAAAACAAATCAGAAATCCCAGAGCGAGGGGAATAATCCATGAAAAAACTGGACAAACATATAAAAAATATAATTAAAAATGAGCAATTGATAATCATTTTTTTTGTTATTTTTTATTTTGTTTCTTCCTATGCCTTAGTTTATACTAGTGTAACGCCTCCAAAATTTGACTTAAAAGCTGGGGACGTAGCTACTCAAGACATAAAAGCTCCTAAAGATGTAGTAGATGTAGTTGCTACTCAAAAGAAAATAGAGGAAGCAGTAAATGCGGTAAATCCCAAATATGATTATAATGAAAATATTGCCAAAGAATCTTATATTAAGCTGGTTGATTTTTTTAATAAATTGAGAGATGTACGCAAATCTTCAGAAACAGAAGAAAAGAAATTGCAGGACTTTAAAGCTGTAAGTCCCATAGGTTTAGAAGATAATGACGTGGCTTTGCTTTTAAAAATAGATGATAATACCCTTATAAACATGGAATCGGTGGTATTATCGACAGAAAAAGCAATTATGGCAAGGCAGATTACAGAAGATGCTTTGCCTACTGTTTTAAACGATGCCAAGAGTGTTGTAGAAAGTTCTGATATTTCTGAAGAAGTAAAACCAGTAGCTGTTAAGATTTTATCTTCTGTTATTGTTCCTAATATGATATATAATGCCTATGAGACAAACCTTGCTAAAAAAGAAGCAGAGGAAAGAGTACAGCCGGTTATGTATAAAAAAGGACAAAATATCGTAGTCAGTGGAGAAGTGGTGACACAACAACAAATTGAGGTTTTGAAATCTTTAGGTCTCTTAAAAGGTAGCAGTAAGATTGACTATGGAATGATAATAGGCTTATTTTTGATTTTAGGCTTGTCACTTTTTTTATCAGTGTATTATATTATAAAATTGGACAAAAAGATTACTACAAAAAAAATGTACATTGAATTGTTGTGCTTAACAGGTATTTTTTATCTTTTATTAGCTGTTGCCTTTAAAGAGATTGAACCGCTTTTAATTCCTGCTGCTACTTTGCCTATGCTAATTTCTGTTTTAATAGATCCTTATATTGCTATTATGATTGACATAATTTATTCTCTTTTAGTAGGCTTAATGGTGGGTTTTAACCAAGAATTTATTTTTATGTCATTGCTAGGGGGATTGATTGGTGCAGTAAAACTTTCTCATTCTAAGCAACGTTTAGATTTTGTAAAAGCGGGTCTTTACGTCAGTGGGGTAAATCTTGTAAGTATTGTAGGAATAGGGCTTTTAAATAGCAATGATATAATGTCTGTATTAAAAAGTAGTTTATGGGGAATTGTCAGTGGAACTTTTAGTATAATTTTGGTTATTGGTACTTTGCCTTTTTGGGAAGCAGCTTTTGATATCTTAACTCCTTTAAAACTTTTAGAGCTATCAAATCCCAATAATCCGCTTCTTAAAAAACTTATGATGGATGCTCCTGGTACTTATCACCACAGCATAGTAGTAGCAAATCTCGCAGAAGCTGCTTCTGATGCTATTGGAGCAAACAGTTTGTTAGTTAGAGTGGGGGCTTATTACCATGATATAGGTAAAATTAAAAGACCTTATTTTTTCAAAGAGAACCAGCTTTCAGGAGAAAATTTGCATGACAAAATTTCTCCTGATTTAAGTACATTAGTAATAATTTCCCATGTAAAAGATGGTATAGAATTAGCTAAAAAGTATAAACTTCCTCAACAAGTCATCGATTTGATAAAAGAACACCATGGTACTTCCTTAGTGAAATACTTTTATACTAAGGCTTTACAGAATGAAGAGGAATCTTGCGAAGAAGAATCTTTCAGATATCCAGGTCCAAAGCCTTCTACCAAAGAGTCTGCCATTTTGATGTTGGCAGATTCTGTAGAAGCAGCTGTGAGATCTATCCCGGAACCTACTGAGGAAAATATAAAAAATATGATTGATAAAATCGTCGCAGATAGATTAAATGATGGTCAGTTGGAAGATAGCGATTTAACTTTAAAAGATATTAAAACTATAAAAAATTCTTTTTTGACTGCTTTAACTGGTATGTTTCATAAAAGAATTGAGTATCCTGATATTGAACCAAATCAAAATAAAGAGGTGTTAGAATGAACATTTTGATAGACAACAGACAAGATAAAGTTGATGCAATAAATTTGGAAAAATTGGTGGAAAAAGTTATAAAAACAGTATTAGAGGTAGAAGAGGTTATTGATAATGTTGAAGTAAGTGTGTCTTTTGTGGATAATGAGGAAATTAGAAAATTAAATAAATATTATAGAGGTATAGATAAGCCGACGGATGTTTTGTCATTTCCTTTAGCAGAGTTTGAAGATACTTATGCAGAGGTTGAAGAAATAGAGGAAGATTCAGAAGAGGTGCAGCCAATAGGAGATATAGTTATTTCTTTAGAAAAAGCATTAGAGCAGTCAATGGAATATGGGCATTCCTTTGAAAGAGAAGTAGCTTATTTAACAGCTCACAGTATGTTGCATCTTTTGGGTTATGACCATGAAACTGAAGAAGAAAGAAAAATTATGAGGGAAAAAGAAGAGGAAGTTATGGCAAGGCTTAATATTGGGCGGTGATTTTGTGAAATCGAGAAATTTAATTGACAGCTTTAATTATGCGATAGATGGCATTTTACATGCTTTTAAAACCCAAAGAAACATGAAGATTCACTTTGCCATAGCAATATTGGTATTATTCTTTTGCCTTTTTTTGGACCTTTCCAGGGTAGAATTTGTGGTAATTTTATTTACAATTTCTTTAGTTTTAATTTCTGAAATGATAAATACGGCTATTGAAACCACAATTGACATGATGGTTAAAAATTATAATCCTTTGGCTAAGGTTGCGAAAAATGTAGCTGCAGGAGCAGTTCTTATATCCGCGATAAATGCCATTCTTGTAGCTTATTTAATATTTTTTGATAGAGTAAATCCTTGGACAAAAATAATTTTATTAAAGCTTAGAGAGTCACCCATTCATATCACAGTTATAAGTCTTTTAGTTGTAGTGTTTTTGACTGTAATTTTAAAGGTGCATTTTAAAGAAGGAACTCCTATGAGGGGAGGAATGCCCAGCGCTCATAGTGCTATTGCTTTTGCTACTGCGACAGCTATAACTTTTATGACAGCAAATGCTTTTATTGCCACTTTAGGTTTTTTACTTGCTCTTATGGTGGCTGAAAGCAGAGTAGAAGGTAAAATCCACTCTTTTTCTCAGGTATTTTTTGGAGGTTTATTTGGGATATTGATTACAGTGTTGATTTTTCAAATAATCAAATAAGGAGTGATGATATGGGCCATAAAGCTGGTTTTGTAGCATTAGTTGGTAGAACTAATGTAGGTAAATCTACTCTTTTAAATGCAATTTTACAAGAGAAGATTGCTATTACTTCTCCCAAACCCCAAACTACTCGAAATACCATTCATGGGATTTTGACAACAGATGAATACCAGGTTATTTTTGTTGACACTCCTGGCATTCATAAACCTAAATCTAAATTAAGCGAATTTATGATTGAGGTAGCTAAAAGAACATTGAAGGAAGTTGACCTTATTTTGTATATGATAGAACCAGATACGGAAGTAGGACCTGGAGATAGATACATAATCGAACATTTAAAAGAAGTAGATACACCTGTCATACTTGTAGTCAACAAAATAGATTTGGTGCCTGAGAAAAGAGTAGAAGAGACTATAAAAATTTTTAAAGAGCAATATGAGTTTAAAGATGTAGTAGCTATTTCTGCTATTGAAAATAAAAATATAGATTTGTTAAAAGAAAAAATTGTATCACTTTTGCCAGAAGGCCCCAAATATTATTTGGATGATTATATAACAGATCAGCCCGAAAAATTAATAGTGGCAGAAATAATTCGAGAGAAGATGTTACACTTTTTAGAGGAAGAAGTACCTCACGGTGTTTATGTGGAAGTAGAATCTATTAAAGAGAGGGAAGATAAAGATATAATAGACATTGAAGCATATATTTACTGTGAGAAAGAGTCCCACAAAGGAATTATTATAGGCAAAAATGGGCAAATGCTAAAAAAGATAGGTCAAAGTGCGCGACTTGATTTAGAAGAATTTTATGGAAAACAGGTTTTTCTTGACCTATGGGTAAAGACGAGGAAGGGGTGGAGAGACAATACAACGTTACTTAAAAAATTAGGATATGCCATTGACAAGAAAACTTACGAATAGTAAAGTATTTAGTGAAAACAAAAGGAGGTTATATTATGAACATAGCAAAAATGATTGACCACACTTTATTAAAACCAAATGCGACAAAAAGCGAGATAGAAAAGCTTTGTAATGAGGCAAAAGAGTATGGATTTGCTTCTGTCTGCATAAACCCCTGCTTTGTAGACCTTGCCTATAGTATGTTAAAAGATACAGATGTTAAAGTTTGCACAGTGATAGGTTTTCCATTAGGTGCAAATACTATCGAAACCAAAGTATTTGAAGCAGTTGAAGCGGTTAAAAAAGGTGCGACAGAAGTTGACATGGTATTAAATATAAGCATGTTGAAGAGTGGAGATTACGACTATGTAAAAAAAGAAATTGAAGAAGTTGTGAAAGCGGTAAAATCCTATGGAGATATAGTTGTAAAAGTAATTTTAGAAACCTGCTATCTCACTGATGAAGAAAAGGTAAAAGCATGTCAGATCACAAAAGAAGCAGGTGCTGATTTTGTTAAGACTTCTACTGGTTTTGGGCCAGGTGGAGCGACGGTAGAGGATGTAAAATTAATGAGACAGACAGTTGGTGAAAACTTTGGTGTTAAAGCTTCTGGCGGTGTAAGAACTGCTGAAGATGCTAAGGCGATGATTGAAGCAGGAGCTAATCGCATTGGGGCAAGTGCAGGCGTTAAGATTGTGGAGGAATGGAATAAACTAAAAATGAGTTGATAAAAAATGCGCTTGTTAAAAACAGAAGCAATAGTATTAAAAAACAATTTAATAGGTGAAACAGACAAAATAGCCACCATTTTTACTAAAAGCTATGGTAAACTTCAGGCAGTGGCAAAAGGGGCAAGGCGCTCAAAGAGCCGATTTGTGAATGCAATAAGGCATTTTGTTGTTGCCAATTATGTTATTTTTGAGGGGCAAAATTATTACTATATTGACCAATGGGAGTTAATCGAAGCTCATAAAAATATAGAAAAAGACTTAGCTAAATTTTCTGTAGCTTCGTATATTGCCGAAACTATAAACAAAATTTTAGAGGAAAATCAAAAAAGCGAGAGGCTGTATCTGTTTTTAAAACATTCTTTAAAAGCAGTTGACGAGCTACAAATAGACCCTTTAATTTTTATTTCTTCTTATAACTTAAAATTAGTTTCTTTATTGGGATATATGCCTCAACTTGATAATTGTGTTGTCTGTGGAAAAAGAGAGAATTTAAAATATTTTTCTAATTCCTGCGGGGGTGCAGTGTGTATAAACTGCAAAAATAAATGTTTTGACGCCAAGCCATTACATGAAGTAACATTAAAAGCTATAAAGTATTTTCTTAAAGGAGATTATGACAAGCTTCAAAATATTAAAGTTTCAGGAGTTATAAAAGAAGAAGTGGATAAAATAATAACAGCCTATATGAAAGAACATCTTGAAATAGAGTTTAAATCAAAAGATTTTATTGACAAGTTACAAAATATGTGAAAGGAGGGTTTAACGTGTTAGATGAAGAATTAGAAAAAATAGATATGATAGTAGAGAGAATGGGAGTAAGTTATAAAGAAGCAAAAGAAGCATTAGAAAAGTCAGGTGGCAGTGTTGTAGACGCATTGATATATATAGAAGAGAATAGAAAAAGTTGGACTGAGACCTTTACAGTCGCAGGTTCAGAAGTTATGGAAAAAATAAAAGAATTAATTAAAAAAGGTAATGTTACAAAAATAAGAATAAAAAAAGACGATAAAGTTCTCTTGGAGATTCCTGTAACTGCAGGTGCTATTTCTGCAGTTATCATTCCTCAGTTGACGTTAGTGGGAGCGGCAGTAGCGCTTTTAGCTAATTGCACAATTGAAGTTGAAAAACATGATAAAAGCGTAACCGTATTAAAAGAAGAAAAGAAAAAAGATTGACAGAAACTTGTCTCTTTGGTATTCTTAAATAAGTAACGTCAAAAACCTTTCTTCCCAAAAGGGATGAAGGGTTTTTGTATAATTGCGAGAGAAAAAGGAGTGTTATTAAATGTCACAAGCAGTCACAATGGATAAAATAGTTGCCCTTGCAAAAAACAGAGGGTTTGTTTTTCCAGGGTCTGAAATATATGGAGGGCTTGCTAATACTTGGGATTATGGACCTCTGGGAGTAGAACTTAAAAACAATATTAAGAGGATGTGGTGGAAAAGATTTATTCAACAAAGTCCTTATAACGTAGGAATTGATACTGCAATTTTGATGAATCCAGAAGTGTGGGTTGCATCAGGTCATGTTAGCAGTTTTAGCGATCCTTTAATGGACTGTAAAGAGTGCAAATCAAGATTTAGAGCTGACCAATTGATTGAAGACTACATTAAAGAAAAGGAATTAAATATTTCTATTGAAGGTTGGACAAATGAACAATTGATGGAATTTATAAAAGAGCATAAAGTGCCCTGTCCAAAATGTGGTGCCTATAATTTTACCGATATTAGGAAGTTTAATCTCATGTTTAAAACCTATCAAGGCGTTACAGAAGATTCTAAATCAGAAGTGTATTTGCGACCTGAAACCGCACAAGGAATTTTTGTGAACTTTAAAAACGTTCAAAGGACAACTCGTAAGAAAATACCTTTTGGAATAGGGCAAATTGGTAAATCTTTTAGAAATGAAATTACTCCTGGTAATTTCATATTCAGAACGAGAGAATTTGAACAGATGGAATTAGAATTTTTCTGTAAACCGGGAGAAGATATGGAATGGTTTAGTTACTGGAGAAAATATTGCATGGATTGGCTTTTAGAATTCGGCTTAAAAGAAGAAAACTTAAGATTTAGAGACCATAAAAAAGAAGAATTGTCTCATTATAGTACTGCTACCACAGACATAGAATATAATTTTCCCTTTGGATGGGGAGAATTGTGGGGAATAGCTAATAGAACAGATTTTGATTTAAGGCAACACATGGAACATTCTGGAGTTGACCTGTCGTATATGGACCCTGTAACAGGAGAAAAGTACATACCATATTGCATTGAGCCTTCTGTTGGGGTAGATAGGTTAATGTTGGCATTTTTAATAGATGCCTATGAAGAAGAAGAGTTAGAAGATGGAGAAACTAGAGTGGTTTTAAGGCTTCATCCTGCTCTTGCTCCCATTAAGGCAGCAGTGCTTCCATTATCCAAGAAATTATCAGAAAATGCCTATAAGCTTTATGACCAGTTGAGAAATAAATTCGTAGTAGATTACGATGAGACAGGAAGCATAGGTAAAAGGTATAGAAGACAGGATGAGATAGGCACGCCTTTCTGTATTACTTATGACTTTGATTCGGAAAATGACCATTGTGTAACCATAAGAGATAGAGATACTATGCAACAAGTGAGAATAAAAATTGAAGAAGTAGAGAAATATCTTGAAGAAAGGTTAAATTTTTAAGGGAATCAGGCTTTTTAACTGATTTCCTTGATTTTTTATGTTGAAATAATTTGTGATATAATAGGAAGGAAACGAAAAAGAAAGTTGGTTATCTTATAAACTTGTGATATAATTATACTAAAGTGATAAACCGATAGAAAACGTTTATGAAACGACAGAGGAAAGTATAAATTGTCAAAAACTTTAAAGGGGTGATAAAGATTCAACTGACAAACCGCCAGCATATAATTATTGACATTGTCAAGAAACATCAACCCATTACAGGGGAACAAATAGCTGAGAAATTAAATGTCACAAGAGCGACTTTAAGACCGGATTTGGCAATATTAACTATGTCTGGGATCTTAGAGGCGAGGCCAAAAGTGGGATATTTTTATACAGGAAAATCACCCCTCAGTTTAGTAGAAGATTATATAAAGAGCATAAAAGTAAAAGATATCAAGTCTTTACCTGTAGTGGTAGAGGAAAGTACATCAGTGTATGATGCCATTGTAACACTTTTTTTAAAAGATGTCGGGACAATTTTTGTACAGGATGGAGGATTTTTAACCGGCGCTGTTTCAAGAAAAGACTTTTTAAAAATCGCAATAGGCAACACTGATATTTATAAGGTCCCGGTGGGAATAATTATGACCCGTATGCCTAACATAGTTACAACTTATGATGATGAGCCTGTGTATAATGCTGCTGTTAAAATTATAGAGCACGAAGTAGACAGTCTTCCTGTAGTTGAGCCTGTAGTGGGAAGTGATGGAAAACAAGGATACAAAGTGACAGGAAGGATTTCAAAGACCAACATTACTAAATTGTTTGTAAAGCTTGGGGAAGGTTAGGGGGATTTTTAATGGAAGAAGGAGTATCAATTTACTTGGTTTCAGATTCTAATGTAGACACAGCAGAAAACATTGCGAGTATTGCTGCTGCCCACTTTGATACTTTTATAGAAAAAATAAAAAAATATTCTTATGTTGGAGATAAAAATCAAATAGAAGAGATTATCATGGAGGCAGCTAATGATGCAAATAGCATAATAATCCATACTATGGTGGTCCCGGAATTAAAAGATTATCTTCTTAAAAAAGCACAGAAATTTGGCATAAAAATAGTAGATGTAATGGGACCAGTGATAAATGCTATTGAAGATAGTACTGGTATATCCCCCCATACCAATTTAGCAAAAAATAATAAAGAAGATTATTTGAAAAAAATCGAAGTAATAGAATTTGCCGTAAAATATGATGATGGTAAAGATGCAATGGGTATACTATTGTCCGATGTAGTTGTTATAGGGGTTTCTAGAACATCCAAAACTCCTTTATGCATGTATCTTGCTCATAAATACATAAAAGCTGCTAATTTACCCTTAGTGCCAGAAATTGAACCACCTCAAGAATTATTTGAAATCAACCCTAAAAAAATATTTGGGTTAACTATAGACCCTGAAGTTTTGGTAAAAATAAGGAAAGAGAGATTAAAATCTCTTGGCCTTGATGCTAATGCCATATACGCTACTGAAGAAAGAGTTAAAAAAGAGATAAAATATGCTGAGGAGGTGATGAAGAGATTAGGGTGTACTGTAATCGATGTTACAAATAAAGCTGTAGAAGAAACAGCTAATGTTATATTAAACGTATTAAAAGGAGGAGAGATTTCATGAGTAAAAAGTATGTGTATTTATTTAGTGAAGGCGATGCTTCAATGAGAGACCTCTTAGGAGGAAAAGGCGCAAATCTTGCTGAAATGACGAAGTTGGGTTTACCTGTTCCCCAAGGATTTACAGTCACCACTGAGGCTTGTACAAGGTACTATCAAGATGGTAAGACTATAGCTCCAGAAATTGTTGAACAAATCTATGAATATATGGCTAAATTAGAAGAAATTACAGGTAAAAAATTTGGAGACCCAACAAATCCTTTATTAGTATCTGTAAGGTCTGGCGCGAGAGTTTCAATGCCAGGTATGATGGATACTATTTTAAACCTTGGTTTAAATGACGAAACAGTAGAAGGCCTTGCTAAAGCTACAAACAATGAAAGATTTGCCTATGACAGCTATAGAAGATTTATTCAAATGTTCTCAGATGTTGTAATGGGAATTGACAAGAATAAATTTGAAGCTATTTTAGATGAAGTAAAAGAGGAAAATGGTGCAAAATTTGATACAGATTTAACAGCTGAAAACCTCAAAGAGGTAGTAAAAAGATTTAAAGAACTTTATAAAAAAGAAATGGGAGTAGACTTCCCACAAGATCCAAAAGAACAACTTCTGGAAGCTGTAAAAGCAGTATTTAGGTCTTGGGATAATCCAAGGGCTATAGTGTACAGAAGACTTAACGACATACCAAGTGATTGGGGTACAGCAGTAAATGTCCAATCAATGGTATTTGGCAACATGGGTAATGATTCAGGTACAGGTGTTGCTTTCACAAGGAATCCCGCGACTGGTGAAAAGGCTTTATTTGGCGAATTCTTGATGAATGCTCAAGGTGAAGACGTTGTTGCAGGTATTAGAACGCCTCAACCAATTTCAACTTTGAAAGAGACTATGCCAGAAGTTTATAACCAATTTGCAGAAATTGCTGAGAAATTGGAGAAACACTACAAAGACATGCAGGACATAGAGTTTACTATTGAAAAAGGTAAACTCTACATGCTACAGACAAGAAACGGAAAGAGAACTGCTCAAGCAGCTTTGAAAGTAGCTGTAGACTTAGTGGCTGAAGGTTTAATAGATGAAAAAACAGCAGTCTTAAGAGTAGATCCAAAGCAATTAGATCAGTTATTGCATCCAACCTTTGAACCAAATGCGTTGAAAGCTGCTAAGCCTGTTGCAAAAGGTTTACCTGCTTCTCCTGGTGCTGCATCAGGAAAAGTATATTTTACTGCTGATGAAGCAATAGAAGCTGCGAAATCAAGAGGAGAGAGAGTAATTCTTGTAAGAACAGAGACATCTCCAGATGACATTGAAGGTATGTCTGTAGCACAAGGAATACTTACAACTCGTGGCGGTATGACATCTCACGCAGCTGTTGTTGCAAGAGGTATGGGTACAGCTTGCGTAGTAGGTTGTGGCGATGCAAAGATAGACGAGCAAGCAAAAGTAATGAGAATTGGCGATATAGAAGTTCATGAGGGAGACTACATATCTATAGATGGTAGCACAGGC
Source organism: Thermoanaerobacter sp. RKWS2 (assembly GCF_026240795.1). Classification (NCBI taxonomy): domain Bacteria; kingdom Bacillati; phylum Bacillota; class Clostridia; order Thermoanaerobacterales; family Thermoanaerobacteraceae; genus Thermoanaerobacter; species Thermoanaerobacter sp. RKWS2. The sequence continues at coordinate 1,066,229 of NZ_CP110888.1, forward strand.
AATGTTTACATTGGTGAAATAAAGACTGTTACACCTGAGCTAACTGGAGATTTTGCAACTCTCATGAGCTGGGCAGACAAATATAGAAAATTAAAAGTAAAAACTAATGCAGATATACCAAGAGATGCAAAAGTTGCAGTTCAGTTTGGTGCTGAAGGAATAGGCCTTTGCAGGACAGAGCATATGTTCTTTGATGAAGATAGAATTCCTGCTATGAGAGAAATGATTGTCTCAAAGACAGAAGAACAAAGAAGAAAAGCTTTAGAAAAATTATTGCCTATGCAAAGGTCAGACTTTGAAGGTTTGTTTGAAGTTATGGGTGAATTCCCTGTTACTATACGCCTTTTAGATCCACCATTGCATGAATTCTTACCTCATACAGATGAAGAAATTAAAGAACTTGCAGAAAACATGGGTATAACTTTTGAAGAGCTAAAAGCAACAGTAGAAAGCTTAAAAGAGTTTAACCCAATGTTAGGTCATAGAGGCTGTAGATTAGCTATAACCTATCCAGAAATTGCTGAAATGCAGACAAGAGCTATTATAGAAGCTGCTATAAACGTAAAGAAGAAAACAGGCAAAGACGTAAAACCGCAGATTATGATACCACTTGTAGGTGAACTTAAAGAGCTTAAATACCTCAAAGACATAATAGTAAAAGTAGCTGACGAAGTTATAAAACAAAACAATGTTGAAATAAAATATCTTGTAGGAACAATGATAGAGGTACCAAGAGCAGCTCTTACAGCTGACCAAATTGCTAAGGAAGCAGAATTCTTCTCCTTTGGTACTAATGACTTGACTCAGATGACTTTCGGTTTCTCAAGGGATGATGCTGGCAAATTCCTTGAAACTTATTATGAAAAGAAGATATATGAATTTGATCCATTTGCTAAGCTTGACCAAGAGGGTGTTGGCAAGTTAGTAGAAATGGGTACTAAACTTGGAAGGCAGACAAGACCTGACCTTGAAGTAGGTATATGTGGTGAACACGGTGGAGACCCATCTTCTATTGAATTCTGCCACAAAGTAGGTCTTGATTATGTCTCTGCTTCACCTTACAGAGTACCTATTGCAAGACTGGCTGCTGCTCAGGCGGCAATAAAATACGATAATAAATAATTATTTTCAAAGGCAGCAAATCAAAATTTGCTGCCTCAGACTGTAGACAAACTTTCGTAAAGGAGATATTTTGCATAAGGAGCGACTTGTTACAAAGCGGTAACAAAACTTAGCAAGACCGAGGGTGGAGGCAGGGCCAAAGCCATGGATGGCGAAGGCGGGCACCTGAGGCAAGGAGGCCGATTGTGCCCGGTACCCTGCCGGAGCCCGAAGGTCGAGCTTTAGTTTTGTCGCTTTGGAACATCGGAGCGACGATGCAAAATATCTCCTTTGAATATTTTTTAACTTTGTCAACAAACTGAGGCAGCAAATCAAATTTGCTGCCTTTGAACATTTAAGATTATTGTTTTTTGACCATTCATGTTATAATATTAAGTAAAATTGGTAACTTTAATAGTAGGAGGAGTGTTAAATGGATAGCAACACGGCCTTAGCGCTTGTCAAAGAATATGTGTCAGATGAGACTTTAATAAATCACATGATAGCTACAGGTGCTATAATGGGAGGTTTAGCTGAAAGATTAGGACAAGATGTTGAAAGATGGGTAGTTACAGGGATATTACATGACATAGACTACCAAGAAACTAAGGACAATCCAGAGTTGCACAGTATAAGGGGTGGAGAAATTTTAAGAGAACATGGTCTTGATGAGGAAATAGTACATGCAGTTATGGCACATAATGAAATTCATGGCATTGAGAGGATAACTCTTCTTGACAAAGCCCTTTTTGCTGTAGATTCTTTATCGGGTTTAATTACTGCAACAGCTTATGTGATGCCTTCTAAAAAATTGGAGGAAGTCCAATTAAAATCATTAAAGAAGAAGTTTAAAGACAAGACTTTTGCTAAAGGAGCAAACCGTGACCAAATCAAAACTTGTGAAGAATTTGGAATTTCTTTAGACGAATTTTTAGAGATTGCTCTTAATGAAATGAAAAAAATCGCACCACAGATAGGATTGTGAGGAATGGGAATGAGCGTAAAAGAAAGACTTTTAGAATTAATGAGAGAAGAGAATTATAAACCTTCTAAAATAGAAGAAATAATGAAAATATTAGGGATAGACTATAGTCAAAAAAGCATTTTAGAAAAAATATTAAAAGAGATGGAAAAAGAAGGCCTTGTTTTTAAAACAAAACGAGGTAAATATGCTCTTCCTGAAAGATTAGATTTAGTAAAAGGTAAGATTGAATTTCATTCAAGAGGCTATGGCTTTTTAATTCCCGAAGATAGCAATATAAAGGACATATTCATACCTGTAAGCGGCATGAACGGTGCAATGCATGATGACACTGTTTTGGTGAGAGTTACAAAAAGGGTGGATGGAAAGAGTGAAGAAGGAGAAGTTGTAAAAATTCTCAAAAGGGCAAATACAACTATTGTTGGAACTTACGAAAAAAGCAATAATTTTGGCTTTGTAGTGCCAGACAACAAAAAGATCCATCAAGATATATTTATTCCTAAAGGAGAAGATAAAGGCGCTAAAACAGGCATGAAAGTTGTAGCCAGAATTACTAAATGGCCTGAAGGAAGGCGAAGTCCTGAAGGGGAGATTATAGAAGTATTAGGATACAAAGGTGACCCTGGCATAGATGTAATGTCTATAATACGGGCGTATGATATTCCTGAAGTTTTTCCTAAAGAGGTTTTAAAAGAAGCAGAAGAGATACCGACAGAAATTCCTGAAGAAGAGAAAAAGAGAAAAGTTGATTTGACTGATTTAGATTTTGTCACAATTGATGGAGAAGATGCAAAAGATTTGGACGATGCAGTATGTGTACAAAAACTTCAAGATGGCAATTATCTTCTGTATGTGAGTATTGCAGATGTGAGCCATTACGTGAAAGAAGGTTCGAATTTAGATAAAGAAGCATTAAAAAGAGGTTGTAGTGTATATTTCATTGATAGAGTAATACCAATGTTACCTCCTAAGTTATCTAATGGTATTTGCAGTCTAAATCCGCAGGAAGAAAGACTGACTCTCACTGTTAAAATGAAAATAAACTCTCAAGGAGAAGTTGTAGACCATGAAATTTTTGAAAGCATTATAAAAAGCAAAGAGAGAATGACATATACAAATGTTTACAAACTTTTAGAAGAAAATGATGAAGAATTAAAAAAGAGGTATCAGTACCTATTGGAAGATTTTAAACTAATGAAAGAGCTAGCTCTTGTTTTGCTAGAGAAAAGGAAAAGAAGAGGCAGTGTAGATTTTGATTTTCCTGAAGCTAAAGTAATAGTAGACGAGAAAGGTAAGCCAATAGATATTGTAAAAGTTGAAAGAAATATAGCTCACAGGATAATTGAAGAATTTATGTTAGCAGCTAATGAAACGGTAGCGGAGCACATGCATTGGTTAAATGTACCTTTTGTTTATAGAATTCATGAACATCCGGATATAGAAAAGCTGATTGCTTTTAATAAGTTTATTCACAATTTGGGGTATCATATAAAAGGAATTGAAGGAGGACAAATACATCCGAAGTCTTTGCAAGAATTAATAAGACAAGTGAGAGGAAAGAGTGAGCAAAGAGTTGTAGAAACTTTGCTTTTAAGGTCTTTAAAAAGAGCAAGATACAGTCCAGAAGACATTGGCCATTATGCTTTGGCGACCCAATATTATACTCACTTTACTTCTCCTATAAGGAGATATCCTGACCTTATAATTCACAGGATAATCAAAGAATACATAAATGGAAAATTAACAGAAAAAAGGCAACGCCATTACAACAGAATTTTAAATGACATTGCTTTAAAATCTTCTGAGAGAGAAAGAGCAGCAGAAGCTGCAGAAAGAGAAATAGAAGAATTAAAGAAAGTAGAGTACATGGCAGATAGAATAGGGAATGCTTATAAAGGGATAATTTCCAACGTGACAAATTACGGATTTTTTGTAGAACTTGACAACACTGTGGAAGGGTTAGTAGATGTTGCTTCATTGGAGGATGACTATTACCATTTTGATCCAGAAACATATGTTTTAATTGGTGAAAAGAGCAAAAAAGTTTACTCTATAGGTAAAGAGGTTTATGTAAAAGTTGTTCATGTAGATGTGGATAGGAGAGAAATAGACTTTGTTTTAGCAGAAGAAGAAAAAGATAATTTAGAGATTGGCTTAACCGAGCATAAAAGCTGAAACATATATTGACACTATTTAAAAATGTGTTATAATATAATAGCGATGAGGGTGCCCTATTTGTGACACACAAGTAGGGCAATTTTCTCCTAAAGAGGGTGTTTAAAATTTGGCGAAGGAAGAAATTAAAATAATCGCTCAAAACAAAAAAGCTTACCATGATTACTTCATTGAAGAGACTTATGAAGCAGGAATAGTGCTTAGTGGAACTGAAGTTAAATCTATCAGGATGGGGAAAGTCAATTTAAAAGATAGCTTTGCAAGAGTTGAAAACAACGAAGTTTATCTTTATAATATGCATATAAGTCCTTATGAAAAAGGCAATATATTTAATAAAGACCCCTTAAGGACTAGAAAATTACTTCTCAATAGACATGAGATTAATAAACTAATTGGTTATGTGACAAGGAAGGGTTACACTTTAATTCCTACAAAGCTTTATTTAAAGCGAGGCCTTGTCAAAGTCGAATTAGCTGTAGCGAGAGGTAAAAAACTATACGATAAGAGAGAAGATATTGCGAGAAGAGATGCAAAAAGAGAATTAGAAAAGCATTTTAAAGAAAAACAATTAGGCATATAACATGGGGGTGTACTGGTTTCGACGGGGGCAGTCGAGGTAAAAGTAGCGAGCCGAGTTGTCCGCCAGCTCGTAAAAATGGTGGAGTAAAAATAAACGCAGACAGAGAATTAGCTTACGCTGCCTAATTTAAGGTAGCCGTCCAACCTGAAATGCCCACGTTTCAGGATTGGGCGTCAAAAAAGTGGGGAACTGGTTTTGCTCAGGCTTCGGGGCAAAACCGGAACTTATGAAGCTACCGAGGCGGTTATCCTGTCGCTGGGAGAACCGCTGAGGGAAAGTTAAAACAGCGACTGCGCTCGGAGAAGCTTTTACTGTGACGCCTTCGGACCGGGGTTCGACTCCCCGCACCTCCACCAAAAATAAATATGGGGCTGTAGCTCAGTTGGGAGAGCGCCACAATGGCATTGTGGAAGTCGTGGGTTCAAGTCCCATCAGCTCCACCAGAAAAATCAAGGGTTCTAGGTATCCGGCAAGGTACCAGAACCCTTTTTTGGTGCCCGTATGGAGGTGTCAAGATTATGATAGACTTGGGAAAGGTCAGACTACTTTTTGAAGCACAATATATAATAGCAAAAAAGAGAACCAAGGGAGTCTTTGTATTTTTCTCTATGATAGCAAGAAGATAAAAGCACATGACAAACATGAGTGTTTTGTTACATTTTGCTTGATATTAGTGAAGATATATATTATAATGAATTAAAAAAGCAATTTAAAAATAATATTTTTATTTCACAATAGGAGGTACTGAAGCTTATGGAATTTCTAACGCCTGGAGAAAGAGTCAAAAAAATAAGGAAAATGCTTAAAATGAAACAAAGAGAGCTGCAGTCTGAAAATATCACAAGAGGTTTTATAAGCATGATTGAAGGTAACCGAACTACTATGAGCAGAGAAACTGCTTCTATCATCGCAGAGAAATTTAATAAAAGAGCTCGGGAACTTGGTATTGACTTAAACATAGATGGTTACTACCTTTTAATGACTCCTGCCCAAGAAGCAGAGTATTACTGTATTCAGAAACTGAATCAAATTAACACGTTAGAAGATTTAAATGAATTAAAAGAAATATTTGAAATTGCAGATGAATACAAGTTAAAAAGAGTAACTGCTTTGGCGTATATAAAAATAGGCGATGTGATGTATAACAATCAGAATTTCCAGGAGGCTTTTATCAACTACCACAAAGCCCTGGATATATTATTGCTCAACAATATAAAGGAACAACTGCCCTACGTCTACAACATGTTGGGAGCTTGTAAAGTAGCTTTATTAGAGTCTCCTGAAGCAACAATGTATTTTCACAAGGCTTTAGAATATGCAGAAGAGATAAATGATATTGAAATAAAAATCAAAGCAAGTTATAACAATGCCTTATGTTGCAGGTGTATTAGTGAGCCAGCAGTTTCAATTGATTATATTCAGAAGTGTTTATCTGTACTAGATAAAGAAAAAGATTTTGAGTACTATGTATATATAAAGTCAATAGAAGCGAATTGCTATAGAGACATGAAAGAATATGATAAGGCTTTAGAAATATTTAGAGGACTAGTCGAAGAAATAAAAGACAATAATAACCCTTTATTGGGTTTTCTTTATACCAACATTGGAGAAGTTTATATGGAAAAAAATGATTTTGAAAAATCAATGGAATATTTAAATGAAGCCGAAAAAATCAGGCGAAAAGAAGATAAAAATTTACTATCACATACTCTTATTGAAAAAGCAAATCTTTATATAAAAATGGGTCTATATAAGGAAGCGCTTTTTTCATTGGAAGAAGGCATTGAAATATCCTACAGGAACAAGGATATAGAATATATAGTAAAAGGCAGTTATCTTCTGGCGGAAGTATATAAGAAGTTAGGGAATAAACAGGCTATTATAGAAACATATAAAAGGTTAGCAAACATTCTCCAAAACATGGGTAGTAAAAAAGAAACTTTAAAGACCTATATAGAACTGGCATTGCTTTATATTGAGAATAACGATGTTAGTAATGCTAAATATTTTTTGGAAAAATCCAGAGAAGTGATTGAACAAAAAACAATAAAAAAATAAAAAATATATTGCATTTTTATTTTTTTATGTTATAATAAGGGCAAAGAAAGGAATATTTGAGAAAGGATAACAAAATATGAGGGGGAAGCTCAAGGTGCTACTCACATCACTGATACTCCTTGCCTATGTATATGGGACTTTTATTGTAATCCCACTTGAAAATCCTCCCATTTGGGTAGGTTAAGGGGTAATAATATCAATAGCGGGTTAAAATTGAGCTACTTTTAATAATTTTAAATTAAGTTGTTTCTAACTTTATTAATCTGACCTTGCTGATTTGCTCATTGTAAAAACTAATCTTTAGCCCATCATTATCTTTCAACTTTTATAACAGCAAAAGTTTTAAATATTGCACGATGAGAATAACCCTTGCGGCAATGATCAGAGGAAGGGAATTTAGGCTTTGAAGGCAAGTCTAGATTTTTTAAATATATGAAGAATAGAAATCCAATTTTCAGCTGAGAAGTAAAGAGTTCGAATATATTTTTATAAAGTAATTGAAGCTGGTGGATGTAGGATTTCCTCCTTATGAGTATTTCTCACAATTGAACAATCATAAGGGATTATAAACAAAAGATAAAAATTTAAATTTGAAAGCAATAGTTAAAAAGCACACCTCTTAAGTGACTTAAATTATATAAATCTTAAAAAATACAAAAATAGGAGGTGAGATAATATGTCTGTGGTGATCCATGAAGGGATTTATCAGATTCACTGGTGTATTCATGGTGGGGTTGTAGCGATGCCACTTTCACTAACTAACCGAGCGCTAGAAGAAGTTGCCTCAGAAATTGTTGAGAAAGGAATAATTGGTATACGGGAAGAGCAGATCTTAAAGCAGTTGTTTGCGGACAAGTTAGCATTATCAGAATCATTGTCTTGGGAAAAGTAAATTCTAAAATGAGAAGAGTTAAACTAACTGAGTGAGAAAGGAGAGCATGGCATATGCAAATTGAAATGGTAACAAAAGAAGAGTTATTGACTATGCTAAATAACCTTGACGTTATTGTATTAAACGTTCTTCCTCGCGATTGGTATGAGCAGGCTCACATTAAGGGTTCGATATCAATCCCCCTGGAGGAGTTGCCAAACCATTTAAACTGTTTGTCTAAAGATAAGCTTATTGTTACGTATTGTGCAAGCTACGAATGTACATCCTGTATCGAGGCAGCGGAATTGTTGGCTAACTATGGATTTAATGTAAAGGTTTATAGAGGAGGTACTAAGGAATGGATAGAGGCGGGTCTTCCGTGGGAAAGCAGCACATAAATATTGATCATCCTCTCAATATTCTGCGTAATTCTCCCCATTACACCTCGGACCCACATTTCCGACGTAGAGTAGATATGCGAATAGCTCGGGAACAAAAGTTTGCTGGAGGTCGCCTCTTCAATCTTGATATAGAGATTACCACTATTTGTAATCTTGCTTGCCGAACGTGCTACAATGTATCGAATAAGCCACAAATTATGACAGTGGAGCAATTTAGTCGTATTTTAGCAGATGCTCGACAACTTGTGGAGTGTTTAGAGATGGATGGACTTTGGCTTACAATTTCTGGGGGAGAGCCATTGACAAATAACTGGATATGGGACATGCTTCAGTTGGCTCAAGGGCCGGATATTAAAGGTATTGCAATTATCACTAATGGTACACTTATTAACCAAGAAACAGCAAAGCTTATGGAATCTTTAGGTATTTCTGAGGTCATGATATCCCTAGATGGAGCTAGTGCACAAACCCACGATGCTATCAGAGGACAAGGTTCGTTCGCCAGGACTATGAGAGGCGTAGAGATACTAATAAAATACTGTTCTAATATATTTCTTGGATGTACCATGACTCTTACTACACTAAATATGGACAATATTGAAGATTATGTTGATTTAGCTTTTCAAATGGGATTTAATTATGTGTGGATTAACCCTCCGATTTATTGTGGACGTATAGTACAATCAGAGCTTGATATCTCTTACGAAGAACATTTACGAATTATGAAGCTTGTTAGAGAACTTGATACCAGGTATTTTAGACAGGCTTTTGCAGTATATTATAATGTCCCGTATTACCCTCTTACTGATCCCATCTCGCCCTATTTGGATCTGAGTACAGCTTGTCCTTGGGGGCGTACCAACCTAACTATTACTGCTGATGGTTCAGTCCTTCCCTGTTTATACAGTAGAGATTTGTGTTTAGGAAATATTTTTGAGCAATCTCTAATCGTTCTTTATCATTCATCTGTGCTGGAAGGAGTTCGTAACGGATCGCTGCTTGCTGAACCGTGCTGTTCTTGTTTATACCGCGAATTCTGCGGGGGGTGCCGTGCTAGAACGTACTATCTTACTGAAGATTGGTTTGCTGCGGATCCCTGGTGCCCCCTTGTCAGAGGTTTAAACGAGGAGCAAGTTAGAGTTTTTCCATCCAATTTACCAAAGGAAAAGGTAGGAGGAAATTGACATGACTGAACATTCAACTAATGGAAAAATACTCTATACCTACTATATTCGCCGTTATATTATTGCTGTATGCCTTATAGAGTTTTTTGCTTTTAAAATTCTTGATCCTTACTATATTCAATTTATGACTACAGAAAAGGGACTCGGGTTAACACCTACCCAATTTGGATTTTTTGTATCACTTGCTTCAGCAGTGACCTCTGCTATCGATTACCTGTCTGGAGCTTTTGCAGACCGGCTGGGCCGTAGGCTCTCTTGGGGATTGGCAATGTTTTGCTATGGTGCAGGAATGTTATGGCTCAGCTCGATTTCTGCCTTTGGTCCTGCACTTGTTACTGCTGTATTAATGGGAATTTCTTATGCTTTTACGAGCGGTGCACGGGAAGCATGGCTCTATGATAGTGTTGGACAAGAAGGGACAAGGGAAGCTTTTGGTAAACTTTACCTTTACTCTATTCCATTTACTGCGATAGGAATGGTGGTTGCATATATTCTGGGAAGTCTTGGCAGCCTGCGTATTCCAATTGCTTTGACTGGCGTTATCATTATAGCCAATGGGTTTTTTATCATGACCTTTCCTGAGAACTATGGAAATTACCGTCGCCGAGGGTGGTTGGAGATACTCAAAACGGGATTTTATCAGTTTTTAGAAAGTCGTGTTCTATGGATTACAGCAGTTCAGAGTTTTTTCTTTACACTTCCCATTTGGATCACAACTGCCTGGTGGATTACTTACATGGTGGAACAGTTTGGGGTTGACCTGAAAGGGACGGCTTTTGCTTTTGGTGTTACTTCATTGGCTGCAGCAGTGACAGGTTTTTATATTTGCAAGATAAAAATCACCGATTACCGGAAACTAATTCTTTGGCCAACACTATTATCAGCGCTTGCCTTTTTATTAATGCCGTTAGTTCCTGTGCCTTGGGCTTTTGTGGCCTTAGTTATTGTTGCGATTGCTTCCAGTTATTTGAGGGGGAGTGGTATTACCCTTTTAGAGAATGAACAGATTAGCGTCGAACGGGCAACAGCACTATCCTTTTTGAATACTCTTCGTAGTGCTTTCTGGGCAGTAACTCCTCTCTTATGGGGGACTCTTATCTCAGTTTTGGGGCTTAAGGTCATGTTCTTTTTTGCAGGAGTAGCTTCGCTGATTTCCTTGTTTTTGTTAAAACTTGCGTTAGTGCTAAGAGGTGAAGATTCATGAAACAGATTGTTGTACCCGATAGACCTTACCACTTGTCTTGGGATCTTACTACAGCATGTCACCTCCATTGTAACTTTTGCTACAACACCGAAAGAAAATTATATCCAACCGAAACACGAGATCTAATTGAAACAATACTTGACAATGTAGTAGAATTGAAACCACTACATCTAGGCATTGGAGGAGGCGATCCATTGTTAAGTCCGTACATTAGCTGGATATTGCAGCAGTTAGCGGAACGAATGGGGGATGAAATGCCGATTATTACAATTGATACTATGATGGTAAACCAACGTGAAGATGTTGTACAACAGGTCTGGCGACTCAACAAGGACCTTGGAGATAATAGGATACAGTTTTATCTAAGCATCCACGGGAGCCCTGAAGTTCATGACAAAATTGTCGGATATAAAGGACACTTTAAGGAACAAATTGAAGGTATCAAATTGTTAAAGCGATATGGGATTAACTTCAGCTTGGGTATTGTACCGACAAAGGAAAACTTTAATCAGCTTGACACAGTACTTATATTGGCTTTGTACTGGGAGGCTGGATTACTAAACATTTCCCAATTTGTTCCTATTGGCAAAGGTGCAAAGGCATATGAGCAAAATCTGAGTTCCGAACAATATAAATGGCTTCTGGATTGGATTATGACACGTAATACCCAATTAGGCTACCGATATATAGTGACTCATGAGCACTGGATAGCAGCTGTTGATCGGGAACTGCTTATGAATAGTCTTTTTATTGGTTGCAGCGCGGGGATTTACTATTTTGGAGTACGTAGTAATGGTGATGTTGTTCCTTGCCAGCTTAACTCGTATGTGCTCGGCAATGTGTGCAACACAAGATTAACCGAAATTTGGCGAAATCATCCTGTGTTACGACGATGGAGAGAACGAGAGGTTGAGGGAAGATGTAGAGATTGTCCATTGGTTTTCAAATGCGGGGGTTGTCGTTGTAATGCTGTAGCATATAGTGGAAACTTTTTAGGGGAAGATCCACTTTGTCCTTTTTCACCAGAAGAATTAATCAGAGCAATTAACTTGAATCAAGCAAGCAAAAAAATAACTACTGAAAGGACTGATGCCTATTTGTCAGAAATAAACATTAGAAATGACACAAGAATTGTAAAACTCGTTACACTTGCAACGTGGCAAGGAGATTCTTTGATTATCCGTAATGAGGCACGAAATACTTTCGTGGAGCTCACAGGTGATGCATCAACTATCTATTGTTTAATTCCATCCCAATGTGGGATTGCCTTGAATGACCTCAGGTTAGTTTTCAAGAAACAAACAGGAAGAGAACTCCCTCTAGGGGAACTTAGGGCATTAATTAGTTCGGGTGTTTTAGGATGTGTTATCGAATAGCATATTTTCTGCGGTCACGGCACTTCAAGATATGTAAGGGACGTATTTATGAAATCAAAACTTACAAAGATTCCAAGGTTCATTGTATGATGTACAGTGGGAGGACTGTTATTGTGGAGAGTGATGGCGGTTCTAAGATGTTTACACTTCCTAAGGCTGCTGTATGGGAACCAGATCCTGGAGATATATATGTTGAGAGAGGGCTTCTTGATACACAAGGCTTGCTTGCTGCTGTGGAAACAGTAGCAAACTATTCTGTCGATGCAGTACTTTCTTTTTATCATGAAGAAAGGACAATAGAAACAGATGGTTTTGTCAAGTACCAGCGTATGGGATTTTATGTGTTACAATTTCAGGAAAATTCTAGATTTTATATATATGCGGACTATGTTCCAGAAAAGTTGAAAGAACTGTGTATTTTTCACATGTTGCCTCACCGGGTAGTTTTTCCAAACAATTTACCGATCCTCTTAAGTCCTAATGTTGTTGGTCACATCTTCCATGAATGGGTTCATTTATTAGAACTTGACTTTTTAGGTTATGAAACTGCGTTGAGTATCAAAAATCTTCCGATTTTTGGTGAGTGTGTCGATCTACAAATCTTCGAGGATCCAAAGGCAGAGACCATTGGATTCAATGCTTTCAATGACGATGCCCGAATTACAAGGCGGATCCCTATTGTAGAACAAGGCAGAATAGTTGGGTTTATAGATAGTTCTGCATACCCATATCATTATCTTGGATGTGGATATCTTGGGTACAATAATAGTGCTTTCCCTATTCCACGCACAACCAACCTAGTAATTCAAGCTAGGCCAATAGTATATGAGAGTGAGAGGGCATTAGTGATCACTGAACTTGATCTGGAGCTTTTAAATAAGGATCCTGTTTCTACTCGGATTCGGATTAAGAATTGCGAAGGCGTTTATATAGAACGTGGGATGCCTATATATAGGGTAAATTGGAAAGTTGGAATTGAAACAACAGTTCAAGAGTTAGTATGTAGTATGATCTTTCTGGATTCTTCGAACATTCACCTTACCGTAGTTGGTGGAATTTGTGTCAAAAATGGTATTGCAGTACGCTCTGCTCAAAGTGCCCCACCAGTACTACTTGAAGGGTTATTAGGAAAGAGTTTGCTGCCAAGATAAAGGCCTGAATCTATAGAGATTACTAACAATCTTTCATCTGCTAGGAATATCAAAAAGAAATTAATTGATTTCTTAAAAGCAATTATCCTGAAAAAGGAATATTTGCACAATTATATAAAAAATTAGTAACTTTAGGTGTAAGTTATAGTGTTTCATGACAATAAATCGGGAAAAGAGTTATAAAAAATATTACTGTTTAGAAGTTGAAAAATCGAAAACAAGTAAACCACTGATATAGGTAAAGACAAACGGTAAAATGTCAAGGGGGTAATTAAAAATTTTTTGAGAGATTTAAAGGGCAAAAAGGCAAAAAAATACCCTTCTCCCAATATACCAATAAATGGAATTGGGAGTTCCAAAATAGAGTTCTTTATTAATTTTTAACAAAAGAGTATTTAAATACTAACAACACCTCTTTCTTGATATATTTGACCTTTGCTGAGCATTGCAAAGATCAGAGGGATTAATCTTCTAGCAGTTAAGACGAGGGCACGTTTATGTTGGTGTTTAGGTACCTCGCGATACTTCTTGTTGTAGTACTCTTTAAACCTCACTGTGTGCACCCTAACACAGTTAGCGGCTTCAACAAGATAGTATCGCAGGTATTGATCACCACACTTAACCAAAGAAGTATCCTGGGCATTAAAATTACCTGACTGATATTTATTCCAGATGAGGCCGGCATACTTGGCAAGAGCAGCTTCATTATTAAACCTTTTGATATCTCCAATTTCGGCGATGATACCAGCAGCAAGGACGTCCTCAATGCCAGGGATAGTAGTTAGAGTTTGATTAAAAGCTTTAAGCTGTCTTGATATTTCGCCGTCAAGCTTTTTAAGTTGAGATTCGAGGAAGCGAATATTTTCGAGTGTCATAGAAAGAGCTAAGTCGTTTGCTTCAGCGAGATCAGGGTGAAGCCTGTAAGCTCTGTTAGCAGCAGCTTTTAAAGTTTTGGCGATTTGAGTAGGATCTGAGAGTCTGTTATTGCCGTTTCTCACAATAAAGTCTATAAGGTCATCAAGAGGCATGGAAGCAATATCATCAGGAGTAAAATTTTCAATGATAGCTAAGGAAGCCTTACCAAATATGTTGCTAAAAGGGCACTCTGAAGGATAGGTTGAGAACTTGAAAGAAATAAGGCTTAGGGCTCGATTTTTTTCACGGACCAGACTGCGGACAATATGATAACGCATGCGAGTGAGTCTTTGCAGTGCAGCGTATCTTAAATCTGGCAGCGGAGTTGGTTTGACTTGACCAAATCTAACACATTCAGCGATAACAGTTGCGTCAACAGAATCTGTTTTAGGGAGATAGATATAAGCACCCTTGAAAGATTTAATGATAGAAGGATTGATGACGTAGAATAGAGGATTAAAGGGAGCAAGTTCAGGAGAAGAAGCCAGGAAGGTATGCATATGCCAGGCATAGTGTGAAGTAGCTTCCATGCCAAATTTAATGGATGAGATATTGAACTGTTGAGCAAGAGAGATAGTGAAATCTATAAGCTGCTGAGCGCCATCTAAATCATTGGGGAAGAATAAAGCTTTTTTAACTAAGCGGTTACCGGCCTCATCAATAAAGGAAGCAGCATTTAATTCGCTAGAGATATCAATGCCCACGATAAGTGTAGAGCTCATGGATAAATTCACGCTTCTTTTTGTAAAAAGTTTTTTGAAGGTCCTTTGTCTCTTAAGTTTTTGTAATACACCCTCGCCGTGGGAAGTAAGTAGCTTTCTCAATGAGCATTTCTTTCACCTCCCATATAATATGATTGTAATCCACATTAAAAATTTAATAATAAACACACAAATTAAATCCTTAAAAACCATTTTTACCCTGGTAAAACAATCTCATAATTAAATTTCTCATTTTTATTTAAATGGTCCTTTGTCTCTGATAAACTTAAAAGTGGAAGGTCCTTTTAAGTTTACTGAGGTAATTTTGAACTCATCTCTGTGGCATGCTGGTAAAGCAGCATTACCACTCGGCAAAAGATATATGGATGGACTTACTAGATGAAATCGATGAACCACTCTTGCTTTTGAAGATGCATAATCTCCAGTTTGGTTTGTGTAATGCGAAAGTAGCGGATTCCTATATCGTTGGTCCAGATGGCTCGTTGTATGGTTGTTTCTCGCTGGTAGGTTACAAGGAGGGAAAGATTGGGGATATAGAGGAGGGTTTTAACTCCAGGTATGCAGAATTTCTATTCAGTATAGATAGAAAGGTAGTACGATGCTTAGAGAAAAAGTGTCCATTTGTTCCTTTATGCACCGGTGGATGTTTTTACCATGCGTATGTTGAGGCAGGCGATCTTTTTGAAACAGCGTGTCTTCAGAGCTTTTATAGTGAAATATGGTTGCCGACAAAAGCAAGTATATATGAAAGAGTAATAGAGAAGTTAAGTGTTTCTAGTTTAAAAGATAACAGTAAGGAGTAAGTGAAGTTATGCTGTTGGAAGTGCGAAACTTGACAAAAGTGTATAAGAGAGGGAATCAACAGATTAAGGCAAATGACAATATTAACTTTTTTGTTGAGCGTGGTGACGTACTGGGGATTTTGGGGCCAAATGGGGCTGGCAAGACCACTTTGATAAAGCAGATTGCAACTTTGCTAATCCATGACCAAGGAGACATCCTGTACAAAGGAGTATCCCTCCTAAAAAGCCTGAGATAATAAGAGGACGATTTTCTTTTCTCTGGGAAGGCACGCAAAATGTATATCATTACTTAACCGGAGAAGCTAATATTCTCTACTTTGCATATCTTAATCAGGTTCCATCTTCTGTTGCCAAGAGAAGATGCGAAGAACTTTTAAAAAAACTGGATCTGTATGAAGTTAAGGACCAGTATGTATTCACATATTCAGCAGGAATGAGAAAAAACTTGCAATTGCTACCTGCCTTATAAATGATCCGGAAGTGGTATTTCTAGATGAACCTCTTTCCGGTCTTGATGTGCTTGCTGCTGCCGAACTCACCGAATCTATAAAGAGCTGGGTAAAAGAGATGGGGAAAACTGTCATAATTGCCAGTCATAGAATGGACTTTGTAGAAAGGGTTACTAATAAAGTTTTATGGCTCAAAGAGGGAAAAGTGATTTTAGAGGGCAAAACTGAGGACCTTAAAAACTTGAGCAAAGAAGAAGAATATATTTTATATTTGCGAAATTCTGCAAAATCAAGGGAAAAGTTGCGTAAATACGAACTTCAATTTGAAATTTTATCGGATGTTACTTTAAAAACAACCTTACGGCTGGGTCAAAAGGAATTGTTTTATTCGGTTTTTTCCGACCCTGATTTTGAAGTGTTAAACTTGGAGAAAAAAAGCCCGGATTTTGAGGCGATTTTTAGGAGGTTATATGGTGAGTGTATGGAAAGCAATTAAAGCTGAGTTTTTTAAGTTTTACTTTGACCTAAAGCGATATTTATTCAACTATATTGTTGGACTTATTTCAACTGCTATTTTTTCTCGACTTTGTCAGTTGGAGGCCATTTTTAGGCTGGTAAAAAATATCAAACCCTTGATTTTCAAGGGTTTTTTGTTTTTAGGATTAAAAAAATTTTCAAAACTGTAGGGACAATTTTTCTTCTAATTATTGCCATAATACTTGACTATATTCACTTTTTGTAGTATAATGTAATAAACTAACATAAAGGTGATGCCATATGTTTCTCAAAATAACTAAAGCTGGTGGCTATGAGTATGCCAAAATTGTCCATAATTATCGCGAAAATGGTAAAATAAAGCAAAAAGTCTTGCTTAATCTCGGTAGAATTGATGAACTCAAAAATGACCCTTCTTTCATTAATCTTGTAGATAAATTGCAAAAAATATTTTTAAGCTCCAGTGAAGAAACAGGTTCCATCAAGCTTTTTCCAGAAGATGTTTCAGAAGGAATTATTAAAAACTGGGGATATGTTGTGTATAGAAAACTTTGGGAAGAGCTTGAAATAGGTAAATTTCTCAAACGGTATAGCTCCCAAAATTCCAGGATAAAGTTTGACATTGATAAAGTGACATTTTTGATGACAGTACAAAGATTAATTCAGCCAGTAAGCAAACTTCAGACATACTACCGCAAAAACAGATACTTTGAATTTGAAGAAGATATTGATTTAAATCAGCTGTACAGGGGATTAGATATTCTGGCCCAGATAAAAGAGGATTTAGAGCTATATCTTTATCACAAGAATAGAGATTTATTTAACATGGTAGTTGATGTTGTTTTTTATGATGTGACAACATTTTACTTTGAAAGTATTAAGCAAGATAATTTAAGGGATTTTGGATTTAGCAAGGATAACAAGGTAAATGAGGTACAAGTGGTAATGGGCATGCTTGTAGATAAAGAAGGAAGACCAGTTGGATATGAACTGTTTCCTGGAGACACTGTTGACAGCAAGACCATGATAGAAATTTTGAGGAAACTGAAAGAGAAATTTTGCATAGACCAGGTAATAATAGTGGCGGACAAAGGTCTTAACAGTAAACTTAATTTAAAGCTGATAAAAGAAGCGGGATACGACTACATTGTGGCAAGCAGACTGAAAAACATGAGTAAAGAGATTTTAGATAGAGTATTTGATGAAGAAGGATATCAAGTTCTTGAAGAGAAAAAGTGGAGATTTGACAGAGAAATATTTGGTGAAGAGTTTAGATTCAAGGTCATAGAAAGAGAGAATATTATCAAAACGGGAGAAGGGGAAATATTCAAGATACCTGAGAATCTAGTAATAACCTATTCAAGCAAGAGGGCCAAAAAAGATAAAGAAGACAGGCAAAGGCTAGTAGAAAAAGCAAAAGAACTTTTAGAAAGGCCCGGCAATGTAAGGGCAGCAGAAAAGAGAGGAGGAAGGAAATATTTAAGACGCATTTCCGAATCAGAAGAATATGTACTGGATGAAGAAGCAATAAAGAGAGATGAGAAATTTGACGGTTTTTATGCAATTCAGACCAGCAAGAAAGAAATGAGTGTGACAGAAGTTTTGAATGCATATCATGATTTATGGAAGATAGAGCAGTCTTTCAGAGTAATGAAAAGCTGTCTGGAGGTAAGACCAATATTTCACTGGACGGAAAAAAGGATAAGAGGGCATTTTGTTGTGTGCTATTTAGCATTTTTACTGGAAAGAACTTTAGAATACAGCTTGAGGTCTAAGGGGAAAGAATTAAGCAGTGATAGAATAAAAGAAGCGATAGGTTCAATGAATTTTGTGGAGATAGAGATAAATGGGAAGAAATATTTAATTAAACAAAAGATGGAGGAGAAAGCTGAAAACATATTGAAGGTGATGAAAATAAAAGCACCAAAAAATTTCATTACGTATGAGGAAGGCATGGAATTAATTAGCATGAGAAAGTGATGTAGTGACAAATTTCACGCCCATTTTTTGTCAATACCTGTATTCCCAAGCTTTTTGGGTTTCGAACTGACAAAGTCAAGAGGGAAAAGTGATTTTAGAGGGCAAAACTGAGGACCTTAAAAACTTGAGCAAAGAAGAAGAATATATTTTATATTTGCGAAATTCTGCAAAATCAAGGGAAAAGTTGCGTAAATACGAACTTCAATTTGAAATTTTATCGGATGTTACTTTAAAAACAACCTTACGGCTGGGTCAAAAGGAATTGTTTTATTCGGTTTTTTCCGACCCTGATTTTGAAGTGTTAAACTTGGAGAAAAAAGCCCGGATTTTGAGGCGATTTTTAGGAGGTTATATGGTGAGTGTATGGAAAGCAATTAAAGCTGAGTTTTTTAAGTTTTACTTTGACCTAAAGCGATATTTATTCAACTATATTGTTGGACTTATTTCAACTGCTATTTTTTTGAGTGGGCTCTACTGGGCAGTAAATTCCTTGTTTACGCAGAGTGGGTAGGCAGTAGCTTTTGTTGGATTGCTGTTGTGGCTTTTTACCCCATCTGCGTTATCTGATGCCACAAGTCATCTTGCGGAGGAACGATACTTGGGAACGTTGGAACGCATATCTATAACCAAGACCCCATTTATTCATATTTTGATTGCTCGCAATATTGTGCATTGCCTGTTTACTCTGATTCAGACTCTTGTGGTTGGTGGCATACTATATGTGGTGTTTAAGCCTGACTTAAGCTATATGTCCTCATCATGGAGAGTAACTGCGATGGCAGTAGTTATCGGTATGTTGATAATCCTTACTCTTTATGCTTTTGGATTTTTCATAGCATCTTTGGGTATGATTTTTAAACGGGTAGGAGCAACGACATCCATTCTAGAATATCTTATTTTATTCTTTTCAGGAATAGTCATACCCTGGAATACCATGCCAGCAACTAAAGGAACCATCCCCGGCGTTTGGTATAGGAGGAAAAACAATGCAACCTCAGATAATTGTTAAAAATGTCAGTAAAACTTACAAAGTATACATAAAAGAAAATGGCGTAGTAAATACAGTTAAAAGCTTTTTTAAGCGAAGATACGAGTACATAGAAGCAGTAAAGGGCATTTCTTTTACTGTAAATCAAGGGGAAATACTTGGACTAATTGGTCTTAACGGTGCTGGGAAAACTACCACAATTAAATTGGTATCCGGCATAATTAAAGCAGATAAAGGTATTATAAGGGTATTAGGAAAAGACCCATTTTTACGCTCCAAAGAGTATAGAAATAAAGTCTCATTAGTAATGGGACAGAGAAGTCAGTTAGATCCAGACTTGTCTATTATTGATTCTGTAAAACTTTTTGCCTCCATTTACTCTATTGACAAAAGAGAAGCAATTTTAAGGGCAAAATCAATGGCAGAAGAATTGGGCTTGTCAGAAATAGACCTGCAAAAACAGGTCAGAACCCTGTCTTTAGGACAGAGGATGAAAGGTGAATTAATATTATCTTTTATTCATCTGCCAGTAATCGTTTTTCTTGATGAGCCTACTTTAGGCTTGGATTTTATTACCCAAAAGGCAATTAGAAACTACCTAAAAAATTATAAAAAGAAATATAATGCCTCTATAATACTAACAAGCCATTACATAACTGATATTGAAGATTTATGCGACAACATCTATATACTCCACAAAGGTCAAGAGCTATATTATGGAACAATTGAGAAACTGAAAAGTATGATGCCCAACATCAGAAAGGTTAGATTTAACGCAAGCAATTGTGCAGTTGAAAGAATCAGCAAATATTATAAAGTAGAAGAAGCAAGGGAAGAACAAGAATATTTCATCAGATTTAGTCCAGAAGAAACGATAAATGTAATGAGAGTTTTGTCAAATGAGGCTGAAATTTCAAATATAAATTTTCACGATGATACTCTTGATATTATCATAGAATCATTGTATAAGGGTGCAGAAAAATGAGGACATTGTATATTTTCATGGGATATTTTAACTACTCAATAAAAAGACTCTTAATGTATAGAATTTACCTTATAGGAGAGCTTTTAAGTTCCCTAATTGTACCAATCCTAATAAACTTCTTTCTCTGGAGGTCTTTAATTGAAAGAAATCCCATAAATTACACTCTGAAAGAAATGATGATTTACATTATCATTTCTAATGTAATACTTCTATTTACAGAAATTCATGCTGAACATGACCTTGAAAAGGATATAAAAACTTACAGATTTGGCCAAAAGCTTTTACTTCCAGTAGATTATCTGACCAGTATTTCATATAGTCATATATCTTCAAGCCTTGCAAAGTTTGCAATTTTATATATGCCAATAATTATTGTGCTCTCAATTTGGGCAAAAATTGAAATCCCAGCAAACCGGCTGTTATACCTACCTTTAGCGTTAATTTTGGGTTTTTTACTCAATGCTTTATTTTCCTTTATAATAGGATTGTTATCTTTTTGGCTGACAGAAATATGGGGCATAGCTGCCATTAGAAACTTACTGACAGGTCTTCTTTCAGGTGCCATTTTCCCTTTAGACCTTTTGCCTGACAAAATTGAATCAATTATGCTAATGACTCCTTTCCCTTATATGACATACATCCCGTCAAAGCTTATATGTGATGCTAATTTTGGCATTGAAATAGTAAATAAAGGATTGTTTATTTCACTAGTCTGGGTGTTAATACTTGGTTTCATTGTTTTTTTACTTATGAAAAATGGATTAAAAAAATACACCTCTCATGGAGCGTGAAAACATGCTAATAGAATCTATAAGATTTTCAATTAAAAAAGCAATTCAATATAGAGCAAATTTGGTAAGCTGGTTTTTCGCAGACTTATCTTTATACACTGCGACATTTTTAGGCTATTACCTGCTTACTCAAAAAATTGACGTTTTTGGTGATTATAATAGAGAAGAAATTCTTTTTTATATAACCTGTTTCTTTTTAGTAAACAACCTATATGCAATTTTCTTTGCAGAAGCTGTTTCTAAGTTTGGACAATCAGTTTTAACAGGGTATTTTGATTTTGATTTACTAAAACCACAGCCCCTCATAAAATACATTGTACTAAAAAACCTAAATTTTCCTGCAGCTCTTTCAACCCCCTTGTTAATATTTCTAAATATATGGTGTATGAAAATATGTGGAATTAAATTGACAATAGCTTATATCATTTCAATTTTCAGTGCTTCTATTTTAATGGGACTTTTATTTTTCATAGTATACAGTTTTACTCTTTTTGGTTTAAGGTCTGAAGCAATTTCAGCGATAGTCCTGCAGCTTTTAACAATGGCAGAAAAACCTGATACGGTTTTCCCAAAAATCCTCCGTAATCTTCTCATATATGCAATTCCCATTTTCTTATTTAGTGCAATTCCTGCAAGGATTGCCCTTGGTAAGAGCAATGTATACGAGAGTATATGGGGTTATTCATCTCCCTTATTATATTATTTGGTTTTAAAAATTATCCTTTACCAAGGGCTGAAAAAATACCAGTCGACAGGAGGAGAAATATGAACAAAATTCTAGAATATCTAAAATATTATAAAAACAATAATACTCTTTTAACAGGAGGGGGAAAGATATTTGACATTATAACAGAACATTACATTGAAAAAGGAATACAACCCTCGTATCCTTTGTACCTAAGCTTATCTGTTACATCAATGTGTAACGGACAGTGTCTTTTATGTAGTTCTATGTCTAAAAAATTTCGGAGTGGGGAGGTTGATAAAGCAAATCCTTTGCTAAAAAAACGCTTACTTGAACTGTTAGAGAATACTCCTCCGGTTATTTTCGTTTTATCGGGTGGGGAGCCATTATTGTTTCCGACTAGGTGCAAGGAGTATTTAGAAATTTTTTATAACGCAAACGTAATACTTGGACTTTTTTCAAATTTAGCTTTGAATCTAGATCATAGACGATTAAAAGTAATAGAGATTCTTGAAGAAAAACCTTTTTCCTTTATACAAACAAGCATCGATACTATTGATAAAAATGAATATGAACTATTAAGAAAAGGTACAAATTTGACTGATATTCTAAGTAACATAAAATATTTGAAGAAAAAAATATAAAAATAAAAGTAAATACAACTATTTCTCCATATAATTATAGAAGTATAATGGATGTTGTGAAATATGTATTTAATGAAGGGATTGAAAGCTTACATATTAATCCGGTTCTTCCTTTTGGGAGGGCAAAAGACAAAGTTGATGAAAAATTGTGTGTTGAAATAGTTGATACACTGATAAAGGTAGTAAGTAGCAGAGAGTTTAATAGTATTAAAGAGCATTCAATTACATTCCCAAATGAATTGATTCCATTGTCTTACATTGGTTCCAAATATGAAGATATTTTAAAAGTTTATGATAACAGTGAAAAAGTAAAAAACAAGTTTCTAAGCCATCAGTTTGTATGTGGAATTGCTCATGAAAATTGCATATGCGGTATAGGATGGTTTCCAGAAATTTATATTTCACTTGAAGATAAGAAAATAGAGGAAGCCTTTCGTATGGCTCTTTCTTATGGCAAAATATATCATTACGCTGAATGCAAAAAATGCTACCAATATTCTAATTGTGACTTTGAAACATCTTATACAGGTAAGTGCTTAATGATGGAACTATATAACAAAATAGAGTATATACTTAATTATAATACAACATTGTCAAAAGAAGAATCTATAAGAATGAAAGCGTTTGATGAGTTAGAAAAAGTGAGCAAAGGAGCATTTGAAGTAATTATTGGAATAACAAGAGAATGTAATGGAAACTGCAATTTTTGTCAGATTGGGGGGCCACAAAAAGATACTAATAAAAGTTTTGATTATAAGCAACTAGTTAGGTTTTTAAAAGGAAATAATTACCATATTCAAATAACAGGTGGCGAACCTTTAATTAGAAAAAGTGAACTAACTCCATTGATTCGTGAACTCAAAAAAGATGGTCACATAATAACTTTATTAACAAATTTAGTTCTTATCGACAGGGAGTTTATTGAACTCTTAAAGGAATCATTTTCTGTACTAGATGTGGGTCAGGTTTCTATTTATGCACATAATCCACAACTTCATGAGATTATAAGTGGAAGAAATGATTGGAGAAAGCTAAACACTCTAATCACAGAAGTTATTAATAATGGTATTCAATTGAGAGCAAACTTAGTTTTAACAAAAGAAAATCTAAAATATGTTAAAGAAATTTATAATTTTTATATGTCTCTGGGAATAAAACAAATATCAATAAGTAGTCTTATTAAGAAAGGGAGAGCTTTTCGCTTGGTCGATGAAAAGTATATCTACGACTACATTTATTATATGTACGAATTCCTAAAAAAAAACAATCCTAAATTTATAACAGTTTCGGTACCTACTGAACTTCTCAAAACTTATTCAAACATAAAAAATAATTTTGGACATTATGTAAAAAATGATAACTTAATAGTTTTAGAAAGAGACAAATTATATATTCATTATAACGGTAATGTTTACTCATGGTTAACGGGAGAATTAATTTGTAACATTTCTGAAAACAATACAAAGAATATAATACTTCCTCCCTTAAAACGTGATTTGTCTAAGTCAGAGTGTGCAAGGTGCCATGCTTTTTATCTTTGTAAAGGTCGTGGAGATTTCGAATTGATAAGAGCTAGGTACGGAAATTTGAATTTTTCTCAGTGTGATTTATATTAGAAGATATGAATGAGGTTTAATTTTTTGGTTATTTGTCAAGAATTGGGGTGGGTATTTTTTTCTGAATGCCCGCCCTTTAGTTTTACACTGAAATATGATGTAGTTGTTGTAAATTTGGATTTATGTCAATATAGTAGACACAAAAACTCGAAATTTTATGCTGACTTTTTAATTAAATCCTCAAATTGCTGCGGAGTCATATACACTATACTACTATGTAGTTTCTTTCTATTATACCAAAATTCAATATACTCAAATATAGCAAGTCTGGCAGTATCAAAATCATAGTAAGTAGCTAAATTTACTTCTTCCTTTTTAAAGGTGTCACTAACGGTGTATAATTGACCCAGGGGTAACGAGAAGGAATTGACCCACCCCTGTCGAAATATCCCTCTGATCTAAAATCAACCAAGAAAGGATCGGAGGGAGATAAAAAATGCTAGGGAGTGGGTCTATTATCATGATACATGAACTCAGGGCAAAAGGCAAGAGTATTCGTGCAATTTCACGAGAAACAGGTCATTCTCGAAACACAATAAGAAAGTATCTCAGAGCAGAGAGAATCCCCGAAAGAAAACCTCATCCTAAAGGAGGTTCAAAACTTGACCCTTACAGAAATGCTATTCATGAGTACATTAACACTAATCAAATATTTTAACCGAAATTATTCACTTTCATCCATATTCATCCATAAGATATAGAAAAAAGGTCATACTGAAGATAGAACAGATAAAAATGTTAATTGATTCTTGTTGAGAAAGAAGATAAAATTAATCTTAAATACACAAAATATTTTTCAGTCCCACAAACACATTTATTATCATTTCCTTTTGTAATGGTTTAAGGTCTAATCTCATTTATAATTTTTCTATCAAAAGCATATTATTTTCCTTAGAAATTTCTAAATTATAAAGTTTCCTGCAGAACTCTATAGTTGTATTTATAAGTTTTTCCTGACCGGTTATTTCAAATAAATGTATAGATTTCGATAAGGAGTCTTTGTATTCTTCTCTGCCAAGATTGTACTCTGCAATTGCTTTTCTAAAGTATAAAAGCCCCAAGCCACTTAAAGTGTTATTTTTTATACAGGTTTCTATGCCTAGATTTGCATAATGTAAAGATTCTTTGTAAAGAGAAAGAATATGGTAATTGTAAGATATGTTGTAATAAATTTTTATTTTTGTTTCCCATTCTTCTGGAGATAAATTTTCTAAACAGAATAAAAGCATTTCAAGGCTTTTTTGCACATTCTCTGTTTTTTTGATAATTAAAGACATATTCATTAAAATTCTAATTTCCATGTCACTGTAGACAAAATCGGTATAATTAGAAAGAGAAAAATTAGGAATAGTGATTTTCATTGCTTCTTGGAGTTTTTCCATGGCTTTTTCATAATCTTTGTTAATTGTTTTTTCAAAAACAGATTCAGCAAGGAGTAAAAGTTGATTTAATAATTTAGAGTAATATAAACTCATATTGCCTTTTTCAAGTAGTTTCTTTAACCTATCAACATCTTCTTTCAAACTCTCGAAATTTCCGCTTTCAAGCTTATTTTCAAGAGAGCATTTTATGTCAAAGAAAGTAGGAAAATCTTTTAATCTGTATTTCAAGAGCAACTCATTTAAATCTTTTTTATAAAGGTGTGATAATAATTCTAAAGTTTCCTGTTTGGGTAGAACCTTACCGTTTTCAATTTTTCTAAGAGTATCTCTATTAATAAAGCCATGCTTAGAAACATCGATTTGAGAAAGACCTAGAGATTTGCGGATATTTTTAAGTTCCTCACCAAAAGCTTCTAAATCATAATAAAACCCATCCATTTTTTAACACCCCATGCCGATTCAAATCGGCTTGAAATTATCCTGGTTATTATCTATTATATAGTTAAAAGAAGGAAATGTAAAGGGCAGGTGAAGATGGAATGAAGAAGAAATTGCTGGTTATTTTCTTTATTGTTAATATCTTATTTACATCTTGTTTCTTGAGTTCCTTAGGAGATAGAGGGGTAGTACCATTAGGAGAAGAGGATGCAATAGACTTACATTATATAGTTTTTCATAATATTTTATAGGGCTTTCCGGTTCGGAGAAGACAACATTGTATATGTTGTAATTCATATAATGAGAGGAGAATTAAAAAATGAAAAACAAATTTATACTTTTCACACTGACTTTTATTTTTTCTGTAGCACTTCTCATTTTTTCTTTGTTTACATATTTCAGAGCAGATACGATTTTAAAAAATCCTTTGGGACTTAGTGAGAATTTTGTCGAGCTTCAAATTTCCCCTCCTTTTGATCCTCAACTAGCCTTAGACGTTGAAACAGCCCATAAAGTTAGAGAGGAAATGTATAAAATTGTTAAAAATAAAAATATTGTAATGGTATATTGGGACATAGAGGATGTTGGACTTGGTTTATATGACCCAATAAACTTTTACAAATCAAACTTATTAAAAGAAGGGGATATGTTTTCTGCTGTGTCTGATAAAGACATAATCATAAAGGAAGATTCTTATTCTTATGATTACAATGTAAAAAGATTAGGTAGAAATTATATTGAAGACAATGCAGAAGGTAAAAGACTAAACATAGTAGGAGTATACGATTCAAGACATCCCCTGTATGACAAAACTCATGAATATATATACAACTATTTTAGCAAGGCTAATAATATTTTTGGATTTTATTATTTTGATTCTAATTCAAAAGAAGAGGTAGGTCAAATTGTTAGTGATATTCAAAAGATGCTGCAAAAATACGGGTATTTATATGACATTACTGATGAAGGCTTTTACAAGGGCAATCTTACAAATATTATCTCTTCAATACTGCTTTCTAAAATTTATTTGCCTCTATTTATAGCCTTTATTTTCGTATGTGTAAACTTGTATTTTTTCTATTATATACTTTTGCATAATCAGAAAAAAGTTATGATTATACATTCAATATTTGGAGCAACAAATGTAAAGCTTTTGCTAAGGTATACAAGAGAAATATTGAAGTACTTATTTTCAAGCTCTGTGCTAGTCACAATTTTTTACAAACTATTTTTTGCCAGCAGTATTTATGATGTTTCGATTAAAACACTATCAATTGTCGTATTGGCAAATGTCTTATTGGGATATGCAATATGGCTTTTGGCGTTTTTAACTGTAGACTACAGGTTAAACCGAAAGGGTGAAGTATATGATTACGCAGTTTAAATTAGCTTTTAAAGATATTAGAAAAAACAAATGGAAAATTCTTTTATTTATTTTCCAAATGGCAATTTTTTTGTTTTTTACAATTATAATTTTAGAACAGTTTGTACAGATGAGTTACCACAGCAAAACACTAAAGATTGTAAAAAATAACAATATAATCTTTTTTAAAGATTACATAAACCAGTGGGAACGTCCTTTTATTGACAAAGAGATATATTATTTTTTTGAAAATCTTTTTGACAGGAGTGGTAATGCGTACTCCGTAATGGAAAATGCAGGTACTACAGAATTTTCACAAGAACATCCCGATGCGAAAATAGTTATAGGGGTGGGGAATTTTGATAAAATTTTTGGCATTGATAAATACAAAGATACAGAAAAATCCTCATACGTTTTTATAGGTTTTGATGTAAAAAGCATCAAGATTGGAGATGAAATTAAATTGGGAATTTTTAATAGGCAAACGTACAAGGTTGATGGCAGATTAGAAAAGGGAGAGGGTTATATAAATAAAGGCAGATACAGAAGTTTAGACGACAAAGTACTGGTTTTGACTTCATCAAGAGAAGTAGCAACATTGTACCAAACAGGAGGGTTTCTTGAGTTAATACAAAATATTCATATTACAAAATCGGAGGAAGACGAGATTGACAAAATTGTAGAAATGGCAAATAAGACTAAAAAAGTTACTTTAATTCCTGAAAAATTGGATTTAAAAAGTATAATTGAAAAGGACTATAATGAGGACTTCATGAATTTTATATTTTTTTCAAGCTTTCTTATAAACATGGGGATATTCATAATAGTTGGATTGGTTTCTTTCCTTTATGTAATGATAGAGCGCAACTTTACAGAATATGTTGTTCATCAAATATACGTGGCTACTAAAAAAGATTTATATTTGCGCATAACTATTTTTGTGGTTTTAGTTGTCATTTTGCCATTAGCTATATTTTTAGCTATACCTAATATGCTTTTATTGCCAAGCACCAAGTGGGTATGGTGGTTTGTCTTTACGTTTTATTTTATAACAATATTATTTGTATCCATTTTGTCTGTTGGGAGATTGAACAAAAAAGACTTAACAGCATTTTTAAGGAGGGATAATTAAGCATGCTCATAAAAACAGAAAATGTAAAAAAAGAATACATGAGTGGAAAGAAGAAGAATCTGGTTTTAAAGGGAGTAAACTTAGAAATAAATGCGGGAGAAAAGATTGCTATAGTAGGACCTTCAGGCTCTGGCAAAACAACACTTCTTAATATAATAGGATTATTACTTCCCGCAACAGAAGGGGAGGTTTACTTAGCTGGGAAAAGAGCATCAACTTTAAAGGAAAAAGAAAGGGCAAAACTAAGAAATAAGTTTTTTGGTTATGTATTCCAGGAATTTCTTTTGGTAGAAGAAGACACGGTATTTCAAAATATAGAAATACCTCTTTTGTACTCTTTGACAAAGAAAACAAAATCGGAGAAAAGAAAAATGGTTGAAGAAGTTTTGGAAAAAGTGGGTTTGGAAGTTAAAATAAACGAAAAGGTCAGGAACTTATCAGGAGGAGAAAGGCAAATGGTGGCAATAGCAAGAGCTATAATAAATGACCCTGAGGTAATCCTTGCAGATGAACCGACAGGTTCGTTAGATGCAGAAAACGGGGGAAAAATCATGGACATTTTGGAAAGTTTGGTAGACAAGGGTAAAACTTTATTGATTGTAACACATAATGAAGCTATTACAAAAAGATGTGACAGGATATTCAGAATAAAGGATGGATATGTGGAGATAGAAGAGTAATACAGTTTTAGTTATTTTTAACACCACATGCCGATTCAAATCGGCTTGAAATTTTTTCTTTTACCATGTATTATATAAATAAAAAAACAAAAGTAAAAAAAAGGGGGTAAGGACGAAAAAGCAACCTAAATAGTCATTTTTTCGGTATTTATTATTTTGGTACCCTCATAGTACTTTAACATGGTAAGTAGTGATAAGATAGTACCTGGGGAGAGGATGATTTAATAAGATGGTATTTTATGATGCTAGAGAGGTAATGTAAGTGTAATGATTGGAGGAAAGGATAATAAAAAATTTATTAGTTAAAAAATTAAAAAAGGGTTAGTTGTATAATTAAATGCAACAGATAAAAAAATAGAAACCATAGTGAAAATCGTGTATGATATAGGTGTCAACTAAACATCATACAAGGAGGATTTTCACTATGGTTCATAATAATGATACCACAAAAAATCGTTCTTTTAAACACTTAAGTAGCTATGAACGAGGAGAGATCTATGCATTACTCAAAGAAGGAAGAAGTATTCGGTATATTGCTAAAAAACTTAATCGATCTCCAAGCACTATAAGCCGTGAAATTAAACGTGGAACTACTACACAACTTAGAAGTGATTTATCTTCTTATACAAGCTATTTTCCTGAAACCGGTCAAGCTATCTACGAAAAAAATCGTTCAAATTGCGGAGCTAAATTTAAAGTAGCTAAAGCAGAAGATTTCTTGAAATATGCTGAAAATAAAATATTAAATGAAAAATGGTCACCAGATGCAGTTGTAGGCTATTGTAAAAAAGACCCAAGCTGGAATAATAAAACCATTGTTTGTACTAAAACACTGTACAACTATATAGATAGAGGATTATTAAAAGTTAAAAACATTGATTTACCTTTAAAACTACGTTTAAAACCAAGGAAGAAACAAAATCGTAAAAATAAACGTATTATGGGTAAAAGTATTGATTTTAGGCCTAAAGAAGTTGAAAGCCGTGAAGTTTTTGGGCATTGGGAAATAGATACGTTAATTGGCAAGAAATCTAATGACAAGGTCCTTTTAACATTAATAGAGCGTAAGACTCGCCATGAAATAATATTCTTATTAGATGCAAAAGACAATAAATCTGTTAAAGATGCATTATCAAAATTAAAAGATATGTTTGGTGACAATTTAAACAAAGTATTTAAAACAATAACATCTGATAATGGTACAGAGTTTAGTGATTTAGAAAGTGCTCTTTTAGAATATGGCGTAGAAGTATATTATACACATCCATATTCATCTTGGGAAAGAGCTACAAATGAACGACATAACGGTCTTATACGACGTTTCATCCCTAAAGGTAAAAGTATTAAAGATTTATCTATAGATACGATAAAGAGAGTAGAAAACTGGCTTAATAACCTTCCACGAAAATTGTTAAATTACAAAACGCCTAAGGAATACTTTTATGAAGAGCTGGCAAAAATCTGTTAAGCCCATCCCTTATAAAGTTTAGAGCTCGTTCGTGATTTGTCAAGGGGCAGGCTTCGCCTGACTTTAACCCTTGACAAATCACGACCTTCGCTCAATTTGTTAACTAAGATGGGCTTAAGGTTATATATGATTTGTTCCAAATCCTATATCTACATGATTTTCATTAGGTGTTGCA
Organism: Thermoanaerobacter sp. RKWS2; assembly: GCF_026240795.1. Classification (NCBI taxonomy): domain Bacteria; kingdom Bacillati; phylum Bacillota; class Clostridia; order Thermoanaerobacterales; family Thermoanaerobacteraceae; genus Thermoanaerobacter; species Thermoanaerobacter sp. RKWS2. Next base: position 1,097,023 of record NZ_CP110888.1, read on the forward strand.
TTTAATATTGCAATTTATAAAAATTAAAAAAGTTTTTGGCAGGTAATTAAAATGTTGAAAAAATTTTTTAATATATCTATAATCATAATTTTAATTTTATTCACCTTTTCTTCTCAGGTTTTGCTGAAGAAGCTGCCTTAGGTCATAAAAAAATAGAGAAAAATTCAATAGAACATTTGTCCTTGGAAGAGTTTGCAAAAAAATATTGGCCACTATTAGGGATAGACGATGTTAGTCGACAAAAACTTATTAATAAAATTAAAAAAGGTGAAATATTGGATGCTTACCGTCCAGAAATGCAAGCAAAAGCTAAGGTAGAAACTTTTACACGAGTAAATGATAAAGGGGCTCTAGAAGAAGTCACTAAGTTAGTTTATCCTGATGGTTCAGTTAATATTACTACAAAAGAAATACTTAAAGAAATTAGTCCAACATTCACAAGCAATGATATTAGTCCTTTAGTAGTAGATCCTGGAACTGGAACAGTAAGATGTGGGACGGGGTATTGTAGTTATACACATATTAAAGTAAGTCATGTGGGTATGCTTGTGGCTGCAGATTTTTATGCGGATTTTGTAATAGTAAATGGAGGTTATGATTATATCAGTAAAGTTTATGATCATGCAATAGCTATGGTCGGTACGATAGTGTCAAGATACTGTAGGATATTTTTTTAAAGACAACCCCTGAAATTGCTTAAATCAAGGTTTCCATTATTATGTGTTTTTTATATCACTCTTTCATATTTTATTGCTTTTAAAATTCTATATATTGGTGTTACTTTGCCCATGTTTAATACTGTAATATTGTTTATTTGTTCTTTTGTATACGTTTTAGCTCTCTTTACTGCCTCTTTTATTTGCTTCTTTGTTAATTTATAACCTTCATTGTTGTTTTTGCGCTTTTTACGCCATTCTACTTCTCTTAAATTGCCTCCATTTTTCTTAAATACTCTTAATTTCGCCATTAGCTTTAATCCTTCTCTACTCCATCCTAATGGGTTCCTGCTTAACCTGTCTGAAAATACATGGCTTATATGCCCTTCTGCACTGCACCCTATTGCATCCTCATCTTCTTTGTATATTTTTATCCCTTCCCAGTTGTTTAATATGTATTTCTTTACTTCCCTTATTTTCTTCTTCTCTTGCTCTGTTTGTGCTATTTTTGATAGTTCATTAAATGCTTCTTTTAATTCTTTTTCATTCCCTTCATTTATTGCTCTCCATATCCTATCTCTATATCTTGGCTCTTTCGATGTTGCCATGAGTATGTATTTGTTTAAATGATACCTGTCTAATACAAATCTTGATTTTGGTATCCACTCTATCCCTTCTTTTATCCATCTTGCTCCATCACCTGCTATGTATATCTTCTCTATTTTTTCTTCTTTGTAATTGTCATTTATGTAATTTGCTACGTCTATCCATATGTCTTCTGGCTTTTGTCCTACATATGCTTTGTAATGGACATTCTTTAGCTCAGACCTACCGTTCTTTGTCTCTTTGCCTTCATGTATGTATACAAGTCGTGGCATTTCTTTTCCCCCGTCTTGTAAGGATACGTGGTCTTCATCTGCTTCTATGTATAATACTTTTATTTCTTTCTTTTCTTCTACTTCTTTTTTTATTTCTACTTCTCCTATCTCTCTTATTGCATTTAATACTGTCTGTCTACTTAATTCTACTGGGCTTGCTTCTTTACTGCTTTTTTCATAGGATTCTTCTGTCGCTTTTTCTACTATCTTTACTTTTACTCCTTCTTCTATCCTCTCATGCCTACCTATCCCTAATGCGTCATCTGTTAAGTAGGTGTATCTCCCATCTTCTTTTGATTTGTAATATGTCCTTTTATATTTTATTTCTCCTACTGTCGTTATTAAAGTCTTTTCATCTTCCCTTTCTACTACCCATTTCTCTTTCCTTCTCTTGTCTTCTTTTATTATCTTATCTAATTCTTCTATAATTGCTACCATTGTTTCTATACCTAATTTGTCTACCATTTCTCTAACTTTTAATGAAAGTTCTGTTATATCCATCCCTTCTTCTAATAACTTTTTAAAAATTTCTATCACATTATTGATGTAATTACATGCATTTTGTAGTATAATATCTTCAAACTTAATTTTTTTCACAAGAGACACCCCTTTCATGTTTTTTTGGTTTTCCACAATCTATTTTATCACAGGGGTTGTCTCTTGTTTTTTTATCATCTAAAAATCCTACGATAATTTTACACTATGGGTCGGTACTTATTCGCTTACATCATTTGGGATAAATAAAGCTTGGGAAGACATTTCTGGACATGCTTATGCTACTTTAGAATGGGAAGGAAGCACAATAGGAGGTTACTATACAACTACCTTCTTTAGGTTAAGGTTATACGTTGGAAACGATAGCTATTATTCGTGGGCTAATTACTAATAGGGATGGGAGGTATTCTATGTCTATCTATGTTCTTATTTTTTTAATTGCAACAGTCATAGTACTAGTAGTAAATGTTGTTGTTTTAGTCTTTATTATTAAGCTTCTTAAGCTTTTGCTTGAGCAATTCAAAAAATAATTATAAAATTTCAGTCGTGGTAAAGCCTAACTAGCATCCATTACTTAGCCTTGGGTTATTGTGGCAACATATAAATTGAGTGAAAGCAAGGGAGATAGGAGATCGAAAATCGAAAGATTGAAGAAGTAACAAACTAAAACTGCAGCTAAAACAAAAGAGGATATAAAAAACCGGATGCGTTAATAATCAAACAGAGGGGACGGTTCCTTCTGTCTGATTTTTTCAGATAAAAGGAACCGTCCCCCTTGTTTGAAAGTCTAGTATTTTCATGAATTTCTGCCTGGTGTGAAGGGATGTCTAGAGAGAAATCAAAGGCCAGCAGGCTCTTGTGCTCTTTTATTGATGGGCTGTTGCAGGCAGAATCAATCCTTATATTTGTCAGCTTGTTTAACATTTCCCTTCTCCAATTTAAAAAAATTGTGAGAAAAGTGTGATAAAATTATGGTATAATTGTGATAAAACTAAATATATTTTACCACAGCAAGAAAAAAATAAAAGATATTTACTAAAAATTTTAGTGTTACAATTTTTAGTATAAATGGAGGCTTAAACTATGAAGAAGTGGGATGGTTTAGAATCTTAATAGCTACAATCATAGGTGGCATAGGAAAACTCTTGGGGAGAAAAGGCTGGTTTTTTATAATAGCTGGAAGGCAAGTTGCTTTAATCGACGATTTTGCTGGTACAATGCCACCATATCATAGACATGTAGTTTTAGGCCCCAAAGACCCGGATAAAGTTTGCGACATGATAAAAGAAAAAACAGGAGTGGATGCTGTAATAATTGACGCAAATGATTTACATAAAGCTGACTGCGTTGGCGCCTCAAAAGGAGTAGATAAGGAATACGTAGAAAAGCTTTTTTGGACAACCCTTCAGGTAACTCAGAACAGCAAACGCCTATTGTGGTTATAAAAAACTACAAAAGTTACACTATCAATGGTGTCTGACAGCAGGAAGTAAAATATTGCTCCTTGCTGTTTTTTTATATTTAATTTAATCAGGAATAGAAGATACTTTAAAGCTTTTAAAAATTTTCCGGGTCTATATTATAAATTTTCTTGCAACTTTCTATGACCATTTTCTTTAACTTTTCATGCCCACATATTTCTGAAAGATTTACAGCCTTTAAAAGAGAGTCCATGTAGTTTTCTCTATTAAGCTTAAATTCGGCAATTCCCTTTCTGAAGTATAAAAGTGCCAAGCCATTTAAAGTCTTGTTTTCTGTACAAGTTTTAATACCTTCTTCTGCGTAGTAAAGCGCCTTATCATATATGGAAGCCAGGTGATACACATAGGAGAGGTTATAATATACCCTAATTCTTTCTTCTACATTGTCTTTCTCCAGTGCTTCTAAGCAGAAAAGGAGCATTTCTATACATTTTTCGTATGATTCTTTTTCTCTTAGTATAATAGCCATATTCATTAAGATTCTAACTTCCATACTGCTGTACACAAAGCGGGTATAGTTAGAAAAAGAAAAATCTGGTATAGTGACTTTCATAGCTTCAATCAATTTTTCTAAAGCCTTTTCATAATCATTATTTACAGTTTTTTCAATAACAGACTCCACTAACAAGAGAAGTTGCTTCAATAATCGAATGTAATAAAGACTCATTTTCCCTTCATCAATTATTTTTTTAAGCTCTTTGACATCTTTTTTCAAATCTTCAAATTCTCCACCTTCAAGCTTATCTTCAATAGAAGTTTTTATTTTATAAAAAGAAGAGTAATCTTTAAGTCTATACTTAAGCAAGAGCTCATTTAAGTCTCTTTTAAAGATGACAGACATCAAATCAAGAGTTTCCTGTTTAGGCATAACCTTTCCATTTTCAATTCTCCTTAAAGTATCTATGCTTATAAGAGTTTGCTTTGCCACATCTTTTTGAGTAAGCCTTAAAGATTTACGAATATCTTTCAATTCATTTCCAAAAGCCTCTAAATCATAATAGAATCCATCCATTTTTTTACACACCACCCAGAATCAATTCGGGTTGAAATTGTTTAACTTACCATATATTATATAGATAAGAGAAGGAAAAGTAAAGGGAGGCAAGGGGATGTATGAAGAAAAAGTTGTTAGTTATCTTTTCCATAGTTACTCTTTTACTATGTTCATGGTGTTTTAGTGCTTTAGGGAATGATGGGTATGTAGGACCAATGGGAGAAAAGGATATAATAGATTGGCATTCAGTAGTTGTAGATAAGTAAAAAGATGCAAAGCCAAGATAGATTTCAGGTAGGCTGAAGGCACATCTTAGAACTTTGATGTAAATACAAATATAGAAAAGTTTTAAGATGTGCTCAGCATAAAAATTGTTTAGGGGGAGGTGAATAACATGACGGAAGTAATTCTTGGCAGCATTGGACCTATCGTTATTGATGGATGTTGTGGTGCTTTAATTTCTTGCGGTGGTGGACATGTAATAGCATAATTAGAAAAAGAAGGTGAGAAAAGTATGAAAACGTGGAGAGCTATTAATGATTATCATGTAATTGGGCCCGTTGATGGGCCCGATTCAGAATGGCTGGTTTATCATCCTCTTTCTATGTCTCTTTTTGTTGTTGATGAATTGAAAGGGAAAGTACTCCAATTGAAGGAAAAGGGATATTCAATTGCTGATATTTCACTAATTACGAGATGTAATTCGAGAATGTGTGAAAGAATATTTGAAGAGAGTGAAGAAATATTCCAAAAAAAGACATTCGAACTCAAAAAGAGGAGTGGAGAAAAAAGTAGAAAATCAGGACCACATAATATTTGGTTTTTTGTAAGTACGGGTTGCAATATGGCATGCTCTTATTGTTATGCTTCTGGTGGTGATTTTAAAAGTTTTCCAAAAGAAATAATGAAAAAAGAGACAGCTCAAATTGCCGTCCAAAAACTATCCCAATTATTAGGGGATTCTATAACAACAGTTTCCTTTTTTGGTGGGGAACCTTTATTGGCCTTTGAAACTATTAAAGTTATAGTAGAAGAATTTATAAAAAATGGTATAATGCCACGATTTGCTGTATCAACAAACGGAACGCTTCTTGACCATAAAAAGTTGGATTTTTTGCTTAAACATAACTTTTCGGTCACCGTAAGTATTGATGGATCAGAAGATGTCCATGACCACAATAGAAGATTTACAAATGGGACTAAAACGTTTAAACACGTAATGGAGAATGTTGAAATATTGAAGAATAGAGGTGTAAGGTTGTCGGTACAAGCTACGTATACATACTATGCGTTTAATGCAGGGTACACCTTAATAGATATTGTAGACTTCTTAAGTTCTATTGCTTCTGTTATAGCTATTAAAAAAGAAGAACAGTTTCCATTACTATCGGGGAAAATTGATGTAGATAATCTTGTTAGCAACCCTAAATTTTACAACATATGTAAGGATTATATAACCTACGTTTTTGACCGTCTTTCTAGTTCAGAACCAGTGTTTGATTTAGCTATTACAAGAGCTATTGGGGAGGTTGTAAATAAAGTTCATTCTGATTTTTACCCATGCGGTTTTAAAGCACACCTTACAGTTTTCCCAGATGGGTCAGTATACAGCTGTCATCTTCTTACAAATTTGCACCTAAAGCTAACTGATAATATATTAAACTTAGAGAAAAACTGTTTTTATAACAAGTATGAAGAAATAGAGGAATGGCTATTAGAAAAATTCAGAGATTTAAATTTTCCTCTGAAAGTGTGGTTTTCTGATTTTCAAGATTTATGTCCTGCAGCGTTGATTTCTTTGGAGTCAGATCCGTTACTCATAAAAAAGCGCTTTGGTGAATTTATTAATTTTGAAAGTCTATTTTGGGATGAAGTTTTAAAAAAGATATATATAATGAGCAAGAAAGGAAATTGGCAAAAAATCCTAGAAAATATTTCGCATTACTTTGGGGGTAGAAAAAATGCATAGAGAATATCTTAGGAAAATTCTTCACTACTCCAGACCATATTGGAAGGCACAGTTTTGTATACTCATCCTTTGGACTGCAATATCATTACTGGGAGCCTTGGTACCTTTTATTAATCGAGAGATAATTAACTTAATGCAGTCAAAATTTTTTTTGTCAAAGTTAATTTCACTTTTGTTGGCGCTCTTTGTAATAAGAACCACTGTAGTAATTTTAAATTTTATAGCAGAGTATAGATTCGAATATCTCCAAAAAGAAGCAACAGCTGATTTTTTTCAAAAGACATATGAAAGTCTGCAAAAGCTTCCTATAGAAAGACTTATTTCAGAAAAGGGCGGAGAGTATATTTCAAAGATACTTTCTGATGGAGAGATGGCAGGTATCGTTGTTTCAGGTTTTTTCCCGTCAACCCTTCTTAATCTTTTAAGATTTTTAGTTGTGATAGCCGTATTGATATATCTTAATCCTATCCTTGGTATAATTTCAGTAATCTTTATTCCTTTTTACTTTTTTGTATTTAAAAAATACTCAAAAGGAATTATCGAATCGTCTCAGGAAGAGAGGATTTCTTATGCAAATGTATTGGAAAGCTTGAAAGAAAAAATAGAAGGATTGCCCATTGCTATTTTCTATAAACAGGAAAATTTTCTCATTAAGAAATTTTTGTTTGATATTAAAGAATGGTTAAAAAATATCAGAAAAGTTATCTTCAATATGAAGGCCTATACTGCAAGCTATTCTTATTTGAGCGCCATATTTCCGCTCGTGATTTTCGGAGTGGGCGCAGTTTTAGTTTCTATAGGTAGAACAGATATAGGTACTATGATCGCTTTTTATCTATATTCTGAGAATTTATTTGAACCTCTTAGCAATTTTTCAAAAAATTTAGGTGCTTTTAGTCAAGTTATTCCACCTTTTAATAGAGTTTTAACGATTATTGAGACTACTTACACTGCTCCGGATGGAACAAGGACATTGAGAGATCTAAAAAGCATATCTCTTAATGGATTAACAGTTAAGTATGGGGATAAAGAGGTATTAGATAATATCAACCTAAAACTTGATTTTACAAATAACGTAAATATTGCAATTGTTGGTTATAGTGGTTCGGGTAAAAGTACTTTAGTGCGCTTTTTAAGCGGATATTTTGATAGTGAGAGATGTTTAATAAATGATGTTCCAATTACTTCCTATTCAAAGAAGTCCTTGCGCAAATATATTTTACTTGTTAGCAATACAGATTTTATTTTTGGGATGACAGTAAAGGAGAACCTTTCAATGGGGGAGAACTTTTCAGAAGAGGAGATGGAGTATGCTCTAAAACTTTGCGGACTTAATTTTGGCAGAGAATTTCTCAATACGAAGGTCGGAGAAGGTGGAAAAGCATTATCTACTGGAGAAAGACAGCGTTTAGCTTTGGCACGAGCTATTTTGAGAAAACCAACTTTATTAATACTAGACGAAGCTTTATCAGGTGTGGATGCCGAAACAGAGAATGTGATATTTAAGAATATAAAAGCTATCATTCCAAATTTAATTGTGATTTCCCATAGGTTATCAACAGTTCTTCAGAGCAGAGAAATTTATGTGCTTGATAAAGGAAAAATTGCTGCTATTGGAACTCATGAAGAATTGCTTGCCTCATGCCCTACTTACCGTGATATTATTAAGGAACAGCTCATAGAAAATAGAAATAACGATGTTTCTGTTAAGGCTTGATATTTTTTCTTAATTATTTTTAATCAATTCACCGTTTTTCGTCTATGGATGTGTATAAAGTAGAAAATAATTGGGGAACAGGAATAAGATGAATTTTAAAAAAGCTTGTAACACATCTTAAAGTTATACAATAAAAAACTTTAAGATGTGTTTATTATAAAATTACTTGGGGGAGGAGGTGAATAACATGACGGAAGTAATTCTTGGTAGTATGGAACCTATCGTTATTGACGGATGTTGTGGTGCTGTGATTGCTTGTGGCGGTGGACGCGTGAATTTTTAAATCAAGGAAGTAAATTGAAATGTATTCGGGTCCGTTTATGGGCCCGAATACAAACAAGTTACCCAAAGAATGATAATACTTTGTTTGATTTTTTTAGAAGAAAGCAAATATCAAAAAATTTTTAATTCTACTTAGGCAATGAAATAAAAACAGGGGACTCACAAAATTTACCTGTTTTGTAAGGATATGATTTGCTATTTCTATAAAATCTTCTCCAAGCATCTGTAGGGAATTTTCTCTTGTAAAAAACGGGTGAAAGTACTAGAGAAGGAGATAGGGGATGGCTTATGCCAGGTATTATAAGTGCTCCTACCATTTACTTTACAATTAAGGTAACAAAATGTAAAGTTATATAATAAAAAATTAACAAACATTGGTGATAGGTTTTCGGCGGAAAGAAATTTTAATGTTTATATGATTACATTTTTTCTTACTAATTTATTTTTTACTGCTAATGCATTTACCCTGTAATTAACATCACCTGTAATTGCGTATAAGTCTTCATAAATAACAGATAAGTCATTGTAAAATTTCTCTTCAGCAAAATATTTCTCGCATTTTTTAAGAAATCTATAGGCCTCCTCAAATTCTTTATTCAAGTATTTTATATGGCCTAACATAAAAGTAAGCTCTTTTTTCCTCTCATGCTGAGTAAAGAAGTATTAATGCTTTCTGAAAGTTCAATAACTTTTTCATACATACCGATATTAAAATAAAGAATCATCTCTTGAATTTTAAACTTGTGATAAAGTTCAGCGACATCTTTGTAACCATTCTTAGCTTTTTCAAGCACTTCAAAAGCTTTTTTAAATTTACCACTGTACCTTAAGGTATTTATATAGTTTAGGTAGCATTTTCCAGTCTCTAAATGATCGCACTGAAACTCAAATAAAAGTATCGCTTTTTTGATATAGTAAAGAGCCTTTTCATAATTTCCTAAGTTGTAATAGGCGATATTTAGAGAAGTATATATATCTGGCATAACTTCAAGACTTATAATGTCTTTACAAAAATATATAAAGTTTTCCAGAAGTGTCACTACTTTTTGAAACTGACACATTTTGAGGTAAGCATAGGCTAAATTATTATGGATGACGAAACTTACAGGTATGCTTAATGCATTAAAGCGGTAAAGATATTTTTTCGCAAGCTCTAGATAGTTAATTCCCTTTTCCCAGTTGTTATTCCTGAGCATTATTTTAAAAAGAGAATTCAAAGCGTTAGAGAATTTTTCTATATTTTCCTATAAAGGGGAAGAGGCAGCTGAAGGAGACCCTTCTTTTTTCTCAAATCTTTTTATATCAATGATCGCAGGGTTTGATAACCCCCGAAATTAGGGTTTTATCTGACATAACTTGATGAAAATGGGGAGGTGAAAAAGTAAAAAATGTTAAAGTTATTTCGATAATTTTAATAATAGGTTTATTATGGGGAGGAATATCTCTTTTGTCTACTTGTTATGTTTTGGGAACTCAACCACTTTCACTGGGAGAATATTGGGCAGATAGCAAACCTTCTAGCACAGTAATTGACTTTTTGACAACTGATTTTATTGTTCCCTTTTTTAAGCTTATTTTTCTAAAGCCTTTTAATAAAGTTGCAACTCTTAAGAAAATTATAATGGTTGGTTTGTTATGGGGAATAATAGGAATTTTTGCTAGGGCTAGTATTGGGGATTTCCGTGGAGGATTTACATCTGAGAGTATTGGTGAAGAATTAATTAAATATGGTGGTTTTACTTGGCCTATGAGTCATGTAATTGGAACAATTATTCCAATATTATGGCCACCTGCAGGGGTGAGAGGCAGAATTATGTTACATGACTTTTTTACAGTACCCATGGGGCACATTTCTCGCTTACCTTACTCAGTAGGGATAGATTTAGCTATATGGACGATTGGGCTGATAAGTTGGATAGTAATGGGGAGCAGAGGGCCAGGAGAAGCAATGGGGAAAATGTTTATTGCATATCCTTGCTTTGGAGTGTTTGTATTTGTTATCTTTGTACTTTTGGGAGGAATCATAAGTGCGGGATTGTTCTATTTAATAATTCGTGGAGTAGGTTATTTATTAAAAAAGCTGTCTAAAGCTACAGAATAAAATTTTAAAGAAAAAAACAATTGGGACAGATTTAGAAGAAGCCTTCATAGAACTTAATCTGAGTGACTGCAGATTGCAACCGTTATAGTTTTTTATTAAATTATAAGCTTTTTTGCATATAGCTTATTTTACATTTTTTACCATTCAACCTAGAATCAATTCGGCTTGAATTTGTTTTATTTGTCGTATATAGTTAAGGAAAAGGTTTAAATAAAGGAGTTTTTGTTATGGAAGCAATAAAAAAGTTTAAAGTTTTGTGGGAAATAATCCCTAAAAAAGATAAAATTTATTATATTGCCTACATGATAATATTAATAGTGCATTCTTTAATATTTGTCCTTTTGCACCTATGTGAGAGGGAAGTAAGGATAGATGAGAGATAATAGCAATTTTTTTATTGTCTAAACCTTATAAAAAATGGCATTCACAAGGTCGGGGGTTCAAGTCCCCTTGGCTCCACCAAAAAAGTACTGAAAAATGGGAGCACTTAGGGTTCATTTGCCTAAGTGCTTTTCTTTTTTACTACAAATTTGTTGTAATGGCCTAAAAAGATATAAAAGTTTATACATAAGTGTCATAGTAAAAATAGGATTTACAGGATTTATAAATAATTATGACTAAAAATTTATAAAATTGTAGCCGTGGCCACAGTTTTATTTATGTATTGTGATATAATTACAAAAAAATAAATCCATTTTAAAGGGGGATAGTTTATGATTAAGTTAATTGGTATTTTAATCATTATTGTGGGATTTATCTTGAAGCTCGATACTTTAGCAGTGGTTTTAATTGCTGGTATTGTGACTGGCCTGGTGGCAGGGGTACCTTTTCCTAAAATTGTAGAAATTTTAGGAAAAGCTTTTGTAGACAACAGATACATGTCTATATTTATTATCTCATTGCCTGTAATTGGAATACTTGAAAGGTATGGTCTCCGTGAAAGGGCTGCATATGTAATAGGAAAAATAAAAGCAGCTACAGTGGGAAAAGTAACTGCTTTATATTTAGTACTTAGGACATTGGCAGCGATGTTCGGCTTAAGGCTTGGGGGACATGTACAATTTATACGACCTTTGATATTACCTATGGCAGAAGGGGCAGCAATTAATAGATATGGCGAAATAAAAAGCGAAGACCATGAAAGGATTAAGGGCTTAGAAGCTGCAGTAGAAAACTATGGTAATTTCTTTGGGCAGAATGCTTTTGTTGCAGCAGGAGGTGTTTTGCTAATTGTTGGTGTATTAAAAGAATTAAACTATACTGTAGAAGCTTTAGATATCGCAAAAGCGTCAATACCTCTCGCGTTAATAATAATGGTAGTTGGTACTTTGCAGTTTTTCTATTATGACAGAAAATTTGACCAAAAGTATGGGATAAGAACGAGGTCCAAAAAAGAAAATAGGTAAAATGCTTAGGAAGGAGGAGTATTGAATGCTTAAGGATTCTTTAACTGAAATCCTATACATTATGATGGGCATAGTTTCTTTTTACTCAGCGTATGCTACACTAAAAGAAAAAAATCATCCTTCAAAAATCCCTACTGCTTTATTTTGGGGGTTATTAGGAATAATTTTTACATTTAGTCGAATAGGCTTATTGTGGGGTAATAAAAACATTTATATACCTGATATATATACAGGATACATGGTTATTGTATTGACTCTATTATCTGCATTTCGATTAGTCAAAATTGGAAAATTTGACGAATCAACCTCAGAATTTAAAGAACAAATGTCACAAAAAATTGGCAATCTAATTTTTGTTCCAGCTTTGGCTCTTGGCATAGTTACATTTATTGTTGCTCAAATATGGACAAAACAACTTGGCTCTCTTGTTGCATTTTGGATATCAACTGTAGTAGCTGCAATTTTAGCATTGGTGATTACAAAAGGGAAAGTTAAAGAAATGGCTGATGATGGTAGAAGATTACTTGAAGTAGTAGGACCTATAAGCATTTTACCGCAACTTCTTGCTGCTTTAGGAGCCGTTTTCACAGTTGCAGGTGTAGGTGAAGTAATAGCAAGTGGGATAAAGACAATTATTCCTCAGGGTAATATACTTTTAGGGGTAATTGCTTATTGTGTAGGAATGGCTCTATTTACAATGATAATGGGCAATGCTTTTGCAGCATTTGCGGTTATTACAGCAGGAATTGGAATTCCTTTTGTAATAGCTCAAGGAGGGAATCCGGTGATAGTAGCGGCTTTAGGTATGACAGCAGGATATTGTGGAACTTTAATGACACCAATGGCAGCAAATTTTAACATAGTTCCGACTGCAATATTGGAAATGGAAGATAAGAAATATGGAGTTATAAAATATCAAGTTCCTGTAGCTATTGCCATGCTCATTATTCACATAGTACTAATGTATTTTTGGGCGTTTTAATATTTTTATGAAAGGGTGATATGATAATGAAAATACTCGTAACAGCTTTTGATCCTTTTGGGGGGAAAATATTAATCCTTCTTATGAAGTATTAAAAAACTTGAAAGATAATATAGAAGGTGCGGAGATAATTAAGATTCAAGTTCCTACTGTTTTTTATCTTTCTGTTGAGAAAGCAATAGAAAAAATAAAGGAAGTTAAGCCGGATGCAGTTCTAAGTATTGGACAGGCTGGCGGACGATATGATATAACTGTTGAAAGAATAGCGATTAATATTGATGATGCTAGAATTCCAGATAATATAGGGCAACAACCAATTGATACCCCGATTGACCCTGAAGGTGCTCCAGCTTATTTTGCTACTATTCCCATAAAAGAGATAGTAGAAGAGATAAAAAAAGAAAATATACCGGCATCAATTTCTAATACAGCAGGTACGTTTGTGTGCAATCATTTAATGTATGGAATTCTCAATTATGTTCACAATAACAGATTAAATATTAAAGCAGGCTTTATTCACATACCTTATTTGCCAGTGCAAGTTTTGAATAAGCCTTATACTCCTTCCATGTCTTTAGGGGATATGGTTAAAGCTATAGAAACTGCTATAAAAGTAATTGCAAAAAAGTAGATAGCAGTTATTTAGGAGAAACAAAAAAATTATTTGTATATGGGGAGAGATTATTACTTTCTATGATGATGGCAGCGTTTTGCCAAGTATTGATGAATTAGAGTCGTATTTTGGAGATAATCATGAAATTATGTATCTGAGAGAAAAAAGAGAAGTGTTTTATGAGGATGGCAAGAAAGAAGATGTAGATATTTATGTATATAAAAAGGACATAAAAAACGAGCCTCATATTTATATTGCAACGGGTGATTGGGAGGGTATTTTTACTAAATAGATGAAACTATTTTAGGCATGGGGATTTTATGCTCCATGCTTTTTTGATATAAAAGATCAAAATATAGAAATATAATTTTGAAAATAGTATAATAAATTTTAAGGTTGACTTTTTTAATTAAACATATTGTAAAAATAGTAAAATTGTTGGTGCAATTTTTATTGTTTCAAACAGGAGAGAAGTGGGGAGCTGAAAGGGGATGACTATAAGTTCGGTATATAATGAAATGTTTGATATAAATCGACAGAAAGATATGAGGAAATTTTTCCTTAATATAGCTATACAGGGATATAAAAAGAGTTTTTTGAAAAATGAAACTATAACAATTAATTATAACAAACCATATATTTCCATAATAACGAAAGGATTGATAAAGCAATTTATTTCAAATAAAAATGGAAAGATAAAAGTTCTTTATTTGCTGCAACCAGGGGAAATATTTGGAGAATTTTCCTATTTAGGAGGAGGATTTGATTTAATTGAAGGCCAAGCTATAAAAGATAGTGAAATATCTATTATTTTTGAAGATAAATTAAGTTCTATTCTGGAAACAAATCCTGATATGTATAAATATATTGCTCATAGCATGAGCAGAAAATTTAGAATTGTTACTATGCAGATGAGCGATTTGATTTTCAAAGATTCAATGGGAAGACTGTGCGATTTTCTAATTAGATTATTCTATCAACAAGGCAAGAAGATAAAAAAAGGTTATATAATAGATATTCCTTTAACCCATGAGAATATTGCCAATTTAATAGGATGTGATAGAGTAACGGTTACAAAAGGACTAAATAAGTTAAAAAAAGAAGGTTTAATTGAGATAGATGGGAAAAAGATTATAATAAAAGACCTTCGCTACCTTGAAAATTATGCGGATTCATAAAATTTAAGCATGATATAATAAATAACAACCCCGCCTTAAGTGGCGGGGTTACAGTTTGTTGACAAAGTTAAAAAATATTCAAAGGAGATATTTTGCATCGTCACTCCGATGTTCCAAAGCGACAAAACTAAACTCGACCTTCGGGTTCCGGCAGGGTACCGGGCACATTCGACATCCTTGTCTTAGTGCCCGCCTCCGCCATCCGTGGCTACGGCCCTGCCTCCACCCTTGGTCTCGCTAAGTTTCGTTGCCGCTTTGTCACAAGTCGTTCCTTATGCAAAATATCTCCTTTACGAAAGTTTGTCAACAGTCTGTAACCCCGCCACTTAAGGCGGGGTTGCAGACTGTTGACAAAATATCGGGAACCCGTTATGATGAAAAGGGTTCCTTGTTTTTTTAGTAGTATGAAGCAAAAGAGGAAAGGAGAAACAAGATGTTATCAAAGAAACAGGATGCCAGACATCAAATAGAATTTGTAAGCATAGATCAGTTAGTTCCAAAAGATCACCTTTTAAGGAAGATAGAAAGAGTCATAGACTTCAGTTTCATATATGATTTAGTAAAAGACAAATATTCCGAAGATCACGGCAGACCAAGCATAGATCCAGTAGTATTAATAAAAATCCTGTTTATTCAGTATCTTTTTGGCATACCCTCAATAAGGAGGACAATATCAGAGATAAAAACAAATGTGGCATATAGGTGGTTTTTAGGGTATGGGCTAACAGAAGAAATACCTCATTTTTCAACATTTAGCCAGAACTACATAAGAAGATTCAAAGGGACAGACATATTTGAGAAAATATTTACGAAGATTTTAGAAGAAGCAATAAGGCATGGGCTAGTAAATGCGGAGGAAGTATTCATAGATTCAACCCATGTAAAAGCAAGTGCCAACAAGAAGAAATACACCAAAGAAATAGTAGAACAAGAAGCCAGGACTTATCAAGAAAAACTAGAAGAAGAAATAAACAAAGATAGAGAAGCTCATGGCAAAAAGCCATTAAAGAAAATCAAGAAAATAAAGACGAAAGAAGTGAAAGTAAGCAAAACAGACCCAGATAGCGGAATGTTAAACAAAAACGGAAAAGAAAAATGTTTTGCATATTCTTTTCATACAGCCTGCGATAAAAACGGATTTGTATTAGGAGTAAAAGTAACAGCTGCAAATGTCCACGACAGTGTAATGTTTCAAGAAGTATTAGAAGAAGTTGAAAAGAGAGTAGGAAAACCGAAAGCAATAGCAGTAGACGCAGGCTATAAAAATCCGTACATATTAAAGACAATATTTGATAAAGAAATAATACCAGCAGTGCCATACACAAGACCAATGACAAAAGATGGTTTCATGAAAAAGCAGCAGTACGTATACGATGAATATTATGACTGTTACATATGCCCACAAAATGAAATATTAACATATGTTACAACCAATAGAGAAGGATATAGAGAGTACAAATCGAATCCAGAAAAATGCAGGAATTGTCCTTTAAGGGAAAAGTGTACCCAAAGTAAAGACTACACAAAGAGGATATTCAGGCATATATGGGAAGGTTATGTAGAAGAAGCAGAGCATTTAAGGCATACACCTTATTGTAAGGAAGTATATGAAAGAAGGAAAGAGACAATAGAGAGAGTATTTGCTGATATGAAAGAGAAGCATGGTTTGCGATGGACAACATTAAGAGGAAAAGAAAAACTGTCCATGCAAGCGATGCTTGTTTTTGCTGCCATGAATTTAAAGAAAATGGCAACATGGTTATGGAGGAGGGGCAAGAGCCCTTTGGGTACTTTGAATTTTTATCCATTATTTGGAGTTTTAAAGAAAATTTTATCCAGATATATACAGCCCCTGCTTTCGGTACTAAGAAAACAGGGGCTAAAATTTTGCTTTGTCAACAAACTGCAACCCCGCCTTAAGTGGCGGGGTTAGTAATTTGTGAAACATATAGTTCACTTAACCTTTTCAATTATGGCTTTTACAAAAGCTACCAAATCATTTGGAGTTCTGGAGGTTATTAAATTTCCATCTACAACTACTTCTTCATCTACATACTGGGCTCCTGCATTTATTAAGTCATCTTTTATTGAGAAAAAGCTTGTCACTCTTTTTCCTTTTAAATTGCAAGCGGAAGCCATAATCCAGGGGCCGTGGCAAATAGCCGCTATGGGCTTTTGCAGTTTGTCCATTTCTTTGACAAAATTAATAGTGTCATTACATCTCCTCATGTAATCAGGTGAATAACCTCCAGGGACTATTACTGCATCATAATCTTTGGCTTTTACATCTTTTGAAGCATGGGTGCTTTTCATTGGATATCCATGTTTTCCTGTATATACTTTGTCTTTTTCTGGACCTATTAAATGTACTTCATATCCTTCTTCTTTAAGTCTATAGTATGGATATAGTAGTTCTGGTTCTTCATACATATTCTCAATTAATATAGCAATTTTTTTCATAAGAATTCACCTCTTAGGATTTTTATGGTTAATATTATTGTAACATTTATGGCAACTTATGTCAAGAAATTAAAATTGTGAAGGGAATTCTTTAAGGTAAGACAGGAATTCATTAAATAAAGGGGAGGGGTATTTGTCTTTGTTTCCCACTGTTGTGCTTGCCCCAATGCGAAGTTTTCCGGCTTTTAAGTTTGAAATATCTAAAAGAGTACTTTGGGCTTCCTCAACTAAAGAAGATATTCTTTTAGCGTATTCTTTTAAAACTTCTCCTGCATATGTCAACAAAAGTTTTTTGCTCATTCTTTCAAATAATTTTACATTTAGTTCCTGTTCTAATTCAGAGATTGTTTGGCTTATTGAAGGCTGTGTCATATAAAGCTTTTTTGCTGCTTTTGACATGCTGCCACTTTCGCAAACTGTCAAAAAAATTTTCAGTTGCCTTAAATTCATATTAACCACCTCATAAGTTTTCACTTATATGTTGTATAAAATTATATTATTTTACTTATGTCAATGCAAGTTTTAAAATATAACTATGAAAGAGGTGGTCAATGTGTTATTAAAAGAAGGGAAAATAGGGAATATTAAGTTAAAAAATAGGATAATTATGTTGCCTACTGTTACAAATTTATCAAATGAGGGTTTTGTAAGCGAAAGAGAAGTAGAATATTATAAAAGAAGATCAAAAGGTGTCTCATTGGTCATTGTGGGTGCAAGCTATGTAAATAAGCTGGGGAAATTTTTTGTAAATCAAATAGGAATAGATGATGACGACAAAATACAGGGACTTAGAAAATTATCGGAGGTAATTCACCAAAATGGGGCACAAGCTGCTATTCAACTTGCAATGCACAATCCAAAATACAAGCCATCAGATTTTACAAAAGAACAGATACAAGGCTTTGTACAAGATTTTATAAGTGGAGCAATAAGGGCGAAAAAGGCTGGTTTTGATGCTGTGGAGTTGCACTTTGCCCATGGTTGGTTTGTAAATCAATTTTTATCTCCTGATACAAACAAAAGGACTGACGAATACGGAGGAAATTTTGAAGGAAGGACAAAGTTTGCACTTGATATATTGCGAGGAGTTAAAAAAGCTCTTCCGGATATGACAGTAATTTGCAGGATTAATGGCAGTGATTTTACAGATGGAGGCTTTTCAATCGAAGAGAGTGTAAGATTCGCAAAACTGTTAGAATACCATGGTGCTGATGCTTTAGATATATCGGGAGGTGTATCTTCCACATCAGAATACCATATCTCTCCTATGGGGATTGAAGATAAGCCTTTAATTGGAATTGCAAAGAGGATAAAGGAAAATGTAACTATACCTGTTATAGCGGTTGATAAGCTCGGCAGTGTTTATGATTGGGAAAAAATTTTAGAGGATGGCATAGCTGATTTTATAGGGATAGCTCGTGGTCTCATAGGAGATCCGGATTTGGCAGAAAAGTTGATAAAAGGACAAGAAGATATAAGGTATTGCATTCACTGCAATCAGGCGTGTATTGCATACATTCAAAAAGGACTTTCTGTTTCTTGCATGATTAATCCAGAGGTAGGTAGAGAAAAAGAATTTGAAGTAAAGACCGATAAACCTTTAAATATAGCTGTAATTGGCGGTGGACCTGCTGGTATGTCCGCAGCTAAATATCTCGCTAAAAAAGGCCATAATGTTACTTTGTTTGAAAAAGAAAATAAACTTGGTGGACAACTAAATGTAGCAAAAGTGCCTCCCCATAAACAAGAGATAGGAAAAGTTATCGAATATCTGGAAAATGATTTAAAGAAATACAATGTCAAAGTACATTTAAATAAAAAAATAAGTTTAAATGAAATAAAAGAAATGCCTTATGACAAAATTGTCATTGCTACAGGCTCAAAGCCAGCTAAAATCAATTTAGATGCAGATATAAAGCCTTACACGGCTATTGAAGTATTGGAAGGAAATATTCCAAAAGGAAAAGATATTGCAATAATTGGTGGAGGCCTTACTGGACTTGAAACAGCCGAATACCTTGCTGAAAAAGGGAAAAATGTTACAGTTTTAGAAATGAAAGGAGAAGTTGGCGAAGAGATATACCCAATGGTTAAAAAACTGCTTTTAAATAGATTAAAAGAACTTAAAGTTGATATAATCACAAATGCTTTAATAAAAGAAATATCTGGTGGAAAACTCATGTATACTTCCAAGGACACATATAAAGTAGTCAAAGTGGAGGATGTAGTTTTAGCAATTGGAAATTTACCTGATACAGAATTTGAGGAACTAAAAAATGAGAACAGATATTATTTCATTGGTGACTGCAAAACTGTTGCTTCTGCAGTAGAAGCGATAAGGGATGGAGCAGAGCTTTCACTCATTGTATAGAGGTGATTTAAATGGTTATAAAAGGTGAGTATGTAAATATAAAAGGCAGTAAAATTCATTGTTTAGAAATAGATAAAGAGAGTAGCAAAGATACAGTGATATTATTGCATGGCAAAAGATACAATGCTTATGATTGGATAAATTCAGGGATAGCTGAAAGTTTGTCTAATGAAGGTTTTAAGGTGATATGTCTCGAATTTCCCGGATATGGTTCTTCTGAAGAGTGTGATTTAGAAAAGGAAGAGGTTTTATTAGAATTTGCAAAAAACTTAAATATGTCTTCTTTTCATCTTGTAGCTCCCTCTTTTAGTGGGGAGATATCTATAAAATTTGCTCTCAAATATGGCAATATGCTTAAAAGTTTGACAATTGTGGATAGCATAAATGTAGATAAATACAAAGAAAAATTAAATGAAATATATGTGAAAACATTGATTGTATGGGGAAAGAAGGATGATATTGCACCCTATGAATTTGCGGAAATATTGAAAAATAATATTAAAAACAGTACATTGTTTGTGTTTGAAAATTTGGGACATACCTGCTATTTTGATGATGCAAAAAAGTTCTCTGAGGTGTTGATAAATTTTATAAGAGCATAAATTAAAGGGGCCGTCTTTAGGATGGCCTTTTTTTATGTTGACAAATACAAAATTTCGTGTATAATGTATACATGATACCCCTAAACAGAGGGGGAGTATTTTTAATGGAGGTAGAATCATGAGAGTAGCAAGAATCGATGAAAATATATGCGACAGGTCACCTTTTTGTCCAGCAGCAATGAGCTGCAGATTTAAGGCTTTTAAAGTTACGTTTGGAGGGTCATTTAGGATAAACATAAGCATCGATGAAGAAAAGTGCACAGGGTGTGGTGTTTGTACGAGATATTGTCCTCATGGAGCAATTGAACTCATAGATAGAGAAAAAGCTTCATAAAAATAAGGCACACTTAAGTGCCTTATTTCAGACTGTAGACAAACTCTTTATGATATGTTGGCATTTTGCATAAGTGTAGCGACTTGATAGCCCGGCACTCAACCGAAAATGTTAAAAAAGGAGAATAAGAGAAAGGACCAGCCCGTTCAGTTGAGTGCCGGGAAACTTAGCGAGGCTGAGAGGCGAAAGCGGGGCCGAAGCCAAGGATGGCGGAGGCGGGCACTAAGTCAGGGATGACGAATGTGCCCGGAACCCCGCTTGAGCCCGAGGACGAGCGCTAGTTTAGTCTGCGATATCACCGCAGCAAACGATGCAAAATGCCAACAGAAATAGAACTTTGTCAACAAATTGAAATAATGCACACCTAAGTGACTTATTTTACATTTGCCTTTTCTACTAATTCAATCCTATGCATTGTAGAAGGATGAGAATAAGAAAACCATTCTATAAAAGGTGGCGGAGCTACATCCAATAAACTTTTTTTAGCAAGGTCAATCTGAAGTTTTATTACAGGTTTTTTGTCGTGAAGGTACTCTACAGATAGTAAATCTGCTTGTTTTTCCATCTGCCTTGATATGTAATTTTGTATTGGAGTTGTGTCAAAATTTATAAGTAGTATAAACAAATATATCATCGCTAAAACTGCAGGAGTCATTCTTTTACCATAAGGGAGAAATAGGCTTGAGTGAATTAAAATATTAAGAAAATAAAGGCCTATTACAAGTCCTACTATGCCTATTAACATACTTTTTAATACGTGATTTTCTTTCCAATGACCTGCTTCATGAGCTATAACTGCCTTTATTTCATCCTCTGGATAATTTTTTAATAATGTATCATACAATACAATCCTACTTGTCTTTCCAAATCCATAAAAGTAGGCATTGGCAAGAGTAGTCCTTTTACTTGCATCCATTTCTTGAATCTTATCTATTTTTATTCCCGCATTTTTTGATATTTCCTTTACCATGTTTATTATTTTTTGGTCTTTGATTGGGGTGAATTTATTAAATAAAGGTGCTATAAAAGTAGGATAGACGTAAATTTGCACAAACATAATTATTGTCAAAAAGACTGCAGCACTTACCCACCAGTTATTAGGCCATTTATTTAGAGCTACAAATAAGAGCAATACTCCCATTGACGAAAAAACAAAGTCTAAAGCCGCACTTTTAAAATAATCACTCCACCAAGAAACCATTGTCTGTACAGAGAAACCCCATTCAACTTGAACAGAATGGCTTAAAAGGCTAAAGGGTAGAGATATTAACCTTAAAATTACCCATAAAGCAATGAAATATAAAAAGACATTCACATAGTATTTACCTGAAGCTAATTTTTCGGTATAGTATGAAAGCTTGATAGCATTATTCCCAAATACAAGCCATAACAAAAAAGCTGCTTTTGTCAAAAAAGAAGTTATGTAAATCAATCGATTTATTTTGTGATACTTTTGCGCTTTTGATATTTCTGCAGGGGAAAAATATTTGTAGACTTCATGAGGTATATTTCCTGGAAATAATGTATAATAAAGGTATAAAACAGAAAATATTGTGGCAATTAATATAAGTATCAGCCACAATTTATTGAATTTTATAAAAGCCATAGTCTTCAATCCTTTCACAAAGTTTTACCTAACAATATTATATCTCATTGGAGGAAAAAATAGTTGTGCAAATAAAATTATTTGCTTCAGTTTGTTGACAAAGTTAAAAAATATTCAAAGGAGATATTTTGCATCGTCGCTCCGATGTTCCAAAGCGACAAAACTAAAGCTCGACCTTCGGGCTCCGGCAGGGTACCGGGCACAATCGGCATCCATGCCTTAAGGTGCCCGCCTCCGCCATCCATGGCTTCGGCCCTGCCTCCACCCTCGGTCTTGCTAAGTTTTGTTACCGCTTTGTAACAAGTCGCTCCTTATGCAAAATATCTCCTTTACGAAAGTTTGTCTACAGTCTGTGCAAATAAAATTATTTGCTTTTTTGTATAAATACTTATATTATATATTTGTAAAATGTAGTAAAATGCGAGGGATATATATGAAAACACTTCTTGTAGGAATCAATGCAAAATATTATCACACAAATCTTGGTATAAGAAATATAAGAAAGTTTTGTCATCCTTATGATATAGAGATTTTTGAAACTACTATAAATGACAGTACAGATTTTATGCTAGAAAGTGTTGTAGAAAAGGAACCAGACGTAGTAGGTATATCTTGTTACATATGGAATATAGAAATAGCATTAAATTTGGCTGAAAATATAAAAAAGATACTTCCGAAAGTAATATTGGTTTTGGGGGGACCTGAGGCTTCTTATGATGTAGATAATCTTTTGTCAAAAGGCTTTGTAGATTACATAGTTTTAGGGGAAGGGGAAATTGCTTTTAAAGAATTATTGGAAGTGTTAGAAGGAAAAAGGGATATAAAAGAAGTTGCAGGAATTAGCTATAAGGTTGATGGGCAAATAGTAATTCAACCACAAAAAGATTATGTCAACTTAAATGAAGTTCCCATATCTTATGAGGAAAAGGAAGATTTGAGCAATAAGCTTGTGTATTATGAGACTTCAAGAGGTTGTCCTTTTAAATGTGCTTATTGTCTTTCTTCTATTGACAATAAATTGAGATATGAAAGCCTTGAAAAAGTTGAAAGGGATTTAAAGTGGTTTGTAGATAAAAATGTGAAAATATTAAAACTTATTGATAGGTCTTTTAATTCAAATAGAAAGAGAGCAAGAGAGATTTTAAATATTATGAAAAAAATAGGTGGAGATACTGTATTTCACTGCGAAGTTAACCCTGAGCTTGTGGATAAAGAGTTTATAGAAGAATTAAAAGGGTTGGAAAAAAGAATACAGTTTGAAGTAGGAGTTCAGACTACAAATAAGAATAGCTTAAAAAAAATATCTCGTATTACTGCAGTTGAAAAAGCCTTGAGAGGAATAAAACTGCTTAGAGAAGCGGGAATAAAACTGCATGTAGATTTGATAGCGGGACTTCCTGAAGATAGCTTTGGGACTTTTAGTAAAACTTTTGATGATGTGTATAATTTAAAACCTGATGAAATACAGTTGGGATTTTTAAAAGTATTAAAAGGTACTCCTTTAATGAGAAAAGTGGGGGAGTTTAAAATAGTTTATGATAGTAAGCCCCCCTATGAGGTCTTGTATACAAAGGATATTAGTTATCAAGAGTTAGTCATTTTAAAAGGTATAGCATTCCTTTTGAACAAATACTATAATTCTGGAAAATTTAAAAAAACTCTTGAATATTTGGAGAATAAATTTGAAGGGCCATTTGACTTTTATCTTGAATTTTATAAGTACTGGAAGGAAAACGAGCTATTATATAAAAATCATTCATTAAAAGCCTTATACGATATTTTATATAAATTTTCTATTGAAACACTCGATGTCGATGAGGATTTAATAAAAGACATTATAAAATTTGATTTTTTGTATTTTAATGCTGCCAAAGATTTACCTGATTGTGTAAAAGAAAAATATGAGAAAGGTCAAGAGATTTTTAAAAAGTATCTTAAAGATGAAAATTGGTTGAAAAAAAATCTTCCACAAGCTGTTGGACTTTCCAGTCTTGAATTGTCAAAGAGAGTGACTTATGAATTTTTTAAACACGATGTGACAGCAGATTTTAAAAAGAAAATTTAATAATAATTTTCCTTCATGAAGAAGAACAAACTTATTATACAAAATTAATTTTGTGAATTTGTTTTTAAAGGTAAGTGTGATAAAATTTGTATAGTAATTGAAAAATGAGGAGGCATATTTATGAAACCTTTAGTAATCGCCCATAGAGGAGATTCAAGAAATGCTCCAGAAAACACATTAGCATCTTTTAAAAGGGCTTTAGAAATGGGAGCTGACGGTATTGAATTGGACGTGCAGCTTACTAAAGATGGACAACTAGTAGTGATTCACGATGAAAGGGTAGATAGGACTACAGACGGAATTGGCTTTGTTAAAGATTTTACTTTAAAAGAGCTTAAGAGGCTAGATGCTGGCATAAAATTTGACAAGAAGTTTGCAGGGGAGAGAATACCAACTCTTTATGAGGTTTTTGAACTCATTGGACATAAAAATTTTATTATAAATATAGAGATAAAAAGTGGGGTTGTACTTTATCCAGGAATTGAAGAAAAGCTTATCAAAGCGATAGAGGATTATGACTTTGAGGATAGAGTAGTTATTTCTTCTTTTAACCATTATAGCTTAAGGGATGTAAAGAGAATGGCACCGGAGTTTAAAATTGGGCTTCTTTATCAATGTGGGCTTGTAGAACCATGGCACATGGCAATACGAATGAAAGCGTATTCTCTGCATCCTTTTTATTTTAATATAATACCTGAATTAGTAAAGGGATGTAAAAAGAATAATATAAAATTATTTCCTTGGACTGTTGATAGGAAAGAAGACATGGAAATGATGATAAAAGCAGGTGTGGATGCGATTATCACTGACGACCCACAAACTTTGATAAATCTTTTAGAGAAGGGAGAATAATATGTCCTCGCGATTGAATTATTTGAAGATATTTAATTTAGGCCTTGGTTTTATGGTAATTTCCATGATTTGGGCAGCATATAATGCCTATATGCCCATTTTTCTTGGTAATTTTACAAAAAGCAATACTTTAATTGGGTTTGTAATGAGTTGGGACAACATTGCTAACCTTTTTATACTTCCATTTTTTGGGGCTTTAAGCGATAATACGCGAACAAGAATAGGCAGGCGAATGCCATATATACTTGTAAGCATGCCTCTTGCTGGCGTTTTATATGCTTTGCTTCCACTTCAGACAAAACTTTTATCGCTTCTTGTTATAGATTTGCTGTTTAACATTGTTGTAGCTACGTATAGGACTCCTATGGTAGCTTTAATGCCAGATATTGTAGAAGAAGAGCACAGAAGCAAAGCTAATGGAGTCATAAATTTTATGGGAGGATTAGGTTCATTAATAATATTTTTTATTGGATCTCAGCTTTATAAAATAAACAAAGCATATCCCTTCTTTTTGTCAGGGATTTTATCATTAATTATACCTATAGTTTTATTTTTAACAATTAAAGAACCTAAAATAGGTGTTAATGAGGAAAAAAAGAAAAACAGAGTATTTTAAAGGCCCTTGCAACTGTGGTAAAAGATCAAAATAAAGCACCCTTTTATACTCTCCTGTCAATTTTTATGACAATTGCGGGTTTTGCTGCAGTTGAAACTTTTTTCACAAGGTATTGCAAAATAGCTTTAGGGATAGACGAAAGTGTTTCTTCTTTTGCAATGGGTTTTTACGCTTTGGCATTTTTAGTTTTTGCTTTACCTGCTGGATTTATAGCTACAAAAATAGGGAAAAGAAAAACTATGATGATTGGAGCTTTTGGACAAGGAATTTTATTTTTAATATTTATGATAGTACGTGATTTTAGGACAATCCAAATTTTGATGCCTTTTGCTGGAATGTTTAATGCTTTATTTACAATAAATTCTTATCCTCTTGTAGTGAGCTATACTTCAGCTGAAAAAATAGGGACATATACAGGACTTTATTATTTCTTTTCATCCCTGGCCGCAATAGTTACTCCTTCCTCTTTTGGAGCTATTATGGATTTTATAGGATTTAACAAGTTATTTTTAGCAGCGTCTATATGTTTATTTATATCTTTTGCTTTTCTATGGATAATTGGTGAAAAATATGAAAACACAATGTCGTGAAAATATCAGTTTTTTGTGATATAATTTTAAGCGTAAATAAAAATTAAAATTAGGGTGATGAAATGAAAGAGAGAATAAAATTAATAAAGGGGAATATTGTGGATCAAGAAGTAGATGCTATTGTAAATGCTGCAAATTCTTCTTTATCTGGAGGTGGTGGGGTAGACGGAGCTATTCATAGAGCGGGTGGCCCTTCTATCGATGAGGAGTGCAGAATTATAAGAGAAAAACAAGGAGGATGCCCTACAGGTCATGCGGTTATAACTGGAGCAGGTAATTTAAAGGCTAAATATGTTATTCACGCTGTTGGGCCTATATGGAGAGGCGGCAATCATAATGAAGATAATTTATTAGCAAGTGCTTACATAGAAAGCCTTAAATTGGCGGATGAATACAATGTAAAAACTATAGCTTTTCCCTCTATAAGCACAGGAGCATATGGTTTCCCTGTAGAAAGAGCTGCAAAAATAGCTTTAAGAGTAGTATCTGATTATCTTGAAGGTAGCAATATAAAAGAAGTGAGATTTATACTTTTCAGTGATAAAGATTATGAAGTATATTCAAAAGCTTATGAGGAATTGGAATAAATAAAATAAATAAAAAGGATAGGCCATAAATGGGTCTACCCTTTTTTGTTTTTATTATTTAACTATCTTTTCAGATATTAGAAGTAACATAAGTAGTCCTACAATTAGTCTATAATAAGCAAATGGTTTTAAAGGATGTTTTGCGAGATAGGACAAAAATTTATCTACTACAAATAAAGCGGTTATGAAGGACATTATGAATCCTACTGTAAGAGCTTCCCATTCCAATAAGGACATGGCAGTAAAACTTTTGATAAGTTCAAAGCCTGTTGCTGCCAACATTGTAGGTATAGCTAAAAAGAAGGAAAATTCCGCTGCAGCTTTAACTGACAATCCTGCGAGCATACCTCCCAT
The DNA here is from genome assembly GCF_026240795.1 of Thermoanaerobacter sp. RKWS2. Classification (NCBI taxonomy): domain Bacteria; kingdom Bacillati; phylum Bacillota; class Clostridia; order Thermoanaerobacterales; family Thermoanaerobacteraceae; genus Thermoanaerobacter; species Thermoanaerobacter sp. RKWS2. Next base: position 1,124,212 of record NZ_CP110888.1, read on the forward strand.
TATAGTAGACGCCGACCGTGACATTCCTGGAAACAGGGACATAATTTGGGCTATACCTATTAACAAAGATTTTTTTGTATCTACTTTGTCCATGTTGTCAATTTTATACCTTTTTCCGAAAGCATCTTCTATAACTATCATCATTATTGCACCTACAATGAGGGCAATTGCTACAGTGAAGGGCGAAAATAAATGCTCTTCAATGTATTTGTGAGTAAATAATCCTATAACTGCTGCTGGTATAAAAGCTATAAAGATTTTGAACCACAAATTAAATCCCCAATCTCCAGGTTTTAAATTTTTAAGAGAAGCAAATATTTTTCCCTTGTAATAATATACAACTGCTAAAATAGCTCCCAACTGAATGACGATTTCAAACATTGTAGCAAATTTTCCGGTAAAATTAATAAAGCTTCCTACAATGATTAAATGTCCTGTAGAGGAGATGGGGAGAAATTCAGTTAATCCTTCTACTATTCCCATTATAAAAGCTTTGATTAATAGTTCCATTATCATACCCCTTTGTCTTAAATTTTGTAACCTCTATTATTTTATATGATTAATAAAGACTAATCAATCAAAAAAATGTAAATTTAAATTTATTTTTAATTTGCAAAATATGATATAATGTAATCAAGATATGCGAGGTGATTTGCATGGTGATGGAAGGGACTTTTTCGTTTATTGTTGCTATTTTAATATTAGTTTTTATTTTATGGCTTTTAGGTAAGTCTCTGAGATTGATGTTAAAGTTTGTACTAAATGCCTTAGTGGGTTTTGTGATGCTTTTATTTTTTAATTTTTTTGGTGTTCTATTTGGGGTTTACTTGCCTGTCAATATAATTACCTCTTTTATTACAGGAGTTTTTGGGATAGTTGGTATAGTAATTTTGTTAATTCTTAAATATTTATTCCATGCCATTTAGGTTTAAGTTCCTTTTTAGGAACTTTTTTGTTTATTATTTTTTGTTTTGGGTATTATATTAGTGAATCTTACAATTGGAGGTATGTTATGGACATAAAAAAAGCTGTGCTTGACAACTTAAAAGGAAGAACAAAAGAGGAAATCAAAGGGTTTATACAGGAGGTTGTTGACAGCAAAGAGGAAAATGCAATACCAGGATTGGGGGTGATTTTTGAGGCGACGTGGGAAAAGTTGAGCAATGAGGAGAAAGACAGTATGATGAATTTGATAATGAGGGGAATATCTTAAAAGCCGAGGTTTAGTCCTCGGCTTTGTAATTATAATAAAAATATTGTCACAAGATATGCTGCTATAAGACCTGCTATTGCAGGTACCATGTTTTTTTTAGCGATTTTTTCGGCTTCTACGTCTATTACTGTAGAAACAGCTACGGTACTCCAAGGTATTATTGTACCACCTCCTGTCCATATTGCGGCTATCTGCCCTATAGAAGCTAAAATTGCTGGGTTTAGATTTAAAGTTGAAGAAAAAGTTTTAGCAATAGCACCTATTAAAGGAAGTCCAGAAAATCCAGAGCCGGATAAACCAGTCAGAACTCCTAATGAAAATTCTAATAAAGAAACAGTGTACTTATTTAATGGAATGTGCTGAGATAAATACATTCCTAAATCTACAAGATATCCTTTTGCATGAGGACTTATAACTTCCTTTGCCATGCTTGTTTCTCCAAGGAGAAAAAAAGCGCTGATGACTATAATTGGGGAAAAGGTTCTCATTCCAGTTATAAAACCTTCTCTTAAATATTCGCGGGTTTTGTCTAAAAAATTTTTTTGTACTATTGTAGAGGCAATTAAAACTATTATAGATGTTCCTCCTATCAAAGCAGTGGCCGCGTTAGAGTGAATTCTAAATAAGAGCATCAGAATTATATCCAAAATAAAAAGTACTACTGCGATTATTGAAACCACAAAACTACTAAAAGGAGGAGAAGGTTTGTCAATGCTATTAACATCTAAATGATTGTTTTGCTGTTGTATTTTACTTTGCTGCAATGTAATAAAATAAAGTATAAGAATGCTTACAGCTGAAGCTGTAGCCCAAATAGGTAAACTTGCCAATATTAATGTGTGAATTGGTATACCTGTTGCCCTAGCTGTTATAGAGGGAGCTCCTTGTATGAAAAAGTCTCCTGATAATGCTGATCCAAAGCCAAAAATTGAAACAATAGAGGCAAGGCTTACTTTGTCAATACCCGATTTTAAAGCGGGATTGATGAGAACCGCACCGATTAAGCCGACTGCAGGGGCAGGCCATATAAAAAATGATAAAAACATCGTTAAAAAACCTATTATCCAAAAAGAAAAAGTAGGAGTTTTTAAATATTTTATAAAAGGTTTTGTTATGATTATATCTGCGCCTATGTCATCTAAAGCTTTTGACATAGATATTATAAGAGATATTATTACTATGATTTGCCACAACCTTTTTCCTGACACAAAAATTGCAGTGTAAAGTATTTGAACTGCTTTTAAGATATTTTCAGTTGATAGAAATCCAATTAAAAATATTGCTAATATTATGGGTAAAATTATATCTTTTCTCATTAAAAGTAAAATCAATATAATTAAAATCATTATTAGATATGCTATGTGGGATGCAGTCAAGGTAACCATTTCAACACCTCTCAATATTTTTCATAGTTTTATGATAGCTATATTTTGGGTTTTTATACCTTTTATAAAGTGGTATAATTATTATGAGGTGTTATAATGAACAAGATTGCAATGATTGCTTTATTAACTTTAAATGTATTTTCTTTTGTTTTAATGGGTATTGATAAATATAAAGCGTTACATAAACTTTGGAGAACAAGTGAAAAGACCTTTTTCTTTTTAGCACTATTCGGCGGTTCAATAGGTGTATGGCTCGGCATGTATTTTTTTAGACATAAGACAAGACATAAATTATTTATGATAGGAATACCTTTGATTATTTTTTGTCAAATTTTATTGTTTTTTTGTGTAAAAGTTTGGTAGAACAATGAATATAATAAAAATTTGCAAGAAAAACTATTTTTTTATAAAAGATTATTTGCTATAATATAGTTGAGAAATTAACAAATAGGAGGGGACATCGATGAAAGCAATGACTATAAAACCAGGAGTAAGTAAAATTGGCGCAGTACATTGGGAGAGAAAATTATTCGACTCTTTAATACCCCTGCCAGATGGTACGAGTTATAATGCTTATCTGGTAGAAGGAAAGGATAAAATAGCCCTTTTAGATACTGTAGATCCGATGACTTCGGATGTTTTGATAGAACAGTTAAAGGATGTAGAAAAAATTGATTATATAATAGCACATCATGCAGAGCAAGACCATTCGGGATGTATTCCTTTAGTCCTTGAGAAATATAAAGAGGCTAAAGTGATATGTACTCCTAAAGCAAAAACTTTTTTAATGGATTTACTTTTAATACCTGAAGACAAATTTATTACTGTAGAAGACGGTGAAACTTTAGATTTAGGAGGAAAGACGTTAAAATTCATACATGCCCCGTGGGTACATTGGCCAGAAACAATGTTTACTTACCTTGTAGAAGATAAAATCCTTTTTACGTGTGACTTTTTAGGTTCCCACCTTGCAACTTCTGAACTTTATGCAACAGATGAGTGCAAAGTGTATGAGGCAGCAAAAAGATACTATGCAGAAATAATGATGCCTTTTAGAAACTTTATAGAAAAGGACTTAGAAAAAATAAAAGATTTAGATATAGATATAATTGCTCCCAGTCATGGTCCTGTGTACAATAACCCTAAATTTATCTTAGATGCTTACAATGAATGGGTTTATGCAAAACCTAAAAATATAGTCGTAATACCTTATGCTACCATGCACGGCAGTGTGAAAAAAATGGTGGAATACCTACAGACTGCTCTTGTGGCAAAGGGCGTCATTGTAAAGCCTTTTGATTTGTCTGTTACAGATATAGGTGAATTGGCTATGGCATTAGTGGATGCTGCTACAATAGTTATAGGTACTCCAACAGTACTTACAGGTGCTCATCCAATGGTGGTTTATGCTACTTATTTGGCCAATGCTTTAAAGCCGAAGACAAAGTTTGTTTCAATTATAGGCTCTTATAATTGGGGTAGCAGGGCACAAGATCAGCTTTCTCAAATGATTACCAATTTAAAAGTAGAGGTTATTTCACCAGTTTTCATAAAAGGATTTCCAAAAGAAGAAGACTTTAAGGCTCTTGATAAGTTAGCTGAAGAAATAGTGAAAAAACATGAAGAGGCTGGAATTTTATAATTTAAAAGCACTCGTGATTAGTGCGAGTGCTTTTTTATGTCTTCTATCAAATTTTTTACATTTTCTTTTATTATATCTCTTATTTCACGAAATTTATTTAAAACTTCTTCTTCTGTGCCTGTTGCTCTTGCAGGGTCTTCTAAGTCCCAATGGAGGCTTTTTATTGAAGGAGGCAAAGCAGGACATTTATCTCTTGCATCACCACATAAAGTTATCACATAATCTGCTTTAAAAAGGATATTTTCATCCAATAAATCGGAAGTTTGATTGCTTATGTCAATTCCTATTTCCTTCATAACTTGTACAGCTTTTGGGTTTAAACCGTGAGCTTCTACACCACCACTATATACTTCAAAATCATCTTTTCCATAATATTTGCCAAAACCTTCTGCCATTTGACTTCTACAGGAATTGCCAGTACATATAAAATACAAAATTTTTTTATTTTTTGACACGTAACATCCCCCTTTTTGTTTATTCACAAATTATTATAAATGATTGTAGATTATAAAACAATCCGCTTTTTGTTAAGAATATGTTAAATTCTTTTGAGTAAAATAAAGTAGAGGTGATGTTTAATGTTGAATTATCCATACGGGCAAAATTCCATAGCGCCTGGTATAATTGTTACACCAGACAATGGAAATGCAAATTTAAAAGTACCTACAGATACATTTAGTATATATGTAAATGGGAAATATGTGGGAGAAAAAATCCTTATTGCACAAGGAGATTTAGGGGAAAACTCTGTAAAAGAGTACCTTATGAATCAAGGTTTTACGGATTTTAGTTATACAATTGATGGAAAAAATATTTATATAGACACCTATGAAGAAAATGCTAAAAATATGATAAATTATTTAAAAGTGTATTTAAGAATAAGGTAAAAGGGACTAAAATAGGTCCCTTTTTAAAATTTGTTATATTGCAGATAAAAACAAGGGAAAATAATAGTGTAAAGGTATTAAGCAGGGTTTTTCCTTGCTTTTTAAATGAAAGCATGTGATTTTCGTCATTTAAATTTTTAAAATGTGTGATATAATTATATAACACCCTAAGTAAAAAATATTATACAACAATAATTATTATTAAGGAGGATTTATATGAAGGTAGGTTTAATTGGATTAGGACGAATGGGATTTAATCTTGCTTTAAATATGAGAGACCATGGGCATGAGGTAGTGGCATATAACAGGTCACCTGAGAAAATAAAGGAGGCTGAAAAGGAAGGAATAAAAGGAGCTTATACAATTGAAGATTTAGTAAAAAAACTTGAAAGGAGAAGAATAATATGGCTTATGGTACCTGCAGGAGACCCTGTTGACGAAATGATAGAAAAATTAGTTCCCTTGCTTGAAGAACATGACATCATAATAGACGGCGGCAATTCCTACTATAAAGATACTTTAAGAAGGTATGAGATGCTTAAAGAAAAAGAAATTGATTTTGTAGATGTAGGCACAAGTGGAGGAATTGAAGGAGCAAGACATGGGGCTTGCACCATGATAGGAGCAGAAGATGAGGTCTTTAAATATATTGAACCTCTAATTAGGGATATAAGTGCGGAAAACGGTTATTTACATACAGGCAAAAACGGCTCAGGACATTTTGCAAAAATGGTTCACAACGGCATAGAATACGGAATGATGCAAGCTATAGGAGAAGGGTTTGAGGTTTTAGAGAAAAGTCAGTTTGATTTTGATTTAAAAGAAGTGGCCAGAGTTTGGAGTCATGGGTCAGTGATTCGTGGATGGCTTATGGAGCTTATGGAAAAAGCTTTTGAAAAAGACCCTAAATTGTCTGGGATAAAAGGAGTAATGCACTCTTCTGGAGAAGGACTCTGGACGGTAGAAGAAGCTTTAAACCTCAAAGTGCCAGTGCCTGTAATTGCACAGTCTTTATTTATGAGATATCGTTCAGAGCAAGAAGATACATTTGCAGGAAAGGTTGTAGCTGCTTTGAGAAATGAGTTTGGAGGACATGCGGTGGAAAAGAATTAATAGAGGTGGTTTTATGGTTAAAAATAATATATCTAATATAATGGTTATATTTGGCGGGACAGGGGATTTGACTCACAGAAAACTTATGCCTGCTTTGTACAATTTGAAATACCAAAAAATTCTTCCTGAAAATTTTGCTGTTGTATCCATAGGAAGAAGAGACAAAACAGAGGAACAATATAGGAAGGAAGTATTAGAGTCCGTTAAAAATTATTCGAGATTTGACATTGATGAAAAAGTTTGGCAAGATTTAAGTGAAAGGATATATTATAAGAGATTTGACTTTGTATATGATAATGGCTATATGGAATTAAGTTCTTTTTTAAAAGAACTTGATGAAAAATACAATACAAAGGGCAATAGGGTATACTATCTTGCAGTAGCTCCAGAATATTTCGGTATAATTGTTGAAAAACTCTATAGGCATGGTATGGTAAATAATGAGACTTCCTGGCAAAGGGTGGTCATAGAAAAACCTTTTGGAGAAGATTTGGAATCGGCACGGAAATTAAATAAAATAATAACTGATGTTTTCACGGAAAGGAATACCTACAGGATAGACCATTATCTGGGAAAAGAGATGCTTCAGAACATAATGATAATTAGATTTGCTAATGTATTTTTTGAACCTGTGTGGAACAGAAGGTATATTGATAATGTTCAGATTTCTTCAAATGAAATAGTCGGAATAGAAAATCGCGGTGGGTATTATGAAAAAGCCGGGGCGTTACGAGATATGGTACAAAATCACATGCTTCAACTTCTAACTTTAACGGCAATGGAACCGCCTGTAAACCTCGATACAGAATCTATAAGAGACGAGAAGGTAAAAGTTCTGAAGTCTTTGGAGATATTTACTCCAGAGGCTGTTGAGAAAAATGTTGTGAGAGGGCAGTATGCAGGATATAGACAAGAAGACAAAGTTTCCCCTACTTCTAATACAGAGACATTTGTAGCTTTGAAAGTGCATGTGGAAAATTTTCGCTGGGCAGGAGTACCTTTCTACATTCGCACAGGCAAAAGAATGCCGGAAAAGTCTACACAAATTGTAATACAGTTCAAACCGTTGCCAGGAATCTTGTATTTTAAAGAATATAAAAATTTATTGCCAAATTTATTAGTTATAAAAATTCAACCTGAGGAAGGTGTAAAGCTTCAATTTAATGCAAAAGTTCCTGGGGCAGGAGATATCACCATACAACCTGTAGATATGGATTTTTGTCAAAATTGCCAGATTTCAAATAATTCTCCAGAAGCTTATGAAAGACTTCTTTACGATGTCATGAGAGGAGATTCTACTTTATTTACGCGATGGGATGAGGTAGAATATTCTTGGAAGTTTGTAGATGCTATTGCTGAAGCATGGAAAGACAAAACGCCTGACTTTCCTAATTATCAGCCAGGGACCTGGGGACCTAAAGAAGCAAATGAGCTGTTACTAAGGGACAATAGAATGTGGTGGAATGTATAAAAGAAGGGGGTAAATTAAATGAAAATATACGATATTTCAATGGAAATTCACGAAAATATGACTGTTTACAAAAATAAAAAAGAAAAAAGGCCTAAACATACTATTACTGTTGATAGTGGCGATGTGAGAGAGTCCTGTATTAGCATGGACATGCATACAGGAGCGCATATTGATGCTCCTCTACACATGATTAGGGGAGGAGATACAGTAGAAAATATAGACCTCAATAAGGTTATAACTAAATGTAAAGTATTTGACTTTACAAATATATCTGATAAAATAACATCGGAAGACCTTGCAAGTAAAGACATTCAAAAAGGAGATTTTATAATATTTAAAACAAGAAATTCTTTTAGAGAGGATTTCGATTTTGAATTTGTCTATTTAGATAAAAGCGGTGCCCAGTTTTTAAAAGAAAAAGGTGTAATTGGTGTAGGTATTGATGCATTAGGAATTGAGAGAAATCAGCCGGAGCATGAAACTCACAAGATTCTTTTAGGAGCAGGTATAGTTATTCTTGAGGGACTACGGTTAAAAGATGTAGAAGAAGGAGAATATTTCTTATATGCTGCGCCTTTAAAAATTAGAGGTGCCGAAGCCTCCCCTACAAGAGCTGTTTTGATAAAGGAAGAGTAAAAAATCATGAAGTTAAAATGGTCTAAGGGCAAAAATTTTGTTTTTGGAAAAATCTCATATGATGAAGAAAATACAGATGAATATATAGAACTTTTATTTGAAAAATTCGGCAAAGAATTTTTTGAAGAAGTATATTTAGAGTATCAAAAAGGTACGACTATTGACGTAGCTTTTAAAGAGGTGCTAATCAAGCATAATAAGCTAAAACCCTTAAATATAAAAAAATTGCAAATAAAAAAGCAATAAGTCAGATTTACTGGCTTATTGTTCTATTGCATTTTTATAGGGCTAAAGGTACAATATAGTTAAGAAAACTTTTACGTAAGGGGATTTTGTATGAGAGAATACAGTGTATTTGATATTATGGGGCCTGTGATGATTGGACCCAGCAGTTCTCATACAGCAGGGGCCGCAAGGCTTGCGAAAATTGCTCGAGAAATTGTGGAAGAGGATATATCAGAAGTGGAATTTGTATTGTATGAATCTTTTGCCCGTACATATAGGGGACATGGTACGGATAAGGCTCTTGTGGCAGGGATATTAGGTTTTGACCCAGATGATGAGAAACTGCCTCATTCTTTTGAAATAGCAAGACAGCAAGGGATAAAGTTTAAATTTACTGAAAGTGACGAAGAATCACCACATCCCAATACTGTAAAAATGATAATAACAGGTAAAAGTGGACAGAAAAACAGCATTTTAGGATGTTCTATTGGTGGAGGAAATGTGCTTTTAAAAGAGATAAATGGCATAGAGGTAGAGTTTACTGGTGAATATGAAACGTTGATTACAAATCACATAGATAGACCAGGGATAGTGGCAAATGTCACTAAAATTTTTGCAGATTACAAAATAAATATAGCTTTTATGAGAGTGTACAGGCATTCAAAAGGTGACAAAGCTATTATGGTCATAGAATCAGACCAAAAAATACCTGATGTTGCAAAAGAAACCATAAAAAACATTGATGGAATTTTAAATGCCATAATAATAAATCCTATGTAATGGAGGTATAAAATGTATCAATTTAATCATGGTTATGAACTATTAGAACTTACAAAAAAATTTAACTTACCAATATCGCAAATTGTGGTGCTAGCGGAGCAAGAAAAGACAGGAGAAGACCTTGATACAATTTTTCAAAAGATGAGAAATAACCTCAAAGTAATGAAAGAAGCTATTAATAAAGGTTTAAATGAAGATTTAAAATCAGTAAGTGGTTTATCAGGTGGAGATGCAAAAAAACTATATGAAAGAATAATCATTGGCAATACTCTTTCTTGTGAAACAATGGCAAAAGCTGCTGCTTCTGCTCTTGCAGTGACAGAAGTAAATGCTTCTATGGGTAAAATTGTTGCTGCTCCTACTGCAGGTTCCAGTGGAGTTATTCCGGGAGCTCTTATTACGGTGGCGAGAAAATTTGGCAAAAGTGATGATGATATGACAAGAGCTCTTTTCACTGCTACCGGCATAGGTATTATAATAGCTAAAAATGCTACTTTATCTGGAGCTGAGGGGGATGTCAAGCAGAAGTAGGTTCTGCTTCAGCGATGGCTGCAGCAGCTTTAGTAGAACTTATGGGGGGAACACCAGAACAGTGTTTGACGGCAGCTTCTTTTGCTATAATGAATTTGCTAGGGCTTGTATGCGACCCAGTTGCAGGGTTGGTAGAAATCCCTTGTGAAAAGAGAAATGCCCTTGGGGCGCTTAATGCTATGATATGCGCTGATTTTGCAATAGCAGGAATGGACAGTGTCATACCCTTTGACGAAGTGGTAGAAGCTATGTATAAAGTAGGGAAAGCTATACCTTACGCTTTAAGGGAAACTGCAGAAGGGGGACTTGCAAAGACTCCTACAGGGATAAGGCTTAAGAAAGAGATATTTGAAAAAGTTGAACGGGGGGATTAAAGTGGAGGTTTTAAAAGATAGAAGCGAAATTGAAGATAAGTATAAATGGCGACTTGAGGATATATATGAAAATGAGAATTTGTGGGAAGAAGACTATAACAAGACAAAAGAGCTTTTAAAAGAAATTGTAAAGTTTAAAGGCAAAATTAACACTTCAAGAAATTTATTAGAGGTACTAAAACTTAATGACCAAATTGGGATGACAGCCAGCAAAATTTTTGCCTATGCCCGTATGAGAAGAGACGAAGATAATACTAATCCCAAATATCAAGCTTTGACTGACAAGGCCATGAGACTCAATATTGAAGTTATGAGTGCTACTTCTTTTATAGCTCCAGAGATTTTATCCATTGATACACAAAAATTAATGGAAATGATAGAAGAATTAGAAGAATTAAAGATTTATAAGCAATATCTTGAAGATTTAATCAGGTTTAAACCTCATGTACTTTCATCGGAAGAAGAAAAAATATTAGCAGAAGCAGAAACATTGGCAGAATCTGTTTCAAATGTATATACTATGTTGAATAATGCTGACATGAGATTCTCCACTATTAAAGATGAAGAAGGCAAAGAAGTAGAATTAACTCATGGCAATTTTGTACGCTTCATGCAGAGTAAAGACAGAAACGTCAGAAAAGCCGCATTTAACGCCATGTATGACACATACAAAAAATTTATAAATACTTTTGCTTCTACAATGGCAGGAAATGTAAAGAAAGATATTTTCTACGCGAAGACACGGAAATATAATTCTTCATTGGAAGCCTCACTATTTGAAGATAATGTAAGTGTAGAAGTTTACAACAATCTTATAGAGACAGTACATAGTAGACTTGATGTATTACATAGATATGTGAGGCTTAAAAAGAAACTTTTAGGTTTAGACGAACTTCACATGTATGACTTGTATGTGCCCTTGATACAGGAATATGATAAGAAATTTACATATGAAGAAGCAATTAACCTCGTGCTAGAAGGACTACAACCGTTAGGAGATGAATACATAAATTTACTAAGGAAAGGATTTAATTCTCGTTGGGTAGATGTTTATGAAAATCGAGGAAAAACTTCCGGAGCTTATTCATGGGGAACTTATGGCACTCACCCTTATGTACTTTTAAACTATCATGGCAAATTAAATGATGTATTTACAATTGCCCATGAAATGGGACATTCTTTGCATACCTATTACTCAAATGCGACACAGCCCTATGTGTATGCAGGTTATAAGATTTTTGTGGCAGAAGTAGCTTCTACCTGCAATGAAGCTATACTTATGAATTATCTTTTGAAAAATTCTAAAGATGAAAAAGAAAAACTTTATCTTTTGAACCACTTCTTTGAGGAATTTAGAGGAACAGTCTATAGGCAAGTTATGTTTGCTGAGTTTGAAAAACTCATACACGAAATGGCAGAAAGAGGAGAACCTCTTACAGCGGAAGTGTTAAACAAAAAATATTATGAATTAAATAAGCTCTACTATGGAGATGACATAGTAGTAGATGAAGGAATAAGCTATGAGTGGGCGAGAATCCCACATTTTTATAGAAATTTCTATGTCTATAAATATGCTACTGGATTTTCTGCGGCAATAGCTATTTCTCAGATGATATTAAATGAGGGGGAAAAGCTGTAGAAAGGTATAAGGAGTTTTTAAAGAGCGGAAGTTCTGATTATCCCTTAAACCTTTTAAAGAAGGCAGGAGTAGATTTAACTACTCCAAAACCAGTAAACGAAGCTTTGGATGTTTTTGAAAAATTGCTTGAAGAGTTTGAAAAAATGCTATAATGAATCAAGAGGGCAGTAAAAGAGACTGTCCTTTTTTGTTTTTTAATAATCAGTAGAACCAGAATTTGAAGACATGTACCTCTATTATTTTGATAAAGAGCCAGAAGAAGTTTAAAAACTGCTTACTTTTATGTATTTAATGTTGTATAATAATAAAGTAAACAATTTTTCCAAACAAAAGTTCAAACACTGGGGACGGTTCCTTCCGTCCGATTTCAACTTAAAATTCAGATAAAAGGAACCGTCCCCTTTGTCTGTCTGAAAATAAAAAAGTGTGAGGTGTGAACTTTGGATTTTATAACAGTTGATTTAAAAGAAAGGTCTTATCCTATTTATTTTGCCTATGATTCTTTTGATAAATTAGGAGAAATAGTAAAGAAACATGTAAGAAGTAGTAAAACATTTATAATAACTGATTCTAATGTTTATCCTTTGTATTTTGAAAAACTCAATGAAAGTCTTAAAAAAAGTCGTTTTGATGTGTCATATGAAGTTATTCCTGCAGGGGAAACAAGTAAAACAATGGAAATGGCACAAAGGCTTCTTGAAAAAGCTTATGACTATGGACTTTTAAGAGACAGTTCAGTTATAGCTCTTGGAGGAGGCGTTGTAGGAGACATAGCGGGATTTGTCGCAGCAACTTACATGAGGGGAATAGACTTTGTGCAAATTCCTACGACTTTGTTGGCGCAGGTTGATAGCAGTGTAGGGGGCAAAGTAGCAGTCAATCTAAAAAAGGCAAAAACATAATAGGAGCTTTTCATCAACCTAAAATGGTATATATAGACACCGCCGTTTTAAACACGTTAGATAAAAGAGAAATACTTGGTGGATTAGCTGAAATAATCAAATATGGTATTATATGGGATTTTAGTTTATTTGAGTATATTGAAAGCAACATTTATGAAATTTTAGATTTAGAAGAAGATAAATTAAGGCATATAATCAAAAAATCTTGCGAAATAAAAGGGAAAATCGTATCTCTTGATGAAAAAGAAGAAAACCTGCGTTCAATATTAAATTTTGGCCATACAATAGGACATGCCATTGAAGCTTTAACAGGTTATGAGAGGTATATTCACGGTGAAGCTGTTGCTATAGGTATGGTATACGCTTGTAAACTTGCATTAAATTTAGGGTATATTGATGAAAAATATTTTGAAAGAATTTTTTCTTTAATACAAAGGACAGGATTACCTACAGATTATGAGGATTTGCACAAAGAAGACATCGTAGAGGCTATAAAACTTGATAAAAAGAGTAGAGAAGCCAAAATAAATTTTGTTCTTCTTCGTGGTTTAGGAAAAGCTGAAGTTACGACTGTTAAAGAGGAAGAAATCTTAAAAGTTTTAAAATAAGCGGGTAACCGCTTTTTTCTTTATCTTTTTTAGACTTTATGAAAAATTTACTTGACTCTACTTATGCAAAGTATTAAAATATCACTAATATTATAATTTGCAAGGGGGTGTTGGATGAAAATTGGCTATTTGGGTCCTAAAGGAACATTTTCTGAAGAAGCTGTTATAAAATACACACAAGGTGTTGAAAACTGTGAAGTTGTAGAGTTTAACACCATTCCGGAAGTCATAAATTGTATAAGCAATAGCTTATGCGAAGAGGCAGTAATTCCTATTGAAAACTCTATCGAAGGTTCTGTAAATATTGCCGTAGATATGCTGATAAACGACGCAAATGGGATAATGATAAAAGGAGAAATGATAATACCTATTTCCCATTGCTTGATTTCGGATGCTCCAGTTGAATTTAAAGATGTACATTGTATACTTTCTCATCAGCAGGCAATTGCTCAGTGCAGGGAATATATATCTAAAAAATTTCCCAATGCGGAAATAAAAGCTACAGACAGTACTGCCCAAGCAGTCTTAGGTGTCAAATCTAAACCTGGAGTAGTGGCGATAGGTCCTGAAAGAGCAGCTGTTATTTACGGTATGAGAATAATTGATAGGGACATACAAGATGTAAAAGAAAATTATACAAGGTTTTTGGTCCTTTCTCAAAGGGACGGGGTTGTCACAGGGAAAGACAAGACATCAATAGTCTTTTCTGTCCCAAATGTTCCAGGCAGTTTATATAACGCTTTAGGGGTTTTGGCCAACAAAAAAATCAATATGACAAAAATAGAATCTCGACCTTCAAGGAAAAAACTTGGGGAATATGTTTTTTGGGTGGACATTGAGGGGCATAGAGAAGATGAAATAGTAAAGAGTGCCTTAGAGGAGTTAAAAGGTAGAACGGATTTTTTAAAAGTATTAGGTTCATATCCTAAATTTAAGTAGAACGGTAGAATGGAGGAATTGAAAATGGTAATTGTTATGAATATTGATGCCACTGATAAGCAAATCTCTGATATTACAAATCTTTTAACATCTCTTGGTTTAGGTTACCACATTTCAAAAGGTGAAGAAAAAATAGTCATAGGTGTTATAGGTGATAAGAAAAAATTAGAAGGTAAGGCTGTAGAAATGATGGAGGGAGTAGAAAAAGTCATTCCTATTGTGGAGCCTTACAAACTTGCTAGTAAGATATTTAAACCAGAGCCAACTGTGGTAAAAGTAGAAGACATCGAAATTGGTGGAAGCAACATAGTTATAATGGCGGGCCCTTGTGCGGTAGAAAGCAGAGAACAACTCTTTGAAAGTGCTATGGCTGTTAAAAAAGCGGGAGCTCAATTTTTAAGAGGAGGAGCATTTAAACCGCGAACATCACCTTACTCCTTCCAAGGCCTTGAAGAAGAAGGCTTAAAGATGCTAAAAGAAGCTAAAGAACTTACTGGACTTAAGATTGTTACAGAAGTTATGGATGTCCATTCAGTTGAACTAGTGGCGGAATACGCTGATGTTATACAAATAGGTACAAGAAATATGCAAAATTTTCCATTACTTAAAGCAGTTGGTAGAATCAACAAGCCTGTTTTATTAAAGAGAGGACTTGCGGCAACATTAGAAGAGTGGTTAAGTGCTGCGGAGTATATCCTAAGCGAGGGTAATAAAGACGTCATCCTTTGTGAAAGAGGGATAAGGACGTTTGAAACTTATACGCGAAATACTTTGGATTTAAGTGCAGTCCCAGCCATAAAAAAGTTGAGCCATTTGCCTATAGTTGTTGATCCCAGTCACGGGACTGGGAAATGGCACCTTGTAGCTCCTATGGCTAAAGCCGCTATAGCAGCAGGAGCCGATGGCCTCATTATTGAGGTACATCCAGACCCTAAAAATGCATTATCCGATGGGGCTCAATCCCTTACTCCTGAAAATTTTGAGACTTTGTGTGAGGACATAAAGGTTATCGCTAAAGCAGTAGGGCGTGATTTTGTATGATAAAAAATGCGGTTATTGTAGGATTGGGTCTTATAGGGGGATCAATGGCAAAAGCATTAAAAAAATACACAGATATAGACATTATTGGTGTTGATATAAATAGAGACAGTTTACAAAAATCATTAGAAGAAGGAGTAATTTCTTACGGCATGACAGACCTTGATTTTCAAGTAGATGCTGATGTAGTTTTTATATGCACGCCTGTTGGAAAAGTTGCTGAAAAGGCTAAAAATATACTTCCTTATTTAAAAAAAGGTTGTATTGTAACTGACGTTGGAAGTACAAAAAAAATTATAATGGAAGAAGTGCAAAAATTTTTACCCGATGAAATTTTTTCATCGGGGGCCATCCTATGGCTGGCACAGAGAAGGCAGGTTATGATAACGCTGATGCAGATTTATTTGTCAACTCTAATTATTTGTTGACACCTTTTGATAATGTAAAGGAAGATGTTTTAGATTTATTTATAAATGAAGTAATAATAAAAATAGGTGCAAAACCGGTAATAATGGATTATAATAAACACGATGCCATTGTCGGAATAATAAGTCATGTACCTCATATTCTTTCTGCTACCCTTACGAATTTTGCTCATGATAAATGCAGTGAAGCATTTAAATACGCAGCTGGTGGGTTTAAAGATACTACGCGAATTGCCTTGTCTCAGACTGAAATATGGAAAGACATAATTTGTACAAACAAAGAAGTTATTTTGGAGTTACTAAAAAATTACAGGGAAGTCCTAAGTGACTTTATTTGTTATTTAGAAAATGACGATATTGACACCATACAAAAGTTTCTTGAAGATGCAAGAAAATATCGAAACACTATAACTTGAGGTGTTGTTATGGATATTGAAGTTAAAAAGAAAAGATTTTTAAAAGGTATTATCTCAGTCCCTGGAGACAAGTCAATATCCCATAGAGCTGTAATGATTGGGTCAATTGCAGAAGGGATTACAGAAATTGAAAATTTTCTTTTAGGAGAAGATTGTATATCTACTATTAATTGTATGAAGAATTTAGGAGTTGACATTGAATTAAAAGGGACAAATGTTAAAGTTCATGGAAAAGGGCTTTATTTAAATAAAAGCGAAAAAATCCTTGATGTAGGAAATTCGGGTACTACCATTCGGCTTTTGATGGGTATTCTCGCTGGTCAAAAGTTTGAGACAACGCTTACAGGTGATGATTCTATAAAGAGACGCCCTATGGGAAGAGTGATAACTCCTCTTAGTATGATGGGAGCGAAAATAGAAGCAAGAGAAGGAAATTTTGCACCTCTTACGGTTTTTGGAAACAAACTTAAAGGCATATATTACAAAATGCCAATTGCCAGTGCACAGGTTAAGTCCAGCATAATGTTGGCAAGCCTTTACGCTGATGATAAAACGACTATTGAAGAGCCTTACCCTTCAAGAAATCACACGGAACTCATGTTTAGTTCTTTTGGTGCTAAAGTGGATGTAAATGGCACAAAAATAACTTGTTACCCTGGCTACAAATTACAAGGGCAGAGAGTTATTGTACCAGGGGATATATCGTCAGCAGCATATTTTATTGTTGCTGCAACTCTCGTTCCAAATTCGGAGGTTACTATAAAAAATGTAAATGTAAATCTTACAAGGACTGGTATTATCGATGTGATAAAAGAGATGGGAGGAGACATTGTCTTAACAAATGAAAGAACTATAAACAATGAAAAAGTAGCGGATATAACAGTTAAGACTTCAAGGCTAAAAGGAATTGAAATTGGAGGAAGTCTTATTCCAAGGCTTATTGATGAAATTCCAGTAATAGCAGTTGCAGCAGCCTTCGCAGAAGGGAAAACAGTGATAAAAGATGCCGAGGAGTTAAAAGTAAAAGAAAGCAATAGAATAAATACAATCACTTCAGAATTAAAGAAAATGGGAGCAAAAATTTTTGAAACAGAAGATGGGATGATTATAGAAGGGACGGGTTTTTTAAGAGGAAATACAGTGGAAAGTTACAACGACCACAGGATTGCCATGTCTTTATGGGTTGCTGGACTTATAGCAGAAGGAGAAACTAAGATAAAAAATGCTGAATGTGTAAATATTTCATATCCAGATTTTTATAAAACCTTTGATATGCTATAATATCATTGGTGATGAATGATGAAAGAAAAGATACTTATCATAGAGGATGAAAAGCACATAGCCCGTTTTTTACAATTGGAGTTTGAACATGAAGGATATACTGTCACTGTGACTTACGATGGACCTTCTGGCTTAAAGGAGGCATTAGAAGGAGATTATGACCTTGTGCTTTTGGACATAATGCTTCCGGGAATTGATGGATTTGAAGTTTTAAAAAAAATAAGAGAACATTCTGACATACCTGTTATAATGCTTACTGCCAAGTACGAAGTAAAAGACAAAGTGGAAGGACTTGACATTGGAGCTGATGACTATGTGACAAAACCCTTTTCTATAGAAGAGCTTTTTGCAAGAGTGAGGGCTGCTTTGAGAAAGAAAAAGCCGCATCTTAAAAAAGATGTGTTAAGATATAGCGACATCACTATGGATTTGACAACTCATGAAGTAAGAAGAGCGGGTATAAAAATTGAACTTACAAAAAAAGAATTTGACCTTTTAGAGTTTTTAATTAAAAATGCGAATATTGCTTTGACAAGGGAAAAAATCCTTGAGTGTGTGTGGGGTTATGATTATTATGGAGATACTAACATAGTGGATGTATATATAAGGTATTTAAGGAGCAAGATTGACGACCCCTTTGACCGGAAGTTAATCCACACCATAAGAGGAGTGGGGTACACTTTGAAGGAGGATAAGGATGAAGATTAAACTGTGGCCCCGCCGCATAACTTTAAGGATAGCTCTTCTTTATTCTGTAGTTTTTTCAGTAATATTGGTTGCGCTTAATGCTTCTGTGCTTTACGGCTTAAAATATTATTTAATATACCAAGCAATGGACCAAGTAACAAGCCAGGCAGAGGCTATAAAAAGTAAACTGGGGGAAATAAAAGGGGACGTCAATTTATCTGAAAAAGATTTGATTTTTTCAAGCATACCAAATGAAAATATTTATACAAAAATATTTGATGAAAAAGGGAATGTCATCTATTCTTCTAAAAGATTAGAAAGAATTAATATTCCTCATGATGTAAACATAGATATTCCTGTTAAAATTGACAAATATGATAAGGATTTGACTTACCTCAATACCATTTTTAAAAGCGATGATAAAGTGTTCTATATTCAAGTGATAAAAGACATGGAAAATGAATATTTGTTTTTGAAGCTACTTTTTATTTTGATGTTTTTTGCGGATGCGGCAGGAATTTTTGTGTCCTTTATTGCAGGATATTTCGTTACAAAGAGGGCTTTAAGACCTGTGGATTATATGACAAAAGAAGTAAGAGAGATAGATGCCCATGGGTTAAATAAAAGACTTAAAATATATGGAGAAGACGATGAACTTACAAGATTGGCAAAAACCTTTAATGACATGCTGGATAGGTTGGAAGATTCTTTTAAAAGGCAGAACATGTTTGTCTCTGATGCTTCTCACGAACTTAGAACCCCAATTTCTGTAATAAAAGGGTATATTGACATGTTGGATAGATGGGGAAAAGAGGACAAAGCCGTATTGCAAGAGGCTATAGAGGCGATTAAAAGAGAAACGTTAGACATGGAGCATCTCATTGAAAGACTCCTTTTGTTGGCAAAAGGAGATAATAAGTCAATAAAGTTAAATAAGGAACAATTTAATTTAAAGGATGTAATAAAAGAAGTTGCAGAGGAAATAAAAATGTTAAATGAAAGCAAAAATATAGTTGTAAAAGGGCAAAATGACATAAATATAACGGCTGACAAAAAACTCATTAAAGAGCTTATAAGGATATTTTTAGACAATGCAGCAAAATACACTTCTTCAGATGGCAATATAGAAATTGATGTGGGGAAAGATAATTCAAAAGCCTATATAAAAATTAAAGATGATGGCATAGGTATACCACAAGAAGATATTCCACATATTTTTGATAGGTTTTACAGAGTAGACAAAGCGAGAGCCAAGGAGACAGGTGGGGCAGGATTGGGATTAGCTATTGCTAAGTGGATTATTGAGGAACACAAAGGAAGTGTCACTGTAAAAAGTGAAGTAGGGAAAGGTAGTGAATTTACCATAACATTGCCTTTAAGGTGATGTTATTTTTTTATCGAACTTTGCTCTTGAAATTCTATATATTGTGTGGTATTATAATAATACAACAATATATAGAGGTGATTAAAATGAAAAACCAAGTGGCAGAGGATAAAAAACAGCTAAAAGAAAATAAAGCTGATCAAAATAATGTAAATGTGTTTACATGTCCGGATTGCGGTGCTAAATTGGTTCATGAGGGAGGTTGTGTTTTCTGTCCTTTCTGTGGTTACAGTGAGTGCCAGTAAGTACCTATCTTTCCACCAGTTTAATATGGACACAAGTTAAATATCCGGCTATAATTTAGTTAAAAATATGCCGAATCCCCGATAAGGGGTACGGGGGAACTAAATTGGGGTGAATCCACTTTTGTGGTAGGGTGTCCCTAACCCGAACCCGTCAACTAACCTCGGAGGCAAAAGGGGGAACAACATGTTTAATATTCGCATCAAGGTCAAACCTCTCATCGCATCAGTTATAGCCGGATTGTTTATTTCCCAATCAGTATTTGCCGCAACTTACACAGTTAAACCCGGCGATACCTTATGGGGTATAAGTCAAAAATACGGGACTACCTATACTAAGCTGATGTCTTTAAACGGCCTTCAAAATACAATAATATATCCAGGGCAAGTTTTACAAGTGCCGGGCAGTGATAACACATATGTTGTCCAAAAAGGTGACAGCTTGTACTTAATTGCTTTAAAATACGGTATTACTGTTGATATGCTCAAATCTGCAAACGGATACAAAAGCGACATAATATATCCTGGACAAGTCTTTATTATACCCCGTGATACTTCTTCTAATAGGACATATCAGGATGTCAGCAGAGGTTCTATTGAAAGGGGTGTAATACCCTACACAAAAGAGGAATTTGACCTCCTTGCGCGACTTGTTACCGCGGAAGCAGATGGAGAACCATACCAGGCTAAAGTAGCAGTTGCGGCCGTAGTAATAAACAGAGTTAAAAGTGGTATTTTCCCTAATACTATAAAAGACGTGATATATCAAGTCGATGCATACGGAAATTACCAATTTACTCCTGTGTTAAATGGGTGGATAAATAGACCTGCCTCAGCTGACGCTATAAGTGCAGCAAGAGATGCGTTAAGTGGTGTTGACCCAACAAACGGAGCCTTGTATTATTTTGACCAAAGTTCTACTAATGCGTGGTTGTGGTCACTTCCTATAGCGGCAAGAATAGGCAATATGGTTTTCTGTTACGGCAGGTAAAACTTCCGATGAGAGGGTCAAAAACGGGTACAATTTAAGTACCCGTTTTTGACTTAGAAAAACAATTTATACAAAGTAGAAAGACCAAAGGCGATGAATATGAAAGAAGATAGATATTTTAAATATTTTGAAGGGATTCTTTTATTAAAATAAATGCCTACAATTATCCCTAATACATCTGCTAAAAATATTCCAAGAGTAGTGCCTATTAATATGTACAGAGGACTGTTGTATGATGCAGTCAAAGCTATAGCAGCCAATTGCGTTTTGTCTCCAAATTCTGATAGTACATATGTACTTATAATAGTTGCAACAGGACCGTATTTTGAATTTTTTATTTTTTCCTGTTTTGTTTCTTCCTCTATTAAAGTTGAAATTCCAAAAAACAAAAATAATAAAGCAGCTGAAAATTTTATATAAAAAATGGGAATGTATTCGGTGATATACGAACCAAATATCACAGCAATACCATTGTTTATTAAGGCTGCGATAAATATACTTATAAGAACAGTCCTTACTTTAAAAAGAGTAACAAAGGCCATTGACATGAGCTGTGACTTATCTCCCATCTCAGAAGTAAAGATAAGGACAAATGATGTGACAAGTGCCTCCATTTTATTGCCTCCCCAACTATTATATTTGCTCTATAAATAAATTAGGACCTTCACATAATATGTAAAACATATTATGTAAAGGTCTCGTTCTTTAAAGTAAAGCCAGGGTTTCCCGATATGTTGACTTTACCACATATAAGCTATGCGAACTACTCCCCTTTACTCAATATATTGTAAAAAATTTATCATAAAATGTCAATAGGAGCAATGTAAACAACAATAATGTCAAATTATTTAGCTTATTTTTTTAACATTTTTACTATTTCTGTATATTCGTCTGAAGTAATTTCACCTCGAACGTATCTTAACTTGGCAATTTCTAATGCTTCATTATTAGGATCTGTATCGTGTTTTTTAAAAAAGTTAACATTTCTAATCTGTTTTACTAGCAAGTAAATTACTACACCTATTAAAATTAAGAACAATATATTGGTAAGTCCACCGCCGAACCAAGTTCCATAACCACAAGGATAATATCCTCCAAACCAACGACCTAAACCACCCATCATATATCCTCCAAACATTATTTTCTCCTCCTCTCTAAATATTTAAATTTTACAAAATACTTTTTAATTTGTTATACTCTTCTTCTGTAATTTCACCTTTAGCCAAGCGTATATCGAGTATTCTTTTTGCTTCGTTTGTTTGGTAATTTTTGGTTTCATGTAAATTATTAATCATTCTTTGCAGGTCACCTGTTTTGTACAAATAAAAGCCAATTGCCAAGATTAATATAAGACCCATACTTTTCAACTCCTTTCTATTTATCGAAATAGACTTGTGCAAAATTCAGAAGCCTTCATTTAAGCCATTCTACAGACATACTTTTTTCCTATCACTCTTGAATTTTTTATCTTTTATGTAGGATTTCCCCTCCCATTTGTCGAATTATTATATATACCGCATAAAAATATTTTTTAAGGAGGGGGAAATCCTACATGTACCAGCTTCAATTACTTTTAAATATACCTGAACTCTTTACTTCTCTGTCTAAAATTGATTTCTATTCTTCTATGTTTAAAAATCTAGACTTGTCTTCAATACCTGAATTCCCTTCCTCTAGTCCTGGCCGTAAGGGTTATTCTCATCATGCAATGTTTAGAGCTTTTATTGTTATGAAAGCTGAAAGATTCGGTACAATTTCTGACCTTTTAGATTATCTCCGCAATAATCTTATCATTGCTCATCTTTGTGGCTTTAACATCCTTAAACCTCTTCCTTCTTATTGGACTTTCCGCCGTTTTATTAATGAGTTCTCTCATGATTATTTGACCTCTATCTTTCAAAATCAAGTCAATATCCTCAAAAATATGGGCATTATCTCTGGTGAGTTTATTTCCATGGACTCTACCCCTATTAAAGCTAACACTAAGTTAAATAACCCTAAGTCTTTTTCTAAAAATAAATTCTCTAAAGATAATCAGCCTAAGTCTGATAAGGATTGTAAATTAGGCGTTTATTCTGCTTCTAATGATTCTTCTAATAAACGTTATAAGTTTTATTGGGGCTATAAAAATCATATTATTGTTGATGCTATCTCTGGATTGCCTATCGCTGAAACTACTACTCCCGCTGATGTCCCCGATTTTGAAGTTGCTTTGTCTTTACTTGAAAAGACTAATAAGTGGTTTAACCTTAAGTATGTTAATTTTATTGCCGATAAGGGGTATGATGTTAAGAGAGTTTATAATTTTGTTAGAGATACTCTCCATGGTCATTGTTTTATTCCTCTTAACAAGCGTAATTCTAAAAATCCCCCACTGACTGATGATGGTTATATCGTTTGTGAAGCAGGTATTAAAATGCTCAAAGACGGCAAGCAGTATTTTGATGGTTTTATTAAGCAAAAATTTGTTTGCAAGTTCTGTAATTCTAAAGATGACTCTGCCTGCCCTATAAAGCATCCTAAATATTTTAATGGCAAAAAGCATAGAGGCTGTACTAAGTATGCTATTATATCTTCTGATTATAGGTCTTCTATTAATAGAGACTCCCTATATTTTAAGGCTGTCTATAGACTAAGAGTAGAATCAGAAAGATATAATTCTCGATTTAAAGCTCTGGATTTTGAAAAGGCTTATGTTAGAAATATTAATTCTGTCAGCAACCTTAATACTTTTGGCCATATTACTTTGCTTACTGTCGCTATTGTAGCTATTAAACTGGGTAAATTTGATGAGTTTAAGTCCCTTATTGGTCTGATGCAATCGGCTTAACTTTTACTGAATTTAGTTCATGCCATTTTTTAACATTTGACTTCTACAGGATATTTATGCCCTTTTTTAGCTCCTCTTTTTGTCTTTTCTTTTCCCTTACCACTTTCTTTATGTTTTATTGTCAGTTTTGATTACTATATATTGTATATCATACATATTCTGGTTTTTGATCGTGATTATTTTTATTAATTTTGCACATCCCTATTTATCGAAAAATTGTTAACTTGCTTTCACCTTTATTTTAAAACTTACTTTTGAAGAAAATATGAAGAGAAAAAAGATATAAACTGTTGGTAAATACAGCTTAATTAGAATGATTTCTAAAAATAGATGGTTAGATTTTCATAAGCCGTGATGTATAATATATGAAGAAAGAAATTTATCAAGCTATTTTCATACATTATTCATAATTTTACAATAAAATGATAAAGGGTGGTTGAAAAATGGGTAAAAAGATATTTGTTGTTGATGACGAAATAAAAATACTGGAAGTTGTAAAGTCATATCTTGAGCATGAGGGATTTAGCGTTATTACCGAAACCAATGGCAATAACGTTTTAAATACATTAAAAAAGAAAAACCGGATCTTGTTATACTTGATCTTATGTTGCCAGGTATTTCAGGAGAGGAACTGTGCAAGAGAATACGGCAGTTTTCCAATGTTCCGATATTGATGCTTACAGCAAAAGTTCAAGAAAGTGATAAAATTAATGGATTTTCCATAGGTGCTGATGACTATCTTACAAAACCATTCAGCCCACGTGAATTGGTTATGAGAGTAAAGGCAATATTAAGGAGGACAAGTGATGATGTACCTCTTGCTGAAGTAATGTCTTTTAATAATGATGACCTTGTGGTCGATTTTAAAGCACACACGGTGAAGAAAAAAGGAGTAGTTGTAAATCTCACTCCAAACGAATTTAAAATTTTAAAGTTTTTAATTCGCAATCCTAACAGAGTCTTTACAAGAGAAGAATTAATTGAAAAAGTTATGGGATTTGACTATGAAGGCTATGACAGGACGATTGATGCACATATTAAAAATTTAAGACAAAAAATTGAAGACGATACGAAAAATCCAGTGTATATTAAAACGGTGTATGGTGTTGGATATAAATTTGGTGATGGAAATGTTTAGAAATAATTTAAGAACAAGGACGGCTATTGTATTTATTTCAATAGCTCTTATATCGATTGTTATTGTAAGTATTACAACAAACATCTTAATAATAAATAGCTTTGGAAATTATGTTACAAAGTCAACAGATAAAGAATTTAGCAATATAGCTAACACTCTTGCTGCAGTGTATAAATCTGAGGGAGGTTGGAAAAGTACAACAGGGCGTGAAATTGGTCATGCAGCTATGATGGAAGGGTATGGATTAAGACTTAGAGATAAAGATGGTAAGATTATATGGGATTTTTCTTCAATGTCATATATGATGAATATGATGGGAAAATGGAATAAGAAAAATATTTCTGAAAAAACTCTTCCCATCATTGTGGATGAAAAAACAGTGGGATATGTGGATATAATTTATTATGGGCCGATGATGATGAGTGACTTGGATTTTAAGTTTTTATATGACATTAGCAGATATAATGTTATAGCAACGGTGATAGCTATTTTTATAGCATTGATTATAAGTATTTATGTGTCAAATTATATTACAAGACCGTTAGTTAATATTACGGAAGTTGCTAAAAAGCTTGAAAAAGGTGATTTTACTGCAAAGGTATATGATATACCTAAAGAAGAAGAGCTATTTAAGCTCACAGCGGCAATAAACCACCTTGGAGAATCTTTAAAAAATCAAGAAATACTAAGAAAACAAATGACCTCTGACATTGCACATGAGCTTAGAACACCATTGACAACATTGCAGAGTCATATTGAAGCAATGCTTGATGGGGTTTGGGAGCCGACGCATGAAAGACTGAAAAGTTTAAATGAAGAAGTCTTAAGACTTATAAACATTGTAAAAGACCTTGAAACATTGAATAAATTTGAATCTGACATGTTAAAGCTTAATAAAATCAAATTTGACGTAAGCGAATTAGTAAAGAACATTTTAACAAATTTTGAAGCATCTTTTGCTGAAAAAGAACAAGAAGTTGTAAAGAACATAGAAGATAACATTATGTTGTTTGGTGATAAGGACAGGATAGCACAGGTCTTCGTTAACCTAATATCAAATTCAAATAAATATACTCCTGTAGGTGGCAAAATAAAAATAGACTTTTATAAAGATGGCGATTATGCAGTATTTATTGTAGAAGATAATGGAATGGGTATATCAAAAGATGATATTCCTTTTATTTTTGAAAGGTTTTACAGAGGAGAAAAATCAAGAAATCGTGAAACAGGTGGAAGTGGAATAGGGCTTTCGATTGCAAAAGCCATAGTACTAGCCCATGGAGGCAAAATAAACGTTGAAAGCGAGATAAATAAAGGGAGTAAGTTTACTGTTAAAATTCCCCTATAAAAACTGGTTCATAAGTTTTTCATAATGGCGGTGTATAATTATTTTTGAAAGGAAGAAAGGAGGGAAAATATTATGATGAGAATGATGTATGGCTGGGGTTGGGGATATGGCATAGGTGGATTTATTTGGAGCATTGTCTGGATGGCAATAGAGATAGGTTTAATAGTTGCTGCAATATACTTTATTATATCATTATTTCGAGGCACAAAAAATAGAAACAAAGAGAGGGATGCGATAGAAATTTTAAAAGAAAGATATGCAAGAGGGGAAATAAGCGAAGAGGAATATCTTGAAAGAAAAAAACGACTTGAAGAAAAATAATTGTAGCATGTAGGTATATTTAAATTTGATTTGAATTATGATATCCTTAATTTGTAATAATCAAAATAGGGAGAGAAGTTACATGTATTTAATAAACTATGCTTCTGATGACTTTCAAAAAAACTTGCAAAAATCAGATATAGTTATAATTCCTGTAGGCTCTGTTGAGGCTCATGGACATCACCTTCCTTTGGGAACTGATATTTTTTCGCCTAGACTTTTTTGTGAAATGATTGAAAGAAAAATTGGCGATTATGTGTGGATTGCACCTGAAATACCTTATGGGCAAAGTTACGACTTATCTGTCTACCCTGGCACAATTCATGTGCCTTCAGAAGTATTAGCGGAGTACGTGTATGCAGTGGGTAAAAGCTTATATGAAAATGGACTTAAAAAACTTATTTTTTTAAACGGACATGGGGGAAACATAAATGCTCTCAATCTTGCCAGTGAAAAGCTAGTCCAGCTTGGAATGGTAGTTTTAACAATAAATTGGTGGCTGGACTTTACAAAGGAAATACTTACTATTACACAAGGTCAAGGCCATGCAGGAGAAGATGAAACATCTGCCATTTTATATTACGATGAAAGACTTGTTCAAATGGATAAAGCGACAAAAAATTTAAAAAAGCCTCTTTATAGGGTTTACTTTAAAGACAGAGGAAAAGTACTTTATGAAAATGCCATGTCTGGAGACGCTACTCTTGCAACAAAAGAAAAAGGTGAAAAAATTTTCGAATTATTGACAGATAAAATTATAAAGATAATCCTTGATATTCGTGAAGAAAGGTATTTTGTAGAGGAATAAGGGGAAAAGACATGATTGTATCTTTTACAACAAGCCTTAAAAGCTTTTAAATGAAGCTTTTAGGGCATTTTTATTTTATAAAATTTTCTAAACTTTTAATTTCATTTTTTCGTTGTGTATTTACTTTTTTTGTGATATAATGTAAACAAGTATTATAACCTGATATAAATGTTAGGTTATATGAGGTGGAAATTATGATTAGGGAAGATATATTTGGGAATTCTCCTCAAATTGCTCATACAGCTTACATAGATAACACAGCGATTTTAATTGGCAATATTGTAGTAGGAGAAAATGTCTACATAGGACCTAATGTTGTCATTAGAGCAGATGAAGTTGATGAAAATTACAAAGTGGGTAAAATTGTTATTAATGATGGTGCAAGTATTTATGATGGAGTCAATATAAATACAATAGGGGCTTCAAAAATTGAAATAGGGAAAAATGCTATTATTTCCAATGGAGCAATAATAAAGGGAGAATGCTATATTGGGAATTGCTGTAATATCAATATAAAAACTATAATATTTAACTCTTACATTGGTGATAATTGTTACATTGGAATAAACGCTATATTGGAGAATGTAAAAATAAATGACAATATGATGGTGGAGTCTGGAAATATTTTAAATGAAGGCAATGTAGCTTTATTGGTGAAACCAATTTCAAAAGAAAAAATTGATGTAATTTACAAAATGAGTTCTGCAAATAAAATTTTAGTAAATGGCTACAAGTTAATAGGATATTGATTATTTTTCTTTTTTCAAAAGTCTCCACGCTGTTTTGTCAATAAGATATTTATTAGAAGTAGTGGTAGCAGATAAATATATTGCATCAAAGTCTATATTTATAGGAATAGTGATATGAACTATTCTATTTTTTATATTGACATCTCCTTTTCTATTGACTAATTTTCCATTTGTAACTTTTACATTTATTCTTGTAATTTCTTTATGACCTTTAAATAGTATACCATATAAGTTGTATTCATAAAGTGGCTTTGCAGGTTGTCTACACTTTATAGCTACGTGTAAATTATTGTTTTGCATGTATGCATATACTCCTGTTATATCAACACTTCCATTTTCATAATCTCTAAAATTATCATATTCTGGATCTATTATCACTTTATAATCATCAAATTTACGGTTTTTATTGTATTTTTTCAATATACCGTCTTCATAAAACCCATACAGCTCTGTTTTTCTGTCAAAGGCCAATAAAAAGTCTTTCATCACTTTTATCTGAGTTTTATACATCATTATTGCTTCTCCCTTTTTGTCAATATCGGTTTTTGCAAGAGGGTATAGATGCCACTCTGTTCCTGTCTTCAAAAGATTTTGAGGAGGATTTAGATTTAATTGAGGGTGTTTTCCAAAAGGCAGTGGCCAGTCTGTGCGATGAACTATGTAAAGAAATTGAGGGAGATTTTCTTTTTTAAGAAGATATAAGGTATATTTTACAAAACTATTTGTTGCCCAATGGTCGGGATGTAGCTCATTTGGATGAGGATATACAATAAGCGTAGGGTCATATTCTTTTATAATTTTTGTTAAATCTTTTATTATGTTTTCTCCTTTGTATTCTACTTTCAGAGTGTATGAATTATCATAGGGGCTTATTGCTGTCTTAGTACCAAAGCTTTTATAAGGTACATTCCAATATTTCCACCAAAGAGGAGCTAAACCTTTATCAGGATATCCTAAAAAAATAATGTTTTTCCCTTTTACTCCTAAGTATTTTAAAGCAGAAAGAGTCTCTTTCTGTCTATCGTATCCAAGACGCAAAAAATCATGAGGGGTTGGAAAAGGAATGTCATAATTTTCAATAACTGCCCTTTTAAAGGAATCTCCATTAGTTATTATTACGACTTTTACCTCACCACCATATCTCATAGTGTCTTGAATAAGGCCAGCTGAAGCCAATGTTTCATCGTCAGGGTGAGGTGCAAAGACTAATACTCTTTGATAAATTTGAGGAGTTGGATAAAGTTTTTTAACAGGAGTTTTGCTTTCATAATTATAAGTTTTTAATTCTAATCCAGCAAAGGCTACAAAAAGTATTAAAGTAATTATTGCAATGTATTTCATTTTTTTATTCATTATAAGACACCTTCCTTGTATATTTGTAGTCTCAAAATTTATTATTTACATTTTTCAAATTATTATGGTATAATAATTACAAGAAAATGTTCGGATATCGAACTAATTTTTTTAGATAATTAGTTCAGATAATGAACTAATGGAGGCGAGATATTGAAAGACTATACTAAAGGCACTTCAGGGTTAATTAAAAATATCAATAAAGCAAATGTTTTAGATGTTATTAAAAAGATGCAACCCATATCGAGAATAGAGGTTTCTAAAGTTTTAAAAATGAGCAAATCTACTATTTCTGCCATTGTAGATGAGTTGATTGAAGAAGGTTTGGTAATAGAAAATGGTTACGGAGAAAAAGGTACAGTAGGGAGAAAGCCTATACAGCTTTCTTTTAATCCTGATGCTAGATTTGTTATAGGGATAAGTGTTGAATCTACAAATTCGATAGGAATTCTGACTAATTTAGAGGGGAAAATTTTAAAAAAGATAAAATGGGAAACTGGCATTAAAGAACAGGCTTTTAATGGAATTGTGAAAGGGATAAAAGAACTTACTGAGGAAGATAAAAATATAATAGGAATTGGTATTGGTCTTCCAGGAATCACAGATATACAAAAAGGAATTGTTGATGCACCAGGATTGAAATGGAGTAATTTTGATTTAAAGAAAAGGTTGAGTGAAATTTTTGATTATAATATCTACCTAGACAATAGTGTAAATTATGCCGCATTAGGAGAGAGATGGATTGGTTGTTGCCGTGAAATAGAGAATTTTGTGCTTATAAACATAGGAAATGGTATAGGCTCGGGAATATATGTAAATGGTACTTTATTACGAGGCAATAGTTACGCTGCAGGGGAAGTAGGGTACATGGCCATAGGAGAGGATGCTTTTGAAAGAGTTTATTCTTACGAGGATTATGGTTATTTTGAAAGAAAGGCTTCTTTGTCTTCTTTAGTTGAATCAGTTTCTAAAAGTTTGTCTTATGCAAAAACTATGGAGGGTGTAGTAAAAGAATATAAAAAACAAAATCCTGCTTGTGTACAAGCTGTATCTCAATTTATTAAAAATTTAAGCATGGGTATTGCCAATATTGTAAGTATTTTAAACCCAGAAGCAATAATAATTGGAGGAGACATCCTAAACTATGAAATTGATATACGCCAGGAGTTAAAGGAGAAAGTGAAAAGGATTGTGCCTTTTGATTTTGACATTAAAGTAGCTCAACTTGGTGAAGATGCTTCTGCTATTGGGGCGGTAGCCGATGTGCTTTTAAATACAAATAATTTAATTTTACTATAAGGAGGCCATAAGATGAAAGTAATTATAACTGTAAATTATGACGAAATGAGTAAAAAGGCAGCAGAAATTGTGAAAAAGCAAATCAAAGAAAAACATAATACGGTTTTAGGGCTTGCTACAGGTTCTACGCCTCTGGGGATGTATAAACATTTAATTGAGATATATAAAAGAGGGGAAATAGATTTTTCTAATGTCATTACTTTTAATTTAGACGAATACATTGGTTTATCTCCAGACCATCCTCAAAGCTATCATTATTTTATGTTCCACAATTTTTTCAATCATATTAACATTAAAAAAGAAAATGTTCATATTCCAAATGGCATAGCCGAGGATTTAGAAGAAGAGTGTAGAAAATATGAAGAAGAAATTGAAAAAGCAGGTGGGATTGACTTGCAAATATTAGGTATTGGTGTCAATGGACATATAGGATTTAATGAGCCGGAGGAGAGCATAGAGACTAAAACTCATGTAGTTACTTTGACAGAAGATACAATAAATGCTAATAAGAGATTTTTTAAAAGCGCAGAGGAAGTACCAAGAAAGGCGATTACTATGGGACTTGGAAGTATCATGAAAGCAAAGAAAATTGTCCTTTTGGCTTCTGGAAAAAATAAAGCAGAGGCAATAAAAGAAACTATAAAAGGACAATTGACTACTAAAGTGCCTGCTACTGTTTTAGCTTTACATCCCGATGTAATTATAATAATTGATAAGGAGGCTGCTTCACTTATACCCGATGAAGATTTAAAAGAAATAGAAGTAATTGTTTAATAGGCGAAAGCCTATTTTTTTATTTAGCAAGATTTTGCAATTGAGATATAATATAATTGTCAGGGAAAAATAGGTTACAAAAGGTGCTACTTTAAAGGAGAGATAAGCTATGATAAAGGTGATGATGGAAGGATTTAAATTATATAACCATAATAAATGGCCTCGTGAAAAAATAATGGAATATAGCAGTAAGCGTATGAGAGAAATGATAAAACACGCCTATACTTCCAGCAATTTTTATAAAACTCTCTATAAAAGAGCAGGAATAGAATATAAAGATTTGGACGCTGTTCCTATTGAAGAATTGCCTATGATAGATAAAGAAATGATTAGAAATAATTTTTTTGATATAGTTACTGATTCTATCTCTTCCAAAGAGATAGAAATGGCAATGAAAAATAGTGAATTAATGGTGAGGATAGGAAAATATATCCTTGTTCATACTTCCGGCAGCACAGGCAAGCCTTGTAATTTTCTGTATGATATAGATGCTTTGGATATGATAGAAGCCAATATGGTTCGGATAAGCATAGGCGGGAAAAAGGAAATTGGATGGAGTGATTTCCCTATAAAGGTATTGTACGTAGCTTCTGTAGGCAGCGGTTATGCTTCTACTGTACTTGCTATGAATGGAATTAAAAAATATCGAGCTAAAAGTATGGTATTAAATGCTGCAGACCCTATTGATACTTGGAAAGATAAAATTAAAAATTTCAATCCTAATTATTTGGCTGGTTATCCTTCCTGCATAAAAATATTGGCTGATATGCAGCAAAGAGGCGAAATAAATATAAAGCCTAAGAAAATAATTACAGGAGGAGAACCTTTAAGTAAAGAAGTCTCCAGTTATTTAAGCTCTGTTTTTGATGCTGACGTAATAGATTATTATGGTTGTACAGAATCAATATTTTTAGGTATGGGAACTAGCTGGTATGAAGGTATGTATCTCATGGATGATATGAATTATGTGGAAGTTGATGAGTTTGGCAGGTTAATCATAACTCCATTGTATAACAAAATTTTTCCTCTTATCCGTTATCGACTGAATGATGTGGTAGAAGGATTTGATAGAGAATATAAAGGTCCTTTACCTTATACTCATATTAAAAGAGTGATAGGAAGAGAAGAAGAGATAATGTGGTTTAAAAATGAAAATGGTGATAAGGACTTTCTTCATCCTCTTTTTATTGATGACCTTGATGTTGAAGGAATAAAAGAATACCAGTTTGTTCAGACAAGTGATGAAAGCCTTATATTGAACTGTGTCAAACTACCTAATGCCGGTGAAGATGTTGAAGAAGAAATCAAGAGACAACTTGACCAGTTTTTGAGTAAAAAGAAGCTTAGAAATGTAAAATACGAGGTACATTTTACAGACACGCTTCAGATTGATAAGATAACTGGAAAGGTAAAAATGGTCATAAATGCTATAAAACAAGAATGAAAGTATTGCGCGATTGGTATAGTTTTAAGAAAATGATACTCATTTTTGTACGAAAGTGCAAAAAACTATAATGCTTTACTGAAAATTTATACTTTTGTACAGTTGACAAATTTGTGAAAGAATTAAACGATAAATATAAAGAAATTACCAGTAAGATTTTGATTATAAAAATGAAAAATTATTATTTAAGTAAAAGTAAAGAAGAGTTAGGCAGCAAAGCTTTTAATCCTTTGCTGCCTTTTTTAAAATTTTAGCTCTATAATAAAAATGGAGGGGTGGTGGCTATTTTAAAAAGGAAAGCAGCTTTTGTTTTTTAGTCTACTTGTTCTCTTAAAATCTCAACCGGCATGACCTTTGCCATCTTTCTTCTGACCAGAAATCTTGAGACTACAAAGACAAAAAACAACACAGCAAATGTTGAGAAGATGCTTTTTGTACTTACATCAAGCATCATGGCAAAGTCTATGTCTTTTGTTGCCGCATTCATCAGACTATCCATTGTTATCTTTGAGAGAGGAACGCCTATTATAAATCCTGCTAAAAATGAAAAGTTGTTAAAGCCAAGCATCATTTTAAAGATACTGCCTTCTCTATATCCCAGCATTTTTAATATCCCTATGTTTTTCTTGTTCTCATTGACAGTGAGGGTAGACAAAACATACACGATCAAGAGGGCAAGGATTGCTGCAACAAGTGCCATAACTTCAATTGTCTTTGAAAGGTCACCAGCCGAAGCTTTTATTGTATTTACAAGCTCAGATTTTGAGTAGCTTTCAAAAATCAAGTTATTGCTAAGGCTTAGTTTTTCTTTTGAAAATATGCCAATATACTCTTCCCTGCTGTAACCAAATATCTTGTTGAAACTCTCAAGGTCCATATATCCACTGTTGCCTACTGGAAGATCAGCTATCTTGTAAACTTTTAAGGTGTACTTTTTATCTGTGAACTTGCTCTTTATGTGAATTTTATCTCCCTCTTTAAGACCAAGCTTGTTTGCCAAAGGTCTTGATATAACAAGCTTATTCGAAATTGGTATTTCATTGCTTTTATTATCATAGAGCTTTATCATCTGTGAATCTTTTTTAATACCGTATATCATAATACTCAATTTTCTTCCTTCAATATCAAAAGACATCACATTGTATGGCTCTGCTTGGTTTGTCAGCTTTATTTCAGGATGTGTGGAAACTGAGTTTAAGAGGTAAAGATATTCATATTTGAAGTTTTTTTCATACGTCCTTTCAATGGCAACAACAATTGAATCCTTTGCTGTCATGCCGTACATCATAAGTATTGTGGAAAAGATTATACCAACTGCTAAAACAAGCTCTCTTGGAAAATGTCTGTAGCCGTACTTTAACATAATCTTTGTCTGAAATTCAAACCTGTCGAAAAACTTTATGCCAGGAAGTTTGCCAAACTTTATCTCGTCAACACCATGAAGCATCTGAACAATCGTGAGCTTGAAAAAGTTTTTGAGCGCAAGGTACCCTGAGATGAATATAAATACTGCTGGCAGCGCCAGTGCAACAAATATGTGCTGCCATGGCAAAACATTTTTCAGCTTTGGCAGGGTAAAATATGACCTGTAAAATTCTGAAAGCGGATACGCTTCAAAATACCCAAGCAGAATACCCAAAATTGAACCTGTCAACCAAATATAAAGTGGAAATCTCATGAAAACTCTAAACACATCTTTCTGGGTATAACCCATGGAATAGAGTGTGCCAATTTCTGCGTGCATGGTGTTTATTATCCTTCGCATGACGATAAAGAGTATAAACGATGATACAAGAATTATAAATAGACTGAGAGGCAATGTCATCCTCTTTGCATTTTCAAGCTTCATCTCTGTGTAAATTATTCTTGGATTTTCACTTTTCTCAACGAATTTTAAAAGATGCCAGTTAGAATTTATAAAACTCTTGAAATCTTCGATATTGTTGAGTCTTCCTTTATAGCTGTAGTAGTGAACAGGAAGAGCAGGAAACAGCTTTTTCATGTCATTTTCTGTCATCAGCACAACGCCAAAGTGTTTTGGGTCTGGAAGAATGTCCTGGTCGTTTTTTATAATGTAAATGTAATCAGGAAGATAGCCAATTCCACTTACTGTGAACTTTTTATTCAAAATTGTTATACTATCGTTTGTGTGATACTGGTGAGCTTTGAAAAAACTTGGGTCAAGCAAAACTTCACCGTCTTGTGGCTTTTTTCCAGCTTCTATATAGGGCTTGTTTATTCTATCTGAAATTGAAAATATTCTAAGTGTGATTCCATTCTCTTGAACCTCATAAAAAAGCCTCTCCTCAAGCTCAACACCAAATTTTTCTTTCAAGAGTTTTTCATCAATATTCTGAGAGGTAATAAAATACCCATCCTCTTGCACATAGTCTTTTATGAACATCTTATAGTTGACGTCTATGTCTTCCATTGACACAGCAAAAAGGGTATATGTCATTGAAGCAATTGCAACAAGCATTATGATAGAAAAGAACTGTAAAAATTCTCTTTGCATAACCCTCAAAGGGATTTTTTGATTAACATTACCAGCTTACCTCCTGAGCTGAAATCTTTTGAGGATTCTCTGAAAATTCAACAAGCCTTCCGGACCTGAGCCTCAAGGTCGCATCTGCCATTTTAGAGATGGCAAGGTTGTGTGTTATTATCAAAATGGTTGTGCCAAACCTCTTGTTTACATCCTCCAAAAGCTTTAGAACAAGCTTGCTGCTTTCATAGTCAAGCGCACCTGTTGGCTCATCGCACAGAATCATTGCAGGATTTTTGACAACTGCCCTTGCAATTGCAACCCTCTGCTGCTGACCGCCAGATAGTTCAAAAGGAAATTTATTCTTTTCTGAATACACATCCATCATCTCAAGCACCATGTCAACGTCTAAAGGATTTTTGCTTAAAGCCGCGCTGGATAACACATTTTCGTACACAGTAAGACCGTTTATCAGGTTGTAAAATTGAAAAACAAACCCAACATAGTCGCGTCTGTAGTCAGAAAGCTTTTTCTGGTCCATTGCAGTTATCTCTTTTCCATCAACAAAGATTCTGCCCTCTTCTGCCCTGTCAAGCCCACCAAGAATGTTAAAAAGAGTAGTTTTGCCAGAACCAGATGGACCAATCACAGTGTAGATTTTACCTCTTTCAAGCTCAAAGCTCACCTCATTTAGCGCTCTGATTTCATTTTTGCCAATCCTGTAGATTTTGGAAAGCTTTTCTGCTTTGACAAACACAGTATATCCTCTCCTTCAGCCTGCATTCTTTAATGATATATTATATTATGACTCATTAGTCATATGACTGTCAAGTCATATTAAAAATTTATTTTTTTGCAATCCCTTCTTTCAAAAGCTTTATAAACTGTGAAATAGCATCTTTAAAATAGTCAATGTCAAGCTCAAAAGTGGTTGTGTTGTTTTCATTCAAAGCCTTTTCGATGATAAACTTTTTCATGTAAAAACTTGCACCTTCCAAAAATATTCCGATTAAAAGTGGGTCTATGTCGTCTCTTATAAAGCCCTGCTTCTGGTTGTATTTGATTATCTCAACCAAAAAATCTCTTGACTGCTTTAGGAATTTTTCATTTATCTCATCCTTAAAAGGTGAGTCATGAGAAAAAAATGCCATCTCAAGCAACATATACTCATACCTCAAATCTTTCATTGCATTCCATACACTCTCAAGGGAGTTTTCGTAGTAGTCCAATATGTTCACGTGAACCATGTCCATCTTAGTAAGAAGCTGCAAAAATCTTTCATACGCAACTTCAATTGTGTAAAAATACATATCTTTTTTGTTCTCAAAATACTGATACATGCTTCCCTTTGCAACTCTGCATTCTTTGGCAACGTCCGATATATCCACAAGATGATAGGGTTTTGTTGCAAAATGTTTTATAAGTGCATCTGTGATAAGATCTTTTTTTCCTGTGCAAGATTCAAAAAGGTAGCCTTTGGCATCAACATCACCTCAAGATTATTATGACTCATTAGTCACAAAATGTCAAAAATAAAATCCTCAATGGTAAAATAGCCATCAAGGGTTTTTGATTTTTCTTAAAGTGAATTCTCTTTTCTTTCTTGTTTGAACATAGTTGTACTGTATCAGAAAATGTGGTAATATAGTATTAGTCACACCCTATAGGGGAGGGAGGTGTAGACGTGCCAATTTACACAGCATTTTTAGCAGGAATTGTTTCTTTTTTATCACCCTGTGTTTTGCCTTTAATTCCCGCTTATGTGTCATATATTTTCGGAAATAAAAAGAATAATTTAATAAATTTGTTTCTCTTTGTTTTGGGATTTAGCATAGTGTTTGTTTTAATGGGGGCGACTGCAAGCCAACTAGGAAAGCTTTTTTTAGCCTATAAAGACATTTTTAGGAAAGTAAGTGGGATAATAATTGTGCTTTTTGGACTTCAAATGACTGGGATTTTTAGACCACTATTTTTA
This sequence comes from Thermoanaerobacter sp. RKWS2, assembly GCF_026240795.1. Taxonomy (NCBI): domain Bacteria; kingdom Bacillati; phylum Bacillota; class Clostridia; order Thermoanaerobacterales; family Thermoanaerobacteraceae; genus Thermoanaerobacter; species Thermoanaerobacter sp. RKWS2. The sequence goes on from NZ_CP110888.1 coordinate 1,161,545, forward strand.
AATAAAGAAGTCAAATTAATAAATATGGAAAAGGTACAGACCGGTTATATAGGGTCATTAGTATTGGGTATAACTTTTGCAGCAGGATGGACACCTTGTGTAGGTCCAATTCTCGCTTCGATATTGTTGTATGCTGGGTCGGTCAGTACTTTAAGTGTAGGCGTGATATTGCTTTTTGCATATTCTATGGGGCTTGGCATACCTTTTATAGTTACAGCCTTATTGATTGACAAGTTTAAAAGTATGTATAAAAGGATTAACAAAATATTGCCTTATATTGAGGTAATAAGTGGGGTTATTCTCATAATATTTGGAGTTCTTTTATATTTTAACATGCTAATCAAGATAAGTGGATATTTTTATTAAGAGGTGGTTAGTGTGAAAAATAAAAGTCTAATTTTTACTATAATTGCTGTGATAGTTATAGGGGCACTTATTTTCGTCTTAAATAATTACACAAAAAGTGCTCAACCTTCCCCTTCTCAAGTGGCAGAAAATAATACTCCTAGCAATAATGAAGATCAAAATACAAGTTCAAATGCAAATGCAAATAAAACTGAGCAAAGTGAGCCTAAGATAGGGAATCAAGTAGGAGATGTAGCACCAGATTTTACGCTAAAAGATTTAGATGGCAATACTGTGACCTTGTCGAGCTTAAGAGGAAAAAAAGTTATACTAAACTTTTGGGCAACAACTTGTCCTTATTGCAAAATTGAAATGCCAGCTTTAAATCAGTTTATAAAAGGCCATAAAGATGATACGGTTTTACTTGCGATAGACTTGGGTGAAAGCCCATCAAAAGTAAAGCAGTATTTAGAAGGGAAAGGATATGAATTTACTGTGCTACTGGATACTGACTTAAGTACTATTTACGATTATCAGGTTCAATTTATACCTATGTCTTATTTTATAGATAAAAACGGGGTCATAAGGGCAATTAGCAATGGGGCTATGACATATGACGAAATTGAAGAGTATTATAAATCAATTTCTCAATAAATGAAAATGTACAAAAGCAAGTAGAAGGAGGATATACACAAATGAAACCAGTAAATGTCACAGATGAGACTTTTGCAGAGGAAGTATACAATTCTGATAAACCTGTTTTAGTAGATTTTTGGGCTAAATGGTGTAGACCCTGTTTAATGATGGCACCAGTGTTAGAGGAGTTTGCGGAAGAATACGCTGATAAGATAAAAGTGGCAAAACTGGATGTAGATGAAAATCCTGTAATTGCTTCTAAATATAGAATTATGAGCATACCTACAATGGGGGTTTTTGTAAATGGAAAAATGGTAGACAAAGTTATAGGTTTTATGCCTAAAGAGCATTTAGTTGAAAAGCTGTCAAAATATTTAAAATAGGTAATAATAAAAAAGAGTATCTCATTAAAAATTTAAGGAGATACTCTTTTTTAATTTATGCTATCACATTTAAAACTTGCCGGTCATTTACTACTTTTATATAATTTACTTCCGGGTCTTCGGTGCCTTGTATGCTTAAGTTAGCTTCTTTCATTTTATCTACATATTCTATAATTTCTAATGTTATTCTTTCCCCCGGGCAAAGCACTGGAATACCTGGAGGATAAGCCATCAAAAACTCGGCACTTATTTGCCCTACACTTTCTCTTAGAGGTAGTGCAACAGTGGAGGAGCCAAAAGCATATCTTGGTGATACTACTTGTTCTGGTATTTCTGGTATATCTATAGGTTTCGCTATTTCAATATTTTCATTGTATAATTCATCGCTTATTTCTCTTAAAGCCCTTAAGAGATAATCGACTTTTTCCTTTGTATCACCAATAGAGAATACACATAAAACATTATACATATCTGATAGTTCAGGTTGTATATAATATCTTTCTGCCAATATTCTCTCTAACTGATGGCCGCTTATTCCAAGGCCTTTAGCTGTTATTGTAACTTTTGTGGGGTCAAAGTCATAGGCACCATCTCGGCCAACAATTTCTTCACCAAAACAGTAGAGTCCTTTTATATTGTTTATCTCTTTTCGAGCGTACTCTGCTAATTCTATTGTTTTATCTAATAATTCTCTTCCTTCTGTAGCCATTTGCATTCTTGCAACATCTAAGGAAGCCAACAATATATATGAAGGACTTGTTGTCTGGAGTAAACTCATTACTTGTTTTACTCTATTAATATCAATTCTATCGCCTTTAACGTGAAGCATCGAGCTCTGCGTCATTGAGCCAATAATCTTATGGGTGCTCTGTGCACAGATATCGGCTCCTGCTTCCATCGCTGAAATAGGCAATTTTTCGTTAAATTTAAGGTGTGGTCCGTGAGCTTCATCCACCATGAGTATAGCGCCATAATCATGAACAATTTCAGCAATTTTTACTATATCCGTAGAAACTCCGTAATAAGTCGGGTTTATTATTAAAACAGCTTTTGCATCGGGATGTTCTCTTAACGCTCTTTCTACTGTTTCTGGGGTGACATTTAATGCAACACCGATATTTTTATCAATTTCTGGTTGCATATAAACAGGTATAGCACCACTTAATATAATTCCTGACGTTACAGATTTATGAATATTTCGAGGAACGATAATTTTTTCTTCTTCTCCCATTACACTTAAAATCATTGCTTGAATTGCACCAGATGTTCCGTGTATAGAGAAAAAGGTAGCGTCGGCACCAAAAGCTTCTGCTGCTAATTCTTGGGCATACTTAATTGGTCCAGTAGGTTTGTGCAAGCTGTCTACTTGCTGAAACACTGTTACATCCATTGACAATACATTTTTGCCCACAAAGTCTAAGAACTTTTTTGCCATTCCCACACCTTTTTTATGGCCTGGCACGTGAAAAGGGATAGTATTGTTATTTACATATTCCATTAAGGCATCAAATAAAGGAGTTTGGGTTTGATCTAACTTTTTCAACGCATCTAACACCTTCTTTCATAAGTTTTGGCTCAGAATAAAAGCCTAAAACCTTGATATAAGTAATTCAAAGGTATAGGCTTTGCAGAGCATCGCTGCTCCTTAAAAATAATTTCAATTCATTATAAGACATATTGTTGTAAATTTCAATAATAAGTTTGCTTTAATTTAAAAAATTTTTTAGAATATAAATTGCAATATTAAATGCAACACCTAATGAAAATCATGTAGATATAGGATTTGGAACAAATCATATATAACCTTAAGCCCATCTTAGTTAACAAATTGAGCGAAGGTCGTGATTTGTCAAGGGTTAAAGTCAGGCGAAGCCTGCCCCTTGACAAATCACGAACGAGCTCTAAACTTTATAATGGATGGGCTTAACAGATTTTTGCCAGCTCTTCATAAAAGTATTCCTTAGGCGTTTTGTAATTTAACAATTTTCGTGGAAGGTTATTAAGCCAGTTTTCTACTCTCTTTATCGTATCTATAGATAAATCTTTAATACTTTTACCTTTAGGGATGAAACGTCGTATAAGACCGTTATGTCGTTCATTTGTAGCTCTTTCCCAAGATGAATATGGATGTGTATAATATACTTCTACGCCATATTCTAAAAGAGCACTTTCTAAATCACTAAACTCTGTACCATTATCAGATGTTATTGTTTTAAAGACCTTGCTTAAATTGTCACCAAACATATCTTTTAATTTTGATAATGCATCTTTAACAGATTTATTGTCTTTTGCATCTAATAAGAATATTATTTCATGGCGAGTCTTACGCTCTATTAATGTTAAAAGGACCTTGTCATTAGATTTCTTGCCAATTAACGTATCTATTTCCCAATGCCCAAAAACTTCACGGCTTTCAACTTCTTTAGGCCTAAAATCAATACTTTTACCCATAATACGTTTATTTTTACGATTTTGTTTCTTTCTTGGTTTTAAACGTAGTTTTAAAGGTAAATCAATGTTTTTAACTTTTAATAATCCTCTATCTATATAGTTGTACAGTGTTTTAGTACAAACAATAGTTTTATTATTCCAGCTTGGGTCTTTTTTACAATAGCCTACAACTGCATCTGGTGACCATTTTTCATTTAATATTTTATTTTCAGCATATTTCAAAAAATCTTCTGCTTTAGCTACTTTAAATTTAGCTCCGCAATTTGAGCGATTTTTTTCGTAGATAGCTTGACCGGTTTCAGGAAAATAGCTTGTATAAGAAGATAAATCACTTCTAAGTTGTGTAGTAGTTCCACGTTTAATTTCACGGCTTATAGTGCTTGGAGATCGATTAAGTTTTTTAGCAATATACCGAATACTTCTTCCTTCTTTGAGTAATGCATAGATTTCTCCTCGTTCATAGCTACTTAAGTGTTTAAAAGAACGATTTTTTGTGGTATCATTATTATGAACCATAGTGAAAATCCTCCTTGTATGATGTTTAGTTGACACCTATATCATACACGATTTTCACTATGGTTTCTATTCTTTTATCTGTTGCATTTAATTATACAACTAACCAAAATTTTTTAGAGAAATTTTAAACTGCTAATCTATTTTTAATTACACTATACTATATAGTATGAGAAAAACCCTGAAATGTCAAATGCATTTTGTGATAAGTAGAGGTTTTCTATATAAATTTTTATTTGCGATTTTTACTATAGAAATTTATAATAATAAACAAAATGGTATGACAATATGGGATTTAATGAGGTGTGGAAATGTTTAGTAAAGATGTTGTGCAAAAAGTAAAAGACTTGTCATTAGAAAAATTAAAAAACATGAATTTTGATGTGGATCAATATTTAATTGAGGAAGCAACTGGCGAAGTACAGAGTTTAATAGATTACAAAATGATTCACCAAGTATGTGATAATTTTCATATTGATGAGAGAGAAAATAAAATAATCTTTAAAACTGGAGATTATTTGTTTGGGGATTATATAGTAAAAAATTTAAAAGAAGCGGAATATATAATTTTAGCAATCATTACACTGGGAGATAGAATAGATAAAAGGGTAAATGATTATTTCTCGGAAAGTAATTACACAAAAGGAATGATTTTAGATGTTATTGCAGGCGTGTTCCTTGAAATATTGACGAATAATTTTTGGGAAGAGGTAAGAGAAAGCGCACAAAAGTATGGCAAAGAAGTTACAGATATTTTTTACCCAGGAAATAAGTGGGACATAAAAAATCAGGCTGTGATTTGTAAACTTGTGGACAGTTCAAAAATCGGTGTAAATATTAATCAGAGTTTTATCATAACACCCCAAAAAACAGTGTCTTTTGTATGTGGAGTAGGGGAAAATGTCAAAAGACCTGTAAAAGAATCAGTCTGTGACGATTGTGAAGCCAAAGATTGTATTTATAGAAATGTTCCTGGTGAATCTAAATATAAAGTGACTGTACGTTTTAGTAGTAATACAAAAGTTATTGAAGCAAGTGAAGGAGAAAATTTGTTTCACATTCTTGTAAGAAATGGAATAAGACTTAACAATTTTTGTGGTGGTAGTCGGATTTGTGGTCAATGTAAAGTTATATTAAATGAGGAACTTGATATCTCTGATGATGAAAAATACTTTTTGACAGATAAAGAAATAAAAAACAATGTTCGGCTTGCGTGTTTTGTTGAGATAGATAGGGATTTAGAGGTCAAAGTACTTTCTGAAGAGCAAAAAGCAAAAATATTGACGAAAGAAAATAATTTGTTAAGTATTGAGTCACACCTCGCATAAAAACTTCTACAGTAGATATTAAAAGACCAACTTTAAACGACCAAGGAGACTATGTTAAAAGAATTAAAGAGGCTGTTGGTGGAGAAATGGAAATTCCTTTAGGGCTTTTAAGTAATCTTCCTGAAGTTTTAGAAGAAAATGATTATAAGGTAAATATTACTATTAGAAAAAATGAAATAATTTCTATTAAAAAAGCTGCTTCAAAACAATACAACTATGGTATAGCATTAGATATAGGAACTACTACTATTGCTGCTTATTTGTATGACTTAGATGAAGGTAAAGAAGTAGATGTGTATTCATGTTTAAATCCACAGAGAACTTTTGGAGCTGATGTTATAACGAGAATAACTTATAGTATTTCTAATTCTCAAGGATTATATCAGTTGCATTCAGCCCTAATAAATAAAATAAATGAGATTGTAGAAGAGTTTTGTGTAAAAAATTCTATAGACAAAAGCAATATACATGAAATTGTTGCAGTAGGTAATCCTACAATGATACATTTTCTTTTAAATGTATCTTCCAAGAATATAGCAATATCTCCGTATGTGCCGACTTTTACGTCAAAGATAGAAGTAAAAGCAAAAGAAATTGGCATAAACATAAACAAGGAAGGATACGTAATAACATTACCGCTTATATCTTCTTATGTAGGAGCAGATACTGTGGCAGCGGTTTTGGCAAACAAAATTGACCAATCTGACGAACCATGTTTGCTTGTAGACATAGGAACCAACGGCGAAATGGTATTGGGGAATAAAGATAACCTTATTGCTTCTTCGGCAGCAGCAGGCCCTGCTTTTGAAGGAGCAGGAATAACTTTTGGACTAAATGGCGCAGAAGGAGCTATAGACCATGTAGATTTTAGTAAAAGACCTTTTTATACTACAATAGGAAATAAAAAAGCTAAAGGAATATGTGGTTCCGGTATTGTAGATATTATTTCTGAACTTTTGAAGTACGGTATTGTTGATAGTACTGGCAGATTTTTGTCTAAAGAAGAAGTTAAAAATGTACCTGTTGATATTGCAGAAAGGATAACTCTTTACAGAGATGAACCGGCATTTTTAATAGAAAATGGAATATATGTGACACAAAAAGATATAAGGCAAATACAACTAGCAAAAAGTGCCATACTTGCTGGCATTAACATCATGATAAAAGAAAGGGGCATTGATGTAAATGAAATAAAAAAAGTTTTTTTGGTAGGAGGATTTGGAAATTATATTCTTCCTGCGAGTGCAATAGCAATTGGGCTTTTACCAAAGGAACTTCAAGGCAAAATCCTTCAAGTAGGCAATAGTGCTGGAGTTGGTGCGATAATGGCATTGCTTTCTGATAAAGAATTGGAAAGAGCTATACATCTACAAAGTAAAATAAGCTATATAGAACTATCAACTCATGAAGATTTTCAAAATGAATTTGTAAAAGGAATGTATTTTTAATAAAAGTGGAAATTAGAATAAAAAATTGGAAATTATAACAAAGGAGTGTTTGTAGATGACAAAAGAAGACCTTAAGAAAAAGCTTGATAAAATAGATGGAAAGGGGTATAAAGCTTACATAGACCTTGAAGGAGAATATGAGTTTGAAAAATTTATACTGTATATTGACCATGTTCAGGGAGACCCTTTTGCACCTCCTTCAAGGATAAGGGTTAAAGTGCCTCAAAATATAGCTGATTTTGAGTTTTCCATGTATAACAATCCCTCAAGGCAAGTTGCTTTAGAAGATTTTTTGACAAGGTCAGTTTTTGAAGTTATAAAAAGGTTGCCTTCTTTAAAAGGTACAGGACATAGTGGGGATATTTACATAGACAAAGGTGGTCAACAAATAATTAAAAGAAGTGCAATGGTAGTTAACAAAGATTATGTAGAAGCAAGATTGAGCATAGGACTTCCTGCTTTTGGTAGACGAATAAATGGCAGTGGTGCCCAAAGAATATTTCTTGAATTTTTACCTCAAATTGTAGAAAAAAGTCTTTTAAAAAAGAGCCTCAACGTACAAGATATATGGCTATGGGTTGAGACAGTGGAAGACCAAGATTACCTTAGAAGTCAACTAAAAGAGAGAGGGCTTGTGGCTTTTGTGGCTGATGGTGCGATTCTTCCTAGAGAAAGCGGCATAAGTGATAGACCTTTAAAAGGCGGTAATGTAGTACCTTTTGAGTCGCCGGATAGCTTGAGGATTAAGTTTCAACTTCCAAATCGAGGAGAGATAACGGGGATGGGAATACCCGAAGGAGTTACGCTTATTGTGGGCGGCGGTTATCACGGCAAGTCTACCTTGTTACAAGCTATTCAAAAAGGGGTATACAATCACATACCAGGTGATGGCAGAGAGTTTGTTATAACTGTAGCTGATGCAGTAAAAATAAGAGCAGAGGATGGCAGAAGGATAGAAAAAGTAGACATAAGTCCTTTTATAAATAATTTGCCAAATAACGTAGATACCACAAGGTTTACTACCGAAAATGCCAGTGGCAGTACTTCTCAAGCAGCAAATATTATTGAGGCGATAGAAATAGGCACTAGCTTACTGCTTTTGGACGAAGATACTTCAGCTACTAATTTTATGATAAGGGATGCGAGGATGCAAAAACTGATTGCAAAAAAGAAGAACCTATAACTCCTTTTATTGATAGAGTAAAACAGCTATATAAAGATAATGGCATTTCTACGATTTTAGTTATGGGTGGCAGTGGAGATTATTTTGATGTTGCAAATTGCGTAATTAAAATGCACAACTACAGACCCTACGATGTCACACAAGAGGCAAAGAAAATTGCAAAAGAATTTAAAACAAATAGGGAAGTTGAGGGAAATAATGAGCCTATAGTTATAAAACCAAGAATTCCTCTTAAAAAAGGGCTTGAGGTAAAAGGCAAAAAGATAAAGTCAAAAGATGAGGATACTATTAAATTTGGATACCAAGAAATCGAATTGGATTATGTGGAACAATTAGTAGACAAAAGTCAAACAAATGCTATTGGGGAAATAATACGATATATTGCTAGTAAATATGTAGATGAAAAAAGCAGTATAAAGGAAATATTAAAAAAGGTATATAAGGATATATACGAAAAAGGACTGGACGTGGTATCTTCTTTTTATGGTAAGCATCCGGGCAATTTGGCATTGCCAAGACTTCAGGAAGTAGCTGCTGCATTAAATAGGTTGCGAAGCTTTACTGTAAAATAAAAATAACCTCCCCAGCAACACCGAACTTGCTTGAGGAGGTTAATCCGCTAAAATACTTTATTTCTCATACTATTTGAAATATGTTGCCCTGTCTATATGTAACTTATTTTTGTGTTAGTATATTATTGTAGACATAACTCGAACAGGTTAAAATAAAAATATAAAGAGAGAAAGTGTCTACAAAATGACAAGAGGTCAAAGAAAATATAGTGAAGAGTTCAAAAACACCATAGTGGAATTGTATAATTCTGGTAAAAATCTGTCAGAACTTTCGAGTAAATATGGCATATCAAACTCCACAATATCAAGCTGGTTAAAAAAAGCAAAGCCAATAAATATAGACAACAAAGGAACAACGATTACAGTAGCTGAATATCAGGCTATGTTAAAGAAAATGGCAGGGATAGAGTAGGAAAACAAAGTATTAAAAAAACCATGGCCATATACAAAGGAATAAGCTCTACATTTGAGTTTATTGAAGAAAACAAAAAAGATCATGATGTTAAATTAATGTGCAAAGTTTTAAAGGTCTCAAGGAGCTCTTATTACAAGTATCTCCATAAAACAGGTGGAGAAATGAAATAGTTTTATATATGGCACTATTAGCACAAAAGTATCAGCACATAGACATAGAAAAAGTTTCTTAAGAGTCTGTGACTTTTTTAGGGGAAATATGTGCTATAATACACAATAGAATAATAGACAGTTTACAATATATTTTAAGCCCGGCACGAGAACCGGGCTTTTAGTATACTCATCTTAGATATGGTATAGAAATTAATAGTGTTTAAAATCAGAAATAGGATCCTGAATTAAGGTAGCAAAAACGAATTCATGGTAGTGATCCTCATCAACAGTAGTTTTTCCTTCGGCAAAGTGTACATGCTTATTATCACCAACATCAATGGCAGGGCCAGTTATTACGCCTATCTCATGATGATGATCCTCATAGAAGTCAGTGCTGACCAATATTGCATGAACATGACTATCACCATCTGGTATAACTTGGCTGGTGACACCTGCAAAACGGTGATTGTGTTCTTCTTTTTCTTCTTGTTTTCGTTTTTTGTCTTCTGCAGCTAATTTTGTACTACCTAAAAACTCATGGTTATGAGTTTGACCTTCATCTTTTTTATTACTGAAATCAAAATAATTTTTAATTTCCTCGATTGATAATTCCATATAATTCAACCTCCCTCTCCCTCTATTATCTTTTATTTTCTCTTAATATCTTAGTTTTTCTTTAATTTTCTCATCACAACAAGAGCATCTCATGGCTTATATTATCATTTCTTACTTATCTAACCATTAAATAGGTAAGTTTAATAAACCTCATATCCTATTTCCATATTATGGCGGGATAACTCCACTTATCTCATGGGGTTTACCCTCCCATGTCTCACTGGATCTCCGTCCTTAATTCCTTCGTTCTACCTGCCATGAGGTGGATGTCATTTCTGCTCCATTGCAGGGTCTTTGCCCGTATGGTGATTATTTTTTATGACAATTCCCGCTCTTGTTGTCAATATACCATCTTGACTAGTTGTTTTTGTTTTATTCCTTACTTTACCTTTTATGTCACGTCGTTCACACTTTCGTTTTCCCTAAAAATTAATTCTTCTTAAGGGTCAGCTTTTTAGATGTGAGCAAGTTAAAGCTGAAGAGAAGATGATTAACCCTTAATTGATTTGATAGTATGTTGGCACTTTTTATGCAGCTTCCTGTAATAGTGGCCTCTTTATGTCCTTTATCATCTTGATTGGGTCATATTTTACTCCTTTCTTTAATATGACATAAAATATCCTTATCAGTTTGTTGCACAATACTATTAGTGATTGCTTCTTTTTTAACGGGTTTTGCGCTCTGGTAGTGTAATATTTGTGAAGTTCACGAAACTCTTCGTTTTTTGCAACCAAGGCCATTACTGCAGTAAATAGTACTCTCCTCAATCGTTTCCTCCCCCTTTTACTTATTGTCGTTTCTCCTTTATACTTACCAGAGCTATTTCCTACTAGGTTTAATCCTCCTAGTTTTTGTATCTGTTTTGGATGTTCATATTTTTCAATATCTCCTACTTCTGCAATAAAACCTGCTACTGTATTTACTCCTATCCCTTTGATTTCTAGTAGTTCTTTAACCCCTGGTATCTCAACCATTAATTCTTCTATCTTCTTCTCTATTTCTTCAATTTGTTTTTTGAGAAATTCGTATTGTTCAATGAGAGTCTTTATCTCGTATTCCGCCATCTTTATGCCCTGCTTCTTCCCTATGCTCTCCTTAGCAGTTTCTATCAGCTTTATAGCCCTTTTTTCTCCTACCCCTCTTTGTACTTCTTTCTTCCATATCGATATTATTTCTTCAGCACTCTTTTTTGCTATCTTCTCAGGCGTTGGAAATTCTCTTAATGTGATAAGTGCTGCTTTCCCTTCCCAGTCTGAAAATACGGTGTTAAACTCCGGAAAGTATATGTCCATCCATCTTGTTATTTGATTTTTTGTCATCCCTATTTGTTTGTTCAACCTGTCTTTTATGTCCATCGCTACCCTTAATTCTGCATATACTCCTTCAGGTATTGTCGGCTCTACATATCTCCCGTCTTTTACTAGCATTGCTATTGTTTTTGGGTCTTTTTTATCGCTTTTTGTGGGAGAATTGTCATCTAATTCTTTGCTCCTCTTTACATGAAATGGATTAACCAATACTACCTTTATGTTATTGTCTTTAAGGTATTGGGCAAAACATAGCCAATATTGCCCTGTCGGTTCTATCCCTACTATTAGTTTGTTTTTCTTATGTCTCTCCATCAAGTCTTTTGCCCATCTAAAAAATTTTGTCATACCTTCTCTATTGTTTTCAAATCTTAGGTATTTCCCATATTCTACTCCTCTGTAGTCAAATGCTCTGGCATAATGGCTTTCTTTTGCTATGTCTACTCCCGCAATTAATGTGTCTTCTGTTACTTGCAAAATCTTTTCATTTTGTGTATACTTCATTTTAGGTACCTCCTGTTTATTTTGATAATTCGAGGTAAGTTCTAGAACTTACACTCTGTATTTTATCAGGAGGTACTTATTTTTTCAAAGTTCATTCTTCCTTATTTTTTATTCATTACAGGAATGCTCCAATAATAAATTTTTTTGAACAATAATATTATATGTTAAGTAAAAAAATAAGTGCATAGAATGAAAAGATATTATAACGAGCATAGTTACAAATTGGAGGTCAGAGGGGCTCTTTTTTCATGCATATTTGAGGTGGTGAGGCGATGTGGCAAGGTACAATTGGGATATTTTAAAAAAGAATTTATTTTAGGCGATTATGAATCAGTAAGAGATTTTGCTGCACAAAAAGGCATTAAGTATAATGGGTACTTTGCAGAGAAAACAAAAGGCTGGGCAGAAGAAAAAAGAGCAAGGCAAGAGCAAAAACAGAGCAAAATTATAGAAAAGACAATTGAAAAGATTGCAAAAAGGAGCCTGATAGAAATGTGGCTCATCCCAATGCAAAAAGAGAGTTAAAAAAATGGATACAACAGGCCAAAGAAAGTGGAATCAAGGAATTTAGAAGGTGTGTAAAAGTATTCAATTGATGGTTTGAAGAAATAACTAATGCATTTGATATACCATATACGAATTCTGTAACAGAAGGCTACAACAATAAGATCAAGGTCCTTAAGAGAATTGCATATGGTTATAGGAATTTTCATCGATTCAGAGAGACTGTAAAAAATTTTGTGTAAACTGATTAAAAACCTCTTTCTTGGTAAGAATTAGAATATATACAAAACCAAGAAGTAGGTTTTAAAAATGTCACTATTGACAAAAGAACAATTAAGAAATTTCATTAGTGAAAACAATATTCAATCTATTCCAGACCTTTATACATCATTAAAAAATCTTTTTAAAGATACTATTCAAGAAATGCTTGAAGCAGAACTTTCAACAGAACTTGGCTACGAAAGATATGACAAAAAAGACAAAGATACTCAAAATTCAAGAAATGGCTATACTCAAAAGACAGTAAAAACGCAATTTGGTGAGATGGAAATTGATATTCCAAGAGACAGACAAGGAGAATTTGAACCTAAAATAGTTCCAAAATACAAAAGAGACATATCAGGAATTGAAGAAAGAGTAATAGCTCTATATGCAAGAGGAATGTCAACAAGAGATATTCATGACCAGATAAAAGACCTGTATGGAATAGAACTATCTGTAGAAATGGTAAGTAAAATAACCGAAAGAATAGTAGCAGAAATAAAAGAATGGCAATCAAGGCCATTAGAAAAGATATACACTTTCATATTTATGGATGCCATCCATTACAAAGTAAGAACAGACGGTCATATTATCAATAGAGCAGCTTATGTAGTATTAGGGGTAACGATATAACAGAGGCCAGTACATTTATTTTATCTATTTTTATCTGCTTTTATTTTTTATGTTTGCAAAATGTTTGCAAAGTGATATAAAAAACCAAAAGCCGTTAGCAAAGTGCTAACGGCTACATTTCTTGATTTTTCTGGTGCCGAAGGTGGGAGTCGAACCCACACGGGGTGTGAGCCCCACTGGATTTTGAGTCCAGCGCGTCTGCCAATTCCACCACTTCGGCGAGTTACTACATTTCATATATTATCACAGGTTAATGAAAATTTCAATACCCTTTTTATAAAAAGTGCTATTAATTTACCTATTTCATTATTTATAAATTCCTTTATTTGTGATATATTTATATTTACAGCACATTTTTCAAGGTTGGTGATGTTATGGAAGAGTTAAACAGAAATAAGAAAATAGAACGAGCTATTTTAGTAGGAATTATTTCTACACCTGAAGATGAAGAAAGCATGGAAGAATTAAAAGAACTTGCTTTAACAGCTGGAGCTGAAGTAGTAGGAGTAATGACACAAAAGCGCAATACAATTGACAAAGCTCACTATATTGGTAAAGGAAAGCTGGAAGAATTAAAATTCTTTGCTGAAAATCAAGAAATTGACCTTGTCATTGTCAATGATGAACTTACTGGTACACAAATTAAAAATATGGAAGACTTTTTAAATGTAAAAGTTATTGATAGAACAAATCTTATTCTTGATATATTTGCAAAAAGAGCAAAGTCAAAAGAAGGAATGTTACAAGTAGAATTAGCCCAATTGAAGTATCGGCTGCCACGTCTTGCAGGTCTTGGTGGACAACTTTCAAGATTAGGTGGAGGAATAGGTACAAGGGGTCCTGGTGAGACAAAATTAGAGACAGATAGAAGGCATATAAAGAATAGAATAAAAGCGATAGAAAAGAAGTTAGAAGAAATAGAAAGGCACAGAAGCTTACAAAGGGAAAGGCGTAAGAAAAACCGTATTCCTGTGATAGCTATAGTAGGGTATACAAATGCAGGAAAATCCACGCTGCTTAATGCTTTAACTAATGCAGAAGTATACGTTGAAGATAAATTATTTGCAACACTTGATCCTACTGCGCGGAGACTTGTTTTGTCTTCAGGGAGAGAAGTAATTTTGATTGATACTGTAGGTTTTATTAGAAAGTTGCCTCACGATCTCGTGGAGGCTTTTAAATCTACGCTAGAAGAGGTTAAATATGCAGATTTATTGCTTCATGTAATTGATGTGACTTCACCAGATATGGAGGAAAAGATAAAGGTTGTAGAAAAGGTTCTTTCAGATTTAGGGGCTATTAATACCCCTAAGATAAATGTTTTTAATAAAATTGACCTTTTGGAAGTTGTACCTAAAGGAAATGAAAGAGAAGTTTATATTTCTGCAAAAAATAAAATTGGATTTGATAAGTTATTGCAAGCAATAGAAAGAGAAATTTTTAAAGATGTGGAAGTAGTGAATTTTCTATTGCCTTATGATAAGACTAAAGAATACAATTATTTAAAAGAAAAACAAAAATAATTGGAGAAAATTATAGTGAGAAAGGGATAATGATAAAAGCCGAAGTTCAAAAAGAAATAAAGGAAAGACTTAAAGATTTTATCATCGTTTAATAGCGTTGTACTCTGCTTTTTCTTGAGCCTTTACGTTTTTAACTATTTGAACAATTTTTTTATAAGCTTTTTGCGTACCATAAATGACTAAAGGTCTTCCTATAACAGGAAATTTTAAAGCAATAGAAGTAAATCCTCCAATTTTCATAATCCAGTTTGTAGCACCAGTCGTGTCAATCAAAAGCAGTCCTTCGTTTGTATTGAACATATGATAGTATAAATCTTTAAGAGCTGGCTCAATTAACTTTTTAGCATTTTTTACTCCCATAGAATACACGTTGTTGCCATATTCATCAGTGCCAATAGGAACGATGTGTCCCGGGTCATTTTGGCCATTTAGTTTATCAAATAAAGGTATACTTTCTATTTCTTCTTTAGAAGGAATTCTGTCCATTGGCAGTTTTCCAGTATGTATATAAGCTGCTATTACAGAAGTATGGGTCCCACCATAACAGTGATAAATTATATGCATTTAAAACTCTCCTTCCTTGCTTTGTACATTAGATATTTTTTATAATTTAAAGATTTTTATACTGGTAAATTAATTTTCTGGTGGGAAAATTAAATTTTGATGTATAATTGTGGAGATGTGCGAAAAAATAAAAATAAAATTAAAAATTTAAGAAGGAATTTAAGAGTTTTTAAAGAATATTATATTAGGAGAAAAAATAAAAATTTTAGGGGGCTTGGAAATGTTAATAAGAGATTGCGCTGGAGGAGTTGTATTCAAAGGAGACAGTGTATTTATCCTCAAAAATGATAAAGGGGAGTGGGTGTTACCCAAAGGGGTTATTAGAAATAATGAATTACCTATTGATGTGGCTATAAGGAGAGTCTGTGCTGAAACAGGTCTTAAATCTGTTGAAGTCCTTTCTACTGCTGGCGAAACCAGCTACGAATTCTATTCTGTCACCCGTCAACGTCCTGTCTTTAATAAAATCACTTGGTATCTCATGATTACCGCCGATGAGGAATTTAATATTAGCAAAGAAGATGGTTTTGTTGATGGAGGATTTTATCCTATAGACAAGGCTTTGGAGATGATTACCTATAGTCAAGACAAATCACTTGTAAACGTTTCTTATTTTAAATATAAGACGTTGACAAGGCTCTGGCGTAAAGCGAAAAAGCTTTAATAAAGCCTTATAAAGCCGGCAACGGCTTTATTTTTTGATTATAATTTGGTATAATGACAAAAGGGGTGCTATTTTGGCTAAAAGTTATAAAACACTATACTCTTACGGAGTTGCTGAAATCGAAATAAAGCGTTCCAGATTTATCGGACATGCTAAACCAGTTTCTTCAGAGGAAGAGGCGATAAAATTTATAGAGGAAATTAGGGCAAGTCACAGAGTGGCAACCCATAACGTTTATGCTTATGTTATTGGAGAAAATGATGAAATTCAGCGTTTTAGTGATGATGGAGAGCCTTCTGGAACAGCAGGCATACCAGTATTAAATGTAATCAAAAAAGAAGGATTAAAAAACGTTGCTGTTGTAGTTACAAGGTATTTTGGCGGAATATTGTTAGGAGCAGGAGGATTAGTGAGAGCTTATACAAAAGGGGCAAAAGTTGGTATTGATGCTGCTGGAATAATAGAAAAAATACCTGCGAAAAGTGTTATACTCACTTTTGATTATACTTTCCTGGGAAAGATTCAAAATGAGCTTTTAAAAAAAGGTTATTACATTAAGGATACTATATATTCAGATAAAGTTTCTATAGTATTACATATTGAAGAAAACCATCTATTAGAATTTCAAACTTTTATAAACGATTTGACAAGTAAAAAGTGTGATATAAAAATTGAAGAAGATGTGTACCTTTTAAAAAAAGGCGATGAATATTATGGAACATAAATTTTATCTCTTATAAAATGGTGAGAGAAAAGTAAATAGGGGTGCATTAATTTAAGCCCCTATTAAATTAGGAGGTAAAAAAGAATGGAGTGGGATTATTCCTACATAGATTATGTAGAAGAAGCTATGAAAAGAAAAGTGTGGGCTGTAGTAGGAGCACTCCCTCGAGAGAGTAAATATGGCTATCAAATTTACCGAACTCTTAAATTGAACGGGTATACAGCTTATCCTGTTAATCCAAAATTTCGAGAAGTAGATGGAGATCCTTGCTATGACTCTTTATCCAGCTTACCTGTAATACCAGAAGTTGTAGATATGGTAGTTCCTCCTAACAGAGGTGAACAGTACGTAGAAGAAGCAGCAAAATTAGGTGTGGAATTTATTTGGTTTCAGCCAGGGGCAGAAAGTGAGGAGCTGGTGGAAAAAGCTAAAAACCTTGGGCTAAAAGTTATTTATAATACCTGTGTAATGTTGGAAACAGATAAGAGAAAATAAGAGGAGAGCCATCTCCTCTTATTTGACTATTTGCGAGGTTTTGAGGAAAATTCGTATATTCCCATACAGAATAAAAAAACAGCGAATATTTTTTTTAATATAAAGGCTTTTGTAATTGCTGCTATAATAGCTCCAACAAAACTTCCTATCATTCCACCTATTATTATAAGCAATATGATTTTATACTTTATGTTTTTACTTTTAAAATGGTATATTAATGCAATAATTGCTGTAGGAATAAAAGAAAAAAGATTAACGCTTTGAGCAATGTGTTGCTCGGTTCCAGTAAAGATTGTCAAGGCAGGGATGAGAATTGTCCCTCCTCCAATTCCCATTCCTCCTACAATTCCTGAAAAAAGTCCTATTAGAAATAGTTTCATGATATCCACATCCTGACGGAAGCTATAAGCATTATTATTCCAAAAATTTTTCGTAATAAAGGAATGGAAATTTTATTAAGAAAATATGCACCAATAATTCCTCCCATCGTACTTCCTAGAGCTATGTTAATAGTTAAAGGAATGTCGATTATTTTATTTTGCAAATACACTAAACTACTGACTAGAGTGATAGGAAGTATAATTGAAATTGCCGTAGCATGAGCCTTATGGTCTTCTATACCAAGTAAAAATACCAATGCTGGGACTATTAAAGTGCCTCCTCCTGCCCCTAAAAGACCGTTTACGATACCAGTTATAAAGCCTATAGAGAAAAGTTTTAGTTTATCAGTCATTTTTATCACCTTTTACAGCTTGATATTATTATTTTTTCACTAAATTCTTTTGATATTCTAATTTCCATTTGACATGTTTAGCTTAGAAAGTTTAAAATTTTTATAGTAATGTGCAAATGGAGGTAAATTTTATGATTGCCAACAATGTTTTTGAGCTGATTGGAAAAACGCCAGTAGTTAAGTTAAATAAAATTGTGGAGAAAGAATGGGCGGAAATTTATTTAAAATTAGAATTTTTTAATCCTGGAGGCAGCGTTAAAGATAGGGTAGCTTTTTCCATGATAGAAAAGGCAGAAAAAGAAGGAAAATTAAAAAAAGGAAGTGTAATTATTGAACCTACCAGCGGAAATACAGGTATAGGGTTGGCGATGGTAGGGGCAGCAAAAGGGTATAAAGTAATAATAGTTATGCCTGATACTATGAGCATGGAAAGAAGAATGCTTTTAGCGGCGTATGGGGCAGAAGTAGTTCTTACCCCTGGCAAATTGGGGATGGAAGGCGCTATAAAAAAAGCAGAAGAATTAGTAAGGCAGAATAAAAACTATTTTATGCCACAACAGTTTGAAAATTTTGCAAATCCTTTAATCCATGAAGAGACTACTGCTAAAGAGATAATTGAAGATTTTAACGAGGGTCTTGATGCTTTTGTTGCAGGTGTAGGTACGGGGGGAACTATTACAGGAGTAGGAAAAATATTAAAAAATAAATTTTCTAATATAAAGATTATTGCGGTAGAACCTTATTCAGCAGCAGTGCTTTCTGGTAAAGAGCCTGGACCTCATAAGATTCAAGGGATTGGCGCAGGCTTCATCCCTAAGGTGTTAGATAGAAATGTCATAGATGAAGTAATTGCTGTAAAAGATGAAGATGCCTTTGAGGTGACTCGCCTTTTGGCAAAAAAAGAAGGCATACTTGGAGGAATTTCTACAGGTGCTTCCTTATGGGCAGCAATTGAAGTTGCTAAGAAGTTAGGCAAAGGTAAAAAGGTTTTAGCAATAGCTCCTGACAGTGGAGAGAGGTATTTAAGTACACAACTTTTTAGAGAAGATTAGATTTACAAGCCATAAATTATTGTGTTAAAATATTTTAGACACAGTAAAGGAGGTTTTTTTATGTCAGGGCATTCAAAATGGGCTAATATAAAACACAAAAAAGAGAAAATGGACGCTAAAAAGGGAAGAATTTTTACAAAGCTTACCAAAGATATTATAAAAGCGGCTAAAGAAGGCGGTGGAGACCCTAACACTAACAGTAAATTAAGAGATGCTATAGAAAAGGCAAAAGCTAATAATTTGCCAAATGAAAATATACAAAGGGCTATTAAAAAAGGTACCGGTGAATTAGGAGGAGCTAATTTAGAAGAAGTAATATATGAAGGATACGGTCCTTCTGGTACTGCCATAATTGTTGAAGCTTTGACTGACAATAAAAACAGAACTGCTGGTGAAATAAGGCATATTTTTGATAGGCATGGTGGTAGTTTAGGAGCAGCTGGTTCTGTTACATGGATGTTTGACAAAGTCGGAATTATAATTGTTGAAAAAAATGATTCTATTGATGAAGACGAATTAGCGATGGTTGCAATAGATGCAGGTGCGCAAGACTTTTCTGCAGAAGATGAAGAATTCGAAATAATTACTGAACCTTCAAATTTTCAAGAAGTAAAAGAAGCGATTGAAAAAGCAGGCTATAAAATTTCTGAAGCAGAAGTTACTATGCTTCCTAAAAATACTATACAACTAAGTCCTGAAGACTACGAAAAATTTGAAAAGTTAATTGACAAATTAGAAGAAAATGACGATGTACAAAACGTTTATCACAATGTGGAAATAGAAGACGAAGATGAGGAATAAAAGAAAGAGATAGAAGAGGCTAAATTTCTTCTATCTCTTTCTTTTCTTTTTCTGTTAAAACTTTATGTAAGTCTAAGTTGATGATTAATCTGTCGTTTAAATTGATAATAGATGTTATGTACTCTTTCCCAATTCCTTTTATTATGTCTGGAGCTTCTTGTATGGAACTATCGTCTACATGTAAAACTTCTGTTACTGAGTCTACGATAAAACCTACTGGTCTGTTAGTGACATTTACTACGATAATCCGATTATTGTCATTTTTTTCTGATAAAGGCAAATTGAAGCGCTTTTTTAAATCTACAATAGGAATAACTGTTCCTCTTAGGTTAGTTATGCCTTCTACAAAAGAGGGGGCATCAGGTACTTTAATAATCGTTTGAAGCCGTATAATTTCTATTACCTGATTAATGTCTACGCAAAAGTCTTCATTGTTTAATTTAAAAACTACAATTTGATTTGCCACTTTACCATCTCCTCCCTTATAGATATTATTCGATATTTTTTGACAAAATCCTGCAAAGAGAATAAATTTTTTAAAATTGGTTATAATTACATAAAACAGGAGGAGATGTTATGAAAAAGCTAATTTCCTATAAAATGGTTGCCATATATTTGTTAGCTATATTTATAGGAGTGATGATTGGATATTTAATTAATGTTAAAGATAATGAAAAGCAAAGAACAGAAAAAAATATAACTTATGAACAGAGGATTTCTTCTCAACAAGAAGCTCTTGCTAAAAAATTAATTTCCCAAAGTAAACTCATATTTGAAACTAAATATCTTGAAAATGGAGAAATAGTGCGTGAAGTTCAAAATTTAACTCCTTCTCTTTATGGGAAAAGCAAGGAAGAAATTGCGAGGATATATAGTGATTGGGAAGTTAAAAGTTTTGATGAAGACGAAATAGTTCTCTATAGGGAAAAAGAAGGATTACCTCCAGATTATTATATAATTACTAGTATGAATGGATATGTGGTTTTATTAAAAAGTGACGGAAATGGCAATAAAGAAATTGTAGAGAAAACAGACATACCTTTGGACAGTTTAACACCTTTTGACAGAGAAAGGGTGATGAAAAATATAATTACAAAAGACAAAGATGAAGCATACCAAATATTAGCAAATTTGAGCTCTTAAGTTCTCCTATGCTTTTAGGAGAACTTTTTCTTGTTTATAAAGTCCATTGATGTTAAAATAAATAAAAGGAGAGGAGATATAATGAGGGTATTAGGGATAGATCCTGGAATTGCCATAATGGGCTATGGTATAATAGATTACAAATCCAATAAGTTTACTGTTATAGACTACGGTGCAGTTACTACAAAAGCTGGTATTGATAAGGCTTTGCGCCTACACGATATATATAATGGAATTATATCACTTATAAAATCTTACAGTCCTGATGTAGTAGCTATAGAAGAGCTTTTTTATAATAAAAACGCAAAGACTGTCATAACTATTGGGGAGTCCAGAGGAGTTTCTATTTTAGCTGCTGTCAATTCGGGAATAAAGGTTTTTGAATATACTCCTTTGCAAGTTAAACAAGCAGTGGTAGGGTACGGAAGAGCAGATAAATATCAAGTCCAACAAATGGTGAAGGTTTTATTAAATCTTGAGGAAATTCCTAAACCTGACGATGTAGCTGATGCATTGGCAGTTGCTATATGCCATTGTCACAGTAACAATATGATTGAAAAGCTGGGGTATTCAAGATGATTGAGTATATTAGAGGAATGATTGAAGATATTGGACAAGATTATGTAGTGATTGACTTTATGGGTATAGGTATAAAGGTTTTTGTCCCATTTTCTACTTTGAAAGTTTTACCTTCTAAAGGAAATATAACCAAGCTTTATACATATTTACATATGAGAGAAGATGGTTTCCAAATTTTTGGCTTTAAAACAAAAGAAGAGTTAGATTTATTTGAGAAATTATTGTCTGTTAGTGGTGTAGGGCCTAAAGGAGCTTTGTCTATTTTGTCCGTGGTTTCTATTGATAATTTTGTAAAAGCAGTTAACGTAGGCGATTATAAAGCTCTTACGATAGCTCCGGGAATAGGCAAGAAGACTGCTGAGAGAATTATTTTGGAATTAAAAGATAAGCTTCCAAAAGAAATAGTTTTTGAAGGTGATAATAATTTTTCAAATGAGGCCTTAGAAGCTTTATTAGCTTTGGGTTATACCAAAAGTGAAGCTATTTATGCTTTGGCGGATATCACCTGTGATAGCGTAGAAGAAGCTGTAAAGCAAGCTTTGAAAAAATTAATGAAATAGGGTGAATTGAATGGAGGAGAGAATACTAACTCAAAGTTTTACACAAGAAGATGCCTCTGAATACAGTTTGCGTCCTAGGTGGCTTTCTGAGTATATAGGTCAGCAAAAGATAAAAGAGGAATTAAAAATTTACATAGAAGCCGCTAAGATGAGAAAAGAGCCCCTTGACCATGTCCTACTATATGGTCCTCCTGGCCTTGGAAAAACGACTTTAGCCACAGTAATTTCTAATGAAATGGGAGTAGGAATAAAAATAACCTCAGGTCCTGCTATAGAAAAGTCGGGAGATTTGGCAGCAATTTTGACTAATTTACAGGAAAATGACATACTTTTTATAGATGAGATTCACAGGCTTAATAGAAGTGTAGAAGAGATTCTATATCCTGCAATGGAAGACTTTGAATTGGATATAGTAATAGGAAAAGGCCCAAGTGCCAGGTCTATAAGGCTTAGTCTTCCGCGTTTTACTTTAATTGGGGCTACGACAAGGGCTGCTCTTATGACTTCTCCTTTGAGAGACAGATTTGGGGTTATAAACCGTTTGGATTACTATTCAGTGGAGGAATTAAAAGAAATAATTAAAAGGTCAGCGAATATTTTAAACATTGGAATTGATGAAGATGCAGCTTTGGAGATTGCTAAAAGGTCACGGGGGACTCCGAGAATTGCCAATAGACTTCTAAAACGGGTGAGAGATTTCGCACAAGTAAGAGGAAATGGATACATTGATTTTAAAACTTCCAAAGAAGCGCTGGACGTATTAGGTGTAGATGAGATGGGATTAGAATACATTGATAGAAAGATTTTGGTTTCTATTATAGAAAAGTTTGGCGGTGGTCCTGTAGGAATCGATGCTATTGCTGCATCAATAGGAGAAGATGGGGATACAATAGAGGATGTTTATGAACCTTATCTTTTACAAATAGGTTTTTTAAACAGGACTCCGCGAGGAAGAGTTGTTACAAAATTAGCTTATGATTACCTTAAATATCCTTATATAGAACAGGGGAGGATAGAAGGTGTTTGATAGTTTTGGTAAAATGTTGATATTTATAGGAGCTATATTAATTTTAATAGGGGTGCTTTTTTCTGTAGGTTCAAAAATTGGTTTAGGACGTTTGCCGGGAGATATAGTTTATCAAAAAGGAAATTTCACTTTTTATTTTCCTATTATGACAAGCCTTTTATTGAGCCTGGTTTTTACATTAATTTTTTGGCTTTTTAGAAGATAACATATGAAAAGGGGTTGTATTTTGTGAGGTTGAAAAAATTTATAATAGGGAGTATAATTAGTGTCATGATTTTAACTCTCTCACCTTATCCTACCGTGAATGCTGATATCAGCATTCCGAAGGTTATAAAAGTAGGGCTTTTTTATGGACAAACTGCGAAATCTTCTTACCAGCTTTCTTCTCCCGGAGGTTTTAATTTTGCTTATCAAGACAATACAGGAAATTTGATTAATATTTTTAGCACCAGCATGCAAAACATACAAGTTGCAAAAGATGATAATTTCTATTTAATGGTGGGAAGCTATGATAATCTGGACATGGTGAATGCTGATTACGATAAAATAGCAAACCAAATTCCGAATGCTTTTATAGGATTTGATGGCAAATATCATGTATACATAGGACCTTATTTGGCGCTTCCGGATTTGCAATCTGCCTATGAAATTTTTTCCAAAAATTATACCAATATATCCAAAGTGTTGCCGGATAAAAATATTTTAATAAGCAATGGGACAAAAAACCTGTTTTTATTTAATATGAAGGATGATTTATATGTAAGTAAACTTAATCCTGCTGGCTTGCCCCTTGCGATAGAATCAAAACGTTACAGAGGCATGTTTGAATTTAGAAGGCAACAAGACAGTGACATGACTGCTATAAATGTTGTGCCATTGGAAGAATATTTATATGGTGTTGTGCCGGCTGAGATGCCGGCATGGTGGAATATAGAAGCTCTAAAAGCCCAGGCAGTTGCAGCGCGAACTTATGCAGCGAAAAATATAGGGAGATATGGAAAATATGGATTTGATTTGACAGATGATGATAAAACACAAGTTTACAAAGGGTATGATGGAGAATCTTCTTCTACAAACAAAGCGGTAGATGAAACAAAAGGTGTAGTCGCTATATATCAAGGAAGTCTTATAGATGCCCTTTATCATTCCCACAGTGGGGGATATACCGAAGACAATAATAATTATTTTTCTGCTGATGTTCCTTACTTAAAAGGTGTGGAAGATAAATACGTTTTTGGCTATAGCAGTGCTAATGACAGTTGGACAGTCACTTACACAAAAGACCAGATAAAAAACCTGCTGTTAAGTAAAGGACAGGATATAGGAGATATAGTAGATGTAAAGGTTACTGAGAAAAGCTGGACTGGAAGAGCGATTACTGTCACTATTTATGGTACAAAAGGGACTTTCGCATTGAAAAAAGGAGATATACGATCTTTTTTGGACTAAAAAGCACTATGATTGATATAAAGGGCGATGGCAGCAGTGAATTTGAAGTGTACGTGACTTCTTCTTACAGTGATTCGCAAAAAGTTTCTTTAAATGAGATAAATATTCAAAATAATGAAGGTATAACGAGGGTTTCTAAAGATACCCTTTATGTTGTAGGAGCAAATGGTATTAAAGAATTAAAAAAGACAGACAAGCCCAGTGAAGTTTATACTATAAAAGGCAGTGGTTATGGACATGGGGTAGGGTTAAGCCAGTATGGGGCAAGAGGACTGGCGGACCATGGGTATAATTACATTTATATTTTAAAATACTATTACAAAGGTATTGAGGTATACGATACTATAAACAATAAAACTCTGTAAAAGGATGGCGCAAAAAAATGAAACGCAGCGAGTTTTACTTTGAATTACCAGAAGAATTAATTGCACAAGAACCTTTAGAAGATAGGTCTAGTTCTCGTTTAATGGTTTTAAATAGAAAAACTGGTGAGGTTCAACACGATATTTTTAAAAATATAACAAAATATTTAAAAGCGGGAGATTGTCTTGTTTTAAATGATACAAAAGTTATTCCTGCGCGCCTTATAGGACGAAGACAAGACTCAGGAGGAAAGATAGAATTTGTTCTTTTGAAAAGATTATCAGTAAATGAGTGGGAAACGTTAGTAAAGCCTGGCAGAAGAGCTAAAGTAGGGACAAGAGTTGTTTTTGGAAATGGAGAATTGGTTGCGGAAATTTTGGACAATACAGAAGTTGGAGGAAGAGTAGTAAGATTTT
Source organism: Thermoanaerobacter sp. RKWS2 (assembly GCF_026240795.1). Lineage (NCBI taxonomy): Bacteria > Bacillati > Bacillota > Clostridia > Thermoanaerobacterales > Thermoanaerobacteraceae > Thermoanaerobacter > Thermoanaerobacter sp. RKWS2. Next base: position 1,186,888 of record NZ_CP110888.1, read on the forward strand.
ATTATGAAGGTTTATTTGAAGAAGTATTAGATAAATTAGGAGAAATGCCTGTGCCACCTTATATCAAAAAGAAACTAAAAGACAAAGAGAGATATCAAACTGTCTATGCAAAATATGAAGGTTCTGCAGCTGCTCCTACTGCAGGGCTTCATTTCACAGAAGAGTTATTAGAAAAAATAAGGCAAATGGGAGTAAAAACTGTTTTTATTACCCTTCACGTAGGGTTGGGTACTTTCAGACCAGTAAAGGAAGAAATAATAGAAAATCATAAAATGCATGAAGAGTTTTACATTGTTACAAAAGAAGCAGCTGAAGAAATAAATGCTACAAGAGAAAAAGGTGGTAGAGTAATAGCTGTTGGAACTACTTCTACTCGTACTCTCGAAACTGTAGCTGATGAAAATGGCTATATAAGAGAAAAAAGTGGATGGACTGATATTTTCATATATCCTGGATATAAATTTAAAGCGATTGATGGTATGATAACAAATTTTCACTTACCTGAGTCCACTTTAATTATGATGGTGTCGGCTTTTGCTGGTAAAGAAAACATAATGAGGGCTTATCAAGTAGCTATTGAAGAGAGATATAGATTTTTTAGCTTTGGAGATGCAATGCTTATAATTTGAGCAGTTGATTACAAGTCAAAAGGTAGAATAGGAGGATATAATGGCAGCAATTAAGTATCATCTCATAAAAAAAGATAGTAAGACTAAGGCGAGATTAGGAATATTAGAGACTCCACATGGAATTATAGAAACGCCTGTGTTTATGCCAGTAGGAACACAAGCAACTGTAAAATCTATGACTCCTGAAGAATTAAAGGAAATTGGAGCGACGATTATTTTAAGCAACACTTATCATCTTTATCTAAGGCCGGGGCATAAGATTATAGAAAAAGCTGGTGGCCTTCATAAATTTATGAATTGGGATAGAGCAATTTTAACAGACAGTGGAGGATTTCAAGTTTTTAGCTTGAATTCTTTAAGAAAAATTACAGAAGACGGTGTAGAATTTAGGTCTCATATAGATGGCTCTAGGCACTTTTTTACTCCCGAAAAAGTAATAGAAATACAAAATGCTTTAGGTTCGGATATAATGATGTCTTTTGACGAGTGTGCACCTTATCCTGCAGATTACGATTATGTAAAAAAATCTATGGAACTTACTATTAAATGGGCTGAAAGGGGAAAAAGAGCCCACAAAAATACTGAAAAACAAGCTCTTTTTGGAATTGTCCAAGGAGGGACCTATGAAGATTTAAGAAAAGAGTGCGCTCAAAGATTAGTAGATATGGATTTTCCTGGATACTCTATAGGTGGATTAAGCGTAGGAGAACCAAAGAATGTAATGTACGACATTGTAAATTTAACTACAGAATATTTACCTGAAGACAAACCGAGATATCTTATGGGGGTGGGAAGTCCTGATGACCTTATAGAGGGAGTAATACGAGGAGTTGATATGTTTGACTGCGTGCTTCCGACGAGAATTGCTAGAAATGGGACAGTTTTTACCAGCAAGGGCAAATTAATAGTAAGAGATGCTCCTTATGCGGAGGACTTTTCTCCTTTAGACGAAGAATGTGATTGTTATACTTGTAGAAATTATTCAAGAGCCTATATAAGACATTTATTTAAGGCTAACGAAATTTTAGCAGCAAGGCTTGCTACTTTACATAATCTTTATTTTCTAATTAAGTTGATGGGAAAAATAAGAGAAGCTATAAGGCAAGACCGGCTGCTTGAATTTAAAAAAGAGTTTTTTAAAAAATATTATAGGAATAAGGAGGAGTATTGATGGATCCACAAACGACTTATGTAATTGTTGAAATGCTTATTTTTATTGCAATCTTTTACTTTTTGTTGATTTTGCCCCAACAAAGGCGCCAAAAGAAAGAGAGAGAAATGCTTGATTCTTTAAAACCTGGCGATGAGATTATTACAAAAAGCGGCTTTTATGGTAAGATCTTAAACATCAAAGACGATGTGATAACTTTAGAAATGGGAGCAGATAAGGTGAGACTAAAGATTGCAAAATGGGCAGTTGGAGGAGTTATAAGCTCAGCCAGTGACAAAAACGAAAAAGAAGAAAAGTGATAAGATGCGGTTTGCCGCGTCTTTTTTTATGTACTATGTTTAAAATAAAAAGCATACATATTAGTAAGAAAACTGTGGGGGTGAGACTTTGAAGGGAAGGTTTGGCATGGAAAAGGGAACTGGCATAAATATTACTGGAATTTTTACAGGAGTTTTAATAGCTTACATTATCACTCTTAGTTTTTTCATAATTTACGCTTTGCTTTTGACCTTTACAGCTGTATCTGAATTAACTTTACCTACCCTTACTTTATTAATAACCATAATAGGTATAGTTTTATCAGGTGCCTTATCTGCAAGGCATACCACCAACAAGGGTTGGCTAAATGGAGGAATTGCTGGTATTTTATATGTAACCATTATGTTAGTTTTAGGAGCATTTTTTGTAAAAGAATTAGGGCCTACTTCTTCTTGGGCAGTAAAATACGCTTGGGGAGCTGTTTTAGGAGCTTTAGGTGGTATGATAGGCATCAATTTATAGCTTCAATTCCTTCTCTTTATGTGTTATAATAAATCAGGAAGAGGAGGGAAGAAAAATGAAGCATGTTATAACAATTAACAGGCCAACGTTAAAAAATAGCTTAAAAAAGCCAGGCTGTGGCGAATGCCAGGCATCTTGTCAATCAGCTTGTAAAACATCTTGCACTGTAGCAAACCAAGAATGTCAACACTAATACATAATACTCAAAATGGCAGTAAAATAGTTACTGCCATTTAAACTTGCAATGGAGGTTAAAAAATGTCAGAGTTAATGCATAAATTTAAAAGACTGGGAATGAATATTGTAGTAGATCCGGTAAGTGGCTCTATCCATGTGGTAGACGATATTATTTATGATATTTTGGACTTTTACGAAAATCACTCAAAAGAAGAAATTGTAAATTTACTTCAACATAAATATAAAAAAGAAGATATACTGGAAGCTATTGCAGAAATTGACGAATTAAAAGAAAAAGGGCTATTATTTTCAGAAGATATATATAAAGATATTGCAGTGTCGAGAAATGATTCTGTTATAAAAGCGATGTGTTTAAATGTTGCTCACGATTGCAATTTAAGGTGCAAGTATTGTTTTGCTTCTACTGGGGATTTTAAAGGTAGTCGCAAGTTGATGGATTTTGAGACGGGCAAAAAAGCAATCGATTTTTTAATAAAAAGTTCTGGGAAAAGGCAAAACATTGAAGTCGATTTTTTTGGCGGTGAACCCCTTTTAAATTTTGAAGTAGTCAAGCAATTAGTAGAATATGGAAAACAGAAGGCAAAAGAAAACAAAAAGACTATTAAATTTACTATAACAACTAACGCAGTACTATTGGATGACGAAAAAATAAAATATTTTAATGAAAACTTTTCTAATGTGGTACTTAGTTTAGATGGAAGAAAAGAAGTAAATGACGACATGAGGGTTCGTGTAAACGGCAGTGGAACCTATGATACAATAGTTCCAAAAATAAAAAAATTCGTTGAATCAAGAGGGAAAAAAGAATACTATGTGAGAGGGACTTTTACAGCAAAAAATTTAGATTTTGCCAATGATGTGTTGCACATTGCTGATTTAGGAGTTTATGAAATATCTGTAGAGCCGGTAGTTGAAAAAGAAGATAAAGAATATACCTTAAAGGAAGAGCATTTAGAGAGAATTTTAAATGAATATGACAGATTAGCAGAAGAATATATAGAGAGATACGAAGAAGGAAGGCCTTTTTCTTTTTATCATTTTAAAATAGATTTAGAAGGAGGGCCTTGCGTTAAAAAAAGGCTTCAAGGCTGTGGTGCTGGCTTCGAGTATATAGCGGTGACTCCCGATGGGGATATTTATCCTTGCCATCAATTTGTGGGTATTGAGGAATTTAAATTAGGAAATCTTGAAGAAGGTATAACTAATAAAGAATTACAGCAAAAATTTATGGAAAGCGATATTTACAAAAGAGAAGAATGTACAAAATGTTGGGCAAGGTTCTATTGTAGTGGAGGTTGCTTTGCAAATAACTACAACATAAATGGAGATATTAATAAACCTTATGAGCTGGCTTGTGAAATGCAAAAAAGGCGTTTTGAAAATGCGATTGCCATAAAAGCATATCAAATGCTAAAGGGTGAGGAAAATGATTATAAAGGAATATAAGGGTATGAAACCCAAAATAGATGATGAGGCGTATATAGCGGAAACAGCAGAGGTTATTGGAGATGTAGAAATAAAAAAAGATGCAAATATATGGTATGGGGCTGTGCTAAGAGGAGATATAGATAAAATAGTTGTTGGAGAAGGAACTAATATACAAGATAATTGTGTTGTACATGTTACAGAGGGACATCCCTGTTATATAGGAAATTACTGCACAATAGGACATGGGGCGATAGTCCATGCGTGCAAGATAGGAAATAGTGTGCTAATAGGTATGGGAGCAATTATATTAGATGATGCAGAAATAGGAGATAATTGTATAATAGGAGCAGGATCACTAGTGACAGGAGGTAAAAAGATTCCTGAGGGCAGTCTTGCTTTTGGGAATCCTGCAAAAGTTATAAGGAAACTTACTCAAGAGGAAATTGAAAATATTCATCGCTCCTATGAACATTATGTAGAATTAGCAAAATTGCATTTTTCTAACTTTGGGCAATTGACCGTTTACAATAAAAGTAATATAATAGAAAATAGTTAAACTACGAAGGAGGATTCGAATGAGAAGTAGAGGTTTTATCAAATTTTTTTCTGTAATCATTGTTGCAGCAATAGTTGCATATATAGCCTTTTTTGGAATAAAGGCAGGCAATTATTCTATAAGCCCAGTACAGGATCACATGAGATTGGGGTTAGACTTAAGAGGAGGCGTTTATGTATTAGAAGAAGCACAAGGTAATGTTACACAAGATGCGATAAATAAAGCTATTGCAGTCATAAGGAACAGGGTAGATGCTCTTGGCGTGACACAGCCTGTAATAAGTCAACAGGGGTCAAATAGAATTCGTGTAGAGTTGCCTGGCATGAATGACCCTGATAGGGCAATAGAGATAATAGGTAAAACTGCTCAATTGAAGTTTGTTGGTCCAGATGGTCAGGTTATTTTAACAGGTGCTAATGTAAAAGATTCAAAAGCAGTATATGCTCAAACTCAAACAGGAATCCAGCAACCAGAAGTTACGTTAGTACTTGATGCTGAAGGAACAAAAAAATTTGCAGAAGCCACTCAAAAATTTTTAAATCAACCTATTGCAATAGTTTTAGATGATAAGGTAATATCAGCTCCGACAGTGCAAAGTGTTATCACAAATGGAAATGCGGTGATTACTGGTTTGAAGGACTTCCAAGAAGCATCTGAATTAGCTACACTTATAAGAGCTGGTTCTTTGCCTGTCACATTAAAACCCATAGCTTATAGTTCTGTAGGTGCAACGTTAGGTCCGAGTGCTTTGAATGCTAGCTTAAAAGCTGGTATATACGGTACTTTACTGGTTATGTTGTTTATGATAGCTTTTTATAGATTACCTGGTTTTGTAGCAGACTTAGCCTTATTAATATATATATTAATAAACTTCATCGTTTATGCGTTATTTAATATAACATTAGATTTGCCAGGTATTGCAGGTTTCTTATTGTCAATAGGTATGGCTGTCGATACTAATATTTTAATTTTTGAAAGATTTAAAGAGGAATTGTGGGCAGGTAAAAGCATAAGACCTGCTTTAGATGCCGGCTTCGCCAAAGCTTTTAGGGCAGTATTTGATGCTAATATAACCACTATAATTGGAGCTATTATCCTTTTCTACTTGGGTTCAGGAAATGTTAAAGGATTTGCTTTAACACTTCTAATAGGTGTGACATCCAGCTTATTCACAGCTATAACTGTAACGAGATTTTTGTTGCATGCGCTTCTTGATATGGAGTTGACAAAGAATATAAAACTTTATGGAGCATAGGAGGGGAATTGAGTGAACCAACATAGATTTCATATAGATGTCATTGGCAAAACGAAAATTTGGTTTGCGATATCAGGGATTATGATTTTAATTGGCGTAATAGCTATGCTTGTAAATGGATTTAATTGGGGAATAGATTTTACTGGCGGAACAATAATGGAGTTTAAAATTGGCAAATCTTTTGATACGAAGGATATAATTAAAATTTTAAACGAATATAAAGTTAAAGACTATCAAATACAAAAAATAGGGACAAAAGGTGATCATGTTTCAATAAAGACAAGTCCTATTTCCAATGAAACGCGGCTTTCAATAATAAAAGATATCGAAAAAAAGTACAACTTAACAGAAAATGACTTAATAATGTCACAGCAAGTTGGGCCTTCTTTAGGAGCTGAGATAAAATTTGGAATGATACTAGCGCTTTTAGTAGCTTCTGCAGTGATGCTTACCTATTTAGGCTTTAGATTTAATTTTGAAATGAGCTTGGCAGCAGTTGTTGGATTATTGCATAATGTGATAATATTAATTTCAATTTACGCTATTTTCAAAATAACAGTAGACTCGCCTTTTATAGCGGCTCTTTTGACAGTATTTAGCTATTCTCTTCACGATACTATTGTAATTTTTGACAGAATAAGAGATAATTTAAAAAGTATGAGAAGATCTGATTATGCAGAAATTGCGAATGTGAGTATAAACCAGACTCTTACACGGTCGATAAACGTAGTTTTGACAGTATTAATTATGCTAGTTTTAATGTATTTCTTAGGACCTAAGGCATTGAAAGATTTCGCATTGCCTTTACTTATTGGTATAACTTGGGGAGCATATTCTTCGATATTTATCTCTACTCCTCTTTGGGTATTAATTAAAAATAGAGAAAAGAGAAGAAAAATCTCTAATAAACCTATAAAAGCCTAAGTCTTAAATAATATAAAAAATGTAGTGGCATAATATCTCTTTTGAGAGATAATGCTACTATATTTTTATTGAGGTGAAAAAATGAATTTGCCTTTTATTTTTAGAAATAAAAATATTACCAGAAGATATAGAGAGATATTAAAAATTTTAACGAAAAATGGTTTTAGTTTTATTTCTGATATTTTGTTAAAAGGTGGACATATACCTTTTCATATACTGAAAAGTCATGATTACATGGGAGTTGGAGAGAGGGTTAGAAAAACATTAGAGGAATTAGGTCCTACTTTTATAAAAATGGGACAGCTTTTAAGTACAAGAGGGGACCTTATTCCTCATGATATTTTGTTGGAACTTGCTAAACTTCAAGATGATGTAGAACCAGAAGACTTTGTAGCTATAAAGAATATTTTAGAAAGTGAATTAAAAGGCAAAATATCGGATTTTTTCATTTATTTTGATGAAACTCCTATTGCTTCAGCTTCTATTGGACAAGTTTATAGGGCAAAAATTAAAGAAGGGAAAGATGTCGTTGTTAAAGTACAGCGTCCAGAAGTATCCCAAAAGATAAATGCTGATATAATAATTCTAAAGAATATTGCTAAAATTTTGAATGAGCGTATAGTTGATGCTCCTTTGGATTTTGTAGAAATTGTTGATGAATTAGCCGAATCTCTTCTCAATGAATTGGATTACACACAAGAAGGGAATAATGCCGAACGCTTTAGAGAAAATTTTGAAAAGGAAAGTTATATCTACATACCTAAAGTATATTGGGAATACACTACAAAGCGCGTTCTTACAATGGAGTACGTAGAAGGTATAAGTGTAAAAAATAGAGATTTACTTGTTAAAAAAGGCTTTGATTTAAAGAAAATTGCAAGAGAGGGAGCATGGGCTATATTTTTACAAGTTTATGAATTTGGTCTTTTCCACGGAGATCCCCATCCTGGCAATATCTTAATTACAAATGATGGCAAAATTTCATATATAGATTTTGGAATTGTAGGCTACCTTGATAAATCCTCAAGGGAAATGATAATTGACCTTTTTAAAGCTTTTGCTGAGAATGATATTGAGGAAGTAATAGAAGTTTTATCGGACATGGGTGCCATAAGGCCTGATACTAACCTTAGAACTCTTAAGTCTGATTTGAGCCATATAATAAATTATTTTTACAACACTCCACTAAAAAATATCAGTGTGAACGATTCAATGAGGAAAATAATGTCAACTGTTTATAAGCACAAGCTGATCTTGCCTCCAGAGTTTACTTTACTCCTCAAGTCTTTAGCTACAGTAGAAGGTGTGGGCAGAAGCTTAGATCCCGATTTTAGCATTTCTAGTGTAGCAAAAGATTTTATAAAGCAGGTATATTTGAGAAATATTAGTTTAACTAAAATATTAAAAGAAAACTCCAAAGATTTACATAAAGCAATAATAGTATTGAGAAAACTGCCTTCTAAAATCCAAAGTATAATGACAAAGCTTATAAAAGACGATATAAAAGTGAGAATAAACATTGATGAAAGTGAAAGCTTGCGTTACGATTTAAATATTATGGTAAATAAAGTTATTGTAAGTATCATAGCATCAGCATTGATTGTAGCTTCTTCATTGGTTTTGACATTTCAAGGGGGATATAAAGTTTTCGGCTACAATGCATTGGGGCTTTTTGGTTATGTAGTTGCTTTATTTCTATGTTTGTGGGTCTTCTACCGAATCTTTATAGTTGAGAGGAGAAAAAAATAGGAGAATTTGTGGGTGATTTGATGTCCAAAATTTACAGGTGGATTTTGAAGGAAAATCCAAATCTTCAACTTACTCAAGAAATACAAAGAGAATACGGGTTACACAAAATAATTGCTGATATACTTTCATCAAAATTAAATGCCCAAGAAGTTAAGAATTTTTTAAATCCTGATTTAAAAGATTTGTATTCTCCTTATCTCCTGAGGGGGATAAAAGAGGCAAAAGAATTGATACAACAACATATCGCCTTGAAGGACCTAATCACCATTTACGGTGATTACGATGTAGATGGAATTACTGCCACCTCTGTTTTATATTTAACCTTAAAAAAATTAGGAGCAAAAGTGGATTATTATATACCGGAAAGATTAGTTGAAGGATATGGTATAAATGAAGAAGCAATAGACAAAATTGCACAGAGAGGAACAAAACTTATAATTAGTGTAGATTGCGGTATAACCTCTGTTAAGGAAGTGGAAAAAGCCCAATTTTTAGGAATAGACGTGATAATAACTGACCACCACAGTATCCCTAAGGAGATACCACAAGCAGATGTGGTGATAAATCCCCATTTGCCTGATATTGAATATCCTTTTTGTGACCTGGCAGGGGTAGGGGTTGCTTTTAAACTGTCACAAGCTCTTATTGGAGAAGAAGCTTATGAACTTTTGGATATTGTTTCAATAGGAACTATTGCAGATATTGTCCCTTTATTAGGAGAAAATAGAATAATTGTAAAAGAAGGACTAAAAAGACTAAATGAAACACGAAATATAGGTTTAAAAGCCCTCATAAAAGCTTCTGGATTGCAAAATATTGAAATTGATGAATATCATGTGGGATTTATATTAGCTCCTCGCCTCAATGCTGCAGGGCGATTAAGAAGTGCAGAAGCGGCTGTGAGGTTATTGATAAGCCAAGATGAAAAAGAAGTAAAAGAGATAGCAGAATATTTAAATCAAGAAAATTTAAATAGGCAACAAATAGAAAATCAAATACTTCAGGAAGCAATCAAAAAAATAAAAGAGACGGTTGATTTAAATAAGGAAAAAGTAATTGTACTGTGGGATAAAAATTGGCATCCAGGTGTTATTGGAATTGTGGCATCCCGGATAACAGAAAGGTTTCATAGACCTTCTATACTTATAAGTTTAGGAGAAGGGGAAGGAAAAGGTTCAGGGCGAAGCATAGAAGGCTTTAATTTGTATAAAGCATTAGAATACTGTAAAGATTATTTGATAAAATATGGCGGTCATGAAATGGCTGCTGGAATAAATATTGAAAAAAACAATTTGGAGATTTTTAAAACTAAGATAAATGAATACGCTGATACGGTGCTTAGTGATCTTGATTTAATTCCAAGTTTAAGAATAGATGCAAAGGTTAAAAATGAAAAGATAGATATAGAAATAGCTAAACAAGTTCAAAGGTTTAAACCTTTTGGCAGCAATAATCCTCGGCCTAATTTTTTATTTGAGGGTTTGACAGTTACAAAAGTATTTGACTTAAATGGTGGAAAATACAAAAAAATCATCGCACAAAAAGACAAGTTTGGGTATGAGCTTATGTTATTTGATGTATCAGACCAGGGAAACGATGTAAAAATAGGAGATATAATAGATGTTGTGGGAAGCATTGAAATAAACAGCTGGAATGGTATAGAGTCAGTAATGATAAATGTAAAAGATTTAAGAATTAAGTTACCTTTGTTTTCCTATTATAAAAACTTGAGCAAAATCATGGTAGAGTATCAGCCCGAGAAAAAAGAGATAGACAAAAAAGTTGATTATATAATTGACCAAAGAGGAATTAATAACAAGTGGGAATATGTGCTAAAACTTTTTAAAAGAGAAGGCAAAACGGTTGTCATAGTAAATACAGTTGTAGAACTTAAGTCATTACTTAGATATCTCAGAAAAGAAAAGTTTTTGGATTTTTCATTATGTAATGGAGATTGTGAAAAGGAAAATGGTATACTATTTTTCCCAAATTCTTTAAAACCATTGAAGTACTATGATGATATAATTATTTACGATATACCATTTAAAAAAGAAATCTTTTACCGCATCCTTTCTCATTCACAAGGAAAGAGGATTCATTTAGTTTTTAAAGAAGCAGATATATATTATAACTTAAAATCCTTTGACGAAATTTTTCCTCAAAGAAAGGACTTTATTAAACTTTACAAATTTATAGAAGAAGGAAACAACATTTTATTTAAAGATCATTTGCATCCACAACTGAATTTAAATCCAATAAAATTTTCATTTTGCATAAAAGCAATGAAAGAAATAGGATTGATAAATGTAAAAGAACGTGATAATATTTTTATGTTAAGTAAAAATTCTGTGTCACAAAAGGTTAATATTGAACAAACTCAAATAATGCAACAGATATTTTCAGCTAAAAAAGAGTTTATTGAATTTGCCAAGTTCATTGTCAGCCAGAAAATTTAAGGAGGTTTTTGTAATGACGCTGGAAGAAATTAAAATGATGATTAGAGAAATACCTGATTTTCCTAAAAAAGGAATAAAATTTAAAGATATTACACCTGTTTTAAAAGATGCGAAAGCTTTTAATTATTCTATAGAAATGCTGGCTAAGGCATTGGAAGGGAGAAAATTTGATCTCATTGCTGCTCCGGAAGCAAGAGGCTTTTTGTTTGGAGCGCCACTGGCTTACAGATTAGGAGTAGGATTTGTTCCTGTAAGAAAACCGGGTAAATTGCCGGCAGAGACTTTAAGCTATGAATATGAACTGGAATATGGGACAGATTCTCTTGAAATACACAAAGATGCTGTTTTAGAGGGACAAAGAGTAGTGATAGTCGACGATTTGTTGGCGACAGGAGGCACAATTTACGCTTCTGCAAAATTGGTGGAAAGCTTAGGGGGAATTGTAGATTCTATTATTTTCTTGACTGAATTAACTTTTTTAGATGGTAGAAAAAAGCTTGACGGATATGATATAATTTCATTAATAAAGTTTTAATCAAAAGTGGCTTTGAGCCACTTTAATTATAAGGTGTGATAACTATGTTGGACAAAGTGATAAATAGGATAAAAAAATACATGGGTGATGATGCAAATTTAGAGTTAATATACAAAGCTTATGACTTTGCTGTAAATGCCCATGAGGGCCAAATGAGAAACTCAGGAGAGCCATATATTGTTCATCCCATAGAAGTTGCATTTATTTTGGCTGACCTGGAATTAGATATTACCACTATTGCAGCAGGCCTTTTACATGATGTAATAGAAGACACAGATGTAACTTATGACCAATTAATGGAAAATTTTGGAAAAGAAATTGCTGATTTGGTTGATGGAGTTACAAAACTTGGTAAAATAGAATACAAGAGCAAAGTAGAGCAACAGGCAGAAAATATGAGAAAAATGCTTATAGCAATGGCAAAAGACATTAGAGTGATACTCATAAAACTGGCTGACAGGCTTCACAACATGAGAACTCTCAAATATTTACCTCTTGACAAACAAAAAGAAAAAGCGGAAGAGACTTTAGAGATTTATGCCCCTATTGCTCATCGCTTAGGAATATCTAAGATAAAATGGGAATTAGAAGACTTGTGTTTGAGATATTTGCATCCGGAGGAGTATTATGACCTCGTAGAAAAAGTTGCTGCCAAAAGAAAAGAAAGAGAAGAGTTTATACAAAATATCATAACTACAATTAAAGAGAAATTAAAAGAAATGGGAATACAAGCAGAAGTAGATGGGCGACCTAAACATTTTTACAGTATCTACAAAAAGATGAAAACGCAAAATAAAACTTTCGAGCAAATTTACGATTTGTTAGCAGTGAGGATAATTGTTAACACCGTAAAAGACTGTTATGGCGTATTAGGAATTGTGCATACTTTATGGAAGCCAATTCCTGGAAGATTTAAAGATTATATCGCTATGCCAAAACCTAATATGTATCAATCCCTTCATACTACAGTAATAGGTCCTAAAGGAGAACCTTTTGAAATACAAATAAGAACATGGGAGATGCACAAAACGGCAGAATACGGTATTGCAGCCCATTGGAAATATAAAGAGGGTAAGACTACAGAGGACGAATTTGACCAAAAGCTTTCTTGGCTTAGGCAGCTTTTAGAATGGCAGAAAGAGTTAAAAGATGCAAAAGAGTTTATGGAAACATTAAAAATTGATCTTTTTACAGATGAGGTTTTTGTCTTTACTCCTAAAGGGGATGTCATAAATCTTCCAGCGGGGTCTACTCCTATTGACTTTGCGTACAGCATACACACTGAAATAGGTCATCGATTAAATGGTGCTAAAGTAAACGGTAAAATAGTCCCTATAAATTATCAATTAAAAAACGGTGATATTGTTGAGATATTAGTAAGTCCAAATAAAGACAGAGGTCCAAGTAGAGACTGGCTTCAGATTGTCAAAAGTTCTCAAGCGAGAAACAAAATCAGACAGTGGTTTAAAAAAGAAAAAAGAGAAGAAAATATCGCTCGCGGCGAGGAAATGTTAGAAAGAGACCTCAGGCGTCATGGAATACAACCTGCTATGATAAAAAGTGAGATATGGGAGGAAGTGCTTAAAAAACTCAACATTCACACAATAGAGGATTTATATGCAACAATTGGTTATGGAGGGTTAACTTTAAATCAGGTAATACCGAGAATTAAAGAAGAAATCAAAAAATCTCAGAAAGAAATAGGTTTAAAGTCCGTTCCAATTGATAAGGCTGGAAAGAAAAAGAGAAAACAGGCGGAACGGGGGTCATTGTAAAAGGTGTAGACAATGTAATGGTGAGGTTTGCAAAATGTTGTTCTCCTGTTCCGGGTGATGAAATAATAGGTTATGTGACTAAAGGAAGGGGTATTTCTATTCACAGAAAAGATTGTCCCAATATAAAAGAATACCTTTTTGATAGGAACAAGATTGTAGAAGTAGAGTGGGATCAAGGTAAGAACATCGCTTATCAAGCTGATATACAGATTATGGCCAATGATAGATTTGGGCTTTTAACAGAAGTTACAAGTGTTCTTGCAGATGTAAAAATTGCTGTAAAAGCTGTCAATGCGAGAACAACGAGAGACAATATTGCAATTATAAACTTAACTTTAGAGATTACTTCAAAAGAGCAACTAGAAAAAGTTATGAATAAATTAAAAGCTTTAGAGGGAGTAATGGATGTTTACCGATTAAGTGCATAGAGGTGATTTTGTTGAGAGCAGTTGTTCAACGGGTGACTCGGGGAGAAGTTAGTGTAGATGGCCAAGTGATAGGTTCAATAGGGAAAGGATTTGTTGTTTTAGTAGGTATTTCTGTTGATGATACAGAAGAAGATGTAGCCTATATGGCGGATAAAATAGTAAATTTGCGTGTTTTTGAAGATGAAGAGGGAAAAATGAATTTATCTCTTTTGGATGTAGGAGGGGAAATACTCCTCGTTTCTCAATTTACTTTGTTGGGGGATGTGAGAAAAGGGAGAAGGCCTAATTTCATGATGGCTCAAAAGCCGGAAGAGGCTTTGAAGTATTTTAATTTATTAGTAAATGAGATTGAAAAAAGAGGTGTGAGTGTCAAAACAGGTAAATTTCAGGCCATGATGAAAGTATTAATTGAAAATGACGGGCCTGTTACTATACTTATTGATTCTAAAAAAATATTTTAGGAGTGAGTTTATGAAAATACAAAGGTATATGGTAGGACTTTATGGAGCCAATTGCTATATTGTTTCTGACGAAGAAGAGAGGGAAGCAATTGTAATAGACCCAGGGGAATATTCATCTGAAATACAAGATTATATTATTACTAACAATTTAAATGTAAAATATATTTTACTCACACATGGGCATTTTGATCACATAGGTGGAGTAGAAGAGCTGAAAAAACTAACTCAAGCAAGAGTTGCCATTTCAAAAGAAGACGCTCCTATGCTTTTAGACCCTAGTTTAAACTTATCTGAAATGGTCTATAAAAAAATACTATGCAATCCTGCAGATATTTTATTAAGTGACGGTGATACTTTAACTTTTGGAAAATACAGCGTAGAAGTTATATACACCCCAGGGCACACAAAAGGAGGAGTGTGTTTTAAAATTAATAATGTATGTTTTACCGGCGATATCCTATTTAAAGGCTCTATAGGAAGATACGATTTTCCAGGAGGAGATTTTTCTACTTTAATGGACTCTATAAAAAATAAACTTTTAGTTTTAGGAAATGATGTTACAATATACCCCGGTCATGGGGACTCTTCAACTATTGGCAAGGAAAAGAGACTTAATATGTTTTTAAGGGATTTGATGGAGTGAAAAAGCAAGAGGAGGTTATTCCTCTTGCTTTTATTCATATCGTAATGCTACAATTGGGTCTAATTTGGCGGCTTTTTGTGCGGGATAGATTCCAAAGAATATTCCTACTGCTGTTGAGAAGAGAAAAGCGATTAATATTGTATTTATTGAAAAGACTGGAGTTATATCAATAAAGGGCCCGACTATATTTGCTAAAATATATCCTAAGAAAATACCTATTGCTCCACCTATAAGAGAAATTGTAACTGCTTCAATCAAAAACTGTGTCAATATGTCCTTTTGTCTTGCTCCTATTGCTTTTCTTATTCCTATTTCTCTTGTGCGCTCCGTTACAGATACAAGCATTATATTCATAATCCCTATTCCCCCGACTAAAAGAGAAATACCCGCAATGGCACCTATGACAGCTGTAAATATTCCTAATATTCTATTAAATTCTTCCAAAAAACTTATGAAGTTTTCTGTCTTGTATTTGTTTTTGTTGTGATGTAATGATTCTATCAAACGCACGGCTTGGGAGGATGTTTCATCTAATTGGTTTTGGTTATAGGTCATTACGTAAATTTGCGAGATATTAACGTCTGGAAAAATTTTTTGTGCGTAAGTTATTGGAATTGCAGCTATTACAGGTATTTGATCAGCTATTGACCCGCCTAAGCTTTTTAAATTTCCACTGTCAATGACGCCAATTATCTTTGCTGTGTCAAAGGAGGAATAGCTGCCTATTTTGATGCTTTTTCCTACGCAATCTTCATAGCCAAAAAGTTCTTTAGCTGAGTCTTTATCGATAAGTATTACGTTTCTTCCTAAAAGAATATCTTTTTCATTTAAAAATCGTCCATAGATTACTTTTAAGTTAGAAACATTTCCATAATCAAAATCTGTAGCTATAAAAAGGGCTCTTTTAGTAACTTTGTCTGTTTTGGCAAGTCCCATTTTTTCTGCAATTGGCGCAGCGTATTTTACAGAAGACAATCTTTTTCTAATCATTTCTACATCTCTAATAGCTAATCTATCGCTATCTCTAATTTCTACGTCATTTCTTGTTTTAATAGAAAACACATTTACACCGATTTTTTCAAATTCACCTAATATAGCCTTTTGGCCACCTGCTCCTAAAGAGACAATTGTTATAACTGAAGCAATGCCTATTATAATTCCCAACATCGTTAAAAAAGCTCTCAATTTGTTACTCAATATGCTGTCAATTGCCACTTTTACTGCTTCCCAAATATACATATTTATCACCTGCTAATAAGTTATTCTGTTTGGAACAAGCGTATCTTCTATAATATTTCCATCTCTTAAGCGGACTATCCTTTTTGCATGATTTGCAATATCTTGCTCATGTGTAACCATTACTATTGTAGTACCCGATTCATTGAGTTGATAAAAGATTTTCATTATTTCAATGCTAGAAGCTGTGTCAAGATTTCCTGTTGGTTCGTCTGCTAGCAAAAAAGAAGGATTCATCACAATAGCACGGGCAATAGCAACTCTTTGCTGCTGCCCTCCTGATAGCTCATTAGGTTTGTGGTGTATTCTTTCACTTAATCCCACTATTTCTAAAGCTCTTAGGGCTCTTTGCCTTCGTTCTTTTGATGGTATTTTGGCGTACAACATTGGCAGTTCTACATTTGCCAGTGCGTCTAATTTACTCAAAAGGTTAAAAGATTGAAAGACAAATCCTATCTGACGATTTCTCAAATAAGCTAACTGGTCATCGCTTAGGGTTGATACTTCAGTTCCATTGAGTTTATAACTTCCAGATGTAGGTTTATCTAAAAGGCCTATAATGTTCATTAAAGTGGATTTGCCAGAGCCAGAAGGACCGACAATTGCTACATATTCACCTTTATCTATTTTTAAAGATACGCCTTTTAATGCATCAACTTGTATCTTTCCAAGATTGTACACCTTTTTTACATTGCTTAGCTCAATCATCAGTCCTTCCCGCCCTTTACGCTAACTTTTGTGCCATCTTCGATAGAACTGGTGGGGTTTAGTATGACTTTTTCACCAACATTTACTCCACTTATGATTTCTGTCTCTAAATCAGAAGCGAGACCGGTTTTTACTTTCTTT
This sequence comes from Thermoanaerobacter sp. RKWS2, assembly GCF_026240795.1. Classification (NCBI taxonomy): domain Bacteria; kingdom Bacillati; phylum Bacillota; class Clostridia; order Thermoanaerobacterales; family Thermoanaerobacteraceae; genus Thermoanaerobacter; species Thermoanaerobacter sp. RKWS2. The sequence goes on from NZ_CP110888.1 coordinate 1,203,961, forward strand.
TGTTTAGCTATGCCATTTTCTACTACATACACAAATTCATTGCCATTTTTATCGCTTACGATTGCTTCTGATGGAACTTTTATTGTATCTTTCTTTTCGCCAATTTTTATATCAACATCCACGTTAAAACCGGGCTTTATTGTGCCATCATTGTTTAAAAGGTCCACATAGACTTTTACTACATTATCTCCTCCTGTTTGAGTAATTACTTTTGTTGCAGTAGGACTCACCTTGCTGACTACTCCTTCAAAAGTTTTATCTGCAAAATGTATGTAGGCTTTTTGCCCTTCTTTTAAATTTACCGCATCATAGGGGTTTACATCCAGTGTAATCTGCAAATTGTTTAAGTCTTCTACTGTTATAGCAGGAAATTGAGATGAGGTAAAATAGCTGTTATTTTTAGCATTTACAACAGTTACAGTACCATCAAATTCAGCAGTAATATATTTTTGTTGTTTGTCCATACTTTGTTTTATGCTTTTAAGATTTAGTTCTGCAATTTCTACTTGTTTTTGTTGGAGTTTTATTTGGTCATCAAGGCTAAGTGAAGTAGTTTGCATCTGAGAAATGGAGGGCTGTTGTACTGTACTTTCTCCCGAAGGGAGTTGTTGTGGCAAAGAGGTATTTGGAATTTGAGCTGCGACTTGGGATTGTTGTGACTGTTTTTCTTTTAATTTTTTTAATGCATCCAGTTGCATTTGCGCCATTTCCAGTTGTTTTTGTGCAATTTGATATTGTATAGATAAATCTTGTGTTTCTAATTCTAGAAGTTTATCTCCTTTTTTTACATTATCTCCAACGGATACATAGACTTTTAAAACTTTAGTAGGAGATAATATGTAATATTCTTGTTTGGACTTTGATTCTACTACTCCTGTGGTAGAGAATAAAGAAACTATATCACCTTTTTCAACTTTAGCAGCATTTACCTCTACAGTGGAAGCAGAGTTTTTGTTTTTTATAGAGATTGCATAAACGGTAGAAGCCACAATTGCTAAGATGACTAAGACTATTAAAAACGTTTTTACACTGTTTTTCATAAAGCACCACCTTCAAAATTATAGTTCTTCTTTGATTTTTTGTAATATGTTTTTTAATGTTTCTAATTCTTGAGGAGAGAGTTTTTCAAAAATTGGCTGCAAAATTTTTTCCCTAAACATTGCTAAGTGTTTATAAAGATCTTGGCCTTTTTTTGTCAAAGAAATTTCTATTTTTCTTCTGTCTTCCAAATCAAAGTTCCTTTGAACTAACCCTTTTTCTACAAGTTTATCTACTATACTTGTAAGGGTACTGGGAGAAATACCTAATTCTAAAGCAATATCTTTCATATACATTGGATTGCTTTTATTTTCGCTTAAAATTATTATTACTTGTTGTTCTCCAATTGTGAGGTCTTTTTGAAATTCAGAGAGGTTGTTTGCTCTCAATTGGTTGTTGAGTTTTTGTCTAATTGTACGCAACAAATCATATAAAAGCTTACTATCGCAATCCTTGTTCATAAAGTTTCACCCCAAAAATTTTCAATATAAAATATTTTGTATATAAAAATATTAACTCACTAAAATTTTTTTGTCAATAGTTAGGTGAGATATTATAAAAGTATAAAAAAGACATTGTAGAACAATGCCCAATTAGCGATAAAAATATAAAAAGATAATTGTGATTGACAGCTAATAATAGTATAATGTATAATAACAAGTAAAATGATGGATAAATGCGATGACCAGGAGAGTAGCAATAGCAGGTATACAGGGAGAAGATACCGCGACTGAGAGTATCTTTATACTTATGCTATTGTGAAGGACACCTGTGAGCAGACCAGTCGACAAGGTAGGCTGTGTCCGTGAACCTGCGTTAAAGGAATGAGTCCAAATCAGGGTGGCACCACGGGATTTAACCTCTCGTCCCTGCAAATTGTTGCAGACGAGGGGTTTTTAAATGTATAAAGTTATTACAAAATGCAAAAGGAGTTGGTGAAATGCTTACAAAAGCTCCAAGAGGGACAAAGGATATTCTTCCTTCAGAGTCTTATAAATGGCAGTATGTAGAAGAGCTTATAAGGAAGATATGCGATGATTATGGCTTTAGGGAAATAAGAACCCCCGGTTTTGAACATACAGAGTTATTTTTAAGGGGAGTAGGGGAATCAACTGATATCGTGAGAAAAGAGATGTATACTTTTACGGACAAAGGCGGAAGAAGTATTACTTTAAAACCTGAAGGTACTTCTCCGGCTGTAAGAGCATTTATAGAGCACAATTTATATGCGGAGGCGCAGCCAACGAAGTTGTATTATATAACTCCTGTTTACAGATATGAAAGGCCTCAGTCTGGAAGGCTAAGAGAACATCACCAATTTGGAGTAGAAATATTTGGTGCTAAAAGCGCTTCTGCGGATGCGGAAGTTATAAGTGTTGCTATGACGCTTTTAAAAAAATTGGGACTTAATAATTTGGAGCTTAGAATAAACAGTGTTGGGTGTTCTGCTTGTAGAAAAAATTATAATAAAGTGCTTAAGGATTTTTTAAAGGACAATTTGGAGTATTTGTGTGATGACTGTAAAGTCAGATATGAGATAAATCCTTTGAGAGTATTAGACTGTAAAGTTGAAAGTTGTCAGAGGATAACCAAAGATGCGCCTCTTATTACAGATTATTTGTGTGATGATTGCAAAAATCATTTTGAAGAACTACAAAAATATTTAGATGTAATGGGCTATGATTATATAATTGACCCCAGAATTGTGAGAGGACTTGATTATTATACCAAAACTGCCTTTGAAATAATTTCAAAAGGCATCGGAGCTCAAGGAACCGTATGCGGTGGAGGAAGATATGATGGTCTTATAGAAGAATGCGGAGGGCCTTCTATGCCAGGAGTAGGTTTTGGAATGGGACTAGAAAGACTTTTGCTTACTTTGGAGCAAAAGGGTATTGAGATTCCAAAACCTGAAGGCGTAGATTTGTTCATAGCTTATGTTGGGGAAGACACAAAATTATTTACTTTTGCCCTTGCTAATAAACTGCGATTTAATGGATTAAAAGTAGAAAGAGACAACATGGATAGAAGTTTAAAAGCACAAATGAAGTATGCCAATAAGCTTAATGCGAAGTTTGCTATTGTAATAGGAGAAGAAGAGATGAAGAAAAACAAAGTTAAATTAAAAGATATGAGAGATGGAAGCGAAGTAGAAATATCCATTGATGAAATAGAACAAAGGATAAAAAATATATAAAATGGAGGGAGTAAAATGGGAGAACAATTAAAAGGACTTAAAAGGACTCACATGTGTGGAGAATTGACAGTGGAAGATGTCGATAAATCCGTTGTAGTAATGGGATGGGTGCAAAGGAGAAGAGACCATGGAGGATTAGTGTTTATAGATTTAAGAGATAGAACAGGCATTGTGCAGGTGGTTTTTAGCAATGAGGTTTCTTCTGAAGCCTTTGAAAAAGTGCAAAGCGTAAGAAGTGAATATGTACTGGCAATAGAGGGAAAAGTGGTAAAAAGGGCTCCGGAAAATGTAAATCCTAAAATTTCTACAGGAGAAATTGAAATATATGCTAATACTTTAAAAATTTTAAGCAAATCAGAGACTCCGCCTTTTCCAATAGAGGATAGGAGCAATGTATCAGAAGCTATAAGGTTGAAATACAGATACTTAGATTTGAGAAGGCCTTCAATGCAACAAAATTTGATGACTCGGTTTAAAATAACTAAAGTTGTCCGCGATTTTTTAAACAGAAATGGTTTTATAGAAATAGAAACTCCTCTTTTAATTAAAAGTACTCCAGAAGGGGCAAGGGACTATCTTGTACCGAGTAGAATTTATCCAGGAAAATTTTATGCTTTGCCTCAATCTCCTCAAATATTCAAACAACTTCTTATGATTTCTGGATTTGACAAGTATTACCAAATAGCCAAATGTTTAAGAGATGAGGATTTAAGAGCAGATAGGCAACCAGAGTTTACACAAATAGATATAGAAATGTCTTTTGTAGAAGTAGAAGATGTTTTGAAAATTAACGAAAAAATGATTGCAGAGATATTTAAAGAGACTTTAGGCATTGATGTACCAATTCCTTTTAAAAGATTATCTTATCAAGAATCTATGGAAAGATTTGGGACAGATAAACCAGACTTGAGGTTTGGAATGGAACTTAAGGATTTATCTGATATAGTGGCACAATCAGAATTTAATGTGTTTAAGAATGCTTTAAAAAACAACGGGTCTGTCAGAGGTATAAATGTAAAAGGTGCTGCTTCTATGCCAAGAAGACAGTTGGACGAACTGGTAGAGTTTGCAAAAACTTATGGCGCTAAAGGACTTTTGTGGATACAAGTTTTTGAAAAGGAAGTGAAATCTCCTGCTACTAAATTTTTAAGTGAAGAAGAAATGAAGAAAATACTCGAAAGACTTGAGGCAGAAGCCGGAGATTTGCTACTAATTGTGGCAGACAAAGATGAAATAGTTTTTGATACTTTAGCTCATTTGAGGCTAGAGCTTGGCAAGAGATTTAATTTAATTGATGAGAATAAATATGAGTTTGTTTGGATAGTAGATTTTCCACTTTTAGAGTACGACGAAGGAGAAAAAAGGTATGTAGCAAAGCACCATCCTTTTACTGCTCCTAAAGATGAAGATATAGAGCTACTGGAAAAGGAACCTTTAAAAGTCAGGGCAAAGGCTTATGACATAGTTTTAAATGGTACAGAGATTGGGGGAGGTAGTATAAGAATACACGATACTGAGCTTCAAAAAAGAATGTTTAAAGTTTTGGGATTTAGCGAAGAAAAGGCGTGGGAAAGATTTGGCTTTTTGATGGAGGCTTTCAAATACGGTGCTCCTCCCCATGGAGGTATAGCTTATGGGTTGGATAGGCTTGCAATGATTATAACGGGAAGCGACACTATAAGGGATGTAATTGCATTTCCAAAGACTCAAAATGCAGTGTGCTTGATGACAGATGCTCCTTCTGAGGTTTCAGAAGAGCAGTTAAAGGAATTGCACATAAAGGTAGACCTATAAACGTTTACCAGTTGAAAAATAGAGGCTTTTGTGATATTATTTATATAAAAAGATGAATAAAGCTGAAAAGCCCTGTGGTGTACGTGAGGTCCGGTGAAAGTTTGAGCCAACACCAATAATAAGGGAGCCTGGGCTTTGGCAGTGGAATATAGGCCGTCTTCGAACGGAAATATGAAGCTGCCAAGAGGGCACCCACTTTGTGAGTCCGGGTTCAAAAACTACCGGGAGGCACGGCACTATGGGGTTTTTTTTATGGAGGGAAGAGTGTGGACATTTTTTCACGAACAGAGCTTTTAATAGGGAAAGAAGGGCTTTTAAAACTTAAAAACAGTACTGTTGCTGTTTTTGGAATAGGAGGAGTAGGCTCTTTTGCTGTTGAAGCTTTAGTAAGAGCAGGAGTTGGTAAATTGGTTTTGATAGACGGGGACAACGTGTGTGTCACAAACATAAATAGACAGATACATGCTACTACTCATACAATAGGCAAGCCAAAGGTAGAAGTGATGAAAGATAGGATATTGGAAATAAATCCTCAAGCCCAGGTTATTATTTTTAAAGAGTTTTACTCTAGCGAAAATAGCGATAGGCTTTTGTCTAAAGAGTATGACTATGTGATTGATGCAATTGACAGAGTACCTTCTAAAATAGATTTGATAGAAAAATGCATTTCGTTAAATATTCCTATAGTAAGCAGTATGGGGGCAGGAAATAAATTAGACCCTACAAAATTTGAAGTAACGGATATATACAAGACAAGTGTATGCCCTCTGGCAAAAATAGTTAGAAGAGAACTTAAAAAAAGAGGTATTAAATCTTTAAAAGTGGTATACTCTAAAGAAGAGCCTTTAAAAAATTTCTATCAAAGCGAGGAAACTGTAACTTCTTCAAAATCGGTACCCGGCAGTATTTCTTTTGTTCCCTCTGTAGCAGGCTTAATTTTAGCGGCAGAGGTAGTAAAGGATTTATTAAAAAAATAACAAAAAGCTATTGACATATCTGTGAAAAACTTTTATACTATTCATTGGATACCCCAATGGGGTTGGGAGGTATAATATGTACCAAGATAGCAAAGAGGATTTGTTGAGAAGATTAAGAAAAATTGAAGGACAAGTAAAAGGCATACAAAAAATGATTGAAAATGACGCCTATTGTGTAGATGTACTGGTACAAGTGGCTGCTGTTAGGTCTGCAATAAACAGCGTTGGCAAAATTCTTCTTAAAAGCTATACTACTAGCTGTGTAAAGGGAGCAATGTGTACTGAAAAGCAAGATGACATGATAGATGAACTAGTTGAGACATTTATAAAATTTATGAAGTGATTTTAAAAGTTAGGTTTTGTGAGCAATTTGTTTTATAATAAATGTATAAAGCAATTGCTTTGTATAAAAATAAAATTGAAATAAAAGTATAGGAGTGGTTTTATGGCAGAATTAGTTATTACACTTGAAAATTTTGAACAAGAAGTTGTAAATTCAGATGTACCAGTCTTAATAGACTTTTGGGCTGAGTGGTGTATGCCTTGTAGAATGGTGGCTCCAATAATTGACGAATTGGCGAAAGAATATGAAGGAAAAATCAAAGTAGGTAAAATTAATGTTGATGAAGAAAATGAATTGGCGATGAAATTTAGAATAATGAGTATACCAACAATTGGGCTTTTCAAAAATGGTAAAATGGTAGATAAGATAATAGGAGCAAGACCTAAAGCAGACTTTGTAAAGTTTATAGAAAAACATCTCAATGGTGGTGCTACACAATCAGAAGAATCTGACGAGGTAGAAATTACATACGATAATTTCGAAGAAGAAGTTGTAAACTCTGATGTACCAGTATTGATAGACTTTTGGGCTGAATGGTGTGCACCTTGTAGATTAGTTGCTCCCATAATAGATGAACTAGCAAAAGAGTATAAAGGAAAGATTAAAGTAGGAAAAGTTAATGTAGACGAAGAAAATGAGCTGGCAATGCAATTTAGAATAATGAGCATACCTACAATAGGACTTTTCAAAAATGGCAAGATGGTAGATAAAATAATAGGAGCAAGACCTAAAGCAGACTTTGTAAAGTTTATAGAAAAGCATTTAAACAATTAAAAATCCTGCATTATGCAGGATTTTTAATTTTATTCCTTGAATAAATATGAAAAGAATTGTTTAATTTTCCAAAAAATTAAGAAAATCGAAACATACTAAGGCATACTCTCGCAAACCGAAGAAAACCCAATTTAATATTGGGTTTTCTTCGGTTTTTAAGGAATGGGAAAGCTTTTATTTAGCTTAAGTAAATGTATACAATATAGATATAGAGAAAATTCTTAGAGGTGATAGAATGGAAAACATAAAAGTGGTTGTATGGGGACTTGGTGCAATGGGAAGTGGTATTGCTAAGATGATACTTTTTAAAAAAGGAATGGAAATAGTTGGAGCAATTGATACAGATCCAAATAAAAGAGGAAAGGATTTGAATGAAATTTTAGGGACAAATTCTAAACCTGTTTACATCACTTCTGAACCTCAAGATATTATAAAAAAAGGAAGTGCTGATATAGCGGTTATTGCTACATCCTCCTATGTAGAAAAGGTTTTCCCACTCATTAAATTGGCGGTAGAAAATGGCATCAATGTCATTACAACTGCTGAGGAGATGGCGTATCCTTCTGCACAACATCTAGAATTAGCCAAAGAAATTGACAGACTTGCAAGAGAAAATGGCGTATCTGTCTTAGGTACAGGAATAAATCCGGGATTTGTATTAGACTATTTAATCATTGCACTGACGGGAGTTTGCGTAGATGTTGATTCCATTAAAGCAGCAAGAATTAATGACTTATCTCCTTTTGGAAAAGCTGTTATGGAAGAACAAGGGGTGGGCCTCACTCCTGAGGAATTTGAAGAAGGCGTAAAAAACGGGACTGTTGCAGGGCATATAGGATTTCCTGAGTCTATTTCGATGATTTGTGATGCTTTAGGGTGGAAACTTTCAGGTATTGAGCAGACAAGAGAGCCTATAGTTTCTAAAACTTATAGAGAGACCCCTTATGCAAGAGTTGAGCCGGGTTACGTTGCTGGATGTCGCCACATAGGGTATGGAAAGGTAGATGGAGAGGTAAAAATAGAATTGGAACATCCGCAACAGATATTACCTCAAAAAGAAGGAGTAGAGACTGGAGACTATATTGAGATTAAAGGAACTCCAAATATAAAGTTGTCTATAAAGCCTGAGATACCTGGAGGTCTAGGTACTATTGCTCTTTGTGTCAATATGATACCTCATGTCATAAACGCAGAGCCGGGTCTTGTTACAATGTTAGATTTGCCGGTACCTAGAGCTATTATGGGTGATGCAAGAGATATGATCAGGAGGAGATAAAATGGCTCAAAAAGGCGATTGGGTAAAAATTAAACAGGTAATTTTAGAACCAGAGGAAAGAGCTGAAAATATACCTCAAGATACAAAAGAGACTCCCTTGACAATGTGGGTTAAAGGTTTACTTTTACAAGATGGAGAGATTGGCGACACAGTCAAAATTAAGACTTTTACAGGCCGAATAGTGGAAGGAGTTTTAGTAGAAGTAAATCCCCGACATATTCACGATTTTGGCAATCCAATTCCTGAGCTTATAAAAGCAGGTATAAAAGCAAGAGAGATATTGTATGGCGGTGAAGAGAATGAGTAGGTATAAGGAAGTAATGGCAAGGAAAAACGAAATAATGAAAAAATCTTTAGGAATAGATTATGAGAGATTTGAATCAGGTGGAATTGCTTTTGACTATGAAAGAATGATGAAGGAAACAGGCTATACATTAGAAGAGATTATTAAAATACAAAGAGAAGCAAATGTAGGGGATACTCCACTTATAGAGCTTAAAAATTTAACAGAATTAGCGAGAAAAGTTTCATCAACTGGAAAAGCTGCCAGAATTTTTATAAAAGATGAAGCTTGTAACCCTTCAGGAAGCTTTAAAGAAAGGCGGGCTAGTGTTTCTATATATCACGCAAAACAAAAGGGATATAAGGGAGTCATAGCTGCTACTAGTGGTAATTACGGAGCAGCAGTGGCTTCACAAGCTGCCATGAAAGGTTTAAAATGCATTGTCGTCCAAGAAGCTTATGATAGCAGAGGCATAGGGCAGCCAGAAATATTGGAAAAAGGAAGAAAATGTGAAACATTTGGTGCAGAAGTGATACAATTAACTGTTGGACCGGAATTATTTTATGTAAACTTGATGCTATTAGAAGAGACGGGATATTTTAATGCTTCTTTGTACACTCCTTTTGGAGTTGCTGGTATTGAAACATTGGGATATGAAATAGCTCAGCAAGTAAAAGAGAGGACTGGCAAATTTCCTGATGTTGTTGTGGCCACCCATGCCGGTGGAGGCAATTTGACAGGTACTACGAGAGGACTTATAAAAGCAGGAGCTAGTCATACAAAGGTGTACGGAGCAAGTGTTGATTTGACAGGACTTCACATGGCCTCAGATAAAGATTTTAATAGAAAGTCTTTTACGACGGGACATACAGGATTTGGAATTCCTTTTGCGACTTGGCCGGATAGAGCAGATGTGCCTCGAAATGCTGCAAGGCCTTTAAGGTACATGGATGGGTATTACCTTGTCAAGCAAGGGGAAGTCTTTTACATGACAGAGCTTTTAGCTCAATTAGAAGGTTTAGAAAGAGGACCAGCGGGAAATACCTCTTTAGCGGCAGCTTTCAGTTTGGCACAGCAAATGGAAAATGACCAGATAATAGTGGTGCAGGAGACAGAATATACAGGGGCAGGTAAAAATCCAACGGCTCAGCTTACTTTTGCTATGCAAAACGGCATAAAAATTCTAGTAGGAAATCCTGATGATGAGATACCAGGACAAAATATAATTTTGCCTGAACATCCTTCTATGATAAAGGCAAGAGAAGTCAATCTTTCAAATTTGAAAAAATCCTATATTAAAAACTGTGTCCAACATTTTGGAATAATGCCTAAAGAGGAGGACATCAAGTTTTTAGCAGAAGATACTAAGTCCAGTGAAGAATTTGTGAAAGAAGTAATTTCAGAATTACAGAATGGAGGGTTAGTATGAGACGAGAAGATGATTTTGAAACAAGAAGCAAACACTTAAAGCACATGACAGATGAAGAATTAGACGCATATTTCTGGAAATTGGCAGAAAAAATTGTAGATCCTTTGATAGAGTTGGCATATTATCACACATCTCCATCTATTGAGCGTTCTGTGCTTTTACGAATGGGTTTTTCTAGTATTGAGGCAAAGGAGATTGTAAACAGAATTGAGGAAAGAGGGCTTTTGCCAAAAGGAGCAGGAAATATTGTGTTGAAAGTTGCAGAAAGGGTTAAAAAGGATTACCTCACTGTCGGAAAATCCATAGCTAATGGAGAGTACCTGGAGGTGCTTGATGATATAGCAAGGGAGGCTAGTAAAAATGAAGCTTGAAAAGGATAAAAAAATAGATATTGAAGAAATTTTAAAGGATTTGGACAAATATGTGCCTAGGAGAAGAGGATGGCACTGGAGAGAGGATGTAGGTAAACACAAAATTGGCGATTTTGAGTATTATCAGGTTTCAAAACCACTTAAAAACAGTATTCCTTTACCTGCTGCAAAACACTTTGGAAACATTGACCCTCAGCCAGATTGTGTGATAACCACAGAAATAGCTTCAGGAAGGTTTGAAGATGATATAAGGCGCATGAGAATGGCAGCATGGCATGGAGCAGACCACATAATGGTTATTAGAACGTTAGGACAAAGCCATTTTGATGGACTCATTGAAGGAACACCTGAAGGTGTAGGAGGAGTTCCTATTTCGAGAAAACAAATAAGAGCGACGAGAAAAGCATTGGATTTAATTGAAGATGAGGTCGGTAGGCCTATAAACTTTCACTCTTATGTAAGTGGGATAGCCGGTCCTGAAGTAGCTGTTATGTTCGCTGAAGAAGGGGTAAATGGTGCCCATCAAGACCCTCAGTACAATGTCCTTTATAGAAATATAAACATGGTAAGGTCTTTTGTAGATGCAGCAGTTGCTAAGAAAATAATGGCAGATGCTAATATACTTCAAATTGATGGTGCTCACAATGCCAATGCAACAGCAAAATATGGATGGAAAGTTATGCCTGAACTTTTAGTTCAGCACGCTATAAATACACTTTATTCGAGAAAAGTAGGAATGAAACCAGAAAACATAGCCTTATCTACAGTGCCACCAAATGCTCCACCAACTCCTTCCATACGTTTGGATTTGCCGTATGCAGTAGCTTTGAGGCAGCTTTTTAAAGATTATAAAATGAGAGCGCAAATGAACACAAAGTATATCGAACACGATATGAGAGAAGCAACTGTAACACATGTGCTTAACCTTTTAATATCTCGATTGACCTCAGCAGATATACAAAGTACTATTACTCCTGATGAGGGAAGAAATGTCCCATGGCATTACAACAATATCAACGCGATAAACACTGCTAAACAAGCCCTTATCGGCATGGACGGTCTAAAAGAGATGGTAAAACTCAATTTTGATGGGGAGTTAGGGAAAAAAGTCAGAGAATTAAAAATGAGAGCTATTCTCTTTATGGAGGAAATTTTAGAAGTTGGGGGATACTTTAAGGCAGTAGAAGAAGGTTTCTTTGTGGATTCAGGCTATTATCCAGAGAGAAATGGAGATGGCATTGTAAGAACTATAAATGGCGGTATTGGCGCCGGTACTGTTTACAAAAGAGATAAAGACTATATTGCACCAGTATGCTCTCACTTTGGATATAACAATTTGCCAGAAGGGCTTAATAAACCTTGCGATTTAATAGATGGATGTACTCTTTGCAAGCATGAGAAAATCCATTATATAGACGAATTAGATGAGAATGACAATGTAGAAAATAGATTGAAAGAAACTGTTGAGTACAGAAAAGGAGATAAAATAAAGCCAGAAGTTGAATGGGCAGGAGACGGCATAATAAGCATGAACCTATTTTTGCCTGTAAATGAAAGGACTGCTGAATACGCGGCTATTAAATACGCAGAAAAGCTGGGGCTTACTGATGTAGTCGTTTTAGGTAAACTTCCAATGCATCCTGCAGAGGGAACGTACGTGGAAGTAAGAGGGCGTGTTCAATTTTCTATTGACAAAAATGAATTAGAAATACCGCCGGAAGAGGAAATACTTTCAGATGAGGAAATAGAAGAAGATATTAAGAGAAAGCCTATGAAGGTGGTTGCTGCAACTGTAGGAAATGATGAACATTCTGTGGGCTTAAGAGAGATTTTGGACATAAAACACGGTGGAATTGAAAAATACGGCATAAAATTTACTTACCTTGGTACTTCTTGTCCTGTAGAAAAGTTAGTTGATGCAGCTATAGAGGAAAATGCTGATGCTATTTTAGCTAGCACTATAATAACCCATGATGATGTCCATATAAAGAATATGAAAAAAATTCACGACCTCTGTGTAGAAAAGGGAATAAGGGATAAAGTAATTTTAGTAGGTGGAGGTACGCAAATTACAAACGACCTTGCTAAAAGTGTTGGCTTTGATGCAGGATTTGGAAGAGGTACAAAAGGAAATCAAGTGGCAAGTTTTTTAGTTAAAAAAAGAAGGGAAAAGGAAAATGAGGAAAACAATTGACATACTTGTAGCCGAGATTGGAAGTACTACGACAACTGTAAATGCTTTTGTTCTGGGCAGTGATCCTGTTTTTATAGGTCAGGGGATGGCTCCTACCACAGTCTTAGATGGGGATGTGAATATTGGTCTTGTGGGGGCTATTGAGAATTTAAAAGATAAAATTGGAGATTTTGTATATAGTGAGATGCTTGCTTGTAGCAGTGCTGCTGGTGGCCTCAAAATGACTGTACATGGCTTAGTCTACGACATGACTGTAAGGGCAGCTAAAGAGGCTGCCCTTGGGGCAGGAGCCAATATAAAACTTATAACAGCAGGAAAACTGAGAAGAACGGATTTAGAAAAAATAAAACAAATAAAACCAAACATAATACTTTTAGCAGGTGGAGTGGATTACGGAGATAGAGAAACTGCTCTTTATAATGGAGAAAAATTGGCGGAATTAAAGTTGAATGTGCCAGTAATTTATGCAGGCAACATAGAAAATAGAGAAGAAATTTCCCACATTTTTCAAGAAGCCGGTCAGGAAGTATACATTGTAGACAATGTTTATCCATCAATTGATAATTTAAATGTAGAACCGACAAGAAAAATGATTCAGAAAGTTTTTGAAAAGCATATTGTAACAGCGCCAGGTATGAGTAAAGTAAAAGAATTGGTGACAGGAAATATAATCCCAACGCCAGGTGCTGTCATGGAATGTGCTATACTTCTTTACAATGACATAGGTGATTTGATGGCAGTCGATATAGGTGGAGCTACTACAGATGTTCATTCTGTTACTGAAGGAAGCGATGAAATACAAAAAATAACTGTAAATCCAGAGCCTTTGGCTAAACGCACAGTAGAGGGGGATTTAGGGGTTTTTGTTAATTCAAGAAATTTATTTGATTTGTGCGGAGAGGATATATATAAAAAATTCAGTAATGCAGATGAACTAATAAACAATATAAAGCCAGTACCCCAAAAAGAAGAAGAAAAAGAATTTGTGTTGTATCTTGCAAGCAAGGCATTAGAAGTGGCAGTAAAGCGTCACGCAGGTAAATTAAGCAGTTATTTTGGACCTACAGGAAGAACCTTTTATGTGGAAGGAAGAGATTTGACAAATGTTAAATGGATAATGGGTACCGGTGGAATATTTTCAAGACTTGAAGGAGGAGAAAAATTATTAGAAAATATAAATGATGGAGGAAGTGGAAAAGAGCTTTATCCTCCTTCATCGGCAAAAGTTTTAATTGACAGAGATTATATCATGGCGGCTTGTGGTGTTTTGTCTAAGAAATATCCTGACGAAGCTTTGAAATTAATCAAAAATAGCTTATGTATTTAGAAATGGGGGAGATTAAGTGTATCCCTTGTTGAGAATAAACTTAGAAAAACTTCGAAAAAATACGCAAACTATCGTTAATTTGTGTGAAAAGAGAAATATAAAGGTAGTAGGTGTTACAAAAGTTTTTTGTGCTATTCCAGAAGTAGCACAGACGATGGTAAAGGGTGGAGTGGAAATCTTAGGAGATTCTCGAATTAAAAATTTAAAAAAATTACAACATATACCGGTACCTAAAATGCTTCTTCGAATTCCCATGAAAAGTGAAGTGGAAGAAGTTATAAAATATGCAGATATAAGCCTAAACTCAGAAATAGATACAATAAAAAGCCTATCGGAAGAGGCAAAAAAACAAAGGAAAATTCATGAAATAATCCTAATGGTAGACTTAGGGGATTTGAGAGAGGCGTATTGAAAGAGGATGTTATTCCAATAGTAGAACAAATAGTAAAACTAGAAGGTATAAGATTAAGGGGAATAGGTACTAATTTAACTTGTTATGGTTCGGTTATTCCTACGCCAGATATATTAGAAGAGCTTGTGGAAATAAAAAATTCTATCAACAAAAAATTCAACTTGAATTTAGATATAGTCTCAGGAGGAAACTCAAGCAGTCTGTACTTAGTTCAAAATGGTCTCATACCAAGAGGAATAACGCAACTTAGAATAGGAGAAGCTATTGTCTTAGGTAGGGAAACGGCTTTTGGAGACAGAATTCCCCATACTTATGACGATGTATTTACTTTAGAAGCACAGATAGTCGAATTAAAAGAAAAACCTTCTTATCCACGAGGTATATTAGGAATGGACGCTTTTGGAGAAAGACAAGTATATGTGGATAGAGGGATAATGAAAAGGGCAATTTTGGCTGTAGGAAAACAGGATGTCAATATGAATGACCTAATTCCTATGGACAGTTCTATTGAATTAATAGGTTCAAGCAGTGACCATTTAATTGTTAATGTTACAAATTCCCAATATCCGTATAAGGTAGGAGATATAATAAAGTTCAAGCTGAGATATGGAGGGATTTTATCCTGCTCTACATCTGAATATGTAGAAAAAGTCATTGAAGAGGCGTAAAAAATGCGCCTCTTTTTGCATTATGAAAAATTTGAAGGGATTGCTATAATAGAGTGAGGAATAATATTTTTTAGGAGGGTTTTAAAATGATAATAGGTTTAGGGCATGTAGCCTACAAAGTCACAGATATTGACAGAAGCATAGAGTTTTATTGTAAAAAATTAGGTCTAAAAGAAGCATTTAGGTTAAACCATGAAAATGGAGAATTAATGCTTGTATATCTAAAAGTGGCGGAGGGACAATTCATTGAATAAAGGGGCAGCCTATGATGGGGGCAGATGGAAATTATCAATATTGGATAGAAGACCCTGATGGAAATAGAATAGAACTAATGCAAATAATGCCGGGTTCTTTGCAAGATAAAGCAAAAGAATTATAGAAAACATAGTGTAAAATTATCGTAGGATTTTTAGATGATAAAAAAACAAGAGACAACCCCTGTGATAAAATAGATTGTGGAAAACCAAAAAAACATGAAAGGGGTGTCTCTTGTGAAAAAAATTAAGTTTGAAGATATTATACTACAAAATGCATGTAATTACATCAATAATGTGATAGAAATTTTTAAAAAGTTATTAGAAGAAGGGATGGATATAACAGAACTTTCATTAAAAGTTAGAGAAATGGTAGACAAATTAGGTATAGAAACAATGGTAGCAATTATAGAAGAATTAGATAAGATAATAAAAGAAGACAAGAGAAGGAAAGAGAAATGGGTAGTAGAAAGGGAAGATGAAAAGACTTTAATAACGACAGTAGGAGAAATAAAATATAAAAGGACATATTACAAATCAAAAGAAGATGGGAGATACACCTACTTAACAGATGACGCATTAGGGATAGGTAGGCATGAGAGGATAGAAGAAGGAGTAAAAGTAAAGATAGTAGAAAAAGCGACAGAAGAATCCTATGAAAAAAGCAGTAAAGAAGCAAGCCCAGTAGAATTAAGTAGACAGACAGTATTAAATGCAATAAGAGAGATAGGAGAAGTAGAAATAAAAAAAGAAGTAGAAGAAAAGAAAGAAATAAAAGTATTATACATAGAAGCAGATGAAGACCACGTATCCTTACAAGACGGGGGAAAAGAAATGCCACGACTTGTATACATACATGAAGGCAAAGAGACAAAGAACGGTAGGTCTGAGCTAAAGAATGTCCATTACAAAGCATATGTAGGACAAAAGCCAGAAGACATATGGATAGACGTAGCAAATTACATAAATGACAATTACAAAGAAGAAAAAATAGAGAAGATATACATAGCAGGTGATGGAGCAAGATGGATAAAAGAAGGGATAGAGTGGATACCAAAATCAAGATTTGTATTAGACAGGTATCATTTAAACAAATACATACTCATGGCAACATCGAAAGAGCCAAGATATAGAGATAGGATATGGAGAGCAATAAATGAAGGGAATGAAAAAGAATTAAAAGAAGCATTTAATGAACTATCAAAAATAGCACAAACAGAGCAAGAGAAGAAGAAAATAAGGGAAGTAAAGAAATACATATTAAACAACTGGGAAGGGATAAAAATATACAAAGAAGATGAGGATGCAATAGGGTGCAGTGCAGAAGGGCATATAAGCCATGTATTTTCAGACAGGTTAAGCAGGAACCCATTAGGATGGAGTAGAGAAGGATTAAAGCTAATGGCGAAATTAAGAGTATTTAAGAAAAATGGAGGCAATTTAAGAGAAGTAGAATGGCGTAAAAAGCGCAAAAACAACAATGAAGGTTATAAATTAACAAAGAAGCAAATAAAAGAGGCAGTAAAGAGAGCTAAAACGTATACAAAAGAACAAATAAACAATATTACAGTATTAAACATGGGCAAAGTAACACCAATATATAGAATTTTAAAAGCAATAAAATATGAAAGAGTGATATAAAAAACACATAATAATGGAAACCTTGATTTAAGCAATTTCAGGGGTTGTCTTTAAAAAAATATCCTACAGTATCTTGACACTATCTATAGAAAATTAAGTGTTGACAACCACTTTTTTAAGTGGTATTCTTTTTGTTGAAATCCGGGTAAAATAGTAGGAATTCAGGGGTGGATAATCGTGAAACTATCTACAAAAGGTCGATATGGGATACAAGCTATGTTTGAATTAGCTCTTTACTACGGGGAGGGCCCGATTTCTTTAAAAACTATAGCAGAAAATGAGGGACTTTCTGAGCATTATTTAGAACAGCTTATAGCAATTCTTAGAAAAGCTGACCTTGTGAAAAGTGTCAGAGGAGCACAGGGAGGATATATGCTAGCAGCTCCTCCTGATAAGATAACCGTTGGAGATGTGATAAGAACATTGGAAGGATCACTGGCTCCTGCAGATTGCGTTTTGGAAGATACTCCTTTTGAGTGCAGCAGAGCAGGAGGTTGTCCGACGAAGTTGGTGATGGAAAGAATAAGAGACAGTATAAATAAAGTGATAGACTCTATTACTTTACAGGATATGGTGGATGATTACAGGCGATTAAATCAAAAAAGTGCTTTTATGTATTACATTTAGGGAAATAATAATTTTAGGACTTTTAAGGGAGGATTTTATATATAATATGGAGATAAACAATAGAGTAGCAATTGGAATGAGTGGAGGAGTAGATAGCTCTGTAGCTGCATATCTTTTAAAAAAGAAGGATTTGATGTTATAGGCCTTACAATGAAAGTATGGGTAGACCATGAAGCTAAAGCTTTTGATAGCGATAAGAGCTGTTGTTCTTTAAGAGCTACACAAGATGCAAAAAAAGTTGCAGAGATGTTGGGAGTACCTCATTACACAGTTGATTTTAGTGAAGTCTTTTATGATAAAATAGTAAATTATTTTATCAATGAATATTTAAAAGGAAGGACTCCTAATCCTTGTGTATTGTGTAATAGGCAAATAAAATTTGGAGAGCTTCTAGAGAAAGCATTTGAGTTGGGAGCTTATTACATTGCTACAGGCCATTATGTCAGAAAAGACTATGATGAAAAAACAAAAAGATATTTATTAAAAAAAGGTATAGATTCTTCTAAGGATCAAAGCTATGTCTTATATCGTTTGACACAGAAGCAGTTAGAACATGCTCTTTTCCCTTTAGGAAATTACAAAAAAGAAGAAATAAGAGCTTTGGCAGAGGAGTTAAAGCTACCTGTTGCTAAAAAGCCAGAGAGTCAAGAAATTTGTTTTATCCCAGATAATGATTACAGCGGATTTATAAAAAGGCAAGTTAAAGATGAAATAAAGCCAGGAGAATTTAGAGATGTTCACGGTAAATTTTTAGGGTATCATAAAGGAATAATACACTATACAATTGGTCAGAGAAGAGGATTGGGTTTATCTTCTGATAGACCTTTATACGTCGTGGATATAGATGTGAAAAACAATGTGGTTGTTGTTGGACATCAAGAAGATGTGTGGGGAGAGGAGCTAATATCCTCAAATAACAATTTTATTTCCATTGAAAAACTTAAAAGGGAAATGAAGGTAACTGCAAAAATACGCTACACAGCTAAAGAAGAAGAGGCTATAATAAAGCCATATGAAGAAGATAAAGTATTAGTAAAATTTTTAAAACCTCAAAGAGCTATAACTCCAGGACAATCAGTTGTCTTCTACGATAAAGATGTAGTAGTAGGAGGAGGAATAATTGAAAAAAGGTGAGATAGTGCACACAAAAAGTGTGCATTTTTTATTTTAAAGAGGGAAATCTATAAAAAGCAGAAACTTTTTTAGATTTCAAAGGAGGGCTTTTATGAATAGAGACAAATATATAAAGGGATTTTTGGCAGGAATAGTAGCTGCTGCATATATAATTCCCAAAATAGATATGAGAAAATATAGACGTTATAAAGATATGATAGAAAAAAATATGACAAAAATATGGCGTACAATGAACAAAATAAAAATTAGATAGATTTTTCAGGTGATAAAATGCAAGTTAAAAAAGTGTATCTACTTTTTTTAATCATTGGTGCCATAGGCTTATTGTATTTTTTTATAAAGAATTGGGTGAGTATTAAAAATATACTTTCCCCTTTTTTTGTTTCCGCTTTAATAGCCTATTTATTAAATCCAATGGTAAAATTTTTTAATTCAAAGGGCTTTTCTACTTTTTTGTCTATTCTTCTAGTGTTTTTAATTGTTGCTTTGGTAATACTATTTTTTTCTTTTTACATTCTCCCTTTGTTGATAAATGAAATAGTTATTTTTGTGAAAATGATACCTTTCTATACTGAAGAACTACAAAAAATTTTGATTCAACTAAAATTTAACTATTTTTCTTATTTGCCACCTCAATTTGAAAAAGTTTTAGATAAAAATTTGAATGCCCTAAATAATCTTTTTGCCTCTCGTGTCGATTTGGTTTTTAAATCTACTGTTGCAATATTAAAAGATATTATAGACGTGATAATTGTACCGATTATTACTTTTTATCTTTTAAAAGATAAAAATGTATTTGAAAAAGAAATTGAAAGAATGATTCCCTCCAAATATCATGATAGTTTTTTTGCTCTTTTAAAAAAAATAGACAAAATTTTAAGTAAATACATAAGAGCACAAATATATCTTTCTATCTTTGTTGCTATTTTTACAAGTATAGGCCTTTCTCTAATTAAAGTTAAATATGCTTTTTTAATAGGAATATTGGCAGGAATATTAAATATAATTCCCTACATAGGGCCTATCTTGTCAATTATTCCTGCTGTTTTAATAGGGCTCCTTGATTCTTTATCTAAAGGCTTTTGGGCTTTACTTGTGTGTCTTTTAGTGCAACAGATAGAAAATGCCTTTATAACACCTAAAATAATTAGCGACAGTGTAGGGCTTCATCCTATTACAGTGATTTTTTCATTGATTGCAGGAGAGGAACTTTTTGGCGTCTGGGGGCTTTTATTATCTGTGCCTGTTGTAGCAATAGGGAAAGTTATTGTAACAGAAATTTTTATTGAGAAATAAACCAGTTATTGACTTGTTATATTCAATCTTGTATAATATACTCAAAAAAGAGCGGGTAAAAGCCCGTCCCCAAATTTGGGACGGTTTTTATTGTATCAAAAAGGAGGATTTTTATGGAAAAACTCGGGATGAACGAAATTAGAGAAAAATTTTTAAGCTTTTTTGAAAGCAAAGGGCACCTGAGACTACCAAGTTTTTCTCTAATTCCTAAAAATGATAAAAGTTTATTATTAATTAATTCTGGAATGGCTCCTTTAAAACCCTATTTTACAGGAAAAGAAACTCCCCCCAGCAAACGAGTAACTACTTGCCAAAGATGTATAAGGACACCGGATATTGAAAGAGTGGGTAAAACAGCACGTCACGGTACTTTTTTTGAAATGTTGGGTAACTTTTCTTTTGGTGATTATTTCAAAAAAGAAGCTATTCCGTGGGCCTGGGAATTTGTAACAGAAATTTTGAAGTTGCCAGTTGACAGGTTATGGGTATCAATTTATGAGGAAGACGATGAAGCATTTGAGATTTGGAATAAAATAGTTGGGTTACCTCCTGAAAGAATTGTGAGGATGGGGAAAGAAGATAATTTCTGGGAGATTGGCACAGGACCTTGTGGCCCCTCTTCAGAGATTTATTTTGACAGAGGTGAAGAAAAAGGCTGTGGGAAGCCTACTTGTGGAGTTGGCTGTGATTGCGATAGGTTTATTGAATTCTGGAATTTAGTTTTTACCCAGTTTAATAAAGACGAACGAGGAAATTATCACAGGTTGCCAAATCCAAATATTGATACAGGCATGGGACTTGAGAGGATAGCCACAATAATGCAGGGAGTCGACAGCATATTTGATGTAGACGTAATAAGAGGCATTACTAATTTTGTGTCTAAGATTGCGGAAGTAGAATATGGAAAAGATGCAGAAAAAGATGTGTCTTTGAGAGTTATCACTGACCATATAAGAGGGATAACTTTCATGATATCAGATGGAATCCTGCCTTCTAATGAAGGAAGAGGCTATGTTTTGAGAAGGCTTTTAAGAAGGGCTGCAAGGCACGGTAAATTGCTGGGGATAAACGATACCTTCTTGTATAAAGTGGTTGATTCAGTCATAGAAAATTATGGAGAGGCATATCCTGAAATAATTGAGAGAAAGGACTATATAAAGCGAATAATCAAACTGGAAGAAGAAAGATTTAAGGAGACAATAGACCAAGGACTTACAATTTTACAAGATTATATAAGCGAACTAAAAGTACAAGGAAAAACCGTATTAGAAGGTTCTAAAGCTTTTAAACTATACGATACCTATGGGTTCCCATTGGATTTAACAAAAGAAATTTTGCAAGAAGCTGGCATTACTGTTGATGAAGAAGGATATACAAAGGAGTTGGAGAAACAAAGGATAAGAGCGAGAAGCAGCAGAAAAGAAGATAATAGTTTGTGGGAACAAGACATATATTCTACTTTAGGAGATATTAAAACAAAATTTGTGGGATATGATACTTATGAAAGCGATTCAAAAGTTTTAGCTATTGTAAAAGATGAAGAGCTTGTTGAGGAAGCAGAAGCTGGAGATGATGTGAGTATCATATTAGATGTTACTCCTTTCTATGCTGAAAGTGGTGGGCAGATAGGAGACAAGGGAGTTCTAGAGAATGAAAATGCTTTGATAAAAGTAAATGACTGTAAAAAAATAGGAGATAAGTTTATACACACTGGAACAATTGAAAGAGGTTTAATTTCAGTAGGAGATGAAGTAAAAGCTCAAATTGATGTGGTAAGTCGAAGGAATGCTGCAAGAAACCACACTGCAACTCATCTTCTTCATAAAGCCCTAAAGGAGATTTTAGGCGACCATGTTCATCAAGCTGGTTCTCTTGTGGCTGATGATCGATTAAGATTTGATTTTTCACATTATCAAGCTGTGACTAAAGAAGAGCTAAAGCAAATAGAAAATAGGGTTAATGAAAAGATATACCAAAGTTTAAATGTGCATATTGAAGAAAAAACTTATGATGAGGCAGTGAAAGAAGGGGCTGTTGCGTTATTTACAGAAAAGTATGGGGATAAAGTAAGGGTTGTAAAAATTGATGATTACAGCATGGAACTTTGCGGTGGAACTCATGTTAAAAATACTAACGAAATAGGGATTTTTAAGATTGTATCTGAAAGTGCAGTTGGTGCAGGTTTAAGAAGAATTGAAGCTTTAACAGGACTTGCTGCAATAAAATATTTAGGAGAGAAAGAAGAAATATTAAAAGAGGCTTCTGATTTATTAAAAGTCCAAGATAAAGAGATAATTTCAAAAATTGAGAGTTTGCAGCAAGTTTTAAAGACAAAAGATAAAGAGATAGAACAATTAAAAATAAAAATGGCTTCTATTTTGGCTGATAGTTTAATCAATTCTGCTATTTCATTAGATGGTATAAAAGTAGTGGTTTCAAAGGTTGAAGATTATGATAGTGAGGCTTTGAAGGCATTAGGAGATATTTTAAAAGATAAATTAAAAATTGCTGCAGTAGTATTAGCATCTTCTACCCCAGAAAAAGCTATATTTGTCGGTATGGCTACTAAAGATGTTGTTCAAAAAGGGATAAACATGGGAGCTATTATTAAAGAGGTGTGCAAAGTATCTGAAGGAAATGGCGGTGGAAGACCAGACATGGCTCAAGGAACAGGCAAAAATCTATCTAAGGTAGATGAAGCGTTAAACAAAGCGATAGATATTGTAAAAGAACAGTTAAAAAATTGAGAAAAGCTTGACTAGCCAAGTAAATATAGGTTATTATAAAGTTGATGGTAGTTAAATGTATCTAGAGGTGATATATTATGGTAGATAAAAACGAACAGACTCTGAGGTATCACGTTACAACTGATAGAAAAACTGTTAAAGAGATATTGACAGCAGTGTATGAAGCACTTTCTGAAAAAGGTTATAATCCAATTAATCAAATAGTAGGTTATATATTGTCTGGGGACCCTACTTATATAACCAGCCATAAAAATGCGAGAAATTTGATAAGAAAAATTGAAAGAGATGAATTAGTAGAAGAACTTTTGAGAGAGTATTTGTCTTCCCAAAAATAAGAAAAATGAAATTGCCTCACTTTGTGTGAGGCAATTTTAGAATGGAGAGGTTTCTTTGAGGATTATGGGTTTAGATGTGGGGGATAAAACAATCGGGGTAGCTATAAGTGACTTATCAGGCACAATTGCACAGGGACTTACTACTATTAAAAGAAGTAGTAACAAAAAAGATTTTGAGAGAATAAAACAAATAATAAATGAATATGAAGTGGGAATGATAATTGTAGGATTGCCTAAGAATATGAATGGCACTTTGGGGCCACAGGGACAAAAAGTTATGAGATTTGTTGAACACTTGAAGGAAGCTTTTAGTATACCAATAATCTTGTGGGATGAAAGGCTTACTACAGTAGAAGCACAAAGGGTTTTAATAGAAAAAGCTGATATAAGTAGGGCAAAGAGAAAAGTAGTAATTGATAAGCTGGCTGCAGTTCTTATACTTCAGAACTACTTAGATTCACAAAAAAATAAATAAATAAATTTTTATTAAAAACTTGACAGTCTTTTTGGTATGTTATACAATTACATTATCTTGAAGTAGAATTGAGGTGAAATAGTATGGAACCAGAAATCATTCAGCTAATCGACGAGCACGGCCATGAAGTAGACTTCGAACTTGTAGCATCATTTGACCTTGACGATACCAGGTATGCAGTTGTGGTCCCTGTCGATGGTGATGGAGAAGATGCTTACATCCTGAGAGTGGAACAAGATGAAAATGGCAATGATATTTTTGTAGGGATTGAAGACGAAGATGAGTTCAATGATGCTGTCGAAGCATACAATGAGCTGATGGAAGAGTATGAAGAATATTATGATGATGAAGATTTTGACGATGAAGAGTAAATTAAAATTAGAATGAAATTAATTAAGATATACCGTTTTGGTATATCTTAATTTTATATACCCACAAAATTTAATTTCTATGTAAAATGGAAATTGGATTCTCAATTGAAATATCTCTGTCCACTATAAAATTTGATATTTACTAAAAAATCGAAAAAAATATTTGACAATTGAAAATGAATATCATAAACTAATATTAGTTGATATTATTTGGCGGTGATTTAGATGAATGAAATTGAAAAATTTAAAGAAAAATTAAAAGATAAGGGATATAAGTTGACAACTCAAAGGCGTGTGATATTGGACGTCATTATGGAAAATAGGGATAAACATCTTTCCTCTGAGGAAATATATGACCTTGTAAGGCTAAAATATCCTGAAATAGGGCTTGCTACAGTTTATAGGACCCTTCAGTTATTTGAGGAATTAGGTATTGTCTATAAATTAAATTTTGACGATGGTCGAAATAGATACGAGCTATATCATAATGAAAACCATCAGCATCATCATTTGATTTGTTTAAAATGCGGAGCAGTTATAGAAATGGAAGGAGACCTTTTGGAGAATTTAGAAGAGGCAATAGAAGAGACTAAAGATTTTGAAATAATAGATCATAATGTGAAATTTTTTGGTTATTGTAGCAAATGTAGGAGCAGGTATAATTAAACTTATAGTGAGATTTTGGATTTTGTTTAAGAAATAATTTACATTAATAGGGTTGAAGTATTTTTTCAAATAAAGTATAATTTATATTAACTGGTGTAAGGTACGGGTAAGTTTTTTTGGGTTTTTGGGGGAAAATAAAATTAAAGCTAAAAATATCTAATGAAAGGAGATAAGTATTTGGCACACAAGGCAAAACTTAAAATCATTCCTTTGGGCGGGTTAAATGAGATCGGCAAAAACATGACTGTTTTTGAATTCGGAAACGACATAATAGTTGTGGATTGCGGTCTCGCTTTTCCAGATGATGAAATGTTGGGAATAGATTTGGTCATTCCCGACATTACTTATTTATTGAAAAATAGGGAAAAGGTTAAGGCAATTGTTTTAACACATGGTCATGAAGACCATATTGGAGCTTTACCATATGTCTTAAAGCAACTTAATGTTCCTGTATATGGGACTCGTCTGACTATAGGTTTAGTAGAATATAAGTTAAAAGAGCATGGTATTTTAAAAGATAGTAAATTGATAACGGTGAAGCCAAGAGAGATTGTCGAAATTGGTCAGTTTAAAGTGGAGTTTATAAGAACCTCTCATAGCATTGCAGATTCTGCGGCTTTAGCTATTCATACTCCTGTTGGGACGGTTTTCCACTCGGGGGATTTCAAAGTAGACTTTACCCCTATAGGGGGAGAAATACCAGACTTACACCGCTTTGCCCAGTTAGGGGAAAAAGGGGTACTAGTAATGCTATGTGATAGTACCAATATTGAAAGACCGGGTTATACCATGTCAGAAAGGACAGTGGGAGAGACTTTTGACAGTATATTTAGAAAAGCAGAACAACGAATCATAGTGGCAACTTTTGCTTCTAACATCCACAGAGTTCAACAAATTATAGATTCTGCGCACAAGTATGGAAGAAAGGTTGCTATTTCAGGCAGAAGCATGTTAAATGTAGTTAATGTAGCGATGGAATTAGGCTATTTAATTGTTCCTGATGGCCTTTTGATTGATATTGATGAAGCCAATAAATTGCCTCATGATAAAGTTGTCATTATAACGACAGGCAGCCAAGGGGAACCTATGTCAGCTCTTACCAGAATGGCTTCTTCTGAGCATAAAAAAGTAGAGATTGTACCGGGAGATACAGTGATAATTTCTGCTTCTGCTATTCCGGGAAATGAAAAACTTATTTCTCGCGTCATCAACCAATTATTTAAAAAAGGTGCCAATGTAATTTATGAAGCATTGGCAGATATTCACGTATCGGGTCACGCCTGTCAAGAAGAGATTAAGCTACTTCATACATTAATAAAACCTAAATTTTTCATTCCTGTTCATGGAGAATACAGACATTTAGTTCAGCATGCTAAGCTTGCAGAGACTTTAGGAATGCCTCCACAAAATATCTTTGTAGTAGATAATGGGACAGTATTAGAGTTTACAAAAAATTCTGGAAGGATTGCGGGAACAGTAACAGCAGGGAAAGTGTTGGTAGATGGCTTGGGAGTTGGAGATGTAGGGAATATCGTTTTAAGAGATAGAAAACATTTGGCTCAAGATGGCTTGTTAGTAGTGGTGGTTACTATTTCTAAAGAGACTGGAGGAATTATAGCGGGTCCCGACATAATTTCCAGAGGATTTGTATATGTGAGAGAATCAGAGGATTTAATGGAGGAATCCAAAAATATTGTCAGAGATGTGTTATCAAAGTGTGAGAAAGAGGAAGTTAGCGAATGGGCTACTATAAAATCAATGATAAAAGACAATTTAAGCAGCTTCTTATATGAAAAAACTAAGAGAAATCCTATGATATTGCCAATCATAATGGAAATTTAACCAGGAGGCTCTTAAATATGAACGTCTACGACAAAGCTTATGAACTGGCTAATGCCATAAGACAGTTGCCAGAATACAAAGCTTTTAAAGAGGCGTATCAAAAAATAAATGAAAATGAGCAAAATAAGAAAATGTTAGAGGATTTTAGAAAAAAGCAATTAGAGATTCAAGCTAAAGAGTTGTCAGGTGAAAAAGTGGATCCTAAAGAAAAAGAAGTGTTAGAAAAGCTATGGGAGATATTAAATCTTAATCCAGAGTTAAGTTCGTACTTGTCTTTAGAATACACTCTTGGCAAGATAATGGATGATATACTAAAAATAATCATGGAACCGATGGAGATGAAGTAGATGAAAAGAATAGATACTAAGTACATTGTAAAAGCAGGAGCCATTGCAGCCATTTACTTTGTTGTTACTATTCTTTTGGGCAGTGTTTCTTATGGCCCTATTCAATTTAGAATATCTGAATCTTTAGTTGTATTACCCATGGTAGAGCCGGCAGCAATATGGGGGTTTTTATAGGATGTTTATTAGCCAATATAGGAAGTCCTTTTGGACTTCTCGATATTTTGGGTGGAAGTTTAGTGACATTACTTGCTGCGTACCTTTCATCAAAAACTAATATCTTTTACAAAGGTATATTGCCTCCTATAATATTAAATGCCCTTATTGTTTCAATATGGGTAAGTTATTTCACGAAAATGCCCTATTATCTTGTAGCTTTATATATCGCTTTAAGTGAAGCTATTGTGACAGGTGTATTTGGGTATGTAGTGATTGCAGTATACAAAAGATTAAAAGATAAGTATTCTTTATAAAAACAGGTAAGCGGAAGGCTTACTTGTTTTTATTTTTAATTAATTATATAATTTAGGTATACCTACCCAAGGGAGAGAAATGTAATGAATAATGTCGAATACAAAAGAAAAAGTAGATTTGCTGTGGTAATAACGACTATAATTTTTTTGTTTTTCTCTGCTTTTGTATACTATCAAAGCTTTTTTCAACCAGTAACTACAAAAAGTGATGTGCCTCAAAAGATTATAAATATTCCAAAAGGGTATTCTACCGTGCAAATAGCTAAGGTGTTAAAGGAGAATAATTTAATTAAGAATGAGTGGTTTTTTATATGGAGAGCAAAAGTTTTAGGTGCTGATGGAAAATTACAAGCAGGAAAATATCTTTTAAGCCCTAACATGACTACTGATCAAATAATAGAAAAAATATTTGCAGGTAAAGCACAAAAGGATACAATAAAAGTGACAATTCCGGAAGGTTATTCTGTTAAGGATATAGCCAATAAGTTATCGCAATTAGGCTTAGTAAATAAAGATAAATTTTTAGAAGTTGCACAAAAAGATACTTTTAACTACGATTTTTTAAAAGACATACCTAAAGATAGACCAAGTAGATTAGAAGGGTATCTTTTTCCCGATACTTATCAAATACCTATAGAGGCTGGCGAAAAAGAAATAATAAATATTATGCTTAAAAGGTTTCAACAAGTTTATAATAGTACTATAAAGGATAATGCAAAATATGTAGGAATGACACCAGATCAAATTGTGATAATAGCTTCTCTGATAGAAAAAGAGGCTGTGGTAGATAAGGACAGACCTCTAATTGCAGGTGTTATATACAACCGTTTGAAAAAACATATGAAACTACAAATAGATGCTACTGTACAATACGCATTAGGGGAACACAAGGATAAGCTTTTGTACAAAGATTTGGAGGTAGATTCCCCTTACAATACCTACCAACACTATGGACTTCCTATAGGTCCCATTTGTAATCCTGGACTTAAATCTATTAAAGCAGCTCTTTTTCCAGCTAAGCATGACTTTTACTATTATGTTGCAAAGAAAGATGGGTCTCATATTTTCAGTATAACTTATGAAGACCATTTAAAAGCTCAGAAAGAAATTGAAGCAAATGAAAATAATAATACTAAATGAAAGGGTTGAGTTATGGAAATAACTCGAAATGATATAAAATTTATAAGATGGATAGCTCATAAATTTGGATATCCTTTAGATGAGATGGAGAAATATGCCTACGAAAATTATATCCCTATTGCAAAACCGGAGGTCGCTGATTTTTTAAGTTTTATTGTGAAGCTAAAAAAGCCTAACAATATATTAGAGATAGGTACTGCTATTGGCTATTCTACTATAATAATGGCAAAAGCTTATTCAGAAGTTAGTGTAGTCACTATTGAAAGGGATATAAATTTGGCTGAAATAGCTAAAGAAAATTTTAAGAAAGCAAAAGTAGAAGATAGAATCGAACTTATTTGTGGAGAAGCACAGCAAGTTCTTCCAAATTTAACCAAGATGTACGATTTGATTTTTGTAGATGCGGCGAAAGGGCAATATATAGAATTTTACAAAGAACTGAAAAGACTTTTAAGCAAAGAGGGCGTAATCTTGTGGGACAATATTTTGTATAAGGGATATGTTGTAAATGAGAAAAATGTAAAACATAAGAGAAGAACTATTGTGTACAGAATGAGAGAATTTATAGAAATATTATATCAAGATAAAACTTTGTACACGGTAATTTTGCCTTTAGGAGACGGATTAGCGGTAAGCTTTAAGGAGGAATAATCATGTTAGAGCTTTTGGCACCAGTTGGAGATTTGGAAAGATTAAAAATAGCTATAAATTACGGAGCAGATGCGGTATATTTTGGAGGGAAACATTATAGTTTAAGGGCTTCTGTTGGTTTGACTCTTGAAGAGATAAAAGAAGCAATAAAATATGTGAGGAAAAGTGGAAAAAAAGCATATATTACTATAAATATCTTTCCCCACAATGAGGATTTGGAAGGATTGCCTGAATACATTAAATCAGTTGTTGACCTTGGCATAGATGCTATTATTCTTTCTGACCCAGGGATTTTTTCTATTGTAAAAGAAGTAGCTCCTGAAGTAGATGTTCATATAAGTACGCAAGCAAATAATGTGAATTATAAAAGTGCTCTGTTTTGGCATAATTTAGGTGCAAAAAGGATAATTTTGGCAAGGGAACTATCTTTAAAAGAGATAAAAGAGATAAGAGAGAAGACACCAAAAACTTTAGAATTAGAGGCATTTGTCCACGGGGCTATGTGCATTTCTTACTCAGGAAGGTGCCTTTTAAGCAATTACCTTACAGGAAGAGATTCTAATAAAGGTGAATGTGCACAACCTTGCCGGTGGAAATATTATCTTGTAGAAGAAAAAAGGCCAGGAGAGTATATGCCCATTTTCGAAGATGAAAGGGGCACATATATTATGAATTCTAAAGACCTATGCATGATAGAGTACATTCCAGAACTTGTTGAGGCTGGAGTTACAAGTTTTAAAATTGAGGGAAGAAACAAAAGTGCCTACTATGTTGCTGTAGTGACACGGGCTTACAGAAAGGTGATTGACGATTACCTTGAAAAAGGAAAAGATTATGTTTTTGACAAAAAACTTCTTGAAGAGGTTTCTAAAGCAAGTCACAGAGGATTTACCACAGGGTTTTATTTTGGCAAACCAGGTCCTGATGCTCAAAATTATGAGTCTTCAAATTATATACGGACTCATGATTTTGTAGGAATTGTAAAAGAATATGACCCCAATACAGGAATTGCTGTTGTAGAGCAAAGAAATAGGATGTTTGTGGGAGATAAAATTGAGATTGTGGGTCCTAAAGTAGAGTTTGAGCAGCAAATTGAAAAAATGTGGGATGAAGAAGGAAATGAGATTGAAGTAGCTCCCCATCCTCAAATGATAGTGAAAATTCCTGTAAAGTATCCTGTAGAAGAATTTTTTATACTGCGTCGAGAAATTAAAAATTAGGTTAAAACTTGCTCCTTTTGGGAATACTTTTTCCTGAAAGGAGCAAAGTTTTATGGAAAAAGAAATTATAGGATTGTTTTTTTGAGGGTAGTTTTGTCAATTTTAACGTTAACATTGATTTTTAGGCTTTTTTACATTCAGGTAATCAAAGGAGATTTTTATTCTCAAAAAGCAGTGGAACAAAAAATTAGAAGCTTTAAAATTTTGGAGAGAAGAGGAGAAATATACGATAGGAATATGATTCCTTTTACAGATAGAGAATATAAAGAATATATATTTGCGATACCTAAAATGTTAACTGACAAAGAAAAAGCCGCTAAGGTTATAAGTGAAATTGCCGCAGTAAACTGTGAGGATGTGTTAAAATCCTTAAAAAGTGCAAAAGATTATGTGGAATATGAAGTTAAATTTAACTCAAACAACAAATTACCTATAGGCATTTTTAAGTTAGCTTTGCCTCAAAGGTATTCGCAAAATTCTTTAGCAAGACATGTAATAGGGTATGTAGGAGAGAAAAAGATGGGTTTAGAAGATACTTTTAATGAAATTTTAAATAGCAAAAGGGAAGATAGCATTGCAGTGTTTACTGATGGGAATAATACTGATTATATAAAAGGGTTAGGAGTAAGGTTAAAAACTTCTGGAAAAGAAGTTTTGGGGGTAAAAACTACACTTGATTATCACATACAAAAGGCAGTAGAGAATGTTCTTGACAAGAATATGGTAGATGGAGCAGCAGTGGTATTAGATATAAAAACAGGTGATATACTTGCAATGGCAAGTAGGCCTAATTTTGACCAAAATAATATTCAAGCTTATTTAAATAGCTCTAACGAAGAATTTATAAACAAAGCTGTCTCAATGTATCCACCTGGCTCTATTTTTAAAATTGTAATAGCTGCTGCAGCGTTAGAATATAATAAAGTGAATTTACAGGATACTTTTTATTGCAGTGGTAGTTATGATATAAATGGAATAGTATTTCACGATTACAAAGGAGAAAGTCATGGAGTAATAAACATGGTAAAAGGTTTTGCAGTTTCCTGCAATACTACTTTTATAAAGATTGGGCAAATAACAGGGGCCAAAAATATTTTGGAGATGGCGAGAAAATTTGGAATAGAAAGTGATGATGGTCTGCCAATACCTGAGCAAATAGGGAGATTGCCTAAATTGTCTGATACTTATGGAGCAGGTATTGGGAATTTGTCAATAGGGCAAGGAGATGTGCTGATGACGCCTCTTCAAGCAGCTGATATCGCAGCGACAATAGCTAATAACGGTGTTAGAAATGTTCCACGTTTAGTGACTGCAATAGTTGATGAAGAAGGGAAAGAAATTGAAAAATTGTCTCAGAAAAAGTCTTACAGAGTGATAAGCGAAAAAACAGCCAAAATTTTAAAAGGAATGATGAGAGAAGTGGTTATTGACCCAGAAGGGACAGGAAAAAGGGCTGAGACTACGTATGGCAGTGCTGGTAAAACAGGTTCTGCTGAAGTTAGCAAGGAGCTAAATATATATCATGCTTGGTTTACAGGTTTTGTTCCTTTTGATAAACCTAAATATGCAATTTCGATTTTTGTAAAAAATGGAGATACTGGAGGAACTAAAGCTGCCCCTCTTTTCAAAGAAATAGCGGAGGAAATAATGAAATATTGATGTACGTGCACCATTTTGTATAAACCTCATATAATAGATGTGTAATGTTGAAAAAAGGGGTGGCGGCAATGTGGGAAGTTGTTGTTGCAATTTTGGCATCAATTGTAAAGGAAATCTTAAATCTTGGTTACTTGACAAACACCAACTCTTTTCCCAATCCACTTACTCCAGAAGAGGAAAAAAATATTTAGAAGCTTATAGAAACGGTAATGAGGAAGCGAGGAATATTTTAATAGAGAGGAACTTGAGATTGGTAGCCCATGTAGTAAAAAAATACAGTGGAACTGGTAAAGATATAGACGACTTGATATCTATTGGAACAATAGGGCTTATAAAAGCAATTTCTACTTTTGATTCTTCAAAAGGTACTCATCTTGCCACATACGCAGCAAGATGTATAGAAAATGAGATACTTATGTCTATAAGAGCAGAAAAAAAGATGAAAGGGGAGGTTTTTTTACAGGATCCTATTGGAGTAGATAAAGAGGGCAATGAGATATCTTTGATGGATGTACTTGGCACAGAGGAAGATGAAATATCAGAGCAAGTGGAGAAAAAACTTCAAATTAAAAAGTTGTACAGTAAAATGAACAGCGTTTTAAAAAATAGAGAACGGTTAATTATAGAAATGAGGTATGGTCTGTACAATGGGAAAGTGAGGACTCAAAGAGAAATAGCAAAGATGCTTGGTATATCTCGTTCCTATGTCTCAAGGATTGAAAAGAAGGCTTTAAATAAGCTTTTTAAAGAGCTTTCCATGTAAAACTGTTTGTATTGACAGTTTATTTTTTTTTATTATATAATTTTAACAAAATGAGGTGAACATATGTATGAAAAGTTGATTCCTGATATGATAGTGGAAAATATTTATCAAATTGATTTGGATTTTTTAAAAGAAAAAGGAATTACTAGTCTTGTCTTAGATATTGACAACACATTGGTACCTCAAAAATCAAAATTTCCTGATAAACAAACTATCGAATGGTTGGAAAAAATGAAAGAAGAAGGATTTAAAATTTGCCTTATTTCAAATAACACTAAAAGGCGAGTGAGTGAATTTAAAGAAAAAGTTGGTGTACCTGGAATAGCTTGGGCTATTAAACCGAGAAAAGGAGCTTTTAAAAAGGCTTTAAAGATTTTAGATGCTAAGCCTAATGAGACTGCTTTGATAGGAGACCAAATATTTACTGATATTTTTGGGGGAAAAAGAGCAGGCTTATATACTATTTTAGTAAAGCCTTTATCGAAAGAGGAATTAGGATGGACTAAGCTTATGAGAAGGGCGGAAAGACATGTACTTAAAAGGATTGAGAGATATGGAGATTAATTCAAGTACTAAATTGTATGGTCTTATAGGTCATCCTGTAGAACATAGTTTATCACCTTTAATACATAACTATGCTTTTAATTCTTTAGATTTAAATTGTGTCTACACTGTTTTTGATGTTTTGCCGGAAAAGCTTGAAGAAGCAGTAAAAGGAGTAAAAGCTTTAGGAATAAGAGGAGTTAATGTAACTGTACCTCATAAAGAGAAAATAATTAAATACCTAGATGTGGTCTCAGAAGAAGCATTAAAAATTGGCGCAGTCAATACTGTAGTCAATGAAGGAGGAATATTGAAAGGATATAATACGGATGTCTATGGCTTTATAGACTCATTAACAGAAGTAGGAGAAAAAATTGAAGGGAGGAAAGCTGTTGTTTTAGGAGCTGGTGGGGCTTCTAAGGCAGTTTGTGTCGCTCTTGCTCTAAAAGGGATAGATTCGATAATAATTGCCAATAGAAGTGTTGAAAGAGCAAAAGATTTGTCAGAATATATTAAAAGGGAATTTAAGATTCAGTGCGATTACTGCAGTATAAATGAAGTAAAAGAACTACCAGAAATAGATATACTTGTTAATACTACAAGCGTAGGAATGTATCCAAATACAGAAGATTCTCCTGCTGATGAAAAAGTGGTTTTGAAAGCTAAATTTGTATATGACCTTATTTACAATCCTTTTGAAACTACTTTTTTAAAACATGCGAAAAAGAATGGAATAAAGTATTCTAATGGACTTTTTATGCTACTTAATCAAGCTAATTATTCTTTCAAGTTGTGGACAGGGGAATTTTTCGACAAAAATTTGGTATACATGTATTTAAAAGAAGGAATTACGCATAATTTGTAGAATATTTTATAAAGAGTAGATGAAGTGAGGCTATATGTGGGCACTTTATGCCTCACGGATACAGTGGTGCAACCGGCTTATGTCGGCTTTATTATTTTTGGAGGTATATTTTATGGCCAAAAAAAAGCTAGGAGAGCTTTTAGTTGAGGTAGGGCTTATAACAGAAGAACAACTAAAGCACGCAATAGAAGTTCAGAGCAAAACAGGAGAAAAGTTAGGAAAAGTTCTCATTAAATTGGGGTATGTTACAGAAAGCCAAATACTAGAGGCTTTAGAATTTCAATTAGGTATTCCACATGTAGATTTGCAAAAATACTATATTGACCCAGATGTGGCAAAATTAATTCCCGAAGCTGTTGCTAAAAGACATACTATTATTCCTATAAAAAAAGATGAAGATGGTATATTGGTAGCAATGGCAGACCCTCTGAATATTTTTGCACTAGATGATGTGAGAATCATTACAAAACAAAATGTAAAGCCTTTAATTGCTTCTGAAGGAAGCATCTTAAAAGCCATAGATAGAATTTACGGAAGAGAACAGGCAGAAAAAGCAGTACAGGATTTTAAAAAGGAGTTTCAAAGTGAAAGTCAAGAAGAGCTGCCAGATGAGATTCTTGAAGAAGTACAAAACGCCTGCTGTACGCTTTGTAAATTCTATAATTGAGCAGGCAATAAAAAATAGGGCTTCAGATATTCACATTGAACCTACTGAAAAAGACCTTAGAATTCGATTTAGGATAGATGGACAATTAACAGAAGCTATGAGGACTATAAAAAGTACCCATGCCCCTGTTGTGACAAGAGTAAAAATTATGGCTAATATGAACATCGCTGAAAGAAGACTTCCTCAAGATGGCAGATTTGATTTTACTACAGGTGGTAAAAATATTGACATAAGAGTTTCTTCATTGCCCACTGTTTTTGGAGAGAAATTGGTATTGAGGCTTTTAGACAAGGAAAATTTTATAATGACAAAGGAGCAATTAGGTTTTGAAGAAGAGGATCTGGTGCTCTTTGATAAACTTATCAAAAGGCCTAATGGCATTGTGCTTTTGACTGGTCCTACAGGTAGTGGGAAAACCACCACTCTTTATGCAATGCTGAGAGAGCTTAACAAACCCAATGTTAATATAATAACTGTTGAGGACCCTGTTGAGTATTCCCTTGAGGGAATAAACCAGGTACAAGTTAATGAAAAGGCAGGCCTTACCTTTGCGACTGCTCTTAGGTCAATTTTGAGGCAAGACCCTGATATAATTATGATTGGAGAAATTAGAGATACTGAAACTGCTGAGATAGCTATTCGTTCTGCCATAACAGGGCACTTAGTCCTTTCCACTTTGCATACAAATGATGCGGCGGGAGCGGTGACTAGGCTTATAGATATGGGTATAGAGCCTTATCTTGTATCTTCTTCTGTAGTAGGGGTTATTGCTCAGAGATTGGCGAGAAAAATATGTGATAACTGTAGAATTTCTTATAAAGCTTCCAAAGGTGAAAAAGAACTATTGGGAATTTCAGAAAATGAAGACATTACTTTATACAAGGGGAGAGGTGCCCTGTTTGTAATAAAACAGGCTATAGGGGAAGAATTCCTATATATGAGATAATGACTGTTACTTCTGATATTAGAGAGCTTATAAATGCTAAGGTTTCCTCTGATGTTATTGGAGCTCAGGCTGTAAAAAATGGCATGAAAACTTTACGAGAAAGTGCTAAAAGACTTGTATTACAAGGAAAAACTACAATTGATGAAATGATAAGACTAACTTACGAGGAATGAGGGATATGGATACAAAGGAACTTTTAAAATTAGTAGTTGAAAGAAAAGCTTCAGACTTGCATATAACGGTTGGAGTACCTCCAGTTCTTAGAATTAATGGCTATTTAGAA
The DNA here is from genome assembly GCF_026240795.1 of Thermoanaerobacter sp. RKWS2. Classification (NCBI taxonomy): domain Bacteria; kingdom Bacillati; phylum Bacillota; class Clostridia; order Thermoanaerobacterales; family Thermoanaerobacteraceae; genus Thermoanaerobacter; species Thermoanaerobacter sp. RKWS2. The sequence continues at coordinate 1,239,986 of NZ_CP110888.1, forward strand.
AAATTAGAAGGGGAGCCTTTTACCCCTGGGCAGACTGAAGAAATAGTTAAGGATTTATTGACAAGTGAGCAATTGAAAAAGTTAGAACAAAATGGAGATATTGATTTGTCCTATTCAGTTACAGGATTAGGAAGGTTTAGAATAAATGTATACAAACAAAGGGGAAGTTATAGTCTTGCAATAAGGTCTGTAGCTTTGAGAATACCTACAATAGAGGAATTGGGACTTCCTCCAATACTTAAAGACTTAGCTTTAAAGGCGAGAGGGCTTATATTGGTAACAGGACCTACTGGCAGTGGTAAATCTACTACACTGGCTGCGATGGTGGATTGGATAAACTCTAAAAGGACTTGTCATATTCTCACATTGGAAGACCCTATAGAATATTTACATAAACACAACAAAAGCATAGTAAATCAAAGAGAGATTGGGCATGATGCGGCATCTTACGCTTCAGCTTTAAGGGCTGCTTTAAGGGAGGACCCGGATGTTATATTAGTGGGAGAGATGAGGGATTTAGAAACCATCCAAATTGCTATAACTGCTGCTGAGACAGGCCATCTTGTTTTGTCCACTCTTCACACAATAGGAGCCGTTAAGACGATCGATAGGATTATTGATGTTTTTCCTCCCCATCAGCAGCAGCAGATAAAAATTCAGCTTTCAAATGTTTTAGAGGGAATTATTTCTCAACAGCTTATACCTAAAAAGGACAACAGCGGCAGAGTAGTTGCGACAGAAGTGATGATTGCTACTCCTGCTATAAGAAATCTCATAAGAGAAGGGAAGACTTTCCAGATACAGTCGGCAGTTCAAACAGGTAGCAAGTTTGGAATGATGACAATGGATATGTCTATTTTACATCTGTTAAAAAAAGGAGTTATTTCTTTGGAGGATGCATTGACCTATTGTGTGGACCAAGAGAATTTTTCTCGCATGATATAGAGGTGATTATATGCCGTTGTATGCATATAGGGCAAGGGATATGGGAGGAAATCTCGTTACAGGGACTTTGGAAGTTGATTCAAAGGCTCAGTGCATTGATGTTTTAAAGCAAAAAAATTATTATATAATTGACATCAAAGAAGAAGTTGTAAAACAGGACATATTAGATTTTGGCTCTTTTAAAAAGGTAAAGATAAAAGATATTGCTGTTTTTTGTAGACAATTTGCTACTTTAATGAATGCAGGTATACCCATCGTGACGGCTTTGGCCACTATTAAGGAGCAAGTGGAGAATAAAAGGCTAAAAAGAGCTATAAGCGAAGTTTATGAGGAAGTTCAAAAGGGAAGGACTTTGTCTGATGCAATGAAAAAATACGGAGATGTTTTTCCTATGCTTCTTTATAACATGGTGGAAGTAGGGGAAGTGAGTGGAACTCTTGATAAAGTAATGAATGAAATGGCGGACCACTATGAGAAGGAAAATGAATTAAATCAAAAAGTAAAGTCTGCTTTGACTTATCCTCTTATTGTATCTGTTGTAGCTGTATTAGTTGTTATTTTTCTTTTGACAAATGTTTTACCTATTTTTGTAGGTATGTTTAAAAATGCTGGAGTCCAGTTGCCTCTTCCCACTCGAATACTTATTGCTATAAGCAGTTCTATATCTCAATATTGGTACTTTTACACAGGAGTAATTTTGGTGATTTCTTATTCGATTTCGAGTTTTTTGAAGACACCTGAAGGAAGGCGCATTTATGACAGAATGCTTTTAAACATGCCAATCTTTGGCCCTCTAAACAAAAAGATTTTAATTTCCAGGTTTACAAGGACTTTAGGAACATTGATAAGTGCTGGTGTACCGCTTATGAAGGCAATGGAAGTAGTAGAAAAAGTTGTGGGTAATACAGTAGTAGCAGAGGGACTTAAAAAAGCGCAAGAAGATATAAAAAAAGGCTTACCCCTTTCAGAACCTTTAAAAAGAATTGGCATTTTCCCGCCAATGGTAATTCAGATGATAAGTATTGGTGAAAGTTCAGGTTCATTGGACAGCATATTAAATAAAACTGCGGATTTTTATGACGGAGAAGTGGATACAGCTGTCTCACAAATGACAACTCTTCTAGAGCCATTAATAATTGTTATGCTGGCGACAGTGGTAGGATTTATAGTTATTTCAATTGTCATGCCGCTGTTCCAATTATACAATTTCATAGGCCAGTGATATTGGGAAAGGGGGTGAAAAAGGATGGAATGGTTGGTAAAAGCATTAAACAAGGATGAGAGAGGTTTTACATTAATTGAATTGATTGTTGTCATTGCAATTTTAGGGATACTGGCAGCCATTGCAGTGCCTCAATTTACAGGGACATTAACTAGTTCTAAAGAAAAAGCTGATAAGGCTTCAGCACAAATTATAGCAGATGCAGCAGCAAGATGGATTGTGGATAAGGGTAGTGATGATAATATCCCTACAGTGGATCAATTATACAATGAACATTATTTAGCTGATAATTACATACCTCAATCTGGCGGAAGCAAATTTGTAATTACTCTTGATAAAGATAATCATAAAGTTCAAGTGTCTATTGATAATGGAGCAATTTTAGCTACTGCTCCATATGAAATAATTAAATAATCCAGGGCACATTTTTGTGCCCTCCTTAATATTTTTTTAGGAGGTCATTATGGAGATACTACTTTACATACTGATATTTTTATTCGGCACAATTATAGGAAGTTTTTTAAATGTGGTCATACACAGAGTGCCAAGAAAAGAGTCAATAGTCTATCCTCCTTCTCATTGCCCTAAATGTGGACATGAATTAAAAACTATTGATTTAATACCTATATTGAGTTATATTCTACTTAAAGGAAGATGTAGGTATTGTGGAGAAAAGATTTCAGCAAGGTATCCTGTTGTTGAAGTATTGACTGGAATTGTGTTTTTGATAATTTACTATAAATTTGGTTTAGATTTTAAAGCTTTTTCTTACATGTTTTTAGCTTCTATATTGATTTCAATAAGTTTTATTGATATGGAACACAAAATAGTGCCAAATAAAATAATTATTGCAGGATGTGTAGGTGCTATAATCTTTCGATTGTTAATGTACAATTATGGATTTTTGGATTATGTATTGGGCTTAATTTTAGGTGGAGGAATTCTCCTTCTCATCTCTTTAATTTCAGGAGGAGAGATGGGAGGAGGAGACATAAAACTGATGGCGTTAATTGGTTTTTTTATAGGGTGGAAGCTTACAATTTTAGTGTTTTTCCTTTCTGTAATCATTGGAGCATTGGGAGGAGCTATATTAGTAGCTTTGAAAATTAAAGGGAGAAAAGATTACATTCCTTTTGCACCCTACATTTCCATTGCATGGTTTATTTCAATTTTGTATGGGTATGAGATGTTAAATTATTATATAAAATTCATAAGAGGTTAAGCTTATGAAAAGAGAGGAAGGATTAACTTTAATAGAGCTTGTAACGGTTTTGGCAATTTTCACAGTTATAGTTCTTATAGTTATTCCTTCGACTGACTTTTTTGATGCGACAAGGTCAAATGTAAGACTTACTCTTATAGCTCATGAAGTTGTGAAGGATTTAAGATATATTCAGCACAAAAGTATTTTCGAAAGAGAAAATTTATATTTTGAAATCAAACCCGATAAGACTGGTTATTACATAAATAGATATGAGGACGATAAAAATATTAAGACAAAGGATTTGCCTAAAGGAATTATAATAGAGGAAAATATACAAAAAGAAATAAGGTTTAATCAGATGGGGGTTCCATCTACTGGAGGTTGTACAATAACTTTAAAAAATAACAAAAAAGAAATTTATATAACTGTGCTTCCTGCTACAGGGCGTATTATGATAAAGGGGAATTATTAGGAGTGATTTTATGAAAATTTCAAAGGATAATAAAGGCATGACTTTAATAGAGGTACTTGTCTCAATAGCTATATTTGCAATAGTGGCAATACCTCTTTTGGGCATTTTTAGTCAATCTGCTATAACTTCTGCTAACTCTAAGATAAAGACAAAAGAAGCTACAATTGCACAGACAATTGCAGAAAACATAAAGGCGGGAATTGTAAAAGACAATGCGGACCTTGCCAAAGTAGTAACTGACTTTGAAAAAGAAGGCTTTATAGCCTATGTAGAACAGCAAACATCTACAGGGGAAGTTTCTCAGTATCAAATAAAAGTAGGAAAAATTGGTTCAAACACTCCTATGTATACCCTTTATATTATGGCGCCTGCAACGGAAATTACTTCTTATGTTCCTGTAGAAATACCTTCTGAGGAAAACCCAAGTGGAGGCGGTAGCAGTAGTAATGATGTAATAAAGCATGTAGTGGACCTGATAACAATAGTGATAATTGCTACATGGACTGCTTTATTCATACTTTTTGTAGTAATACCTGCTTTTGGGTTGGAGTCTATTATAGAAGTTCCTAAACTGGTGAGTACAGTCATCAATTTAATCAATTCAGGAGTGACTAATTTAAAAACTGTTGCCACAAAAGCGGCAGAAAGTGTAAGACTTGCTATTCCATGGTGGTTAAAATGGTGGTAAAAAAAGAAGCGGGTTTTACCCTCATTGAACTGATCGTGACATTGGCTATATTAGGGGTTGTGATAGGGGTTTATTCATCTTTATATTATTCAGGATACAAGTCTTTTATAAGTACACAGAATAACGTCGATGTTGAGCAAAATGTCAGATTTGCCATGAATTACATTGTAACTGCTTTGGAAAAGGGGCCTTCTCATGTTACTGTAATTGACAATGGACATGGCATAAACATAGACGGCCTTGTCATAAGGCTAGACAGAAAAAAGCACGCTCTTTATACCAATGACAATGCAGGGCATGAATTAGCTGTCAAGATTTATGGCTTTAATGTGGCTAAAAAAAGTACCAACATGATAAATATCCAAATAATTGGGCAAAGTGATGATAATGGGTCAAACAGATTTTCCCTCTCTACAGATGTTTTTTTAAGAAAGAGTGATATAAATGGTCAATGAGAGAGGTTCTGCCCTAATATTTACTCTAATGGTGATTTTAATTCTCACAGTCCTTGGGGTTGCTATTTTAGAAGTTACTATTACTAATTATAAAATTTCACATGCCTACGCAAATTCTATTTCTGCTTCATACGCTGCAGAAGCAGCTTTGGATATTGCCAAAAATGAGTTTAATGACCAATTACTTAGTGATTTATCTCAGCGAGCACAAAATATCATAAACAACTCCAATGAAAAAATACCAAGAGAATTTTTATATCAAAGCATCTATTCCTTTGTGCAGAACTATCTTCAGGAAAACGTATTTTATAAATATCCTCAATCAGGGTATTTAGGGGATACTGGTCAAAAATACACAATACAAAGCATGACTTTAGATAGCAATTACAATAGGCTTACATATATTATACACATAAATACAACAGGGGAGTACAAAAACATCAAAAAAGAGGGATATGCAGAGCTTATACTTAATCTCGAATCGTCCGACCCACTTACTATATCTAAGTGGGAAATAAAATGATGGGAGAGGGTTTTTATGCATCTTAAAAATTACATGGAAGACGCTGTTGACCAAATGATGGATAAGGTTTTGAAAGATTTAGACGTTTGTAAATGCGACAGATGTAGAATGGACATAAAAGCTTTAGCACTTAACAATTTACCTCCAAAATATGTTGTATCAGAAGAAGGAGAACTATATGTAAAGACAAATGAGTTAGTCAGGCAATTTGAGGTAGACATAATAAAAGCTATAACAATGGCTGCTATTAAAGTGAATAACAATAAGCGCCATTAGGAGGTAAAAAATGCTTGGAATTGAAATAGGGAATTTTAATACAAAATTATTAGTTGGAGAAAAAAAGAATAAATTCTTTGGTAAAAGGTTAATGATAAATACGCCTTCTAATGTGATAACTAATGGTAAAATTATTGATATAAATTCATTGGCAGATGTAATTAATGAGACTTTGAAAAGGAACAATATCAAAGAAAAACAAGTGTGTTTTACTATTTCCAGCTCAAATAATATAATAAGGGATTTAGAATTGCCACTAATGAAAGAAGAGGAAGTCGAAAAGGCCTTATACTATGAGATTGAGCAATACATTCCTGACACTGAAAATTATGTAATAGATTATAGATATTTACCTAATATTGCGGAGAAAGATAAAATGATTAGAGTACTGATTGCCTCTTCTCCTAAGGATATAATAGAAAAATATGTTAAATTAGCAGAGATGTTAAAATTAAAATTAGAAGCCATTGATATTTATAGCAATTCAATTTATAAAGCTTGTAAAAAGGTGAATTTAGCTGAGGGAATAGTGTCAGTTGTAGATATAGGGGCAGTTGTTACCAATGTGACGGTGATTGATAACGGAAATTACATTTTTAGTAGGAGCATAGAGTTTGGTGGAAATAAAATTACACAAATAATTGCGAATGCCTTTAATATAGATTTTCAAGCAGCAGAAGAATATAAAAGGGCAAAAAAATTTATTGGAGAAGAAAACTATAAGGATATAGAAGATACTATACTTTTATCCTTTTCGGAAGTGTTTCAACAGCTAAGCAGAATATTTGATTTTTATTATGCCACATATCATAAAAATATACAAAAAATTATCATGTTAGGTGGTACTTCTAAACTTTTAGGATTGAGAGAATACGTGGAAGATTATTTTAGGATACCTACTTTTGTGATAGAAACAGAAGATTATTTATACTTTTTACCTGTTTATGGATGCCTTTTAAGGGGGGAATAGGTTGAAGGATATAAACCTCATACCAGCTGAACTAAAGGAACAAAAAATGCGAAGAAAAAAACAAATATCCCGTCTTTTTTTTGTGTTTGTTTTAACCACCGTTATTTTTGCCTTAATAGCTTTTCCACTGGTATATATCAATAAATTGTATCAAGACTTAAAATACGCAGATAATGAATTAGGTAAATTTAAAGACATTTCTCAGTTGCAGCAAAATGTAAAAGATTTATCCGCTTATATAGAAAAGAAGAAAAGCTTAATAGAAAAATTGAAAAAGCAAAAAGTGGATGCAGTAGGTATATTGCAAAATTTAGCCTCAAATATACCTGAAAAAGTATCTATTGATTCTTTGAAATATGAGAAAAATATTTTGGAAATAGATGGACAAGCACTTTCAGAATCTGATATAGCAGCTTTTATGCTTAACCTAAGAAGTATAAGTTATGTAGAAGATGTGAAAGTGATATCGGTGGATTTGACAGATAAAGGCCTTCTAAAATATGTTTTACAAGTAAAAATCAAGGTGGTATCATAGATGAAGCTTACAAGAAGAGAAAGAGTATTAATTTACTTTGCTGTCATACTCGGATTTTTTGCACTTTATTATCAATATTATTTAACTCCCAAAATTTTAGAAATACGAAATTTATCTATTGAATTAAAAAATAAAAGACAAATTTTAGAACAAGTAACTGCTTTAAACAATAAAAATTTAAGAGAAGGTTTAGACAAGCAACAAACTCAACTAAAGGAATTAAGCATGATTTTACCAGAAGAAAGGGATATAGAAATTTTTCTTTTTAATTTACAACAAATGGTCAATGATACAGGTGTAAAGACAAAAAGCTTAACTTTTGAAAACCAAGATCAAAGTCAAAAAGAAACTAGTAATGTGAAAAAAGAAGATTTTGTGACAATACCCGTAAATATTACTGTTTCAGGTAATTACGATGAGATTATAGCTTTTCTAAATGAAATACAAAATTCTAAGAGACTTTGTAACATTCAAAGTTTCTCTATTGAAAAAGACCAAAATCAGCACAACCTTCTTTTGACTCTACAGATCTTTATTTATTCAATGAAAGACAGTGGTGGTACTTCAATACCGACAGATTTTTTAAAAGGTAAAAGTGACCCTTTCAAGTCTCTGTATGATGATACCAGAAGTGAACAATCAAATAATGTAGAACAGCCTTCTGCTTCTCAATCTCCTCAAAACATAGATGTGAATAAGGTAATAACTGATACTATAGAAAAAGTTTTAAAAGAGAAAATACCTTCATTGCCTTAGGGAGGAAATATTCATGAAAAACATCGTTTTAACGGGTTTTATGGCTACCGGGAAAACTACTGTTGGCAAAAAAGTAGCTACCACTATGTCCTTCGGTTTTATAGATACGGATAAAATGATTGAAAAAATGGCAAATATGACTGTTTCAGATATTTTTGAAAAATATGGAGAAGACTATTTTAGGAGATTGGAAAAAGCAGCGGTTATAAAAGCAGCTCGATTAAAAAATTTTGTGATTGCTACAGGAGGGGGTGTTGTATTAAATCCTTCAAATATTGTACAATTAAGAAAAAATGGAGTTGTAATTTGCTTTACAGCGAGGCCAGAAATTATATTGAGGAATATAGGAAAGAATAAAGACAGGCCTCTTCTTATGGTGGATAATCCAGAAGAAAAAATAAGACAGCTTCTAAGAGAAAGAGATCCTTTTTATAGGTTTGCTGACTACACTATTGATGTATCCGATATGACAATAGATGAAGTAGCAGAGGAAGTTATAAAGGCTTACATTAGACTTAAGAAAGGATGAGGGGATTGACGATAAAATTTGGACCTTCTGGGAATTCCGACAGTTTTTACAAAGAAGGGCATAAGTCTTCTCTAGAGATGCCTGAATGGCTTTATAACATGGGGCTTGATGCGTATGAATATTCTTTTTCAAGGGGAATAAAAATTAGCGAAAAGATGGCGAAAGAGGTTAAGGAAAACGCACAAAAATTCAACATAACTATTACTGTTCATGCTCCTTATTACATAAACTTAGCTACTACTGATAAAACCAAAATGGAGAATTCTAAAAGATACTTAATAGATAGTTTAATTGCGGGAAAATGGATGGGGGCAAAAAGGGTAACTTTTCATCCTGGCTCTGCGACTGAAGGGACGAGAAAAGAGGCTTTAGAGAGAGCAAAAAAAGTTTTAAATGAAATTTTAAAAGAGATGGAGGACAAAGGACTTACTGACGTAACCATATGTCCAGAGACAATGGGAAAGAAAAACCAATTGGGTACTTTAGAAGAAGTATTGGAGCTGTGCAATGTGGATAAGAGAATTATTCCTACTATAGACTTTGCCCATTTACATGCAAGAGATAATGGAAGGTTTAAGTCTATAGAAGATTATGCAGAGGTTTTGGATATTATTGAAAGGTATTTGGGAAAAGAAAGGGCGAAAAAGATACACGTCCATTTTAGCAGAATTGAATACACAGAGCAGGGAGAAAAAAGGCATTGGACGTTAAATGACACTCAATATGGGCCAGAATTTGAGCCTTTGGCACAGCTTTTCTATGAAAGAAAGATGGAGCCTATTGTCATATGTGAATCAAGGGGAACTATGGCAGAAGATGCTTTAAAACTAAAAGAGATATATCTTAATGTTGCAAAAAGGATGTCGAAAGTATGAGAATTGTGGTAAAAGTTGGTACAAGCACTCTGACATATGAAAATGGTAAATTGAACTTAGAAATAATGGAGAAGTTAGTAAGGCAAATTGCTAATTTATTAAACAGAGGAGAGGAAGTAGTATTAGTAACCTCTGGGGCAATTGGAGCTGGAATGGGAAAATTAAATTTAAAGGAAAAACCTAAAACCATTCCAGAAAAGCAATCCCTAGCGGCTATAGGGCAAGGGCTTTTAATTGAGATTTATGAAAAGTTTTTTAATGAATATGGCAAAATTACTGCGCAAGTTCTTTTGACTAAGGAAGATTTTAGCGATAGAAGAAGGTATTTAAATGTCAGTTATACCTTGTCAAACCTGCTCAAATGGGGCGTTGTGCCAATAATAAATGAGAATGATACAGTAACTGTTGATGAAATTAAAATTGGAGACAATGACACTTTAGCGGCGCTGCTTGCTAGTTTAGTTGAGGCTGACCTTTTGATAATTTTGACTGACATTGATGGACTTTATAATAAAGACCCTCGAATTTATAAAGAGGCAAAAATTATAGAAATCGTAGAAGAGTTTTCAGATGAATTGTTTAAAATTGCGGGTAGTGCTGGGACAAAAAGAGGAACTGGGGGAATGTATACAAAGATTCAGGCAGCAAAGATATGTTGGAATTCAGGAGTTAAGATGATTATAGCGAATGGGAAAATTGACAATGTATTAAATAGGATAGCAAATGGCGAAAAAATTGGCACTACATTTTTGCCTATGAAAAACCCGATAAATAGCAGGAAAATTTGGATTGCTTTTAATGCGAAAGTGAACGGATTTCTTTTTATTGATGAAGGAGCAGCGAAAGCTATTATAAAGCATGGGAAAAGTCTATTACCAAGTGGAGTTGTAAAAACTGAAGGGGATTATGATGTAGGAGACTGTGTTGCAGTGGTTGACCATCAAGAAAAAGAGATTGCCAGAGGACTTATTAATTATTCTTCAGAAGAAGTTGAAAAGATAAAAGGTTGTAAAACTCATAATATAGAAAAAATATTAGGTTATAAGTATTATGATGAAGTGATTCATAGAGATAATCTCGTAATACTTGAAAGAGGTGAGAAGTATGGAAGTTGAAGTAAAGGCGAAACAGGCAAAAGTTGCGGCAAGAAGAATGGCTGTGTTGAATGAAAATACAAAGAATTTAGCTTTGAATCACATGGCAGATGCTTTAATAAAAGATATTGGAAAAATACTTGAGGCTAATAAAAAGGACGTTGTGGAGGCTGAAAAAAGGAATATAAAAGCTTCTCTCATAGATAGACTAAAACTTGATGAAAAAAGAGTCGAAGCTATGGCAAAAGGATTAAGAGAGATTTCTGCTCTTCCTGACCCTGTAGGAAGTATAGAAAAGATGTGGAAGAGGCCAAATGGACTTCAAATTGGCAAAATGAGAGTGCCAATTGGAGTAATAGGTATAATTTATGAATCTCGCCCGAATGTGACAGCTGATGCGGCAGGCCTATGTTTAAAGTCGGGGAATGCGGTGATTTTAAGGGGAGGAAGTGATGCGATCAATTCCAATATAGCAATTTCTTCTATTCTTGCTGAAGCTGCCTATGAGGCTGGTATTCCTGAAGGGGCAATACAGCTTATAGAAAATACCGATAGAGAAGAAGTAAACCGTATGATGAAGTTAAATGGTCTAATTGACCTCATTATTCCTCGAGGGGGAGCAAGTCTTATAAAAAATGTCATTGAAAATTCTACAGTGCCTGTAATAGAGACAGGAGTAGGCAATTGCCATATTTTTGTAGATGAGACTGCCAAGTTTAATATGGCAAAAGACATCATTGTGAATGCAAAAGTACAAAGGCCAGGGGTATGTAATGCAGTAGAGACAGTTTTGGTTCACAAATCTATTGCAAAAGAATTTTTGCCTTTAATGGTAGAAGAATTGAGTTCTTTGGGAGTAGAAATAAGAGGGTGTCAAATTACAAAAGAAATATGTCCTCAAGTTAAAGATGCTACAGATAAGGATTGGGAAACGGAATATTTAGACCTTATACTGGCTGTAAAAGTTGTAGATAGTATAGAAGAAGCCTTAGATCATATTTCAAAGTATTCGACAGGCCATTCGGAAAGCATTATTACAGAAAATTATGAAAATGCCATGATGTTTTTAAAATCAGTAGATTCGGCTGCTGTATATGTAAATGCTTCTACTCGCTTTACAGATGGAGGAGAATTTGGTTTTGGGGCAGAGATAGGAATAAGTACACAAAAAATGCATGCGAGAGGGCCAATGGGACTTAAAGAACTTACCACCTACAAATATGTAATTTTAGGTAGTGGACAAATAAGGAAATAAGGTGTATTATAGTAAAGTGAGGTGAGATTATGAAAAGAGTTTTGATAATTCATGGCCCGAATGTAAATCTGACAGGTAAAAGAGAAAAAGAGGTATATGGAGATATAAATTACGAAGAAATAAATAATCTGATAAAAAGAGAGGCTGCAAAATTAGATATAGCTGTCAAGATTCAGCAATCTAATAGTGAAGGAGAAATAATTAACCTTATCCATTCTGCAGAAAACAATTTCGATGCTATAATTATAAATCCGGCAGCTTACACTCATTACAGTTTAGCTATTATGGATGCTATTGCAGCTGTGTCAGTTCCAGTAATAGAAGTTCATATTTCAAATATTTTTGGAAGGGAGGATTACAGAAAGACCTCTGTTACTGCATCTAAGTGTAAAGGTGTGATAACGGGGTTTGGACCTTATAGTTATGTCCTTGCCCTCAATGCAGTTAAGTTTTTAGAGAATTCAATTGGGGGGTAAAATCATGAATAAAAGGTTACAAAATTTGAGAGAATTGATGAAAGAAAAAGACATAGAAGCGTTTGTTATTTATAAATTTGTCAATGTTACATATATTACTGGCTTTACTGGAGATGACAGCGTAGCTCTTGTGACCCACGATAAAGCTATTTTTATTACAGATGGAAGATATACTGAGCAAGCACAAAAAGAAGTTAAAGATTTTGAAGTTATCGAGCACAAAACTGGCATAAAAGAAGTTTTAAAAGAATACATTAAAACATTGGAGATAAAGAAACTAGCCTTTGAAGAAAATATTTCTTATGGACAGTATAGGGAATTAAAAGAGCTCTTAGAGATTGAGCTAATACCACAGGCTAATTTGGTAGAGACTTTGAGAATGGTAAAAGATGAGGAAGAAATAGAAAACATAAAAAAAGCACAAAATATTACTGATAGGGCTTTTGAGCATCTGTTAAAATTCATTAAAGTAGGAATGACAGAAAAAGAAGTAGCATTAGAATTAGAGTATTTTATGAAGAAACAAGGAGCAGAAGACCTATCTTTTGATACGATTGTAGCTTCTGGAAAAAGGTCTTCTCTTCCTCATGGAAAAGCTTCTGAAAAAGTGATAGAAAAAGGTGATTTTGTCACAATAGATTTTGGATGTAAAGTAGGTGGCTATTGTTCTGATATGACAAGAACAATAGTGATGGGGAAAGCCAGTGAAAAGCAAAAAGAGATATATAACATAGTTTTAGAAGCCCAGCAAAAAGCGATAGATAATATAAGAGCAGGTATCACTTCTAAAGAGGCGGATTTGTTAGCAAGGTCTGTTATTGAAGAAAAAGGTTATGGACAGTATTTTAGTCACTCTTTAGGACATGGAGTAGGACTTGAAGTTCATGAGGCGCCGAGCTTGTCTTTCAAAAAAGAAGAAATTTTAAAAGAAGGGGCAATTGTTACAGTAGAACCAGGTATATATATTCCCGATTTTGGTGGCGTAAGAATCGAAGATATGGTATTATTAAAAGAAGATGGTGTTATAAATTTAACTAAATCACCGAAATATTTAATTGAATTAAACTAAAGCGATGGAGGGATTTTTTTGATAGCAGCGGGTGATTTCAGAAAAGGAGTAACTATTGAGGTTGACGGACAGGTTTTTACAGTTGTGGATTTTATGCATGTTAAACCAGGAAAAGGTGCAGCTTTCGTGAGGACAAAACTTAAAAATGTCATGACAGGAGCTGTAATAGAGAAAACTTTCAGCCCAACAGAAAAGTTTGAAGAAGCAGTTATAGAAAGAAGAGAAATGCAGTATTTGTACAATGATGGAGAACTTTATTATTTTATGGACACAGAAACTTATGAGCAAATTCCTTTAAATTATGATAAAGTTGAGGACGCAATTAAATACATAAAAGAAAATATGATTGTTACAGTAAAGTTCTATAAAGGCGAAGCCTTTTCCGTTGAGCCCCCTACTTTTGTTGAACTGGAAGTTGTAGAAACGGAGCCTGGATTTAGAGGAGATACTGCAACAGGGGGTTCTAAGCCGGCAACTGTAGAAACTGGTGCTGTCATCCAAGTCCCATTGTTTATAAACGTTGGAGACAAAATAAGAATTGACACTCGAACCGGAGAATATTTAGAGAGGGTATAAACGCAGCAATTTGTCAAATACTATTTTGTAAAGGAGGGTATGTGGAATATGGAATACTTAAATGAAAGGGTTTCCTACTTAAGAGGGTTAGCAGACGGCTTAGGGATAGATGACAGCACAAAAGAAGGTAAAATAATTTTGGCAATTTTAGATACTTTAGAGGATTTTGCAGATGCTATAAATGAGCTGGAAGCTTCCCATTCCGAATTAGATGATTATGTGGGAGAAATAGATGAAGACCTTTCTGAAATTGAAAACCACATATATGGCGATGAGGACTATGAGGATGAGGATGACGACTATGACTATGATTATGACGATGATGAGGAATATGAGGATGAAGACGAGGATTATGAAGAGTATGTAGAGGTAGAATGTCCTAATTGCCATATGTTGATGAGTGTGGAAGAAGAGCTTCTGGAAGATGAAGATGCTGAGTTGGTATGTCCTCATTGCAATGAAACCCTAAAAGTAAAAAATTTGAAAATTGTAGATGATGATGAAGATTAATAAAAAAATGCCCACTAACTAAAAGTTAGTGGGCATTTTTTTATTCATAAATATTTAGCCTTATAAATATAATTTTACAAGGGGAGGGACAGGTATATGAACACAAGAAAAAATTTTGAGGAAGTACTTTATGCTCTTCCTCCGTCAGTAAGAGAGGTAATTACAAAAATTCCTGATGACCTGTTGCAAGAAGTAGAAGAAATACGTCTTAGAGTAAATAGACCTCTCACAGTTTATTTAAAAAATGAAGAAAAGTTTGTGTCAAAAGAAGGGACTATTTCTTTTTCACCTTCTTTGGCCTATATTGTTACTTCTGAAGATTGTGAAAAAGCTCTTCAATTAATATCTAAATCTTCTCTTTATGCTTTTGAAGAAGAAATAAGAAATGGATACATTACTTTAAAAGGTGGTTACAGAGTAGGTATAGTTGGAAAATGTGTGTTAGAAAATGGTTATATAAAGACTTTAAAGAATATTTCTGGATACAATTATCGAATATCAAAAGAGATAATAGGAGTGGCAGAGGAAATATTAAAATATTTAATTACTCCTTCTAAAGACGTATATAACATTTTAATAATATCACCTCCTCAATGTGGCAAAACAACTCTCTTAAGAGATATTACAAGATGGATAAGTAATGGAATAGATTTTTTGGGATTTAAAGGTAAAAAAGTAGGCGCAGTAGATGAGAGGTCAGAAATTGCCGGCTGTTACAATGGTATACCTCAAATGGATGTGGGAATTAGGACTGATGTGTTAGATGGATGTCCTAAGGCTTATGGCATGATAATGCTTATAAGGTCTATGTCTCCAGAAGTAGTAGTGACAGATGAGATAGGTAAAAAAGAGGATATAGAAGCGATTCATGAAGTGCTGAATACTGGTGTCAAGATTATAACTACAGTTCATGCAAATGACATTGAAGACCTTATGAAAAAACCTGTTTTAAAAGACGTTATTTCTTTAAGATATTTTGAACGTTATGTAATTTTAAGCAATCGTTTAGGGGCAGGTACAGTAGAAAAAATATTAGATGAGAATTTTAATACTTTGTTTAAAGGGCCCTATAGGAGAGGAAGGACTGAAAAATGAAATTACTTGGAATAGTTTTAGTTATTTTTTCTACCAGTAGTTTAGGGTATTTGTTTGCTTTGAAATATAAAATGAGGCGTTGGATACTTAAATGCATGATATCTTCATTAAATCTTTTTAAAATAGAAATCACATATTCAAAAGCTCCTTTAGGAGAAATACTCATGGCAATTTCTCGCTCTTCAGATAAAAGTATAAAATTTGTTTTTTCTAAGACAGGAATGATATTATCACAAAATGAGGGTTATACTGCAGGAGAAGCTTGGGAGATAGCTTTAAATGAATGGGACAATGGCTATCTTAAAAAAGAAGATGTACAAATTTTGAGGTCTTTTGGGTATGGACTTGGCAATTCTGACGTATACAATCAAGAAAAAATTTTGATTTAGCCATTGAGCTTTTAAAAAGGCAACTTAGTAACGCAGAAGAAGAGAGTAAAAAGAACGAAAAGCTGTACAAAAATATTGGAGTTTTGGCAGGACTGGCGATAATCATATTGTTTTTATAGAGGAGGATTATAATGAACATAGATATAATTTTTAAAATTGCGGCAATTGGCATTCTGGTAACAGTATTAAATCAAGTATTAATCCGTTCAGGGCGAGAAGAACAAGCAATGATGGTGACACTGGCAGGAATAGTAGTGGTTTTGATGATGGTGATATATATGATAAACAATTTGTTTAATGCAGTAAAAACAATATTTCAACTTTATTAGGTGATAGAATGGAAATATTTCAAATTGTTATTTTAGGAATAGTGGTTTTGATTATTTTGACAGTTCTAAGAGAAACAAATCCTGAAATGGCAATAATTTTAAGTTTGGTAGCCGGAGTCATCATCTTTATGATGATTCTTCCAAAACTCAGCGCAATTGTAGAAGTATTGAATACTCTTGCTAGAAAAAGTGGACTTGACAATATTTATTTTATGACAACTTTAAAAATCATTGGTATGGCTTATATAACAGAATTTGGAGTTCAGCTATGTCTCGACGCAAATGAGAAAAATTTGGCTTCTAAAATAGAGATAGCAGGAAAGATAATCATAATTTTTTTATCAATACCTATAATTGTTGCATTGATGGAAACAATTCTTTCAATAATGCCGTGAGGTGTAAAAGATTGAAAAAGGTACTTTTTGTAATTTTAATGATTATGATTTTATTAACAACTGCCAGAGCGGATACGGGACAACAAGATATAGAAAGCCAATTGAAAGGTATTGACACTTATCAGATTGACCGCTTTGTAAAAGAAGCTAATCAAAAAAATGGCAATATACTTCCCTATGTTGATATAAAGACTTATATACAAGATGTGATATCAGGAAAACAACCTTTTAATATAAAGGAACTCTTTGAAAATTTATTAAAATTGTTTTTCAAAGAATTATATTCTTCTGTAAGACTTTTAACACAACTTTTAATTTTGGCTGTAATTGGCGGCATATTAATGAATTTGCACAGTTCCTTTGAAAATGAAAATATAAGTGAGATTGCTTTTTTAGCGGTTTATATAGTTTTTATTGTAATAGCGGTTAAAAGCTTCACAGAAGCTTTAGGAATTGGCAAAGAGGCAATTGACAGCATGGTTGATTTTATGCAATCGATGCTACCTGTACTTATAACTTTACTTGTTTCAGTAGGTGCTTTTACCTCTGCAGCGTTTTTTCACCCTGTTGTCATTGTGACAGTTGAGTTTATAGCCCATCTGATGAGGGATTTTGTGTTGCCTATTATTTTGCTCATGACAGCTGTAAAAATTGTAGGAAATATTTCTGAAAAGTTTAGCTTGAATAAAATGGGGGATTTTTTTAAGACTTTGTCTACAGCTTCTATTTCAATTTTATTGAGTATTTTTTTAGGAGTAGTAACTATACAAGGTTTATCTTCTTCAATGGCAGATGGTGTCATATCGAGAACGGCGAAGTATACAGTTGGTGCTTTTTTACCAGTAGTAGGAGGGCTTTTATCTGATAGTGTCGATGCAGTTATAGGGGCTTCATTATTGATAAAAGGAGCAGTAGGCACTTATGGGCTTATAGCAATTGTGATAATTTCTGCAGTACCTTTAATAAAGCTTTTTTCTCTCATAATCATTTATCGCTTTGCAGCAGCAGTGATTGAACCAATCTCCGATAAAAGGATAGTAAATTGCCTTTCAGATGTGGCAACTTCTTTAACTTATGTTTTTGGGGTATTGGCTTCTGTTACTGTGATGATGTTCTTTACAATAACAGCTATTATAGGAACAGCTAATATTACCACTATGCTGAGGTAGGTGAAACAATGGAGTTTTTAAAAGACTGGATAACACAGATAATTTATATTGCAATCCTTTTGATAGTTTTAGAACTTTTAGTTCCTTCCTCCAGTTTAAAAAAATATGCTAAAGTTGCGATAGGGTTTGTAATCATGATTACTATCTTAAATCCTTTGATAAATTTTTTAAAAGGAGGAGCAAATATAGAAGCCTACGTATTTAAAAATGATTACTTTTTAAAAAACATAAATATTGAGCAAATCTCAAAAGAAGCAGAAAAGCAGAGGGATAATCTAATTGTGGCAGAATATAAAAAAAGGCTGATTGAACAGATTAAGGAAAAGCTTTTAAATCTGTATGAAATTGAGGGAGTGGAAGTAGAGGTTTCTTTTGTAGAAGACTTAAATGACAAAGAATTTGGGAAAATCAAAGAAATAACCTTATCTTTTAGAAATGCGAGAAGGGTTTCTCAAAATTCAGAAAAAATAGCAAAACCGACAGAAGATAAAAAATTTAACTATGAAGAGATTAAAAAAACAATAAGTGCATTCTATAATGTACCATTAAAGAATATATCTATAAATGAGGAATAAATTGAAAGGAGGTACTTGAGTGGATTTTGATAAACTTAAAGATAAGCTTTTAAAAGATAATAAAAAGTTGGTTGAGAATTTGACTGTTATCTTTTTAATAGGTTTAATTTTGTTAATAGGTGCGAGTGCTCTTTCAAAACCTCGCCCTTCAAATAACAACGATAACAAAGAATTGGTATTAGCTCAAAAAGAAAGTAGTAGTGAAGATTATGCTCAAAAATTAGAAAAGGATTTAAAAAATATATTGTCAAAAATTGAAGGGGTGGGAAATGTTGAGGTCCTCATAACACTAAATTCAGATGAAGAGGTAGTAGCGGCAATGGATGTAGTAGAATCCAGTACTACTACAAATGAAAAAGATAGTAGTGGAGGAATACGAGAAACCATTCAAACAGAATCAAACAACAGAGTAGTTACCTCTCAAGATACCTCTGGGCAAAATGCTCCTATTGTATTAAAAAGAATAATGCCGGAAATAAGGGGAGTGATTGTAGTTGCTGATGGAGCAAAAGATCCAAGATTAAGATACGAACTTTCTTCGGCAGTTCAAACTGCTTTAGGGATTCCTGCCTATAAAGTAAAGGTAATATCTTCAAAATAAGAGTGGGGAGGAGTTTTTATGGTCTATATGAGAAAAAAGCTTATAGCGATTATATCCCTTGTCTTGCTAATTGCTATTGCTTTTGTTTTAAACTATGGGTATACCAATAAAAAAGAAGAAGCTGCTAAAAATGAGTACAGTCAGAATTCGCAAGTTATTCAAACAAGTACTTCTTCTGCAAAAGAAACTAGTACAGAAAAAGATAAACTTTTCACTGGAATATTTACTACTTATAGAGAAGAAAGAGAAATAAATAGGAGTAGAAGTATTGATGCTTTAAAAGAAATAGTAGAAAATAAAAATACCAGTGAAG
Organism: Thermoanaerobacter sp. RKWS2; assembly: GCF_026240795.1. Lineage (NCBI taxonomy): Bacteria > Bacillati > Bacillota > Clostridia > Thermoanaerobacterales > Thermoanaerobacteraceae > Thermoanaerobacter > Thermoanaerobacter sp. RKWS2. The sequence continues at coordinate 1,259,282 of NZ_CP110888.1, forward strand.
CGACAAGAGACGAAGCTCAAAGGCAAATAATAAAACTTACAGAAATAACAAATCAAGAGATGATAATAGAAAATTTGATAAAAGCTAAGGGGTTTCAAGATGCAGTTGTGATGATAGATAATGGCATAGTAAATGTAATTGTACAGGCAGATAAACTGTCAGAAGAAGAAGTGGCACAAATTGTAGAAATTGTCTCAAGGCAGACAGGAGTCTCATTAGATAATATAAAAATTATGACGAGACTGGAATAAGAAAACTTAATTGTTTTTGTAACTACAATTATGATATAATTTATTTGACAAATATTTATTTTCTCTAAAAATTTTTGCTTTTTAAGGGGGTGAAATTTATGGAAGAAAATGTAAATGCAAATGAAAATCAAGAGTTAGGAACTATTAAAATCTCTGAAGAAGTAGTTAGTGTAATTGCAGGTTTGGCGGCAACGGAAGTACCTGGAGTGGCTGGAATGAGCGGGGGAGTCGTAAACGGACTTTCTGAAATGTTAGGAAGAAAGAATCTAGGCAAAGGTGTAAAAGTAGAGGTGGGAGAAAAAGAAGTATCAATAGATTTGTACTTAATTGTAGATTATGGAGTTAGAATTCCTGAAGTAGCTTGGAATGTACAAGAAAATGTTAAAAATGCTGTGGAAAATATGACAGGATTAAAAGTTGTTGAAGTCAATATTCACGTTCAAGGGGTAAATATGGATAAGGAAAATAAAAAACAACAGCAAGTTAGAGAAGAGGAAAATTAAAATATCTACTTAAACTAACCCTCTGCTAGACAGAGGGTTAGTTTAAGTAGAGTTATGGTACAATATATGTAAGAAGTAAAATTCAAGGAGTTGGGACAATGAACAGAACAGAAGCCAGGGAATGGGTTGTAAAAATGCTTTATCAATACGACGTTTCAAGGCTACCTATAAGCAAAATATTTGAGAATTTTTATAAGGAAAACGACCCAGGCGAGCAAAAAGAGTACATAGAAAATACCGTAATAGGGGCTATTGAACATTTAGAGGAAATTGATAAGGAAATAGAAAGATACTCTCAAAATTGGGCTCTTAACCGCATGCCAAAAATAGATTTGGCTATTTTAAGGTGCAGCATTTATGAGATGCAATACGGGAATATTCCTGTAAATATTTCTATAAACGAAGCAGTAGAAATAGCTAAAAAATACAGTACAGAAGATTCTCATGTGTTTATAAACGGTTTGTTGGGAGCGTTTGTAAGGGATAAAGGATTGGAGGAAGGTAAATCAAATGATAATTGATGGTAAGGAGATTTCTAAAAAGATAAGAGAAGAGGTAAAAAGAGAGATAATGGAGTTTGGTTACAAGCCCAGATTAGCGATTTTGATGGCTGGAAATGATGAGTCTTCAAAAGTTTATGCAAACTCTAAAGTTAAAGCTTGTGAAAATGTGGGGATTGAGGCTGAAATCTATTATTTTTCAGAAAGTGAAGAGTCGAAGTTTTTTGACACCTTAAAGTTTTTAAATGAAGATAAAAATACCCACGGCATAATGATAGAAATGCCTCTTCCTAAAAACTTTAATGCTGAATTGGTATACGATACGCTAAATCCTTATAAAGACGTTGATTGCATATCTAATTATAATATGGGAAGGCTTTTTGCTGGAAAACCTCTTTTTGTTCCTTGTACTCCCAAAGCAATTTTACATATTCTAGAAAGTATTGATACTCAATTTGAGGGAAAACACGCAGTTGTAATAGGCAGAAGCAATATTTTAGGAAAACCTGTAGCTAAGCTTTTATTGGATAAAAATTGTACAGTTACGGTATGCCATTCAAAGACAAAAGATTTGGCTTATTATACTAAACAAGCAGACATTTTAGTGTTGGCAGCCGGAAAAATGAATTTGGTAAAGGGAGATATGATTAAAGAAGGGACAATTCTTATAGATGCAGGTATAAACGTTTACGATGGAAATATATATGGAGACGCAGATTTTGAATCTGTAAAAGACTTGTGTTCTTATGTAACACCAGTTCCAGGAGGAGTTGGGCCTGTGACGACAGCTATGATACTTAAAAACACCCTGGAGGCTTTTAAATATGCAATTAAAAGCACTTAACGTCAGTGAGATAACGGACTATATCAAGAGAATGATGGACAATGATATAATTTTGAGAAATGTCCGAGTAAGAGGAGAAATCTCTAATTTAAAATATCACAGCACTGGAATATATTTTACTTTAAAGGATGAAGTAGCTTCTTTAAAGTGTGTGATGTTTAATGAATATAGTAGACTTTTAAATTTTACTTTGCAGGACGGTATGTCGGTGATTGCTACAGGTAGAATAACAGTTTATGAAAAAAGCGGTACTTATCAGCTTTATGTGCAGTCTATTCAATCGGAGGGTATTGGGGCTTTATACCTTGCTTTTAATAAGCTTAAAGAGAAACTGGAAAAAGAAGGACTTTTTGATTCTGATAAAAAGGAACCTATCCCTAAACATCCTAAAAAAATTGCTGTGGTGACTTCTCCAACAGGGGCTGTAATACGAGATATAATAACAATTTCGAGAAGGAGAAATCCAACAGTAGACATTTTAGTGGTTCCTGTTTTGGTGCAAGGAAGCTCAGCCGCCGATGAAATATGTAATGCTCTTCGAATTTTGAACAAAAGGGAAGACATTGATGTAATTATTTTAGCAAGGGGTGGAGGTTCATTAGAAGAAATTTGGCCTTTCAATGAAGAAAAAGTGGCAAGATGTATTTATGCATCTCGCATACCAGTTGTTTCTGCTGTAGGCCATGAGACAGACTTTACTATTTCTGATTTTGTGGCGGATTTGAGAGCTCCTACCCCTTCTGCAGCTGCTGAAATTGTAGTACCAGACATAAAAGTTTACCAAAGGGAATTGTTTTTATTAAAAACGAAATTATTAACATTGATGACTGCTGAATTAAATCGCAAGAAAAAAGAATTTGAAGGGCTTAAAAGGGCTTTGTATCTTAATAGCCCCACTAAGAAAAGTGAAATTTTAAGGCATAAAGTTGAAAATTTAACAGCCTCTTTATACAATGAAATGCTTTCTATATACCAACATAAAAGAAATGATTTTTTAATTTTAGCAGAAAAGTTGAATTCTTTAAGTCCTTTAAAAGTACTTACAAGAGGTTATACAATTGTTTTAGATAAGCAAGAAAAAGTTATTTCTTCTGTGAAAGATATAAAACCTTATGATGAAATAAAAATTTTATTTAAAGATGGCAAAGCTAAAGCGATTGTACAAGAGGTGAAAGAGAATGAATGAGGAATTGACTTTTGAAGAAGAAATGATGAGATTAGAAGAAATTGTAAATACACTAGAAAAAGGAAATTTAAGGTTGGAAGAGTCTTTTAACTTGTTTAAAGAAGGTGTTGAAATTTCTAAGAGATTAGAAAAAAGGTTAAGTGAGGTTGAAGGAAAGATAACCCTTCTCATCAACGAAAATGAAGAAATTGATTTTAAAGAGGAGGAAAAGGATGTTTAAAGAAAAGTTAAGAGAAAAACAACAGCTTGTTGAGAAAGAACTACACAGAATACTTGATATAGATGAAAAACCAGAGATAATTTATGAAGCAATGAGATATAGTGTGTTTGCGGGAGGGAAAAGGTTAAGACCAGTTTTATGCCTTTCTTCTTGTGAGCTTTTAGGAGGAGATATAAAAAAAGCTCTTCCTGTAGCTTGTGCGATTGAACTTATTCATACTTATTCTCTGATTCACGATGACCTTCCAGCAATGGATAATGATGATTTAAGAAGAGGAAAGCCCACGAATCACAAAGTTTATGGGGAAGCTATAGCAATTTTAGCTGGCGATGGGCTTTTAAATTTAGGGTATGAAGTGTTAGTAAGACATGCTTTAGAACATCCTGAAGATTATGAAAGAATATTGAAAGCTACCAATGAAATTGCGACAGCCTCAGGATGTAAAGGAATTATTGGTGGGCAAGTTGTAGATATACTATCCCAGAATACGGAGCTTACTTATGAAGAATTAAAATTTATGCATGAACACAAGACAGGAGCTTTGATAGAAGCCTCTGTTTGCGCAGGAGCTTACATCGCTGGTGCTACAGAAGAAGAGATTCATGCCTTAAGGGAATATGCACGCTTAATAGGTTTTGCTTTTCAAATAAAAGATGATATATTGGATGTAATAGGAGAAGAGGAAAAATTGGGTAAAAAAGTAGGTAGTGATAAAGAAAAAGGCAAGTTTACTTTTGTCAATATTTTTGGATTAGAAAAATCTCAAGAGATGGTTGTAGAGCTTACACAGAATGCTATAAAGATTTTAGATAGGTTTGGAGAAAAAGCAGAGTTTTTAAAAGAGCTTTCCAATTATTTGATTGAAAGAGTAAACTAAAGCTTAAGGGAGTATTGACAATGCTTTTTGAAAGAAATGAGTTTTTTGACAGTTAAATGACTGTAGCAACCTTCTACAGACTTTGTAGAGGTTTGATATTGTCATTTTTATTATGTTATAATTAATATACCTTGAAAAGAAAGGCAAAGTGGTGCAGTATCCTAGTCAGAGGCGCTAATCCCGAAGACGGGCCTAAAAATCCGTCAAGGGCACATCGATGAAGTTCCTGGTGCTGGCTTTCAACGCCCAGTTGGGGGCTGGTGCTGGGAGTTAAGGAGGGGGGCGATCCACAATGGCATGTGGGCGTTGACCCTTCCTCCGCGGAGACCTACTTGCGTGGCTTTTACAGGCTACGGGGTAGGATGAACCTGTCTCGCGGCCATAAAGCTGCGGACAGTGTAGCCTGCCTTGAGTGATTCGGGTGGATATCAGTTGTAAGCCATAATTCAAAGAGCTCTTGAATTACTGGCTATTGCTGATGAAACCCGAATTGCAAAAGAGGATAGGGGTTAGTCCCTCTGTTGAGGAAAACTCCTAGGCTGCGCCTTGCCGGGCGGCATATTGGGGATTACGGTGCGGACTAAGTGGTAGTCCAGTCTTACCTTTGGCGACAAGGTAAAAGCGGGCTTAAAGGGGAACCGCTGAACGGCGACGTTCAGTGCACGCTTGGGAAATCCTACTGGACCTAAGCCGCAAAGTTTACCCAATATGCTACCACTTTGCCTTTATACATGTAGGAGGTCTTTTTTTATTATGAAAAATAAAAACATAAATACGAATTATAAGTGGATTTTACATATAACTATTATAACCTTTTTTCTTGCCACTATATTAAATTTTTTTTCTGATGTTGCATTAAAAGAGAGCAATCTCCTTGTAGCCTTTTGTATTCTTGGTTTTATAGTGTTAATTGGTATAATTTTTGATATAATAGGTACAGCAGTAATTTCAGGCAGAGAAGAACCTTTTCATGCAATGGCGGCTAAAAAAGTATTTGGAGCAAAGGAAGCCATAAAACTTCTTAGAAATGCTAATATTGTGGCTAATTTTTGCAATGACGTAGTAGGAGATATTTCTGGAATTGTTTCTGGTGCTGCTCTGATGGCAATAATTGTAAAATTAGCTTTTGAGGGACCCAAAGGTTCTATTTATACTGCGATTTTAGGAGGTTTATTATCTGCCATTACAATTGGAGGAAAAGCTATTGGTAAAAATATAGGTATAGCTAAAAGCCAGTCTATTGTTTATACAGTTGCTGTAATTTTTGCTTGGATAGAAAAAAACACGGGTATAAAGATTTTGCCCGATTATAAAAATAATAAAAGGAAAAAAAGAAAGTGAGGGTTTTAAATGTTAGAACAAATTAACAGCCCTTATGATTTAAAAAAATTGACAAAAAGGACTTTCCACTGCTTTGTGAAGAAATACGCCAGTTTTTAATAGAAAAGGTGTCTAAAACAGGTGGGCATTTAGCTTCAAACCTTGGAATTGTTGAACTTACAGTTGCACTTCACTATGTTTTTAATTCACCTGTTGACAAAATAATTTGGGATGTTGGGCATCAATGTTATGTACATAAAATAATTACAGGTAGGAAAGACCAGTTTGATACTTTAAGGAAATTCAATGGCCTTTCTGGTTATACTAAAAGAACGGAAAGTGTGCATGATATATTTGGAGCAGGTCACAGTAGCACCTCTATATCTGCAGCATTGGGTATTGCCAAGGCAAGAGATTTAAAGGGTGAAAAATATTCTGTTGTAGCGGTAATCGGTGATGGAGCTTTGACAGGTGGCATGGCTTTTGAAGCATTAAATAATGCAGGAAGGTCTAAAACAGATTTGATTGTCGTGCTAAATCACAATGAGATGTCTATTTCGGAAAACGTAGGTAGTTTATCTTTGTATTTAAGTAAACTTAGAACTGACCCTACTTACAACAAATTAAAACAAGAGGTTGATAATTTACTCAATATTGTACCTCCAATAGGAAAAAGCCTTCATAAATACATTGAAAGAATTAAGGATTCTGTAAAACAGTTAGTAGTGCCAGGAATGTTTTTTGAAGAGATGGGCTTTACATATTTAGGACCTATTGACGGACATGACGTTGATAGCCTAATAGAGGTTTTAGAAAGAGCAAAGAAAATAAAAGGACCTATTTTAGTACATGTTATCACAAAAAAAGGCAAAGGCTATAAATTTGCAGAAAAATTTCCTGATAAATTTCATTCTGCAGCTCCTTTTGACATACAAACAGGTAAGTTTGTAAATGAGGGGCAGGCGACTTATTCTGATGTATTTGGGAAGACTCTTACTGAAATGGCATTAAAAGATGACAAAATTGTTGCAATAACTGCTGCCATGCCAGAGGGAACAGGGCTTATTCATTTTGCAAAATTGATTCCTGAAAGATTTTTTGATGTAGGAATAGCAGAGCAGCATGCTACTACCTTTGCAGCAGGAATGGCAGTACAAGGATATAAACCTTATTTTGCAGTGTATTCTACCTTTTTACAAAGAGCTTATGACCAGCTTATACACGATGTATGTATACAAAAATTACCTGTTGTTTTTGCAATTGATAGAGCGGGAATTGTAGGAGAGGATGGAGAAACCCATCAAGGAGTTTTTGACCTATCATATTTGAGGCCTATACCTAATATAGCGATTATGTCTCCTAAAGATGCCAATGAATTAGTTGAAATGGTTAAATTATCAAGAAATCTTGACTTCCCTGTTGCCATAAGGTATCCAAGGGGAAAAGCAGGAGAATTCGATATTACAAGAGAATGCAGTATAGAGTTTGGAAAGGCAGAGTTAATTTCTGAAGGAACAGAAATAGCAATTTTTGCATTAGGAAGAATGGTAGGAAAGGTGTTAGAAGCAAAAGAAATTTTAAAAGCTTCTGATTTGCAACCCTTTATTGTCAATTTGAGATTTGTCAAACCTGTAGATGAAGAGCTGATTTTGGATATCTCAAACAAAGTTAAATTTATTGTTACAGTGGAAGACAATGTCATAGCTGGTGGTGTTGGAAGCGCTATACTCGAGCTTTTAAATTCTAATGGAATATATAAGCCAGTTTTGCGTTTAGGGTTTCCTGATAAATTTATTGAACACGGAGATGTGGAAAACTTGTTTAAAAAATACAATTTAGATGCCGAGTCTATCGCAAATACTATACTACAAAAATATAAGGAAATGAGGTAAATATGGCTTCAAAAAAGAAAGATTGGATGTTTTGCTTGTTCAAAAAGGTTTTTTCTCCTCAAGAGAAAAAGCAAAAGCTTCTATTATGGCAGGAGAAGTATATGTTGATGGCAAGAAAATTGAAAAAGCTGGAGAGTTTGTCAACATAGAATCTTCAATTGAAGTAAAAACTAATTCTTTACCTTATGTAAGTAGAGGTGGGCTAAAGTTACAAAAAGCGATAGAAACGTTTAATATTAATGTGACTGGCAAGATTGCCTTAGACATTGGAGCTTCCACAGGAGGTTTTACTGACTGTCTTTTAAAACACGGTGCTTTGAAAGTATATGCTGTAGATGTAGGATACGGGCAATTGGATTGGAGTTTAAGAAATGACCCTCGGGTCATAAACATGGAAAAGACTAATATAAGATTTTTAGAGACATTGCCTGAAATAGTGGACATGATCACAATAGACGTTTCTTTTATCTCCCTTGAACTTGTTATACCTTCTGCAGATAAATTTTTAAAACCAGAGGGAGATTTGATAGCTTTAATAAAACCTCAATTTGAAGCAGGGAGAGAAAAAGTAGGTAAAAAAGGCGTCCTGAGAGACCCGGCCGTTCATAGGGAAGTGATTGAAAAAATTGTGACTTTGTTTCAAAAGTTTAACTACGGTATAATAGGTATTACCTATTCTCCTATAAAAGGGGCAGAAGGCAATATAGAATATTTAATTTACGGCAAAAAGGGAATTGAAAAGCAACACAATTTTGACATTACGAAAATTGTAAAAGAGGCATTTAAAAATTTGTAGCAGGAAAATTTGTTTTTTTGTAGAATATGATAAATGTGGTGATATTATAATGAAAAAAGTCGGTGTAATTCCAAATATTAATAAAGATAAAGACTTAGAAGTGACAAAATCTGTAGTAAAATGGCTATTGGAGCATGGTTCTGAACCATATCTTAACGAAATAGTTGCGTCTAAAATGGGTTATGATGAATACGGTAGAAAATCTACAGATATATATAGTAAATGCGATTTTATAATTGCTTTAGGTGGAGATGGTACTATTTTAAATGTTGCAAGGCTTTGTGCGCCTTTTGACACGCCTATTTTTGCCGTGAATTTAGGTCATCTTGGATTTCTTACGGAAGTAGATGTAAATGAGGTGTTTGTTTCTTTAGATAAAATATATAAAGGAGAATATACAGTAGAAAAAAGGATGATGCTAGAGGCAAATGTAGTTAAAAATGATATGGAGATTATTAATTTTAGAGCTTTGAATGATATTGTCATTACAAGAGGAGCTTTTTCAAGAATGGCTCGTATAAATACCTATGTCAATAATAACTATGTAGATACTTATTTAGCAGATGGAGTAATAATTGCAACTCCTACTGGTTCAACTGCTTATTCACTTTCAGCAGGAGGTCCTATTGTATATCCTACAGTAGAAGTTATAATAATAACACCTATATGTCCCCATACTTTATATTCAAGGTCTATAATAGTTTCACGAGAGGATGTCCTCAGGTTGGAAATAAGCGAAGAGAATCAAGATTTAATGATAACAACCGACGGACAACAGGGATATAAACTTGATTATAGAGATATAATTTACATTAAAAAAAGCAATGAATATACCAATCTTATAAAAGTAAAAAATACCAATTTTTTTGACTTATTGAGGGACAAACTTACAGAAAGATAAAAAGTAAAAGAGGTGAAGATTACTATGATGAAAATAGCTCGACACGCTAAAATTCTTGAAATAATATCTGAAAAAGAAATTGAAACACAGGAAGAGTTAGCAGCTGAACTTCAAAAACAAGGTATTGATGTGACTCAAGCGACTGTGTCAAGAGATATAAAAGAATTGAGACTGATAAAAGTTTTAACAGAGGATGGAAAAAGATATAAATACGCCCCGATGGGAAAAGTAGATAGCCATATTACAGAGAGACTAATGACTTTATTATCTGAGTCTATAGTGAGCGTGGATTATGCTGGAAATATCATAGCTATAAAAACGTTATCAGGCACAGCTCCCGCAGCAGCAGAGGCGATTGATACATTAAATTGGAAAGATATAGTTGGAACTTTAGCAGGTGACAATACCATTTTTGTTTTAGTGAGAAATGAAGAAGCTGTTCAAGAGCTATTGGAGAAATTCAGAAAGTTAGTTAAGTGATTTTTGGGGGTTTTGTTATGCTTTTAGCACTTAGCATCCAAAACGTTGCACTTATTGACAAGGCAGAAATACAATTTGAAGAAGGATTCAATGCATTAACTGGAGAAACAGGAGCAGGGAAATCTATAGTTATAGACTCGGTTTTGCTGCTTTTAGGTAGTCGAGCCAGTAGAGATATAATACGTACTGGTGAAGAAAAAGCTATCGTAGAAGGAATATTTTTTGTGGATTCTAACAAGGATAAAATTGTAGAAATTTTAGAAGAAGTAGGTTTGAGCTTAGAAGAGGATGATACTTTGATAATAAATAGAGAAATTACAAGCAGTGGAAGAAGTTATTGTAGGATAAATGGCAGAATAGTGCCTCTTTCTTTTTTGAGTAAAATAGGTGCTTTCTTGGTAGATATTTTAGGTCAACATGAGCATCAGTTTCTTTTAGACAATACAAAACATCTTTCTATTTTAGATAATTTTGGTGACCAAAAGTTTAAAAGTTTAAAAGAAAAATTTAAAGAGCTGTTAGAAGAATATAGAAAGATACAAAATGAGATTTCAAGTTTTTTTAAAGATGAAAAAGAAAAGAATGAAACAATTGATCTTTTGAAGTATCAAATTGAAGAGATTGAAAAGGCGAATTTGAGCGTAGAAGAGGAAACACAGTTGTTAGAAAAAAGAAATTTGCTTATGAATTTCGAAAAATTATTTACTGCTATGAATTCTAGTTACAAAATTTTGTACGAAGGTAGTGGGAGCTTTTCTGTTTTAGATAATTTACATGTTGTAATAAAAAATTTAGAAACAGCCTTTTCTATAGATGAAAAGCTTAAAGGGTTAAAAGATAAGCTGGAGAATATTCTCTATGAATTAGAGGATTGTGCTTTACAGGTACGGGATTACTTGAATGGCTTAGATTTTAACCAGCAAAGTTTAGAGGAAATAGAAATACGATTAGATCAAATAAATTCCTTGAAAAGAAAATATGGACCTACAATACAGCATATTTTAGAATTTAAAGAAAATAAAAAAAGAGAATTAGAGAATATATTAAATTTTGAAGAAAAGCAAGAAGAATTGAAGCTTAAGCAGCAAAAGTTATGGGAAAAAATTTTAGAAGTTGGTGAAGCATTACATCTCAAAAGGAAGCAAATAGCAGATAATATAGAAAAAAATATAAATCAAATTTTAGTTGAACTTAATATGCCAAATGCTTATTTTAAAGTGAATATAGAAAAAATGGAAGAACCTACTGAAACAGGATTTGATAAAATTGAATTTTTAATTTCTACAAATATAGGAGAGCCTTTAAAACCTTTGTCTAAAATTGCTTCTGGTGGCGAGCTTTCGAGAATTATGCTGGCATTAAAAACTATTCTCGCTTCCGCAGATGGAATTTCCACTTTGATTTTCGACGAAGTTGATACAGGAATAAGCGGGAAAACTGCCCAATTAGTAGCTGAAAAAATGGCATATCTTTCTAAAAAACATCAATTGATTTGTGTGACTCATTTACCTCAAATCGCTTCTATGGCAGATACACATTATCGAATCTCCAAAATTACAAAAAATGAAAGAACTTATATAAATGTGGAAAAACTTGACTATCAAGGTAAAATAAATGAATTAGCTCGTATTATGGGAGGATCACATGTTACTCAGACTACTTTAGAACATTCAAAAGAATTATTAGATATTGCATCTCAATTTAAAAGCAAAATTTAATATTTTAGTTTAATCTCACTTCCTTTTACTATCGGATAATATATTGACAGTATATAAAGCTTTAAAAAAGGTTAAGTTAATTTTAGATTAAAATAAGCTGCAAAAAGGAAGTGAGAGAATGACAAAAAATACGGTAAAATTGCTACTTTTTATATCCTTAAGCTTTTTTTAGTATTTGCAAATTATTTTACTCCTATACAAGATATAGCGAAAACTCCCTCAAGTTTTAAATTTTTTCAAGGTGAAAAAGTTAATTATAACTTTAATATACCAATAAAAGTAAGTTTTCAAGCTGATAAAAAAGGTTTTTTAAAAATTAATGAGACAGAAGATAAAAATGTTTTAAATTTGAAAGAACCTATTACTATAGAAGCGGTAAACACAGGCACAGTAAATTTGGATTTTAAGCTCTTTGGAATATTTCCTATAAAGCATATCAGTGTTGACATCGTTCCGACAATAAAAGTAGTACCGGGCGGCCAAGCGATAGGGGTCAAGTTAAATACAAAGGGAGTATTAGTAGTAGGCTATTCAGATATAATGGGGGAGGACGGTAAAATTTATAGTCCTTATAAGCAAGGGAAAATACAGATAGGAGATATAATATTAGAAGTCAACGGCATAGAAATAAAGCAAGCAGAAGACATTACACAAATTGCAAATGAATTACAGGGAAAAGCCTTAAAGTTAAAAATAAATAGAAAAAATAATATCTTTTATACTACGATTTATCCTATAAAGTCAAAAGAGGATAGACAATACAGAATAGGTCTTTGGGTGAGAGACCACACTGCTGGTATAGGTACTTTAACCTTTTATTATCCTACTAGCAAGATGTATGGAGCTTTAGGTCATGCTATAACTGATATAGATACTGGTCACATGTTATCAGTAGAAAATGGAGAGATTATGAATTCTCGAATTACTTCTATTGACCAAGGAAGAAGAAGTAAACCTGGGGAATTAAAAGGGATTTTTTTAGAAGAAGTTGATACAATAGGGAATATATTAAAAAACACTGAATTTGGAATTTACGGGAATATGTATGAAGACTTTAAGAACGATTTGTATGGCGAGATTCCTATAGCATATCAAAGCCAAATAAAAGAAGGGCCAGCTAAAATATTGGCTACCATTGATAATACAGGTATACAGCAATTTGATATTGAAATTATCAAAAAAGCGTATCAAGAAACTCCTAGCCCTAAAAGTATGATAATTAAAATTGTTGACAAGAATTTATTAAAAAAGACTGGAGGCATAATACAGGGTATGAGTGGTAGTCCTATTATACAAGATGGAAAACTGGTAGGAGCAGTTACTCACGTTTTTGTGAATGACCCTACAAAAGGATATGCTGTTTATGCAGAATGGATGATTAATGAAATGAATACTCTACTTAATAATAAGCAGGTTTTTACAAATAACTAAAAATTTTTAAGGGAAAAGAAGGAAATTCAATTATTATGTAGAATAAATATTATATACTAATATTAGCAATGGGAGGTTAAATAATTGGTTAAGAAGATTAGAGTAGGGATAGCAGATGATAACAAAGAATTTGCTACTATTTTAGCTGAGTATTTATCTACTCAAGAAAATATTGAAGTGGTTGGTGTTGCCAATGACGGCAACCAAGCGATTGAACTCATTAAAAATCAACCGCCAGATTTGTTAATTTTAGATATTATAATGCCATATTTAGATGGCATTGGTGTTTTGGAAAAGATAAATGAAGAACAATTAAAAAAGCCTAAAATTTTAGTCTTATCTGCAGTAGGCCAAGAAAAAATAACTCAACGGGCTATTGCATTAGGGGCAGATTATTATATTTTAAAACCTTTTGATTTAGCTATGTTGTCAAAAAGGATTTCTGAGCTTATGGAGCCTGAATTAGATGTAGTATCAAAGACTGTATTTCCTGTGGTAAAAGCGAAGAAAAATTATGACCTTGAAGCAATGATTACAGAAATTATTCATGAGGTAGGAGTACCAGCTCATATAAAAGGCTATATGTATCTAAGAGATGCTATTTCTCTTGTTATTAGCAATATGGAGTATTTAAATTCTGTAACTAAAATGTTATATCCTAAAATTGCTGAAAAGTACAATACTACTCCTAGCAGAGTAGAAAGAGCTATAAGGCATGCAATAGAAGTTGCTTGGAGCAGGGGCAAAACAGAAGTCTTAAATGAACTTTTTGGATATACTATAAATGACGAAAAAGGTAAGCCGACAAACTCAGAATTCATCGCGCTTATTGCTGATAAATTGAGGTTGGGGATGAAAGCGGGGTAAAAGGGGTAGATACCTGCTTTCTCTTTTTTAACCTCCCATTTCAAAAGGGCAACAAACATAAAATAGGGCGATAAATATTGAATTTTCACGGCGACAAATAAGTTATGTCCTCTGTTTGTTAAAAAAACAAATAGAGGGCATATTTTATGTGATTGACATGTTGACTTTTTATTTCATGTAAAAATTTTTTATGCTATAATAATAAACAATGGGATGTTACTTTATGGAGGAAGCTTGTATGCAAATAACAGGTACAATTAAAATGGATAAAAGAACTAAAAATTTAGTAAAAAGACTAAATTCTGGAGAAATAGCTATAATTGACCATAGAGATATAGATGAAGTGGCTGCTGAATCCTTAGTTGAAAAAAAGTTTTGGCAGTCATAAATGCTGATAAGTCTATAAGTGGCAGATATCCTAACATGGGGCCTTCTATTTTATGTGAGGCTGGAATTCCAATTATTGACGATGTTGGGAAGGATATTTTTGATTTGTTGAAAGAAAATGACAAAATCACTATAATAGATAATGAAATATATAAAGATGGTGTGTTTATAAAAAGCGGGAAACTTCTTACAAAGGACGTTATAAACTATAAATTGCAGGAAAGTCGCGAAAACATAGGTGTTGAATTAGATAAATTTATTGAAAATACATTGGAATATGCAAAAAAAGAAAAATATTTTATTTTGGGTGGTGTTGAATTACCTAATACTAAAACTCGTTTTAAAAATAGACATGCTCTTGTGGTTGTTAGAGGAAAGGATTACAAAGAAGATTTGTTTACAATAAAACAGTATATTAACGATGTAAAACCGATTTTAATAGGGGTAGATGGAGGGGCAGATGCTCTTTTAGAGTTTGGCCTTGTTCCTGACATAGTCATTGGAGATATGGACAGTGTAAGCGATGAGGCTTTAAAAAAGGCTAAGGAAATTATTGTTCATGCCTATCCCGACGGAAGAGCGCCGGGCTTGGAAAGAGTAACGGCATTAGGCCTTAAAGCGGAAATTTTTAAGGCTCCAGGTACAAGTGAAGATATAGCTATGCTTTTGGCTTTTGAAAAAGGTGCTGACTTAATTGTGGCTGTAGGGACCCATTCCAGCATGATTGATTTTCTGGAAAAAGGGAGAAAAGGAATGTCCAGCACTTTTTTAGTGCGATTAAAAGTAGGAGAAAAATTAATCGATGCCAAAGGAGTAAATAAGCTGTACAGAGAAACTTTTAAAATTTCTTATATATTTAGCATTATACTGGCAGCATTGATTCCTCTTGGAGTAATAGCGTATTTTTCACCACCTATGCAGCAGCTATTGAAACTATTACAACTTAGAATTCGCCTTTTAATCGGATTTTGAGGAGGACTTTCTATGAATATAAATATTAAATACTATGTTTTGACAATTGCTTCTATTTTTATTGCTTTAGGAATTGGAATTTTTATAGGTTTTATGTTAGATGGCCAAAAAGTTTTTTCAGAGCAACAAACTGCAATTATAAACGAGTTAGAACAAAAGTTTAAGGATTTACAAACAGAAAATAATAATTTAAAAAACACTGTTCAAGAGTTAAATAAACAGATAGGGTATTACAATCAATATCATCAAATTATTTTTCCTGAGTTAGTAGCTGATAGATTAACGGGAGTGAAAGTAGCGATTATTGAAACTACAAATGAGTTTATATATTCTGGCATGAGAAATGCTCTTTTAAAGGCAGGAGCTACTATTGAGTCGATTACTGTTATAAAAGACAGTTTTGATACTGGCGATGAATTGGAAGTGCAAAATTTAATAAACTTCCTTTCTAATAAATATGGAGTTACAGTAGACGAAAAGCATTTGAATGAATTTGTAGTTTCAAAATTAGCTAATGCAATTGTAACAGGTCAGGATGTGGACCTTATTAATTATTTAAAGACAAATGGTTATATAGATTTTACAGGGATTCCAGGTAATACAGATTTTGTAATTATAGCTGGAGGAAGTAATAATAAAGATAATAATGTAGCTTCTATAGATATTCCCATTATAAAACAAGTGAAGCTACTTAATGTTCCTATTGTAGGTGTTGAACAAAGTGATACTAAATATTCCTATATTGATGCGTATAAAAAACAGCATATTTCCACAATAGATAATGTGGAGGATATAATAGGGCAGACGTCGCTTATAATGGTAATGGAGGGTAAAGAAGGAAATTATGGAATTAAGCAAAGTGCAATGAGCTTAATGCCAGATTCTTTTATGAATACTGACAATTCTACACATAATTCCTCTGCTAATTCTAAAAAGTGAGGGTAGATAGATGAATAAAAAAGTTAGTGTATTGATACCTGCTTACAATGAAGAAGAAAGAATAATTGATACCATAAAGGGATTAAAAGATGTTGAAGAAGTTGATGAAGTCATCGTAATAAATGATGGCTCAACTGATAGTACTGCTGAAAAGGCAAGAAAAGCAGGAGCTAAAATAGTCAATATGAAGAGAAATGTTGGCAAAGGGACAGCTTTAAAAGAAGGCTTGAAATATGCAAAAAATGATGTGATAGTTTTTTTAGATGCAGATGTAGGTCTTTTGTCACGAGAAGTCAAAAAACTTATATTGCCTGTTCTTGAGGGAAAAGCAGATGTTACAATTGCTAAATTTCCAAAGACAAATATAAAAGCTGGATTTGGCTTTGTTAAAACTTTAGCCAGAAAAGGAGTAAAATACTTTACAGGATATGAAATTGAATCTGTCTTGTCAGGTCAAAGGGCTTTTAAAAAAGAGGTTTTAGAGAGTTTAAAAACTTTTTATAAAGGTTTTGGAATAGAAGTTGGTATGACAATAGATATATTAAAGAAAGGGTATAAAATAAAAGAAGTAGAAGTGAATATGACGCACTCTGTTACAGGGAGAAACTTGAAAGGCTTCCTGCACAGAGGTAAGCAGTTTTGGGATATACTAAAAGTATTAGTGTATAAGTTGTTTTCAAAGAATATTAAAGAATAGCAGGTGAGATAGTGTTTTGGACTAAAATATTAATTCCTTTAATAATGACAGTTATAACAAAAAAGCTTTTTTATAGCATTATTAACAAGCCTTTGTGTTTGAAGGAAAACTATAAAAAAGTTATGATACCTGTTTGTGGTGGTATTGTATTTGTTCCTGCTTTATTTGTGTCAATTGTACTTCTCAATTTATTTGGAGTTAGAATAGAATATCAAGAGGTAATTTTATTGAGCTTATCACTGATTTCTTTTGTCGGTTTTATAGATGATGTATTAGGAGACAGAAGTGTAAGAGGGTTAAAGGGTCATATAACTATGCTTTTAAAAGGAAAGCCTACTACAGGCAGTTTAAAGGCTTTATCAGGAATTTTAATTGCTTTTTATGTGAGTTTTAATGTTGGAAAAAATAATATAGAGGAATTGATAATAAATACCTTGATAATTGCACTTTTTACGAATTTTTTAAACCTTGTAGACTTGCGACCTGGAAGATGCGGAAAAACTTTTTTGGTTATTTCTTTAATTTTTCTAATAATCGGGAAAACCCATCCCCATTTCTTAGTCTTGCTGACTATGATTCTTTTAGTGTATTTTCCAGAAGATTTAAAAGCAAATGTGATGATGGGGGACACTGGATCAAATGTTTTAGGAATGTCTTTGGGAATAAGCAGTATTCTTATTTTTGATTTATATGGCAGGTTGATAATATTGGCGTTGCTAAT
Organism: Thermoanaerobacter sp. RKWS2; assembly: GCF_026240795.1. NCBI lineage: Bacteria > Bacillati > Bacillota > Clostridia > Thermoanaerobacterales > Thermoanaerobacteraceae > Thermoanaerobacter > Thermoanaerobacter sp. RKWS2. Next base: position 1,276,784 of record NZ_CP110888.1, read on the forward strand.
TTTATTACATATTTTTACAGAAAAATATTCTTTAACTGCTTTAATCGAAAAAAATAAAGTCTTAAATTACCTCGATATGTTAGGAAGAAAAGGAGAAAGATAATGTGATTAGCGTTTATTTAGCTAAAGTAAGTAAAATTGTTGCACAAAGAGAAGGTATAACTGTTGTGGAAGTTGAGTCAGAGGGAGAAAAGGCGTTAGCTTTAAATTATGACGATATAACTGGTAAAATAGAAGTAGGAGATAAAGTTTATGTAAACCGAACTGCTCGCCTTTTAAATCTTGGGACAGGTGGCTATGACTTTATAGTTGTAAATCTCAAATACTCTGAATACGATGCTGTGGGAAATGGGCATATTATGAAATTGAGATATACGCCTTTTCAGATAAATGTGTTGACTATGGAGGAGCAAAACAGTCCTTATCATACTGCTTTTGAAGAGTTTGAAAGTTTAGAAGATTTACCTGTAATAGTTGGAGAACTTCACAGTATGGTAGCGCCTGTAGCCTTAGTGCTAAAAAGTACAAATCCTAACCTTAAAATTACATATGTGATGACAGATGGAGGATGTCTGCCTATTAGTTTCAGCAATACAGTTTTTGAGCTTAAAAAGAGGGGAATAATAGATAAAACAGTTACAATTGGACATGCTTTTGGAGGAGATTATGAATGTGTAAATATTTATACTGCTTTGATAGGTGCAAAGGAAGTGTTAAAAGCAGATGTTGTTATAGTAACGATGGGACCGGGAATAGTAGGCACAGGAACCAAATATGGGTTTTCAGGGGTAGAACAAGCCCATATAATAGATGCTACAAGTAAATTAGGAGGTAAGCCTGTACTTATCCCAAGAATAGGGTTTAATGATAAAAGGCAGAGACATCAAGGGATTAGTCACCATACTATAACTGTTTTAGAGCTGTGTAACAGTTCCTGTGTTTTGACTTTTCCTACAATGGAAAGAGAAAAAGAGAAGATAATAAAAGAACAAATAATTTCGAATCCAGTATTTTCGCGATTTACAATAGAATTTGTGGAGTCTTCCATTACTAAAAGATATATAGAAGAATCTGGGCTTAAATTGACAACAATGGGAAGAAATTATGAAAGTGAGCCAGACTTTTTTAATGCTTGTGGAGCTGCAGCCCTTTATGTGTCTTTTAAATTAGTGCGAAACTGATTTGATTACTTCTCCTAAAGTTTTGTATTTTTTATTTAGTTCCTTTAATAAAAATAATAGGGTGGAAAATTTTCCAGCATAATAAAGAGTGTTTCCCACTATAATCATATTTCTCACCTCATTTCTATAGTATGTATTTATTGCTAAAATTATACATAGAAAGGAAGATGAATTTTGGAACAAAAAGAAGTTACAGTTAACACCAACAAGATTTTTGAAGGGAAAATAATAAATTTAAGAGTAGATGAGGTAAAACTGCCTAATGGAAAAGTTACTACGCGAGAAATAGTTGAGCATCCTGGCGGTGTATCCATAGTAGCAGTTAATGAAGAAGGAAAGATTTTATTAGTCAAACAGTATAGAAAACCTGCAGAGGAGTCTTTATTAGAAATACCGGCAGGAAAATTAGAAAAGGGTGAAGACCCTTTGATTTGTGCTAAAAGAGAGTTATTAGAAGAGACAGGTTATGAAGCAAGTTTTATAAAGCATTTGATTACTTTTTATACTACTCCCGGTTTTTCTAATGAAAAAATGTATTTGTATTTTGCAAAAGATTTAAAAAAATACACTGCTCAACCTGATGAGGACGAATTTTTAGAATTATATGAATATACTCCAGAGGAATTGTGGGAAATGATTTTACAAAATCAAATAAAAGATTCTAAAACGATAATTGGAATTTTATATTATTTAAAAATGAGGAGTAGCTTATGAGATTTTACGGAGATTTGCATGTTCATGTTGCAAGGAGTATAAAAGGAGCTCCTGTAAAAATTGCGGCCTCAAAAAATTTAACTGTTTTAAATATATTAGAAAAAAGTATATTAAAGGGAATTGATATAGTTGGCATTGTAGATGGCGCTTCTCCGCTTATTTTGGAGGAGCTAAAAGAATATATACAAGAAGGAATATTATTCTCCCTTGAAGAAGGAGGGCTTAGGTATAAAAATAAAGTTACTTTGATTTTAGGCAGTGAAATAGAAATTGGCAAAGAGGAAAAGGGTTCTCCTCATTTAACTTGTTATTTTAGAGATATTGAGAGTATTTCTTTGTTTTCTCAAGAAATTTCTAAATACATTAAAAATATAAATCTAAGCTCTCAACGAGTAAATCTTACAAGTGTGCAAGTTGTTGAAATCGCAGAAAAATACAGCGGGGTTGTGATTCCCGCCCATGTTTTTACTCCCTTTAAAAGTTATTATGGCAGTTCTACTGATAGGCTTAAATATGTCTTTAAAGATTTTTATCAATATATTTATGGAGTAGAGTTAGGCCTTAGCGCGGACTCTGATATGGCTGATCAGATTGAGGAGTTACAAAATAAAACTTTTCTTTCCAATTCAGATGCCCATTCTTTAGAAAAAATAGGCAGAGAGTTTAATGTTTTTGATATAAAAGAGGCAAATTTTGAGGAGATTTTGTTGGCTATAAAAAGAGAAAAGGGAAGAGAAATTGTAAAAAATTATGGCTTAAATCCTAAATTAGGGAAATACCACAGAACTTTTTGCTTGGATTGTGGCTATATTGCGAAGGAAGGACCTCCTGTAAAAAAATGCTTAAAATGTGGAAGTTCAAATATAGTTTTAGGTGTAAAGGACAGAATAGAGGAAATTAAAGATTATGATACAAAACATCCTCCTTTTAGACCTTTATATGTCTATCAAATTCCCTTAGAATTTATTCCTAATATTGGAGGTAAGACTATCGAAAAATTGGTGAATTACTTTGGAAGTGAATTGTATGCTTTGCATCATGTACCTTATGAAGAATTAGAGAAAGTGATAGGAACTTCAAAGGCATTAAATATTTTGAGAGGAAGAGAAGGGAAATTGGATGTTTCAGCGGGAGGAGGAGGAATATACGGCAAAGTTACTATAACTTAAAAGGAATATTGTCCCCTTTTGAATCATAAATTTAAATTAGCTTTATAAAAAATAGGGGGCAATATTCTTGAAGTTTTTAAAAGGAAATCTTTATTTGCATATTAAAAATAATTTTTTATTGTATGTGTTGGCTGTAATGTCTTTAATGATAGGAATAGCAGCAGGATCTTTTACTGTTAATAACCTCACTGACATACAGATGGAGCAAATAATAGGATATATTTCGAAATTTTATCAAATTGCAAAATCTGTAGACTTGAATTCTGCCCAAATTTTTAAACAATCCCTTCTAAATAATTTTGTCACTGTTTTTGTTTTATGGATTTTAGGGGCTACAATTATAGGGATTCCTTTTATATTTTTGCTTGTGGGGATAAGAGGTTTTATTTTAGGATTTTCTATTGGAGTTTTGATAAAAGAATTTGAAACAAAAGGGATACTACTCGTATTGATGGGAATTTTGCCTCAAAATATTTTTATCTTATTAGGAATCTTGTTTATATCTGTAACGGCTATTAATTTTTCTTTATATCTTTTGAAAAATCGCAAATTTTATTTAGAAGAATTAGTATCACAATTCGTATCTTATACTTTTATGGTATATGCAGGGTTTTTAGTTATATTAATAGGCTGCTTGATAGAATCTTATCTTTCACCTTATATATTACTTTTACCGATTTTTTCACCATAAAAGAAGGAAAATGACGATTTATGTTGAATATTTATAATTAATGGATTTATTATAAAAATTCAAGAATTGTAGGGGTAAAGAATATGTTAAATAATGTGGTTGGGGAGTTTTTGGATTTTTTAACAAAGAACAAAAAACTGTCAAAAAACACTCTTGAATCTTATAACAGAGACATAAACCAGTTTTTAAATTATCTCGAAGAAATCGGAATAAACTGTTATAATGTCAAAAAATCGACAATATTAAATTATCTTTACTATTTGAAGAAAAAAGGCAAATCACAAGCAACTGTTTCTCGAAATCTTTCTTCTCTTAAAGCCTTTTATCATTATTTATTTATGAAAAAGAAAATAGAAGAAGACCCAACGTACATGATTAATACCCCGAAAGTAGAAAAAAGCCGCCTACTACTTTAACAGTTGAACAGGTAGATATGTTACTTTCACTAGATTTTGGTGATGATGAAAAAGTACTTAGAGATAAAGCTCTTATTGAATTACTTTATGCTACAGGACTTAAAGTCTCCGAAGTTATTTCTTTAAAATTAGAAGATGTGAATCTCTCTTATGGCTATGTAGTTATTCGCTCTAATAAAGAAAGAGTTATTCCAATAGGCTCTCATGCAATTGAGGCCTTAAAAAATTACATTGAAAAAGGAAGAAAAGCAAAAAATGGAGAAAATACTCTTTTTTAAATTTGCGAGGGCAAAAACTTACAAGACAAGGATGTTGGAAAATAATAAGAGAATACACTGATAAAATTAATCCTGGCTTTCCTGTTACTCCAAATACGCTAAGACAATCTTTTGCGCAGCATATGCTTCAAAATGGTGCAGATATTCGAGCTGTTCAAGAAATGTTAGGTTATCAAACAGATTTAAATACAAATTTACTTTCTTTAATTTCAAAATCAAAAATAAAAGAAGTTTATAATAAATTTCACCCTCGTGCTTAAAAATATAAAAAGTATAATATTCACCCTCCAGCGCAAAATAAATAGTGATGAGGAGGGTGATTTTATGTTTAAAAGGCTTTTAACATTATTAGTGAGTGTGATACTAGCTATTTCTTTTGTCTTAAATGGCACAGTATATGCTGATACTTTAAATTTAAAGTCAAAATCTGCTATTTTGATAGAGGCTAATACTGGACAAATTCTTTATGAAAAAGATAGCCATAAGCCCTTGCCGCCTGCCAGTGTTACCAAAGTAATGACTCTTTTACTGGCGATTGAAGCAATAGATTCTGGTAAAATTAAAATAACAGATAAAGTTGTCACAAGTAAACATGCCTTTGATATGGGAGGTACACAAATATATTTAGAAGTAGGAGAGGAAATGACAGTAGATGATTTAATGAAGGCTATAGCGATGAATTCGGCAAATGATGCTTCTGTTGCTTTAGCTGAGTATATTGCGGGTACAGAGGAAAATTTTGTTGAAATGATGAATAAAAGGGCTAAGGAATTGGGAGCAAAAAATACTACTTTTAAAAATGCAACTGGACTACCTGAGGAAGGGCACTTGACAAGCGTATATGATATTGCAATGATTTCAAGGGAATTAGTAAAGCACGAGAGCATATTTAAATATCTAACCAATAAATTAGATTCTTTAAGAAATGGGAAATTTAGTCTCATAAATACTAATAAATTATTATGGCGCTATAAAGGAGCAGATGGTATTAAAACAGGATCTACTTCGGAAGCACTTTATTGTATGGCAGCAACAGCTAAAAGGGGAGATACAAGGCTAATAGCGGTGGTATTTGGAGCACCTGATTCTGAGACGAGGTTTAGTGAAGCGGCTAAGTTATTAGATTACGGATTTGCTAATTATGAAAGTGTAAAAGTAGCTTCAAAAGGGCAAAGCTTTGGCAATGTTAAAGTTTTAAAAGGGAAAAAAGAAGCTGTTAGCGGTGTCTGCCGCGATGATGAGTATATACTGATTAAAAAAGGAGAAGGTAAAAATATAAAAACAGAGGTGGAGCTAAAGAATGCTGTATTAGCTCCTCTGGCCAAAGAGGTCCCAATAGGCACTGTAAAAATAACACAGGATGGCAAGATTATAAAGACATTTAACATATATCCTCAGGAAACAGTAGAAAAAGCGAACTTTTTTGAAAATCTCAATAAAGTTTTTATTGGTTGGCTAAAATATCAGTAATTTACTTTAAGCACTAAACAGTCGTTTAGTGCTTTTTTATATTTTTTAGAAAAATATCACAAAAAAGGAGGAATTTTAAAATTTATATCGAATATAATAGGGGGAGGTTGATAAAATGGGAGTAAAATTTGCAAAAAAAAGGGATACCTTGATAGCCAAAATTGAAGGTGAGTTAGACCATCATGTGGCGGAGAGCATAAAAAGTGTTATTGATGACGAGTATGAAAAAAAGTCGTGTAAAAATTTAATTTTTGATTTTAAAAATGTAAATTTTATGGATAGTTCAGGAATTGGCGTTATAATAGGAAGATATAAAAAAATCAAAGAGAATAATGGTAAGGTAGCTATAGTAAATGCCAATAAGCAATTACATAAAATTATTGAAGTTTCTGGATTGTTGCGTATAATTAAATGTTATAATGACATTGAAGAAGCCTTAAAGGAAATATAGAAGGGGGATTATCATGGAATACACAAACATGATGGAGTTAAAATTTTTAAGTAAGTCGCAAAATGAGTCTTTTGCAAGGACTGTTGTTGCAGCTTTTGCTGCTCAACTAGATCCGACAATTGAGGAAATTGCAGATATAAAAACTGCTGTTTCAGAAGCAGTTACTAACTGCATAATTCACGGATATGAGAATAAAATCGGCATCATTACTATTAAAGCTTTTATTTCAGGTAACAAAATAACAATTGAAGTCATAGATGAGGGAAAAGGGATTGACGATATTGAGAAAGCTATGCAACCTCTTTTTACTACTCGCTTAGAAGAAGAGCGAGCAGGAATGGGTTTTACTGTCATGCAGACCTTTATGGATGAATTAGAAGTTGAATCAACTCCAGGAAAGGGAACTCTTGTCCGAATGACAAAGTATATAAGGTCTGATAAATGAGGTGACTTTATGAAAGAAGGGAATTTTGAAAAAAGTGATGAGAATTTGGAATTGATAAGAGCGGCACAAAAAAATGATAAAGAAAGCTTGGAAAAATTAATTTTAGAAAATAGTGGCCTTATTTGGAGTATTGTTAAAAAGTTTTCTAATAGAAGGTATGAATTGGAGGATTTGTATCAAATAGGTTGTATAGGTTTTGTAAAGGCAATTCAAAAATTTGATGAATCTTACAATGTAAAATTGTCAACCTATGCAGTACCTATAATAATGGGAGAAATTAAGAGATTTCTAAGAGATGATGGATTAATAAAAGTGAGTCGTTCTTTAAAGGAGCTTTCTACAAAAGCTTTTTATGTTAAAGAGATTTTAAGCAATGAATTAAATAGAGAGCCAACTATTAATGAAATTGCTGAAAGATTAAATGTAAGTCCTGAAGAAATTGCTATGGCTTTTGAATCGGCTGCTACTGCTGAGTCATTATATGACAACGCAACTCATGACGAAGATGACAGGCTTTTAATTGAAATGGTGAGTGAAGAGGAAAAAGAAGTTGATATAGATGATAAATTAGCTTTACAGATGGTTATAAATAAACTTAAACCACGAGAAAAACAAATAATATTTTTGAGATATTTCAAGGATATGACGCAGATGGAGGTGGCAAGTGTTTTAGGAATTTCCCAAGTGCAAGTATCTAGAATTGAGAAAAAAGTTTTACAAAAACTAAGAAAAGAATTGGAAGAAGTGTAGTATTTTAACACAAATACTACACTTTTTTTGAATTAATTTTGCTTATCTTCACATACTAATAATGGCTGGTGAAATGAAAATGAAAAAGATGTTAATTATAATCGTGGCAATATTGCTAATTTTTGCTGTTAGCTATTTTTATATGCATAAAACCAATAAAAAAATACCTGACAGTGCTGATTTGGTATATAAGGGAGGAGGAAATTGTATGGCAGTTGTGAAAGTATTAAATGTTGTAGGGGATTCAACAGTGAGCTGGGAAGATGCAATACACAAAGCTGTAGAAGAGGCAGCTAAGTCTATTGACAATATATCAGGAATTGAAGTTGTCAATCAAACAGCAAATGTAAAAAACGGTAAAATAGTAGAATATAAAGCTAATATACAAATAGCTTATAGAGCAGATAAAGAATTAGGTTGAAAATAAAGGAGCACCGTCTATGGTGCTCTTGTCATAAGGAAGGGTGAAATTAATGGAAAGAGATGTAAAAAAAGAGCAAGAATATAAAAACATAGCACAGAAATATGAGCCTAAACCTGCTTTGCTTAAAAACGTAGTAATGGCTTTTGTAGTAGGAGGATTGATAAGCGACATAGGGCAGTTCTTTTTAAATTTTTACCTATCAAGAGGTTATTCTATGCAAGATGCCAATACTCTTGTATCAATTACTATGGTATTTCTTGGGGCTTTTTTAACTGGAATTGGGGTCTATGACGATATAGGGAAGTTTGCAGGGGCAGGTTCTATAGTGCCAATAACAGGTTTTGCAAATTCTATTGTGTCACCGGCAATGGAGTTTAAAAGGGAAGGTTTTGTTTTTGGGGCGGCAGCAAAGATGTTTACAATTGCAGGACCTGTTATTGTATATGGGGTCAGTACTTCAATTATTATAGGTTTGATATATTATTTTTTAAAGTAAAAGGGGAAGTTAGATATGGCAAAAAAAAATTAGGCACACAAACTGTTAAGTTTAAAAATCCTCCTTCTATAATAGCTGGAGGCACTATTGTAGGACCTAAAGAAGGAGAAGGACCTTTAAGAGATTATTTTGATATGATTTTAGTAGACGATACTTATGGAGAAAAAAGTTGGGAAAAAGCAGAGTCAAAAATGTTTCAAGATGCTGTAAATTTAGCATTAAAAAAGGCCAATCTCAAGATTTCAGAAATTGATTACCTATTAGGTGGTGATTTGTTAAATCAAATTATAAGTGCAAATTTTGCTGCGCGACAACTGAATGTGCCACATTTCGGATTGTATGGTGCTTGTTCTACTATGACAGAGGGATTGACTTTAGGGGCTATGCTTATTGATGGAGGCTATGCTGACTATATAATAGCGGCAACTTCCAGCCATTTTTCTACTGCAGAAAGACAGTTTAGATATCCTTTAGAACAAGGCATTCAAAGGCCTTTTACTTCACAGTGGACGGTGACAGGTGCAGGAGCTACAATTTTAGCCTCCACAGGAGAAGGCCCTTATATTACCCATGCTACTACTGGCAAAGTTGTAGATTTGGGGATGAAGGATGCCAATAACATGGGAGCGGCAATGGCACCTGCTGCAGCAGATACAATTATCACTCATTTTAAAGATACAGGTTTTACAATAGAAGACTATGACCTTATTATGACGGGAGACATGGGAAGAGTAGGGAGAGACATACTTTTAGAGTTATTATATAAAGAGGGCTATGATATAGAGAGTAAGTATAAAGATTGTGGAATAGAAATTTTTGATGAATCACAAGACGTTCACTCTGGTGGCAGCGGTGCGGCTTGTTCTGCAGTGGTTTTGAATGGATGGCTGTTATCTCAAATACAAAATGGAGTCTATAAAAAAGTTTTATTTATGGCGACGGGAGCTCTTTTATCTCCTACCAGCAGCCAGCAAGGGGAATCTATTCCTGGGATTGCCCATGCTATTACAATATCGACAACATTATAAGGAGGTCAATATGGATTATATAAAAGCGTTTTTAATGGGAGGTTTGATTTGTGCTATTGCACAAATTTTGATTGATAAGACTAAATTGACTCCTGCAAGAATATTAGTAACATATGTGACATTAGGAGCAATACTTGGAGGCCTTGGAGTTTATAAAAAATTGATAGATATAGGTGGTGCAGGAGCTACAATACCCCTTTTGGGCTTTGGAAATTCCCTTGCCCAAGGTGTAATAAAAGCTGTTGAGAAAGATGGATTGATTGGAGTTTTTACAGGAGGATTGACAGCCACTGCCGGAGGAATTTCTGCTGCAGTATTTTTTGGGTACATTTTTTCTTTAATTTTTAATTCAAAGACTAAGAAATAAGTATAGGTTAATGAATTTTAACTTATACTTATTTTTTTATCTTTTCCTATGGTATAATATAAAAAGCAAGGAATTATTTTGTTGGTAAAAGGGTGATTTTTTGCGTATAGAGGTTAATGAAATAGATTTAATTAAACTGCTGAAAGAAATTTCTTTAAAAACAAAAATTAAATCTTATATTGTAGGTGGAGTTGTAAGAGACTTTTTATTAGGGGTTAAAAACCTTGATATTGATGTAGTAGTGGAAGGAGACGGTATTGAGTTTGCTTATATATTGCTTTCTTATTTAAAAGGTGATATTGTAGTGTATGAAGCTTTTAGGACTGCTACCTTAAGTTATGACGGTATTTCTATTGATGTTATATCTGCTCGTAAAGAGTATTATGAACGTCCTGCTGCACTGCCAACAATCGAATTTTCAAATATATACGATGACATGGCAAGAAGAGATTTTACTATAAACACTTTGGCTTATGATGTAATAGAAGAGAAGATTTTGGATTATTTTAATGGATTAGAGGACTTAAAAAAGGGTTTAATTAGAGTCCTTCATCCTAAAAGTTTTATTGATGACCCTACCAGAATATTTAGAGCTATAAGATATGCTACTAGATATTCTTTTGAGATCGAAGAAAAGACGCATAATTTGATGAAGGATTCGATAGAAAATATCAGACTTTTGTCTGCTGATAGAATAAGGAATGAAATCTTTTTAATTTTAAAAGAAAGTAAAGCCAAAGAGATGATTGATAAGCTTATTTATTACGGTATTGATAAAGTTATTTTTGATGGAATTACACTTAATACTCAACATCTCGATACAGTATATGTAAATTTAGAAATTGAATTATACAGATTTTTAGTGCTTTTTTACTATCTAAAAGAAAAAGATATTAATGAAATTGAAAAGAGGTTGCGAATAAATAAAATTTATCTCAAGGCTTTAAAAGACTTGGTTTTTTTGAGAGAGCAACTCAATTGCCAAAATAAAAATATCAGAAAAATAAGAGAAACTATAGAAGAAACAAAAGAAGAAGTTTTAAAAGCTATTGAAGTAATGGAAGGAGAAAAAGCCGAAAAAATTATAAAGGGGAAATTGACTGTAAAGGGAAAAGACATAGAAAATTTAGGACTTCCTCCCGGTTCTTTATATGGGGAATTAATGGATAATGTGTTTGAGGCGAAAATTAATGGAATTATTGCTACAAGAGATGAAGAAATTGCATTTTTGAAAAAACTGATAGAAAAATTAAAGAAAGGAGAATAAATTTGATAGATTTTATAGATTTTTTATATAGAATACCTGCACTTCTTATTGCGATGAGTTTCCACGAATTTAGCCATGGTTATGTGGCAGATAAATTGGGGGACCCTACTCCAAGGCAAAGTGGTAGGCTTACATTAAATCCGTTAGCTCATATTGACCCCCTTGGTCTTTTAATGCTTTGGCTTTTAAGGTTTGGGTGGGCGAAACCTGTTCCTATTAATCCTTTATATTTTAGAGATAGAAAAAAAGGTGTATTGCTTGTATCCTTAGCAGGCCCTCTTTCCAACGTCTTGTTGGCTATCGTTTCTCGAATATTGATGATAGCATTTAAAGATGTTCCAATACTGTATCCACTTTTATATCTATTGTACATTTACAATTTAATTTTTGCTGTTTTCAATATAATACCGGTGCCGCCTTTGGATGGTTCAAAAGTACTGTGGAGTTTGTTACCCCCAAGAGAAGCTTATATGATTTCTCAATATGAAATGTATGGACAGGTTATTTTGCTCCTTCTTGTTTTCACTGGGGTTATAGGACAAATCATGGGGCCTCTTATGAATGCTTTGGACTCTTTTATAACTCTTATTTTAAAACCTTTTGGGGTGTGAAGATGTACAACGTAAAATTAGAAGTGTTTGAAGGACCTTTTGATTTGCTTTTTCACCTTATAGAAAAAAATGAAATTGATTTGATGGATATCCCGATTTCAGTTATTTTAGATCAATATATGGAATATATTAAAACTTTGCAAGAAATGGATTTAAATGTGGCATCAGAATTTATTGTAATGGCAGCTACTTTATTAGAAATTAAATCTAAAATGTTGCTTCCCAAACAGCAGTTTGAGGGACAACAATTAGAAATGGAAGAAGTAGACCCAAGAGAAGAATTAGTAACTAAATTGATTGAGTACAAGAAATATAAAATTATTGCCCAGACTTTTAAAGAAATGTGCAAAATTGGTTCTCGTTTTTTTAGAGAAGAGTCTGAAGTAAAATATATAGATAAAAAAATTGCTTTAAACTACTCTAGTGAAGATATATATAAAGCATATCTTAAAGTTATTTCAAAAAATAACGCCAGAGAAAATGAAATAGAAATAAAAAAAGATGAATATACTGTAGAGAATAAGATTAAAGAGTTATTAGTGAAATTAGTAAAAAAGCCTTTCCTTTGGTTTAGTGAACTTATTAAGAAAAGTCGAGCAAAAGGAGAAATTATTGTTTCTTTTATCGCTGTTTTAGAGTTAGTGAGATTAAATAGAATTATAGCGGAACAAAAGACTACTTATGGGGATATACTTATTAAATCCTTTAGGAGAGGAGAAAAAATGAGCAATGAAGGAAAAATAGAAGCTATATTGTTCGCAGCAGGGGGACCAGTAAAATTAAAAACCTTATCCGAAGTAGTAGGACTTTCTCAAGAGGAAATAGTAGATGTTGCAAACAAATTAAAAGAATATTACGACCGAGAAAATCGCGGTTTAGATATTATATTTTTTGAAGATAAAGTTCAAATGTGTACAAATGATAATTATGGAGAAATAGTTAGACAAGCTTTGGGATTAGAAATAAAACAAGGACTTTCTCAAGCAGCATTAGAGGTTTTGGCTATAATAGCTTATAATCAACCTATTACAAGGGCAGAAATTGAAAGAATAAGGGGTGTAAAAAGCGATAAAGCTATAAATACTTTGCTGGAGTATAATTTGATCAAAGAAAGCGGAAGGGCTTTATCTCCTGGTAGGCCAATACTGTATACTACTACAGAAGATTTTTTAAAGTATTTTGGAATTAAATCTTTAAAAGAGTTACCGCAAATTGAAATCACACCTTAAGGGAGGATTATATATGAAACGAAATATTGCGTCTCTACTTTTAATAGGGCTTGCTTTTACATTTCTTTCAACCACTTTTGCCTTTGCAAATGAAAAAGAGAATGAAGGTAAAAAAGCAGGTGCTCTTTTATAAAGAGTTAACCTGCTATATTTATATTATTATAAGTACAATTTTACATAGAAGTTTTCTACAATTGTACTTGCTATTTTTTCAAAAAGAGGTTATCATATATCAAGATACTATATTTCCTTTATATGGATAAAAATACAATATAGGCAGTTTTTAATAACTATCAATTTTTTTACCAAAACTATAATAAAGACCTAAATCTTGCTTAGAAAAGGCTTATAAACAGCGTGATATGAGGTGAAATGATGAAATATTTGTCTGTTGTTTTTATAATCCTTATTTTTTTGATTTTACTGTATTTTTTGCCTCTTAAAATTAAAATAAAAGCGAATAAAGAGGAGAAAAATATTTCCCTGGAAATAGCAGCTAATATATTTTTTGTAAATTTTTTGACCTTTAAATTACAGAAAGAGCCTGAAAAAGAGGAATTGTATTTTAAAATTTTTGGCATCCAGATACTTAAAAGTGCAGGAACAAAAAAATTAGAGAGAACTAAAAAGAGAGAAAATTTTCGACTTTAGATATAGGATATAAAGATTTTTTTAAGATTATAGAATTTTTAAAAGATGTGCTAAAAGATACTATTGTTTATAAATTTTATTTAAATTTAAAAATTGGCTTAGAAGATGCAGCTTGGACTGCTATCTTGAACGGCTCTTTATGGGGAATAATATATACAGCTCTTATGCCGATATATAATAATGCTACTTTTACTAATGCACCGGAGGTTTATATCACACCTTACTATGGTCAGAATAAGTTAGAAGGAAATTTAATTTGCATATTTAAAATAACCTGTGGTAATATTATTATTAATGGAATAAAGTTTTTGGGTAGTTTAAATGGGAGGTGAAAATAAATGAGTGACCACCCAATCGATGCTTTGATGAAAACGACCATGGAAAGCTTAAAAGACATGATAGATGTCAATACAATAGTAGGAGATGCTGTAGAAACTCCTGATGGAACGATAATAATCCCTATCTCTCGTGTGACCTTTGGCTTTGCTGCTGGAGGCGGTGAAATTAACTTGCCAAAGAATGATAAAAAAGGTACAGAACAAGATTCATCTCAAAACATGCCTTTTGCCGGTGGCAGTGGCGCAGGGGTTTCTGTACAACCCGTTGCCTTTATGGTGGTTGGCCAAGGGCAAATCAGACTCTTGCCAGTTACTCAAAGTGCTATGCTGGAGAGAATAATAGATTTGACGCCTAAATTGATAGAAGAAATACAAAACTTGTTCAATAAAGGTAAGTCGACAAAAAAGGTACAAAATCCAACAATAAATAACAATGCTGATATTTAAAAAGTGGGGAATCCCACTTTTTTGTATATAAAGGAGGCATAAAATGAAAAAATTTATACTTTATCTTTTTATTTTGTTGTATTTTATGTCTTCTGTAAAAGTGTATGCTGAGAGCTATCCTTCTATCTCTGCTAAAGCAGCAATTGTAATGGACCAAGTGACAGGGAGAGTGTTATATGAAAAAATTCTCATGAAAAGCTGCCAATGGCAAGCACTACAAAAATAATGACTTTGTTGGTGGCTTTAGAAAAAGGTAATTTAAATGATATTGTAACTGTCAGCAAAAGGGCTGCAAGCGTTGGAGGTTCATCTATTTGGCTTTCGCCAGGAGAAAAAATTGATATGGAAAGCTTACTTTATGGACTTATGTTAAACTCAGGGAACGATGCCGCCACAGCTATTGCGGAACATATAAGTGGTAGTGTAGAAAGTTTTGTCGAAATTATGAACCAAAAAGCAAAAGAAATAGGGGCATATAACACCCATTTTGTAACACCTTCTGGTTTAGACATTGGCATTGATGACCATTATACTACTGCTTATGATTTAGCTTTAATAACAAGGTATGCTTTTAGATATCCTAAATTTGCAGAGATTGTATCAACAAAAGAAAAGACAATTCCTTGGGAAGGGAAAGAATGGGATAGATATTTGAGGAATAAAAATAAGCTCTTATGGATATACGAAGGAGCAGATGGAGTAAAAACTGGATTTACTAATAAAGCAGGTAGGTGTCTTGTATCTTCTGCTACAAGAGAGGGAAGGAGATTTATTGCAGTTGTTTTAAATAGTCCTCCTATGTGGGAAGATTCCATGAAAATATTAGATTATGCTTTTTCAAAGTACAAACCCTATAAAGTTTTAGAAAAAGGGGAGTTAATTAAGAAGGTAAAAGTAGAAGGTGGGAAAGAAAATACTGTATCAGTTGTAAGTGAGAAAGCATGTGTTATTCCAGCATTAGAAGAGGAGAAGCAGAATGTGAATTTAGAATTTTATCTTCCCAAAAGTGTCAAAGCTCCTGTTGAAAAAGGCGAAAAAATAGGTTATGTGACAGTAAAGATAGGAGAAGAAAAAGTTTGTGATGTCAATTGTGTAGCCTTAAAGAAAGTAGAACAAGAAGATTTTGGTTACAATTTTCAAAAGATAATAAAAAATTGGTTAAAGGTGCTGAATCCCTCTTGAATATGACTCAAGAGGGTTATTTGTTTTGTAATAGTTTTTAAGTTTGAAGAATATTTTATTAGTGTGAAATTGGAGGTGAGATAAATTGGCAAATAGATTAGAATGCATTGACGCTGGTACTGATTATTGTCCTTGCTATTTGGCTGAATTAAATGAGTGCATAGTATGTTCACAACTTCAGGGGAAAAATTTTTGCGATTGTAATTGGCGAGGAGTTTGTATCTTTCAGGAATTTGTTTGGGCAGGATACAAGGCTAAAGCTACCCGCAGCACAATTTTTTCTAAAGTGTTAAAAAGGGAAGAAATTAACGAAGAAGTTATAATTTTGACTCTTAAAGTACCAAATAAGATGGCACGAGATTTGAATGAACCAGGTTCTTTTGTTTTTTTAAGAGGAATTTCAAGCCCACCTTTTTTTGATACTCCTATGTCAGTAATGTATGCAGACGAGCTTGAAGGAATAATCAAGATAGCTATACAAGTAAGTGGTCCAAAAACAAAATTGATTCAAAAAGCTGAGGAAGGAGAAGAGGTTTATTTAAGAGGGCCTTATTGGAATGGGCTTTTAGGTCATAGGTATATTAAAGGAATTCACAATTCTAAGGCTTTAGTTGTTTTGAGAGGAATTGCACAAGCTCCGGGGGTAATTGTTATTTCAAAACTAATAAACAACAAAAACAAAGTTATTGCTATCGTAGACAAAGGAAAAGTAGGAGTAAATTTTATAAATGACTATTTGAAAGAGTTTAATATAATGATAATTGAAACAGACCTTTTAAGCGAAGAAGGAGAAAGAATTTTAAAGGAGTTAATTAAAGATAAAGAAATAACGGTTGTATATAGTGGAGGCTCTGATGAACAGCATGTGAATATTTTAAATTATTTGGACTTATATAATCAAGAAGCCTATTTAGCGGTTTCAAACAATAATACTATATGCTGTGGTGAAGGGATATGTGGTAGTTGTGAAGTTCAGATAGGATACCAAAAAGTAAGAACCTGTAAGGTTCAAGTGGATATTAGAAAAGCTTTGGAAAGGAAGATGTTACATGGTTAAAGTTGTTGTAATAGGTGGAGGTTGGGCTGGTTGTGCAGCTGCTTTAACGGCTCGAAAAGCAGGGGCGGAAGTAGTGCTTTTAGAAAAGACTGATATGCTTTTGGGATGCGGACTTGTAGGAGGTATAATGAGAAATAACGGGAGATATACTGCTGCAGAAGAACTTATATATTTGGGTGGAAATGAACTTATTGAAATAACAGATAAGGCAGCAAGACATGTAAATATCAACTTTCCTGGCCATGCTCATGCAAATCTGTATGATGTGACAATGGTAGAACCAATGATTAGAAAAATGTTACTTGAAAAAGGGGTTACTATTAAGCTGATGACAAGAGCTACAGATGTTGTGATGGAAAGCAAAAAAAGAATAAAAGGAATAGTTTTAGCAGATGATACTATAGAGTATGGAGATGTTTTTATAGAAACTACTGGTTCTACAGGACCTATGGGCAATTGCCTAAGATATGGAAACGGATGTGCTATGTGTATTTTAAGGTGCCCTTCTTTTGGTCCTCGAATTAGCATAAGTTATAGGGCAGGGGTAGAAGACCTTTTAGGAATGAGGGCAGATGAAGTTTATGGTGCTTTTAGTGGTTCATGTAAATTAAATAAAGAATCTTTAAGCAAAGAGATAAGAGAAAAGTTGGAAAAAGATGGAGTAGTAGTATTGCCTGTGCCTAAAGAAGATATTAACATGGAAAAATTGAATTTGAAGGTGTGTCAACAATATGCATTGCCAGAATACGCAGAAAATGTTATACTATTAGATACTGGTTATGTAAAGCTCATGACTCCTTTTTATCCATTAGAAAAACTTAGAAAAATTCCTGGCTTAGAAAGAGCACGTTATGATGACCCCTATTCTGGAGGAAAAGCTAATTCTGTAAGATATTTGTCAATGGCACCGCGAGATAATACAATGAAAGTTATAGGTTTAGAGAATTTATTATGTGCAGGAGAGAAGTCTGGCTTGTTTACTGGGCATACTGAGGCAATGGTGACAGGATGTCTTGCTGGACATAACAGCGTAAGATTAGCTCTTGGCATGCCTCTTTTGGAGTTACCAAGGAATTTAGCTTCTGGTGATTTGATAGCATATGCTAATGAAAGCATAAAGACGAAAGAAGGCTTGAAAAAGAGGTATACTTTTGCAGGGGCAGAATATTTTGAGAGGATGAAACAATTAGGCCTTTATACTACTGATACCAACTTGATAAAAGAAAGGATCATGAGAAATAATTTATTAAAAATTTATGACGAAAAACTTGTATAAACGAAAAAATGGGTGAACACAAATGGAAAGGTTGCAAAAATACTTAGCAGAATGTGGAATAGCCTCACGAAGAAAGTGCGAAGAGTATATTTTACAAGGCCGTGTAAAAGTAAATGGAAAAGTAGTAAAAGAGTTGGGAGTAAAAATCAATCCTGATGTTGACATAATTGAATTTGATGATAAAATTGTGAGAAGAGAAAAGAAAAAAGTTTATATTATGTTAAATAAGCCAACAGGATATATTACTTCCGTAAAAGACCAGTTTGGCAGGCCTACAGTGATGGACTTAGTTAAAGTTAAGGAAAGAATATATCCTGTTGGCCGCTTAGATTATGATACATCAGGGCTTCTGTTACTCACAAATGATGGGGAGATAGCCAATATCTTAATGCATCCTCGACATGAAATTGTGAAGACGTATATTGCAAAAATCAAAGGAATTCCAACACAAGAAGAGTTGGAAAGGTTTAGAAATGGACTTTTGATAGGAGATTATTTGACTTCGAAAGCAGAAATAGAGATTTTAGCAGTTAAAAATGGGACAAGTGTTGTAGAAATAAAAATTCATGAAGGGAAAAATAGACAAGTTAGAAGAATGTGTGAGGCTATTGGACATCCTGTTATTTCTCTTACAAGAACTAAAATTGGTGAGTTATCTTTAGAAGGGTTAAAACCAGGAGAGTGGAGGTATTTGACACAAAAGGAAATAGATTATTTAAAAAGCTTGAGGTGAAGTATGTTTTCAGTTAACTTTGCTAAAGCAGAGGATTTCGAAATTATTAAAAAAATTGCTAATGAGTGTAATTTGAAGGGAACTTTAAATTTTTTAGAAGAGATTTTCATGATTGCAAGAGAAGACAGACCTTTTGGTTTTATTTCTATGAAAGTAGAAAATAATAATGCTATAATAACTAATTTGGCAATTTTGCCTTCCTACAGGGATAAGGGGTTTGAAAATTTAATGGTAAGAGTAGTACTTAATCATGCCCTAGATATGGGGTTAGAAAATGCTTGTGTCAATATACCTTTTTATAAAGATTTTTTTTGTAAATTAGGTTTTAAAGAAAAAGGCGATTTTCAGATAGTTAAATTAAAAGAGTTTTTTGGAGAGTGAGATATTTTTTTAAATATATTATTAAAAATCTTGGAGGTGTTTTCAATGGAATTATGGTTTACAGAAAATCAGGATGAAAATTTGAGATTTTCTTTGAAAGTTAAAGAAACATTGGTGGTAGAAAAAACTCCTTATCAACATTTAGCAATACTCGATACATATCAATTTGGAAGAGTATTAACTTTAGATGGTATACTTCAAACCACTGAAAAAGATGAATTTGTATATCATGAGATGATAGTACATGTACCCCTCTTTACTCATAAAAATCCAAAAAGCGTGTTAATTGTTGGAGGCGGAGATGGAGGCTCAGTAAGAGAGGTCTTAAAGCACCCTTCTGTAGAAAGAGTAGTTTTGGCAGAAATTGACGAGGCAGTAGTGAGAAATTCTAAAAAATATCTTCCTACAATAAGCCAGGCATTAGATGACCCAAGAGTAGAAATAATGATTGGAGATGGAATTAAATATGTTAATGAACACAAAAATGAATTTGATGTGGTAATAGTGGATTCTACTGACCCAATTGGGCCAGCTGTAGGGCTTTTTACTTCTGATTTTTATAAAGCCGTATATGAATGCTTGAAAGAAGATGGTATTATTGTGGCTCAGACAGAATCACCTTTTATTTATGGAAAATTGATAAACAAACTCAGCAAAATGTTCAAAGAAATATATCCTATTACAAAAGCATATATAGCAACAATACCGACTTATCCAGGAAGTTTGTGGACTTTTACCATGGGTTCAAAAAAATATGACCCTGAAGAAGTGGACATAAATTCTATTCCAAGAATAGATACTAAATACTATACACCTGAAATTCACAAAGCGGCCTTTGTATTGCCTAAATTTGTGAAGGATATTTTTGATGAGGTGTAATATGATAGAAGGAAAATATTTTGTTGATCCGGGAAAGTTTTTAGGGGCTACTGAAGATTATGAAAAGGCAGAGGTAGTTATAGTAGGTTTGCCTATGGATTACACAGTGAGTTTCAAAGCAGGAAGCCGCTTTGGACCTGCTGCCATAAGGCAAGCCTCTTATGGTTTAGAATATTATAGTGTGTATTTAGATAGTAGGCTGGAAGATAAGAAATTTTATGATTTAGGAGATTTAGTACTTCCTTATGGGAATGTGGAAAAGAGTTTAGATTTAATCTCAAAAGCTACAGAAGACATTTTGAAAAGTGGAAAAAAAGGATTGTTCTTGGGTGGAGAACATTTAGTGACTTATGGAATTTTAAAAGAGTACTTAAAAAATATGAGGATAACCTTGTAATCCTTCATTTTGATGCCCATACTGATTTAAGAGAAGAATTTTTTGGTGAAGCATATTCTCACGCTACAGTGATGAGAAAAGTATGGGATATTGCTAAGGGTATTAAAATGTATAATTTTGGGATAAGGTCAGGTGAAAAAGAAGAATTTGAGTTTGCAGAAAAAAATACCCATATGTTTTTGTACGAAGTAGTTGAACCTTTGAAAGGTGTAATTGATGATATAAAAGATTATCCAATTTATATTAGCTGGGATATAGATGTTGTAGACCCTGCTTTTGCACCAGGCACTGGTACACCAGAACCAGGGGGAATAACCACAAAAGAGGCATTAGAGGCTATTCATATTTTAAAAGATTTAAATGTAGT
Source organism: Thermoanaerobacter sp. RKWS2 (assembly GCF_026240795.1). NCBI lineage: Bacteria > Bacillati > Bacillota > Clostridia > Thermoanaerobacterales > Thermoanaerobacteraceae > Thermoanaerobacter > Thermoanaerobacter sp. RKWS2. The sequence continues at coordinate 1,297,479 of NZ_CP110888.1, forward strand.
TGGGATGGATTTGGTGGAAGTCTCGCCTTCTCACGATATAGCTGGTATAACCTCTATTTTAGCAGCTAAACTTATAAGGGAATCTATCCTTTCCTTCTTCTAAAATTTTGAGCCTTTTGGCTCTTTTTTTATTTTGTTTCTTTTGAAAAAATAGTATAATATATTATGAGGAGGTATTAATATGAGCAATAAAATTAAAATTACAGAAACTGTATTAAGAGATGCCCATCAATCACTCTTGGCTACTCGAATGTCGACGGAAGAAATGCTCCCAATTGCAGAAAAATTGGATGCAGTAGGATATTATTCTATTGAAGCGTGGGGAGGAGCTACCTTTGATGCTTGTATGAGATTTCTTGACGAAGACCCTTGGGAAAGATTAAGAAGATTAAAGAAAAGGATAAAAAATACGCCTCTTCAAATGCTTTTGAGAGGACAAAATCTATTAGGATATAGGCATTATCCTGATGATATAGTAGAAAGATTTATTGAGAAGGCTGTTTACAATGGAATAGATATAATAAGAATTTTTGATGCTTTAAATGATGTACGAAATCTTGAAGTTGCTATAAAAGCTACTAAAAAGGCGGGAGCTCACGCTCAAGGTACCCTTGTTTATACTATAAGTCCTGTTCACAACATTGACCATTATATTAAAGTAGCAAAAGAGCTGACAGAATTAGGAGTAGATTCCATATGCATAAAGGATATGTCAGGAATATTAACTCCTTATGTTGCTTATGAGTTAGTAAAAAGCCTTAAAGATACAGTAAATGTTCCTATACAGTTGCACAGCCATTATACGAGTGGAATGGCGGCCATGACTTATCTTAAAGCAATAGAGGCTGGAGTAGATATAATAGACACTGCTATTTCACCTTTGGCATTAGGAACTTCTCAACCTGCTACAGAAACAATGGTGGCAGCTTTAAAAGGCACTCAATATGACACTGGTTTGGATATGGAGTTATTATCAGAGATTGCTTCATACTTTAAAGAAGTAAAACAAAATCACAATAAAGAAATAGATTTATCTATGGTTATGGGTGTAGATACAGATGTATTAATTTATCAAGTTCCAGGAGGAATGCTATCAAATTTGATTTCCCAATTGAAACAACAAAATGCTTTAGATAAGTACCCGGAGGTTTTAAAAGAAATTCCTAAAGTTAGAGAAGAATTAGGATACCCACCTCTTGTTACTCCTATGAGTCAGATGGTAGGGACTCAAGCCGTCTTGAATGTAATAACTGGAGAAAGGTATAAAATGGTACCAAAAGAAGTAAAAGATTATGTGAAAGGACTGTATGGTAGACCACCAGCGCCAATTTCAGAAGAAATAAAGAAGAAAATAATAGGAGATGAAGAGGTAATAGATGTTAGACCAGCAGATCTTTTAAAACCGCAATTTGAAGCGATTAAAGAAGAGATTAAAGAGTATTATGAACAAGAAGAAGATGTTTTATCTTATGCTCTTTTCCCACAAGTAGCAAAGAAATTTTTTGAATACAGAAGAGCAAAAAAATATCAAATAGATGCAACTCTTCTTAATATGGAATATATGACATATCCAGTCTGACAGGGAAATAATCTTCCCTGTTTTTTATATTTAAAAATCCATCCTGTAACATATATTTTTATCCTTCATAACATGTAGTAGAAAGTTTAAGTTTAAAAGGAGGGAAATAAGATGACAATAGATGGATCTTATTACAATCCCAACTATCCTAAGTATCCTTACCATCATCCCTATTATCCACATCATCCTCATCCGGGACATTGTAAGACTTTTTATACAGTGCAGCCAGGAGATACTATGTGGTCTATAGCGAATATGTTTGGAATAAGTCTTGACTGCTTAATAAGAGCTAATCCTCAGATATCGGATCCTAATTTGATATATCCAGGGCAACAAATTTGCATACCTTTCTATTGTCCACCAGTATCTCCAGAAACCTGCAAAACAATATACACAGTAAAACCGGGAGATACTATGTGGTCTATAGCGAATATGTTTGGAATAAGTCTTGACTGCTTAATAAGAGCTAATCCTCAGATATCGGATCCTAATTTGATATATCCAGGGCAACAAATTTGCATACCTTTCTATTGTCCACCAGTATCTCCAGAAACCTGCAAAACAATATACACAGTAAAACCGGGAGACAGTATGTGGTCTATAGCTAATATGTTTGGCGTAAGTCTTGATGCATTGATAAGAGCAAATCCACAAATACCAGATCCCAATTTGATATACCCAGGACAACAAATATGTATACCTTCTGCCTAAATATTTAATTGTTAAGGCACCTTTTAAGGTGCCTTAACAATTAATGTGAAGATATATAGTATTAGGATAATTGCTTGTATATTTTATAACTTTTACAGTCCCTGGTTGAATATTTTTTCCACATTTTAAGCATAGGTAATTTTTGTTTTCTTGCAAATAAGTGTAGCTTATTTCTATCTCTAATTTTCCATATTTTTTCCAGCTATTCCACCCAGTTTTGCACAATTTGGCTCTGTTTTCATAATCGGCATATACCCATCTCAGCAATCGATGAAAATGAAAAGGATATTTTGTGTATCTTAAAAACTTTTCTGGCAGTCCTAAAGATAAAGCGTAATTTTCAAAAGAATTTTCTATTATATCCTGAAGAGGATTTAATATTTGGGTACTTTCCCAATTATACTCTTCTTGTTCTAACCATTTTCTAAAAGTATCAAACATGTAACCTCTACAAACTTGTATTTTTTCAGTTTTGCTTACTTTAAGCTTTTCTAAAAGTTTTTTCCCGATTTCACAGGCTTTTTTTAAATACAATTTATTTTTAAAGTTTTCTTCGTTATAATATTCTATGGGAATTATATCACAGAAAAATTCTCCGGTTTCTACTCTCATAGCCCCAATACACGTTCCACCTACTAAACTTCCACTTCCCGCGTCGTCTATTTGTATCACTGTATCACTCCTTGCCTATATATAAATTTTGTAATAAAATCAAAGTAATTATACGTTATTAATTAGAGGAGGTAGAAAATGAAAATACTTCTTACTAATGACGATGGAGTACAAGGATTAGGGATGTTAAAATTAGCAGAATATCTTAAAGATAAGTATAAGGTAACGGTAGTAGCTCCTGAAAAAGAAAGAAGTGCTATAAGCCATGCTATAACTTTACATAAACCTTTAAGGCTTAAAAAAGTGAAGGAAGAGGATGGTTTGAAAATATATGCGGTAAATGGTACGCCCTCCGATTGTGTCAAATTAGGAATTGAAGTGGTGCTGGAAGAAAAACCTGATATTATAATTTCTGGCATTAATGAAGGTCTAAATTTAGGAACAGATATACTTTATTCTGGTACTGTTTCTGCGGCTATAGAAGCTGCAATTTACGGCATTCCTGCTATTGCAGTTTCCCTTGCAGAAACCGCTGATATTGAAGATAGGCGTATATATAAATTTTTGGAGAATTTAATAGAAAAAGTTTTAGAAAAAGGATTACCTAAAAACACATTATTGAATGTAAATATACCCGATTTTAAGAAGGGAATAAAGGGCGTAAAAGCTACAATACTCGGCAAGAGAATCTATATTGAGACTTTTCAAAAAAATTATGACCCAAGAGGGAAAGAGTACTATTGGATGGCAGGGAAAATTTCGGAAATAGAAAAGGATGAAAGGACAGACATTGTTTCTGTGAAAGAAGGTTATATTTCTATTACTCCAATTCATTTTGATTTAACAGAGTACAATATGATAAATATTTTAAACTCCTGGGATATAAAAATAGAATAAATATTTCTAATATTCTATATGATGCAAGAATTGTATCAAAAATATTCATGAAATTTATTATTCATTTTATGGAGGATTTTTTATTTTTGTATAGAATATTATATATTGCAAACAAAATTTAATGAGGGTGATAAATTGGTAAAAAATAAAGAGCTCGTAATAATAGAAGAATGGTGCAAAGGCTGCGGCATTTGTGTAGAATTTTGTCCTGTTAAAGTATTGGAACTAAAAAATGGTAAAGTTAGACTAATAGATGCGGATAAATGCACTAAATGCGGCCTTTGCGAGCTCCGGTGTCCTGATTTTGCCATATATTTAGAGGTGAAAGAATGATGCCTACGGTATTGATGCAAGGAAATGAAGCGGTAGTGGAAGGAGCTATAGATGCTGGACTAAAATTTTATGCAGGATATCCAATAACTCCCTCTACTGAGATTGCTGAACTTTGTGCCGAAAAACTTCCTTTTGTAGGTGGGAAATTTATTCAAATGGAAGATGAAATCGCCAGCATGGCAGCAGTTATAGGAGCCTCCCTTACTGGATTAAAAGCAATGACTGCTACATCGGGTCCTGGGTTTTCTTTAAAACAAGAAAACATAGGCTTCGCCGCTATGGCAGAAATTCCATGTGTTATAGTAGATGTTCAACGAATGGGTCCGAGCACAGGAATGCCTACTTCCCCTGCACAAGGAGATGTAATGCAATCCAGATGGGGAACTCATGGAGACCATCCTATAATCGTTTTATCACCATCTTCTGTAAAGGAAGCTTACTATATTACTATTCAAGCTTTTAATCTTTCTGAAAAATACAGGACACCTGTAATTTTACTTATGGATGAAGTTATAGGTCATCTACGAGAAGCAGTTAATTTGGATGAATATAAAGATGTAGAAATTTTTGAACGACCCATGCCCCAAGACAAAGAGAACTACTTACCTTACCAGTATATAGAAAATGGAGTTGCACCTTTAGCACCCTTTGGTAAAGGTTTTAGATTTCACGTAACAGGACTTGCCCACAATGAAAAAGGATTGCCTACAAATGACCCTAAAGTAACAGAAAAATTGATAAAAAGATTGATAGGAAAAATTGAAAACAATAAAAAAGACATAGTAATGTTTGAAGAAAAAGATGCTGAAGGTGGAGATATACTTCTTATCTCCTTTGGTTCTTCTGCCAGAGCTTGTGAAGCGGCGATGCAAGAACTTAAAAAAGAAGGAATAAAAGTTGGACTTTTTAAACCTATAACCATATGGCCTTTCCCTGATGAAAAATTGAGGGAAATATATCCTAGATTTAAGAAAGTGTTTGTAGTTGAAATGAATACAGGGCAACTTTACTATGAAGTAGATAGAATTATCAAAGGGAATACCTATGTAGGAAAAATTAACAAATTTAATGGAGAGTTTTTTACTCCTTTTGATATTGTAGAGAAGATAAAGGAGAGTTTTTAAAATGGCTTCTGAGTTAGTAGAAAGGTATTTTAGAAAAGAAACGTTACCAAATATTTGGTGTCCAGGTTGCAGCAATGGAATAGTAACGTCAGCTATTGTAAGAGCAATTGACAACTTAGGACTTGATCAAAACAAGGTATGTATTGTATCTGGAATTGGTTGTTCTGCAAGGGCATCAGGATACTTGGATTTTAATACTTTGCATACTACCCATGGAAGAGCTATTGCTTTTGCAACAGGTATTAAATTTGCTAATCCTGAGCTTACAGTAATAGTTATTACTGGAGATGGAGATAATGCGGCTATTGGAGGTAATCACTTTATTCATGCTTGCAGAAGAAATATAGACTTAACTGTAGTGATGTACAACAACCATATTTATGGAATGACAGGAGGACAGTATTCTCCAACGACTCCACGATTTGACAGAGCTACTACTACACCTTACGGAAATATTGATAGGTATTTTGATATTTGCAAATTGGCTATTGGAGCAGGTGCTACTTATGTAGCTAGGGGTACTGCTTACCATGTTCAACAATTGACAAAACTAATTGAAAGAGGAATTTCTCATAAAGGTTTTTCCTTCATTGAAGCTTTAAGTATATGTCCTACTTACTATGGAAGAAAAAATAAAAAAGGAACACCTGCAGATATGCTAAAGTGGTTAAAAGACCATGCAGTAGACATAAAACAAGGTAGTAAAATGGACCCTGAAGAGTTTCATGACAAATTTATTATTGGAGAGCTTTTAAATATTGATGAGCCTGAATTTGTAGAAGAATATCAAAAAATGTTAAATAATTTGAAGGTGAATTACAAATGAGTTCAATAGAGATAAGATTAAGTGGTTCAGGAGGGCAAGGTTTAATCCTTGCAGGAATAATTTTGGCGGAAGCTGCAATATTGGATGGTAAAAATAGTGTTCAAAGTCAGTCCTATGGTCCTGAGGCAAGAGGGGGGTCCAGCAAAGCAGAAATAATAATAAGTGATGAATATATAACGTATCCTAAGGTATTAAAGCCAGACGTACTACTTACTCTTGCGCCTTCTGCCTATTTATGTTATAAAAATGACATGAAAGAAAATGGAATAATTATAATAGATGAATCAATAATTCCTAATGATGAAGATGCCCAAAAAGTTGTCCGACTTCCCATAATAAAAACTGCACAAGAGGTAATTGGAAGAGCTTTTGTGGCGAATATAATATCTTTAGGTGTAATAGCAGAGTTAACTAATGTAGTAACAAAAGAATCTTTGGAAAGAGCTGTTTTAAATAGAGTACCTCCAGGCACAGAAGAGATTAACAAAAGAGCATTGACAGAGGGCTATAATCTTGTAAAAATGAGGTGTAGTGAAATATGGCAAAAACAGATGATTTGATAAAAAGGATACAAGATAATTATACAAAATTAAGCAAAAGCCAAAAGATAATAGCAGAGTACATTATAAATCATTATGATAAGGCAGCTTTTATGACAGCTGCAAAATTGGGAGCCAGCATAAATGTAAGTGAATCAACTGTTGTAAGATTTGCTAATACTTTAGGCTATAATGGATATCCAGAACTTCAAAATGCACTGCAAGAGCTTATAAAAAATAAACTTACAACAGTCCAAAGGTTAGAAATGACAGAAGAGACAGATGAAATTGCTATATTGAATAATGTACTAAAAGCCGACATAGAAAACATAAAAGAGACCATAAATGAAATAAATAAGGATGACTTTAGAAGAGTCGTTTCAGATATCATCAATGCTACAAAAATTTATATAATAGGTTCCAGAAGTTCTATTGTCATTGCAGAATATTTGGGATTTTATTTAAATTTAATACGGGAAAATGTGTCAGTCGTTAAAGCCGGCGTATCAGATGTTTTCGAGCAAATTCTCAGAGTTAGTGAAAATGATTTAGTGATAGGAATTGGTTTTCCGAGATACTCAAAAAGAACATTAGATGTGCTGAAATATGCAAAATCTCAGAATGCAAAAATCGTTACAATAACAGACAGTTTAATTTCTCCTCTTACCTCTGTTGCTGATGAGATATTAATTGCGAAAAGCAACATGGCTTCTTTTGTGGATTCATTAGTGGCACCGCTAAGTCTTGTCAATGCTCTTGTTGTAGCTGTGGGTCTCAAAGAAAAAGAGAAAATAACGGATACTTTTGAAAAATTGGAAAGTATTTGGGATGAATATGGAGTATATTTCTCAAAGCCAAATTAATAATAAAATTTTTGAAGGATTATTAAAAAATTTGTAGAATATATAATTTAGAAATCGATTTATTTGCTTCAAAATTTTAAAATTAGGAGGATAATAAAATGTCAAAAGAGTCATTAAATCCTTTGATTATTGCGCAAAAACAGATTAAAAATGCTTGTGATTTGCTGGGGTTAGAAGAATCTGTTTACGAACTTTTAAAGGAACCTATGCGAGTATTAGAAGTTTCCATTCCTGTGCAGATGGATGATGGTACAGTAAAAGTCTTTAAAGGTTATAGGTCCCAACACAATGACGCATTAGGGCCCACAAAAGGTGGAATAAGATTTCATCCTGATGTTACATTAGATGAAGTAAAAGCCTTATCCATGTGGATGACATTTAAATGTGGGGTAGTTGGGCTGCCATACGGGGGAGCAAAAGGCGGAGTAGTGGTAAATCCAAAAGAATTATCTAACGATGAGTTGCAGAGGTTAAGCAGGGGCTATATAAGAGCAATAGTCAGTATAATTGGTCCTAATAAAGATATACCAGCTCCAGATGTAAATACTAACATGCAAATTATGGCTTGGATGGTAGATGAGTATAACAAAATTGTAGGCTACAATAGCCCTGCGGTCATTACAGGAAAACCTTTGATATATGGTGGTTCTAAGGGAAGAACTGCTGCAACTGGATATGGAGTTGCATTGATGGCACGGGAGGCTGTAAAACGTTTACAGATGGATTCCAAAAATTGTACATCAGCTGTACAGGGCTTTGGAAATGTTGGAAGTTACACAGCTTTAAATCTTCATAGATTAGGAGCTAAAATTGTGGCAGTAAGTGATGTGTATGGAGGTATATACAATAAAGATGGAATTGATGTCGAAAAATTAGTAGAGCATGTAAATAAGACAGGAACAGTTTGCAATTTTGAGGGAACAACCAGTATAACAAATGAAGAGCTTTTAACAATGGATGTAGATATTTTAGCTTTAGCAGCTTTAGAAAACCAGATAACTTCTGCAAATGCGCCAGATGTAAAGGCGAAAATAATTTGCGAGGGAGCAAATGGTCCTACCACCCCTGAAGCAGATAAAATTTTAGCAGAAAAAGGCGTGTTTGTAGTTCCAGATATTTTAGCTAATTCAGGAGGAGTAATAGTCTCATATTTTGAATGGGTACAAAATCTCATGAATTATTATTGGACAGAAAAAGAAGTAGAAGAAAGACAGGAAATTATGATGGTAAATGCTTTTAACGCTATATATGAATTAGCACAACAGTACAAAGTTGATATGAGGACAGCAGCTTACATGATATCGATTAAACGAGTCTATGAAGCTATGAAAATTAGAGGTTGGTTATAAAGGCATAGTGTAAAATTATCGTAGGATTTTTTGAGTGAAAAAAACAAGAGACAACCCCTGTGATAAAATAGAACTTGGAAACAAAACATCACAGAAAGGGGTGTCTCTTGTGAAAAAACATATCTTTGAGGATATTATACTACAAAATGCTCTAAATTTCACTAAGGAAGTAGTAGAAATTTTTGGTGATTTATTAAATAAAGGAATGAATATTACAGAGCTTGCAGCAAGGATAAAGGAACTCACGGACAAATTAGGTAGAGATGCAATAGAAGCAATTATTGAAGAGTTAGATAGGATAATAAAAGAAGATAACAGAAGGAAAGAAAAATGGGTAGTAGAGAGGAAAGATAAAAAGAGATTAACGACAGTCCTTGGGGATATTGAATATGAGAGGACATATTACAAATCTAAAGAGGATGGAAGATATACATATTTGGTGGATGATGCATTAGAGATAGGACGGCACGATAGGATAGAAAAGGGAGTAAAAATAAAGTTAGTAGAAAACGCGATAGAAGAATCATATGAGAGAAGTAGTAAAAAAGCATGTCCAGAGGAGTTAAGTAAACAGACGGTATTAAACGCAATAAGGGAAGTAGGTGAAGTAGAAGTAAAGAGAGAAATAAAAGAGAAGAAAGAGGTAAGGGTATTATACATAGAGGCAGATGAAGACCATGTACCTTTACAGGACGGGAGAGATGAAACTCCACGATTAGTATACATACATGAAGGTAGAGAAGAGAAAAACGGAAGGAACGTACTGAAGAATGTCTATTACAAAGCATATGTAGGAGAGAAAGCTGAAGACATATGGATAGATGTAGCAAATTACATAGAAGAAAATTACAAGGAAGAGAAGATAGAGAAGATATACATAGCAGGAGATGGAGCACCGTGGATAAAAGAGGGATTAAAATGGATATTAAAATCAAGGTTTGTACTAGACAGATATCATTTAAACAAATACGTATTAAAAGCTACATCGAAAGAGCCAAAGTATAGGGATAAGATATGGAGAGCAATAAATGAAGGGGATAAAGAAGGAGTGAAGAAGATATTTGATGAACTAATAAAGAGAGTGGAGGAGGAAGAGAAAGAGAAGATAAAAGGAGTAAGAGATACATACTAAACAATTGGGAAGGGATAGTGATATACAACAAAGACGAAGATGTAATAGGGTGCAGTGCAGAAGGGCATATAAGCCATGTATTTTCAGCCAGATTAAGCAGGAATCCATTAGGGTGGAGTAGAGAAGGATTAAAGTTAATGGCGAAATTAAGGGTATTCAGCAAGAATGGAGGAGACTTAAGAGAAGCAGAATGGGGTAAGAAAAAGAATATCAATGCTGGGAGTTATAATTTAACGAAGAAGCAAATAAAAGAGGCAGTGAGGAGAGTTAAAACGTCTACAAATGAAAAGATAAACAATATTACAGTTTTGAATATAGGGAAAGTAACGCCAATATATAGGGTTTTAAGAGCATTAAAATATGCACAAGTTATATAAAAAGCATGATAAGTTGAAGGCTGAAATTAACTAAGTTTCAGGGGTTGTCTTAAAAAATCCTACAGTATCTTGACACTATCTTATAAAGGCCTTCAATTGAAGGTCTTTTTTATATGGTAAAATATTATAAAAAGCTTATCAGAGGAGGCTTCTTTATGGTAAGGAGTCTTCTAACTGTAGATTGGGATTATTTTATACCTTCTAAAAAGAGTGGTTTTTCTCTTATATAGAAAATGATAAAAATTTGACTCAACTGTGGTATAAGAGATATATAAAAGGGAAATTAGAGGGAGAAGATTTGGAAAAGACTATAAAAGTAGGTAAAGTCATAAAAGGCTTCTGGGATAAAATAAAGACACAGTTTGAGTTTGATAAAAATATTAAAATTTTTGTCTCTGAATCCCATAAAGTTGCCTATTATTTGGCAAAAAATTTTGAGTGTTCTGAAGTAATTTCTTTTGATGCCCATTCTGATTTAGGATATGGTGGACTACCTTCACTGGATTTTGAATTAAATTGTGCTAATTGGCTAGGTAAACTTTTAAAAGAAGGTATAGTAAAAAGAGCCAACATTGTATATAGCCCTTACACCTTTGAAAAGCCTTCAGATTTTGAGGACTTTAACAATCTTTACAATATACAGTATTATAAATCTGTAGAAGAATTACCAAAAGAGAATTTGATAGGGGTTATACACATTTGTAGGTCGGGTATTTGGACACCTCCTTGGCTGGATGAGCGATTTGAAAAATTTATAAATGAGTTAGGCTTGCCTTTTAAGAAAATTCCATTAAAAGAGAGAAAATGGGAGGTGTCAAAGCTTTCTTACGCAGATCAAATCTTTTACCTTAATTTCGCATAAAACTTAAGGAGGAATTGTATGACTACACGACTATATATAGCACGTCACGGGCAATCAGAGTGGAATTTACACAATAAAATGCAAGGTGTGCAGGATATTGATTTGACACCTACAGGTTTAAAACAGGCTGAACTACTGGCGAGTCGATTAAAAAATGAGAAAATAGATTGTATATATTCAAGTGATTTAAAAAGAGCTTATGTAACTGCACAAATAATTGCAAAAGAGTTGGGATTAGAAGTTCAGAAAATTCCTGAGTTTAGAGAAATGTCCTTTGGTATATGGGAAGGGCTTACATCGGAAGAAATTAATGAATTGTATAAAGAAATATATACATTATGGAAAACAAATCCTGTTAAAGCTAATATAGAAAAAGGAGAAACTTTAGAAGAAGTTCAAAAGAGAATGGTAAAAAATACTTTGAAGATAGTTGAAGAGAATAAAGGAAAAAATATATTGATTGTTTCTCATGGGACTTCTATAAAAGCACTGATTTTAGGGCTTTTAGGAATTGACTTAAGTTTTTATCCTAGATTTAGACTTGATAATACTTCTCTTAATATAATAGATGTTAAAGAAGATGGAAAAACTGTTTTAGTGCTATTTAACGATACTTGTCATTTGAGGAGAGATGAAAAAATAATATGAAAAAAATATTTGTAGTAGGCGGCGGTCCAGCAGGAATGATGGCAGCTTTATCAGCAGCTATGATGGGAAAAGAAGTAAGTATATTTGAGAGGAATAACATTTTAGGTAAAAAATTATTAGTTACAGGTAATGGAAGGTGTAATATTACGAATTTTGCTGACAAAGAAGAATTTTTCGAGAATATTCCAGGCAATAGTAAATTTTTATATAGCGCTTTTAGCAAGTTTTCTAATAAGGATTTAATAGAGTTTTTAAATAAAAATGGGCTTAAAACTAAAGTAGAAAGAGGCTTAAGGGTTTTTCCGGTTTCAGATAAATCAATAGAAGTGAGAGATTTTTTTGTGAATATCCTTAAAAAATATGGAGTAAAGATAAATTATAACTGCAGAGTAAGTGATGTGATAGTGGAAAATAAACACGTAAAGGGCATAAGTGTTGATGAGAGTGTTTTAAACTGCGATAGTGTAATATTAGCAACAGGAGGAGTGTCATATCCTACGACTGGCTCTACTGGTGATGGGTATGAAATTGCTAAGAAATTGGGGCACACAATTATAGAGCCATTTCCTTCCTTAGTGCCGATTGTTACATATGAAAATGTAAGAGAATTGATGGGACTCACTCTTAAAAATGTCAAAGTTTCTGCTTTTTTTGGAGAGAAATTAATAAGAGAAGAGTTTGGAGAAATGCTTTTTACCCATTTTGGGTTGTCAGGCCCTGCAATACTCACCTTAAGCAGGTTTTTACATGACTACTTAGGTAAGGGAGAAGTGGTAATAAAAATTGACTTAAAGCCGGGACTTAATGTTGAAAAGCTGGAGGAAAGAGTATTAAGAGATTTTAATAAGTACCAAAATAAAAATCTGAAAAATGCCTTGGAAGATTTATTGCCTCATTCATTAATCCTATATGTTATAAAAAGGGCGAATATAGAACCTGATAAAAAAGTTAGGGAAATAACCAAAAATGAAAGAAAAAAATTGGTCAATAGCTTAAAAAATCTTACTTTTAAGGTAAAAGGCCTAAGGCCTATAAGAGAAGCTATTGTTACAGGTGGTGGAGTAAGTATAAAAGAAATAAATCCCTCTACAATGGAGTCTAAAATAATAAAAGGCTTATTTTTTGCAGGTGAAATTATAGATGTGGATGGATTTACCGGTGGATTCAACTTGCAAATCGCCTTTTCTACGGGATATGTGGCAGGAATCAATGCGTGAATGTGAAATGCGGGAAACCGCATTTTTTTATTTATTTTGCATAAGATATAATAAGAAAAGGAGGATAAATATGGGAAAAAGAGTCAAAAGGAAAAAATACAGATATATTGACAGTGAAAGTATTCTTGTAGTATTGATAATGTTAGGGCTTTTAAGTATAGCTATAACTCAACTTTTGATGACAAATGACGATATAAAAGTTTTTTTAAGTTCTACACAAAGATTAGAGGGGATTAATTTAAATTCTAATCTTTCGCAAGAAGGTAAAGTGACAATTGAGGTTGTAGAAAAGGATAAAGCATTAAATTCCTTTGTATTGCTAGACGGAGAGCCAGTTGCAAATTTTTCTACCAAGTCTATTACTATTACAGTAAGGCCCAATCAAATTTTGGAAATAGATGGCACCAGAGAAAAGGAACCTCTTCATTTTAAAGTAGTAGCAATTAGTGAAAATGTAATTGAGCCGCAAAATACCACTGTAGTTAAAGTAGATAAGAATATACAAAAAATATGTATGATTAGGCTGAAATGATTTATTTGTAAAGGGTAATTATGCTATAATATAAAAAAGACAAAAGATGATAGGAGAGGAGAATGCCCTATAAAAGTCATAAGAGGTGCTATAACTTCCAAAAATACAAAAGAAGATATTTTAAAGGATACTACTATTCTCATTGAAGAAATTATTAAAGCAAATGAATTAGAAGAGAAAAACATAATTTCTATTTTTTTTAGTGCTACTAAAGATTTAGATGCGGTTTACCCTGCCGAAGCAGTTAGGAATATGGGTATGACCTCAATACCTATGATGTGCCTACAAGAAATGGAGGTAAAAGGCAGTCTCAGCCATTGCATAAGAGTTGCGATTTTTACAAATTTAAGTGAAGATAAAGAGGTTAAACACGTTTATTTGAAAGAAGCAAAAAAACTGCGTCCAGACTTAGTTTGAGGTGATAGTATTGACTGTAAAAATAGCAATAGATGGGCCGGCTGGAGCTGGCAAGAGCACTGTTGCAAAAAAATTAGCTAAACTTTTAAATTATACCTATATCGATACAGGTGCTATGTATAGAGCCATTACATATAAGGCCATCCAACAGGGGGTAAATCTTATTGAAGAAAACAAAATAGCTGATATTGTGCAAAGTGCTGATATCATCTTAGAAGGAGAAAAAATTTTTTTAGATGGAAAAGACATTTCTGAAGAAATAAGAAAACCGGAGGTTTCTGAAAAAGTATCTTTGGTATCTAAAATACCTAAAGTGAGAGAAATTTTAGTGCAAAAACAAAGGAAAATTGCTGAAGGCAAAAATGTAGTAATGGATGGAAGAGACATAGGAACAGTTGTGCTGCCTGATGCACAGTTTAAATTTTTTTAACTGCTTCTTTAGAAGAAAGGGCAAAACGGCGTTATAGAGAACTTAAAACTAAAAATGTAAATGTAAGTTATTACGAGGTGTTAAAAGAAATAGAAAATCGTGACACCATAGATTCACAGAGAGATACATCTCCTCTAAAAATTGCTGAAGATTCTATTGTCATTGATACTACATATCTTTCAGAAGAGGAAGTTTTAGAAAAACTGTACAATATTATAAAGGAAGGATTAAAAGGGGAAATTTAAGTATGTTTTATTATATTGCTAAAATTATAGTATTAGTAATTATAAAAGTGATGTTTAGAATAGAAGTAAGAGGACTTGAAAATATTCCTAAAAAAGGCCCAGTAATCATATGCCCTAACCATATAAGTCTTCTAGATCCTCCTGTCATAGGAGCACTTTTAAACAGGCGAATATACTTTATGGCAAAAGAAGAGCTTTTTAAAAATCCTTTTTTAAAGCTTCTTTTAGGGACAGGCTTAGGAGCTTTTCCTGTCAAAAGAGGTACAGCTGATTTATCAGCTATCAAGACTGCTTTATCTTACTTAAAAAAAGGAAGAGCAATTGGAATTTTCCCTGAAGGTACAAGAAGTAAAACCGGAAAACTTCAAAAGGCTGAACCAGGGGTTGCCTTATTAGCAATTAAAGGGAATGCTCCTGTAGTACCTATAGGAATTAAAGGGAAATATCGCCTTTTTTCTAAGATTATTATAAATATCGGTAAACCAATAACTTTTGAAAAATATGCTAATTCTAAACTTTCCTCCGAGAGACTTTCTGCTATTGGAGAGGAAATAATGCAAGAAATTGCAAAATTGCTGTAGGAGGTAAAGAATGAAAATATTGATTGCTGAGTATGCAGGTTTTTGCTTTGGAGTAAAAAGAGCTATTGAAACTGCATATCAGGAAATTGAAAAAGGTGATGGAAAGAAAATATATACTTTAGGTGAAATTATTCATAATCCACAAGTTATATCGGACTTATCGAAAAAAGGGGTTAATGTTATTGAAGAAGAAGAGCTGGATAAATTGACTGAGGGCGATAAATTAATTATCCGAAGTCATGGGGTGTCTAAAAAATTATACGACTTTCTCGCTAAAAAAGGAGTTGAAGTCATAGATGTTACCTGCCCATTTGTAAAAAAGGTCCAAAATATAGTTTATGAGTACTACCACAAGGGCTACTCTATTATCATTGTAGGAGATAGAAATCATCCAGAAGTAATAGGAGTAAACGGATGGTGTGATGACACCGCTTATGTGGTAAATTCAATTGAAGAAGCTTATGAATTACCTCAATTAGAAAAGGCATGTGCAGTTGCTCAAACTACTCTCATTGAAAAGCATTGGAAAGATATTTTAGAAGTAATAAAGCTAAAAGTTAAAGACCTTATTTTTTTTAATACTATATGCGATGCTACACAAAAAAGACAAGATGCTGCTGATGAGCTTTCAAAAAAGGTAGATGTAATGTTTGTAATTGGGGGGAAACATAGTTCTAATACTCAAAAACTAAAAAAGATATGTGAAAAAAATTGTAAAAACACTTTTCATATAGAAGATGCAGAGGAATTGACTCTTGAGATGGTAAAAGACCATGAGATTATAGGAGTAACAGCAGGAGCTTCAACCCCCGATTATGTGATAGAAGACGTGATAGAGAAAATTAGATTTTTAAAAGGGGAAGATGGGGATGAGTGATTTTTTAGAAGGTTATACTTTTAAGACGTTGCGACCTGGAGACATTGTCAAGGGAAAAGTGATAAAAGTTTCTGATGAGGGGATTATTGCAAATATTGGCTATAAATCAGATGCTTTTGTGCCTAAAAATGAACTTTCTTTAAATCCTAATTTTGATGTAAAAAAGACCTTCAATGTTGATGATGAGTTAGATTTATATATAATAAGTGTGGAAAATGATGAAGGAAATGTATTAGCCTCTAAAGTTATGGCTGATGATAAGCTGAGCAGAGAAAAAATTGAAAAAGCCTATAAAAATAAAGAGATAATTGAAGGAGAAATTATTGAGGTTGTAAAAGGCGGAGTGATTGCCTACTCATTAGGAGCTAAGGTTTTTATTCCTGCTTCTCAACTGGAATTACATTATGTCGATAAATTAAATGAATATTTAGGTAAAACTTTGCGGCTTCGAATAATTGAGTATATTCCCGGCAAGAAGATTGTTGGATCTCAAAAAGAAGTACTGAAACTAGAAAGAGAAAAAGTTAAAAAAGCGCTTTTATCTAATTTGAAAGAAGGAGACATAGTAGAAGGAAAAGTAAAAAACATAATAGATAAGGGAGCTTTTGTAGACATAGGAGGTTTTGATGGTTTTATCCCTCTAAGTGAAATTAGCTGGGAAAGAATTAAAAATCCGCGAGAAGTATTGGGAATTGGAGATAAAGTCTCGGTTTATATATTAAATGTGGATGAAAAAAAAGAAAAAATTACTTTGAGCCTGAGAAAAGTATTGCCAGATCCGTGGGAGAATGCAGAAACAAAATATCACGAAGGAGACGTGCTAAAGGGAACTGTTACTAATATTACGCCTTTTGGAGTATTTGTACAGCTAGAACCAGGGATAGAAGGATTGATTCATAAAAATAATTTAGAAAATAGTATCAAAACATACAAAATAAATGATACTATAAAAGTAGAAATATTGAATATAAACCAACAAGATAAAAAAATAAATCTTAAAGAAGTGCCTCTTGAAGAAGAAGATATTCCAGAAATAGAGCATCAAGAGCTTAGAATCACCTTGGGAGAAATATTTAATAAAAATTTTTAAACTGTCATGTAAAAAACCTTGACAAAAGAAAAAAATCTGCTAAAATTAAAATCATTGAATGTATACATTATTTTAGTAAAGGAGGCACGATACAAAATGAATGCTTTGGGTCGCCACATTTTGGCAGAAATTTATGGGTGCGATAGCAATATTTTAGACAACTTGGAATTAATCGAAGACATAATGGTTCAGTCTGCAATAGTGACAGGCGCAGAGATACGGGAAGTTGCTTTCCATAAATTTAATCCCCAGGGCGTAAGCGGAGTAGTGGTCATATCAGAATCTCATATAACTATCCATACTTGGCCAGAACTGGGTTATGCCGCGGTTGACGTATTTACTTGTGGTGATGATGTCAATCCGTGGGATGCCTGTAACTATATAGCGAAAATGTTAAGAGCACAAAACATGACTGCAACAGAGGTCAAACGTGGAGTCTTTGAAAAACCAGTGAAGGTGGTTAATTACTGATTAAACTTCAAAATATGAAGGATCTGGTTTGTTTGTGGCTTTTAAAGCCACTTTTTTCTATAATTAGGGGTGAACATATTTATGGTAGGTTATGAGGACTTTGTTAAAAAAATACATAAATTGACTGGAATAGATTTATCTTTATACAAAGAAAAGCAGATGAAAAGAAGATTAGAATCTTTAATCACTAGTCACAAATTTAGCTCTTATGAGGAATATTTTAATGAACTCTCTGTTAATAAGACATTATATGAAGAGTTTCTAAATTATATTACTATTAATGTGACAGAATTTTTTAGGAACCCTTCACAGTGGGAAATCTTAGAGAAAGACCTTTTACCTGACATTATAAAAAAAGTTTTAGAGTCTGGAGTGCAGCTTGTTCTACTGGAGAAGAACCTTATTCTGTAGCCATGCTTTTAACAAAGTTTATAGATTTAAAAGATGTGACAATTATTGCTACAGACATAGATGGAAGAGTATTGGAAAAAGCTAAAAAAGGTATATATTCGGCTGAGAGTGTAAAAAAAGTACCTCAAGAATATTTAAAAAAATTCTTTAGAAAAATTGATGACAAAAGTTATCAGATAAGTGAAGATATTAGAAAAAGCGTACAATTTGAAAAGCATGACTTGTTAAATGATGAATATCCTAAAAATATAGATTTATTAATTTGTAGAAATGTGTTAATATATTTTAATGATACAGCTAAAGATAAAATATATAAAAAATTTTATGAGTCTTTAAATGATAACGGTATATTTTTTGTGGGTAGCACAGAGCAGATAATATTGCCATATAGATACAATTTTGAACCAATTAAAACTTTTTTCTACAAAAAAATTATTCCACAGGGATAAAAGAGGTGTTAATAATAATGCCTACCAATATTTATGTGACTGAAGAAGAATTAAAAAAACAAGAAAAAATAATGAAAGAAATTGCAGAAGAAAATAAGGGTAAAAACCTTTATTATCACATTGAAACTTACGGCTGCCAAATGAATGTCCATGATTCGGAGAAATTGGCAGGTATGCTAGAAAAGATGGGATATAAATATACTGAAAATCTGGAACAAGCTGATGTTTTACTTTTTAACACTTGTGCTGTAAGAGAACATGCTGAAATAAGAGTATTGGGAAGAGTATCACAAATGAAAGAATTGAAGGCTAGAAATCCTAATTTAATTATTGGTGTATCTGGCTGTATGATGCAAGAAAAAAATGTAGTAGAAGCTATTAAAGAAAAATATTCCTATATAGATATTGTTTTTGGCACTCATAATATATATAAATTTCCACAGCTTTTATGGGAGGCTTTGAACTCTCAAGATATAGTTATAGATATTATAGAAGATACAAAAAATGTAATTGAAGAGTTACCTGTCAAAAGGGACAGCAATTTAAAGGCATGGGTTAATATTATTTATGGTTGCAATAATTTTTGCACCTATTGCATAGTACCCTATACAAGAGGCAGAGAAAAGAGCAGAAAGCCAGAAGATATAATAGCAGAAGTAAAAGAATTAGCCCAAAAAGGGTATAAGGAAATCACTTTATTAGGGCAAAATGTAAATTCTTACGGAAAAGACCTTGATGAAGATATAACTTTTGCAAAACTACTTTACAAGCTAAATGATATTGAAGGAATTGAGAGAATAAGGTTTATGACCTCTCATCCTAAAGATATTTCCGATGAATTAATATATGCCATTAGGGATTTAGATAAAGTTTGTGAACATTTGCATTTACCTGTACAAGCTGGTAGCAACAAGATTTTAAAAAAGATGAATAGAAAATACACCAAAGAACACTATTTAGAAATTATTGACAAAGTAAGAAGTAACATTCCAGATATTGCGATAACAACAGATATAATCGTAGGTTTTCCAGGTGAAACAGAAGAAGATTTTTTGGAGACGTTGGATTTAGTAGAAAGAGTGCGATTTGATGCCGCTTATACTTTTATTTACTCTAAAAGAGCAGGCACTGTTGCGGCAAATATGCCAGACCAAGTAGATGATGCTGTAAAACATGAGCGTTTAGAAAGACTTATAGAGTTGCAAAACAAAATCAGCTTAGAAAAAAGTGCAGAATTGAGAGGAAAAATTGTGGAAGTATTGATAGAAGGAATTAGTAAAAGAGACAGTAATAAATTGACCTCTCGAACTCGAACCAATAAAGTAGTCCACTTTGTGGGAGATGAAAGCCTTATCGGCAAACTTGCTAATGTTAAAATAACTGAAACAAAGGCTTGGACAATGCAGGGAGAATTAGTAGAAGTTATAAGATAAAACTGCGCCTATATGGGCGCTAATTTTTATGATATAATAAAGAGGAGTCGGAGGTGCAAAAAAATGGCCGTCACTCCAATGATGGAACAATACCTTAAAATAAAAGAAAAATATAAAGATGCAATACTCTTTTTCCGCCTAGGAGATTTTTATGAGATGTTTTACGAAGATGCGGAAATTGCTGCTAAAGAGCTTGAAATAGCTTTGACAGGGAGAGACGCAGGAACGGAAGAAAGAGCCCCAATGGCTGGTGTTCCTTACCATGCAGCAGACTTTTATATAGACAAGTTGATAAAGAAAGGATATAAAGTTGCTATTTGTGAACAATTAGAAGACCCTGCAAAAGCAAAAGGATTGGTAAAAAGAGATGTAGTAAGAATATATACTCCGGGGACAATAATAAATCCTGAATCAATGGATGAAAAAACAAATAACTACCTTGTGTCTGTTTTTAAAGGAAGGGACAATTATGGAATTTGTGCTGTTGATGTAACAACGGGAGATTTATACGCTACAGAACTTAAAAATTGTAAAGACATTAAAAGAGTTTATGATGAAATAACAAAGTATGCTCCTTCAGAAATAATCGCTAATGAAGATTTTTTAAAAAATAATAAATACATAAAAATTTTCAAGAATAATAACTGTGCTGTAAATATCTATGAAAAGCAGCTTGACTATGAAGAAAAAATTAAATTAATAGAAACTCAATTTAATAAAAAATCCGAAGAATTAGGTATAAAAGATAAGCCTTATATGGCTAATTCGTTAGCGGCTCTTTTTAGCTATTTACAAGAATTACAAAAAACTGCTTTAAAGCATATAAACAAATTGCTTATATATGAAGATAACTCCTATATGGGATTAGACAGCAATGCAATAAAAAATTTAGAAATATTAGAGTCTAATAGAAACAAGTCAAAAAAAGGCTCTTTATTAGGAGTTTTAGATAAAACTGTAACTCCTATGGGAGGAAGGCTTTTAAAAAAATGGCTGGAAGAGCCTTTGCTTAACAAAGAGCACATTGATGCTCGACTGGAGGCAGTTGAAGAACTTTTTAATGATTATAAAAATCGCCAAGATTTAAAACAATTTTTAAACAAAATATACGATTTAGAAAGATTGGCCAGCAAAATTGTCTACCAGAGTATTAATCCAAAAGATTTTATTTCTATAAAGCTATCTCTGCAAAATTTGCCTTACATCAAAGAAATATTAGAAAAGTTCAATTCAAGGCTTTTAAAAGAGATATGCGAGAAATTTGATACTTTACAAGATATATACGAATTAATAGATAAGTCGATAAAAGATGACCCTTCTACTCAATTAAAAGAAGGAAATATCATAAAAGACGGGTATAATGAAACAGTAGATAAGCTAAGAAAGGCTTCAACAGAAGGTAAAAATTGGATCGCAAATCTTGAGGCTGAAGAAAGAGAAAAAACAGGCATTAAGAACTTGAGAATAGGTTACAACAAAGTTTTTGGCTATTATATTGAAGTTACAAAATCTAATATACCACAGGTTCCTGAAAGATACATACGAAAACAAACTTTGGCAAATGCAGAAAGGTATGTGACACCTGAGCTTAAAGAAATAGAAGAGACTATATTAGGAGCAGAAGAAAAATTAATTGAGCTTGAATATCAGCTTTTTAACGAAATAAGAGAAAAAGTAGAACTACAAATTGTAAGAATACAAAACACAGCAAAATATATAGCCACAATAGATGTACTCATTTCCTTTGCAGAAGTTGCGGAAACAAATAGATATATAAAACCGATAGTAGATTATAGTGACAGAATAGTCATCAAGGAAGGGAGACATCCAGTAATAGAGACTATTTCTGATGAATCTTATGTAGCAAATGATATAGATATTGGTCCTGAAAATCCTATCATGATAATAACGGGACCTAATATGGCTGGTAAATCTACTTACATGAGACAGGTTGCTTTAATTGTACTGATGGCGCAGATAGGCTCTTTTGTCCCTGCTTCTTACACTAAAATTGGAATTGTAGATAAGATCTTTACAAGAGTAGGAGCATCCGACGACATCTTTGCAGGACAGAGTACCTTTATGGTGGAAATGTCTGAAGTGGCAAATATATTAAAATCTGCCACTAGTAAAAGTTTGATAATACTAGATGAGGTAGGAAGAGGTACAAGCACTTATGATGGTATGAGTATAGCTCATGCAGTTATTGAATATATTCATGAAAAGATAAAGGCTAAAACTTTGTTCGCTACTCACTATCATGAATTGACAAAACTTGAAGGCAAGATGAGGGGAGTCAGGAATTATAATGTTTCAGTAGAAGAAAGAGAAGATGACATAATATTTTTACGAAAAATAGTACCTGGTGGCGCTGATAAAAGCTATGGAATACAAGTTTCAAAATTAGCAGGACTACCTTATAGCATTGTTGAAAGAGCAAAAGAGATATTGAACAGTTTGGAAAGTGATAAGGTCATAAAGTCCGAATTAGAAAATGCATCACAGCAACTTGCCTTTACTCAAATAGATATTTTTTCTACGGCAAAGGATTCGCTAATTGATGATATAGCCAATTGCGATGTGGACAACATGACTCCTATTCAAGCTCTAAATTATTTATATGAATTAAAGGAGAAGGCAATCTCCTTGAGGAGCGGAGTATTATGAATAAAATTCATCTTTTAGATGAAAAGACAATAAATAAAATTTCTGCAGGAGAAGTTGTTGAAAGACCTGCCTCTATAGTGAAAGAATTAATTGAAAATTCTATTGACGCTGGAAGCAAAAATATTACAGTGGAAATTTTAGAAGGTGGCATTCCTTATATAAAGGTATCTGACGACGGTTGTGGAATGAATGAAATAGACGCTATTTTAGCTTTTGAAAGGCACGCCACCAGCAAGATAAAATCTGACAATGACCTTTATAATATAGGGACATTAGGCTTTAGAGGAGAGGCCTTAGCTAGTATTGCGGCAGTTTCCCACGTAACTTTACAGACTAAAGAAGAAGGAGCTTTATTGGGTACTAAAGTTGTTGTGGAAGGTGGGAAGGTAGTAGAAAAAACCAATTGCGGTTGTGCAAAAGGATGTAGTATTGAAGTAAGAGATGTGTTTTTTAATACGCCGGCACGAAGGAAGTTTTTGAAACGTCCTTCAACAGAGACTATGTATATAACTGATGTTGTAACTAAATTGTGCCTTTCCCATCCTGAAGTTTCTTTTAAATATGTAAAAGACAGGAAACTGCAGTTTATAACATCAGGCAATGGAAATATAGAAGATGCAATTTTGAGGCTTTTTGGAAATGAAGTCTACTCTTCTCTTATGTCAGCTTCTTTTGAAAGTGAAGATTTGAAATTAAAGATTTTAGCAGGTAAAAATTCTTTAAATTATTCAAATAGGAATATGCAATTTTTCTATGTAAATGGAAGATACGTAAAAAATAAAACCCTCTCAGCCGCTATCGATGAAGCTTTTAAGACTTATATACCTGTAAATCGATATCCTGCCGTTTTTTTGTACATGGAAATAGACCCAAGGCAAATTGATGTGAATATACATCCTTCAAAATTAGAGATAAAATTTTCAGATGAAAGAAGAATTTTTGAAGCTGTTTATAAAACTATAAAGAATAGCCTTCATAAATACAACTTAATACCAGAAGTAAAAATTGAAGAAAAGAAGAATATCTTTAAAATTGAAACTCCAACTATTTCAGCTGAGCAGACGAAATTATACTTTACTTCTTCTGATAAAGAAGTAGAAAAGGAAAAAAGAAATTTGACAATGAATTTAAAGGTCAGAACGTCTTTTTAAAAGATAATGTATTAAAAGAAAATAGTAAAAATAGTAGTTTAGATAACCATTTGGCTGTTTATGAGGAGTATGAAAAAGAAGAAGTAAATAAAAATGACCTTGCTAAAAAAATAAGTGACATAAAAATAGTGGGCACATTATTTTCTACTTATATAATCGTAGAAAGGGAAGATGTATTCTATATAATTGACCAACATGCTGCCCACGAAAGGATTTTATATGAAAAATTTACTTCCCAATATGAAAAAATTCAAACAAGGCAGGTAACATTTCCTATTGTAGTAGAATTACAACCAGGAGATTTAGAACTTGTTCATCAAGAAAAAGAGCTTTTAAATAAATTAGGTTATGTATTTGAGGAATTTGGGAACAATTCTATAATATTAAGAGAGGTGCCTGTAATTTTAGGACAGCCAGAAGCAAGGCAGTTATTTATAGATATAGTGGAAAAACTTAAAGATAAGGAACTTATCAATAAAATATCCTTAAAAGAAGAAAATATTATAATGATGGCTTGTAAAGCTGCAGTAAAAGCTATGGATAATTTATCTGAAAGAGAGATTTATAAACTCTTTGAGGATTTGAAGATTACAGAAAATCCTTACACCTGTCCTCACGGAAGACCTGTTATAATCGCTATAACAAAAACTCAGTTAGAAAAGATGTTTAAAAGAATTATGTAATATAAGGGTGATGGGATGGCTATACAAATTGTGCTTATTGTTGGGCCCACAGCCTCTGGCAAGTCTAAATTAGCAGTAGACGTGGCAAAAGAATTTAATGGAGAAATCATTTCTGCTGATTCTATGCAAGTTTATAAGTACATGGATGTTGGTACAGCAAAAATTACAAAGGAAGAAATGCAAGGCATCCCTCATTATTTGATAGATATTGTAGAGCCAAATCAAGAGTTTAGTGTAGCAGAATATGAAAAAAGAGCGAAAGAGATTATAAAGGATATTTACAAAAGAGGGAAACTTCCTATAATTGTAGGGGGAACTGGTTTATATATCAATTCAATAATTTACATCATGCACTTTTCTGATTTTGAAGGAAGCAAAGAATTTAGAGAGAAAATGAAAGAATTAGCAAATACTTATGGCAGTCAATATCTTTATGAGAAGTTAAAAAGTGTGGACCCAGAGGCAGCAAAAAAAATACATTCAAATGACATTAGAAGAATCATCAGAGCTTTAGAAGTTTATGAATTTACAGGCAAACCTATTTCTTACTATCAAAAAATGAGTGGTATGCGTTTAAATCTAGAGTATCAGCCTATAATGATAGGGCTTAATTTCAGAGACAGACAAATTTTATACGATAGAATTAATCAAAGAGTAGATGAAATGATAAAAAATAATTTGGTTGAAGAAGTGGTAAACTTGCTAAAAATCGGGTATAATAAAGACAGTACTGCTATGCAGGCTTTAGGATATAAAGAAATTGTCGAATATTTAAAAGGAGAGATTTCTTTAGAAGAAGCTGTTGAAAAGATTAAAAAAGGGACAAGGAGGTATGCAAAAAGACAGATCACCTGGTTTAAGGGTTATAACTTTATCAAATGGTTTTTTGTAGATGACTATAAAAATTATGAAGAACTCAAAAAAAATATTATTAAATATTTAGCAGGAAAATTAAATTTTTGATAGAATATAACTAATGATACATATTAAAGAAGGGGGATAAAGATGGCAAGTTCAAAAGCAGCTATTAATTTACAGGATATCTTTTTAAATCAAGTGAGAAAAGAGCATGTACCAGTAACTGTCTACTTAATCAATGGATTCCAATTAAAGGGTTTAGTGAAAGGATTTGATAATTTTACGGTGGTGTTGGAGTCAGAGAACAAACAGCAACTTCTTATCTACAAGCATGCTATTTCGACAATTACACCCCAAAAGCCTGTAATCTTCTCTGCTTCTGATAAGGATGAGAAGAAAGAAGAGTAAAAACAAAAAAACAGTATTAGGGTAACTAATACTGTTTTTTTGAAATAACAAAGTAGGGGAGTTTTTCAAGATGAAGATTGGTTTTATAGGAGTCGGCAATATGGGACTTGCTCTTATAAAGGGCATATTAAAGTCGGATTTTATAGACGCTGAGGATTTAATTCTTTATGATCCGGTGAAAGAAAAAACAGCGGGGTTAGAAAAAGAATTTGGTGTTATTGTTGCAAAAGACAATATTGACCTAACTGAAAAGTCAGATATTATCATTTTAGCAGTAAAACCTAATATTTACGATGCTGTATTAGAAGAAATAAAAGTAAAAGTAACTGATAAAAAAATAATAATTACTATAGCTCCGGGTATAACTATAAGTCATGTCAAAGATATTTTAAAAACGGGAAAGATAGTGAGAACAATACCTAATACTCCTGCTTTAATAGGAGAAGGTATTACTGCTATAAGTTATTCACAAGAGATACAGCGAGAGGATAAAGAGATTGTGGAGAAGATTTTTAAAACCTGTGGGGAAATTGTAGAAGTAGAAGAAAAGTTAATTGATGCTGCAATGGCTGTCTCTAGTTGTAGTCCAGCATTTGTGTACATGTTTATTGAAGCATTGGCAGATGGTGGTGTACTATTGGGATTACCAAGAGATGTTGCGTATAAATTAGCTTCAAAGGCTGTAGCTGGTGCAGGTAACATGGTATTAAAAACAGGTTTTCATCCTGGCCAATTAAAAGACATGGTAACATCTCCAGGTGGTACAACTATTGAAGGTATAAGGATTTTGGAAAAAAATGCAATGAGAAGTGCAGTGATTGAAGCAGTGGCTGCAGCATATCAAAAAACAAAGGGATTGAAGTAAAAATGTCAAATAATATCGATGTTGTTGAAATATACACAGATGGAGCTTGTAGCGGTAATCCTGGTCCAGGTGGCTGGGCAGCAGTTTTACTGTACAAAGGAACAAAAAAAGAAATATCCGGATTTGAAGAAAATACTACAAACAATAGAATGGAATTAAAAGCAGTAATAGAAGCTTTGAAAGCCTTAAAAAGGCCTTGTAAAGTTAATTTATATAGTGACAGTAGTTATGTAATAAATGCCTTTAAAGAAGGCTGGCTTGAAAAGTGGCAGAAAAACAATTGGCTAAAATCAGATAAAACTCCAGTAGAAAATCAAGAGTTATGGAAAGAGCTTTTAGAGGTTTCAAAAAGACATCAAATCAATTGGATTAAAGTAAAAGGTCATGCAGATAGTGAATACAATAATTTATGTGATAGACTGGCTACAGAGCAAATAAAAAGAAATACTAAAAAGTTATAAGAGTTTTAAGCTCAAGGAATCTTAGTTTAGTAAGGTTCCTTGAGCTTTTTAATAATTTTGAACGCAGTCTCTAAAGTAGCTTGATTTAAGCATTATATGTATGGTATTATATATACAAGTAATTATACGAAATAGTTATTTCGTATAATTAGAATTATAGAAAGGAGTTTTGAAAATGTCTAATGAAATTTCTAATAATACTTCTAATAATGCTTCTATTAAATATCCCCCTCTTCTTGAAGAATTTTTAAACTACTTCTCAACTGTAAAAGCCCGTTCTTATAATACTGTAAAAGCTTATGCTTATGATTTAGTTTTGTTTTTGCGCTTTTTAAAGCAAAGACGCGGAAAAGTTAGTCCTAATGTAGAATTTGATGAAATAGATATTTCTGATGTAGATGTTGATTTGATAGAATCTGTTGATTTAAACGACTTATACGCCTACCTTAACTTTGTAGCTAACGAAAGGTCTAATACTCCCCCTGCTCGTGCTCGAAAAGTAGCAAGTTTAAGGTCTTTTTATAATTATCTTTACAAAAAAGCTAAAGTGCTAAGCAAAAATCCTACTCAAGAATTAGAGTCGCCAAAACTTTCTGTAAGACAGCCTATTTACCTCACCCTTGATGAAAGCAAGAAGCTTTTAAATTCTATAGATGGGCCTTTTAAAGAAAGAGATTACGCTATTATCACTTTGTTTTTAAACTGTGGGCTCAGAGTTTCTGAACTGGTGAATATAAATCTAGACGACATAAAAGATGATAAACTAACTGTTATAGGAAAAGGAAATAAACAAAGAACAGTTTATTTAAATGATGCGTGTATTGATGCAATAAATACATATTTAGAAGTAAGGCCAAAAGAAGGAGTCAAAGATAAAAAGGCTTTGTTTTTGAGCAAAAGGCTTAAACGCATAAGTGTTAAAACTGTACAATATACCGTAAAAAAACATTTAAAAAATGCTAATTTAGAAGGAAAAAATATTCTGCCCATAAATTGCGCCATACAGCCGCGACTTTGATGTACAGATATGGTAATGTAGATATAAGGACTTTACAAAAGCTCCTAGGGCATTCTAACGTGTCTACGACGCAAATTTATACCCATGTAGATGATTCGCAATTAAAAGAAGCTGTAAATAAAAACCCTTTATCACAAAAGGAAGATTGAAAATAAAATTCAAGAGGAAAGATTTTCCTCTTGAATTTTATTTTGTAGCTTATTCTTCTTTGTAAATATTATTTAAAGCAATAGCTATTGCCAATTTTACTTGAGGATAAGTAAGACCACCTTGCACGTATGCGATATAAGGTTCTCTTATAGGTGCATCTGCACTTAATTCTATAGAAGATCCTTGTATAAATCCTCCTGCTGCCATTATGACTTTATCCTGATATCCTGGCATGTCCCACGGCTCAGGAATTACATGAGAGTCTACTGGGGACCCCATTTGTATTCCCTGGATAAAAGATATCAACTCTTCAGCAGTTTTAAATTTGATAGCTTGAACTATGTCAGTTCTTTCTTCGTCATATTTTGGAGTAACTTCATAGCCTAAGTCTGACATAATTTTCGCTAAAAGAGCAGCTCCTTTTAAAGCTTGTCCTACCACTTGAGGTGCAAAAAATAACCCTTGTAAAATCAATCTATTTAAATCTAAAGAAGGACCTACCTCTTTTCCTATGCCAGGGGCATATAGCCTATAAGAAGCATTTTCAACTAATTCCTTTTTTCCTACTACATATCCACCTGTAGGGGCAATTCCCCCACCTATGTTTTTTATAAGAGAACCTGCTATAATGTCGGCTCCTACTTCTGTTGGTTCTTTTATCTCAGTAAATTCTCCATAGCAATTATCTACAAATATGATTACATCTTCTTTTACCTTTTTAATTTCACCAATTGCCTTTTCTATATCTTCTATCTTCAAAGACTTTCTATAGTCATACCCTTTTGATCGTTGAATCATCACCATTTTAGTTTTTGAGGTTATTGCTTTTTTTACACTTTCTATATCTATTTTTCCATCATTAAGGAGGGGAATTTCTTTATATATAACTCCGTATTCTTTTAAACTTCCCCTCCCCTCCCCTTTTATCCCTATTACTTCTTCTAACGTATCATAAGGCCTCCCACAAGCCGAAATTAGCTCTTCATTTGGTTTTAAATTGCCAAATAGACATAATGCTATAGCATGAGTTCCAGATACGATTTGAGGCCTTACTAAAGCGTCTTCTGCGGCAAATATTCCTGCATATATTTTTTCGATTGTCTCTCGCCCGATGTCACCATATCCATAGCCAGTTGTGCCATTAAAATGGATATCGCTTAATTTGTTCTTTTGGAAATGATATATGACCTTATACTGATTGTACTCTACAGTCTTATCAATCTTTCTAAATACAGGATAACAATCTTTTTCTGCTTTTTCTATAACTTCGATTATTTTTGAGTTTATATGGAAATTGTTCTGCAAAAATTTTTTTGTGTCCATTTTCTCAGTCCTCTCTAATGTCTATACTGTCTATTGTTATTAAATCTTCTTTGGTTATATTTATTTTGTTTAAAACTCTTACAGCCTGTTTTCTAATTGCTCTTTCTATGATATTCCTTACAAGGCGCGTTTCCTATTTCTCTTGAATTGTCGTCACGAATCAATATTTTCATTAATTTTCTCTTTGCACTTTCTGTAAGCTTATATTGCCTGTTTTTTACCATGACTTCCGCAATCTGAAGAAGTTCATCTATAGTATAATCAGGAAAATCTATCTGGATTGGAAACCTGGAGCGAAGTCCGGGATTGGTATTTAAAAAATATTCCATTTCGTGTTTGTAACCTGCTAATATAAGTATAAATTTACTCCTATTGTCTTCCATTTCTTTGACAAGAGTATCAATAGCTTCTTTGCCAAAGTCTTTTTCTCCACCCCTTGCCAAAGAATAAGCTTCATCTACAAACAAAATTCCTCCCAAAGCTTTTTTTACATTTTCACGGACTCTGTGAGCAGTATGTCCTATGTATTCTCCTACTAGATCAGCTCTCTCTACTTCAACTACATGGCCTTTTTCTAAAACTCCTATACTTTTTAAAAGTTTTCCTAATATCCTTGCTACAGTAGTTTTGCCTGTTCCTGGATTACCTTTAAATATCATATGTAATACTATAGGTTCAGTGGCTAATCCTTCCTTTTTACGCTTTATTTGCAGTTGCGAGAAAGCGTAAATTTCTTGTATAATTTCTTTCACTTTATTAAGGCCTATCAAAGAATTTAGCTCTTTTAAAGCTTCTTCTTGTAATTTTTTATCATCTACAGTTGTTGTGACTTCTTTAGGTTTATCTTCTGACTTTTTTTCTATTTTATATCCTTCAAAGAAAACTGGCCATATTCCCATCTACCACCACATCCCAATACCATTTTTATTGTTATTCTATGATATTGGGATGTGGAAAGTGAACGAATTTTACACTTCTACTTTTGCTTCTACATCTTCTTTAAAATCTGCTAAAATAGGGTTTACAATTTCCTTAATGTATTCTTCAGTCTGGCTTACAGCTCTTCCGGTAAATTTTATAGGGTCAACTAATTCTTTAATTTCTTCTTGGGAAAGTTTAAATCTTTGGTCATTTTGTATATAATCAAGCAACCTATTTTCTTCTCCATTTTTAACTTCTTCTGCCGCTTTTAAGGAGTATACTCTTATAGCTTCATGTAACTCTTGTCTGTCCCCACCTTTAAGTACAGCTTCCATTAAAATCTTTTCTGTAGCCATAAAAGGCAATTCCGTCATCACATTTTTTTCAATTACTTTTTTGTTTACTTTTAAACCAGACGCAATGTTGATATAAAGATTTAATATAGCATCTGTGGCAAGGAACATTTCGGGTATTACAATTCGTCTGTTAGCTGAATCATCTAAAGTTCTTTCAAACCATTGAGCAGAAGAAGTAATAGATGCATTTAAAAGTGTGACAATAACATACCTACTTAAAGCTGCCATTCTCTCGCTTCTCATAGGATTTCTTTTATAAGCCATCGCAGAGGAACCTATTTGTTTTTCTTCAAAAGGTTCTTCAATTTCTCTCAAATGTTGTAAAAGCCTTAGGTCATTGCTGAATTTGTGAGCACTTTGAGCAATACCGCTCAATACAGACAAGAGCATAAAGTCATATTTTCTCGTATAAGTTTGTCCTGTCACAGGGAAGGACTTTTTATATCCCATTTTTTCTACTACTAATCTGTCTAGCTCTTTTACTTTTTCTTCATCACAACCAAAAAGTTCCATAAAACTTGCTTGTGTACCAGTGGTGCCTTTTACTCCTCTTAACATTATGTTTTCTCTTCTATATCTTAAATCTTGTAAATCGAGAATTAAATCTTGTATCCAAAGGCATGCTCTTTTACCAACCGTAGTAAGTTGAGCTGGTTGAAAGTGAGTATAACCTAAAGTAGGTAAATCTTTATATTTTAAAGCAAATTCGGATAGAACTTTTATTACTTTAAGAAGCTTCTTTTCAATTAGCTTAAAAGCCTTATCCATCAAAATAATGTCTGTATTGTCATCTACAAAAGCAGAGGTAGCTCCTAAATGGATTATAGGTTTTGCTTTGGGACACAAAAGACCATAGGCATGTATGTGAGCCATAACATCATGTCGAAATTCTCTTTCGAATTTTTCCGCATCTTCATAGTTTATGTTGTCTATATTTTCTTCCATTTCTTTAATCTGCTCATCTGTAATATTGAGCCCTAATTCTTTTTCGCTTTTTGCCAAAGCTACCCATAATCTTCGCCAAGTTTTAAATTTTTCGTCGTCAGAGAAGATTTGGGCCATTTCTTTGCTAGCATATCTTGTTATTAACGGATTCTGATAAGTATCTCGCATATTTACCTCCTCATTATGCTTTATTTAAAAATTCTTCGATTCTATTTAAGCCTTTTTCAATATTTTCAATGGAAGTAGCATAAGAAATCCTAATGTAATTGTCCATTCCGAAGGGCAAAGCAGGAACAACTGCTACATTTGCTCCTTCAATTAAAGCATTTGCAAAATCTATGGAACCTCTAATAATTTTTCCTTTTATTTCTTTCCCAATGTATTCGTCTATATTTACCATTACATAAAAAGCCCCTTGAGGTTTATTTGATTTCAATCCCTTTATTTTATTTATCCTTTCTACCATATAAATTCTTCTTTTATTGAATTCTTCTGCCATTCTTTTAATAACAGTTTCATCTCCTGATAAAGCGGCTACACTGGCATATTGAGCAATTGAATTGGGATTTGAGGTGGTGTGACTTTGAATGTTTGACATAACCTTTGCAATTTCTAAAGAAGAAGCAGTATATCCAATTCTCCATCCTGTCATAGCATAAGCTTTAGACAAACCGTTTACCAAAATTGTCAGTTCTTTAATTTTTTCATTTAAAGAGGCGATACTGATGTGACTGCCTTCGTAAATTAATTTTTCGTATATTTCATCTGAAATGACAAAAATATTTGCTTCTTCAATAATTTTTGCAAGTTCTTCTAACTCTTCTTTAGTATACACTGAGCCAGTTGGATTGTTGGGGGTATTTAAAATTAAAGCTTTTGTCTTAGAGGTAATAGCATTTTTTAATTCTTCGGATGTAATTTTAAAGTCATTTTCTGCTTTTGTTTTTACAAAGACAGGCTTTCCATAAGCCAGCCTTACCATCTCAGGATAGCTTAACCAATAAGGTACAGGAATTATAACTTCGTCGCCAGGATTTAAAATTGCACAAAGAGCGTTATATATAGAGTGTTTAGCACCATTTGATATGACAATTTGGTCTGGTTGGTATTTAAGGCCGTTATCTTTTAAAAGCTTGTCGCATACTGCTTTTTTTAATTCGGAAATGCCTGAAGAAGGGGTGTATTTGGTATAGCCTTTTTTTATAGCGTCAATTGCAGCTTCTTTTATGTAATCAGGTGTATCAAAATCTGGCTCTCCTACTCCGAAGTCTATAACGTCTATGCCTTGAGCTTTTAGCTGTTTTGCCTTTGCAGTTATTTCTAATGTCATAGAAGGGGTAATTTGTAAGGCATTTTGGGATAAATCCAATTTTTACACCTCCAGAGGGTTTTGTTATATGAATCACAATATTATTTTAACTTAATTATTTTGATATTTCTACAAAATTTTTAGCTTTACTTTTCAATATTTTTACATATTCATAGTCTAACTTTATGGTTCCTAAAAGGTCTCTGCCATCTACTTCTATACCGTGAAAATCTGAGCCTCCAGTTATGATTAACTTGTATTTTTTAGCTTTGTTTAAATACTTTTCTATATCTTCGGTAGTGTGTTTTGAATGGTAAACTTCTATTCCGATTAAACCTTTTGGGGCTAATTCCTCAATAATACTATCATCTTGAAGTAACCCGGGATGAGCTAAAACAGGAACACCTCCATTTTCTAAAATAAGGTTTATTGCTTCAAAAGGAGTGATTCTGTATCTTTCTACATAAGCAGGAGCACCCACTCCTATGTATTTTTCAAAGGCTTCTTTTACACTTTCTACATAATTCTTTTTTACCATGGCTCTTGCTATATGAGGTCTTCCTATGAATTTTTCACTTGTGAATTCCAATACGTCTTCTATAGAAATATCAATTCCTAATTCATTTAATTCTTTTAAAATCGCTTTGGCTCTGTCATCTCTCAGCTTTTTCATCTCTTCTAATTTTTCAGTAAAATTTTTATCGTGATAATTTATAAAATAACCTAAAATGTGAATTTCTTGATCTTGATAATAACAATTAAATTCAATTCCAGGGATAACTTCTATTTCATATCTCGAAGAAGCTCCTATGGCTTCCTCTAATCCATCAATCGTATCATGATCTGTCAGAGAAATACAACTAAGTCCGTGTTCTTTTGCCAATCGAACTACTTCAGAAGGTGAATTAGTTCCATCAGAAGCTTTTGAATGCATGTGAAGGTCTGCAAACATTATATCCCAACCTTTCTTCTAAATTTTACCTTTACAATTTAAAATAACCTGCAAAATGCAGGTTATTTTTTATCGTGGCTCTACAATTAACTTTATTGCTGTCCTTTCTTCACCGTCTATTTCAATGTCTGTAAAAGCAGGAATGCAAATTAAGTCAATCCCGCTTGGTGCTACAAAACCCCTCGCAATTGCAACAGCTTTTACAGCTTGATTTATTGCACCTGCACCTATTGCTTGTACTTCTGCACCTCCACGCTCCCTTAACACCCCTGCCAACGCTCCTGCTACAGCGTTTGGATTAGATTTTGCTGAAACTTTTAACACTTCCATTGTTTTTCCCCCTTAAAAACAAATGATTTTCTCTTTGTTAATATTCTACATTTGTTTTAAAAATCCTCCTTTTTATGCATAAATTTTATTAATCCGTTCTATGCTATAGCATTTTCCTGTTATTTCATTAACAGAAATTACAATGGCATTTATTTGGGCAGGACCTTTTGCAACTTCAAAGCGTACAGGTACAGAAGATGTAAATTTTTTAATTATTAATTCTTTATCTATTCCCAATATAGAATCACTAGGACCTGTCATGCCAACATCAGTTATGTAAGCTGTCCCATTTTGTAATATTTTCTCATCTGCCGTTTGTACATGAGTATGAGTGCCAAAAACACAACTTACTTTTCCGTCTAAAAAATATCCCATTGCTATTTTTTCAGAAGTAGCTTCTGCATGAAAATCTACGAGGATTATATTCGTCTCTTTTTTTAATTTTTCTATTTCTTCTAAGGCGACAAAGAAAGGATTTCTATTGCAAGGCATAAAGGTAGTTCCCTGCAAATTTATAATACCAATTTTTGTATTTTTAAAATTAAGTGCTATAGATCCTCTGCCAGGTGTTTCCTCTAAATAATTGGCAGGTCTTACAATTCGCATTTCTTCATCAATAAATTTTAATATTTCTTTTTGATCCCACACGTGATTTCCCATTGTTAATGCAGAAATTCCCATTTCAAAAAGTTCATCAGCAACTTTGCGAGTCAGTCCATTTCCTCCGGCAGCATTTTCTCCATTCGCTATAACTATGTCAATATTATATTCTGATATTAATTCTTGTAAGTGCTCTTTTAATATGTTTCTACCTGGTCTTCCAACTATATCGCCGATGATAAGTATCTTCATTCTTAACCTCCAAAAAATAATTTTCTTAAACTTATTATTACACAAACCTGGCTATTAAAACAATAGCTAATAAAAATTTATGATGAAACTTTTAAAGCGTGCTCATCGCACGCTTTTTTCAATCCTTTATTTTGCATAATCTACAGCTACTGTCTCTCTTATGACAGTCACTTTGATTTGACCTGGATATTCAACTTCTTCCTCAATTTTTTTGCTTATATTTCGCGCCAAAATGACAATATCATCATCATTGACAATTTCAGGTTTTACCATTATTCTGATTTCTCTTCCTGCTTGTATAGCATAAGACTTTTCTACACCTTCAAAAGAATTAGCAATTTGTTCTAACTTATCTAAACGCTTAATATAGGCTTCTAAAGCTTCCCGCCTTGCACCTGGCCTTGCAGCAGAGATAGCATCTGCCGCTTGTACTAATACTGCCTCAACAGTCTGAGGCTCTACATCATTATGATGAGCCATTATGGCATGAATGACAGCATCAGACTCATGATATCTTTTAGCTAGTTCTGCACCTATCATTACATGAGGGCCTTCCACCTCATGGTCTACGGCCTTACCTATATCGTGTAAAAGCCCTGCTCTTTTGGCAACTATGGCATCTGCACCTAATTCATAAGCCATAAGTCCTGCCAAATGAGCTACTTCGATTGAATGCTTTAAGACATTTTGCCCGTAGCTAGTTCTAAATTTAAGTCTTCCTAGTAACTTAATCAGCTCGGGATGCAAACCGTGAATTCCTACTTCAAAAACCGCTTCTTCTCCTGCTTTGATTATCATGTTGTCTACTTCTTTTTTAGCCTTTTCTACCATTTCCTCTATTCTTGCGGGATGTATTCGCCCATCTTCAATTAATTTTTCCAGCGCAATCCGCGCAACTTCTCTTCGTATAGGGTCAAAGCCTGAAATAACAACAGCCTCAGGAGTATCATCTATTATAAGGTCAATTCCCGTCAATGTCTCTATTGTCCTTATATTTCTACCTTCCCTACCTATTATGCGACCTTTCATTTCATCATTAGGAAGGGTAACAACAGACACAGTTGTTTCTGCAGCATGGTCAGCCGCACAACGTTGAATGGCATTGCTAATTATTTCCCTTGCTTTCATTTCTGCTTCTTCTTTAGCTTTGTTTTCCATTTCTTTAATCATTACAGCCATTTCATGTTGTATATCTTTTTGAACACTTTCTAATAAAATGGCTTTTGCTTCTTCACGGCTTAGTCCCGAAATTCTTTCTAATTCTTCTATTTCTTTTTGATGGAGTAAAGAAATTTGTTCTTCCAATTGTTGAATTTCTTTTTGTTTTTCTTCTAGAAGATTTTCTTTTTGTTCTAAAGTTTCGGCTCTTTTATCCAGGGTTTCTTCTTTTTGAAGGAGTCTTTTTTCTAAACGCTGTAATTCACCTCTGCGATCCCTTATCTCTTTTTCTAAATCAGTTCGCATGCGGTGAATCTCTTCTTTAGCTTCTAATAAGAGCTCTCTTTTTTTATTTTCAGCGTCTCTTTTTGCACTTTCTAATATGGTACGCGCTAAATTTTCTGCGCTTTTTATTTTAGATTCTGCAATAATCTTTCTTGCAAAATAACCAATTAGAAAGCCGACTGCTATTGCAATAAGTGCTGTGATTATCAATTCAACATGGCTAATACTCTTACACCTCCTTAGTAGTTATTCATATTTTATTTTAGACCCTTTTCAAAATTATGTCAAGTTATAAATCCTTTTCTTTCAAGGCATCGCTAATGTTTTCAATTTGAAAACCATTGTTGTAAAGATAGTTTTTTAACTTTTTAGTTTCTTCTTGGGATTTTAATTTTTTTTCAATTATTTTTTTATTATTTCAACTTCTTTTTCTTCAGGATAAAAATTGTTTAAACTTTCTTGGATCAATTCTTTACTAATTCCTTTTTTTACAAGTTCGTAATAAATTTTTCGCCTGCTATACAATTGGTTTATTTTTTGTTCTATAAATAATTTGGTATAAACTTCGTCATTGATATAGTTATAGCTTTTCAGCTTTTCAATAACACTTTTTATAATATTCTCTTCAAAACCTTTTATTTCAAGCTTTTGAGAAAGTTCTTTTTCTGTTAACATTTTTCTTGATAAAAGTTTAAATGCGTAGTCACTCGCTTGTCTTGTTGCAGTATAGTTTACATAATAATTATACTGTTCACTATCTAGTTCTTTTCCTTCCTCTATGCCTAAATAGATCAAATCTTCTAAATTGCAACTAAAGGCATATTCTCCATCTATGTAAACATTATATTGCGTTTTATTTTTTTTCTGCTTTTCTATAGTAGTTATTATCATGCTTATTTCTCCTTTTGTAATAAAATAACCCCACAATAAGGGGTCATTCTACTATTGCATCAGGGGAGGATTTTATTTTATTATAAGCTAGATTGAAATTTTCTCTAATTTTTCTTTCAATTTCATCTGCGATTTCTTTGTTTTCTTTTAAAAATTGCTTAGCGTTTTCTCTTCCTTGCCCTAATCGTATATCTCCATAGGAATACCAAGCACCACTTTTTTCAATTATGTCTATACTTGTGCCAATATCCAAAATGCTTCCTTCTCTTGAAATACCTTCTCCATACATTATATCGAATTCTGCTTGTTTAAAAGGCGGAGCAATTTTATTTTTTACAACTTTGACACGCGTTCTATTGCCGATTATCTCATTTCCCTGCTTTATTGCATCTACTTTTCTCACATCTAGTCTTATTGTGGCATAAAATTTCAGTGCTCTTCCTCCAGGGGTTGTTTCAGGATTTCCAAACATAACACCTACTTTCTCTCTAAGCTGGTTTATAAAGACCACAATAGTTTTAGACTTACTAGTAACCCCTGCTAATTTTCTCAAAGCTTGAGACATCAGTCTCGCTTGAAGCCCTACATGGCTATCTCCCATTTCACCATCAATCTCCGCCTTAGGTACTAAAGCAGCAACAGAGTCTATCACAATTATGTCAACAGCACCACTTCTAACAAGGGCTTCTGCAATTTCTAAGGCTTGTTCGCCCGTATCAGGCTGCGCCACCAATAAATCCTCAATATTGACCCCAAGATTTTTTGCATATACAGGATCAAGAGCATGTTCTGCATCTATAAAAGCACCCGTTCCTCCCATTTTTTGTGCTTCTGCTATCATATGT
Source organism: Thermoanaerobacter sp. RKWS2 (assembly GCF_026240795.1). NCBI lineage: Bacteria > Bacillati > Bacillota > Clostridia > Thermoanaerobacterales > Thermoanaerobacteraceae > Thermoanaerobacter > Thermoanaerobacter sp. RKWS2. The sequence continues at coordinate 1,335,912 of NZ_CP110888.1, forward strand.
AGCGCTAAGGTAGTTTTTCCTGAAGACTCAGGGCCAAAAATTTCTATTATCCTTCCCCTTGGAACTCCTCCGACACCTAAAGCAATGTCTAATTCAAGAGAACCTGTAGGTATTACTTCTACATTCAATTTTGCAGTATCTCCCAATCTCATGATAGAGCCCTTGCCAAACTGCCTCTCTATCTGACTTATAGCCATTTCTAAAGCCTTTTGTTTTTCTATCATTTATTATTTACCTCCCAAGAATACAAGGTATTGTATTAAATTAATTATATATTAATGGACATAACTAGTCAATTTTTATTCCCAGAAGATATCTTCTTACAATGTCTAAAGCATGTAGTACTGTCCTTGTCCTTATTTTACTTCTATCACCACTTAACATTAGTTTTTTTACATAGACTTTTTCATTGGTAGCAAAACCCACATACACTAATCCTACGGGCTTTTCAGGTGTTCCACCTGTAGGTCCTGCAATTCCAGTAGTAGACAAACCAAAATCAGCATTGGCCAATTTTCTTATATTTTCTGCCATTTCTTTTGCTGTCTCATGGCTTACTGCTCCATAAGACTCTAAAGTAGATTTTCTAACCCCTAAGATATTTTCTTTAGCTTCATTGCTGTAAGAAACAACACCTAAATTAAAGACTTTTGAAGCCCCTGATACATCTGTTATCTTTTTTGCCAATAAACCACCTGTACAAGATTCAGAGACAGCAAGAGTTAATTTGTTTTTCTGTAGTAATTTTATCACGACTTCTTCCATTTCTTCCTCATCTACAGCGTATATATAGTCACCTATGATACCTCTAATCCTTGATTCCATATCCTCAATCATTTCTAAAATTTCTTTGTCATCATGTCCTTTTGCAGTTATTCTCAAAGTTACGTATCCATCACCTACTAAAGGAGCAACAGTAGGATTAGAATTAAACAAAAGAGGTTTTACCATTTCCTCTACTTTTGATTCACCTAAGCCAAATATTTTGATTACTCGAGACTTTATAGTTTCATTAGTTTTGCTTTTAAGATAAGGATATACAGATTCCTCAAACATCGGAATTAGCTCAGAAGGTGGACCAGGCAAAATTATGATGATTTTGTTATCTTTTTCTATTATACAGCCAGGAGCTGTTCCATTTTTATTTGGCAAGATTTTTGCACCTTCTGGGAAAAAGGCTTGTTTGAAGTTGTTCATGGTAGGTGTTTGTCCTATTTTTTCAAAAAATCTTATTATCTCTTCTTTTGCTTCTATGTTTTCTACAAGAGGAAGACCTAAAAAAGAAGCCACTGTCTCTTTTGTAATGTCATCAACAGTAGGGCCTAATCCACCTGTTGTTATTATAAGGTCAGAGCGGTTAAAAGCGATATTTAAACATTCTTTTAATCTTTCTTCGTTATCTCCAACGTTAGTATGGAAATATATATCTATACCTAAAAGAGCCAATTTTTCAGATAAATATTTGGCGTTAGTATTTAAAATTTGTCCTAATAAAAGCTCTGTGCCAACAGAAATAATTTCTCCTCTCAATTAAAACACCTCTTTAATCTTTGAATAAATTTTTAGATTTTATAATATAATCTACACCCGAATAAATTGTCAAAATTAAAGCTATATACACCATTATAGTGTCGAAAGGAAAATTTATAAGGCTAAAAGGGTAATTATTAAGCATCAGTGCAATTACTGCTATCATTTGAAAAGTAGTTTTGTATTTACCGTAATTGCTGGCAGCAATGACAATTCCCTTATCAGCAGCAACTGTCCTAATACCTGTTATTAAAAATTCCCTTGCTAATATAACTACTACAATCCAACTTTGAATGCGTCCCATTTGCACTAAGGCTATTAGAGCAGAAGAAACCATTATTTTGTCTACCAGTGGGTCCATAAATTTCCCAAAATTAGTTATTTGATTAAACTTTCTTGCCACATATCCATCAAATTTGTCGGTCAATGCTGCAAGTGAAAATATTCCTGCAGCTATAAAATCGTTGTAGGGACCTCTGACAAGCATAAAAAACATAAAAATAGGTATTAAAAAAAGTCTTAACATTGTAAGTTTGTTTGCTAAATTCATTAATATTCCCCCACCAAATCGTACTCATAGGCATCTGTTATAGTTGCTACCACAAAATCTCCAGCTTTGAGTTTTTTGTTGCTTTTTACATAAACAACACCATCAATCTCAGGGGCATCCATATAACTTCTGCCATAATATATTCCATCTTCAAAGCCTTCAATAAGTACCTCTAACTGCTTCCCCACTTTTGAAAGATTATGCTGATAAGAAATTTCTTTTTGTATCTCCATCAACTCTTGTTGTCTTTTAATTTTGACACTCTTTTTAATTTGAGGCTTCATATAATACGATTTAGTTCCCTCTTCTCGAGAATATGTGAAAACTCCTACTCTCTCAAATCTTTTTTCTTTTATGAACTGTTTTAAATCCTCAAATTCTTCTTCTGTCTCTCCAGGGAAGCCTACCATAAAAGTAGTGCGTATTACCATGTTTGGAATGCTACGCAATCTACTTATAACCTCTTCTATTTTTTGTCTATTAGTATTTCTATTCATTCTTTTTAGGACTTCATCATGAGAATGTTGTAGCGGAATATCAATATATTTTACTATTTTTTCATTGTTTTTTATCTCTTCAACAAGTTCTTCTGTTACACTATCAGGATATGCATAAAGTAACCTAATCCACTTTAAACCATCAATCTTAGAAATTTCTTTTAAAAGTTGGGGCAGCATAAATTTTTTATAAACGTCTACTCCATATTTTGTAGTGTCTTGAGCAATGAGTATAAGTTCTTTTGCACCTTTTTTGACGAGTTCCTCGGCTTCTCTAAGTATGTCCTCCATTTTGCGACTTCTGTATCTTCCTCTAATCTTTGGAATTATGCAAAAAGAACAAGCATTGCTGCAACCTTCTGCAATTTTTAAATAGGCGTAATAATTTGGCGTAGTTAAAATGCGCTGTATTCCTTCATCATTTAGTAAATTAGCGTGTCCATATTCTAAAACAGTTTTTCCTTTTTCTATTTCTTCTATTACTTCTGCAATTTTGGGGAAATCTCCAGTGCCAATTACTGCATCTAATTCGGGAAGTTCTTTTAATAATTCTTTATTATATCTTTCAGACAAGCAACCAGTTGCAATAAGGTATTTTAGCCTGCGGTTTTTGAGTTTTCCCATCTCAATGATGTACTCTATCGACTCTCTTTTTGCATCCTCTATAAAGCCACAAGTATTTATAATGAGTATGTCAGCTTTATTTTTATCATTTACTATGTTATAACCTTTTTCTTTTAAAATTGCTAACATTTTTTCCGAATCAACTGTGTTTTTGGGACATCCAAGGGATATAATTCCTACATTTTTCATCTGCATTTCCTTTCTATTTTAAGATTCTTCTAATATTTTTTATTTCTTCTTTTGATAGAAGAATTTGCCTTGGCTTAGAACCATCATAACCGCTTATAATACCTTTTTGCTCTAATTGATCTATAATTCGGGCAGCTCTCGCGTACCCAATTCTTAATCTTCTTTGTAACATTGAAATAGAAGCTTGCCCTGTTTCTAAAATTACAGAAATAGCATCTTCTAATAACTCATCCTCTTGTTGTTCAAAAATTTTTCCATTTGTCTTTTCCTCAATTTCTATTTCTTCGTACTGAGGCTTAGAATGATTTTTTAAGAAATTTACTACAGCTTCTACTTCTTCTTCAGAGATAAAAGCTCCTTGAATTCGCATAGGTTTTGCTGCTCCTATAGGGTTAAAAAGCATATCGCCTTTTCCTAAAAGTTTTTCTGCACCTGTCATATCCAAGATTGTTCTTGAGTCAATTTGAGAAGATACAGCAAAAGAAATCCTTGAAGGGATGTTGGCTTTAATAACTCCCGTTATTACATCAACAGAGGGTCTTTGGGTAGCAATGACCAAATGAATGCCAGCAGCTCTTGCCATTTGAGCTAACCTAAATATATATTCTTCTACTTCTGCAGGAGAGACCATCATTAAGTCAGAAAGCTCATCAATTATGATTACAATTTTATATAAGCTGTTTTCTTTGTATTTTTCGTTATAGCTGTCTATATCTCTAACTCCATATTGGGCAAATAAATTATAACGCTTAGTCATTTCTTGTACTGCCCAATTTAAGACACCGGCTGCCTTTTTAGGGTCTGTGACAACCGGAGTTAAGAGATGAGGAATGCCGTTGTAAATATTAAGTTCTACTACTTTTGGATCTATCAATATCATTTTCACCTGTTGTGGAGGGGCTTTGTATAACAAACTCACTATAAGAGAATTTATGCAAACACTTTTACCAGAACCTGTCGCACCTGCAATGAGCAAATGAGGCATTTTAGATAAATCTGCTATGACAATATTACCAGCGATATCCTTTCCTAAACCAATTGCTAAGCCTGATTTAAAATTTCTAAACTTTTTGCTATCTATTACTTCTCTCAAATATACTGGAGCTATTTTATCATTTGGGACTTCTATTCCAATAGCAGATTTACCAGGAATCGGCGCTTCTATTCTCACAGAAGGCGCAGCTAGACTTAAAGCAATGTCATCTGTTAAACTCACAATTCTGCTAACTTTGACTCCTGCACTAGGTTGCAATTCAAAACGAGTAATTGCAGGCCCCTTTGTCACTTGGATAACTTTTGCATCAACTCCGAAGTTTTTAAGGGTGTCTTCTATTTTTTTTACTTTCTCCATTAACACTTCATTTTTTATTTTTGGTGGGGGAATTGCCTCTTTTAAAAGGGTTATAGGAGGAGGAAGATACTCGCTTTCTATAACCTCTTCTTTATCTTTTGTACCTTTTTCATAGATTTTTCTTTCTTCTTCTACTTGTTCAATTATATCGATTGTTCTATTTTTATCTGTTATATTTTCTTCAATTAAAGGTGTGAAATCCTCCTGAGAAGTAGAGGTAGAAATTACTTCCTTCTCATGGTCTGTTTTTTTTATCTTTTTTTTACGTTGTTTAAACTTCTGATAGGAAGATTCCATCAGGTTTACGATAGATACATTTGTAATAAGCACTATAAAAATTGCCAAAGAAGAAAACAATAATATATAGCTTCCTGTGATACCCAAAAGTTTTACTAGAAAATATACCAGTAAGGCAGCAACAACTCCTCCACCCATATTGTTTATACCATTAGTGTAAGCAGCTAAGATATAATTTTTTAATCCTTCATTAGAAGGGAAATAATACAAATGATCTAAACTTATGAGGGTTAGAAAAAGTCCAAAAAGTGCTGCAGCTTTATGTAATTTTATAAAATCTCGATTATTAAAAAGAAACATCAACGCAAATACTAAAAGTAAAGCAGATACAACATAAGAACCTATCCCAAAAGAACCCTTTAAAAAAATTCCTATGTTTTTACCTATAGCACCAGTTGTATCTGTATAAAGGCTTAAAAAAGAAATAAGTGTAAAAGCCAAAAATATAATTCCAATGATTTCGTTTTTGAGAGACTTTTGTTTTTTATCAATCATATATACCACCTGTTTATAATTTCTTCTATAAAAATTTTAGTATTAATTATGTAAAATAGCAACAAAAAAATAGATGTGCTAATTTTTTAAACACATCTATTATAACACAAAAATTTTTCTAATAAATACTTATCATGCTTCCTGGAGTATATTTTGCGTTTAGGTAATCAAAAGGATTAGTAGAATACATTCTTTGAATTATATAATTTCCATTTGAGAGTTTTTCTACTACTAACTGTTTATTCCCCATCTTTAGTTCTATATAATTGGTGGGTATATCTTCTCTTTTTTCAAAAATTAATTCATAGGGAATTATTGTATATAACATTATTCTTCACCTTTCTTTTTTCTCTTTCTTCTATCATATTGTGTAACCTCTTTAAAGCTTCTTTGATACCCCCTATTTCGTCAATCAAACCGTAATCTACTGCTTCTTTTCCAACTAAGATTGTTCCTATGTCGTTGGCTAATTCTCCAGTTTTAAGCATAAGCTTCATAAAAGTATCTCTTTTTATTTTTGAATTTCGCACAATAAACTCTACTATTCTATCTTGCATTTTGTTGAAATAATCAAAAGTTTGGGGAACTCCTACTATTAATCCTGTCATTCTGATAGGGTGTATTGTCATGGTAGCACTTGGCACTATGTAAGAATAATTTGCTGAAACTGCTAAAGGCACCCCGATACTGTGACCTCCACCTAATACTATAGATACAGTAGGCTTAGAAAGGCTTGCTATCATTTCTGCAATAGCAAGACCTGCTTCCACATCTCCTCCTACAGTATTTAATAAAATCAAAACTCCTTTTATATTAGGGTTTTCTTCTATTGCTACCAATTGTGGTATTATGTGTTCATATTTTGTGGTTTTGTTTTGTGGAGGCAGTATCATGTGGCCTTCAATTTGCCCTATTATAGTAAGACAATGAATATTGCTTTCAAAATTAGGTACGTTTGTCTGGCCTAAATTTTTTAAATTCTCCTGAACATGTGGTAAAGTCTGAGGTTGTTCTGTTTCTTCATTTTTTAAAAAATTGCTCATCTTTATCACGCTCCTAATAATTAGTATAAAAAAAGCGCAATAGTATGCGCTTCCCTTTTAAAGATTAAATTCGTCATGTAGAACTCTAACTGCTTCTTCAGCTTTATCTTGACTTACAAGGCAAGAAATAGTATTATGAGAGTCAGCTGTTTGATAAATTTCTATATTATGCCTTGATAATGCCTTTATTACTCTTGCCATTACTCCTGGAACGCCTCTTATTCTATTACCAATTATAGAGACTTTTGAGCAATTAGTTCTGTAGGAATATTTTATATTGTTTTCTTCAAGAAGTTTTTGTAACTTTTTAAAATCCATCTCTGATATTGTAAAAACTTGTTTTTCAGGAAAAATATTAATAAGGTCAATGCTTATTTTTTCTTCTGCAATTTTTTCGAATATACTTTCTGTATTTTCACTGTTTTCTAGCACGATTTGAACTCTATGGTCCATATTGGCAATTCCAGTGACTAATTTGTCTATATCGTAAATATTATCGTAAGCCTCATTATATTGAGTTATAATGGTACCTGGACTGTCTGACATGGTATTTTTTATAACAAGGGGTATATTACCTCTCATTGCTATTTCTACCGCTCTAGGATGTACTACCTTTGCTCCTTGTTCTGCAAATTGGAATACTTCATTATAACTTATTTTTTTCAAAATATGAGCTTTTGAAACAATGCGAGGATCTGCTGTCATTATTCCATCTACATCTGTATATATTTCTACCGCGGAAGCTTTTAGAGCTTCACCTAAAAGAGCAGCAGTTGTATCACTGCCTCCTCGCCCTAACGTAGTTAAATCTCCTTCTTCTGTGATACCTTGAAAACCTGCTACTACAGGAATAATTCCCTCTTTTAAACTTTCTAAAAGTCTTGTTGGTTCTACTTTTATAATTTCCGCATTGCCAAAATTATCATCTGTTATAATGCCTGCTTGTCCTCCGGTAAATACTTTTGCTTTATAACCCTTCTTTGATAGGGTTGCAGCAAAAGTCACACTGGAGATTATTTCACCACAATTCATCAATAAATCTAATTCTCGTTTTGAAATATTGCTATCTATTGATTTAACCATGTTTATTAGAGTGTCTGTGGCATAAGGATCTCCATTTCTTCCCATTGCAGAAACTACTACTACCACGCTAAAACCGTTTTTAACTGCCTCAATTACTTTTGATGTAGCCATTTCTCTTCTCTCAGGTGTTGATACAGAAGTTCCACCAAATTTTTGTACCAATATTTTCACGTTCTCATCCTTTCCTTTTGAAGGTATCTAAGTTGAGACATTTTATATTATTATACTTCATTAAAGTGATAAAGAAAAGTAATATTTTTAATAAAACCGTCTTTTCTTTTCTTCGAATTCCACAATAAGCATATCGTCACCAATTTTTCTTATAGAGTCCCAACTTATTTCAATATAGTTTGTCTTTCCTCTAAATAAACCTTTTGATTCATATACTATTATTGAATGAATCCTTCCTGTTTCTTCATCAATAACTAAATCTGAATCTTCTACTAATCCCCATCTTCTTCCATCCGTTAAATTTACAATTTCTTTATTTCCAAATTCGCTTAACCGCATAGAACCCCTCCTTATATACCGGTATGGCCAAATCCTCCTTCATCTCTTTTAGTTTCTGAAAGGATTTCTGCCTCTACTATTGTTGGTCTTACTATTTGATTGATTACCATTTGAGCAATTCTTTGTCCCCTTGCGATTTTGACTGCTTCTTTTCCTAAATTGATGACTATCAATTTTATTTCTCCTCTGTAATCGGAATCAATTGTACCAGGAGTATTTAAAAGAGTTATTCCGTAGTTTAAAGCTAGGCCGCTTCTTGGCCTTATTTGGGCCTCAAAATTTGGAGGAAGTTCAATTTGTATACCTGTTGGAATTAGTTTTATTTCGCCAGGTTGTAATATGACTTCCTCTTTAACATTAGCATATAAATCCATGCCAGCGGCTCCTTCACTCATATAAGCAGGCAAAGGTAAGTCTTTAGCATCATCAGTTTTTTTAATCTTAAGTATTATGGACATTTTCTAACCACCCTTTATCTCTTTTGTTTAGTTTTCCAACCACGGCTATGCTCATGTCATCAGGATTTATAATTTTTTTAGCTAAGTCATTTATTTCCTCGTAAGTTAAGTTATCTATTGTTTGAAGTATTTCCTCTACAGTATGCACTTTATTAAATAAAAGAATGGATTTTCCTATTGTGCTCATTCTACTGCTTATACTGTCTAAATCCATTAATACATTTATGCGAAGTTGCTCTTTAAATTTATCAATCTCTTCTTTTGCTAAACCTTTTGAATACACCTCTTCTATTTCTTTTAAAATTAAGTCATATACCTTCTTAAAATTATTAGCGTTCATACTAGCAAAAATAGAAAAAACCCCAGCATGGTGATAGGTAGAAGGATAAGAATAAATCGAGTAAACCAATCCCTTATCTTCTCTTATTTTTTGAAATAGTCTTGAACTCATTCCTCCACCAAAAGCATTATTAATGACGGCTAAAGCATATACTTTCCTTAAGTCATAAGTTATCCCAGGTAAACCAATACATAAATTTACCTGTTCAAAATCTTTTTCATAAAAAGCTTTGTTTTTATGCCAAATTGGAGAAGTTAATTGAGAAATAACATTAGTTTTTTGAATTTTTGATAAATATTTTTGCAGTATTTCATAGATATCATCGCCAAAATTTCCTGCTATAGAAATGACTATGTTATCTTTGTTATAATGGGCATTATAATAATTTACAATTTGTTCTTTGTTTAGCTTTTTAATAGTAGAAAAAGTACCAAGTACAGGGAAAGACAAGGGATGTCCTTTCCATATTGTTTTTGCTAAAAGATTATAAGCTACGTCTTCAGGAGAATCTAATTCTGTCAATATTTCTTCAAAGATGACTTGCTTTTCCTTTTCTATGTCTTCTTCTTTAAAGGCAGGGTTAAATACCATATCAAAAAGTATATCAAGACCTTGTTTTACGTGAGTATTTAAGACTTTTATATAAAAACAGGTACTTTCTTTTTCAGTAAAGCCGTTTAACTGTCCACCAATACTATCCATTTCTTCCGCAATTTGCTTCGCACTTCTTAGCTTAGAACCTTTAAAAACCATGTGTTCTATAAAATGAGATATTCCATTTATAGTTTTATGTTCGTACATAGAGCCTGCTTTAATCCATATCCCTATGTATACAGAATATGCGTAAGGAATTTTACAAGTTACAACTTTTACTCCTTCAATAATCTTTTGTTCGTACATTTTATCCTCCTTTGCAAATTTAATTATTATTATAGCAAATTTAATTGTTATCTACAATTACCTCCGATACTTTAGTTATTTTATAACCTTTTTCTTTAAGTTGTTTTATTATCTGTGGCAATGCTTCCACAGTATTTTGAGTAGGGTGCATTAACACAATAGCACCGTTGTGATATTTAGTCATAACTCTATCTACAATTGTTTGAGGACTTGGATTATTCCAATCTATGGTGTCCAAACTCCATAGAATAACTTTATATCCTAATTGTTCTGCTACTTTTACTACTTCATCATTGAAATCACCATACGGTGGTGCAAAAAGGGTAGGTTTTGTTCCTGTAATTTTTTCTAAAATTTCACCGCTTTTTTTAATATCTTCTTCATATTGTTGCCGACTTAAATTTGTATATTTTACATGTGTGTATCCATGACTTCCGATTTCATGGCCTTTTTGATAAATATCTTTTACAACATCAGGATTTTTTTCTGCCCATTTTCCTTCAAAAAAATGTAATATGGATATTGTTATCTTTAAAAATATCTAACATTTTTGGTATGTACTCATCTCCCCATGCGACGTTGCAAGCAAAGGCAATCTTTTTTCCTTTGTATCTCCTTTATAAATAGGTTCATTGCTGTTAAAAACAGAAACGCTGCGTGTAATTATGTAAATTAAAAAGATGAGCAGTAATATTGCTAAGGAAAAAATAATCCAAAAGCTTTTTTAGGATATTTTATATAAAATATTTTCATTATAACACCACCCGTTGATATTCTCACTTTAATTTTATTCAAACAGGCGGCGAATATATTACTAAAAAATAAAAAACATAAACCGTGGGTCGGTTTATGCCTTTAGTTTCTTTCTTCTTCCTCTTCATCAGGCAATGCGTCTTTTCTTGAAAGGCTTATTCTTCCGAGTTTGTCTATATCTGTGACTTTTACCAATATGTCATCGCCAACTTTTACTACATCTTCTACTTTTTGTACCCGTTTTTTTGATAGCTTAGAGATGTGGACAAGTCCTTCTTTACCAGGAGCAATTTCTACAAAAGCTCCAAAGGGTGTTATTCTAAGCACTTTTCCTAAATAAATTTCTCCTACTGCTATATCTTTTGTTATAGCCTCAATCATTTGCTTAGCTCTTTCGCCAGATCTCAAATCAGAAGCAGTAATGTATAACCTGCCATCTTCTTCAATATCAATTTTTACTCCCGTTTCTGCAATAATTTTACTTATGGTTTTGCCACCAGGTCCGATTATTTCTCTAATTTTTTCAGGGTCAACTACCATCCTTATAACACGAGGTGCGTATACTGATAACTGTTTTCTCGGTTCTTTTATAACTTCTAACATTTTGCTGAGAATGTATAGTCTACCCCTTCGGGCCTTTTCTAAAGCCATTTTCAAAATTTCTTTGTCAATTCCAGGAATTTTTATATCCATTTGTATCGCTGTGATTCCTTTTTCTGTGCCTGCTACTTTGAAGTCCATATCCCCTAAAAAGTCTTCAATTCCTTGTATATCAGTGAGTACAGAAACTACATCTCCTTCTTTGATAAGCCCCATAGCAACTCCTGCAACTGGAGCTTTTATTGGAACTCCTGCATCCATTAAAGCTAAAGTACTGCCACAAACACTAGCTTGAGAAGTAGAACCATTGGAACTTAAAACTTCTGACACTAATCTTATAGTATAGGGAAATTCCTCTTCAGAAGGAATCACCGGTTCTAAAGCCCTTTCTGCTAAAGCTCCATGACCAATTTCCCTTCTACCAGGACCTCTTAGAGGCCTTACTTCTCCAACACTGTAGGGTGGAAAATTGTAATGATGCATATATCTTTTTGCTTCTTCATCTCCTATGCCATCTAAAATCTGAATATCTCCTAATGCACCTAATGTTGCTACTGTAAGCACTTGAGTTTGTCCTCTTGTGAAAATCGCAGAACCGTGAGTTCTGGGTAGCACTCCTACTTCGCACCATATTGGTCTTATGTCGTCAAGGCCCCTGCCATCTACTCTTATTCTTTCCTCTGTTATCATTTTTCGCATTTGTTCTTTCATTATATTGTAAAGTACTTCATCTATATCAGCAAGATTATCAGGATATTCTTCTTTAAAGTGCTCTAAAACCTCTTGTTCAACTTTATCTAAGTTGTCGTTTCTCTCTTTCTTTTCTGCTGTTCTTAACGCATTGTATATTTTTTCTGTTGCATAGGCTCTTACTTTTTCTTCTAGGTCTTTGTCTATTTCATGTAAAATTACTTCGCTTTTCGGAACACCTACTTCTTTAACTATTCCTTCTATAAACTCTACAATCTGTTTGATATATTCGTGAGCATACATTATAGCATCTAGCATAGTTTCTTCAGGAATCTCTTTTGCCCCTGCTTCCACCATTACAATAGCATCTTTCGTTCCTGAAACCACTAAATGCATTAAGCTTTTTTCTCTTTGCTCATGGTTAGGATTAATTATAAATTGTCCATCGACTAATCCTACTGCTACCGCTCCTGTAGGACCATTAAAAGGAATATCAGAAATTGAAAGAGCAACAGACGAACCAATCATTGCGACTATTTCTGGTTGTACGTCAGGGTCAACAGATAAAACTGTAGCTATAACTTGTACATCATTTCTATAACCATGGGGAAATAAAGGCCTAATTGGTCTGTCAATTAACCGAGCAGAGAGAATTGCCTTTTCACTAGGTTTCCCTTCTCTTTTTATGAAACCACCAGGAATTTTACCGACAGAGTACAATCTTTCTTCGTACTCAACAGTTAAAGGAAAAAAGTCAATTCCTTCTCGGGGTTCTTTGGAAGCACAGGCAGTAACTAGAACGACAGTATCCCCGTATTTTACCCAAGCTGCTCCATTTGCTTGTTGAGCTACTTTTCCTATCTGGACTAACAACTTTCTCCCGGCTAGTTCCATTTCAAAAGTTCGTTCTTCCATGTTATCCTCCTTTCGTAAAATTTTATAGAAAATAGAGCGAGGTATCTCGCTCTATTTTCTTAAATCTAATTTTTCGATAATGGCACGATACCTCTCCATATCTGTTTTCATTAAATAATTTAACAGTGCCCTTCTTTGCCCAACCATTTTAAGAAGACCTCTTCTTGAATGATGGTCTTTTTTATGAACTTGCAAATGAGCATTTAAGTTATTTATTCTCTCAGTTAAAAGGGCAATTTGAACTTCTGGAGAACCTGTGTCAGTATCGTGGAGCTTGAACTTATTGATTATTTCTGCCTTTTTTTCTTTGTCCAGCACTTTTTTCACCTCCATCTTTTAGAATACGCCTTATGCATAGAATACCGCCGGAGATACGGGTATCAAAGCATAAGGTAAATCGCTATTTTATTTTATCACATAATGTTTCTGTTGTAAAATATTTTTAAAGTTTTTAGCATAATTAATATCTTTAAAAACTTGTTCTTTTAAGGCTTCTAAATTTTGAAATTTAATTTCATCTCTTATTCTTGTTATAAATTCAACTTCTAAATATTTATCATATAAATTTTCATTGTAATCTAAAATGTAAGATTCGACAGAAATGCTTTTGCCACCAAAAGTAGGCTTCGAGCCAACATTTGTGACAGCTATATAAAATTTGTCTTCTATTTTTACTCGCGTCACATATACTCCTGCTTTTGGCAAAACCAAATCTTCTGATATTTGTAGATTAGCAGTAGGAAAACCTAATTTTCGCCCAATTTCTTGTCCATGAATCACTTTTCCTTGCAAGGGAAAAAAACGTCCTAATAAACTATTTGCCTCTTCAACTTTACCTGATTTTATTAATTCCCTGATATAGCTGCTGCTTACTACAATACCCTCCCTTATAACTGGTGGGACAACATAAACTTTATATGAATATATTTTGGAATATTTTTTTAATGTATCTACATTCCCTAAAGCTTTGTAGCCAAATCTATAATTATGTCCCACCACTGCTATTTTAATGTTTAATAGCTCTACTAAAATTTTTTTATAAATTCTTCAGCAGTTAATTTAGAAAAACTTTCAGTAAAGTCAAAAAATATTCCGTAATCAAGGTTAAATTGCTTTAAAATTTCTACCTTTTTTTGATAAGTAGTTATAAGCTCTGGTTGCTTGTCAGGGGTTAAAATTTTTGAAGTATGCTGTTTAAAAGTGAAAACAGCGCTCGCTAAGTTATTCTCTTTAGAAAGAGCTATTGCTTGCTTAATTAATTCCTGGTGACCTATATGAACTCCATCAAAATTGCCTAAAGCTATTACTTTGGCCTCTTTGTATTTTGATGCATTGCTTTCATAAACAATCTGCAAATTATCATTTCCCCCTCAAAGAAGTCTTTTTGGACGGATTTTATTTCGCTCTAAAATCCCAATGCCGAGAAATTTACCATTATTATCATATAACTTCAAAAGTGAAGTTTCAATAGGATATCTATTTTGAATAAATTGGCCTTTTAAAATTTTTTCAGCTTCCATTTTGTTTAATTGTACAGAAGGTAATTCAATAAACTTATCTATTGGCTGCAATAATACTTTCTTTTCCCTTATTTCTTCAAGAGTATAAGCATCTTCTATTTTAAAAGCACCAACCTCTGTTCTTATCAACATAGACATATATCCCGGCATGTTTAATTTTTCGCATATATCTCTTACTAAAGCTCTCACATAGGTGCCTTTAGAACATTTCACATCTATTAATACCCGATAAGGTGGTTCATATTCAACTAATTCAATATCATATATGGTAACCTCAATAGGTGGAATATCAATTGTCTTTCCTTCTCTTGCATATTCGTATAACTTTTTTCCTTTTATTTTCTTTGCAGAATACATTGGAGGAATTTGTTTTATTTTCCCTTTAAATTCATTTAAGACTTGCCTTAATTCTTCTTCCCTCAGAATCCTTACAGGTCCGCCTTTTACAATTTTGCCGCTTTTATCCAAAGTGTCTGTAGTAAAGCCAAAAGTTATTTCAAATCTATATCTTTTGTCGTGCTCAAGAAGATAAGAGACAAATTTAGTGGCATTCCCTACACAAACAGGCAGTATTCCTGCTGCATCTGGGTCTAAAGTTCCTGTATGCCCTACTTTTCGTATATTATAGATTTTCCTAATAAAATCTACAACATCGTGAGAAGTCATACCAGGGGGTTTTAAAATATTGAGCATTCCCTCCAATTTTTATCCCTCTAATTCTTTGAATATTGTCTGTAAAATTTTTTCTTTGGCTTCTCCAATATTTCCTTTGATGCTACATCCAGCAGCTCTTACATGGCCTCCACCGTCAAAAATATTTGCAATTTTATTTACATCTATTTTTTCTTTTGACCTTAAACTAATTTTTATCTCTCCTTCTTTTTCAACTAAAAGTACCGCTACTTCTACTCCTTCAATATTTCTAGCATAAGTGATAATATTTTCTATATGTGAAAGGTTTGTGTTTGTTTCTTGGAAGTCTTTTTTTAAAATTTCCATATAAGCAACTCTTCCATCTTTATATAATGTAAGGCTATTTAAGGCTCTTCCTAAAAGTTTTGCTTTGTTGAATTTGAGAGTATTAAAAACTTTATCTCCTATTTCTTTAAATTTAGCGCCATTGTTTATTAAGTCTCCAGCTATTTGATGAGTTATAGAAGTAGTTGATTCGTACATAAATCCACCACTATCTGTCAAAATCGCTGTATAGAAACTTGTAGCTATTTCTTCATCAAATTCTACTCCTAACAATTTAACAATTTGATAGGCTATTTCTGCTGTCGCTGCTGCGTTAGTATCTACATAATTCAATTTGGCATACAAAGTATTTGAAATGTGATGGTCAATATTAATAGTTACAGCAGAAGTTTTTAAAAGTTCTTTGGTACCGCCCAATCTTTCTTCATCAGCACAGTCAAAAATCAAAACCACGTCTGCCTCTTTATAAAATGGTCTTGATATTTTCTCTACATTAGGAACAAAGTAGTACATTTCAGGGATTTCGTCATCTATGAATACATCTACTTCTTTTCCCATTTTTTTTAATACTTTATACATTCCTGTAACAGTGCCTATAGCATCTCCATCGGGTGCAATGTGAGATACTACAATTACACTTTTAGCATCTTTTATGTGATTTATTGCATCAATTAATATCAATTACCATCACCCTCTTGCTTGTTTAGTTCTTTTAATATTTCAGAAATGTGAGCTCCGTATTCTATTGATCGATCCAATTCAAAGATAATTTCAGGAGTATATCTCATTTTTATTCTTCTTCCAATTTCGTGTCTGATGTAGCCAGCTGCACTTTTTAGCCCTTCAAAAGTTTCTTGTTTATCTTCTTCACTTCCATAAATACTTACATAAACTTTAGCATATCTCAAATCTTTAGTAACTTCTATGTCAGTTATACTAACCATTGCTTTAATTCTTGGGTCTTTAATTTCTTCTAAAATCATTTTACTTATTTCTCTTTTCATTTCTTCTGAAAGTCGACTATTCCTGTACTGCATTATACTCATCCTTTCAACGAGGAATTTCTTCCATTTGGTAAGCTTCTATTATATCCCCCTCTTTAATGTCATTGAACCTATCTATACCTATACCACATTCAAATCCTTGTTGTACTTCTCTTACGTCGTCTTTAAACCTCTTTAAAGAAGCAATTTTACCTTCATAAACTACAATACCATCCCTTACTACACGTATATCAGAATTCCTTAAAATCTTACCACTTAACACATAGCATCCAGCTACATTTCCTACACCAGGTACTCTGAAAACAGCTCTAACTTCTGCTCTTCCTAGCTCTACTTCTTTATATTTTGGCTCCAACAGACCTTTCATAGCAGCTTTGATATCTTCAATAGCCTCATATATAATTCGATAAAGCTTTATATCTACCTTTTCTTTTTCTGCGAGATTTTTAGCGTTAGTCTCTGGTCTTACATTGAAACCTATTATTATGGCATTAGAAGCTGATGCAAGCATAACATCCGTTTCAGTTATTGCGCCTACTGCTCCGTGTATTACCTTTATTCTAACTTCTTCGTTGCTTAAGTCTTCAATGGATTTTTTTAGTGCTTCTACTGAACCTTGAACATCCGCTTTTATGATAATATTTAACTCTTTTACACTACCTTCCTGTATTTGACTAAATAAGTCCTCTAATGAAACTTTTTGCTTGCGTTTAAGTTCCATTTCTTTTTGAAGTTCTTTACGTCTTTCTGCTAATTCTCTTGCTTTTTTCTCGTCCTCTACTACTATGAGCTTATCTCCGGCTTCTGGTACTTCAGAAAAGCCCAAAACCTCCACTGGCATAGAAGGTCCTGCTTTTTTAATTCTTCTGCCTCTATCGTCAAACATTGCCCTTACTTTTCCATAAACAGTACCTGCTAAAATAGCATCTCCTATTTGCAAAGTTCCATTTTGCACAATGACAGTTGCAACAGGACCCTTTCCTTTTTCTAACTTTGCTTCTATTATAGTGCCTCTTGCTGGCTTATTTGGATTAGCTTTTAAATCTTCCATTTCAGCAACCAGCAAAATCATTTCTAAAAGATTATCTATACCTATATTTTTCTTAGCAGAAACAGGTACACAAATTGTATTTCCTCCCCATTCTTCTGGCACTAAACCTAACTCACTTAGCTCTGTCTTTACCCTATCTGGATTTGCAGTCGGCAAATCTATTTTGTTTATGGCTACAATCATAGGTACATTGGCGGCTTTCACGTGGTTTATTGCTTCTACTGTTTGAGGCATAACACCGTCATCTGCGGCTACTACTAGCACGACAATATCTGTGATGCTGGCTCCCCTTGCTCTCATAGCAGTAAAAGCTTCGTGGCCGGGTGTATCTAAAAAGACAATTTTTTTATCATTTATCTCAACTACAGAAGCTCCTATGTGCTGTGTAATTCCTCCCATTTCCTTCATAGTGACATTTGTATTTCTGATGGCATCCAATAAAGAAGTTTTACCGTGGTCCACATGTCCCATTACAGTGACAATAGGAGGACGAGGTTGCAAATCTTTTTCATCATCGGGCGTTTCTTCTAATAACATTTCTAATTCATCTTTTACTTCCTCTTTATCTACTAAAAATCCATATTCTTCAGCAATTTTAGCTGCATTTTCAAAGTCAATTTGTTGATTTACTGTAACCATTATTCCTTTTGCAATTAACTTTTTAATTATCTCTGTAGGATTAACTTTCATTTTTTCTGCTAATTCTTTTACAGTCAAAAACTCAGGAATAGTGATTATTTTAATTTCGTCCTCTTCTTTTTCTTCTGTTAAAACCGCTTTTTTGTTATTCTTCTTATTTTTTTTGCTACCTTTTTTAAAGCTCTTTTTATAAACTCTTTCTTCTTCTATGTCCTCTAAATTGTCCTCAAATATATCTTCTTCCTCTTTTTGATGGACTTCTTCTGTTTGTTGTGGTTTGTCTCTTAATAAATCCATTATCAGCTCTACTTCTTCATCTTCCAATGTGCTCATATGATTTTTAACTTTTATATCCAAATCGTTTAATTTGGATATAAGGTCCTTACTAGATAAATTTAATTCTTTTGCTAATTCATAAACTCTTGTTTTAGACATATTATTCACCTCCATAATTTTCCTCCTTTGCAGCATCTAATAATACATTTGCTAATCCTTCATCTGTAATACCAATTACCCCGACCATTTCTCTTCCTATAGCTTTTGCCAATAACTCTTTTGTGGAATATACAATGTAGGGGACTTTATTTCGTTCACACATTGTAGCAAACTTTTTAAAAGTATTCTTTGACACGTCGGTAGCCAATACAACTAAAAAAACTTTCTTAAGTTTAAGGTATTTATCCACACTATAATTACCAGAGACAAGTTTACCCGCTTTTTTACTTATTCCGAGCATAGAATGAAATCTGTCATTCTTCATCCTCTATCTCCCTCTTTAATTGTTCGTAAATTTCATCAGAGATCGGTACTTCTAACGCTTTTTCTAACCTTTTGTTTTTAAAAGCTTTTTCAAGACAATTTATATCTTTGCAAATATAACAACCTCTTCCCGGCACTTTACCTGTTAAATCCACCTGTACAACTGAATCTTTCGCTCGTCTTACAATGCGTATTAATTCCTTTTTTGGTTTCATCTGCTGACAGCCTAAGCACATTCTCATTGGAACCTTTTTGGTCTTCATCTTTTCACCTCACTTAACTTTTTACCATTGATTCGCTTTTTATGTCTATTTTCCAACCGGTGAGCTTTGCCGCCAGCCTCGCATTTTGTCCTTCTTTTCCAATTGCTAAAGACAATTGATAATCAGGTACAATTACTCTTGCTACTTTTTCTTTTTCATCTAAAATTTCTATACTCAAAGCCTTTGCTGGACTTAAAGCGTTCATTATAAATTCTTGAGGTTTTGAACTCCACTTGACTATATCTATTTTTTCTCCTTTTAGTTCATTGACAACAGCTTGTACTCTTGCACCTTTATATCCAACACAAGCTCCTACAGGGTCCACATTTTCATCCCTGCTAAAAACCGCCATTTTTGTCCGTGAACCAGCTTCTCGAGCAATACTCCGTATTTCAACTATTCCTTGTTGAATTTCTGGGGATTCCAATTCAAACAATCTTTTTACAAGTCCTGGATGAGAACGAGAAATTAAAATCTGAGGTCCTTTAGTAGTCTTTTTTACTTCCACAATATACACCTTAACTCTGTCTCCTGGTGCAAAAGTTTCCCCCGGGATTTGTTCTGATGGGCCTAATATAGCCTCTACTCTTCCTAAATTAATTAACACATTTTTTTTGTCAACCCTGGTTACAATACCTGTTACTACTTCTGTTTCTTTGGCTAAAAACTCTTCATAAATTACATTTCTTTCAGCTTCTCTAATCCTTTGAATCACAACTTGTTTTGCGTTTTGTGCTGCAATTCTGCCAAAGTTTTTAGGAGTTACTTCTATATCAACTATATCTCCTATCTGGTATTTTTTATTTATTTTTCTCGCTTCTTCTAAACTTATTTCTAGTAGGTCATTGTAGACCTCTTCTACTACCGTTTTTTGTGCATAAACTTTAACATCTCCTGTTTCTCTATCCATGACAATTTTAACATTTTGAGAAGTTCCATAATTTTTCTTGTAAGCAGAAACTAAAGCAGCTTCTATTGCTTCAAACATTGTATCTTTTGGGATACCTTTTTCCTCACAGATAGAATTTAAAGCTTCTATGAATTCTGCGTTCATTATTATTCTCCCTCCTTAATTTTAAAACTTTATTACTGGTTTAACAAGACTTACATTCTTCATATCAAATTCCTTTCTTTCTCCATTATAGAGAATAATTATTTTATCACCAGTAAACTCTATAAGTTCACCTTCAAACTTTTTTCTCTTATCAATAGGGGCATATAGGGAGATTTCTATTTCTTTTCCGATATTTCTTTCAAAATCTCGAGGCTTCTTAAGAGGTCTATCGAGACCGGGAGAAGATACTTCTAAAATATAACTGTGTTCTATTGGGTCTACTTCATCTAATCTATCGCTTAAATACTCGCTAACCAATTGACAATCATCTAAAGTAATACCTCCTTCTTTATCTATATAGACTCTCAAATACCAGTGGCTTCCTTCCTTTTTGTATTCTACATCTACCAGTTCAAAATTATTTTTTTCTAAAACAGGCATTACTAAATCCTTTGCAATCTGTTCTATTTTGGACATATCCTTCTCCTCCTAAAACTTTTTATTTTTCATTATATAAACTAAAGAGTGGGAAAACCCACTCTTTGTGCAAAAAATCTATGTTGACATAACAATTATAGCATACACCTTTTACCAACGCAACACTAAAATAAACTTAATTGATTAGATTCTGGCAAATCGGTTAAACAGCCATACTGTTTTAATATTTCTATAACTGTTTTACTGACCTTTGTTCTGTTTCTAAAATCTTCAACAGATAGAAATTTGCCATTTTCTCTTTCTTGTGCAATTGTTTTGGCTGCTTGTATTCCTACTCCCTCTAAAGAATTAAGAGGTGGTAGCAATCCTTCTTCAGTAATCAAAAATTTGACTGCATCAGATTTATATAAGTCTACATTTATAAACTTAAATCCTCTTAGGTACATCTCTAAAGCTACTTCTAATACTGTTAAAAGGCTTTTTTCTTTAGGACTAGCATTATTTCCTTTCGCTTCTATCTCTTTTATAGCATTTTTTATGCTGTCTTTCCCTTTTAATACAATATCCAAATTAAAGTCATCTGCTCTAACGGTAAAGTAAGTAGCATAAAAGGCTTCTGGATAATGAACTTTAAAATAAGCAATTCGAAATGCCATTATTACGTATGCCACAGCATGAGCCTTCGGAAACATATATTTTATTTTTTGGCAAGACTCAATAAACCAATTTGGAACACCGTGTTTTCTCATTTCTTCTATTTCTTCTTGTGTTACACCTTTGCCTTTCCTCACATTTTCCATTATTTTAAAAGACAATTTTTTGTCCATACCTTTGCTTATCAAATAAAGCATTATGTCATCTCTTGTAGATATTACTTCTTTTAATGTAGCTATTCCTTCTCTTATTATATCCTGAGCATTGTTAAGCCATACATCAGTGCCGTGAGAAAGTCCACTTATGCGTACTAGTTCTGCAAAAGTAGTAGGACGAGTGTCAATAAGCATTTGTCTTACAAACTTCGTACCAAACTCAGGTAATCCTAAAGTACCCACAGGAGTATTTAGCTCTTCAGGGTCTATTCCCAATGCTTCTACACTGGTAAATAAACTCATAGTTTTTTTATCATCTAAAGGAATTTCTCTTGCATTAATGCCGGTTAAATCCTCCAGCATTCTTATAACTGTAGGGTCATCATGCCCTAAAATATCCAGTTTTAAAAGCCTTCCGCTTATTGAATGGTAGTCAAAATGAGTTGTTATAACATCGGTGTCTTCTGCATCAGCAGGATGCTGTATTGGAGTAAAGTCATAAATACTCTTGTCCTTTGGCACTACCATTATTCCACCTGGATGTTGCCCTGTGGTTCTTTTCACTCCTGTACAACCAACAGTAAGTCTTTTGATTTCTGATTTATGAACTATTAAATTGCGTTCTTCAAAATATTTTTTGACATATCCATAAGCAGTTTTATCTGCTAAAGTTCCAATAGTACCTGCTCTAAAAACATGGCCTTTTCCGAAAAGTTCTTCTGTATACTTATGAGCAATAGGTTGGTATTCCCCAGAAAAATTAAGGTCTATATCTGGTTCTTTATCCCCTTCAAAACCTAAAAACACTTCAAAGGGTATATCAAAACCATCTTTCCTCATCAAAGTTCCACAGTGAGGACAAGTCTTATCCGGCATGTCCACACCACAACCATAGCTTCCATCAGTTATAAACTCGGAATACTTACAATTTGGACAAACATAATGAGGCGGCAGCGGGTTAACTTCTGTTATTCCGCTCATAGTGGCTACTAAAGAAGAGCCTACAGAACCTCTAGAACCAACCAAATACCCATCTTTTAAAGACTTAGACACTAATTTTTGAGCTATAATATACATAACTGCATATCCATTGTTAATTATAGAATTTAATTCTCTATCTAAGCGATTTTGTACTATTTCCGGCAAAGGGTCACCGTATATTTCATGGGCTTTATCTAAAGTAAGCCTTCTTAATTCTTCTTCAGCTCCCTCTATCACAGGAGGGAATGTTCCATCTGGTATAGGTTTTACTTCTTCTACAAGGTCAGCAATTTTATTAGGATTATCAATTACAATCTCTTTCGCTACTTCTTCTCCTAAATATTCGAATTCTTTTAGCATCTCATCAGTTGTTTTAAAATAAAGAGGCGGCTGCCTATCTGCATCCTTATATCCTTTTCCTGCCATTAAAATTTTTCTGTATATATCATCCCATGGATCTAAAAAGTGCACATCTCCTGTTGCCACTACTAATTTGTTGTATTTTTTACCCAAAAGATAAATTTTTTGATTAATTTCTCTTAATTCTTCTACGCTTTTTACTTCTCCTTTTTCAATTAAAAACTCATTATTACCAACAGGTTGTACTTCTAAGTAATCGTAAAAAGAAATAATATTCTCTAGTTTCTTTTCTTCTAAGTTAGATACAATCGCCCTAAAAACTTCCCCTTGTTCGCAAGCAGAACCAATGATAAGACCTTCTCTCATACTAATAAGTAAACTTTTGGGAATACGAGGTGTTCTATGAAAATATTCCAAATTGGATTTAGAGATTATTTCGTATAAATTTCTCAATCCTTTTTGGTCTTTTACCAAAATCGTGACATGATAGACAGGAAGTTTCCGTATGTCAACTTCACTTTCTTTTAATATAGCATTTATATCTTTTACCTTTTCTACTCCTAATTCTTTTAACCTATCAATAGTTTTTATAAATATTTCAGCTGTAGCCATAGCATCGTCTACTGCTCTGTGGTGGTGTTCCAATTTTACTTGTAAATGGTCAGCCAGTGTGTCTAGCTTGTAATTTTTCAAGTCCTTATATAAATGTCTACTTAGTTCTAAGGTATCTAAAACTGCATTGTTTACATTTAAATTAAATTTTTTAGCTTTAGATTTTATAAAAGACACATCAAAATTTGCATTATGAGCTACTAAAACACTGTTAGAAGCAAACTCCAAGAATTTAGGTAATATTTCTTCTATAGAAGGAGCATCTTTAACCATAGATTCGTCAATTCCAGTAAGTTTTGTTATAAAAGAAGAAATAGGGATTTTGGGATTAACAAAGGTTTCAAAAGTATCTATTATTTTGCCTTCTTTTATTTTTACTGCACCAATTTCAATTATTTCATCATTTATATTGGAAAGACCCGTCGTCTCTATATCAAAAACAGTAAATTCATCTTCTAAAGTGGCTTCTGTATCTCCTGTTACAATAGGTACACCATCATCCACTAAATAACCTTCTACACCGTATATGACTTTTACACCGTATTTAGAAGATGCTTCCATCGCTTCAGGAAATGCCTGTACAACTGCATGGTCTGTTATAGCAATGGCTTTATGTCCCCATTTTGCTGCTCTTTTAATCACTTCTGTTGCAGAGGCTACTGCATCCATACTGCTCATTTGAGTGTGTAAGTGAAGTTCCACTCTTTTTTCTTCACTTAAATCTTTTCTTTCTTTTGGAGATATCAACTGAAGGTCTTTTAGACTTATTACTAAGTCTCCTTCATATTTATCGTAGAAAACTTTCCCTCCTAATTTTACAAAACTGCCTACTTGGATATTCTCTTTTAAATAATTATACTTTTCCTCAGTTAAAAAGGCTTTTACAAGTATTGATGAAGTATAATCAGTTATATCAAAAGTCATTAAAATTTTGGACTTTAATTCCTTAAATTCGAGAGAAAAGATTTCACCTTCAATTACCGCTTCTTCTGTTTCTGCAGTGATATCTTTGATAGATATCACTTCAGCCTTTATTTCTTTCCCTAAAAGTACTTGAGAATCTTCTTTATCCTCCATTTTTTCTGTTGTTTTGCCGGTTTCTTGCTTCTGCCCGCTTTTAGTGATTTCTTCAATAACTTTTATATCTTCCTCCATTATCATTCTTTCCATTGTATCTTCAAACTCTTCTAAAAGGACTACATCTATTTCTGTTTTAAACCCATATTTATCCTTTAGAAATTTCTTAAGAACAAAATCAATTTTATTGCTTTTTATAAATTGATAGACTACTTCGTTGGGAGCTTTAATTATTATCTTTTGATTCTCTGTTACTACATCACAGGTTTTTAAAAAACTAAGAGAAGCAGGGTATTCTTCGCTTATTTTTAAGATTATTTCCTCAAAATTGTCTAATATGTCCTGAAGACTATTAAATTTTTTCTCCTGTTCTACTACGACTTCTACTTCTTTAATTAAAGGAAATTTATTAAGCAAAAAATCCTGGAATTTTCTTATTTGGGAATTTATGTTATTATTGGAAGATACGCTTACAATTAATTTTCTCTCTTTTTTTAACAGTTTTACTTTTTTTATTTCAAATTCCTGCGGAAAAGATGCTGGAATCATCAAATCCCTCTTTCTAAATCCACATTTTTAAAATATCAAAATACATTTTTAATCGCGCATAAAATCCTCTAATTAATCCCAGCTTTTCTTCTTTCATGACATGACTCATATTCTCAAGAGGCACATTTACCACTCTTAACTTATTCTTTTCAGCATGTCTATTTAAAGCAATTTCTACTCCGAATCTACTGATTTCCATCTCTTCAATGTTTTCTAAAAACTGCCTTTTTATTGCCCTTTGTCCTGACAAAAAGGGTGCTATTTTTTGTGCAAAATCTGTAGATTTTCTTCCACCAGAAAAAATTCCAATTGTCATATCTGCTTCATTTTTTAATACAGGAGATACGAGATTAAAAAAATGTTTCTCAGTAAGTCCAATTAAATCGGCATCTAACATAACGATAATATCACCTTTAGAATTATCTATTCCTGCTTTTAACGCTTTTCCTTTTCCTTGATTTTTTTCTAAATCAACAAGTTTTACATTGTATTTTAGAGCTTGTTCTTTTGTATCATCTGTAGAACCATCATTTACAACTATGATTTCATCAATCAGGTCTATTGTTTCTAAGACTGACAAAACTCTCCCAATATTTTTTCCTTCATTAAAAGCTGGGATTACAACAGAAATCATTAAGAATCCTCCTCAAGTAATTTTTCAATTTCTTTCATCAATTCTTCTACTAACTCTTCTTCCTTAACTTTTTTATAAACTTTTCCTTTTTTAAAAATAACTCCTTCTCCATCTCCTCCTGCTATTCCTATATCCGCTTCTTTTGCTTCCCCTGGTCCATTTACAGCACATCCCATAACAGCAACTTTTAAAGGCTTTTTAATATGCCTCGTCCTTTTTTCTACTTCTTCTGCTAACCTTATCAAGTCAATTTTTGTTCTGCCGCAGGTAGGGCAGGAAATAATTTCTACTCCTTCTTTTAGAAAGCCTAAAGAGCGTAAAATTTGTTTTCCTACTCTTACCTCATGGACTGGGTCACCTGTTAGAGAAACTCGTATTGTGTCTCCTATTCCTAAATAAAGCAATGTTCCTATTCCTATAGCAGATTTTATAGTGCCAGCTTCAATGGTACCTGCCTCTGTTATGCCTACGTGCAATGGATAATCCACTTTTGAAGAAGCGAGTTTATAAGCCTCTATAGTAAGAGGTACATTTGTAGTTTTAAGCGAAATAACTATATCATAAAAGCCTAACTTTTCTAAAATTAAAACATTTTTTAAAGCGCTTTCCACAACTGCTTCGGCAGTTACTCCCTTGTATTTATGTAATATTTCTTTTTCTAAAGAACCAGAATTTACACCTATTCTAATAGGAATACCTTTTTCTTTTGCTATTTCTACCACTTTTTTGATATTTTCTTCTCTTCCTATGTTTCCAGGATTAATTCTTATCTTGTCTGCTCCATTTTCAATTGATTTTATAGCTAATCGATAATCAAAATGAATATCTGCTACCAAAGGAATATTTATATTTTTCTTTATTTCTTTTATTGCTTCAGCTGCTTCCATATCTGGAACAGCAACTCTTATAATATCACAGCCTTCAGCTTCCAGTTTTTTTATCTGCTCTATTGTTTTTTCAATATCGTGGGTATCCGTGTTAGTCATAGACTGAACTAAAATTGGATTATTTCCTCCAATTTTTTTATTGCCTATTTTGACTTCGCGAGTAATTTTTCTCATTTTTATCACCTTTTAAAAAATGCGTAGAATATCCCTATAGGTTGCAAAAATCAACAAAGCAATCAACAGTAAAAAACCTAAATAATGAATATAGCCTTCTTTTTCAGGTGGCAATGGTTTACCTCTTACTGCCTCTGCTAACACAAACAAAATCCTTCCACCGTCTAAAGCCGGTAGTGGCAATAGATTAAAAAGGCCTAAATTTACGCTTATAAGAGCGGAAAAAGCTAGTAAATTTATAACACCTGTTTTAGCGACTGTTCCAACAGCTTGAACAATTCCCACAGGTCCCATAATATCATTGACAGAGACTTTTCCGGTTACTAACATTACAAGAGACAAAATAATAAGTTTCGAAAAATATATTGTCTGATTGATGGCAGTTTTAAAGGCAAGAGAGATAGAACGCTCATAGTCTGGAACAATTCCTATCATTACCTTTGAAGCGTTTTTATCAAAAATTGGTTTTACTTGTTTTTGTAAAATTTGATTTCCCCTTTGAATTTCAATTGTCAATACTCGCTCTCCATTAGAACTTATGGCTTTCTCTAACTCCTCCCATGTATTTATCTTTGTATTATTTACCATTACAATTTTGTCCCCCGGCAAAATTCCTGCTTTTTCAGCGGGATAGCCTTCCATTACGGATTTTACCTGTGGTATCGGACTTCCTATATTAAAAAATACAATAAAAAGCAATAAAAAAGCTAATAATATATTCATTAAAGGACCTGCAGCAAAGACAGCTAACCTTACAGGCCAAGGCTTATTTACTATAGCCCGCGGGTCATTAGATTTTTCATCTTCACCTTCTAAAGCAACATAACCACCGAATAGCAATGCTCTAAAAGAATACTCTGTTTCTCCGTATTTCTTCTTAAAAAGTCGTGGACCAAAGCCAATAGAAAATTCATTTACTCTAGCTCCAGAAAGTTTTGCAACGATAAAATGTCCAAATTCGTGAAACATTACTAAAACGCTTAAAACAATTATACTTATCAATATTGTCAAAATGTATCACCTCATATATTTTTTTGCTATTTTTTCCTTAACCTCTTTATCCACATTTATTATATCATCTAAAGTGGGATTTTGTATATTATTATGTTCTTTCATGCTCTCCTCTATGATTTCAGCTATTTGTAAAAATTCTATTTTTTTATTTAAAAACAGTGACACAGCTATTTCATCAGCCGCATTTAACACTGTAGTCATCGTGCCGCCAATTTTTAAAGCCTCATATGCTAATGACAAACATCTAAAAGTTTCTAAATCGGGTTTTTCAAAAGTTAGCTGAGTTGTAATAGAAAAATCCAAAAAATTTATTCCATTTATGTAATTGCGAGTAGGATAATTTAATGCATACTGAATAGGTATCCTCATATCGGCAGTAGCCAATTGTGCAATTACACTACCATCTATATATTCTACCATTGAGTGAATTATACTCTGGGGATGCACAATCACATCAATTTTATCTTCAGAAATGTCAAAGAGCCATTTTGCTTCTATTACTTCAAACCCTTTATTCATCAAAGTGGCAGAATCTATCGTGATTTTTTTCCCCATTTTCCAATTAGGATGATTTAGAGCCTCATTTACAGTTACTTTTCTCAAATCTTCTTTTTTCTTCCCCCTAAAAGGACCTCCAGAGGCTGTTAAAATCAATCGAGATACTTCTTTTTTGTCATTTCCTCTTAAACATTGGAGTATAGCAGAGTGTTCACTATCTACAGGTAAAAGAGTTATATCCTTCTTTTTTACCAAATCCATTACAATTTGTCCAGCTGTTACAAGTACTTCTTTATTCGCTAAAGCGATATCTTTTCCCCTCTGGATAGCTGTAACTGTTGGAATAAGGCCAGCAATCCCTTCTACGGCTACCACCACTAAATCGGCATCGTACTTCACAATTTCTTGAAGCCCTTTGCTGCCAGTTAGAATTTCGACATTTTTCTTTAGATTCTCCCTTAATTGGTTAGCTTTATCTTCATCTTTTACTGCTACAACTTTAGGATTAAATTCTCTAATTTGTTTCGATAAAAGTTCTACATTGTTATAAGCTGTAAGTCCTACTATTTCAAAACTTTCTCTAAAATTTTTTATTACGTCTAATGTTTGTGTACCGATAGAACCAGTTGAGCCGAGAATTATTACCTTTTTCATGAAGTACATCCCTTTCTAAATTAAGTACTGAAAAATAAAGTATATGAAAGGAGAAACAAATAAAATACTATCAAATCTATCTAAAATTCCTCCATGGCCAGGAATTGTATTTCCAAAATCTTTAATGTAACAATTTCTTTTTATAAAGGAAGCAATTAAATCTCCACATTGAGCAATCAAACTGCCAAATAAACCTATAATTACAGAAAGATATATACTGACATTCGATTGAGGAAATAACCAAACAAATACAGCACAGCTTATGGTAGAGCCTATGATTCCTCCAATCGCTCCTTCTATCGTCTTTTTGGGACTGATTGTAGGAGCAAGTTTGTGCTTTCCAAAAAATCTACCGGTAAAATAGGCAAAAGTATCTGTCATCCAAGAGACTATAAAAACAAACCATACTATGTACATTCCTTCAGGCATTTCTCTAAGTTTTTGTATGTACAAAAAGAAAAGAGGTATATAAATGATTCCCATTAAAGTTAGAGCGTAATCTTTGAGATTATATTTTTTATTAGTCAAAAACAGCAAAAAAAGCATCATTGTGATTATAACTAATACATCTACTTTTGCGATTTTACTTTCTAAAAAATATAAAAGGATTGCTGACAAGTATCCAAAAATTTTTACAGGCCGTACCCCAATATTTTTTGTAGCATTATAAAATTCATTAAGTCCTAATATGCTTACTAAAACTAATGCAATTTTAAGCATATTTCCCCCTTTTATTAAAATGAAAAATAAAATTGGCAAGCCTACTATCGCACTTATAACTCTTGTTTTTAGCATATTTATTTACCACTCCTTACTATACTCCCCCAAATCTTCTTTGGCGAGTTTGGTAATACAATATTGCTTCAATAAGATGTTCTTTGCCAAAATCCGGCCACAGTACCTCTGTAAACCAAAGCTCAGAATAAGCAGATTGCCATAATAAGAAATTGCTCAATCTTTTTTCTCCACTTGTTCTTATTATAAGATCTGGATCTGGCTGGTTTTTAGTATACAAATTTTCACTTATAGTTTGTTCTGTAATTTCCTCAATGGACAATTCTTTATTTAAAATCTTTGTGCAAATTTTTTTCACAGCCTTTACTATTTCATCTCTTCCGCCATAATTTAACGCTATATTAAGTACAAGGCCAGAGTTGTTTTTTGTTACATTTTGCGCCCGATCTATTTCAATTTTACACTTCTCTGGTAAAACAGAAATATCCCCTATGAAGTTAATCAATACATTATTTTTATTCAATTCATCTACTTCTTTAGAGAGATATTCAACGAGTAAATCCATTAAAAAATTTACTTCTTCTTTAGGTCTTTTCCAGTTTTCAGTTGAAAAAGCGTATAAAGTTAAATATTTTATCCCTAATTCTCTAGAGGCTTTTACAACCTCTCTTACAGCATTAACACCAGCTTTATGGCCATAAAATCTCATCATCCCTCTTTTTTGAGCCCATCTTCCATTTCCATCCATGATAATGCCTATGTGAATAGGCAATTTATTTTTATCAATCTTGTCACTCAAGTCTCTATTTTTTTGTCTAAAAAACACCATTTATTTTCCTCCTCATTTTATAAGGGCACCCCCTCGTCAGAGGGGGATTAAATTCTAATAACAGTAATTTCAAGAATGTTATTTTGTTCTTTTATCCTGGCAACTTTTAAACGAGAACCCTCATATTTAAAAATAGATTTTGTCTCTACAACGTTAAATTTTAAGTCCTTAGGTAATTTTTCTATTATTTTATGTAAATCCATTCCTATAAAATTATTATAATAATCTGTCAAATTTCCATTATCTCCTTTTCTTTAGCTTCCACCGCTTTGTCTATCTCTTTAATATATTTGTCAGTTAATTTTTGAATTTCTTCTTCTCTCTTTTTTCTTTCATCTTCCGAAATTTCGCCGTTTTTTTCCATCTTTTTTACAGCATCATTAGCATCTCTTCTTATTTGCCTTACTGCTACTTTTGCCTCTTCTGCTTTTTTATGAACTAACTTTACCAATTCTTTTCTTCTTTCTTCAGTCAATTCAGGAAAAACTAATCTTAACACTTTACCGTCAGAAACTGGATTAATTCCTAAATCTGATTTCTGTATTGCTTTTTCAATATCGCTTATTTTTGAAACATCCCACGGTTGTACAACTAGTACTCTTGGCTCCGGAGCTGTAATGGTGGCTAATCTGTTAAGAGGAGTTGGAGTACCATAATAATCTACCATAATTCGGTCAAGTAGTGCAGGATTTGCTCTACCTGCTCTTATAGCAGCTAATTCGTTTTTTAAAACGCTCAAAGATTTTTGCATTTTTTCTTCGCTAGCTTTTAAATAATCACTCATACTTAAACCTCCTTCACTATTGTACCAATATCTTTTCCTGTTACTACTTTCTTTATATTTCCGTAGGTAGTAAGGTCAAAAACTATGATTGGTATTTTATTGTCCATGCATAAAGAAGTTGCTGTTGAATCCATTACTCCTAAACCTTTGTTTAAAACATCTAAATAAGATAATTCTTTAAATTTTACAGCGTCTTTGTATTTATTTGGGTCTTTGTCATAGACTCCATCTACTTTTTTAGCTAATAGTATGACCTCCGCATCTATTTCTGCTGCTCTTAATGAAGCAGCAGTATCAGTTGAAAAGAAGGGATTCCCTGTCCCAGCAGCAAATATAACAACTCGTCCTTTTTCTAAGTGTCTTATTGCTCTTCTGCGTATATAGGGTTCTGCAATTGCTCTCATCTCAATAGCAGTCTGAACTCTTGTAGGAACTCCCCGTTGCTCTAAAGCATCTTGCAGTGCAAGAGCATTAATTACAGTCGCAAGCATTCCCATGTGGTCTGCAGTAGTTCTGTCCATCCCAATACCTTCTCTTCCCCGCCATATATTTCCTCCGCCAACTACAAGACCAATTTGAACTCCCATTTCTTTCACTTCTTTTATCTCGTCTGCTATTCGATTAACTGTGTCAAAATCGATTCCAAATCCTTTATTTCCTGCCAAAGCTTCTCCTGAGATTTTCAGAACTACTCGCTTGTAAACAACTGACAACACAATAACACCCCATTCTTATAAGTTCTATAAAAATTTTGAAAATCCTTCTTAATCTTTTAAGTAATTTATAAAAATGGGACACAACCGTGTCCCTATGTGGTTGCCTATTTAATTTTATTACTCATTTGAGGAAGTTTCAATACCTTCTCCTCTTTCAAATCTGACAAATCTTCTTATTACAATGTTTTCTCCTAATTTTGCAATCGTCTCATTTAACAAATCTTTCACTGTTTTTTCTGGGTCTCTAATGTATTCTTGTTCTAACAAGCAATTCTCTTTATAAAATTTTTCAATACGTCCTTCAACTATTCTATCTACGACATTTTGTGGTTTCCCTTCATTTAACGCCTGTGCTTTTAAAATTTCTCTTTCTTTTTCCAAAACAGCTTGTGGCACATCTTCACGAGAAATATACTTTGGATTTGCGGCAGCAATTTGCATGCATATTTCTTTAACAAAATTTTTAAATTCATCAGTATTTGCAACAAAATCTGTCTCACAATTTACTTCTACTAAAACCCCTATTCTTCCACCACTGTGTATGTAGGCATCAACTAAGCCTTCATTAGCAACTCTACCTGCTTTTTTAGCAGCAGCAGCCAATCCTTTCTCTCTTAAAATATCTATGGCCTTTTCCATATCTCCATTTGCTTCCATTAAAGCTTTTTTACAATCCATCATTCCAGCGCCAGTTCGTTCTCTTAATTCTTTAACAGCTTGTGCTGATATCATTAGAAAAACCTCCTTAGATAATGATAAATGATATACAATAGTGGTAAGGAGCTTTGCCTTTTTCCTTACCACTAGACCAAAATTTTCACTCTTCTGAAGCAGCAAATTGTTCGCCTTGATTGCCTTCAATCACTGCATCTGCAATCTTTGAAGTAATAAGCTTGACAGCTCTTATAGCATCATCATTTCCTGGAATAGGATAATCGATTAGCTCAGGATCGCAATTGGTATCTACAATAGCTACAATTGGTATTTCCAAGCTTCGAGCTTCTGCCACAGCGATAGCTTCTTTTTTGGGGTCAACTATGAATAAAGCAGAAGGCAGAGACTGCATATTCTCTATTCCACCCAAAAATTTCTGCAATCTTTCCTTTTCTTTCCTAAGTTTTATTACCTCTTTTTTAGGAAGAACATCAAAAGTTCCATCTTCCTCCATTTTTTTGAGTTCTTTTAATCGTTGAATTCTTCCTCTAATTGTTTTAAAATTAGTTAGGGTTCCACCTAACCATCTTTGATTTACATAAAACATACCACATCTTTCTGCTTCTTCCTTAATAGAATCCTGAGCCTGTTTCTTGGTCCCAACAAAAAGAATAGTGCCTCCTTCCATGGCCAACTTTTTGACAAATTCATAAGCTTGTTCCAGTTTTTCTACCGTTTGTTGTAAATCAATGATGTAAATTCCATTTCTTTCTGTAAAAATATAAGGAGCCATTTTAGGGTTCCATCTTCTTGTTTGATGACCAAAATGTACCCCTGCCTCTAATAACTGCTTCATTGAAATTACCGACATACATCCACCTCCTATGGTTATTCCTCCGTCTAAATCCTCTTGCAAAAAGACCTTTTCAGGCACCCTTTTTGCAATCATTAGGCGTGTGTTATTGACTGACAATGAATACTATATTATATATTTTGCTAAATGTCAATATATTATCACACTTTTATGTCTAGATGGCCTATGTTTTTTTTACGTTTTTTATCCTTATCTTTTTCCTGCTTATTTTTTTGTTCAGAGTTTCGACGATCTTTTATAAGAGTTTTTTCTGTTTTCTCGAGTTCATTAGGCTTTGTCTTCTTTATTTCATTTTCTCTATTAGAAAGGGTTGTTATTTGCTGAGAATAAATGACAGGCTTTTGAAGGTCAATTTGTTTCAAATTTCCTACCTCTACAGTACGGGGTAGAATAGATTTTAAATCAATAGGGGCATTGGAGGACATAAAATTCATCTCCTTATTTTAGAGGAAAAAATTTTATTTCTTCCTCATTTTTTATAAACATAGCATATTTAATAGGTTCTTGTATTTTTAAAGTCACGTCATCAATGACGAGTTTAGTTCCTGGAAATATTGTATCAAAAACTTTTATAATTCCAATACTAGAACTTTTTATTTCCTCCTTTAAAGAATTTAATTCCTCACTTAGACGATGATTTAGAGAAATTAAATCTTGGAAAGATTTTTTAGCTTTATGATAAATCTCTTCTTTATCAGGAGGTAAGTTTTCGATTTTTTCTATGTACTTAAGAATTTTTCCTATTTTTTCTAATTGGGCATTGTTTTGTTCTATTTGACAAGTTAATTCCGCTATTTTCAGTCTCTTTTGAGGCAGTATACCTACTTGTAATTCTGTATACGTTCCCATTTTTGAACCAATATTTGCCGCTGAAATTTCTCTTGCAGCTACAATTTTACTGCCAATAATTTGGCTTTTATTTCCTAAAAGTTTTACACTTCCTCCTGCTTTTACATCGCAATAAATTATCGCTTCACTGTATATATCTTCTCCGGCTTCTACACTGCAGTTTTGTAAATACTTTGCTGTAATATTTCCTTCTGCGATAATTTTTGCCCTTCCAGCGCCCTGTACTCCTTTATGAATACTGATATTCCCTTTTGCTATTATAGTGGCTGCTTCCACTACTCCAAAAATTTCTATATTACCTTCACTTTCAACAGTAAAACCTGATTTAACATTTCCAGTAATTTTTACACTTGCTACCGTTTTTATGTTTCCTACAGAAGTGTCGACTTCTTTTACTTCCAAAAGAGTATGTACTTCTATTTTGTTGTTTAAAACCACAATATGGCCATCTACAGAAGCTACAAGCTTATCCTCATCAATATAAGTATTTTTTCCAAGAGGAAGTCTTACATCTTTGCCGCCTAGAGCATCAACTTTTTGTCCAAAAACATTAATTCCTGGTTGTCCTTCAGTAGGATTTATTTTTCGAGCTATTATTTGGCCCTTTTTAACGTTTTTAAACAAGTCCAAATTTTTATAGTCTACACTTCCGTCCTCCAAAATTTTTGGGGTTGCAGCCCTTTCTACGTCTATCTCAAAAATTATCTTTCCATCTTCTCCATTTATAGGCTTTTTACCTTCTGCAATTAATACACCTTTTACCTTTTTCAAATCTTTACAAATATTATCTATAACATCGAATTTTATTCCATATACTATATTATGT
Organism: Thermoanaerobacter sp. RKWS2; assembly: GCF_026240795.1. Taxonomy (NCBI): domain Bacteria; kingdom Bacillati; phylum Bacillota; class Clostridia; order Thermoanaerobacterales; family Thermoanaerobacteraceae; genus Thermoanaerobacter; species Thermoanaerobacter sp. RKWS2. Next base: position 1,370,959 of record NZ_CP110888.1, read on the forward strand.
TTTGCTATTTCTTGTAATAAAACTTCTTTATTAATACTAATGCCATTGGGGTCTTCAATTAAAGTCAAATAAGCTTGTTGTTTATCTCTTGATACGTCAACAAGTACTTTATACTTTTTTTCATCCATTTTAAAGCCCCCATTTTAAAAGTATTCGCCTAACATTTCCCTTATCCTTTTAATAGCTTTTGTATGAATTTGTGATATTCTAGACTCTGTTAAATTCAAAATTTTGCTTATGTCTTTGTAGTTTAAATCTTCATAATAATACAATGTTATAACTAATCTTTCCTTATCTGGTAAACTCTCAATAGCACTTGCTAGCTTTCTTTTTAGTTCTTTGTACAATACTTCTTCTTCTGGATTTTTTAATTCTACATTTGAAATAGCATGTAATTTAAAATTATTTTCAATAGCTTCCTCTAAAGAGTTAATGTTAGAAACATTGATATAGCTTAAAGTCTTTAAAACATCTGTTTCATTTAAGCCGCAAGCTTCTGTTATTTCTTCAACTGTAGGTTCTCTATTATATTTTTGTTGAAGTGTTTCTACGGTTTCTTCTATTTTTTTGTACTTCTTTTTGAGGCTTCGAGGCATCCAATCTTTTCTTCGCAAATAGTCTATTATTTCTCCTCTTATTCTTAAAGTAGCGTAAGTTTCAAATTTTACACCTTTACTAGGCTGATATTTTTCAATTGCATCGATAAGGCCAATTACTCCTTGATTTATTAAGTCTTCATATTCAGATTGAGTAATATCAGAAATAATGAGTTTTTTAACAATATGTTTGACAAGTGGCATATACTTGATTATTATTTCATTTCGTAAATTTGGGTCTTTATTAGAATTATAAGTTTTCCATATATCCTCCTCCGCTAATGACATACAAAATTCCCCCAATTTTTAAATGTATTTAATTCCATAGCCAATAGTTTTAACTAACAGTCTTCCATCTTCAGAATAAAACTCAATAGTCCTTCCATAATTTCCACCTATATCTTCTGCAACGATTGGTATGCCAAGTTTTCCTAGCACTTCTTTAGTAGCAATAGCGTTTCTTTCTCCTATGTTCATAATGTCAGAATTTATTTTAGAAGAGAACATTTGCGCTCCTCCAGCAATTTTGCTAATCAACCTTTTAGGATTAGCACCTAATTTTACCATTTCTTCAATCAAAATTTGGATTCCGGTGTCGGCAAATTTAAGTTTGTTGGAATTATCAGACATTTTGTTACTATAAGGTAACATAATATGTACTAGTCCTGATACTTTTGTAATTGGGTCATAAAGAACAATTCCCACACAAGACCCCAGCCCAATAGTTGTAAGAATTCCTGGGCTTTGTGTGACCTTTGCATCTGCCATTCCAACCCTGTAAATCTTATTTTCCATTCACTTCAACTCCAAGCGCTTTTAGTATTAAATCAAAAGAGATAATATCTGGTATTAAGAAGAAATCACCTTTTATAAGTCTTTCACCCTCTATAAATTGGGTCTCAATAAACAAAATCTTATCAGAAATTTCTCCATATTTAATAGCCGGAACACTCAAAATTGCTCCTGCCATATCTATACTTATTGCGGGAGGTGAAATTTTCATATTTAAAGAAGTAAGAGTAGATAATGAGGCTACATAGCTACCCGCCATAATATTTCCTATTTCTTCTAAAGCGGATTTTTCTAACTCATCAAATTCTTCTTTTACTTCCAATCCCATGAGGCTCCAAATAAGAGAAGCAGCGCTTTTTATATCAAGTGCAAAAAGAATATTACCCTTTACATCTCCATCTAGATCGAAATAAATACCAACAATGATCGTATCAGCAGAGCCAAATATATCTGATACTTCTTGAAAATCTAGAATTTTTACCTTTGGCACTTGCATGTCCACTTTTTTGCCAATCATTGTTGAAAGAGCAGTTATAGCATTTCCTGCTCCAATATTTCCTAATTCTTTTAAAATGTCTAAGTACATTTCATTTAATCGATTAATATCCACATTTCTCACACCCTGACATCTAATAATTTTTTTAAATCTAAAATGAGAAATACCTTATCTTTAATTTTTCCTACTTTGCTGACGAATTTTCCAAATTCGTCAGAAGCCTCATTAAAAACCAAGTTATCAATATCTTCTTCTGCAATATCAACCACTTCATTAGCATTATCTACAATCATGCCTACTAACATATCGTAAGCCTTTAAAACCACAATTCTTGTATCTTCATCGTACTCTTTTTCTGGTAAACCCAATTTTGCTCTTAAAGAAATCACAGGAATTATTTCTCCTCTTAAATTTATAACGCCTTTTACATGACTTTCAGTCTGAGGAACTCTTGTTATAGGCATTACTTTTTCTATAGTCTGCACTTTTTCTATGTTTATTGCATATTCTTCCTCATCAATTTTGGCGATAACATATAGGCTCAAAATTCTCCCTCCCTGTTAAAACAAATTATTGGCATCGACAATCAAGGCCACTTGGCCATCTCCCAATATTGTAGCTCCTGCAATAACTTTGACATTAGAAAGATACTTCCCTAATGGTTTTATAACTATCTCTTGCTGACCAATTAATTCATCTACAGTACAGCATGCTAAATTTTCGCCTTTTTTGATAATTACACACACCAAATTTCCATTATTAGAAATCTTTTTGGTTTCTAATACTTCATTTAATCTTATTATTGGAATTACCTTTCCTCTAAAAAGAACTACTTCCTTTCCTTGAACATTGTGTATTTCTTCCTCTTTTTTATGAACTATTTCTGAAATTGAATTAAGGGGAATTGCAAATTTTTCATCTCCTACTTTTACTAATAAAGCTTGTATAATTGCTAAAGTAAGAGGAAGTTTAATTATAAATTTTGTTCCCTTATTTATTTCTGATAATATTTCAATTGAGCCGTTTAAGGATTCGATTTTATTTTTTACTACATCTAATCCTACGCCTCTGCCAGAAATATCTGTAACTTTGTCAGTAGTGCTAAAACCTGGCCTAAATAAAAGGTCTAAAATTTTATCTTTAGAAAGGTCATTTACTTGCTCAGCGGTGTAAATGCCTTTCTCTACTGCTTTTGCTTTGACTTTTTCTATATCAATTCCTCTTCCATCATCACTAACTTCTATTATGACATTATTACCTTCATGATAAGCTCTCAAATTAATGGTACCTTGTTCTGGTTTTCCTTTTTGCAACCTTTCTTGCGGTATTTCGATACCATGATCAATGGAATTTCTTATCAAATGAACTAAAGGATCACCAATTTCATCTATGACAGTTCTATCTACTTCTGTATCTTGTCCATACATATTGAGAACAATTTTTTTGCCTAACTCATAGGATAAATCCCTTACCATTCTTGGAAACCTGTTGAATACTCTTTCAACTGGTACCATTCTTACCTTCATAACAGCATCATGTAAATTAGTAGTTATTCTCTCTAAATATTCAATAGCACTTACAGTTTCAGAGTTTTTATTATCTGCCTCTAACCCTTCAAGGCGGGTTTTTATGATTATAAGCTCACTTACTAAATTCATTAAATTATCCAATCTGTCTATATCTACTCTTACACTTTTTGAAGTTTTATTATTGCTTTGAGATTTTTTTATGTTCTCAAAACTTTGAGATTGTGAAGAAGATACCTCTTTGACAAATCTTTCCCCTTCTTTATTTAAATCAATGTTTATTAGTTCCACTTCCACGTTGTTGACCTCAGCAATAGACAATAATCTTTTTTCAATACTTTCTTTATCCTCTTTTGTAATGATGTGAACAGTGAAACTATCCTCAAATTTTTCATCTTCAATGTCTTCTACAGAGGGAGAAGAATTTATTATGTCTCCTATTTCATCTAAACTATTAAAGATTATAAAAGCACGAGCGGATTTCATAACACACCCTTTGTCAATATGTACTGTTATTTTATAGGCTTTGTAATTATCTTTTGCTGCCTCTCTTATTATATCTTCTTCGTATACATTTAGTAGAGTATCGCTCCCAGAAGCATCATTTTCCTTTTGTACAATATTTTCTTTGTTTCCAGATTTAGAACTTACACCTGAAAGTAAAAATATCAACTCATCAATAGGTACATTATCTTCTCCTGTTTGTGATATTGAATCCAGCATTTCACTTAAAGTATCTACACACTTAAAAAGAATATCCATGATTGCATGAGAAATATGCAATTGACCATTTTTTACCTCTTGTAATACATCCTCCATTTTATGAGCTAATTTATTCATGTTTTCAAAGCCCATAGTAGCAGCCATGCCTTTTAAAGTATGGGCAGACCTAAAAATCTCATCGATTACTTGCCTATTTTCAGGGTCATTTTCCAAAAGCAATAAATTGCTATTTAAATTTTCTATATGCTCTTGTGATTCTTCAATAAATATATCGATGTATTGATTATTTTCCATAAAATTCCCTCACCTTCTCAATTATTTCTACTGGAATTTTATCCAAAGGAAGAACTTTATCAACAAATCCTGTTTTTATAGCGTTATAAGGCATTCCTTTCGCTAAAGAAGAATTGATATCCTGACATATAATAAAACTTCCTCTCTCTTTTAAAAACTTAAGTCCTTTCGAACCATCACTTCCCATACCTGTCAAAATAACAGCTATTATGCAAGCATTTATTTGGGAAGCACTTATGAAAGTAGCATCAATGGAAGGTTTATAAACAGATTCAAAATCAGTAGAAAGTTTAATTTTTACTTTATCATTCTCTTCAATTAATAATAAATTTTTATCGCCAGGTGCGATATAAGCTACATTTTTCAAAATTTCCTCTCCATCTACTGCTTCTTTTACTTTGAGATTACAACTTTGGTCTAATCTTTCTGCCATCATTTTAGTAAACTTTTCTGGCATATGTTGTACTACAATTACTGAAGCAAAAAGGTCCTTTGGTAAATTTGTCAATATATATTGCAGTGCTTTAGGCCCCCCAGTAGAAGCCCCAATTATAACAAGACAATCATTTTTCATAAATCATTCAATCCCTTTTTGTCTACTTTTTCTCTGTTCTTCAAAGATATAGCTTATAATTTTTTCTCTTACTTTTTCATCAATGTCCACATAACAGAGACCAATTTCATATCCTTTTTCTAATAATTCTTCATATCTCACTACTTTTCCGCTTACTGTTATCTCTTGGTCTAATGTAAAAACACAATTTATGATAGTCCCTACCTCTAATTTTTTATCTACCTTACATCTTAATCCTCCACCGCTTATATCTTGAATAAGGCCTTTATAAACCTTATCTTCTTCTCCACCACTAATAGTATAAGTAAAGGGAATCACTTTTTCTAATCTAAAATACTGTCTCCTTTGCAATCTTTCTACACTGCTTATAGGCATTATTTCTAAAAGAGCAAGTTTTCCAGAAAATCTATTTAAAACCTTGGCATAAAAGGTAAATAAACCTTGTTTTGTAAAATAAATTATTTGAACTATTGAACCTATTCTCACAGGAACTAAATGTCCACTGTATACTGGAGTATCAATTAATATAGTTCCATTTTTAGAAATATCCTGTACTTGAGATGAGTACATATTTTGACTATTGTTTAACCCTAATCTTAATTTCTGCCCTGGTTGTAAATTTATCTGATTCATCTAAATCCTCCTCTATTTATAAGTCTAGAAAAAATACCCCACAACCCCTTGTTTTCTATAGGAGGAGGTTGATTAGCTATTTGAGCTGCAATTTGCAATATCCTTTTTGAGGTTTTACTATTTTCATATTTAAGAACAATGGGATGTTGCTCAATTATACATTCCATCATCTTTTCGTCATTTTCCAAATAACCCAAATCAATCAAAGGAACACCCAAATAGTTTTTAACTACTGCTTCAAACCTCTCATAAATTTTTTTGTATTCATTAAAATTTTTTACCTTATTTATCAGCACATTAATCTTTTTATCTTCACCTACCAGTGAATACTTAATAAGAGTATATGCATCCATAATAGACGTGGGTTCAGGAGTTACTATGAGTAAAACTTCATCGGCCGCTTTCAAAAAATTGCTAATTACGTTATTGAGCCCTGCACCCGTATCTATAATAATAAAATCGGAATAATAGTCTAAAATTTTAATGTTGTTTAGAAAAAGGCTTAAATCTACTCCTTCATTGATAAGGTTGAAATCTCCACCAGAAGATATGTATTTTATGCCTAAAGGTCCTTCGCTTATGACTTCTGTTATCATTTTGTTGTTGTATAAAACATCTAATAAAGTATACTTAGAAGTAACTCCTAATTCAATTTCGACATTTGAAAATCCCAAATCTGCATCAATAATCGTAACATTATAGCCCAATTTTTTAAGCCCCAAAGAAAGATTTACTGAGATACATGTTTTGCCAATGCCGCCTTTTCCACCTGTAATTGTAATAACCCTGCTTCTTTTTATTTTATTTTTTTGGGAAACCAATTTTCTTAAACTTTCAGCCTGGTCCATCATATACTAATTCCCCTTTACTATACTTGAGGCGATAATTTCACTTCCTGCTAAAGTTATATCATCAGGAACTATTTGTCCATTTGTAAAATAAGAAATTGGCCGCCCTGAATAATAAACAGCATTTAAAATGGAACTATAATTATCGGTTTCATCTAATTTTGTAAAAATTAATTTATAATCTCCTGCAAATTCATATCTTTTTATCACTTCCTTTAAATCTTCCGATTTAGTCGTAGCACTCAAGCATAAATAAGTTTCATCACAGTTTGCATATTTAATGAAGGTTTTCAATTCATTTATTCGCTTTTCATCTTTATGGCTTCTTCCCGCTGTATCTATCAAAACAGCATCGTACTTTTCAAGCTCTGGCTGAAGTTTATGAAGGTCAAAAATATTATTTACTACTTTTACTGGCACTCCCAAAATTTCCCCATAAGTTTTCAGCTGGTCTACCGCCGCTATTCTGAAAATGTCTGCTGTAACGAGCATTATATTTTTACCTTCATTCAATATCAAATTAGAAGCAATTTTTGCAATTGTAGTAGTTTTCCCCACTCCAGTAGGTCCAATGAACAAAATTTTTTTGCTTTTTTCAGTATTCAATTTTTGAGGAGGTCCCATAAAAGCCTCTATTCGTTCTTTTAAAATTTTTATTCCTTTATTATCAAGTTCATCAATTCCCTCTCCTAACAAGTGTGATACTTCCCTTTCTATCCCATAATCCATTAATCTAGAAACTAAAGTTTTTTCCTTAGTTTCTGTAACCGCTTCATTTTTATTGACTGCTATAGTTTTTATCAAATTTTTAAGTTCATTTATATCATTTTTTGTAATACTTTCTTTAGGTATTACCGGTGGGTAATCTTCTACCGCTGCTACTACTTCCACTTTACTCTTCTTAAAAAGTCCTATAATCCCTCTTTCTTTAATTTTGTTTTGATGAAGTATTACAGCGTTACTTCCCATTTCCGCTTTTATCATTCTTAAAGCTTCTTGATAATCGTTAGCAATATATTTTTTAACTTTCATTTAACCTCACCGTCCCCACCGATGTAACTTCAATTTTTGGTAAAAGTTCATTATATGACAAAACAGCAATATCGGGAGAAATTTGTTCTACTAACTTTCTGAGATAAAATCGAGTTACAGGCGCTGTCAGAATTACAGGTTGTCCACCCTTTAAAGTTACCTTTTTTACTAATTCATGGATACTCTTTAAAATCCTTTGTGCCGAAGAAGGCTCCAATGCTAAATAAGAACCATGTTCTGTCTGAGTTATACTAGAGGATATTAACTGTTCAGCACTCGGATCTAACGTTATAACTTCAATTTTACCACCTGCAGCATATTTATTGGAAATAGTACGAGCTAAAGCCTGTCTTACATACTCTGTTAAAACATCTGTATCTCGTATAATAGGGGCATAATCAGCTAAAGTCTCTAATATGGTGACTAAATCTCTAATAGATAGCCCCTCTCTTAAAAGGTTAGAAAGCACTTTTTCTATTTCACCTATTGTTAAAAGCTTAGGAACTAATTCTTCTATTAAGGCAGGATTTGTAGTTTTTACATTGTCAATTAAACTCTGCACTTCTTGCCTTCCTAAAAGTTCATGGGCATGCTGTCTTATAATATGAGTAAGGTGAGTAGCAATGACAGAAGGAACATCTACGACGGTATATCCTCTTGCCTCAACCATTGACCTTTCGTTTTCATCTACCCAAATTGCAGGCAATCCAAAAGTTGGTTCTCTTTCTCGAATTCCAGAAATATCTTCATCTATTTCTCCGGCAGTCATAGCCATATACCTATCAACGTATACCTTGCCTCTGGCAATTTCATTTCCTCTAATCTTTATGACGTATTCATTTGGTTTTAATTGAATATTATCTCTTAAACGAATCATTGGGACCACAATACCCAAATCAAGAGCAATTTGTCTTCTTATCATGACAATTCTATCTAACAATTCTCCACTTGCAAGAGGAATCAATTCATAACCAAATTCCAGTTCAATAGGGTCAACTTGCAATAATTCATATACTTTCTTAGGATCTCTTATATTCTCTAACTCTTTTATGTTTTCTTCTTGTTCTTCTTCTTTTACTGTTACTTTTTGAGTCCCTGCAAATCCAAGATATGCAAACAATGAACCCATTAAGATAAGTGGGAGTTTAGGTAAAAGAGGTACTAATACCAATGCGAAGAGCAACCCAGCTGCTATTTTCAGAATTCGAGGCTGATTGAAAAGCTGCTTTATTACATCCCCTCCTAAATTTGATTCAGAAGCTGAACGAGTGACAATCATTCCAGTAGCAGTTGATATTAAAAGTGCTGGTATTTGATTTACCAAACCCTCGCCTACTGTTAAAACAGTATAAGTATTTAAAGCCCTATTTATATCCATCCCCTTCATTACCATTCCAATAATGAGACCTGCAACAATATTTATAATTATAACAATTATAGAAACAATTGCATCGCCTTTGACAAATTTACTAGCACCATCCATTGCCCCATAAAATTTTGCCTCTTTCTGTATTTCTTTTCTCCTCTCACGAGCTTCTTTTTCTGTTATAAGACCTGCGTTTAAATCAGCATCTATTGCCATTTGCTTTCCCGGCATTGCATCCAAAGTAAATCTTGCTGACACTTCAGATACTCTCTCTGCTCCTCTGGTTATGACGATAAATTGTACAATTGCAATTATCAAGAAAATAATAAATCCGACAACTGGATTTCCACTTATTACAAAACTTCCAAAGGCCTGTATTACGCCACCTGCATAGGCATTGCTTAAAATAAGTCTCGTACTCGAAATGTTAAGAGCCAGTCTCAGAAGAGTAGTTATTAATAATATAGAAGGAAATATAGAAAAATCTAAAGCATCTTTTACATACATAGTAGTTAAAAGTATTATTATAGACAAAGTTATGTTAAATATTAATAAAAAGTCCATGATAACAGGTGGTACAGGAATTATTATGAGCAAGACTATTCCTACTACAAAAAGAACCACAGTAAACTCAGAGGCTTTCAAATTATCCCTCCTATTCTCCCTTTAAGCTGTAGACATAAGCCAAAACTTCAGCTACAGCTTGATAAAGCTCTGGTGGAATCATATCTCCTATTTCAGTAGACCTATACAGTGCTTGAGCCAATGGCTTATTCTCTACTATAGGGATATTTAACTTCTTAGCTTCTTCTTTTATTCTGAGGGCAATAATGTCCTGCCCTTTAGCTATCACTACAGGTGCATCATTGACATTACTATCGTACATAAGAGCAACAGCAAGATGAGTTGGGTTTGTTATTACGACATCTGCCTTTTTTAAGTCTTGCATCATTCTTCTCATAGAAACTTGTCGCTGCTTTCTTCTTATCTCTGCTTTTATCTGTGGGTTTCCTTCTGTCTCTTTAAACTCTTCCTTTATGTCCTCTTTACTCATTTTAAGACTTGTTTCATATTCTCTCCACTGGAAGAAATAATCTAACGCTCCAAGAACAATAAGTACAATTCCTATTCTAATAGTAATTCCCAAAAGTATGTTTAAAGCGTATTTTAATATATCTTGAACTGACATATCAAGAAGCATTGGTATACCTTTATATTGAGAAGCTAAAAAAGAGTACATTATATAGAAAAGAACTGCCACTTTAGCAATAGATTTAGCTAATTCTACTAATGCTCTTTTTGAAAAAATTCTCTTAAAGCCCTCCACAGGATTTAATCTTTCGAATTTAAAGGCAAGGGGCTCGGTTGTAAATACAAAGCCTACTTGAAGATAAGTTGATGCAAGAGAAACAACAAAAATCAATAAAATTATAGGCATAATTATTGATATTGCTTGTTGCAAGACGTATGTAAACAGATTTCGTATACCTACTACATTAAAAACATCGTCATTAGCTCCAGAATAGGTATAAATCAAATACTTTGTTAAAACCATCATTTTTCCTAAAAAAGGTATTGCAAGTATATTTACTGCCAAAAAACCTGCTACAATTACTAAAGCAGAAGTTATTTCTCTGCTTTGGAAGACTTGTCCTTTTTTTCTTGCGTCTTGTCGCCTTTTAGGGGTAGCTGGTTCAGTTTTTTCTTCAGCAAACAATTGTAAATTTATTTTACTCAAAACTATCACCTTGTCATAAATTTCATCAATCTAAAAATGTCAGCATTCATTCCATTAAACATAAAATCTATAATTGTCAGGTACATCGGCAACATAATAAGCAAAGTAAAGATTCCAACAAAAATCTTCGCTGGCATTCCTATCATAAAGACGTTAAGCTGAGGTATAGTACGGGAGATTATTCCCAGAGTTAAATCTGTCAAAAGAGTTGTTAAAATTATAGGAGCACTTATTCTAAAACCTAATATAAACATATCAGAGACCATTTTTGTTAAGACCTGAGACATACCAGATAAATCAAAAGCAACTTTCCCAATAGGAATTATATCAACGCTTTTAGCCAACATTGTAAATAAGGTATAATGGCCATTCATAAGCATGAAGATAAGGATTGTCAAAATATATATGAAATTTCCCATTAAAGGAACTTGGGTTTCACTATGAATGTCTAAAATGTTTACTAGTCCAAAACCCAACTGATAATCAATTAGCTGACCGGCTAAATGTATAGCACTGAAGGATATCATAGATGCCAGCCCTATCACGAGTCCAACAATGAACTCAGATATGACAACAATAAAGTAATCTAAAACATTATTTATTTGCAAATCCACTGGTCCCATGGTATCAAAAACAATTACTGCAGCAAAAAAACCTAAACCTATTTTAAAAGTAGTAGGAACATTTTTTGTACCAAAAAAAGGTGTAAGTATAAAAATGCCAAGCATTCTGACGAAAAGTAATATAAAAACTTGAACATTTTGAAGTAAATACTGAATTATATCCATTTTACATCACTTTATAAAATTATTAATATTTAAAAACAACCTTTGAGTGTAGTTGACCAAAGTAGTAAGCATCCATGGCCCAAATAGAATTAGACTTATAAGTATAGCGACAATTTTAGGAACAAAAGATAAAGTTTGTTCCTGAATTTGTGTAGTAGCTTGAAAAATGCTAATTAAAAGTCCTACCCCTAATGCTACTGCTAATAAAGGAGTAGCAACTGTTAAGGCAATAGTTAAAGCTTCTCTTCCTATATCTATAACCATTCCCGTATTCAACTTGTTTCATCTCCTATCTAAAACCTAAAATCAAAGATTTTACAACCAGGTTCCATCCATCCACCAAAATAAAAAGTAACACTTTAAAGGGAAGAGATATCAAAACAGGTGGCAACATAAACATACCCATTGACATTAAAACACTGGCGACTACTATATCAATTATCAAAAAGGGAATGTAAATTATAAAGCCAATTTCAAAAGCAGTTTTTAATTCACTGATGATAAAAGAAGGAATGACCACTCTCATGGGAAGGTCTTCTGCATTATTTACTTTAATTTTAGCTAAACTTACAAAAAGATTTAAATCACTTTGCCTTGTTTGCTTCAACATAAAATTTTTCAATGGTTTGATAGAATTTTGATACGCTTCCTCTTGAGTTATTTTTCCTTCAGTATAAGGTTTAATAGCATTATTGTTGATATCTTGCCCCACAGGAGCCATTATATACAGAGTGAGAAACAAAGCCAAACCAATTAACACTTGATTAGGAGGCATTTGTTGAAGTCCTAACGCGTTTCTCAAAAAAGACAGCACAACTACTATGCGAGTAAATGAAGTCATCATTATCAAAATAGAAGGTGCCAAAGTCAAAACTGTCAGCAGAAGAACTATTTGTAGGCTTGTAGCTATATTTGAAGGAGCTGTTACCGATGAAACCCAATCTCCTAAATTCATTTTTGCTCACCATCTTTTTTAGACAAATATCTGTTTTTTAGCAGTTTTAATCTCTCTATTGAAATATTCAAATTTGTCACAAAATCTTTATCATTAGTTAGAACTTTTATATCTTCTTTATTTATCTCTGTAAGATAAGTTATATTGTTGTTACTCACACCTATAAGAAAAAATTTGTCTCCTACCTTCACTATATATAAACCTTTATCTCTACCTAAAATAATATAGTCTATCACCTGTAAATTAGTAGAGCGAGTATATCTTAAAGTACTTTGTCCTATAAATCGGGTTATATAGAAAGCCGCTCCAATTACTAAAAGGAAAGCAATTAAATACCATATCAATTGAAAAACATATTCTGTGCCATTAGACACTTTAAGCGCCTCACTTCAACAATTTTTTAATAGCTTCCACTACTCTATCAGGTTGGAAAGGCTTTACGATAAAATCTTTTGCTCCTGCTTGAATTGCCTCGATAACCATAGCTTGTTGCCCCATAGCAGAGCACATTATTATTTTTGCATTGGGATCCTTTGCACGGATTGCCTTTACTGCTTGTATTCCATCCATTTCCGGCATAGTAATATCCATAATAACCAGATCTGGATTTTCTTGAAAATATTTTTCTACTGCTACAGCACCATTTTCGGCTTCTACTACACTCCCTAAATTGTTTTTTGAAATAATATCTTTAATCATCATCCTCATAAAAGCAGCATCGTCAACTATCATTATTTTGCTCACAAATGATTCCTCCTCATCTTTATTCTATATTGCTAATTCTTTTGCTTTGATGAACAATATCTATAATTCTAACCCCAAAATTCTCATCAATTACCACTACTTCCCCTTTAGCTATGTACTTTCCATTTGCCAAAATATCTACTGGCTCACCTGCCAATTTATCCAATTCAATAATAGAACCTTCACTTAATTCTAAAATATCTTTTATAAGTTTTTTAGTCTTGCCTAATTCGACAGTAATAGTAAGAGGAACATCTAAAATTAAATCTAAATTTTCTTTATCTTTTTTACCTTTAGAAGAAGAATCTTCGTCAAAGCTTTGAAAAACTACAGGACTTACATTGACTTTCTGTTCTTTCTTGGTAACTTTCCCCCCTGGTGATATATTATTAGCTGTTTCGACAATCTTTTCATCATTTTCTATTATAACATTAGAACTCTCTTCTTGGAAAGTCACTTCTGATGGTTTTTCTTCATTTTTCGACAAAACACTTTGCACTAGTTCCTTAGCAAAATCAAGAGGCAAAAGCTGCATAATTTCACTATCGATTATTTCTCCTACTTCCATTTTAAAGGCAATTTTTACTACATCGCCTTCCGGAAATGAAATATCTGTTGGCAAAGAGGCAGTAAAATCAACAATAAAAGCTTTAGGCGGTGAAATATTTATAGTTTTATTGAGAAGGGTAGAAAGAGAAGTAGCAGCAGAACCTATCATTTGGTTCATGGCTTCTCCTATTGCACTTAAATGCAGATCAGTAATTTCTCCATCTTCTACTTTTCCTTCTCCCCCATCATCAAATCTGTCATTTTAAGTACATCTTCTTTTTTAAAATAAGAAGGTTATGACCTTTTAGTCCTTCCGTGTACTCTACTTCAACACCCACGTAAGGAATATTAAATTCCTTTTTCAACTCTTCCCAAGACAGTACTGAAACTTTTGGAGTAGTAATAGTAACTTTATTTCTCAATAAAGTATATAAAGTAGTGGCTGAAGTGCCAAAACTTATATTTCCAATTTCACCTAATATATCTTTTTCTTCTTCTGTTAATTCTTTTAAATTTGTAACTTGGTTTTCAGTAGATTCCTCCGTTAATCCCTTTAATAGTGCATTTATTTCCTCTTGTGATAAAAAGTCATTCACTTTCTTCATCTCCTTTGTAAATAACTTCTGTTATTCTTACACTGTATTTGTTATTTTTGATGCCAGGTATACCTCTAAATTTGACTTTTTTATCGATTATTATATCTACAGGTTCTTTGAAATGTTTATCTAACATAATTATATCTCCTATTTCAAGCTCCAAAAATTCTTTTACAGTAATGGTTGTAGAACCAAGTTGAGCAGTAAGGGGTATATAAGTTTTGCTTATTTTACTCTTTATAAGTTCCGGATTTACCTTATCTTCTTTTTTCATGCTAGAAAACCAAAATTTCGTCGTTAATTTGGGTACAATAGGTTCTAATGTCAAATGAGGCATACAAAAATTCATTATTCCTTCTGTTTCATTGATTTTTATAGATAAAGTACACAAAGCTACAGTCTCATTAGGAGATATTATTTGAGCAAACTGCGAATTAGTTTCCACTCTTATTAAAGAGGGATTAATATCTAATATATTACTCCACGGTTCCTTGAAAAGTGGAAGTATTTGTTTTACAATTTTAGTCAAAAGGCTAATCTCGATCTCAGTGTAATCCCTATCCAAAAGCTCGCCTTTTCCCATTCCTCCCAAAATTCTATCAAGTATTGCATAAGTAGTATTATTATTAAATTCCAAGAGAAAAGGGCCTTCTAAAGGAGCTGCATCAATAATAGCAATGAAAACTGGATTGTTTAAAGAATTACTAAACTCATAATAAGTCAGCTGGTCAACAGAGACCACTGTAACATTTACTATTGTTCTCAAATATCCTGACAAAAAGGAAGTTAGAGACCTTGACAAATTTTCAAAAATCATTTGAAGAGTTCGCAGTTGTTCTTTTGAAAATTTATTAGGCCTTCTAAAATCATAATTTCTTATCTTTTTACTTTTAGTTTCTTCTGCTTTTTCAATTTCTTGGACATCTAACCCACCCGAACTAAAAGCTTTTAATAGTTCATCTATCTCGCTCTGCGATAATATTTCAGCCAAAAGCCCCCCTCCTCCCTATTGAACAATAAATTCATCAAAATATACATTTACAATTTTTCCTTCACCTATTATTTTATTTATCTCATTTTTTATATCGTTTTTTAACTTCTCCTGTCCTTCAGGCCCTTCCACGTCTTGTTCTGTTTTTCCTCTTAAAATTTGGATTATCAAATCTCTAATCTGGGGATTCCTCTCTTCTAAGGTTTTTAAAATATTTTTATCTGCAACTTGCAACTCTATTGTTGCCTTGACAAATTTTCCGTCTCCCTTTAAATTAGTTATAAATTCTCCGCCAGGAGAGTAATTATAATAGGTGATTTCTTTAGGTTTGTTAGTAAATGCAAAATTATTAAAATATACGAAAGCAATACCAAACGATAAAACTGCCGCAACTACTGCTATAAGAATCGTCTTTGTATTCATTCTAACACCTCTTTAGTGAAAATTTTTTGCTTATATTCTATGACTCTTTGTATAATTTCCTCTGGCGTTTCTTTTACAACTATTTTTTTACCAGTGGTAAGGCTTATGACCGTATCTGGTGTTCTCTCTATGAATTCAATTAACTCAGCGTTGACAATGAATTCTTCATTATTAAGACGGGTAACATAAATCATAATTTTCCTCCATTACATCTGCTGGGCACAAAGCCCAGCAGACTATAATTATCTCTTCATATTAACAAGATCTTGCAATATTTCATCAGAGACAGTTATAACTTTCGCATTAGCTTGAAAACCTCTTTGAGTTACAATCATATCTGCAAATTCATTAGACAAATCTACATTAGACATCTCTAAGGTTCCAGGATTTATAGAGCCCCTTGTACCTGTACCAGCTGCTCCTATCATTGGTTCTCCTGAGTTTACTGTATTAATAAACATGGTATTTCCTATCTTCTCTAATCCCATGGGGTTTTGAAAATCTGCAATAGCAATTTGCCCAATTATCTGTCGGCGACCATTGGAATATATACCTGATACAACTCCATATTTGTCTATGTTAATGCTCTCCAAAGAACCCGCTTCATTTCCATTTTTACTAAGTTCCCTCAAATCGGTCTCACTTGAGAACATAGTAAGTTTTGAAAGGTCAAGTGAAACAACAGGACCAATAGTTGCGTTTGTCATATTACTATCCATATTAAAAGTCAGGGTACCAGTTGCAATTCTATTTCCACTTTGATCTGGCGCAATTTTCCCCTCAGAATCAAAAGTAAGAGTACCTGTACCATCGATAGATGAAATTGCTGGATCAGAAGAGGATACTTTCCAATCCCATGAATTTGCCCCTTTTCTAGTAAAAGTGATAGTTGCTACATGACTTCCTCCTTGAGAATCATATACAACGATATTATAGCTTATATCTGCATCTATTGCTGTTGAAGCATTTAGATTTCCTCCTATTTCTAATTGTGTAGTCGCTACCGGGTCTATGCTTGACCAATTTTTAAGGCTTATTGGCACTAAATTTCCTGTATCAGTGTTTACTGTTTTCCCATCTGTTGACATCCAACCCAAAACTTTATATCCATCAGGTGTCACTAAATCTCCATTAGAGTCAAAGCTAAAGTTTCCTGCCCTTGTGTACAAATTTGCTCCTCCATTGGAGACAATGAAAAATCCATTTCCATCAATTGAAAGGTCTGTAGGATTATCTGTTCTTTGAGCACCGCCTCTTGTAAACAACGTGTCAATTGAAGCTATAGCTACTCCCAGACCAATCTGTTGAGGATTAGTTCCACCGCCATTTCCTTGAGGCGCAGAAGCCCCTTTTATCGTCTGACTAAATATTTCTTTAAAAGTCATTCTGCTGGCTTTATATCCAACAGTGTTGACATTTGCTATGTTATTTCCTATTACATCCATCCTTGCTTGATGAGCTTTCAACCCTGAAACTGCAGAATACATTGACCTTAACATTTTTTCTCCTCCCTTTATTTTCGGTGCTGCTCGCTTTCTCTGTCAGTCAAAAGCGATAAGCCCCCTCGTTAAGGTCCGGCTTAAATTATTACAGCACCGTCTATATTTGTAAAAACACTATCTTTTAACATTTCTCCATCCATTGCCGTTATAACCGTCTTAGATTTTAAATTTACTACAAAGGCTTTGTTATCTATTATGATTAGAGAATCCTTTATTCCTTTCTGGTTAGCTTTGTTTACTGCCTCCAAAAGCTTTTGATATTCTTTCTGCGTAATTTTAACATTTCTCATTTCCATCCTCATAAGTGAATGCTTTGAAAATTTTAGTTCATCAATTTTTTCATTTAAAACTTCTTTGAAGGCTGTAGAAGTTCCATTGTTACCTGCTACTCTCTGGGCTAAATAATTGACATTTAGGTTTTGAGGGATTTTCACTATCTCAGACATTTTATCACCTCATTCTGAAACAGCTGTCACAGCATCCACTGGCACATCTATGCCGTTCACTTGTAAAAAGTATTCTCCATTTTGCTTATAAACAACATCTACTTTTCCTGTCACAGTTTGAGAATTCCCATTATTGTCAGTAATGGTAGCATATATATTTTTGCCTATCAAATTTATAGCTCTTACCGCATTAAAGCTGCTATTCATGTTTTGCATTTGTTCTAACGTTGAAAACTGTGCCAATTGTGCAATAAATTCTCTATCATCCATTGGATTTAAAGGATCTTGATTTTTTAGCTGGGTGACTAAAAGTTTTAAAAAATCATCCTTTCCCAATTGGTCTTTTGATGTTGTTACTCTGTTAGTGTAAACAGTTGTAATATTGTAATTAGTATTTATATCCACAATATTCCCTCCTTTCTACGCTTTTACGTCAATATGGTCTTGTGAAATCTGATAATTTTGTGGTGGCAGATCTATCTCTTCTGTTTGTGGAAGTTCATAAACTAAGTAATTGACATATCCTTTTTGCATATTTTGCTGCTTTGATGCATCGTTAAAACCTTGCTGGCCATTGTATTGAGAAGTAAATTGCATATTTTTGTCTACTGTCACATTAAAACTATCTATTTTAATTCCTTTTAAATCTAACTGACTATTTAAAATTGCTAAATTAGATTCAATCTGATGTTTTAACTTCTCGCTGTCTGTTATTATGGTAGCGATGATGTTACCATCTATAGATTTAAGGTTAATTTGAAGTTTCCCTAAAAATTCTGGTTTTAATTGTATACTAATAGTCGAAGAAACTTCATTTTTTGAAAGAATTATGTTGTTTATTATTTGGTCAAAAATTTGAATTTCAGGTTTTTGATGGAATTTAGAGTTTTGTTGTATTAATTGATTATCAAAGATTTTTGTGTCGTGTTTTAAAAATGCAAAGTCATTTTGTTGAAACGACTGATTTTGCTCAAAATCTCCGTCTTTCTTAATTGCAAAGAATTCGTTATTTGAATTTGATGGTAAATTTTTTGATTTTGTACTGTTATCCTTACTGACTGTACTCAAAAGACGCTGTGAATTTAATTGAGTCAAATTCTCATCTTCTTCTTTAACTTGTGTCAAATTATTTTTTCCTTCTTTAGCATTAGAGGATTGTAAACGAGAAACGTACATATCTGATTCTTGTACTTTCGCAATTTCCCCATCAGGATTTTTATTTTTATAGAGACTTAAAATTTCTTCAAAATTGCCGGTTTTAATAGCGTTAGCTATTGTATCTGATTGCAATTTGATGCCGAAGTTTTTCTCTAAAAGTTGGCTAATTTTTTGAGAGATTTTGTCAATATCCAAATTTTTGCCTTGAAAAAATTCTGCAGCAGTTGTCCCACTTCTTTTTGAAAAACTCTAACCAATTCCTGAGAGCCAACTGACTGTTGTTCGCCCTCCCTCATTTGTCCTGTTACGTTTAAAGTATTTATTAAGTATTGCAGCCAATTAAAAACATCTTTAATCAGCGTATCTTCTATATCAGCAAATTTTGCGTCTTGACCTTCTTCGATGTTTTTATCTTTCTCGATTTTGGAGGACAGAGTTTCACCATTTTCTTTAACAGCTAACTGCAATTGTTGATTTAACACTTTTGAAAATTTAGGAGGACTATCTCCTTTGGCAGCTAAATTTTTTTGTGAATTTGTAGCTGCTTTGATTCCATCAGGTTTTACATTCACTACTGCAAATGGCAACAATTCAGTATCAAGTAGTATTCCACTCAATCCCTCTCACCTCCTTTCTAAGGAATCATTGTAGCATTTTTTAAAAGAATATTAGTTATTTTAGCTGCTTTATCTGCTTTTAATGACTCTAATATTTTTGATGCACTGTCTTTATTCATGTAACTTAATATTTTTATTACATCTTCATCTGACATGTTGTTAAGAATTTGAGCTGCATTTTGAGGGTCCATGTTTTGATAATAAGTAGCTATATCTTTTAAACTAGCTTGCTTATTTTCTAACTGTTGTTTTAAAGTACTACTTTCATTCTGTATTTTCTCTAATTCTGCTTTTAAAGCATTAATCTGGTCATCTTTTTCTTTTAACTTAGCCTCATAGTCAGCAATTTGTTGTTCCTTTGCTTTTAATTCATTAGTAAGTTTTGCTATTTCTGTATTTTTGTCCTGGACTGATGGCTGAGAAATCAAGCCTTTTAAAATCGGAATTTTTGATAACTGTTTTGTTAGATAGGTTTGACTTCCCCCTATATTAAAGTAAATTATCGCAGCCATGCCCCCTATAATCACCAGCAAAAGTATTAAAAATATTAGCCTCGTTTTTGGCCGCTTTTTCACTTG
Organism: Thermoanaerobacter sp. RKWS2; assembly: GCF_026240795.1. Taxonomy (NCBI): domain Bacteria; kingdom Bacillati; phylum Bacillota; class Clostridia; order Thermoanaerobacterales; family Thermoanaerobacteraceae; genus Thermoanaerobacter; species Thermoanaerobacter sp. RKWS2. The sequence continues at coordinate 1,390,924 of NZ_CP110888.1, forward strand.
TGTTTCTTCATTTTGCATATGGTTATCCTCCTAATAGGATTTAGCTACTCTAAAACTTATCTGCTCATCTATCACCTTATTTTGCTCTAAGTTCAATAGATATTGATATTCAGTGAATTGCTTTTCTCTTAAATTCTCCAATGCCTTTTTTCTTTAGAAATCTTTAAAAGATTTTCTCTTACTAAGTCAGCATCTTTTTCTAATTTTTTTATAAGATTTCTCTTGTCTTCAATCATCTGTTGTATTTTTCTTACATAAGCATCAGACTCGGCTATTTTAAGAGCTGTAGTCCCTTTACTTATTTCATCTTTTCTCTCTTCTAAAACCTCATTGAGATGCTTAGTCAGATTATGTAATTTTTCCTTTTGTAAATTTATTTCTGCCATAATTTTAGACAATCTCTCTTTTTCTATCTTCTCTGACTGTTCTTTCAAATTTAATACCGGCTGCAAATTAAATTCAAATTTTTTCATGTTTATCACCTTTTAATAGATTCGTATAAAAGTTGTTTTGTAGTTTCAAAGTCATAAGATTCGTCTATTCTTTGCCTTAAGAAACTATTCATTTTTTCATTTAGCTCAATAGCTTCATCAATTTTAGGATTACTGCCAAAATTATATGCTCCTATATTTATTAAATCCTCCGCTTCTGTGTAAGTCGCCAAAATATCTTTAAACCTCGCTATTAGTTCTTTATGTTCTTCTGTAATTATGTCATTTATCACCCTGCTAACACTTGCTAATACATCAATAGCAGGATAATGGTTTTTATTAGCCAGTTTCCTTGACAAAACTATGTGCCCATCGAGTATACCCCTTACTGCGTCAGCAATTGGCTCATTCAAATCATCCCCATCTACTAACACAGTGTAAAGAGCTGTAATAGAGCCTTTTTTAGAACATCCAGATCGTTCTAAAAGCTTAGGTAAAACTGAAAAGACAGAAGGAGTATAACCTCGTGAAACAGGAGCTTCCCCTATAGAAAGCCCTACTTCTCTTTGAGCCATGGCAAAACGAGTTACTGAATCCATCATCAAAAGAACATCTAACCCCTGGTCTCTAAAATATTCAGCTATAGCAGTTGCAGTCATAGCGCCTTTTACTCTTATAAGAGCTGGAGTATCAGAAGTAGCTACTACAACTACAGATTTTTTTAAACCTTCTTCCCCTAAATCTTTTTCTAAAAATTCATTTACCTCTCTTCCTCTTTCTCCTATAAGAGCTATTACATTTAAATCAGCTTTAGCATTTCTTGCCATCATACCTAATAACGTACTTTTTCCTACACCACTTCCTGCAAAAATACCAATTCTCTGCCCTTTGCCGCAAGTAAGTAGTCCATCTATCGCTTTTATACCAAGAGGAATGACTTCTCTAATTCGCTTCCTTTCTAAAGGATCAGGCGGCACATTATTAATAGGAATAGATTTTTCAAATTTTATCGGTCCTTTGCCATCTATAGGATTGCCCAAACCGTCTAATACCCTTCCAAGAAGTTCATTTCCTACGTTAATTCTAAGTGTTTGACCTGTAGCTATCACTTTGCTGCCTGCTCCTATTCCCTCCATATTCCCTAAAGGCATGAGATACACTTTTTCTTCTTTAAAACCTACAACTTCTGCCAAAATTGTATTTCCGTTAATAGTCTTGATATTACATATTTCTCCTATGTTGGAAAGAGGCCCTGTACTTTCGATTGTTAATCCTATTACTTGAGAAACTTTTCCATAATATTGAATTAGCCTTTTTTCTTGAAGAACTTTTTTATATTTATCTAACATATTACTCATTTAGCACACCCACAAATAAGTTTTTTAAAGCTTTAAGTTGTGTACTAACACCAGAGTTTATCACTCCAGAATTTGTTTCAATTACACAATCTCCTTTTTTTAATGATAAATCTTTTAAGATATTTACATCATCTAAAAACTCTATGTCTTTAAGAATTTTGTCTTTATTTTTAATACAGTGTTCATAATCCTCTTCACTAACCCTTACCGTGACTTTGTCAAAAGCATTGTAGTTTTCCATTCCTTTTTTGATGAGGTTCAATATTATGTCTTTGTCCTCTTCCACATATTTACCTACAATTTTTTCTACCGCATGCAAAATTACATTTACAATATCATTTTCTGCTTCTTTATACATTCGTTGTTTTTCTTTAATAATCTCTTCTTTAATAGTCTTTGCTTCTTCTATTATAGCTTTAGCCTCTTCTTCTCCTTTTTTGTATCCTTCTTGATATCCTGCAGTATATCCAGCTTGATAGCCCTTTTCTTTATACTCTTCTTCAATCTTCTTAGCTTTTTTCTCTGCTTCTATTAAGATTTTTTCTACATCTTCCTTAGTCTTCCTAAGTATCTCTTGCTGGACTTGTCTCGCCCTTTCTATTATTTTCTTTGCTAAATCCGCACTTTCTTTTTTTATATCCTCTCTTTGTTCTCTCAATTCAATTACTTTCTCCACTTTTTCTTTGTAATTGCCATTTTCCACAATTCTTAAAACCACGGGAGAGGAAAGATTTATTTCCCGTTGCTTATATATCCTATACAATAATTTCGTCCCCTCCTCCTCGTGATATTACAATCTCTCCTGCATCTTCTAATTTTCTTATGATATTTACAATTCTTTGCTGTGCTTCTTCTACATCTTTTAATCTTACAGGTCCCATATATTGTATGTCTTCTTTTATCATATCAGCAAGTCTCTTAGACATATTACTATAAATAACTCTTTGAACTTCCTCACTGGAACCTTTAAGTGCAAGAGCAATATCGTGATTGTCTACTTCTCTCAATACTCTCTGTATAGATCTGGAATCCAATGTAACAATATCTTCAAATACAAACATCCTCTTCTTAATTTCTTCTACTAACTCAACGTTTATAGTCTCAAGAGTATCCAAGATATTTTTCTCTGTACTCCTATCTACAGAATTTAGTATATCTACAATTGTCTGAATACCGCCTGAAGAAGTATAATCTTGTGTAACCAAAGAAGATAGTTTTCTTTCTAAAATCCTCTCAACTTCTTTTACTACTTCAGGAGAAGTGCTCTCCATTGTCGCTATTCTCATAGCCACTTCTGCCTGTAAGTTTTCAGGTAGTGATGATAAAATTGCTCCTGCTTGTTGAGGTTTTAAATAGGACAAAATCATCGCAATAGTCTGAGGATGTTCATTTTGTATAAAATTTAAAACTTGAGATGGATCCGCTCTTCTTATAAAATCAAAAGGCCTTACTTTTAAAGAAGAAGTCAATTTATTGATAACTTCAAAAGCTTCTTGAGCACCTAAAGCTTTTTCTAAAACTGCTTTTGCATATTCTATTCCACCTTCTATTATGTACTCTTGCGCTACGCACATGTTATAAAATTCATCTATAACTTTTTGCTTCTCTTCAGGAGTAAGATTTCGTATACTAGCTATTTCCAAAGTTAATTGTTCAATTTCATCTTCCCTTAAATGCTTATATATTTGAGCTGAAAGGTCAGGGCCTAATGCAATCAAAAGCATTGCGCTTTTTTCCCTACCTGTAAGTGCACCTCTCGCCACAATACCACCACCTACTCTTCATTAAGCCATGTCCTAATTACCTGCACAACAAGTTCTGGCTTTTCTTTTATAAGTCTTTCTATCTGTTTTTTCTTTTCGTCTTTCTCAGAGAAATCTATTTCTTCGATAGGTTCTATAGGTTCTACAGTAGCTAAGACCTCCTGTTCAGCTGTAGTTAAAGAGGTTTCTTTTTTCTTCCTTCTCATCATAATAAGGAATAGTCCGCCTCCTAACACTAAAGCCGCTAATATAGCCCATACATACACTGGTACTCCCTTTGAAACTTTTGCCTGCTGCTGCATTGTCTTTAACAGGTCTTGGTTAAATTGTATTCCTTGAACCGATACTTTTACAAGAGAATCCCCTCCTGCAGCTTTTGTAACCAAGTCAGCAATTTGCTGTTTCATAGAATTATTAAGATTTTGATTTACAACAACCGCAACAGAAATACTTTCAATTTTCCCTTGAGCTTGAACAAGACTTGTCTTAATTTGATTTATTTCATAATTTATAGTAGTTTCTGTTCTACTGTAATCAGAAGTACCATTACCAGTCGTTGAAGCTACAGGAGGATTATTTGACGCAGTACCTGGTGAGCTTCCACCTTGTGTACCTGTGGCTTTTTCTTTAAGCTCTTGTATACTCCTTACAATTCCTTTATTGTCATTCCCTTGAACAGGCAAATACTCTATAGTATCCTGCGTCTTTTTATCAAAATTTAAAGTAACATTTGCTCTTACAACTACATTACCTGGTCCAAACACTTGTTCTAACAATGTTTGAAGGCTGTTTTGTAAGTCTTCTTGAACTTTTTTTGAAGAGCAAATTGAGTATTAGCATTTTCAGCAGTAGTATCACTTTCTGCAGTAAGAATTTTACCATTATTATCAATTACAGTAACATTTTCAGGTTTTAAACCTTCTACGCTCTTAGATACAAAATCTATGATTCCCTTGACTTGCGAAGAGGATAAAGTCACACCTGGCTTTAAAGTTAGCATCACAGCCGCTGTAGCTTGATTAGTAGTATTTGAAAGTACAAAGGCATTTTGATCAGGTACTACGATATTGACAATAGCATCTTGCACTCCATCTATAGTTTTTAGAGAATTTTGTATTTCATTTTGTAGAAAATACAAATACTTTTGTCTTCTCTCTTGGTCTGTTGTAGCAAGGGAGTTATTCATAGCGTCTTGAAAGCTAAATCCCCCTTGTGGGATTCCTTCTGTCGCAAGTTTCATCCTCACCTCATCTTTGTATTGTGCAGGAACTAAAATTGTCGTCCCATCGTTCGATATTTTATATGGAATCTTGAATTCGGTTTTTAATTTTTCAACTACCGCTCCTGCATCTTTTATACTTAGATCTGAATATAAAACTACATAATTAGGCCTATTAACTATGTAAACTAATAAAGAAATGCCTATAAAAAGTAAAATAGCAATAATTCCTAACTGTATCTTTTGTTTCTTATCAAACTTATTCCAAAAGTTTGTCAGTTGTTCTCTAAAATTGGCAATGAAGTCTGGCATTAATTCACCTCATTTCAATTAAAGACATTACAATGGCATTCTCATTATTTCCTGATAGGCCTCCAGCACTTTATTTTTTATTTGAATTGTAAGCTGCAGTGCAATGTCAGCCTTCGCAGCATCTATCATCACTTGATTTATATCGTCAATTTCACCAGTTACAAGTTTTTGGTCATTTTTCATTGCCGTTAACTGTAAATCATTTACCTTGTTAAAGGCTTCTTTTAAAAAGTCGCTAAAAGTATCTATTTTACTGCCATTCTGTGTTGCTTCTAAAGTGCTATCCAAAGTTACTGGATTAACCGGTGTTATTTGATTAACCATTTATGTCTACCCCCTACCGATTTCTAAAGACTTTTGAAACATAGCTTTTGAAGCATTAAAGGCTGTTACATTGGCTTCATAAGCACGAGTAGCAGAAATCATATCTACCATTTCAGAAACAATGTTTACATTTGGGTACTCTACATATCCATTTTGGTCAGCATCAGGATGTCCAGGGTCATAAACTTCTCTAAGAGGAGTTTGGTCATCCTCAGCTATTTGTACAACTTCTACTCCTTTGCCACTGTATTTACCTTTAACTTTATCTAGAATGCTTTCGAAACTGTCAGGTTGTATTTCTTTTAAAACCACTAATTTTCTCCTATAAGGCCCTCCTTGAACTGTTCTTGTAGTATTTACATTAGCTATATTTTGGGCAATTATGTCCATTCTAAGTCTTTCCGCCGTCAAACCCGAAGCACTTATATCCATAGAACTAAATAAGTTCATTGTAAATTACCTCCCATCTTTTACAGCAGTCATGATAGAATTAAGCTCTCCACTTACCCTTTGCACAAGGGCATAGTAATACAACTGATTCTTAGCTAAATTTGCCATTTCGGCATCTATGTCTACATTATTTCCATCTAACCTCATGGAAGTGTCATTTACTTGAATAATTTCCGGTTGTATGGAATCAATAGCAGGTGGGCCAATAGGAATGTGCTTAGGGTTTGTAACATAACCTCTTAACTTTGTACCATTTATAGCATCTTTTAAAATATCCTCAAATTTGACTTCAGACCTTTTGAAATTAGGAGTATCCACATTAGCGATGTTATTGGCAATCACATTGTTTCTTACAGTGGCTGCGTACAATCCCTTTTGTAATAAATCTATATTTTCAATTCCTAAATCCAGCATTTTCTCGCCTCCTCTTATTCGACCACACTATACTTAATTCGACAAACAAACCAAAAATCCTGCTAAAATAAGCCAAAAAATAAATATTTAACTTTGTTCTAACACTGCCTTTTTTGTAAAATAATATCAATTTTTATCGAATAATATTATATCATGCCGTAATAGTTTACACCATAAGAAAAAAGTCCTATTTTTATAGGACTCTCAGTTTGTTGACAAAGTTAAAAAATATTCAAAGGAGATATTTTGCATCGTCGCTCCGATGTTCCAAAGCGACAAAACTAAAGCTCGACCTTCAGGCTCCGGCAGGGTACCTACGTCAGGTGGCATCCATGCCTTAAGGTGCCCGCCTCCGCCATCCCTGGCTTCGGCCCTGCCTACGCCCTCGGTCTTGCTAAGTTTCCCGGCACTCAAGTAAGTAAGCTTGTTTTTTCTATTTTTGCTTTATCAAACTCTCTTACTTGAGTGCCGGGTCGCTTTGTAACAAGTCGCTCCTTATGCAAAATATCTCTTTTACGAAAGTTTGTCTACAGTCTGAAAAGTCCTATTTTTATAGGACTCTTTTACATAAAATTAAGTCTCCTGCTTTCATGCTAAAGTACAACCCCATGCATAAAAGCGGAGACTTATATTTTTCAATAAGGGTTTAAATTTATCTTTTCATTTTCTCTAACTCTTCTAATAATTTATCGTTTAGTACCCTTATATGGGTACCTTTCATTCCTAAAGACCTTGACTCAATTATGCCAGCACTTTCAAACTTTCTAAGGGCATTTACAATTACAGACCTTGTAATACCTACTTTATCTGCTATTTTACTTGCAACTAATAATCCCTCTTTTCCATTTAGCTCTTCAAAAATATTTTTTATAGCTTCTAATTCGGAGTAAGAAAGTGTTCCTAGTGCCATTTGAACAACTGCTCTTTTTCTTGCTTCATCCTCTATTTCTTCATTTTTTGACCTTAAAATTTCAAGGCCAACTACTGTAGCACCGTATTCTGCTAATATCAAGTCATCGTCAGTAAATTCTTTTACCCCTCTTGATAAGGCTAAAGTTCCTAACCTGTCTCCACCGCCATTGACAGGTACTATAGTCAAAATTAAATCTGATAAAACTTTATCCTCTTTAAAAAGATTACCTTTATCATTAGCCAGCGTCTCCGTCACTCGCAAAAGTTTGTCATTATATTCTTCAGGTATTATTTTACTTTGAGCAAAAATGTCATTTCCATAATCTTTTAATATACTATAACCCAATACTTTACCCTTTCTACTCAAAATATATACGTTGGCCTCAATGACATCTTTTAAAATATTGGCCATTTCATTAAAATCAACTGGTTGAATTCCTGTTTTTTGCAAAATTCGATTTACTTTTCTAGTTTTTTCTAATAGTGTGCTCATATTTCTAATCCTCCTATGTTTTTATTTTTTATTATCATAAAATGTATTTACTAACTTCGTATTTATTTAGACTATCTTTTAATTGCTCTTTTACATACTCTTCAGTTATCACTATTTGCTGCCCTCCCAATTCTGGCGCATTAAAAGATAATTCTTCAAACAACTTCTCCATGACAGTGTGCAATCTTCTTGCGCCAATGTCCTCCGATTGTTGATTTATAAGATATGCTACTTCTGCAATAGCCTCAATTGCTTCATCAGTGTATTTAACTTCTATTCCTTCTGTTCTTAAAAGCTCTTGATACTGTTTTGTAAGAGCATTTTTAGGCTCCTTTAATATTCTTATAAAGTCCTCTTTTGTGAGAGGTTTTAAATTAACTCTTACAGGAAATCTTCCTTGTAGCTCAGGGATTAAATCAGACACTTTTGCAACGTTAAAAGCACCAGCTGCTATAAACAATATATGGTCTGTCTTAACAGGACCGTATTTTGTCATTACTGTACAACCTTCAATTATAGGAAGAATATCCCTTTGAACTCCTTCCCTTGATACATCTGGTCCTGCTGTATAACCGCTGCTGGCAATTTTGTCAATTTCATCTATGAAAATTATTCCATCGTTTTCTGCTCTTTTAATAGCCTCTTCAATTACTTCATCCATATCTATAAGGTTTTGAGCTTCTTCAGACTCTAGAATTCTTTTTGCTTCATACACAGGAACTTTTTTAATTTTTTTCTTTTTAGGTAAAATGTCAGCAAATATATCTTGCAAATTTATGTTCATTTCTTCGGACCCTAAATTAGTATACATCTCAAGCATTGGTGTAGATGTATCTGTTACTTCTATTTCCACTACATAATTATCTAGCTCGCCATTTCTTAACTTTTGCCTTATTTCTTCTCTTTTGTATTGCATACTTTCTTCTTCTGTCTCTTCACTTTTCTCGGCAGAAGGATAATTAAACAATACTTCAAAAGGATTTTTAGTTTGTTTTTTTCTTTTTCCAATTATGTAATCAATTAGCCTATCTTCTGCAATTTTCTTCGCTTTTTCAGTAACTTTTTTTAATTTTTCCTCTTTTACCATTCTTACAGCAGCCTCTACAAGGTCTCTCACCATGGAATCTACATCTCGTCCTACGTATCCTACCTCAGTAAACTTAGTAGCCTCCACTTTTACAAAAGGAGCTTCTACTAATTTCGCAATTCTTCGAGCAATTTCTGTCTTTCCTACTCCAGTAGGGCCTACCATAATTATATTTTTGGGGGTCACTTCTTCTTTAAAATCGTCAGGTAAAAGATTTCTCCTATATCTATTTCTTAAAGCCACTGCTACTGACTTTTTAGCTTCCTTTTGTCCTACAATATACTTATCTAATTCCTCTACAATCTCCTTGGGAGTATAATTCTTCACTTAGAGCACCCCCTATAAAGTCTCAACTGTTATGTTGTTATTAGTGTAAACACAAATCTTTGAAGCTATCTCTAAAGCTTTTTTTGCTATATCTTCTGTATCTAAATCAGTATTATACCGTAGCGCTAAGGCTGCAGCCATAGCATAATTTCCTCCAGATCCTATCCCAATCACATCCTCATCTGGCTCAATAACTTCACCAGTGCCAGAAATAAGTAAAGTATCCTTTTTATCTACCGCAATCAAAAGAGCTTCTAACTTTCTTAAAATCTTGTCTTTTCTCCATTCCTGTGCCAATTCTACTGCTGCTCTTTTTAAATTACCTCCATACTGCTCAAGTTTTTCTTCAAATTTTTGCGAAAGAGTCAAAGCATCAGCTACCGAACCAGCAAATCCTACTATTACTTCTCCATTATATAATCTTCTAATTTTTTTCGCTCCATGTTTTAAAATTGTATTTTCTCCAAAGGTAATCTGTCCATCACCAGCCACTGATACTTTATCGCCTTTTCTCACAGCAATTATGGTAGTACCCTTAAACATGTTTACACCCCTTTAGATAGTTTAATATTAACACATTTTTCACAATGCTTCAAGAATTAATTCAAAATTTTTGTTAAATTCATTTAACTTCTTTTTGATAATCACATCCTGGATTAGAACATTTTAGTATATGTACATTTTTTGTATTTTTTTCTATTAACATGCTACCACAAACAGGACATTTTTCCTCAACAGGTTTGTCCCACAATATAAAATCGCAATCAGGTGCATTTTCGCAAGCGTAATAAGTTCGGCCTTTTTTGCTCTTTTTCTTTACAATTTCTCCACCACATTTAGGGCATTTAACACCAACCTTTTCGTATAAAGGTTTTGTATTTTTGCATTCAGGAAAACCAGAACAAGCAAGAAATTTTCCATACCTGCCTTTCTTTACAACCATATTTCTTCCACAAAGTTCACATTTAATGTCAGTTACTTCTACTTCTTCCTTTACCTCTATCTCTTCCATTTGTTCTTCTGCAATCTTCAAAGTTTTGTAAAAGTCTTTATAAAACTCTTCCACTACTTCATACCATTTCACTTGACCTTCTTCAATCTTATCTAGCTGCTCTTCCATCTCAGCAGTAAATTTTACATCTACAATTTTTGAAAAGAACTCCTTTAATGCGTCTGTTACAATAAAACCTAATTCTGTAGGTTTTAAATTCTTTTATCTTTTACCACATATCCTCTTTCTAACAAAGTAGAGATAGTAGGAGCATAAGTGCTGGGACGACCTATTCCTTTTTCCTCCAATTCTTTAATCAAAGAAGCTTCTGTATATCGAGGCGGAGGCTGGGTAAAATGTTGCATTGGCTTTAATTCCTCTAAAAACAATTTGGTCCCTTCTTGAAGTACAGGTACAGTTTTTTCTTCCTCTTCTTGCATATCTGTTCCTTCTACATACACTGTCATAAAACCTAAAAATTTAATGCTAGACCCTGAGGCTTTAAAAACATATCCATTATTTACTATGTCCATAGAAACAGTATCGTAAATTGCAGGTGCCATTTGACTTGCTATGAATCTACTCCAAACTAATTTGTACAATTTATATTGGTCTGGCGTTAAGGAATCCTTTATACTCTCGGGATCCCTGTAAATAGAAGTAGGTCTTATAGCTTCATGAGCATCCTGCACATTGGCTCTTTTAGAAACATAATTTGCTTCAGGATTGGCATACCCTTTTCCAAACTTTTCAACTATATATTTATATACCTCTGCCTTAGCTTCATTTGCGACCCTTGTAGAATCTGTCCTTATATAAGTAATAAGACCTACACTGCCTTCTCCTTTGATTTCTACCCCCTCATATAATTGTTGTGCAATTAACATAGTTTTTTTTGCAGTAAATCCCAATTTTCTCGAAGCTTCTTGTTGTAAAGTACTAGTGATAAAAGGTGGAGAAGGATTTCTCTTTTTGACACCTGTTTTTACTTTATCTATAATGTATTCTTCAGACAATGCTGCTAATATTTTGTCTACATCTTCTTTTGTCTTTAACTCAACTTTATCCTCTTTGGTACCGTAGAATTTTGCCTCAAACTTGCCAGAGTTTTTCTTATCAGAGAGAATCACGGTAATACTCCAATATTCTTCTGGCACAAAGGCTTCTATTTCTCTTTCTCTGTCGCAGATAAGCCTAGCTGCTACTGATTGAACTCTGCCTGCACTTAATCCCCTCTTTATTTTTTTCCAAAGAAGGGGACTTATTTTATATCCTACTAATCTATCAAGAATTCTCCTGGCTTGTTGCGCATCTACCAAATTTAAATCTATAGAGCGAGGGCTTTTAAGAGCAGTTTGCACTGCATTTTTTGTGATCTCGTGAAATTCTATGCGACAAGGCTCCTCAATATTCAAATTTAACAATTGGGCAATATGCCAGGAAATTGCTTCTCCTTCTCTGTCAGGGTCAGTGGCCAAAAAAATTTTATCTGCATCCTTTGCTTCTTTTTTTAAATTCTCTATAATAGCCCCTTTTCCCCGAATAGTTATGTACCTAGGAGCAAAATTGTTTTCAATATCGATACCTAATTGACTTTTAGGCAAATCCCTAACATGTCCCATGGAGGCTGCTACTTTAAAATTTTTGCCTAAAAATTTAGATATAGTCTTAGCTTTAGCTGGAGATTCCACAATAACTAGAGATTTTGCCATTTCGACACCTCCAAAACAATTTATAATTATATCAAAGTTTTTGACAATTATCAAAATATTTTTTTCTCATATTTATTGCCAGGAAGTTTTTCAATCATACCTTTTAACATTAAAGAAGATAAAATTGCATTAACTTTTGAGATTTTTATTTTCACATAGCCTGCTATTTCTTCTATATCTCTTGGAGCTTCACAAATAAAATCGTACACTTCTTTCTCTTCCTCCGTCAGAGAAGACATAAGATTTTCCTCAATCTTTTGTTGTACATCCTCTCTTAAATTAAATTCTTCTAAAATATCCTCAACACCAATTACAATTTTCGCACCTTGTTTTATGAGCTCATTTGTTCCTCTGCTATAAGCACTCGTTATATTCCCAGGTACTGCAAAAACCTCTCTTCCTTGTTCTAAGGCAAATTGAGCCGTCAATAAAGATCCACTTTTTATTCCTGCTTCTATCACAACTACCCCAAGAGATAACCCGCTTATGATTCTATTCCTCAGAGGAAAATTTTGTGGCAGTGGAGGAGAATCAAGAGGAAACTCTGAAACCAGCAATCCCTCCTCACTAATTTGCTCCATCAGCTTTTTATTTTCTCTTGGATAAACTATGTTTATGCCATTTCCCAAAACAGCAATAGTTTTTCCTCTTCCCTTCAACGCTCCTATATGAGAAAAACTATCAATTCCTCTTGCCATGCCACTTACAACTGTTATACCTCTTTCTGACAGCTCATATGCCAATTTTTGTGCCACTTGTTTTCCATAAAAAGTAGCATTTCTTGCGCCCACCATGGCAATGCGCAAATTATCTTTTAAATTTATATTCCCCTTCAAATATAAAACAGGAGGTGGATCATAAATATTTTTTAATTCTTTCGGATATTCCTCCTCTTCTAATGTATATACACTTATTTTTGAATTTTGCAATCTTTCTATATAATCAAAAGGGTTCAACTTCTGAGCTTCTATTATATTTTGTACTAATTTTCTATTTCCTATTGCTTTAAAAATATCAATTTCTTTTGCTTTATACACACCTTCCGCAGTTTTGAAAAATTCCATCAATTGAACAAAACTTTTATACCCTATTCCTTTGACAGTACTTAACCATATTTTAAAAATCTTTTCCCTTTCCATAATTGCTCCCCTTTAACATCGTTTTCCCTAATTATCTTTATTATAATACATAACCTGTGATAAAATAAAGAAAAAAGAAAGGTGATACAATGTCAAACTTATATAACCTACGCCAACTCAAAAACTATTTATACCAAAATCCCTTTTGTGACTTTCAATCTCTCAGCTTAAATGAAGCGGCTAAAAAGTGGCTTGAAAAAGAAACAGAAAGAATAAATAATCTAAAATACTATGAAAATCAATTATATCAATTAAATTTAAATTTCATTGCTGGAGTAGACGAGGCGGGAAGAGGTCCTTTAGTAGGACCAGTAGTTGCCGCCTGTGTAATACTTCCTAAAGAAGTTTTCATCCCTGAGATAAATGACTCGAAAAAACTATCTGAAGAAAAAAGAGAAGTATTGTCAGAGGTAATAAAAAAAGTAGCTATCTCGTATGCCATTGGAATAGTTGATTGCGAAGAAATTGATAAAATAAATATATTAAATGCTACCTACAAAGCCATGCAGATTGCTATTTCAAAAATACAACAAAAAATTGATTACCTTTTAGTAGATGCTATTACCATTCCTCAAATAGAGATAAATCAAAAAGCGATAGTAAAAGGAGATTCAAAAAGTATTTCTATAGCTGCTGCCTCTATACTGGCAAAGGTTGAAAGAGATAAAATAATGAAAGAATACCACAAAATCTATCCTCAGTATAATTTTGAAAAAAACAAAGGTTATGGTACAAAAGAACATATTGAAGCTTTAAAAAAATACGGTCCCTGTCCTATCCACAGAAAGACTTTTATTGAAAAAATTCTGAAAGGATGAAAAACATTGAACAAAAAAACAATAGGCAGCTTAGGAGAAAAAATAGCTGCCCAATATCTATTAAAATCAGGTTATAAAATTTTAGAGAAAAATTTTAAATGCAAAATTGGGGAAATAGATATAATAGCTCTATTCAAAAAAGAAATAGTTTTTGTAGAGGTAAAAACAAGAACCTCTACCTCTTTTGGAACTGGAAGTGAAGCTGTAAATTTTCATAAACAACAAAGAATATTGAAAATTGCCCAGTTGTACTTGGCTTCAACAGAAAAATTTCGAAATTTTCAGCCTCGTTTTGACGTGATTGAGGTTTATTTAAATCCTGATACATTAGCCTTTGAAAAACTAAGTCATTTCCCAAACGCCTTTTTAATCTTTTAATATCAATCCCATCTTTTCTTTTACTTCTTTCAAAGTTTTTTCTGCAACAGCTTGAGCTCTTTCCGCCCCTTCCTTTAAAACCTTCAAAACATAATCTCTACTGAGGTCTTTATAATTTTTTTGTATAACAGTCAATTTATCTATTACAACCTCTGCTAATTCTTTCTTTAAAGTGCCATAACCCTGTCCTTTAAATTTATTTACAACTTCTTCTATTTCCATACCTGTAAATAAACTATAAATAGTCAAAAGATTGCTAACACCCGGTTTGTTTTCCCAATCAAGCTTTATTTCAGTCTCAGAATCAGTCACTGCTCTCATTATTTTCTTTTTGATTACAGAAGGCTCATCCAAAAGATTGATTCTGTTATTTGGATCACTGTCACTTTTACTCATCTTTTTAGTAGGGTCAGTAAGACTCATTATTCTCGCACCAAGTTTTAAAATCATAGGCTCAGGAACTACAAAAGTTTCACCAAATCTGTTGTTAAAACGCTGCGCAATGTCTCTTGTCAGTTCTAAGTGCTGCTTTTGGTCTTCTCCTACAGGAACATAATGGGTATTGTATAAAAGTATATCTGCTGCCATCAAGTCCGGATATGTAAAAAGTCCAACTGAAACAGATTCCTTTCCTTTGCTTTTATCCTTAAATTGTGTCATCCTGCTCAATTCACCAAAATAGGTTATACATTGTAGCAACCATGCCAATTCTGCATGGGCAGGAACGTGAGACTGAATAAAAATGGTAACTTTTTTAGGATCTAAACCTATTGCAAGGTAAAGTGCTGCCAATTCAATAGTTTTTTCCTTTAAAACTTTAGGGTCTTGAGGAACTGTTAAAGCATGTAAATCAACGGCACAAAAAAAGCACTCATAATCTTCTTGTAGAGCAACAAATTGTCTCATTGCACCCAAGTAATTACCTATGTGAATGTCTCCCGAGGGTTGTACTCCTGAAAAAACTTTTTTCAAGCTATCAACTCCTTTTCAATTGAGTATTTTATGTCGTTTAGAAAAAATTATAAGAGAAAATTTCAAAATTTGCAATGAAATTTAAAATAATTCCCTCATAAATCCTTTTCCATGAACTTCGGCTACATCTAATATAGAGATAAAAGCATTTTCATCTATTTGGTGTACAATAAGTTTAAGTTGTGGAAGCTGTGTTAAAGACACAATAGAGTATAAAACCTTTTTACTCTCCTTAGTATAAGCTCCTTCTCCATGTAACAAAGTAACCCCCCTTTTTAATGTGGTCATTATCTCTTTACTCACTTCTTCTACTTTGTCAGTAACTATAAGTACCATTTTTTGTCTATTAAATCCCTTTAGAGTTTTATCTACCATGTAGGAAGTAATGTACATTGAGACAAGAGTGTAAAGAGCACTGGTCAAACCAAAAAATATAGCTCCAATGGCTACGATAAAAAAGTTAACAATAAAAGAAATATGCCCAATTTCAAAATTATCATATTTCTTTTTTACAATTACAGAAATTATATCTAAACCGCCAGTTGACCCGTGATTACTAAAAACTATTCCCATACCTAAACCATTTAACACTCCGCCGTATAAACTCAAAAGTAATGGATCATTTATATGTAATATATTTTTTATTGAATAAGTAAGCACCAAAAACAAAGAAAGTGATACAGTACCTATAATAGTAAAAATTGTAAACCTTAAATTTACTTTTTTATAGCTCAAAATTAAAAGTGGGATGTTTAGCAAAAATATAGTGTATCCTGCAGGAAACTTGGTTAAATACTGTATAATAAGTGCAATACCAGAGACTCCTCCACTTAAAAGTTTAGCATGAACAATAAACATGTTAATACCAATAGCAGACATTAAAGTCCCTATAAGAATAAAGAAAATATTTTTTATACTTTCCCTATTAAAAAAACTTGTTATCTCCAAAGCTAACACCTTCTTATCACATTTGAGAATTAATTACTTTACATAAAATTTTTATTGTAATTTTTATTTATGCCAATATTTGCTATCAACAATCCTATACTGTAATGCTTCTGCTACATGCTCAAACTTAATATTTTCTGCACCTTCCAAATCAGCAATTGTACGAGCAACTTTTAAAATTTTATTATATCCTCTTGCACTTAAATAAAACTTCTCGAAAGCCTCATTTAAAAATTTTTTAGTATCTTCATCAAGTTTGCAATATTTTTTTAACATATTTCCTTTTAATTGAGAATTAAAGTATATACCAGTACCTTTATACCTTTTAAGTTGCATTTCTCGTGCTTTTATAACTCGTTCGCGAATTTCCTTGGAACTTTCCGATGGCGTTTCTTCTTCGAAATATTTATCTTTTTTAAGAGGTTTTACCTCCACATGTAAATCAATTCTATCTAACAAAGGTCCTGAAATTTTATTTTGGTATCTTCTTATTTCATTTACACTGCAATGGCATTCGTGAGTATCATCTCCATAATAGCCACAAGGACAACCGTGCAAACAACAATTTAGAACTTTCGATTGTAAGACAAATTTATCTTACCAAATATGCTGAAGACATCTCACATAACTGCGCTAATAACAGTTCCCCCGGAAGTAGAATACGAATAGCAAGGCAAGCTAGAGATATGACTATTAAAGATCTAGCAGAAGCTTCCGGGATGTCAGAAACTGCAATAGGTAATCTTGAAAATAATAAAAAAACTCCTCGAATAGAATCATTACGAAGACTTTCAAAGGTACTAAACGTTCCTATTTTCTATTTAGGATGTTTTGAGCAGCTGCCTGAAAATACGTTAGGACAGCGCATAATGAAAGCACGTTTGTTTCATGGTTTTACCTCACAAGAATTTGCTAAAATTCTAAATGTTAACCATAAAACGCTGCGCAGCTGGGAACAGGATAAAAGCAGGCCTTCATCCATTTATTTTAACACACTTAAGCAGTTTTTAAAAGTTTTAGAAGATCAAAATTTTGATTGCAGTGAAGTCATAGAAAAACAAATAAAAAAATAATTCTAGTATAACCATATCCCGCTCTCGCGGGGAGCTATTAGCTCGGCTCCGGGTCGGAGCCCGGGTGAAATTCCCCTTCGGCAATGCCGGATAGGCGTAGCACGATCGCCGACCGTGCGCGGCATTGAGCGGTTCTGCCGGAGAGGCCGGAGCTAGGGGAGCACCCCGGCGTCCTTGGTAGCCCACCCGGCGTAGGACGGCAGGGATACCGCCCTCAGCCTAGTCACGGAGTCTCCCTCGGGTCCGCCAACCCAAGCCCTATGCCTTCAGGCATAGGGTCCGTGACTGATGGTTATACTAGAATTATAAGAAAATTATCTTAAACAATTTTTCTTTGTTCTTTTTTTCTTTGGGCTAATAGATAATCGTCAATTCCTTTATAGGCAGGATCCCATGTTTTTGTATAAACTTTAAATCCTTTTGCTGTTAGTTTTTCTTCTAGTTTTGCTTTCGCTTTTTGTACTCCTTTGTTTATAAGTAAATCCATATCATAAGTTATATACACTTTTTTGGCTCCTAGTTCTGCTAGTATCATTTCTATTCCCTTTATTGCAGTAACTCCTGGTACAGATACAAATGTAAGTCTTGACAAATAGTGTGCTACATCGGCTTTTAATGGGCCCTCTGTGATGATTACTACTTCAGATGGGCCTCCATGTACACCCTGCCAGGCATGGGCAGATGTGCCGTTTTTTAGCCTGTTCGAAGAAAACCATTTATATTTTCCGTTTCGTGTATTATCCAACCTTATCTGCAGTCCCTGTATTTTGCCCTGTACATTTTTTACTGGTATTAAGAAGCCCTTATCATATACGAAATTCCAATTATTGTTTCTGTCTGTATAAAAGCCCGGCACACCTTCAAGCACATGCCCTTCTGTAATTAATTGATGACAGATTTCTTGGCGAATTTTATTATCTGTTGGCAGGGATCTATATCCGTTTAGTGCTATAATCTCCCAGGATAATCCTCTTTTTAACAGGTTTTTCAGGTGCTCCTTTTCCAGAGTTAATTTTGATAATAGTGCCCTATATGTTTTATCTCTTGTTTCTATATCAGCTATTTTTTTTGCTGTATTTTCCTTTTGAATATTTTGAACGAGAGGGATTTTTTTTTCGCTTCTGTTGTTTTGAGAAATTAGTTTCTTATATGCTTCTTTTGTACTTATTTTGTTACATGCTGCGTATAATCCTACTGCATACCCGCCAGCCCCACATCTTACGCAGTGATATGCATCTTTTGCAGTGCTCAAATACAGATGACCGTGTTCCGGATTTTCTGAGTCTCCACAGAAAGGACAGCGAGCTAAGTATTCTTCTGTATTTATTTTTCTTAAAATTTTAATACCACATTTATATGCAACATCTAAAATTGAAATTTTTTCGTAGTTCACAATACCACTCCTCTCGTTCTATTTTTCTGATATGCTGTAGTGTATAGCTAAGGGATGTTCTATGTGTGAGTTGTATTCCCATCTGGGTATTAATACTGTTTTACCGTTTTTTAGTAGTGTTTCAATAGTGACTGGTAGTGATAGGTAAGGCTTTGATGTTATCTCCGCCTTTTCCCCCACTCCGAACCGTACGTGAGACTTTCGTCTCATACGGCTCTCCGACGGTTAACACCACTTAGGTCAGGATTTAGACGTCACCGTCATTACCTGCTTGCAACAATTCCCTGTATTTTGCTAGTTTTTGTTTTTGTTTCTTGGTATAGTATTCGGGAATTTCTTTTCCATGGACTATGTCATGACATGTTTTACACAGCCATACTAGATTGGGGACCTTATTAACTTGGTTTAGTGGTAGGTTAGGGTTGAGATGGTGACATTCCCTGTTTTCTTTCTCTAGAGGAATTCCACATATTTTGCATTTACCTCTGTCACGATTATAAGCGTATTCTCTGTTCATATAATATTCAAAGTTGTATAGCTTCTGATTTTTAGAGTGACTTAATGCTGTCTCATCGTATAATGGTGGTCTATCTAAAGACAGTTTCTTTTGATTGAGTTTCACGTATAGTTGTCTACCTTCTTTAGTGTAGGGCGTTAACTTTTGATTGAATGGGTATTTTTCCCAATGACTCCCAGTTATAAATGTTTTAGTGATTCCAATATACATATTATTGACCTTAACCGCAAAAGTTTTGGTTTTATATTTCGAGTGTCTTTGTGGTCGGTTACTTAGTTTATTTAATTCTACTATGTGTTCTTGATATGCTTTTGGATATATTTTCCGAAATATTCTTTCTGCAGTTCTATTTATTTTGTTATCAATATAGTTAAATGTTTGGGAACAGATTCCGGTTTTCCAGTATTCAGCTATACCTATTATCATTGTATTTATTTCTTCAATTTGTATAGCTCTGTCTATTTCATTGGATATTTTAGTTAGTTTGTGTATTTCTTTACTTATTTCTCTGACTTGCTTTTTGACTTTATCAAAATTTGGATAAAGTTTACCCACTATTTTGTTGGGCTTGGGGTCATTGGGTGTTGGTCTTTTGGTTTCTGCTTTTATTAGGAACCCAAGGAATTTTATTGGCTTTTGGGTTATGTCTGTAATCACTGTTTTGTCTTCTGAAAGTTCTAACTTCAATTTGTATTTGAAATATTTTTTCAAGTATTCTAGTAGCCTTTGTGCTTCATTGTAAGTTGTTGTCATTATTATCCAATCATCAGCGTATCTTACTAAATACTTTGGCGTTATTCCTTGTCGTTTAAGTCTTGCTCTATCATGGATTATATTTTTACATCTTTGTATTTTTGGTTGTTCATACATTCTTGCTATTGTCCAATCAAAATCATTAAGGTATATATTTGCAAGAATTGGCGAGATAATTCCTCCTTGAGGGGTTCCTAATCCTGTTATATTGTATAGGTCATTTTCTATATATCCTGCTTTGAGCATTTGTTTGATAATCATTAGGATTCTTTTATCATGGATTCCAGTTTTGTAAAGTTTTTTGAGTAGTATTCTGTGATTTATGCTATCAAAATAGTTTTTAATATCCCCTTCTATTACGAATCGAGGGATGTCGTTTTTGGATGTGTTAATAAGATGTACTATCTGTTTTATGGCATGTTTGGTGGCTCTGTAGGGTCTAAAACCGTAACTGTGTTGATAAAACTTCGCTTCAACTATCGGTTCGATTACTATTCTGACACATTCTTGAATTATTCTATCTAATATTGTGGGTATGCCTAATGGTCTTAGTTTTCCATTACTTTTAGGAATGTATATTCTCTTTGCCGGTTTTGGTTGATAGTTTTTGGCTGTTTGCATGACAAGTTCAATTAGGTTTTCGTAAGGCATCTGTAAATAGTAATCCATATTTAGTCTATCTATTCCTGATGTCTGTGCCCCTTTGTTGCTTTTGATGTTGTGTATGGCTGTTGTTATTGTGATTGGATTAAAGGCTAGTTCCCATAATCCATGGAAATTTCTTCCTTCTTTGCTTTTTGCATAGATCAGGTCGAGTTTTTCTTTGAGTTGTGTTTCATTTTCTACCTTGCCGTTTATGTACATAGGACATCACCTCCTATGGTTCGTTACCCATATTTCAGGGAGTTTCCAAGGTAGATTTGGAACTGTTGCAAGGTTAACCGTCTGGTGTCCTTCGCTCTGTACCGTTTATGTTACAGTACTTCATTGCTACTATGACACCTCCGACTTCCTGTATGTTTCATTGTACTGCCATACTCCACATACAGGCTCTCCCACGTTCCGACTCACCTATCCTTGTTCGTCCTTTAGGAGGGTGCTCTACTCCAGGGAATTCACACCAGCGTTTGAACCACAGTTGTTCGCTGGTTATCATGAGTCATTTCAGGCTCATGCCAGTGTAACGAACGACCAGCGTTACACCAGATTCCCATTGTTTCCCTCTTTCGAGGGCACGTCGTAACGGAGCTTCAAACACACCTTTCTTTCGTCTCCATGGGACTGGATGTCCGCCCCTATACTTGTCCATGCCTTTTGGTTTAGGACTTTCAGGGGCGCCTTCACCTGGCTTCGTACGTCAATGGTTGGCAGTCCATTGACGCACGCAGGAGTATTAGCACTCGTGCCATCTCAGGCTTTGACATGCCTTCATCGATGTTGGTTCTGCACGGCCGAAGGAGTTTCACCTTCGGAATTTGGTGAGTCAGTTGTCATGCCATTTCTGGCATGCCGGCATTTCGTCTATTTTGTCAGAATAGACTTATAGCCGAACGTGGCGCACGGTCGTCTTCAATGTAGATATCTGCGTCTAGCTGCACTTTATTTTGAGTGAAATATATTTCGCTGAGTATATTATTTTTTATAAGCCAGGCGTATGTTATATCTATTAGTTCTAACGGCCTTGCTGTGGCAAAAAATATTTCAACATCAAAATTGTTATATATGCTGTTTATAATTGCTGATGTCGTCTTAATAATTTCGGCATTGAAAAGGAGCATTTGTCCCTCAAAATTTAACCAAAAATTTTTGTCAATATATGGGTTTGGATATATGCTAATATCATATCCAAGCTTTTTTAGTTCTGCATTTACATTTGCCAGCGTGTTATCAATGTCAACACATATTAGTTTTGTTTTAGATTTAGTTTCCATTGCTAATCTTTCCAGTAAGTTTGTAAATTTTTTAGCATTTTTTATGTTTCCCTTAAAGAAAACTGGATTCATATTTTTCCCTCCTTCTTTTTTAAAAAATTAAAGAGGCAGATAAAAATTTTCTGCCTCTTTGTTTTTTTAATACTTTTAAAACTTTGCTGCTTTTACCTATCTGTTTGTAATAAAATTTGATCTGATTAACTTTGTTTGCAATTCTAATTAAGTCCGCAGAAACATATCGAATATCGTCTTTTGTTTCTACAAATATCTTGATTACACCATTTTGTACTTCTTTGTAGAGCCTTGTTGGAATTTTGTTTAGTATCTCATCAAAATTCCAATCAAGTCCTGTATCAAAAACTGTATAAACCTTCATAATATCTCTCCTTTATAAAAATATTACTCTGTTTATATTTTCTATTTGAAATTCTTTATTCTTCAATACTGTTACTACATGAATTGTTGAATTTTCTTTTTTAGCTATAATAGCTGTATTGTCACTTTTATTGATAATCGCAAAAGGAATAGTTTTGTTCTGTGAATCAAGTGTTTTGATTCTGTTTGCGGCCTTTCTGATAGTTTTTACTATACTGGGGATGGTTATTCCCCTCTCTTTGCCTCTTTTTATCGAATGCTTAGTGAGATTAACATTATACACCTCTCCTTTTAAAGTTAATAATAAACTTCTTTTGTTCCCCTTCTTTATAACAATCATAGGAATGCCCCCTCTTCAACAATAATGATTCCCTCTTCAACATTCGTATCAGCGCTGGGGCCTTTGTCTGCCCATAAAAAACCGATTTCTAAGGTAGACATGTTGAATTTCTCTGCACGTCTCATTTCATCAGATACTAACCTTGTCCAGGCACTTTGGTTGAGTTTAATTTTGAGAGGGTTCAATGGACTGGTTTTGTCCCAGCCGAGTGCTTCGTAAAATTGTACAAAGCGCTGATAAGGGTTAGCATTTTCATCTAATTTTGATAAAACTTCTAAAAGCTTTACTTTTCTCATTTTCTTTTCCTCCTTTTTTAAAATTAAAAGCACGCCTTTTTAGAGGCGTGCTTTTTCCTTTTTTATTTTTCTGCTTCTATTTCTATAAGTTCGCCTGTAAAACTTCTGTACAGGTTGTTTGTTATTTTTTCCGTAATATCAAAAGACTTCTTTATTTCGTCGATACTGTTAAAAAATTCCTCTTCTTCTGTTTCAACAGGCATATAGATAATTATCTTATACACCATTAATACCCCCTTTTTCTTAGAAGTGATAATCTAGTACTGTGCCGATGTAGTATTTTTCTCCTTCTTTTAGATGGCAACGCACAAAGTCATCAAAAGTTTTCCATGAATGCCTGTAATAAATATATATCCCGTATTTTTCCTCAATTAGATTTTT
This sequence comes from Thermoanaerobacter sp. RKWS2, assembly GCF_026240795.1. Classification (NCBI taxonomy): domain Bacteria; kingdom Bacillati; phylum Bacillota; class Clostridia; order Thermoanaerobacterales; family Thermoanaerobacteraceae; genus Thermoanaerobacter; species Thermoanaerobacter sp. RKWS2. Next base: position 1,414,031 of record NZ_CP110888.1, read on the forward strand.
TGAAATCCATACTTTTGTGCTGTCTGTCGAAAACTCTTCAATCGTGATGTCTTCTACAATGTTTTTCAACTTTTCAAGCCTTTCTCTGAAATATTGTATTTTAAAACCTTCAGGAAAAACAATTGATTGTTCTTCTGGATTATACATTATTCCGTATTTTTTCAAAAACTCTACAAAATACTCTATTTCCTCTTCCCTGTTAACATCTTCACTTACATAATCTGCCACAGTTCCTACAAAGCCTTCGTAGAAATCTTCCTCACAAGCATAATCTTCTTCAAATCTTAAAGGTCTTTCCTCAAGCTGAAAAATGTTACTGTGCATAATTTTCCCTCCTTTTTTGTTTTTGAAAATAAAAAAAGCAGGACGCAAAGTCCTGCTTTTTTGCAAATTTTGTTTCACCTTATTTTTTTCTGTTGAACACAGAATCAGTACAATAACATGAACATGCAGAGCATGTTGTTAAATCAATAAGCAGGCAGTCCTGCTTCATTTTTTCATTATTTATTGTATCATTCATTTTGAAAAATGACAACTTTTCGGTTAATTTGCTGGAGTGACGTCCTCCCCTCAATAAATTGAGGGGAGGAAAGCCGCCCAACCCCTTTCTATGCAACGTATTTGTATCTCCAAGAAGCAAAACATACAAACCTACAATCGTCCGGCTTAGCCTGTTGTGTCAGCCTCTTGCCAGTACTGAGATCATGCAGACTTATCCTGTCATTCATATGGCCACCAATATAGCACAGACCATATCTTGGATGCCTAACATAACTACCTTTCTTAAAACCAAGCGACCTTGTACCGCCTTGCCTCCTGCGGACACCGCCTTTGGCGAACTGCAACATATGCAGTTGCCTCCGGTTAAATCTCAATGGTATAACAACAAGCAATTCTGTATTGTCTGGTTGGATATGCCCGCCAGTATACCAGTTAGCCAAACACCATGCATCAACACAATGCGCATCAAAAGCCTCAGTCAGTTTTCTGTTTGTTTTCTTCAACCCCCAGGATTCCCTTAACTGTTTCGTTTCCCAGCCTTCCTTGGTGTATACCTGTCCGAGTTTGACCAACTCCGAGTAAAACCACGTTTTGCCTACTTCAAGTGGCGTAAAGGACTGGTTCCAGCGTTTCTTACCTGGTCTTGTAATAGCCTTAATGTCTTCAACCACAAAGGTAGTTACCGGGAAAAGTCTTGTTAACCACTTAACTATTCTCAACCGCCACTGCCAGCGTGCTTTCGTTGATGGTGGCAAGTCTTTATTCCTGCGGTTATCAAACTTAGCAGGGCGTCTGCGAGTTTTGTGGTACCTTCTAGCTCTACGCATATTACGTCTAATTTCTACTGCTTTTTTAACATGCGTTACAGCATGTGCCTGAATGTTAAGGTAGGTATGTGCTTCTGATTTAACAGAATATCCTTCCATTTTAGAACCAGGATCAATACCTACAGCTATTGGTTGTTTGTATCTGGCGGAAGGTTCTATGTTAAGTCTTACACAAAATACTCCTTTACACCAAAACGGAGTAGCTTTACCCGATTTAATCCACCGTCTTGCCCGTGATGGTTTTGTTGGCATTAAAGGATTACCATTTTTATCAACTACAGGAACAAACCTCATGCGGTAAGCCTCCTTAACGGAGTGTATTCAGCCCTTCGGCCATGTCCAGCAGGCTTAGCATGGCTTAGCCATGCGTGGGATTAAGCGGTTCTCCCGTAGAGCCTGGAGCTAGGGCGGCACCCCAGGGTACTTGGTAGCCCGCTGGACGTAGCGGTTTGGCTACCGCTTGACCTAGTCAACCGTTACCTTGCTACCGCCATCGCAAGCCCACGACTTCAGTCGTGGGTGGTTGACCGCAAAAAACAACATTATAGCGGTGGGGTTCTTCGGGAGTATAAAATTTGAGCTCAATCTCTGTTTCTTCGTTTTTTATTTCTTCTCTCAACTGCCAAATCTTTTTGATAATATTATCTTTAATTTCATACATCTCTTCAGGTTCTGTTGTTCGCTTCATAGAATCTTTAATTTGCTGTCTTTTTGCCCATCGAGAAGCCAAACGTGTCCAAAATGCTGCTTTTAATACTGTTCCACTGTAAGGACCAAGTTTTTCAGCTTGTTCCTGAAGTTTGTTCAGTATTTCTTTTCTTTCATTAACTGTTTTCTTGGCTTTTTCTGCTGCAGCTTTTCGTGCTGCCTTCATCTTTTCTTTTTTTGCTTCAAGGTCCTGTTTTCTCCACATTTCTATTGTTTTTTGGGGGATCTTTAAAACTTCTGGAGAAAAATATGGGACGTCTATATACTGTCCGGCATGATAAATGTTAACAAATGTTTCAACTTTTAACCTTCCATCCTTTTGCCATTTTCTTCTTTCTGATGGAGTGATATTGAGGGCTTTTTCCACCTGCCATGGCGGAATTAATCCTTCTGCCTCTTTTTCTGCTCTTTTATTATACCAATAAGTTCCAAATCCCATACCAATGCTCCTTTCTGAAATATAAAAAAGCAGAGCAAAGTATGCTCTGCCTTACACCAACTTTTTATATTCCATGAGAACTTCATATCCTTCAAAGTCTTCTGTCTGGTAGTCGTATATTACAGGATTTTGACCTGATTTTTTAGCTGTGTTCAGATCAACGTATATATCCTTGTTTGTTATTATGAAGTTATGTTGTTTATTTTGACTATCTAAAAAAATAGCCATAACATAGTCTTTATATTTAATTTGTACTTTAGTAAATTTATCTAACACTAGCATTTCTTTGGGAGATTTCTGGTTAGAGTCTTCAGCGAATGGATCTTCTTCGTCCTCTGCTATATCAAATCCTTCGGGAATTTCTATATCATTTTCTTCTTTATTCGCTTCTATGTTTTCTTCCGGTAATTCCAAAGGAAACAAATCCTCTGGGACTTCTTTATCGTCTTCATTAAATATAATATTATTATTTGATGAAGGTATTGCAGCATTCATATTTTCTTTGTTTGCGTTTAGATTATTTAAATCTTGATAAATGTTCAAAATATATGTTGTTTTTTTGAAAATTGCATTTTCGTTTCTTACTTGTACCTGGATTGGTACAAGTGTTAATTTTAACGGTATATTTGCTATGCGCCCGTTATTTTGTTGTTTTATCATATCAATTGCGGTGTTTATTTGAATTATTGAGTTTTTCGAACTTGTGTCTATTTGAAAAAATCCTCCGGGTATTTCTCGTATACAGAATTTTAAATGTCCAATTGTTCTGCATAATTTTTGCTGATAGTATGAACAGTTTTTATACAAACACGGTATTTCTTTTGCCTCGTTTGTTTTTGGATCTATTGATTGAGCTGTTTCACCGTTTCCTTTACAAAGCAATTGTCCTTTTGAATATCTCTTTAAATATTGCGGGAAAATATCCTCCGTATTGTCGGAAAAGAAGTAAATATTTAAATGCTGAGGGCGTTCTCCATATATTTTTTTTATTTTTTCCACTATTTCTCTAGGTGTGTTTTTGTCTTCAACTACAAAATAATCCGTTTGAGTTGGGTAAATACCTCCGTTTTTATTACTTGTGTTTTTTACTCCTAAATGTATTTTGCCAATTCTTGGTAGTTTTCTTATTTCTGATAATCCCTTTATCATTTTTGATTTCCTCCTTTAAAAATTTTTTATAAACAAAAGGACAGTCAGTTTCTAACTGCTGCCCTTTGTAAAGCGTAATAAACCTTACTTTCTAGTTTGCTTCTTATTTTTGTCTTCTTAAACTGCAAATACAATTCTTTGCTTGTTAAAGAAATTTGACAGCTGTTGCAGTAAAAAACAGGCTGTCCAGAGACTTGTATTATTTTGGTATTTTTACTGCCGCAAGAAGGGCATCTGATTGTTTGCATATACACACCTCTTTTTTAGTTTGTGTTTTTATGAAAATCTGTTTATGAAATTATCAAAATTTTTAAATAATCTTTTAACAGCTTTTTGAGTATTGTAAACAACTGGTGCAAAGTTCGGATTCAGCTTTATAATCTGCTTCCAATCGCTACTGGGAATAATGTATTTGCCTTCTAAAGTGAGAAACTGTCCTTTCCCTTCCGGGAATTTTTGTATGTCAATTACATATCCTTCATTGTGTTTGCATTTGTAATATTCGATGCCTGACTCTAGAATTCTTCTCTCTAAAATCTCTCCCCATCTCTTTTGAACAGGATTAGTGTTTGTTTTCATTTTTTTCTCCTCCTTTTATTTTTTTAAAAATAAAAATGGAGACCTGATGTTTAAAAACAAGGTCTCCTTTTCTGTCTTTAAAAATAAAAAACGGCACAAGGCCGTTTTTTTCTTTTTATACCTTTTTAATTCGTAAAAAGGTTGTATGAAAAATTACATGTCTGATTGTGACATGTTGTTTTACTTTTTTAAAGCAGGTGAACTGCTTTCAGTGTTCATACATATTGTATCACTTTTTCTGAGAATGACAAGTCTTTTTTTATAATATTCGAAGCTGCCACCCGTTTTCTGTGTTTTTTGCTTCTGCTTTTGCTTCAATTAATTCCTTGTTTTCCCCTGCATATAGTCCTTTGATAATATAAGTGTTTCTATCTATTTTATTTTCTATATCTGTAATAAAAAACTCTTTTAAAATACTGTAAAATTTTTTGTAAATAATATGCCATTTGTAAGAGTAGCAAATCTTTAAAAAATATTTTTTGTTGTTGCTAATTAAGCTTGGATGCACTATGATTTTTATATACTTATTTGTGTCAGTGTTCGAAATATCGGTGACATAATAAATGCTTTCCGGTACATCTATGTTTGCTATTTCCATTATTACGTTATGTGGTTCAGCATCATTATGTTTTAGAAAATCATGAAGACTTTTATATATTTCTTCGTGAGTTTTATCTGCTGCTTGTATTTTAAAATTAGATGCTTTTTTTATTTCATATGCATTATGTTCTCTTATAAAGTTTTTGATTATCTGCTTTTTAAAATATTCACTTTCAAAAATATCTTTGTAAACCTGTGTCCTTTTTGAAAAATATTCAGTTTTTTTGTTGTGTGTTTTAACAGCAAGAATGTAATCCTTAAGAAAATTATAACAGCTGCATGTATTATCTGGTACACCCGAAATTGCTTCGAGAATTTTTATTGTTTTTATTTCTTCTTTTGAATGATCGAAAAATACTATTTTACCTTGTCTATTTATTCCTATTCTGTGTATTTGACCTCTGCATTTTAAAGATGTTTCTAAAATTAGATCTTTTTCGCTGCTTTTATTTTCACTTTCAATTTCAAAACTCCATTTTCCTTCCCTTTTTTCTACTATAAGTATTTCTTTTTCTATTATTATCCCTTTATTGTATGCAAAATGGATTTTTGCTGCTTTTACTTTGTATTTGTCATTATCCAGTTTTTTAATGATTTCTAGAATTAAATAGTTATTTAAAAATGCAAAACCTTTTTTATAAGCAATGTACCAATTGTAATTTATGGTTAAGCTTATGTTCATCATTATTGTTTTAAAAAGAAAATTTGTAGTATATACTTTTATGTCTGATTTATTTTCTGAAATATCAATTGAAGTATATGGAAGTATTTTTATTACATCATATTTTGCTATTTGTTTTTCTATCCACTGTCTTATATAAGTATCGCAATCTAAATTCCATATTTTATTTATTATTCGATTTTTAAAATCTGTTTTTGCAGTATTTTTGATTTTTTCAAGTGTAATATATTTCCATGACCTTTCACTTTGTTTTGACAATTGTTCTCTAATATATGAATGTTTAAATATTCTGCTCCATTTTTGAGGAGTCTTATGTGTTTTAAAATAGTTTCTGTATACCTCAAAAAATTCGCTGCAAGCTTCTTTATCTTTTTTATCAGCACTTAACACTGTAAGCTTCCCCTTTTTCGTTATTCCTATATGATAAAACTTGTTTCCATATTTTACTTTCCATTGGACAATTATTTCTTTATTTTCCATTTTGTTACCCTCCTCTTTACAAAATTAAAAAAGGGGCACAATGCCCCTTGCTATATTTTTTACATTTTAATTAATACTTTTTTTGCCCAGCCTGGAACTTCAGGAAGGGTTTCGTTGTTGTTAATTAATCCTACAATTATTTTCATCCTAGAAGGCGGTTTGTCCGGCCATGGGGTATAACCGTCTGTTAAAACTATGCATATATTGGGGCGGGGTTTTAAAAATGCTGCTGCTTTTATTCCCTTTCCCATGTCTGTACCGCCGCCACCCTCCAATTTTATTTCTTTTATAGAACTTATTTGTTTTGTAATGTGTACGTCATAGTCACATGCAATATACCATATTCTATCTCGAAATCCCAGCGCTTTCAATATTCCTTCCACTTCAGCAACTGCCTGGCTTAGCATTTCATCTGATATACTGCCAGATGTGTCTATAACTACTGCAATGGTTGGTAGAGGCTGCCTCATAGAGGGCAGTATAATATCAGAAATTATATTCTGCCTTCTTGAAGGGCGTTGGTAGCTGTAGTCTACCATTCCTGCAGTATTTGCAACAGCATTTCGCACTACAGAAGCTATTTCTTTTCTCCAATCTATTTTAGGAGAAAGTTTTTCTTCTGCCCAGCGTGATAGGTATTGAGGTATACTGCCTCGTCCATGAATTTGCTCGTAGTTTTTTATTTCCTGTGCAATGTTCCTTCTCAGTATTTCTAATTCTGTTTCTGAAAGCCCGGTGGCTTCTGAAACACTGCCTGTATCCTGTGTATCCTGTATTTCCCATGTCTCATATGTCCCCGTTGCTATGGAACCACATATGCCGCTGCCTGGCTGTGGTTTATAGCTGTCTGTTGAACTGCAGGAAGAACCAGATTCAGAATTATTCTCTAGATCACTAATGTCAAACATAGATAATATTTTTTATTTCATCCTCTGCTCTTTTTAGTAGTTCTTCTGCATATTTTTCAGCAAGCAGTCCGGGCTGCATATTAATGGATTCTGGTGTAACTGGTTTACCCGGCAGTTTAAAACCTTCTTTTAATATGTCGTCGTTTATTTCCGCATCAGCTGCTATATTTGCTATTCGATGAGGATAATTTAAAAGTCTGTTATAATGTTCCCGGAGCATGTGTAAAACCTCGTGGTATAATGCGCCTTCTATTTCATCTACTGACCACTCATCTGTAACTTTTGGATCGTAATATAATCTCCACTTTTTGTCTACTCCCATCGTCGAAAGGCCTTCATCTTTAATTGTTTGAAGAGATAATAACGCAGTGGCAATGTACGGCCTTTCATTAATTAACCTGAATCTGGCTGCTTGTATTTTTTCTGGCAGCACTGTTATTTCCTCCTTTCTGTTTAAAAAAATTATACAGGCAGAAAAAATCTGCCTGCATCTTTCATATTTTTATTCCTGCAGCAGTAAGCAGAGGAATGAATGCTCGTATTTTTTCGGTGGGCAGCTTGTAATTTGGTTTTCTGGCCTGAATAAGGGTTCGAACTACTGCTGCAGCTATATCTTCTCCGCCTTGATTCACTGCAGCGTGTAGTATTTCCCATGCTGCGAGCCATCTTTGTTCTGTTGAGTTTTCTACTACAGCATGGGCCACAGCTGACAGTACTGCATATGCCTTATCTCCGCGCTGTGGTAAGACAAATTTTTCAGGGTGGGCCAGTACATCTTCTGGGTCTGGTAAGTCTAAATCTTTAACCCATGTAATGAACTCTATTGCCGGGCCTTCTCCAACGCTGCCAGATACAAGCAGTGTTTTTACATCTTCAGAAGCTCCTGAGGCTTCTGCTGCAGCGTATAAATATGCTGCAATTTCCCAGCTTCTTGGAGACGGCCAAGCTTTCCCTACCTGGCTTTCCTCCTTCGGCATCTGAAGCAGCAGCTGGGGACGTGCATGTATAAATGCTGTTATTAATGATTTTGTTTTGGCAGCTTTTTCTTTCCAGCTGCCGGGCAGTAGAGGGATTTTTTCTTCTTTGAATCCTGTGGCAAACCCTTCTATCCATTCATTTGGGGATAGGTCCCAGTAGATGTGGCAGAATCGGTTTGCCAGAGGGGCTGACAAATCCCAGCCGCCTGCTGCTTCCTCAGGGGGATTTGCTGCAGCTATAATTGATATCCCTTGAGGAAGTTCCAACTCCCCAACTACTCTGTCAAGAACAACTCTTAATAAAGCTGCCTGTACAGCCGGTGGAGCTGTTGAGATTTCGTCTAAAAATAAAATGCCTCTTTCTGCTTCTACAAGTCTTTTGGCCCAGGCTGGTGGAGCCATTTTAACTTCTCCGTTTACCAGTACAGGCAGTCCTGAAAAGTCGCTGGGTTCCCTTATGGAAGCTATAACAACTTCTACCGGAAGGCCCAGCTGTTTTCCCAGCGAATTGACAAATGAGGTTTTCCCTGTTCCAGGTGATCCCCACAGCAGTACAGGTATTCCTGCCTGCACAGCTATTGCTACAGCCTGTTTTTTTGCATTCATCTGTGTTTCCCCCTTTTTTAAATTTTTAAAGGCTGCTTTTAGACAGCCTTTTGACGTTTTTCAAAAAATTCATCAACTATCTTTTTTGCGAATTCTGCAATTTCGTTTCTGTCATTGATGTTTCCGGTAAATATTTCTGGGTAGCCATAAATTTGACATATTTTGTTTAATAATTTTGTGTCGGATATTAAAGCGTCATGTATGATTTTTCTGGAGCGATCTAACTCCATAATGTATTCTCGGTATTCTTCCGGTTCCATTCTAAATCTTGCTGTATTGATTGCCGATTCCATTGCAGTGACCTTTTCTATGTATACTGCGCATTTGTTGGGATATTGTTCGATAATTTCTATATCTTCGTTTTTATACAGATTGTCAGAACTGCTGATTTTTGATGTTAAATCTGCTAACATTTCTTTGTACATTTAAAACTCCTCCTTTAATAATTGTTTTTTTATATTTGAAGGGCATACCATCTGGTATGCCCTTTTTTCTCTTTTAACGGACACTATTGAAATTTTTCTTTAATGGATACTGCATTTTATGACCGTTTACTGTAGCAACAATAAAACTTTGGTTTCTGGCTGGGTCGTATACAAGATGGACATCTTCGATTATTGTGCCGTTGTCAAGTTCTGTGTCCGTTAGTCCTTCTTTAAGCATGAATATTAGTGTCTCCTTTAGCATAAGAGATCACCCCGCTTTAAAAAATAAAAAAGGCAGGTTAAAAATTTTGTTTTTAACCTGCCTTTTTACCACGTTTAATATAAAGAAACAGTTATTACTGTTTCTTTAAGAAAAATTTTTACAGACAATGCAGTCTGTTTAAAAATCTTAGGGGACAAAGCCCTTGCTTTATTATTATTGTACCACTTTTTTGATAGATAGCAATAGTTTTAATGTACAAAAAAAATAGGTGCAGGGCTGCTTACACCTCTTTGTTGCGGTAAATATTTATCATTTTTTTCTTTTAGAAATGTTTGTTTTTTCAAGAAATTTTGTTTGAGATTTTTGTTTATTATAGTCAAATTTATTTTTCCTCTTCGTTTTTTTCTTTAAAAAAGTCTTCAAATGATTTTTTGATAATATAAATCCATTTATCAACTTCTTCTTTTGTTTTAAGCTTAGGGTAATGTCCCGGTAAAATATGGATTCCTTCTTCTTTTAATCTTTTTATGAAATATTTGTGAATTTCTCTTTCCATTTTGCACTCATCCTTTTCTTTTTATTTTTAAAACTTTAAAAGCACGTCCCTATCAAGAGACGTGCTTTTTCTTTTTATTCTTCTTCTACTTCTATAAGTTCGCCTGTAAAATTTCTGTATAGGTTATCTGTTATTTTTTCTACTATATCGAAAGATTTTTTTATTTCGTCTATGTTATTAAAAGCTTCTTCTTTTTCGGTTTCAACGGGCATGTAAATATTTACCTTGTACATCGTGATTTCCCCCTTTTTTTGTTAATTTTTTATATTGTATTTTTGTGAAAAATATTCTACAACCTCAGGAATTTCTTTTTTATAGTAAGGTTGATTCTCTTTGCACCATTTTTTAAGCTCTTGTTTTGTTTTTATTGGTGGGATTACTCCTTTTCCTGACATGATTATACTGAGAAGAGGGTCCAGTTCAGCTATGAAGTCTGCTGCTGTCCAGCCTTCCCACACTTCTTTTTGAAAATTAATTTGTTTTTCCATATTTGTTTCCCCCTTTTATTTAAGAATTTATTTTTTTTAGTATATTCTCTAAATTTTGAACATATTTTTGAGTCGAATTAAATTTCATTGTGGAACTTTGTTCTTTATTAATAAAATTTGTTAGTGTCTCTATTTCTGTTTTTATAAGGGTAGAAATAATTTCCTTTTCTTTTTTTGTTAAACGCATAGTATCATCCTTTCTTTTATTTGTTGACATAATAAGGGTTTTCTACTGCCAAAAAGCGTCCGTCTAATCCTCTGGCCAATGTTTTTTCATCAAGCTCTTCTGCATCTATCCACGTTACACGGCCAGGGACAAGATCTTCATAATCGTACAGAGATGTGAATAATTCTTTTCCTACTGCGTTATCAGCAACTGATGAAAGAGTAAAAAGCATGAAATATTTTGTGTCTTTGTTTTGAAGTAAATACTCTCTGATGGCTCTTTTAGCTTTTGTTATATTTCTTTTTGATGCCATACACATTTCTCCTTTCTTTTAAAATGTTTAAAAGTATAAGGGAAGAAAACTTCTGCCTTTTGTTTATTAATAAAAGAAAAAAAACAGGGTGTATATCCCTGTTTTTCCCCAACTTTATTTTTTTTTGTTTTTTTGTAAAACAAAATAAAGATATGGTTTGGTATATAGAATTTTTTGTGTTTCGCATTTAATACGAAGAAGCAGTTTTTGTTGCTTTTTTAAGAAGATTTTACAGACCTGTGGAGCCTGTTGAAAGAAAATATTAAAGGTAAAGATACCCTTGCTTCAGTATTATTGTACCACTTTTTTGACAAATGACAATAGGCTTTAAAAATAAAAAAGAAGGTGCGGGGAAACCACAACACCTTCTACGTTAAACCAGTGTCTCGAAGTCTATAGCCAACTGCTGTATTTCTGATTTGTTCTTTTTGTCCTTTATCTTTACTGTTTTAAAATACAGTGGAGTTAAAATTGTGCTAACCGGCTTGATGTATTGATCTGCTGTTTTAATTGTTTCCTCAACAGAAATTTCAGAAGTACTGTCTATTTGTTCCCAAATGTTTTCTAAAGATATTTCGGATTTGAGTTCTGCTGTTACACTTTTGGCAAGTTCTATTAGAATATTATCAGAATCTGCTAGTGCTCTCAGTCCGTCTTCTGAAAACTGTCCCTCGATGTTCATTGCACTTTCTAATTTGTTGCCCATCAGAGCTAGAGCATCGTACTGCAGAGTGTTTTTATATACCATGAATATTACCTTAACAGGCTTTGTTTGCCCTATTCTCCAGGACCTTTTGGCAGCTTGCCTTAATGTGTATGTGCTGTATCCTGTTTCGTAAAAGATTAGTGTTGGAAAATCATAGAGGTCAAGCCCTGTTTTAACAAGGTCAAAGTTTGAAATTATGCACTTATATCCCTCTTTTACTTTTTGAGCAAGCCACTGTTCTCTCTTTTCTGGAGGGACTGCAGCTTTTAGTACTGTTGTTTTTATCCCAACTTTATTAAGCAGCATCTCTAAGCGCCATGTTATGTCTTTTTTGCCTGTAAAGTGTACATATATAAATACCCTTCTATTCCGCTGCGTTTCTGATAGTACATAGTTTAAAAGTTTTTGTTCTTTTGCATAAATGTATCTGTCAGGGAGCTTTGTTGGTATTATTTGATGGGACAGTGTATCAATTGGTTCATTACTAAAAGGATGGTCTGGATATCTTAATAGTGTCATTAGGTATGTTGCAAGGTTGCGCATTCCATCATATGGATTTAGCACGGACTTTAGTTCATCAGCAAGCTTGTTATATGCTGCTTTTAGTTCAGGGTCTGGTTTTATTATATCCACATACTCTTTGTATTCCGGCAGTTCCTGCTTTAAATCAGCAAGCTGTATAAAGACTGTTTTGTCCAGCAGGAAATCAGCAAATATTTGGGGTGATATTACAGGGAGTTTTCTTTTCCTTGTATTCTTTTTCCATCCTTTTGAACTTTTGTTATGCTGTCCTGATTCGCCGTCCGGTTCTGTTATTATTGTTTCTACAGCTCCATACTTTTCTGTGAACTTTAATTCGTCTTGATATTTGAATCCTGCTTTTTTCATTTCTTCTGGAGCCAGCCTGTATAGAATGTAGAATATGTCTGATGCGTATCCACCTAGCAGTGTGCCGGTTAGCACTATGGTTTTTTTGGCAGAAGAACTCAGTATTCCAAAAGTGTTTCCCTGTGCTGTATCCCCACCTTTTAGCTCGTGGACTTCGTCTGCTATAAAGTAGTCAAAGTATCTTTTTAGGTGTCTTTTAATGTACTCGGATACAGCATATCTTCTGAACTTTTGATTGTCTGCTTGCCAAAGCTTTGTTTTGCAAACCCTGCACTTATGGTTTGCAAGTGTGTGTGTTTCGAAGTAGCTGTTATCAGCAGGTTTGTTTTCTTTTGTCATTATAATACTGCCGCAGACCGGACAGATAAGCCTTTTTAGATGCTTTTGTTCAACGACTGCTGGTTTTTCATTGTAGTGCAGTTTTGCTTTGTCTTTTGAAATTACATAGTATTCATAACCCTCTCTTGGAGTACCCATTTTCAATTTGAGTACATCTTTCCAGCTGTTGAGTATATATACTTTTGCATCTGGTACGGTATTTTTTATTTCCCTTTCCCATTTTTCAATTAAATGAGCAGGGCACATAATGAGCGCCCTGTATGGTTTTCCTTCTGAATGCACATATGGTACAGCAGCTGACATGAATGTTTTCCCTGAACCCATTTCTCCAACTATAATTACACTGTTTTTTCTTTTTAGAGCTTTTGCAACTGCTGTTATGACATGCGCCTGCGCTTCAAAAGCTTTACGTTTTAGACTATTTGCAAGAGGGTGTACTTTGTCTGTAAGAGGGTTGTGCAGCGGTCTTATTGTTTGTTCAAGTTTTTCTACAAAAACATGAGCATGTTTTTTTACATATTCAGTCAAGTTTATGTTGTGTGGGTCGAAAGTTAAATCTCCTTTGATAAAGAAGGTTCCGTTCTTTACCTTTTGAGTAACTATTTTCGTAAGTTCTTCTTCTGTTAAACGTATTTCATAAAATGTTGTACCTCTCAATGGGCTTTCCTCAGAAAAATATGCCTGCAGCTCTATAATCTTATTTTCTTTTAATAGTTCGTTAAACAATGTATTTGTCCATCTTTCAGAAAGGGGTATTGTAAATTTATTTTTTAGTATTTTAAATATTTTCTGTGGAGGGGACTCAGAAGCAGAAATCATTACTATAGGATATTTTGCGTTTAAATGGTTTATTCTTTCTCCCACGGCAATCGCATGGTCGTAATCACCAAAGGTTTCTGTTACAAATCTGTAATCTCCTCTGAATTTTACTTTTTTGGTACGCCCCCAGGATGTATAAATGCTTGCTGTATTATTTTCTATAATAAGCCTTTTAAACTCTTCAACGTGTTCTCTAAATCCTGTAAAACTTATCATTTCTACTGTCGGAACGGTACTATCATTTGAGCAAAGATAAAAATCTGTGTAAACTTTTTTGGCTTGCCATTTTAACCCGGTAGCATAAAAGGTAACCAGTTTCATTAATTATTCCCCCTTTTCCTTCTATATTTCTATTATTTCTCCCTCTTTTGTTAGTATTTTTATCACAACTTTTACTTGCTCTTTTTCCCTTGTAATTTTCCCCTTTTCTTTTTTGTATTCTACATCCCTTGTTTTTGTTTTTACAACGGTTCCTTTTACTATGTGTCCTTCCAGTTCCCCATCCAAGAAGCCTGTTGTAAGTAATAACCCTAAATGTGACAAGTGCAGAGGCATGATTGGATTTTTAAGTAGATTTACCCTTGTTTGTTCTTTTATTTTTTCATAAAGATTTGATTCTGCTATATGTTTTTCTATCTCCTTAATGTCAGGTTTACCTACAAATTGTTTGGGAGAGTCTGCAGGTGGTACAGTATAGATAGGCTCTGGTGAGAATGTTAGTTCAGGAATGATACTTTCATTGTAGTACATATCTTTTAATCTTTCCGTTTCTTTTTTTGTTTCTGTGTAGTATTTCTTCTTTTCTCCCAAAATTAGTATTTTATATATGTTAATTTTATAGATGTTTATTTTGCTGTAGTAAGTGCTTAGTACATCAGCATTGGTGAATAAATAATATGGTTCTGTTTTGTATATAAGCAGACCTCCAGAAACGAGACGTTTGGAAATAAACTCTAATGCTGAGGGAGAAATATCCTCTTCGATGTATATCATGCTGAATCTATAATTCGCAGGCTGAATTCTGGGCTCGTAGTATGTTCCTAGTGCTGCTTTTGTCAGTTCATTTTTCATTTTATAATAAGTATCATAATCCGGAATGCAGCCATACAGTTCTGCATTTTGGTCGACTATTTCAAAGATATCATTTTTTGCGTAAAGTTCTGGTATAAAAACGGTGTATTTTTGAGGGAACTGGATAAAACTCTTGACTTTGTTTATATATTCTCTGTCTACGGTCATACACTTTCTTCTCCTTTCTTTTTGTTTTTCATTAAATCCCGCAAAAATGGCGGGATCTTTTCCATATTTTTTTCTTTCAAAGCTTTATAAATCTTAAAACATTCTGCTTCAGGTTCTGCATTTATCAGTTTTGATAATACATATTCATTTTCTGCTTCCTCTTCTGTGTGGTTGTGTAGGATTATTTTCTGTCCATCAAAACTTATTTTGTGTATTTCATCTTTACAGAAAGTAAAATAATACATCTCTCTTCCTCCTTTTTCTGAAAACATAACAGGCAGGAGCAGTTCCTGCCTGTTCTAATTTGTTTATTTAATTTACCAATAAAACTTCAGATATTCAAATTGTAGAACATTTTCTTTTCCAAAAGTTTCTTTTAACTTTTTCACAACTATTTCAGAGAGGGAAAAATCAGAATATTGTTCATCTTCTTCATTCCACAGCTTTTTTGATTCTTCTATTATTTTTTCTACAATATCACTTACTTCTTTTTTAGATAAATTTGTTTTTACAAGCATTTGTTCTTGATTTGTTTCGTCTCCATAATCTAGGTTGACAATTTCTACTGCATAACCACCTGTGTTACATCTTACGCAGGTTTCGCAGTTACTATATGGGTTAATAACCATTATGTGCAACATTTAGAATTAAAATTTTTTCATAGCTCGTTTTGAAGATACTATATGGGTTAGTAACTTTTCTCTGCGTTAGCAGGTAATCATCGATGCCTTTGGTTTTGAAGATACTATATGGGTCAATAACTATTTCCCTTTTTGTGCATCATCTAATCTTAATTAAGTGCTGCTCTGTATAATGCTGTAGCTGCTTGACAAACTCCACCGCCTACGTCGGGATAATAGTAGCCGCCTGAACCTGATAAACCTTCTACAAAACCTCTTTCTATCGTCCTTTTGCCCACTGTTTTGTTGAAGGAAAATATTTCGCCGGGTTTTACTACCTTGCCGTTTAAATACTCCAGGGCTTTAACTGCGTTTTTTATGTTGTTCGCAAATTTGGGGTCTGACGGCGAATCAACTATACCTCTGCTGATTATTTGTTCTTCTTTGACTTCTGCAGAAACAAATGTGTTTGTGACAATGAAAGTGATAAGCACAATTAGGAATAATATTCTTTTGTACATAAAATTCTCTCCTTTCGTTTAATTTTTCTATTAGCAAAAAAAGGATTCCCAAATGGGAATCCTTTTTTGTCTATCTATAATTCCATTGCCTTTGCCCTGGCAAAGGAATTGGTTTGCCTTTTTCCAATGCTTTTTCAATCCATCGTTTTATAGCGTTTTGTACATTTTCTAAAGCTTCTTCGTAAGTTGTTCCTTTTGACATGCAAGAAGGGAGGTCGGGGACATAAGCTATATACTCTGTTGAAAGTTTAATGACGTCAATTTTATATTCTAAGGGGTTTATCAAAGAATTTTCTAAAATAGTTAATTGTCTGGTTTTGGGCGGGATATAAACAACTCTCCACTTATTGGTTTTTCCGTATTTCTCTATATATTTTTTAGCTTCTTTTGCTGTTTTAAATTTTCTTGCATCGCTCGGGTAATAAGTGCTGTATATTCGTCTTTTGCCCATTTTATATAAATAACCCTCATTTGTTTCAATCACATAGGGAAATTCTTCTGAGGATTTATGTTCCTTCTTTTGAGGACGTCTTGGGACTTTAAATTGGCGTTCTTCAAAATAGAGATTTATTTTTTGATTTGCAAGTTGATACATTAAGATTTCATTGAGAAGTTCCTCTGTGGTGGTTGGATAAAACAGGTGGCGTTTTTCTTCGATATATACTTCTAAGGTTAGTGTATTCCCCCAGGAGATGTATTCTTCCAAAGTTCTTGCATTTTTGATTCCACTTTTAAACCATTTTGTTATTTCTCCCGGTTTAAAGAATGTGTACCTTGTTTTTGCAATGTTCCCATGTTCTACATCTTCTTCTAAGTGTGATGCCATTTGCATTATTTCGCTTTCAGAGAAAATTATTTGTTTTGTTGTGAGTGTGTTTAAAACAAACCATGTTTTTTCTGGGATTTCTCTTCCTCTGTATCCAGAAATTTCGAAAACATTGCTGTCTCCCATTTGGACCATTGGGATATAACCATGGTCCGGGATTTTTATAAATCTTCTGTCATAAAAAATGGTATAGCTCATTTGAAATTCCCCCTTTCTTTTTTGTCAAAAAGGAGCACTATTAAAGTGCCCCTTTTTCTTTTAAAAATTTTCTTATTTCTTCCTCTGTGAGCTGCCATTCTTTATAAGGAAAGTTTGCTACGAATTCCCACTTAAAGTTCTGGTAGAAGTTCTGTGCTGTTTTGTATCCTGCAGCATCAGTTAAAATTGACAAGGCAAGGTCTGCTGGGCCGCTTCCACCGTAGCCCCACTCGAATCCGGTAGGGCTGTGCTTTATTATGTGGTTTAGTGGTGTTTCTTCGTTTGTGTCTGTGTCAAAAACTGTTACTTCTATACCGTCATAACCTCTCCTGCCTTTGTAAACTTTCATACTTTTCCCTCCTTTTTAGTTTTGAAAATAAAAAAAACAGCAGACAATATCTGCTGTTTTCTGAGTGTTTTTGATTTTCCCGCGGCTTACCTTTTCTCTGTACCTTTGTACAGAGTATTTGTTTGTATTCTGGTCCGTACCAGATAAAAAAATTAACACATAGGTGTTTTAAAACCTATATACATTATACCTCTTTTTTTTATAAGAGACAATATATTGCTAGTTTTTGAGTTATGGAACAAAAAATAATAGACTTACAAAAATATAAACAAAGTGCAGCCAGTAGAGAGCTGCACTTATCTTGTTGCTGTTTTTTCTTTCTTCATCTTTTCATGGTATTCTCTTATAGTCATAGTTTCATTTGTTTTTTCTGATACACTTATGCAGTCTATAGTCTCTTTATCATCATTTGTTGCATAAATCACTTCAAAAGTTTTATTGTTTTTTGTAATTTCACTAAAAACAATTGTATACTTTTCAGGGTAGACTGGAAATTCTTCATGCATTTTTTTAACTAAATCTTCTTTTGTAATTATGTTATTTGTTTTTAAAAATTCTTTTACACTGGAGTCTAATATAAGTCTCATCTTACATTCTCCTTTCTTATTTTTTTGAGGAAGAGACCCCTCAAAAAAACAAATAGAGGGTATGTACTCTTCCAAACCTAACCCGTACATACCCTCTAATATTCATTTTTCCCTTTGTACTTTTATTATACTCCGAACTGAACAAAAAATCAATATTTTTAACTTATTTTATTAATATTACTTTGTCAGAAGCATATTTGGCAAAGAAATCTTCTCCTTTGTCTACTACTGTTATAATTTCTATCATTTGATAATACATTTTTCCAACGATTGTTATTTTACCAAAACTGTCAATAATAATGAATTTATCTCCATTTTTCAAGTCTCCAAGAATCTCTTCGGCATTTTTTAAATTGGTTAATATCAAATCAGGCAAAATATTCCTCTGATTTATTCTTTTTAAAGCGTGCTTTTTTATGATAACAGCATATTCAGTTCCCAATAATTCAATGTACATTATTTTCCCCTCCTTTAAAGTTTAAAAAGAGAGGCAAAAAGCCTCTCTTACACAATCATACCTACTGCCACACACTTTTATTTTAACTACAAAGACTGTTTTAGGATACACAGGCAGGAATCTCCTCCAATTTATTAGAGAGATGAAAGCCGATATATTGTGAAAACTGTAACCACTTAAGTTTGTTTTGAAAAACTTATACTTGGGACTGTTGGAAAACTTATAAGTCTTTTTTCTATTTCTTTTTCGTTTAAAAATTGGAAGTTTTTACTATCCCAGTTTTCTTCAAACCATTGTTTTACATCATTTAATGTAGAAGATTCGAAAAATTTTCCAAACCTTCTCAGATATACAACATAGTTGATTTCTCCTCTTTTGTTGAACATTTTTAAATAAGCATCCTAGATTTTTTTGATGTAAAAAGACTTCCATGAATATATAATGCCTATTGCCGTATTTCCGTCCATAACGTAATATGCCGGGGCTTTATCACCCCATAAAGTTCTAGCATACCTTCTTTTGAATTTTAACCTGCCCATGCTATCTCTCCTTTTTTCTTTTTGTTAAACGCACAGTAGATCCTTTTCTTTTTCCGATTCTTTTTCCAATTTAATTCCCAGAACATAATCTACTGCTTTTTGCGCTCCGCCTGCTGCAATAAAAATCCAGTTTTTGTTATCTTGTAAGCGCTTAAGCCATGTTTGTATATATGCCGTGCTGTTTTTTATTGTTTTCTCAGCAATCCCTGTATGTTCGCAGAGCATTGCTGCACCTATTTCTGCAACTAATTCTTCTAATGAGTAGGTTTCTGAGCCAAATATATGTCTCTCATTTTCCTTGAACCTACCCAGACGCTTCGGATGACCGGTGGAGTGAATAATTTCATGAAACAGCGTAGAGTAGTATTCGTGTATATCATAGAAAAGGTCTTTAGCTGGTATATTGATTAGGTCTTTTACTGCGCTGTAGTATGCTTTATTTGGGTCATCATGGATTATTTTGGGAGCATCTTTGTATCCTGCTATGATTTTTTCAGCTTTTTCTATAGGATTGTGTTCTATCTTTTTCAGTTTGGAAGGAATTCCTTCTGTATCGCTTATGTGAAATACATGATAATACCTCAAAACAAGTGATTCTTTTTCTTTTTCTACAACTTCACCCGTTTCTGGATCTTTTTCTTCAACTATTTTAGTGTAGGGTTTGAAAAATACTACTATTTCAGCTTTTGCTCCCTTTTTGATTCTACCCCCAAGCTGCTGTATCTGTCTGAAGGTGAGATATTCTCCTCCTTTTGACAGCAGCAGTATATTTATCCCTGTGTATGGTTTTCTAGTAACATAATTTATTGGTGGATTACTTCCCCACCCTTTTATCCACGGGATTTCCCCTTTTCCATCTGCCGGAGTATTTTCTCCAGCACAATGTCATGTACTTTGGACATCCTTACTTCCCCCTTTTTGTTTTTGATTTAAAAAAAAGAAAAAGGCGGGAGTTTATAACTGCCTCCTGCCTTTGACTTTGGCACCTATTTTTAAGCAAATTTATAATTTTTTATATACATCTTTACGGTATCCAATGGTGACAATGAAAACAAATTCTTTTTCCTGGACTTGGTAAATAATTCTTATGTTCCCCACTCTGTATCTGTAAAGAGGTGGAAACTTCCCCTTGAGTTTCTTGATATTCTTACCAATATAGGGAGATTGTGCAATTCTCTCTATCGCCTCTTTAATTTTTTCTTTTGTGCTGCTGTCACATTTTTCTACAAATTTAACAGCCTCTTTGGCAAGTTTAATTTTATACATTTTTGAACACATCCTCAAAGTCGTATATATCACCGTTTTCTATATCTTTAAGGCCTCTTTTTATTGATTCTATTAATTCAACGTCGCTGAGGATTTCCTCTTCTTCTTTTTCTTCTCTGAACTTTAAATACTCTATGAAATTAATAACCTCTGCAAGTTCCTCTTCTTGAAGACTGTCAATAATTTCCTTTACTTTATTTTTTAGCAAGTTATTCATCGCTGTTGAGCACAGGAGACTCCATCTTCTTTAAGACGGAGAGGAATACGCTCTTCCCTCCTTTCTAATATTAACGTCTTTGTCCTCTTTTGCCTGACAATTTTCTCTTATTTGCTCTTTAGATGATTTTTCTTTCTCATTTCTCGAATGGTTATAAGAGCTTTTTGTGCATCCTTCCTGATGTCCACAATGAATTTATCAAAAGACATATTTTTTGTTTTTTTATAATGTTCTGCTCTTATTCTATGCAGTTCTCTCATAGTTTTAGGTTCTTTCAATTGGATTCCCCTTTCGTGTTATTTCCATTTTATCTGGTGCATCATGAGCTTCTAGGAAACTTATGACACTTGTATCTAAATATATTTTCTTCACTGCTTTTCTCTCCCTTTTATTTTAGCATATTTTTAAATGAAATAGCAGGGGGTAATTCCCTGCTATTAATAGAAAGATGGATTTGCTGTTTTTATTTATCTTTTCCTTCCTTTATGTATCTTTTTACTTTTATCATTTCTATATTGTCAATTATTTTTATTAACTCCTGACTGTAAAATTCATTTAATAAGTTTTCTACATTCCAGTTTTTCCAAAACTTCCAGAACCTATAGCAGTTGTTTGGGCTTTTTTCTCCAGAGATTTCTTCAAGTATCCCCTCGTTTTTTAGTTCTTTTATGGTGTGATTTAAAAATATCAGTTTACCTTTGGGGGTTATTTTTATTGTGTGCTTTTCTCCGGAACAATTAATTTTTAATGTTTTCATTTTTAATTCCCCCTTTTACATTTCTTTTAGTGCGTTTATAACTTCTTCGATTATTACATCCTTAGTGTTCTGTAGATTGATTTCATCTAAAAAGTTGTTGAACCAGCTGTCCATAGCATTCACATATGGAGAAAATTCTTCTCTTATTTTTTCTACCTTTTTTATGATATTTTTGTCATATGTTGCTTTTTCTACTTTGTCCATTATTTTGTAAAACAAAAGTGACATTGTTGAATATATCCATGAGTTTATGTCTGTTGGATCATTTTCTATTTCTCTTATATCTTCTAAAATTTCGTCTGGATAAATGTTAAATTTTTCTGCTGCTTCTAAAAGTTCTTCTAATTTTTCGATATCTCTGTAGCCCCATCCAAAGAGGTATTCCAAACTTGCTCTCATAAAAAAACCCTCCTTTTATTTTTTTAAATTAAAAAGGCGGGATTTATTATATTCCCGCCTTTGACCGCTTTAGAAAATGAAAAACAGCAGATATTATCTGCTGTTTTCCCTTAGGTATTTTAGATTTTCTGTGTAGTTTAATTTTCTCTGTATTTTTTTGATACAGAGCACTTAATCGCATTCCGGCAGATGCCGGGTAAAAAAATTAACACATAAGTGTTTTAAAATCTATGTATATTATACCTCTCTTTTTTATAAAAGACAATGCTTTGTTGATTTTGATAGTGTCAAGATACTGTAGGATATTTTTTTAAAGACAACCCCTGAAATTGCTTAAATCAAGGTTTCCATTATTATGTGTTTTTTATATCACTCTTTCATATTTTATTGCTTTTAAAATTCTATATATTGGTGTTACTTTGCCCATGTTTAATACTGTAATATTGTTTATTTGTTCTTTTGTATACGTTTTAGCTCTCTTTACTGCCTCTTTTATTTGCTTCTTTGTTAATTTATAACCTTCATTGTTGTTTTTGCGCTTTTTACGCCATTCTACTTCTCTTAAATTGCCTCCATTTTTCTTAAATACTCTTAATTTCGCCATTAGCTTTAATCCTTCTCTACTCCATCCTAATGGGTTCCTGCTTAACCTGTCTGAAAATACATGGCTTATATGCCCTTCTGCACTGCACCCTATTGCATCCTCATCTTCTTTGTATATTTTTATCCCTTCCCAGTTGTTTAATATGTATTTCTTTACTTCCCTTATTTTCTTCTTCTCTTGCTCTGTTTGTGCTATTTTTGATAGTTCATTAAATGCTTCTTTTAATTCTTTTTCATTCCCTTCATTTATTGCTCTCCATATCCTATCTCTATATCTTGGCTCTTTCGATGTTGCCATGAGTATGTATTTGTTTAAATGATACCTGTCTAATACAAATCTTGATTTTGGTATCCACTCTATCCCTTCTTTTATCCATCTTGCTCCATCACCTGCTATGTATATCTTCTCTATTTTTTCTTCTTTGTAATTGTCATTTATGTAATTTGCTACGTCTATCCATATGTCTTCTGGCTTTTGTCCTACATATGCTTTGTAATGGACATTCTTTAGCTCAGACCTACCGTTCTTTGTCTCTTTGCCTTCATGTATGTATACAAGTCGTGGCATTTCTTTTCCCCCGTCTTGTAAGGATACGTGGTCTTCATCTGCTTCTATGTATAATACTTTTATTTCTTTCTTTTCTTCTACTTCTTTTTTTATTTCTACTTCTCCTATCTCTCTTATTGCATTTAATACTGTCTGTCTACTTAATTCTACTGGGCTTGCTTCTTTACTGCTTTTTTCATAGGATTCTTCTGTCGCTTTTTCTACTATCTTTACTTTTACTCCTTCTTCTATCCTCTCATGCCTACCTATCCCTAATGCGTCATCTGTTAAGTAGGTGTATCTCCCATCTTCTTTTGATTTGTAATATGTCCTTTTATATTTTATTTCTCCTACTGTCGTTATTAAAGTCTTTTCATCTTCCCTTTCTACTACCCATTTCTCTTTCCTTCTCTTGTCTTCTTTTATTATCTTATCTAATTCTTCTATAATTGCTACCATTGTTTCTATACCTAATTTGTCTACCATTTCTCTAACTTTTAATGAAAGTTCTGTTATATCCATCCCTTCTTCTAATAACTTTTTAAAAATTTCTATCACATTATTGATGTAATTACATGCATTTTGTAGTATAATATCTTCAAACTTAATTTTTTTCACAAGAGACACCCCTTTCATGTTTTTTTGGTTTTCCACAATCTATTTTATCACAGGGGTTGTCTCTTGTTTTTTTATCATCTAAAAATCCTACGATAATTTTACACTATGTTGATTTTTAGATTTTAAAACAAAAAAATAGAGGGCTCAAAGCCCTCTATTTTTTTGATAGTGGATTTATAAAACGTCCAAAATACATTGTGATACTAGGATATGTGTTTTTGAGATAGCTTTTGAGCAAATATATATCCTTTTCTGTTTTTATATTATACTCTTTGAGTTTTTCTTGAAATGGTTTTAAATCAGTGTAGTAAAAGCCATGTTCTTTTAGTATTTCTTCTAATTTTTTTATTAGTTCTGTAGAATAAGAGATAGAACCGAGGTAAATGTTAAAGTAATATTTTTCTGGAAAGTATTCTCCTTCTTCGTCAGTGTTAAAAAATATTTTATCATCTTCCGAAACAGCAGATAGATATAATTTTAAATCATAGGTCTTTGCTAATTCTAAATAAAAACTTAATTTTGGTACTTTATCTGTATCAATAAATTTAACATAAAGAACTTTTGCATCTTCTATATATTCAAAATCATCTACAAAGATAATATCATTTTCCAGGGTTTTCATTATCTTCAATGGCAACATGTAAGGAACATATTCGTCAGCATTTGAGATTGTACGTTCAGTTCTAAAAATGTTTTCTATTATGCCTGCAAGTTCTTTAGCCCTTTCTCCTTTTAAAATACATTCAACTTCAATTCCTATTTTTATTCTCATACTTTTCCCCCTTTTATACAAACATAATGCAACTTTCATTAGGAGCTGGACTTATACAATAATCTTATAATGTTCTGTGTACACGTCAAAAACTACTATTACGTCTGGATAATTTTCATCAATATATTCACATAATTTAAACATATCATCTTCTGCTTCTACTCCGTATTCTTCTAAAAGTTCTTTTATAGTCTCAAAATCTTCAATATATCTTATCTCGTTCAGTTTTTTTAATTTTTCAAAAAGTTTAGTTTCTATTTCTTCATCAGAAAACCAAAGTTCAAAATAATAAGTTTCTGAAAAATATTTTTTCTCTTTGTCCGTATTAATGAAAACTCTATTCGCTGGTTCTGTGGCAAGTAAATAGTATTTTAATTTGTACTTTTGACTTATTAAATCATATACATCAAAGTGTGGTTCGTAAGGTTCATTTATTCTAAAAGTTAGTATGTTTTTTTCTTTATCAAACTCATAGTCATCAACAAAAATTTTGTTGATATATACATCTATTTCTTCTTTATCTTTCCAGGTTTCAAACAGAAAGCCAAGCCAGGGGTAGTCTCTGTCTTCAGGGTTCTTTTTTAATGCATTTTCCCAGTCTTTGTAAAGTTTTTTTGTATTTTTACCTTCGAAAATAACTTCTGTGCAGCACCAGTCAGACATAAAGAATCACTCCTTTTTTATTTTTCTTGTTTATCCAACTATAGTATAATCTTCGTAACCAAACATGTTGTAGGCGAAAAATATTTTTCTAAATTCATACAATCCTTCCTGTATTTTGGTGATTTCCTTGGAATTACTTGCAGTGAGTAAGTTTTTCTCCCTGTATCCTGCTCTTTTTAACAATTCTTTTTCTACTTTTTTATAGTCTAACATTTTAATATCCCCTTTCTTTTATTGGTTTAAAAAATATAAAACCTCCAGGATACCAGTGTTATATCCCGGAAGCTTCCTCCTTTTTTTGTTTTTTTAAAACGGCAGGTCGTCTATTGTAAGCTGAGGAGTTTCATCATCTAAATCTACCTCTATCAGTTCTTTCTCCGTTGTGTCTATATTAGCGTTTAGCGATGTAAGAGGTTTACCTGCGGCAACTTTTGCTTCAATTATTTGTGTTCCAGGTGCTTTATATGATGTTATGCTTTCTGCGTCATCTATAAAAATTGGGAATTTTATGTTTGTGAGTCCCATGATGAGCCCGGCAACTTCCAGCCCAGCTTTGATTTTTTCTGAGTGACTTAGTATGTTAAACTCTCTACCGTCATATAGTATTTTAAAGTCGTCCTTTATTTCGCCTGTTTCTTTCACTATTTTCTGAAGCTGCAGTGATACTTTGTTTAAGTACTGCTCTATGATTTTGGCTTCTTTTTCTAATTTCTTTGCATTGAACTGTTTTGCATATTCTATAAGTTCTTTTAGTTCTGCTATTTCTTTTTGAGCTATCTCAACTTTCTTTTCTGCTTCTTTTAGTCTTATTTCTGCTTTCTCTTTTTGCTTTATAAGAGCTGCTCTTGTCTGATTAATTGTTATAACCTCTTTTTGCCTTTCCTTTAAAGCATTTATTTTTGTTTTTACTTCCTCTATTTTTGCTCTTGTTTCTGCTTCTTTTTGGAGGCCTTCTCCTAATAGAGATTTTATATAGTTTTCTGTATCCTGGATTTCTTTTTGTATTTGTGTCTGATATTCTTTTACTTTTTCTTCGTATGCTTTGATGAGTTTCTGATTTTCTTCCGTTATTTGTTTTAGTTCAGCTGTTACTTTTGTGCCTTTTTCTTTAATTTGATTTAGTCTTTTTATTAGAAAACTTTTTTCCATACTTTCCATTTCAATTTTATTTCCGCATTTGTTACATGTTATAATCTGCGGTTTTATTTGCTCTATTTCTTTTTTTGTTTTGTAGTATTCCTGTAGCAGTTCTTCTCTTTGCTTCTGCAGCTGTGAAGTGTCTTTCAGCTGCGGTTTTTCAAATGGCACGGTATTTAGTTTTATTTTTAGTTCAGCAAGCTTCTTTTCTGCCTCAATTTTTTCTGTGTTTATTTCTGTCTTTTGAAGCTTTATTAGTTCTTCTTCTAATCTTTTGAGGTTTTCATCATCAAAGAATTGTTCCTCTGGAATCTTTGTATTTAGCAGCTGTTTTTGTGTGTCTATTACTCCCTGCAGATATATTATGTTTTCTTCTAGTTCTCTTAACCTAACTCTTGCTTTTTCAATTATAGTGTTTGCTGTTACAAAATCATATTTTTGAAGTTTACTTACTGCTTCTGTGGGCATGTCTTTAAATATTTCTTCTTTTGGAATCTCTGGCAAAACTTTTATCAGTATTTCTTTTGCATTTTTAGGAGATAAGGAAGTAAAATAGAGCGGATTAAATATGGAAAAGAAAATGTTTTTATCCTGTACAAACTTTGTATAAATATCTATCTGTGAAGCTTTTGTTCCATTTATTGTAATTTCGTTAACACCTTTTTCTCTTGCTCTTTTTATTTCATATGTTTCATTGTTTAATTCTACTGTAACTTTTACATACATTTCTGTTTTGTTTTTCTTCATAAGCCTGGTTGTGGCATTTTCTGTTCCAAATAAATCACATCCAGTAAGACACCAGGCTATTGCTTCTCCTATTGATGTTTTACCAGCAGCATTTTCGCCTTCTATAATTGTTTTTTCTGGATGAAAGTCTATCTTAAAGTAATTGTGGTTTTTGAAATTTTTCATTTCTAGATTTTTAATTTTTAACTCCATTTTTCATCCTCCTTTTTGATTTTTTAAACTTTAAGAAATAAAAAAAGAGAAAAATTATTTTCTCTCTTTAATCCATTTAACTGTCCATTTTTTATCCTTTTTGGTTATTACTGCAGGAGCGGGATATACTTCAAAACCTCTGCCCTGTTTACCCGCTATAACTTTGTAGTTATCTTCGTCTATTTTTTCGATTATATCTAAGATAAGCCATCCATCTACTACTGCAAATCCCTTAATGTATATTTTATTGTACCAGCGGTATGGTAGTGTGACTTTTAATAATGTATCGTTACCTTTCCATTTGCCATTTGAACTCCATATATGCCATGAAGTTTGCTGTATATTTGCTTCGTTATCCGTAAAGGAAACTGATATTTCATTTTCCGGATCGACCCATCGGCTTTCTGAACGTTTGTATATCGTTTGTTTGTTTATCATTTCTTTAACTTTGTTTTGTATTCTACGCATTATTTGTTTTTGGACAAATTCTCCGGAATTGCTTAAATTGCTTAAAAGTTTTTCAGATAGTCTTTTTCTCTTTTTTGGGCCATTTTTGCAAAAATTTTGTACAGCTCTTCGTTCTTATTCTTTATTTTTCTTAAAAATTTTTTGTCGTC
Source organism: Thermoanaerobacter sp. RKWS2 (assembly GCF_026240795.1). NCBI lineage: Bacteria > Bacillati > Bacillota > Clostridia > Thermoanaerobacterales > Thermoanaerobacteraceae > Thermoanaerobacter > Thermoanaerobacter sp. RKWS2. The sequence continues at coordinate 1,441,281 of NZ_CP110888.1, forward strand.
TTTATGAATATTTCTTAAAAATTTTGAAATTTGAGCTTCAAGACTTTGGTTTGAATCATCGTTTGTAAGTTTTTCTAAAACTAGTTCTGCTTCTATTTCCTTCCATGGCTTCTCGAAAGCAATATGTCCATTTTCCTCTATAAAAACTTTTACTGTTCTTTTATGATCTTTCAATTCATATATTTCCATCCTTTCCCTCCTTTCAAAAATATAAAAAGGAAGTCCTTTAAAATTTAGACTTCCTTTTTCAATCTTTTTTAATTTTTTACTTCCAGCCGTCTGTCAGCAGCAGCCCTCCGGCGGCAGTACAAATTTGCAGATAATTTCTCGCTGCCATAGCTGCAGCAGTACATACTAGATTTTTTCTGCCGGTGTAATAAAGCTTCTACCTTTATTTATGCCTCTTTTAGTACAAAGAGGTTGCAGAAACTACATGTCCGCTTATGGACATGTTGGTTAGCTTTTAAAAAGCAGTATGCCTTCTTTTCAAAAGCATTGTATCATCTTTTTTAAAAAATGACAAGTTTTATTTATTCCGGTGCAGCAAACGTTTACATAAAGTGTAAAAAAGAGCAGCCCAATACCTAATCATAGGGCTATCTTTTAGGCGGCCTAAACCCTGCTGCCTGTGCCTCTGCCTCTGTTTTAAACCACACTTCCGCTTTTGTTTTGTCATACCACGGGTCTCCGGGAATGTGGTATATTTTTTCTCCTTTGCTGTTGATATTGCCTTTAATTAAGCCCCTGCCGCTGCTGTCTACATATACTTTACCCGGTTCTCCGTAATAGCCGTACGGCAGGCTTTGAAAAGTCTTTGATGAAGGTGTACTTGACGTACTGCTGTTTCCACTGCTGCCAGCCGTGTAATCTCCCGCCTTGACGTTGAATAAGATTGTTTTGCCGTCGCTTACTGCAGTAATAGTACCATTTTCATCTGTTCTGTATACTGTTATCCCCAGCAATTTTAATTTTTCCATTGTCTCTTTATGAGGATGGCCGTAGTCATTATTCTTGCCAACTGAAATTACAGTATATTTTGGACTGACTGCTTTTAAAAATGCCCATGTTGTAGCTGATGAGCTTCCATGATGCCCTACTTTTAGTACATCTGCTTTCAGGTTATATCCTCTGCTCAGCATTTCCTCTTCTGATTCTTTCTCTGCATCTCCAGTGAACAAAAATGCAGTGTTTCCGTAAGTTATTTTTATAATTGCGCTGTAGTTGTTTAAATCATCGTAATGACTGCTGTTTGGTGCCAGCATTTGAGCTTTTACTTCATTTCCTAAATCCAGTGCAACTCCCGCTTTTGCAACATTTATTGAAAGTCCCTTTGATTTCGCTGCTCTTAAAACATCTTCAAATGTCCTTGTGGTTGTTGTTATTTTAGGCATGTAAAACTTACCTATTTGAAAGTTTTCTATCACTGCAGGTATACCACCTATATGGTCTGCATGAGGGTGTGTACCGACAACTATGTCTATTTTATTGACTCCACGGCTTCTTATGTAGTCCACTACTCTGCTGCCCATTTCAGGCACTCCTGCGTCTATTAGCATGGTTTTACCTGAAGGTGTTTGGATAAATATGCTGTCTCCCTGTCCTACATCAATATAGCTGACTGTTAATTTGCTTGATGGAGGTGCTTTCTTTGAATTTATTATTATGTGTCCATTCTGCCATATTACTTCATCGCCAAGTGCTTCTCCAACAAATCTCAAAGGTATATATGTGTAACCATTTATAAGTTGGGCTTCTACTTTGAGTTCTTTTTCTTGTCCATTTACTTTTGCTTTCTTTGAGCCTATTGTAAGCTGCACTATTGTATTATCTCTCATGCCTGTGACTGTTTGTGTACTTTCATCCCAATCTACTCTTGCGCCCAATGCTTCAAAAAATGCTCTCATAGGAACTAATGTTGTACCGTTTTTTAGAACAGGTTGTTGATTGAATGTGATGTTTTGCCCATTTATTGTAATAGTTATATTATCTGCTTTGGTGTAGATAGGGTTAAATATAATTATTAACATAACAAGTAATAAAAATATTGATAATATTTTTTCATATATTTTATACACCTCTTATACACCTCCCTATTCCTCTACAAACAAATCTTTTGCAAGGTCTTCAATAGCTTTTTTGCGCTTTTCTGTTTCTTCTCTGTCTATTGTAATGTCAAACTTAAGTACATTACCTTCTTTTGCTTCTTTAGGAAGAAGTTCTTTGGGGAAATTGAACGTTCTGTCTTCGTATTCTATTACTGCCCAATCACCTTCAAAGCGGTCTATAATGCATAGTTTTTGTGTTCTTTCAGGCATCGTTAATGCCTCCTTCTCCTTGTTTATCTACCACCATTATACAACATTGAAAAGTTATATGATATGGGCTGATAAAATAAAAAAAGGCTTCAGATTTGCCTGTTAGTTTATTACCAACTTTTTATTCGTAGTGTGTCCACATCCTATAGATTTTTACAATTTTTTCTTCTTCTAAAACTTCGTATATTATTCTATGCTGTATATTTATCCTTCTCGAAAATTTGCCATGTAGCTCTCCTTTTAATTTCTCATAAGGAGGTGGATTCTGATAAGGATTTTCTTTTAATATTTTTAAAATTTCCTTTGCTTTTTTGTCCAATCCGCATTCTTCTAATTTTTTTGCGTCTTTTAAAGCATATTTCGAAAACTTTAGTTTATATTCCATCCTAAGTCTTCCTCATCCTTCCATTCATCTAATGGAGTTTTATCTGCATCCATAATACTTTCTTTTAAGTTGGGTATTGACAACAAATACAATGTTTCTTGGATTGCGTTCCAGTCTTCTTCAGAAATCAAAACTGCGTTACCTTTTCTGGAAGTTATTTGGATTGGTTCGCTGTTTTTTCTCACCTGTTCAATTATTTTATATATGTTCTGCCTTACCTTTGTTACAGGCATCGTCTTCATTTAAATCACCCCTGTAGATAATTATAACGTACACAAAAACGTACGTCAATAAAAGTTTTTAACAAAAAAACAATTCAATCCTTCTTTACAGCTAGGAGTGTCGTCACGGAATGTCAAGTCCCTCTACTGTATATACCCTCGTTCAACTACCTGCCATCAGCAGACTTGTCAGCAGGTACCCCTGCTGACAAGTCTCTGTTTCTATAACCAGAAGTAGTTAATGCGAAGATTGATAGTTTGTACTCCCCTTATTTGTCCGGGGTTGCCAAATCTTCTTCTATCCAGTTTTGGATTCCGGGCTACTCTCTTTGTGTATATTAATGCTTTTAGGTTTATTATAAATATTTTTGTTTAAAAAAATCAATATGCTTTGTGATATACTGCTGCTAAATTTTTGTTTTAAAATTACCTTTCCAAAAAGTGTAAGACTGTTTCTACTATTTCTTCCTCACTTTTACAATGTTTTATTTGCTTTTTCAGATTCTTTTTAAAGTTATCATCAATGATTTTTATAATTGCTTTTTTCTTTCATTCCTCATCCTTATGAGATTAGAAATTATTTTATTAAGTTCTTCGAAATTGTTTATGGTAACTATTGATCTTGTTGGAGTATTAAATATGTAATCTTTATTTATTTTATTTATATTTTCTAAATGAGGATTTAAAGATAAAATACCTTGAATAAAATAGTTCAAAAACAAATTATCTATTTTAGAAACATAACTGTTTTGAATAGGTGTATTACAAATAATTATCACGGGTATAATGTCGTCAAAATTATTTAACCGAATATTTACAGCTTTCCCGATAGCTTTTAACATAGAATCAGATCTCAATAAGCTTGGTTGACCAGTATGTTCAGTAAAATCACCTTCTTCTTGAAAAAGGTTAGCCTTATTATCAGGATTATAAGACCAATTCCATACAATAGACATTTTAACTTCACCAATTAAAAGAATATCCTCTTTAGACAAAGGTTCTTCTTTAAGTGATATTATGACATCTGCTGGGGTTTTGGAAGTTAATCCTAATTCTTCACATGCAACTTTATTTTTCACATAAAGATTATTTTGTTTAACCACTTTTAACTGCTCAAAAAGATATTTTACGAATTTTTCAGTATATTCCCCTATGTAACTGTTTCTTGATTGAAGGGTGTCTTTTTTGTCGATTGTTTTAGATAATTTTTGCGGATAGTATGCGTAATATTTTTCCATCCCATTTTCCATTAACTTATAAAATAATTTCTCAGGAGGTATTTTTTTATTATTTAAGTATATTTCAAAAAAACCTTTTTCAACATCCTTACTCCATAAATTTTGAGTTATTTGTAAGTTTGTAAACAATTCTCTTAAAATAGTCTCATTACTCATTTGTCTGCCCCTCTTCGTTTAATCTTTTTAAAGCAATCTTACAATATTCTTCACTTATGTCGTATCCAACATAATGTCTACCTAACTTCTTTGCTGCAACACATGTAGTTCCTGAACCGACAAACGGATCTAACACAACATCATTCTTATAAGTAAAAAGCTTTATTACTCTCGATGCCAACTCGACAGGGAAAGGGGCTGGATGCCCTACTTTTTTTGCTGATTCAGGCGGTACTTCCCATACTGACAATGTGTAATCTAAAAATTCTTCTTTTTCTAAAGTAGATATGCCTTTATCAGGTCTACTAAAATCCTCTTTGACAAAAACAAGTAAATATTCGTGAATATCTCTTATTCGTGGAGATTTTGCAGAAAGCCAACTTCCCCATGCACAATTTCCACGGGCACCTTTACTTTTTTGCCAAATTATTTCTCCTGCTGGTTTAAAACCAATTTCCATATGCGTGATATATATAAAACTGTGTAATGGGATGTAGGGTTTTCGCCCCAAATTAGCAATATTAATAACATATCTTCCGCCTTTCTTGAGAACCCTAAAAACTTCCTTACCAACTTTAGCGAGTAATAAAAGGTATTCTTCCAAACGTAAATCTTTATCATATTCTTTGCCGCTATTATAAGGGGGCGAAGTAAATGCCAATGCTATACTTTCGTTTGGAATCTGAAACATATTTTCACTTGATTGACAGTAAATCTTGTCTACCCACTCTACACACGGCAAAGCATTAATATTATTGTTATTTTCTCGTAAATGAATATTTTTTGTTATATAGTTAAGTATTTCCATAGGACTCTCTAATCCCTTAAACAATTCACGCGAATAAAAAATCGTGGAATCGTGAGCTTCGCGTTTTGATACTCCAAATGTATAAGTTTGAGTTTTCCCCATTACTACTTCTCTCCTTTCTTTTGCAATTCTGCCGAGTTACCATAATTTTCAATTTCACAATTTTTTGTGACTGGATGTCCCGAATTTATTCAGGAGTAGTAGGAGGAAATTTTAATGATTATTATTTTATTTGCTTTTTTAGTTTTAGTTGTTTTTTTAATAGTTTTAAACGGATTTCTGCGAGGTTCGAAAAAGAAAAAATTGATGCAGGTCTTAGTTTTCTTTTAGTTGGGTCTATTATAGCTACTTTTATCTTTGGAAACTGGAAAATTGGCCTTCTAGCAATTGCAGTTGCTTATTTTTCATCCATTATCCTTTACCATTTTGCAGCACACGTTGCTGCTAAACTTAAGGCACTGCCACGTGACTTCCTTCCTACCCCTAAAGGGGTAGGGCTTCCAACGGCAGGCGCACGCGCCTGCCGGACTACACCGGTGCGAGCGACCCTTTTGCCCGTTGCCGGAGGGTCTCCCGGAGGGGACCGTCACTACCGTCCCAACTACATTTTTCCTGCTTTTATTTTACCTCTCTTCCTTAACAAAATCAACTATCTGTAGTGTTTACGACTTTTGTAGCACTCCAGACCGGCAGCAAAGAAAAGGAGCAACCCTACACTGCTCCTTTCCTCTGCTTTCTTATTATGTGCCCATATATATTTTTGCTTCTTGATATACCGACTATTTTAACATTTACCGTATCACCCGGTTTTAAATCCTGAAGCTTCTCTGCTTTCCACGGTGGTGTTATGCACGCTGCAGTGATCCCTTTTTCGAGCTCTACAAATATGAGCTCTACTATGTCATCCTTTTTGGGGAATATCCTGCGCCCTCTTACAACTCCTAGATATTCCCCGCCTTTTACGTATTTTATCCCTATCTTCTCACGCGGATCCGGCTTTGCTTCTTTTATTGATACTTTAACAATTCCTTTTTCTATGTCTAGTTCTTTTATCACTGCTGGTACCTTATCTCCGACCTGAACGTAATCGTTTAAATTCCCTACGTATCCGTATTCAACTTCGGTTTTCGGGATCCTTGTTTCTACTCCATATACTTCTGCAATTACTTCGTTTTTGCCTACTGCGTCGATTCTTATGAGTATTTTATCCCCTACCTTATGTTTGGGAAGCTCCAGTTCCCTTCTTAACTTCATTGCATATTCTCTGCTTGCCAGTGTTATCTTCCTTGCAGCGTCTATGTGCCTTATTACAAAGTCTATTTCTGTCCCCATCATTGAACGCACTATTGTCCAATCCTCTCGCGGTATCCCCATCCACTCAAATGGTATATACACCTTTATGTCTCCATAAAATACTACTGCACACTCCATAACCTGATCGTTTATTTTTATTTTTTCAATACCTGAAATTCTTGCTGTTAAAATCTGGTCTTGTGTTTTTGAAGCTATAATAGGCGCCCACTCAGGGCTGGATAAACTCAGTGTTTCACCTAAAACTGTTTTGTTATCAGCCATAAAATCACTCCTCCTTTATAATATTTTTAAGTTTGCTTATGAGCTGTCTAGCAAGTGATTTTAAGCCTTCAAATTCGGACAGCTTTAATCCCTCATTTTTAAAGTTAAAGCTTATAAGCTCACTGTTTAGCTCTGTCATTAAACTCATAAGCCTCTTTACTTTTTTGGCTGCCTCAGAATCTTCTTTTTCTTTTTCAAAAAGCAGTTTTTGATATGTTTCTTTTTCTTCTTTGATTTTTTCATACTCCTGTATTACTTTTTCCAATTCTTTTGTCATACTTTCCAGCTTTAGCTGCATCTCTTCACGCTGCTTTTTCAAATTTTCAAGTTCCTGCTTTATAGAGTCCGGTACAACCCTTACTTCTTTTACAGTCTGGTTCTGCAGTTTCTTGATTTCATCATTCGTTATTTCCAGTGCCGTTTTATACTGCTTGATTAAGGATTCAAACTCCTTTATTTTATCTTCTTTCTGCTGTATTTCTAAGTCTTTTTTGCGGTTTTCTCTTTCTAGTGCGTTGAGCTGCTCGACAAGTTCCTGCACATCTTTTTCTGCTTTCTCTTTGATTACTTCTATTTCCTGTTTGCTGATTTCTGTTATGTCTTCTTTTAACGCTTTGTAAAGAAGTTCCTGTATTGCTGGTTCAAGGTAGGCAATTTCATAAGCAACCGCCTGCGTAAGCTTCCCGTCCTGCACAAGCTGCTGTATTGGCGGTATCAGCTTATTGAGTCTTTTTAACCTGAAATAGCTGGTTTTTGGTATCTGCAGCGCTTCATAAACAGGTTGATTCTTTTCGCCTCTGTATTTTTGATATATCCTTTCAAGTTCCATAAAACCTTTTGCCGCTTTGATAGGGTTTAAATTGGCTATTCCCCTCTGGCGGTAGTTTACCTCTAAAAGCTCTTTTATTATCCACTCTTCTTTTGTTAGGCCGTCTTTATCTTCATACTTCTTTACAATGCAGGGAACTTCTTTAAGCCCAAGCTCTTTTGCTGCCCTTAACCTCTGTGCACCGGATACTACAGTATAGTCTTCGGTTACTATTAGAGGCGTAAGTATTCCGCTGGTTTTTATGCTTTCGATAAAATACTGCCACTGCTCGCCTTCTATGTCGTCGAAAAATTCTTTATTGAGCTCATGTTCTTTAAGAAGTTCTACAGAAATCATTTGAACTGCTGGCTGCTCTGCTGCATCCTTTTTTCTTTTTTGACTTTCTTTTCAGATATGTTGTCCTGCCCAATTTGTTCTTTTTGATGCTCAGTATTTTCTAGCAGTTCAATTTTGAACTCTTCTTCATTGTCAAGAAATTCGATTTTGAATTCCTCATCATGCATTTTAAAACACCCCTTTACAGTAATGTTAAAAATACTGAAGACAGCCAGTAAAGATGCAGAAAAAGTACTGCTGTGTATGCAAAAACTGCTGTGTTAAGTACCAAAATTGTTGGCATAGAAGAGGGCTGCTGTTTTTTCTCTAATGTCAGCCATGCAGTTAAAAGTACTGCAGATAAAAGTACGATTTTTACAGAAAAAAACTTGACCGGGCTGTTGACAACAGTTCTCATGAGAGGGTTCGCTTCTCTGATTATCCCCAGCGATGTGCCATAATATGTTAAAAATCCATCTGCTGCGTTTAAAAGCAAAAGGTAAAGCACTTTCAAAGATGTGTTTTTAATTCATCTCACCTCCCTGTTCCTCCTGCGTGCTTAAAAAATATAAAAACTGCCCATAAGAGCAGTTTTTGCAGTCAAATTGTTAAAAAAGCAAACAGCATTTGTGTTTTTACCATACAGATGATTTCTTATGTTTTTTGCTGTTTTCACTTTCTTTTTCATCTTTACCGATGTCTTCTGATTTGTCTCCGCCTGTACTTTTAAGCATTCTGGCAAGTTCTTTGTTGCTTTCTAAGTCTATTGTAAGCTCAAAATGGGGTTTGTCTTTTTTGCTTTCCTTTACCGGCCTGTTTTCTTTTCTTTCGTTTTCTGCTGAATTTTCTTTGACAGTATCCTCTAATAAAGTATTTGCTGTGGACTCATCGGGATTACCATGAATAGTTTGCTCTGTTCCTTCAGATTCTCTTTGGACATACTGTTTTTCCTCATCTGTATCTCTTACTGCTGTGGTATTATTTTCTCCATTCCCTCTTCCGTTTGAATATCCTTCTCTGAATTCTTTTGACCATTCAGGCGTATAAGAACTTACAGGTATAGGTTTCACATATTTTGCAAGAGGATGCTGGGTGTAAGGCATCTTTTTTATCTGAAGAGGTTTTTGACCTCTTAGTATCAGTATTGCTTTTTCAGGGTCAAATCTTATTATTTCATCCGGATTTAAAAGGTTCCTTTTTTGAACGCTTATGGTAACTCTGCCAAAGTCAAATACTCCTTCAAATCCTGCTTCTTTTGTCCTTGATTTCGATTCAACTGTTGCAGTGCCTAAGAGTGCAGAAACAAACTCTGCTGTAGCTGTATCTGTACATCCCAGAAACAGTTTTGAATCACAGCTGCCTATAATTTCCTGCCATGCATCGTTGGGATACCTGTTCTTGAGCTGGGCTATGTTTTGAAATACTATCGATGAGTGAACTCCTCTTGAGCGCATTGTTGCAAGCTTCTTAGTAAAATCAGGAATTGCTCCTATGTTGGGAAACTCATCAAGCAGAAAGTATACATTGGGATTGCACTGTCCGTTTATGCCGTACATGTCTGCATATCTGATAAGTTTTAAAAACAAAAATGAGAAAAACAAACCCGCAAGAAAATCAAATGTGGAATCCATGTCGCTTATTATGCAGAAGTATGCACATTTTTCTTTGCCCGGAAGTTCTAAGTCTATATCGCTTACCTCTGTAAGCTTCTGAACTAACTTATTCTGGAATACCTGAAGCCTTGTGCCGAGTCCTATTACTACACCTGTTCTGACAGTTTCGTTAGCCTGCGAATATATGTTATACGGCATCTTTGCCGGATGGTCCTTCGGCAGTGATTTGAATATCATATCTATTTTCCTGGGCTCCGGATGCGCCAGCAGTGAATAAACGCTTGCCAAGTTCCTTTCGTTAGGAGGATACTCTTTTGCTACATACAGTGCAAGTGCTTTTAAAAGGTTCTGTTCTGCCCTGTCCCAGAACGGGTCTCCTGATTTTGTCGCTGCTACTTTTGTGTTTGCTATTATGACGTCTGCAAAGGTCTGCGCATCTATATCATCAACTATTACGTCCAGTGGATTCCAGCGATCAGAATATGCCATGTTCACAAGATTAAAGAGCTTAACGTTATATCCTCTGTCTCTTAAAAACTGTGCCATGTCTTTAAAAAGCTCACCTTTAGGATCTGTTATTACCATGCTCTGCCCTCCCTGCGCAAGCTGCAGTATGTTTGTTCTCACGTATGCCACAGATTTCATGCTGCCAGGTGAACCAAATATTGCTACATTTCTGTTAAGAGGTGCATCGGGATGCAGTGTTACCTCTTTCCCATTTAAAGTGCCAAAAATGAGCCCTCTGTTTATCCCTATTCCGAGTATCTTTCTATTTAAAACCTTTATCTTGTGTGCTTCTTTTTCTGTCATCCAGCCGGATGTACCATGAGTTCCATCTTCTTTGAGGTATTTTACACCTTTCTGCTCATATTCTGTTTCTTTGAGCACAAATATTAAAGCAGCAAGCAAAACTGCAGATAGTACTGTAATTATGAGCCACTCACCCAGTACACCCGGCTCTGTAAGTGCTTTAAGACTTAAAAGAGGATTGCTGTACATTGCCTTTAAAAAAGATGTGTTCGGCGGCTGCATCCCAACAACGTACCCTTTGTATGCGTTGTGAAGTTTTACAAGAGGCACAAATGCCCAGATAGAAAAAAGAAGATAAAAAATACCCGTTAGTACGTACAGCGATATCTTTTTTGCATCCGTCAAACTGCCATCACTCCTCTGCCTTTTATTTCTGCTTCTCCTTTGTCAAAAGTGATATATTCGCCTTCAGATGTTTCCCCCGGCAGCTTTATAGTTTCTTCCCGTATGATATTTCCGAAGTCATCTTCTTCTAAAATGTTTAAATGCCATCCGGACCAGTCTTTTATAAATGTTAAAGTTTCGATCTTTAATGGAAAATTTTTTTGAACGCTTTCATGAAGTACTTTCCATATTTCATAGTATTTTTCCTTTTCTTCACAAAAAATTTTTGCTTCATATATCTGCCCTCTGCAGTCTGTAACAAAAAGCTTTTTCACGTCCATAGATTTCACTCCTTTAAAAAGTTGGTTTAAAACAGTTTACATGCCCCGGTAAAGACTGCACTCAGTGCCGCAAAGTTTAGAGCCAAAATAATTTCTTTTACAGCAAAAGTACTGCTGAAGGAAAAACGTAATAGAATCAGATCAAGCACGAGAACTGCAGTGGCAAAGGTAAGCCTGTATCCCAACTGTTTTAGCGTTTGTTCGCGTTTAAAAGGATTGCTCATGTTTTTATCTCTCCTTTTTTCAAACTGCTATACCACTTTGACATTTTTAATGTTGTACATTTTTACGACTGTGCTGTAGTGCAGTGCATCTAAGAAGAAGGGCTGAAAGTTTCTTGTCATTACCAAAACCATATGCTCCGGAATTGTTCTCAGCTCTGCTGCACTTAAAAGTTCTACTCTCTGCTCCATATCTTTTTCTTTTACCGTTGCATATCCTGCCAGTGTACTTGCATACTCGCCTGTTTCTCCACTGGCACCTGAATAGTATATCTTGGTTTTTAGATTGTTTAATATATCTTTTTGTTCCTGTTCCGAATACTCTCTTGCAAGCTGCTCAATACCCTGTATTCCAACATTTAAGCTTATTTTCCTTGACCTTAATGTTGCTGCCATTGATGCAAAACCTGGAATCTTACCTATGTTCGGAAATTCGTCAAGGAAAAAGTATATTGGAAGTCCGTCTACGTCTGCTATGTGCTCTAAAAGCTGCCAGAAAAATGTTGCCATTAGAGGTTTTAATATGTGTGCTTTACGCTCCGGTATCCTCACAAACAAGACTGTTGGATGCTCTCTTAAAGCGTTGAAGTCTATTAGGGGTTCTTTTGAGGCTGCCCTCAAAACATCAGGTCTTCCAAAAACTCTTACCGAAGCCGTCAGAACTGTTCGTATGGACCCTGCTGTTTCAGGTGATTCTATACTTTGAAGATATGTTAAATATCTGTTAAGAGCCATACCGCCTATTCTTTTGAACATTTCTGCACGCTCATCTTCTGGATAATCCGTTACCATGTGTACCGCCTTATCTACTGTGGCTTTCGGACCATATTTATACCTTGCTGCATACAAAACCGCCTCAAATAGGGGAGCACTGAAGTTTATCCACTGCGTATCCCCGCCTCTCCCTTCAGGATCGTATCCGTTCTTCAGTATTATATCCGCTATGTCTGCTATTTCCATCTCGCTGTTGATGCAGCGTAAAGGGTCATATCCATATGAAATCTCAGGCATAGTTGGAGCAAAAACCTGGATCTCCCAGCCTCGCGATTTCAAATAATCTGATGTGACTGCCTGCAGTTCTCCTTTCGGATCTGTCACTACTGCTGATACGCCTTCGGGCAGCAGCAATAGGTTTGGCATAAAAAAGTACTGCTTTTGCCACATCCCGTTGGTCCTATTACCGCAATATGCTCATATGAATACCTGGCGCTCAGCCGTACAGGTGTTGTTTTCCAAAACCTTTTTGTGCTGCCGAGTACTATCCCGTCACTGCCCAGTATCCGCTTCACTTCTCTAAGCGAACCCCATTCAGATGAACCGTGCTGTGATGCGTAGCGCCTTTGGAGAAGCCTCTTCCTCTTTATATTTTTTATGTAGCTGCCAAAGAAAAACCAGCCACCACCTGCTGCTGCTGCCGTACCCGCAGTGATTATTGCGAAATATATTACTCCTTTTTTTCTAAAGCATTAAGCGGTTTCCCTTCTATGCGGTTTGCAATAAAGCTGGAAACAGCATCATTGAAACTATTTCCTGCCCCGGCAAGCTTCAGTGAAAAAGCAAAAAGCATAAAAAGGAAAACAATCATGAAAAAGACCGCTAAATATCCCAGGCTGTTATCTTTTTCTTCCATTTTGATACACCCCTTTCATGTTTTAAAAAACTGCTTCCTAATTTCCTGAATTTCTTTGTATCTTCTCAGCCTCTTTAAAGCTCTTTTCTCAAGCTGTCTTATTCTTTCCCTTGATAAGTTGAATTTTTCTGCAGTTTCACGAAGTGACGGTTTGTAATCATATTCATTATTGAGGTTAAATCTTACTGTAAGGATTTCTCTTTCCCTTTCAGGCAGCCTGTCCAGAGCTTTCTTTAAAAGTTCTTTCAAATTTTCTTGTTCCAGTTTTTCTTCCGGATCTTCAGGGCGTGGATGGGGAACTAAGTCCCCCAGCAGTGTTGTTTCGTCATCATCGACAGGCATATCCAGGGATACTGGAAAGCCGCTCAGTGAATAAAGTTCTTCTGCTTTTTCCGTTTGAATTCCCATCTCTGCTGCTATTTCTTCTATGTTTGGATCATAACCAAGTTCCTGGGACAGCCTTTCTCTTGTTTTGTAGAACTTTGTTATCTTTTCTTCCACATGCACAGGCAGCCTTACTGTTTTTGAACCGTTTTGAACAGCTCTTGTTACCGTCTGTCTTATCCACCATACGGCATAAGTGCTGAATCTTACACCTTTTGATAGGTCAAATCTCTCCACTGCTTTTAAAAGCCCAATATTGCCTTCCTGGATAAGGTCCATCAACTGCTCCGGACTGCTTGCATATTTTTTGGCTATGCTGATTACAAGCTTTAAATTACATTCTATAAGCCTCTGTCTTGCTTCTCTGTTGCCACTTTTTGCTTTTTCTATTAGCTCCCTTTCTTCATAAGAACTTAAGAGAGGAAATTCTCCTGCCTGCTTTAAGTATAAGCTTACAATGTCTATTTCTTCTGAACTTTCAAGCTCTTCTTTGCTTTCGGTGTACAAAAAGTTTTCGTTATACAGTTCTTTTTGATTTATCACAAAAACCCCTCCTGTTGTTTTTTTTAATAAAAAAGATTGCGCTAAAAAAATAAAAGCAGGTAAAAACCTGCTCAGTTTGTTTCCTCAATGGTAGATGTTTCTGCAAGCAAAGGTGGAAGTTTTCTTTTAACCATAGAAGGTGTTAAGTTCTGCTCTGCATCAAGCCATATTTCTATTGTATTTTCGTGCGGTATGATCTGCATATTTCCTGTAACCCCCAGTTTTTCCCATAATATGTATGCAAAATCTTTGTCGTAAGTCTTATTCTTAATCCTACGGGGAATTATCAATTTGATCATAAATCCTTCTGCCCCCATGTACCAGTAGTTGATGCTGCAAGAGTCTTAAAGCTTAAAAAAGATTCCTCAAAATATATTTCTTCTACTCCAAGTCTGTCCAGCTCATCCATAATAATCTGACTGCTCTCTTCTTTAGCTGTTTCTATGTCAGCAGGGTTAAACCAGATTACAGTGTTAAAAATTGGTCTTTTATCAGCATAAGTTATTATTCTGACAGCATCCGGTACAGGATTAATTTTGGGCATATAGCTTATTCCATAGACCACTGCACTCAGACTGCTCATGCTCCGGATTGGCTCTATGACCCCTTCTTCTACTACATACTCTTCCATAGAAGGGAAAACATCTGCCGCCGCGGCCCATGATGTGCTGCTTAAAGGATCCATTTTTTCTCTTTTAAAAAATTCTAGTGCTTCCTCAACACTTGCCAGAGTCACTTTTACGTCAATATTATTTTTTATTCCAAACAATGCTGCTGTTTTCAGCCTGTGCAGATATTCTGCATACTTTCTGGACTTATATTCCTTAATTTTATTTTCAATCTTTTTCGCTGAACTTTCTTTTGCTTGAATTTTCTTAATGAACGCTGCTGTATCAGCCTCTATGTCCGGCCTTTTGTGAAATTCGTTAAAAGTAAAAAATGGAAGTGTTATTTCTGTGACTGGAGCCATTTTTAAATATCCTTCCAATTCGTTCCATATTTCAGGATCCGGCCACCAGCATATAAATCTGTCATTATCAGGTATTTCTAAAGCGTCATCTTCAGTAAGGTCTATTTGCTCCCTAATGGATGCCTTTTTGATTTTGTATTTTTTGTCAAGACACGCTGCTATTAAGGTGTCATCCTGCTCCCATGTGGTGATAATCGGGGAAATTATGTCCTCTTTTTCGTTCCTTTTTTTGATAACCCAGTGTATATCTGACAGCAGCTGCTCTGCCTTTTCAGGTTTTACCGTGGTACGGCTGTAGTCTATTTCAGCTTTCAAAGGTGTCTGCTTTTTTCGGTTTACTGTTAAACGAATGTTTATCCTTTGGTTGTTTATATATGGAAGCTCAAGGTAATATGTGTGGAATTCCCTGTTTATTTTTCTGACTGCCATACTATCAGCTCCTTTTGTTCTGTTACTTAATATTTTAAATGCTTTTATTTAAAAAGTCAATATTCCTTTTGTTTTAAAAATAAAAAAAACCGGGAAATATTCCCAGTCCAACTCTTTCTTTACTTAATCTTCGTTAAAGTTTGATACTCTTTTACTTTTTTGTACCATCCAAGATTATTAATATTCGCAGGCTTATTAATTAGTTTGCAAAGTTCTGTATAGCAGCTGTACGACATTTTTAAAAGCCTATTAAATTTTTTCTTATCTTCCGCAAGATGTATGATTACATCTTCAGTGTCGTAAAAAAATGCTTTCCCATGATCGCCTTTCTGTTTGTAGGAGTGATGCCACTCTGTGTACTTGAGGTTTCTGCGCACCCAGCTTTCTGATACACCTAGGTATTTTGCAACGTCTGCTGTTTGTAACAACCCCTGCCATTTTGCAATTGCAAAATTAGCTGACTGCCACGGTTGCCTCTGAGAAATAATGCGTTCAATTTTTTTGTTATCTTCTATATCTATTTCTCTGGGCCCGTTGGGCCAGTTTTCTAAATATCTTATTTTCTTATTGATAATATCAAGTATTTTTTCCTTATAAGGGCTCATTGTCACAACTTTCTCATGGCTGTCTACCAGCTCCCACAAAATATTTCCCTTCTTGCTGATACGGGTTCTTATGAAATAATGGGCTGGCATATTTTTCACCCCTCTTTGTGAAAACAATTGTCTGAAAATCTGATTTTTCGAAAGGGAAGAAAAAGCCGGAGACCTTTAGATTTCAGAAATATTTCCCGGCTTTCTATTCGGAAAACTCTTCAGCATCTGCTATAGGAAAGTCATGCCAGAAACCGCGCTGCTTCAGCATTTTTATAAATTCCTCTAGCGCTTCAATTTTTTCTTTTGTCAGCTCTTCTTTGTCTATATATCGTGATTTATAGTATGCATCTAAAACCCTATCTATACTGTCATAAACTCCTTTGTTATACTGCACAGCTTCCGGATCTTCGTCATAAAATGCTTTGCTGTATCTTATCCCTGCTATTGCTTTTGCTCTTGCCAGAGCGTCAAAGTATTTGTCCTTTTCCCTTAGTTCCTGAACCTCTTTTAATATTTCATCAAATTTATTTTTATCCATAAAAATCACTCGCTTTCGTTTTAATTTGCCTTTCAATGTTATTTTAAACTTTTTTATTTAAAAAGTCAAGATGCATTTTGCTGCTTCAGCCTATATATTTATGCTGTTTTTGGGCTGCTTTCTTTTTAGTATTATCGCATCTACAGTTTGTTCCGGTGTTGTTTCCAAATGTGTTGTAAAGTCTTCTTTATAGAAGCGCCTGAGCTGATCTGCAGCTTCTTTCCCTATATATTTTTCTACGCTTTCATCAACTCTTATTGTTCTTTTTAATATATTTTCAAGGACAGATGTGTATTGGTTTACTGCTGAACGCAGTACAGCTTTTGCAGTGGCTTTTGCTGGTTCTGTTACAGCATGGCCTTTGAAAACTTCACTGACATGCTCTTCAAACTCGTTATGCCAGTCTGTTATGGTGAGGTTTCTTTCTTTTTGGGCCTCTTTGAAAGCTTCTTCTATACCTCTGCCGTTTGCCAGCTCTATTAAGAATAAGGCAGGCTTGTAGGATTCCAATGGTGACTGGCCGGCTGTGAAAAGCTGTGCCCCAAGAACCAGAGGGACCAGGTGCTCCTCTTGGCTTGATGCTGCTTTTTTTACTATTTCCGGCAGCCTTTCTTTTTCTATTATGCCGTGGCGGGTTATAAACGTTTCGCTCGAACCTTCTTTGTATGTGTTATAGTATTCCCTTATTAAGCTGCCTAGATAAACAAATGCTGCCCATCTTGCTGCCGGATCACTTATTTCTTTCCCTTCCTGCAGGTACCTGATTATGGTGTTTCTTTCCTTGTAGTAACCCATAAATGCGTAGTGGTCCTCCTGTGAAATAATGCCTTCCATCATACTTGAAAGTTCGCGTGTGTCTATGTTGGGCTCTATATAAAGTATGTCGGACAGGATTTTTAGGTATTTCTCACATGAACGCGGTGTGGTGTACGCTTCTTCCTCTGAGACTTTTACAGGTCGCGCTGCTGTGCTGCTCATATATGCTGTTATGTCAGCCGGTATTTCCGGGTACCTCTGCCTCGCATAATTGAACCATTCTTCTTTTGAAGGTTCTTTAATTCTTAAAACCTGCATCCTGTTTATAAGCGGAGCAGGAAGTGCATTTGCTAAATAGTTGTGCTCTCTGGGGTTCCCTGCAGTGATAATCATGATGTTATTGTTAAGTTTTGAATCACCTGCCAGCTTTTCTCCTATTAGCTTAAATCCTATTGTTAAAAGATCTGGACGCTGGACATTGGTGATTTCATCTATAAAAAGTATCCCTGGATGCCTTTCCATTAGTTTCGCCCATAGAGGCGGAATCATATATACATAACCACTTCTTTCATCTATACGCGGAATCCCTGAAATATCAGATGGTTCCCTTGTTGAAAGGTTTAAGTCGTAAAATACAAATACATCTTTCTCGTTCAGCAGTCTTTCTAATTCTAAGCTTGAACTTTCACTTATGTCCGCAAATCTAAGCCCATATTTGCTTGCAAACTCTTTTGCAGCATCTTTTACACCTACAGTTTTGCCAACACCCGGTGGGCCTTCAACAAACAGCGCATCCTGTGGAGCCTTTCTTAAAAATGCTCCTTCATACCTCTTTTTTATGAAATTTTTCATTTGTTCAGCAGAATATTCGCGGCTCATGAATTCATCTCCTTTCTTATTTTGTAGTCTACATGGTGTTTTATTGAGCTGTATTTGCTGAAGTCGTCTGATTTCTCATAAGCTTCAATAAAAAATACTTTTCTGTCTTTTAATACCGTTTCACATAAGGCTGCATAGTGGTGTATTACTGCTTTTACAATGGCAATCTTCTCCTCAGGAATGTTTGATTTTACATACACAAATACATAGCCGTTTTCAAAGCTAAAATCAATTTCTCTTATATCGTCAGGAAGCACATAAAATTTTGAATTGAAAGCCGAAGCAATTTCCTTCATCTCCTCTGCAGTAAAATTTAAAAAAACTATTCTGTGCATGTATGATGCGCGCTCAAGAGCTTTTTTAAAGTCGTTCTGCTCTTTTCTAGCTGCTGTTTCGTTGAACTTTAATTTTTTTATACTAATATCAACCAAATCAGAAACTGCTGACATTATATTCGCACTCCTTTCTTATAATTTTTGATTGTAACTCTTCCCCTTTCGGGCTCTATAACCATCGGTATTATATCGTTTCCGATGTGATTTATTATTTCGTTTAGGTCTCTTTCGTCGCCAAAGTGCAGCCAGATAACTGGATGTGATGTTGCTCTTACAACGTCTTTTATTTTATCTTTTAGCTTTTCTAGATTGTCTCCAAGCGCACTGTCTGTGGCAACTGCTACTATGTCTCCCCATTTCAATGACCTTTTTATTTCTTCAACTGCTGGGGACAGTTCGGTGCCTCCACCGCCTGATATTTCAAAATTCTTTAAGTCTTTTGCTGTTTTTGCTTCAAAAAAGCCGGTTTCTCCCACATCAAATGTCACCATTACGGCTCTGCCTATTGTTCTGCTTTCAAGCAGGTCTCTTATTGATGACATCACTGCACTCAGCTCATCTTTTGATACAGACCCTGACACGTCTATTAAAAACCACATGCTGGGTTTTGGGAAAATTCTTGTTCCTGGCGTAAGGTATGGCATTCTTCTGGAAAGCCTGTCCCATGCCGATACCCTTAGCTGGCCTTGTATAATCCCACTTAAAACTGTCTTTATTTTTGCTTGAATCGGGGTGGTGTCTGCTTTTAAGCTGTCAACGAAAGAACGGTGAAACCCGCCTTTTTCAAGACCCGCTTCTCTCATCCTGTGCATAAACTCTTCCTTCATCTGGTCCACTATTTCCTGGATATCTTTCAGCCTGTCTGTCAGATTTTCCTTTTTTTCTGCACGGCTTTTTCTTCGTTTTTGTATTTCTCCAGGTATCCTTCTCTTACAGTGAACTCTTCTTCTATTTCTTTTTCTTCGCCGTGGGCTGTCCAAACAGTTTTTTTGGCGTTGGACTTACTGCTGTCCCCAAGAACTGCATTTCCTGCAGCTTCTTCTGTACTTTCATGATTTTTACCACTGTTCTGTGAGTTTGATTTTGGACTGCCCTGTGTACTCTGTGAACTTCCATTTAAATTTAAAGCTGCGTCCAATGCATTGATGTCTCTTATGTGTTTTGTAATAAGATAGTATAGGTCTTCCCATGCCATGTCTTCAATATCATCTCTGCCGCGTATTTCTTCTAATACACTGTGTGAATCCAGAAATGCATCCATGTTTTTTATGGACTTTTCAAAAGCACTGCGGCTGTCAATAATTTCTAATATGTGGTGCGGAGCACTGCTGTAAAGAACATTGCAGAATGTCATGTTAATTATATAGTCCATTGATATGTTTGCAATTTCTTTTTTGATTTCCCATGGGATGTGTTCCTGAATGCTTATGAATTTTTTTAAATCCCATGGATGCTGCAGTATGATGTGGGCCATTTCGTGCGCTATTATGTAGCCGTACAGCTGATAAATCTCTCTTGGAGAATATCCTTTTTCCTCTGCTGTGCGGGCAGCTGCATTGATAAATGCAGGGTTGATGTATATCACTCCATTATCAGCTGCAAAGGCCGTATCTCTGGAGTTGGGTTTAATAATCGATATCGGTGCCTGCGACAGAACCCATCCAGTGAAGGGGTTTTCTTCGGCAGAAACTTGTAAAATTTCTGCAAAAATTTCTTTGAATGTTTCTGCAAGCTCGTTTAAATCCCTGTTCTTTAATTTTTCTGCCTCTTCTTTGATGATGTCTGCTATACTCATACCAACCACCTTATCTTTTATTTTTTTATCAAAGTTTTATTTTTCTGTTCATTTTAATTTTCTCAATTAAATCATCTACTCTTGCATATTTCATGAATTCTTCTTCTGATACTTTATTCCCGTTAATATAGTACTTTTTGTATTCTATTTCTCCGTTTTCATCGTATTCTATGAAGGCTGGCCCATCTTTCCTGTGCCTTTTGTTGTTTGTCCACCATTCTTCTCTCATAACCTGACCATTTTTGTAGTATACTGTTACCGCTGGACCATTTTCTCTGTGGTATACGCCATCTTTAAACCATTCTTCTAATTCAATCTGGCCGTCTTCTCTGTAGTATACTTCTGCAGGACCGTCATCTCTATCTGGTAAGTCGTTTTTCTCCCATATTTCTTTCTTTATATTTCCATTTTCATAGCGTTCTATTAGTGCTGGACCGTCTTCTCTGTGATGTTCTCCATTGAGATACCAATGTTCCTCAAGAACTATTCCTTTTTTGCTGTACGTTATTTCTGCTGGACCATTATTTCTGTGAAGAGAACCGTGTTTATACCATACCTCTTTTGCTTTCTGACCGCTGTGGTAGTAATATGTTTCCGCAGGGCCATCCTCACTGTGGAGTTTACCGTCTTTGTACCAGCGGAGTATTTTTATTCTGCCGTCATCGAAGTATTCTATTACTGCCGGATAATTTTCTCCATGTATTTTGTTGTTTTTGTATTCTGTTCTCCTGGCAGGTTTGTCATTTGAGTAGTACTCTACTTCTACCAGCTTTTCTCCCGAAACTGTGCAGTAAAGTTCTGTATATCCTTCGTAGCTGTAAGGATTCACTACGATTATTTTTGCTGTATTTGGCACTGCTGCAAGACTCCATCTTGTACCATTGTATCCTGTTCTTGAGTGTCCTTCTGCAGCGATAAGTGTTTTTATTCCTTCGTTTTCTTTTTTGTCTTCTGCGATAAATCCATCAAATCCATTAAGCCTGAAAAATGGTACAAGGTCTTCCGGAGCACTGTAGAGTTTTATGAGTTTACTGCCTTTTGCATCTGTACCTTCTTTTACAATATAGTTGCCCGGTTTAAGATAATATCTTTCATGCCCATTGTAGGGTTCTATTTCAATTTTGTCTTCCGGAACTGTAATTAAACCCTCTGTCCATTCTGACATCCCGCTGTGACCTTTTATTACTAACAATCTTCTGCCATTACGGGATGGAAGCAGAACAGTATCTAACCATCCGTCCCCAGCAGGAAATTTTATTTTTTCCGCTGCTCTTACAAGCATTTTCCTCATCTCCTTTTTATTTTTTTACAAACAATTTTTGGCTTAAATCGATACTGTTTTCTTTTGAAATCTTGCCGTCTTTAAAATATGACTTTCTATTTCTAGATATTTTTGAACTGCGTTGTTTATGTACTCTGCTGTTCTTTCTGCCATATCAGCTATGTCTCTTATTCTTATCACGTTTTCTTCTGTGTCAAAAATATAGTCTCCGTATATTAATCCTTTTATGTTGATGTCGCCTACTTTTGGTAGTTTTTTTCCTGCAGCAGCGCCAGGTTCTATTGGCCCTTCCTCAACTACAATTGCTTTGTGATATTCTTTTTTGTACGTTATTGCTACATCTACCGCTATTATTAGTGAATTTTCTTTATCTACTTCTTCTATTTTTTGAACTAAATTTACTGCATGAACCGGATTTTTTAAGTCCCCTAGTATAATGATATTTTCTTTGTTATGCAGGTTGTATACGTTTTTTAATAAATATCCTACAAAAGGACCGTAAGAATCAAATATTAACTTGTCTGTGCCTATGCAGAAAATAACTATTTTGTCCTTATTGCTCATTTGTTGAGCTATTAGATTAAACAGTGCTTCTTCCATCTTGTTTTCACCTCTTTTATTTTTTGATGCTTGATTTTTTAATAAAAATAGAGTACAGCCTTCTGTGTGCTGTACTCTATTCTGCTAATTCTTGAAAGTTTGTTTTTTAAAAAACAGATTACAAACTTATTTTTTTCCCCTGAATTTTATTTAAAATATCGTTTATTGTTTTGTATTTTTGTATTTCTCCTTTTGTTAGTGTTATTCCATTGATGTAGTATCCTTCATAAATAATTCTGCCGTCTATGTCATATTCTATCCATGCTGGACCGTCTTCCCTGTGCAGAAGGTCATTTTTGTACCATACTTCTCTTCTTACTCTGCCGTTTAAAAAGTATTTTATTATCGCTGGGCCATCTTCTCTGTGCAGTCTGTTCATCTGGTACCATCTTTCTTCTATTACTCTACCATCTTCGTCATACTCTATCCATGCAGGACCATCTCCCCTGTGAAGCTTGTCGTCTATAAGCCACTCTCTTATAATTAAGCGGCCCCTGGCATCATGTATTTCCTTTAACTTAGGTTCGCTCATTGATTTTCTCCCCTTTCTGCTTTTATCTTTACAGCCTTATTTTCTTTTTTTCTGCGGCAGACTTCATTAGGCTGCACTCTTCTCTTGTAAGCACTTGGCCGTTGATGTTTCCTCATTAAGCTTCTTTTAAGTTCCTTTTAAAACAAATTTAGCGCCGCCTTGAGGCCTATGCCTTCAAGGGGCGCTTCGTGTTTTATTTCATGACTTATTCGCCTGTCCTTTCTGTCTCTTTTCTGAGCTCTTTTAATACACTCATTACATCTACTGCCAGGCTCATTAGTGTGTCTCTACTGCAGCAGTTATCCCAGAACCAGTACTCAAAAACACTTTTCAGTGCCTCGTATATACTTTCTACTTCATCTAGATACCAGCATCTGTTTATTATCTCTATTACTTCAGCGTCATATTCGTCATCTTCCTCTATGTTTGTATTTGTATTCAGTATGTTTAAAATGTCATGTTGATTTACTACCTTCCTTACTGCCCTGAAAATTTCGCTCTCTTTGTCAAAAATTTTTGACTCCACATTAATCACCTCTGAAATTTGTAATATTGTGCGACTTTTTTAAAATTTGCTGTCACAGCCTTAATGCTTCTGTTAGCCCTACAAGAAAGCATCTTTGAAAAATACCACGCAGGACAAATAAAGCATATGCTTCTGTATTGTCTGATTGTATTTTTATTGATGTTTGCTGTGGGAGTTTATATGGACATAATCTGAATTTCTTAAAAATAGATTTTTTTCGCTTTCGTTAAATTATTCCGGAACATAAGTGGAAGCAGCTGACTGTACACTGTCGAAAATAGCCTGATAATCCGGAATGGATCCTATTGTTGGAGATGCTGTATCTGTTGTGTATATGTCATCCGGAGTTTGGATTTTGCCGTCTTTGCCAGTTGAAAATAAAATGTAGTGCATTTGATTGTCATCGGTTCCAACATATCTTGCATAAAAATATGGTTTTCCCCACGGATCTGTTATGCCCCCGGGTGTCATAATGTCATACCACTTAATCCCATGTTTTTGCAGGATTGTTCCTATGTAGTCTGGTCCCTTTTTGTAAAGTCCAGTCGCAAAATCCAAACTCATACCGGATGGATATATCCCACTGCCCTCATCTGCTGTATATGCTTCGATAATTGTCATTTCTCAAATTAATTTAGCTTAAAATCGAAAAAATTTCTCAGATTAAATAATCTTGTGATAAAATTAATGCTAAAGGAATTTGATAAATTTTTTCAGATTCCTTTAGCATTAATTTTAATTGGAGAGGTTACTTATGCAAATAGTTTTCCATGTTGATAACATTGAAGAATATTTACATAAAGGTAAAGATTACAATTTCCCTGCCCCGCCAGATAGATGTCCTCATCCCGATTGCAAGTGTAAAGTAAAATTAAAAAAGCACGGGTTTTATTACCGTTACTATTTAGACGGATCCAACTGTGTAAAAATAGCCATAAGAAGATATATATGCCCTGTGTGCAAAAGGACTCTTTCCTACCTTCCTGATTTCTGTATTCCTCATTTTCAGTATTCTTTCAATATGATTGTAAAGTCTTTAAAAGAGACACTTCTCAGAGAAAAAACTCTCAGTTCTTTCATAAGTGACTTAAAAAGAAACTTCCCTACCATACTATTTTCAAGACAGCATATATATTTTTACACCAAAAGGATAATGAATAATTTAAGTTTTATCATATACGGATTAAGGCAAATAAACCCTTACATAAAGTTATCTGAGACTGACTCACAAAGAGAGAGGGCCAGAGAGATTTTGGACATAATAAGCATTGTACCACTCTTCTCCCAACGGTTTTATGCTCATTGCCAAAAATCATTTCTGGCCTCTCTCACATAATTCTAGCATTAAACCTGAAAGATTTAAATAAAAATTTTGATTTTTTCTTAGCAACATAACTTTTTCCTTTAATGTCCCCCAGGTATGAGCTAAAATTACGATTAAGAAATCAAAAAAGTGAAGGGGGAACATATAAATGCTTGATGAAAAAGCGAGAGAAGCTATAGCATTAAAGAGATTTTCACTGATAAGTCCGGTGTTAAACGGACAGGTAAAAAATCAGAAAGAATATTTTGATGCTCTTTCCGATAAACCTATTGAGATACCTTATCTTGGAATGAGAAGATATACTCCCAAGACACTTAGAGGGTGGCTATATCAGTATTTAAGAGGCGGTATAGAAGCGTTAAAGCCGGGTTATCGAAGTGACAGAGGCAAATACAGAAAGATAGACTTTGAACTTTCAGAGAGAATAAAGCAAAAGAAGCTTGAACATCCTGAAATGCCAAACAAACTTCTTTATGAGACATTGATAGGAGAAGGAATAATATCACCGGATAAAGTATCCCTTTCGACATTCTATAGGTTTTTGAAAAACATTCCTGTAAAATCTTTAGATAAAGAAAAAGAGGGTAAAACAAAGAGGTTTTCCCATGAATACATCAATGAACTGTGGCAAACTGATGTCATGTATGGGCCATATATTAAAGAAGGTAAAACAAAGAGACAAACGTACCTTATTGCATATATAGATGATGCTTCCAGGCTGTGTACCTATGCTCACTTTTACTATACCCAGAATTTTTTAGCTTTAAGAGACTCATTTAAAGAAGCAGTGCTAAGAAGGGGAATACCCAAAATGCTCTACACTGACAATGGAAAGATATATAGAAGCAGTCAATTTGAATATATATGTGCCTCACTAGGTACATCTCTTATTCATGCTGAGCCCTTTTCACCTCATTCAAAAGGAAAAATAGAAAGATTCTTTCATACGGTGAGAATGAGATTTTTAAGCACAATAGATCCTACATCCATAAAGAGTATAGATGAGCTCAATATGATGTTTTTTAAATGGCTGGAGGATGATTACAACCGAAAAGAACACAGCAGTATTGGCATGAGTCCTTTAGATTTTTTCATGTCTCAAATATCAAGGGTAAATATGTGTAAAGACATAGATATGTTGAATGAATGTTTTCTCATAAGAGTAAATCGTAAAGTAAACAAAGATGCTACACTTAAAGTGGAAAATATACTTTATGAAACAGAAGAAAAGTTTAAAGGTATGCGCTTAGAAGTCAGATATGACCCGCAGTGGCTTAAGGATAATACACCTCTTCTACTTTTTCATGAAGGCAAAAAAGTGGGGGAAGCGTATAAGGTAAATTTTCATGATAATGCTAAAATTCCCATAGGATACACCCAAAACAAAAATGCTGTAAGCAGAAATGAAGAGTTAGTTGATTTTATTAAACACACAGTGATATCCTTTAACGATATCATTGATTAAAAAAGAGGTGTTTACAATGTTTACCCAATATTTTGGAATGAAATTTAATCCATTTTCTAAAGAGATAAGTGTAAACGACCTTTACATAAGTGAAGACATTGCTGAATTAAATGCCAGGCTAAAATATTTACAAGAAACAAGGGGTATAGGACTTATCGTTGGGGAGGCCGGTTCAGGCAAATCTACCGCATTAAGAAGATATGCTGAAAGCCTCAACCGTTCTACATTTAAACCATGTTACTTTGCTCTATCTACACTCACAGTGAGAGAATTCTATCAAGCATTGGCTATGATTTTAGGCGAAACACCCTCATACAAAAAAGTAACGCTCTTTCACCAGATACAAAGAGCGATAACAGAACTTTACTATAGCCAGAAGATAACTCCTGTCATAATATTAGATGAAATACAACTGGTTTCTAACGATGTTCTTGAAGATTTGAGAATAATATTTAACTTTAATATGGATTCTCAAAACCCGTATATATTGATACTTTCAGGACAACCACACATAAGAAACAAACTAGCCTTGAATGTAAACAGTGCACTAAGGCAAAGAATTTCTATAAAGTATGTGATGCAAGGGCTAAAAAAAGAAGAAATTCAAGATTATATAAAAACAAGAATGAAAATAGCCGGAGTGGTGAATGATATATTTACACCATCAGCATATGAAGCAATATATTCTCTAACAAAAGGGCTCCCAAGGATAATAAATAACCTGGTAACAGCTTCTCTTCTCTATGCGTATTCTAAAAGGCTAAGAGAAATAGATGAAGAAGTAATATACCAGGCACAAAATGAAATCAGTTTGTGAGAGTAGTAGCTTTCGCTACTCTCATTTTTTATTATACATCAATTAACCCAAATTGCCAATAACAGATATTAACATATTTTAGCGGTAATGCTCTTAAAAAGTGAAAAAAATTTTTAATCAGGCTGTGATAATTTGAGAAAAAATACTTTTATGCACTTAAAAAATGCCATTATAATTTGAAAATCTTTGGAGATTTAATTTGAGAATTGACAATAATTGTTTTTATTGTTCTTATGTCACTTATTGCTCTGGCCTCTCTTGCTCTGTCAGTATAACCAAGAAGCCTTGGGATTAGCACTGCTGCAAGTATTGCTATAATCGCTGTCACTACAAGCACTTCTACCAGTGTGAAGCCTCTTTTGTTGTGGATATTCTGTAAAATTTTTGCCTTTTGTTTTCCCATTATATTTTCACCTCCTTTTTGCTTTGATTTGTCTCCTTCCAAAAAAAGAGGTACAACCTTCCTTGATTGTACCTCTTGTAAATTTCTGCGTCGTACTCGTCATTCTCTCCTATGGCGCTTTCGCTAAAAGTATGTCCAATGATGTCGTGGCTGCTTACTATCTCTCTTACCGCTTTGTAAAGCTTATGTTCTATGTTCACGATTTCTTCTTAAATAAGCACGACCCCAGTTTTATCAAATATGTTTGAATATTGCGAAAATTTGCTGTCACAGCCTTAGTACCTCTTCGGTGCTTATTGTCCTTATGCTGCACTCGGGAAATTCCTCCCTGAAAACTTCTTCCTGCTCCTCTAAACACAGTATCTCTATCTTCTGCCTGCCTGTGTGCCTGAACGCCGTCAGGTCTAAATAATTCCTTATCTTTGCCTTCTTCTCTATGTCGTTCAGTATCAGCACCATTATCTGCTTCCCTTCTGCCTCATAATCTGCTTCCTTCCATGCAGGCTCCCTTAACTCCCCATAAACCCTCTCGGCCGCTGCCCTCACTATGTCCTTCTCTCCATGCTTCTTTAAAAGCTCCACTCCGACAGAATATGGAAGCAGTAACTGCTCCTTTATACCCAGCGTTTCGTCTCTGTACCTCTCCCTCTCCTTCCTGTCCCTGTAAAATATCACTGCCCTATATATTCCCAACCTGTACAAATTCGATATCTCGTGTTTCATGTTCTCTATCTGCTTCTTGTCGTAGTACTTCGTTAAAAAATAAACCATGTACTCCGTCCATCCTGAAAGCAGCCCTATAAACATGCTGCTCCTGTCTATTGAACCGTACTGCTTCTTTAACTCCCGGCCGTCTATAAACCTCCATGGACTCCCCAAAAAGTCAAAATATAAGTCGCTTCTCTGCTTCACTCTCTCCAAATAGTTGCTCTTTGACGGCGGCTTCGCCTTCGGTGTTATCCCTATGCTCTTTAAGTACCTCTCCCCTTCTATTCCTAAAAATACATAGCCGTAGTCTCTTTTTATATATTTTGCTTTGCTTAGTTTCTGAAGTCTTAAATCATGATATCGTTCTGTTTGATACAATCGTCCCACATTGTCTATTCTTACAGCAACATGTTCACCTAATATCTTTAAAAGTTCTATGTCTCTCTCAGTTAACTCAATTGTGACTTTCCTTTTGCTCACATATATCACCTCCGTTTGTCCTTTATGTTGTTATATGCTGTACGTAGCATGGCAGACACCTTTCTCCTGCTGTTTTTTATCTTCACATCTATTACAAAGGTTCTCACTCATTGTCTGTCTCCCACTGCCACGCTTTCTTGCAGTTCTTTTTTTCAGAGGCAAAAACAAACACTACTCAGGAAAATATTTGCCACTGTCACGCCTTCCTGTTGATAATCACCTTCAAAGTATATAATCGGTTCTAACAAATTATAAACATCTTCCACTGCCAAATTCTTATACAAAAGCATCTCAATTTCCAGTATACTTCCTTATATGTCTGGAATACGAAATGCGATGTTATAAAAAAAATTATGGCTTTGCTTCGAAGCCTAATATCAAAAATTCGACTTTTGGGAGCACGACGAATTTCGTTTAAACTGCGGGTTAGAGCCTAAAATTGTACGTATGTTTTTTCATACTCTTATGTTTTTTTGCTTAAAAAAAACATAGGGGTTTCTGGGGTATGGTAAACGTTAACAAAAGCATATTCTTCTTATACATTGCCACTACCTTTTCTGTTAATAAAATCCAGTATTTCTAGTGGATCAAAATTGTCAATTATGTATATATCTGTGTGAGGTTCGTCACTGTAATATCCTACAGCAGCATAGGAAACATGCTGATAGGAGTCAGATTGTATAATTCTGGAATATCTTATTCCGTTAATAATTGGAGACACATCTCTGTTATCCACATCCCAATCTTCATCAGGAATATAAAAGGCAATGAGCACAAAAATTTTTTTAAACTGTGGAAGAGGCTTTATACTTCTGATTGCAAACAGCACATTGTTTATCCAGCGCTGCTTTGTTCTCTGCTGTGCAGAGCGTGTTTTTGAAGGATAGTCCGGGATAGAAATTTTTATAACACGGCCGTTGTGTTCAACTTTCCAGTCATCTGCAGGTAAAATTATTTCAGGAAGTTCACCCCTTTTAATGGTATGGTTTACTGCTTTGTAAAGCTCTATACGTGCTCTTTCTATGCTGTCATAAACTTTTTTAGAGCTTGTTCATCTATTTCCATTCGTATCACCTCTCACATGTTTAAAAATTGATTAATGATGTTGTTAAAAAGCTCTTCGCCAAGAGGTTCTGAATCATTTTTAGACTCAGGCTGTACTAAAAAATCTTGAGTACGAGGGTTTTTTTGCTGCAGAATATCTTTTATTTCCTGTATAGTTTCCTTTATTTCTGCAAGTTCTGCAGCAATGTTTTGGGTTTGTATATAGGTCCTTAAAGCGTTTCTTATAAATTCTGCCCTTGCTTTGCCTTTCAGTTTTTGGAGAGCTTCATTAATATCCGTATCCTCTTTAAGAGTTCTGAAACAGTATCTCATGTCGACACCCTCTTTCCCGCTATTTTTTCTGGCTTAAAGCCATATAAAAAGATAAAAATGTCGACAATTTAAAGAGAGAAGTAATATAATTGTCGACATTTTAAACAAAAAAATATCTTGAAAGACACTACTATCAAGGATTTTGCAATGTCGACTTTTTTAAGTTTGTTTTGTCGACATACTCAAAAGCCTGTATTTATACGGAGTTAACCATTATATAATAGCAAAATTGTCGACAAAGTTTTTTTGTGAATTTTTAAAATGTCGACAATTTTATTTTATTCCCCTTCTAAATTCTTATGTCATGCGTTTTTTAGCTGTCGACATTTTACGTAGACGCAAGTTTTTGTGCTATTTTGTCTATAACCTCTTTTGGAATTCTTTTCTTCTCTGTAAAGTAGTCATCGTATATATCAAAAAGCAGCAGGAAAGGAAACCTATAGAAATTCATTTTGATGTACTCTGAATGATAAAATTCCATTCTGTTGAGAAGCAGTGTAGGTTTAACCATATCAATGTATTGTCCGAAACCATTTTTAATCATCCATTTTATAAAAAATCTGTAATGACGTTCATGCTGCTTTTCCGGACTTTTTATTGGCTTAAATTTGTTGTATCCTGTCATCACATACCAGGAATCCGGTCCGCAGTAATATGTTCCTCTCCAGTTTTTCTCTTCAATAATGTATATTCCTGTTTTGGAGATTATTATGTGGTCTATTTCAATTACACTGTTTTTCCCTGCAGGAAGTACTATGTTACTCATAACTACAGCAGAACGGGGGAGGAAAAAGCGGAATATTCTATTTGAGGCAAGTTCAGACAGCTTGCCCTTGAAATACTTTTCATCTTTGTTGAATTTGCTGTAAAATTCCCTTCTTAAAGGACCGTTTTGTCTGTAAGTTCTTGCCAACATATCCACCACTCCCCCGTTCTTTTTGAAAATCACATTGATTGTGCCACTTTTAAGAAGCCCTTTGCATTGGCAAACTGTGGATCGGGAATAACTACAAGTTTGTAATGTGCATCCTTAAGCTGCATGAAGAGGTCAACTGCCCCGCCACCTGCCACAAACACTGTGCTTATCCTTTCATACTTGTCTCCAAGTGTGTTCAGCACTGCTTTCATAACAGCCTGGAATGTTTCTTTCTTCAATTCGTTTAGTTCATTTGTGAAATCTATAAACTTTCTTCTATAATAAATTCTGCCCTCCCTGATTATTGTCATTAGCGTCTCTAAATCAGCATTTGCTCCTGTTTTTTGAGTATAAATTTTGTCAATGAAGTTGAGTACCCTTGAAATTCCGATGTCTATTGTGTTTGAAAGGTCAGGTATAAAATCAAGTTTCCCATTGTAATAAAAGGTAGCAAAGTCTGATGTTTTAAAACCAATGTCCACAAGAACAATATATGTGTTTTTTATGAAGTAATCATAGACGTTTGGCATTGTTAAAGCTGTATATACTGCCCCGGCTGCTTGTGGGAAGACATTGACGTCTGTAAATTTTATGACTCGTTTGATGTTGTAGTCAGGGAATTCTACGACAGCTTCAAAGTTTTTAATTTGACCCATAA
This sequence comes from Thermoanaerobacter sp. RKWS2, assembly GCF_026240795.1. Lineage (NCBI taxonomy): Bacteria > Bacillati > Bacillota > Clostridia > Thermoanaerobacterales > Thermoanaerobacteraceae > Thermoanaerobacter > Thermoanaerobacter sp. RKWS2. The sequence continues at coordinate 1,472,375 of NZ_CP110888.1, forward strand.
ATGCATCTTTTTGAGCTTTGTACTGCTTAAGAGGGAGTCCTGTTACAACTTTAAATTCTGCAGTATCTTTGTCTACAAGCAGTGCAGAAGCTGCTGCCATAAGAATTTTGGTTTCTGCAATTTCTACTCTGTGTGCATTTAAATCAAATACGCTGAATGGACTGCTTCGCTGTGCCAGTTCACCAATGTAGTAATAGCCAGACGAACTGCTGTCATCAGTTGTTATCTTTACATATAGGTTTTTGATAATATCTGTATCTTCCTTTAAAAATGGATCTATAGCTCTTTCAAAGCCCCTGGCAACAACTGAAGGAAACAGTACCCTTTTGTTCTGGCCGCTTATGCCTTTTGTGTAACCGTATCCTACGTCCAATCCCAAATGCATTGGAAAACACCCCTTTTTTTGTTTGCAGCTGTATTCTTTTCATCAATATTTTAAATAAAAAGATTTATTTTTTTTATTTTTATTTTAAACAAAAACATTTAAAAAGTCAAGCCCTTTCTTAAAAAATGTCTTCATCAAATATTGATTCGAAATCTTCGTCGAAGGAAAACTCATCAAATTCAGATGTTTCTGTTTCTTTACCTGCTGTTTCTACCCTATTCTCTGTATCAGATATTTCTTTTAAACCCTCAGTTCTGGGTCTCAAAAGCAGGTGTATGTCCTCTGCAATGACTTCTGTTACATATACGGTTTTCCCAGAGCTGTTCTGATATTTTCTGGTCTGCAGACGTCCTTCTACTGCAACAAGCATTCCTTTGGGAACGTACTGTTCAAGAATTTCAGCAAGCTTATCCCATGCTGTCACATCAATAAAGTCAGTTGGGCGCTTACCGTCCTTATCGATATAGTTTCTATCCACTGCAAGTGTAAAGTGAACAACAGAACTTCCGGACGGCAGCTGAGTTTTTTTCACATCTTTTGTGGTTCTCCCTATTAGAAACACTTTGTTAAGTGACATAAAAAACACTCCTCTCATTGGATTTTTCAATAATAATGCAAAAAAATAAAAGGCAGGGAGTATCCCTGCCACTGTAGTCGCTGCCTTGTTCGTATTTTTTGTATTTTTTAGCAAAAGACTTTATACAAAAAAGAAAAAATGGTATTAAAGTTTGGGCCATTTCTTTTTCATTTTTGCGCTTTCAAGATTTTTTGATATAACATCATCAAAAAGTCCAAGAAACGCATCCACAATTTCGGGATCAAACTGTGTCCCGGAGTTTCTTTTTATTTCTTCCAGAGCTTCTGTTGGGCACATAGCTCTTCTGTATGGTCTATCATTTGTCATGGCATCAAAAGCATCAGCTACTGATATAATTCGTGGAAACAGAGGAATTTCTCTGCCTTTTAAACCTATGTAGCCCTGCCCGTCAAAGCGTTCATGGTGGTAAAGAACTGCTTCAGCAGTAGTGCTGCTCATTTTCCTTTCTACCATGTAGTTATACCCGTACCAAACATGCTTCTTCATAACCTCTTTCTCTTCATCTGTAAGCTTATCCGGCTTATTAAGTATATTTTCCGGAATCCACAGCTTCCCTATATCATGCAGCTGTGCTGCAAGCAGCAGTTCTATTATTTCGCTGTAAGGCATATTGAGTGCTCTGGCAATTTTTTCACATACCTTTGATACACGCATTTGATGCTGTTTGAGCTGTTCTTCGATAATTGTTGTGTTTACTGCTGTGTAGGAATCCAAACAGACACCCCTCTCTTTTAAAAAATTTCCCATAATACAAAGAGGCAGGGTGCCTCTTTGTATACTCTATTATCTTTTTTATGTTTCTTTTTTAAACAACAAAAGCACAGCTTTAAAGCCGTGCTTCTGCACTTTACTTAACAACAAGGTTCTGTACTTGTACTGGATCTACTCTGTTGATTGTTGTGCCGTTACCTAACTGGCCGCAGCTGTTCCATCCCCAAGCCCAAACTGTGCCATCTTTCTTGAGAGCTAGAGAATGCCAACCACCAGCACTTACTGTTATTACATCACTTAAGCCTTTTACTTGTACAGGAGTTGACCTGTTTGTTGTTGTACCATCTCCTAATTGGCCGTAGTAGTTACATCCCCAGGCCCAGACTGTACCGTCTGATTTAATAGCAATAGAGTGATAGCTCCCAGATGTTATTTTTATTACGTTGGACAAATTATTAACTTGTACCGGAACGGTTCTTCGTATTGTTGACCCATCTCCCAATTCACCATAATAGTTCCAACCCCATGCCCATACCGTGCCATTGGATTTTAAAGCAATGGAATACCCACTGGAATTACCGTTTAATGTATAATCATTCCCTGCTGAAATAGCTGTTACTTGAGTCAAGTTTTTAACTTGTATTGGAATATTTTTGTTTGTAGTAGTTCCGTCCCCTAATTGTCCATGAGCGTTCCATCCCCATGCCCACACTGTGCCATCAGACTTTAATGCAAGAGAATGACCGCTTCCAGCCACAATTGCTTTTATACCTGTTATGTTTGAAACCTGCACTGGCATGAGTGCGTTAACATTTGTCCCATTGCCAAGCTGTCCATAGTTATTTAATCCCCATGCCCAAACTGTCCCATCTGATTTTAGGGCAAGCGAATGGGCATATCCAGCTGCTATAGCTATTACATTTGTAAGACCTTTGACTTGTACTGGAGTATACCGGCTACTTGTTGTGCCGTCACCTAGCTGGCCGTAATAGTTCCATCCCCATGCCCAGACTGTACCGTCTCTCTTGAGAGCTAGAGAATGGAAGGCACCTGCACTTACTGCTACTATATCACTTAAACCCTTTATTTGTACTGGTGTGTATCTATTTATTGTTGTACCGTCACCTAGCTGACCGTAAGAATTATCTCCCCATGCCCAGACTGTGCCGCTGATGATAGCAAGGTTATAGCGCTCCCCTCCACTAATCTGGTTAGCTAGTGAAACAGCTGCTGTTTTTCCTCCGTTGTTAGACGGTACAGAATCTGTTGAGCTGTATTTTGTCGTGTCTACTGCCCCCTTTACTGCATCGCCTTTCTCTGTTGCATACATGTCATCACTTGTACCTATCTTACCGTCTCTGCCCGGACTTAAAAGTATAAATCCTGTCTGCGTATCTGCTGCAGGCCTCTGCATCACTGATGGAAGTAATAAACTTAACGCCAGTAAAAATGTCAGAGCAGTTATTAGAAACCTCTTTCCGGTACTCATTCTATCACCACCTAGTCTTTTATTTGGTTCTATAAAAAAAGAGGCAGGGTTATTCTGCCTCTTTGTACGCTTTTATCACATTTTCTATTATTTCCTGCCTCAGCTCTCTGTTCACAGGATAAGCTACAAGAGAGCGCTTACCCTCTTTGTTAACATGGTCTGGGAGAGCTACTACCAGTCCACTTCTTGTTTGTATCACACGTGTTACTATTACAAACGAGTCATCAAGAAAAACTTTTGCAAAACCTTTTAATCTTCCGTTTTCATATTTTTGAAAAGCTATTTTTGTTACTTTCATTAACCGTTACTCCTTTCCCGTTTTTTTTATTATTTTGAAGTATTTAAATTGTATATTTTTGAATAATTCTAAAAATTTCACCTCCCTTCTTTTTATTCCATTTACGGTTCCAATAAAAAAAGCGAGCATCTGCCCGCTTCTACTTAAAAATTTTCTCTGCCTGTTCTATGGGAATACATTCAAAGTCTTTATAATACACCTTCCAGCTCTTATTATGGGAATTAACTACAACAATAAAACTGTCTTTAAGTTCTTTAATTCTTCTAGCTTCACTCACAAGCCCCGAAGATACTACAACCCTTTTTGTTGAGTTTGCAAGTACTGTATCTACAATCTCATTTAGTGTGTTTGGTAAATCAAAAATTATAATATCAAAAGCACTCCGACCAAGCTTGATAATTTCCTCTACGTCATCCGGAGTAATATCTTTTACAAAATTTCTTTTAGGTGGAGCTTGTAATATTGAGACATTTTCTGTGTATTTAATAAGACTCTCAAAGAAGCTTTTCTTTGTCCTTTCTTTTAAATATATACCCAGGTGAGGAACAACAGGAAGCTCCAGCATAAAGCTCAGGTCAGAACCGCCATCTTGAAAATTGAAATCCACTACCAGCATTCTCGCATTTTTATCAGCTGTATCTATCAGTCTTTTCACAAGTGTAGTTTTACCCACTCCCCCTTTTACACTCCAAACAGATATTACTTCCTGTCTTATTATTTTTATTTCCTTATTTTCTGCTGCTTTTTTGAGATAATCTCTTACAGTAACTGTATTTTTAAAAAACTCTGAAGCATCAAAGCCATCAGTTATCACAAGCTCATATTTTTTCTGTTTCCCTTTCAGAACAGCAGATTCCAGAGACAGTGCAACATCACAGGATTCTATTTTTTTTATTTTCTCGATCGTTTTGAGATTGTTTGAGATAAGAAGGTTCAACAGGATCATCTCCTTCAGCTATTATTGAAAAGGAAACAGCTGGTCAAACACAGGCAGTCCTGATAAAATTACGGATGCAAAAATCACCGGAGCAAACCGTATACTCGTCTTTAAATAGGTTTTCTGTTTCATTCCTACTATAAGCCCGTATATCAGCCCTAAAACTGATGAAAGAAAAACTATTAAGAGTATTTTGGGACCATAGAAAAATGAAAGTGCGGCAAAAAGTTTTACATCGCCGCCTCCTATTGCTGTAAACTCCTCATCTCCCTCCTGTCTGTAAGTTACAAAAAACATAATTACAAAACCCAAACCTACAGTAAACAAAAACCATATGCTCACAAAAAAGCGTGAAGGATACAAAAAAGCATTTACCAGGATGCCATAAATAAGTATAGCAATTGACACCCAGTTGTCTATTTCTCCCGTTTTATAATCCTGCCATGCAGCATATCCGGTTAATAAATATATTGGCAAATAAATGTTCACGTATTCCATTTTTTCTCCTCCAATTACAAGTTTGATAGAATTTTCTTAAGCTGCAGCGCAGCTTCTTTCCTTGCCTGCAGTTCTGCTTTTGCCTGTTCTAACTCCTTCTTGACAGCCTCCAGCTCTTTTTCCGCTTTTTCTTTTTCCGCCAGCGCCTCTTCTATTTTCCGTTTAAGCTCATTTGTAGCTTCCTGAATAGCTTTTAAACCTTCTTCCTGTAATACAGCTTCATATTTAGCAGTGACAGCAAATATATCTTTTTTAAAATCTTCAAATACATATTTAAAACTGCTGAAGTTGTACTGTGGGCTATCAAAAGCCGGCTTCTCTTCTATTGGATGAGATCTTTCTGTTGTTTTATAACCATCAGGTTTTATTACAGGTTCTTCAGAATATACAGTTTTATCTTTAAACTCTTCAGGATAAGACTTTACAGGGCCGGGTCGATGAATTTCTCTAATATCCTTTTCTTCTCCTGTCCCTGCTTCCACTGGTGCAGCAAATGTTTTTGCCTGCTGTTCTGAACCGGCAACAAACACCATGTTTCTCTCGTATTTCTTCTCACGGTTTCTGTCAAAAGAATATACCTTTGGTTCAACGTATGTCTTTCTGCTGTCATTGTTCTGTTCTGCAGTTTGTTTTCTTTCTATTTCACTGTCAGCATAGAACTTGTTTTCGGTTTTTGCTGATTCTGATTCAGCAAGCAGTTCTTCTACAGCGTTTATAATTTCAGAAATAGATGCTTCCTCTGTGAAGACATATTTTATACCCTTATTTCTTGCATACCTTTCGTAATATGGAGTTGTAAATAGAATAATTTTTTTGTTTGATCTTACATACTCATCTATTTCATCTTCTGAGAAACTGCTTACAACAAGTATATCTGCTTTATCAAAATCATCAGTTACATTTTCTATTTCCTTTGAAATTACAGAATTTAGTGTTTCATAATGGGTTTTTACATAAACCATGTTTTTCCTCCTCTCACCTGTGTTGATATTTTTAACATAGGCATCATCAGACTTGTTAAGGAAAATATCTTCCGGAACAGAAGATAGGTTATCATCAGTAAAAACATCATTTTCTAAAATAAAATCTTCTTTCCTGTCGTAGTCATTTGTTTTAAGAGTATTTACAGCAGTACTTATAAACACTTGAATATCATGCGGGTCTACTTTTTTGATTTCAGGTGGTTTTATGAGAAAACCTTTGGGAATTGGTTCGTTCAGAATAAATTTTTTATAGTATTCCATATGCTTTAACAAGTTTTTACTGTCAAATGTCAGCTGAAACCCGTAATAAGGGACTTTAAATGTAACAATATTTTCTGGTATGTTGGTTAACTTTGAAGCTGCTTTATTGACAATTATATCCACTTTGCTCAGTTTAACAAAGCTGCTGCTTTCAAGCCATTTTAAAACCCGGGCTGTTCTCAGGACTGTGGCTTTATCATCTTCTGTTATAATCACAATTTTGTCAGAATTTTTTAAGACTTCTACACTGTTTTCTATAAGCCCCGGCTGGATGTCAAATATTGAAACTTCAAAATTGCTGTCAAGCTCCATTAAGAGTTTGTCAATTTCTTCTCTTGTAAATCTTTCATGTGTATCAGGATATCCGCCTGTTATTACATAATAATTTTTCTTTTCCGGCTTTTGCACTGTTTTTCTTACACCGTTTTTTACTGCTCTTAAAAGGTTGTTATCCTTGTTTATGTCAAGAAGCGAAGGAAAATCTCCCGGAGAAAAGTCAAACTCTACAATACATGTTTTCCTACTCTGAGACAAAACTTCTGCCAGGGCCAAAGACAGGGTTGTTTTACCAACACCGCCTTTCGGAGAAAAAATTGAAACAAACATTTGCATTACCTCCTTGTGTTGATTTGTTCTATGCAAAAATAGAGGCTCTGTTAAAAGCAGAGCCTCTATTTTGTAATTGTTGATTTGTAATAATCATAAATCGTGTTTTTAACAGTAATAGGAATTGTTATGGATTTTGACTGTGTTCCTCTGTAAGCCGTAACAACCACGCTATATGTTCCGTCTTTTGTGTCTTTGGGTATGATTACAACTTTATCATAGCCCTCACTTCCGCCCTGTCTCGTATGCCACTCTCCATTTGCTCCTTTTACAAGGTCTGTAACGTTAGTATTGACAAACTCATTTTTGGAATACCACACCTGTGCCGTAACACGCTCAGCCTGCGGGGAAATCACACTTATTCTCATTGCTTCACCGGCTGCATATGTGGTCTTTGTGGTGTTGTTTACAAGGTTAAGAAGTATTACTGCAACTTCTTGTTCTGCTGTGTTGCCTTCATTGTCTTCTGCTACAACTTTATATGTTTTTTCTACTGCCGGTACAGTAAATGTTGCAGTAAAGGGATTTGCACTGCTTGAATTAGTGTAAGTTGCTATGAGGTTTGTACCGTCATACAGTGACAGATATTTTACTCCGGAAAGATTGTCTGTAGCTTTTGCAGTTATTATAACAGATGTACCCTGTGGAGAATAGCTTGCTTCAATTACAGGTGCTGTTTTATCAACTATGATTGGGCCCCAGTAACCGTATGTCTCATTCAGCAACATATCCGAAGCATAGTAGTGCAGATACCATATGCCTTCTTCACTGATTACAGTTTGTGCAGAATCCGGACTTGAAACAGATGTCCAATCTTGAGGACGAGCAGTTGTTTGAGCCAGTACGTATTTTGCTTCTTTAATGCCTCCGTTTTTTATTCCTTTCTGTATGTCCGGAAAATCATCAACAAACTTATAATTTACAACTTTTGATTTATCGTTTTGTTTTGTAATATTTACCAAAGCTGCCTGTGGTGGTGTTAAATCTAGATGTACAATCATTTGTGTTGGATCCTGCTGAGATACTGCAGTTTGTATCACAGCGGCTCCGGCAGGATTTGTGCATTGAGCATCTGTATAATCCTGGACTTTTATTACCACTTTCATATTTTTCATGCTCTTGTTAAGAGCAGTATAACTTTCTTTTGGAATATATCCATATCCTACTTTAGGGGTACCGTTAGATGATATTACAGTGCTTCCATTTTCCCATACAATGTCTTTTACAGTTCCTGCAACAGGAACACCATTTTCATCAACCAAATATATCTGTCCTTTCTGCCAGTTGGGATTATCTGCATCCAGCATTGTAAATTTAACCAGAATTCCACTCTGGGCTGTTTGCGATGTAACTGCATCTATATGCGGTTGACCTGGTTGATCTATATGGAGCTGCGTTCCACGCCACGGTACAGATGCATCTATATGTGGCGAAGCTGGTGTATCAGTATGAACTGGTATTTTTCCATCAGCATACAGACCGCCATAAGGTTTGTATATATTAGACGTTGTAAGTGCGCCGTTAAAGCCGAAAATAAAGTTAATAAACTCTGCTCCGTTCTGGACAGTTATTTCCGGAGGTGCATTCTGCTGAATGAGCACTGTTACCACTTTTTCTGGGCTTTCGAATGTAACTCCATTTAAACTTTGATTTCGCGCTACTGCCTTTATTTCATAGTAGCCATCATAAGCACCTACTTTTGTATTGCCTACTTTTAACGGATCTATAGTGTTTAAGGTATAAGTTACTGCCCCATCCTGATCCTGAATTTGGTTTGTTAAAAGAGGTACCCACTGTGAAGTATTAGGCGTACCATCCAGGTTTTTAACTTTCCTGATGTAAAGGTCATAATACACAGTCTTGCTGCGGGCATCCTGTGTACCATAGCCGTCAGTGTTTTTGTCATAGCTGTAAAGTCCTATAATTACGTCGCCTTTTAATCTGGTATAGGGAACATAAAATGCCGGGGATGAAGGGACATAGTCATCATGATCAAAACCTATATCGGTATGGGTAGTATAGTCTGTATGCTGAGTTTGGTCTGTATGAGGAATTGTGTCAGTATGGTTTGTGGTGTCACTGTGAGTTGAGGGATAGTTAGTATGATTATAGGAATCTGTATGGGGATAATAATCAGTATGCTGTCCCCATGTATCAGTATGGTAATTATCCTGCCCATATCTATCATAATGAGCAGTGCCGTTATTGTGACCTGGAATATCTGTATGTTCTGCATTATAATGTCCTTGATAGTACCCATTGTTTATATGAGAATATCCATCTTTATGCCCTACATCCGTATGTGTACCTGAACCTTCGTCATAGTGTGCATTAGGATTATTAGTATGAGGTAACCATGTTCGATTTGTATGTGCATCAGTATGCGGTGTGTAATTGCTGTGCGGATTGTAATAATCTGAATGAGTAGAAGAATCAGTATGAGGATATCCAGAATCTGTGTGCTGAGAGTACTGGTTATAAGTCGATTGATCTGTATGAGGATTATTATCAGTATGCGGATTTGTATCATTATGTCTGTTGCTTATTAATGTCTGTTCTTTTTGTCTCTCTTCATTTTTTGTTTGGTTTATAAAATCCTGAAATTCCTGAGTGTTAAATGCTGCCGTAACAGCAAACTCAACAAACACCGGCGTAAGCACCCTTTGCCACCTCCACAAGATATTTTATTATGTCTTCTTTTCTCTTTTGTTCGTTTATCTTAATTACTTCTTTTGTGTTTTCACCAATTATAATATCTGTATGGCGGATATAAAGAGGTACAGAGTCTTTCATGTAGTTTATACCCCTGAATACCTGATATTCGCTGCAGTTCAGCAGATCATCTTTATTGTACTCAAGTTTAATGTTCAACTTCAGCTCATCAATTATCTGATAAATTTCTTTTACACTGTAAAAACCGTTCTGCAGCATTATTCTTCTTGCTTCTGGATTAAGCTTATCATGGAGAACATCTACATTTCTTAAAATGTCGTACACATCATTGAATGCGCTTCTGAAGAATTCGCAGTAATTTTCCTCAACTCCTGCTGCAGTTCCTGTAGACTCTACTGCTGAAGCATTACATCCGCCTTTGCAGGCAAACCAGTATCCGCATTTTGCACACTTTGTTCTGAACCTCTCTTCTATTTCCCGTACCAGAGTTTTGTAACCTTCCGATTGAAAAGCTTCATCAATGCTCTCTATTTCAAATATTGACCCCATTTTATACTTATCCGGGTAATATCTGTCGCAGGGATATATTTCTCCAAGAGGGTTAACTCCAATCCATTTGTACCTGCAGTCGGTGTTTCTGCATGTAAGTTCCCCTGTAGCTCCAATTACAGCAGCAAGCATTTCTACAGCAGATCTTTCATATACACCGTTTTCATCGTACAGCCAGTATTTGAAGTACTTTATATATTCTTTTTCGTATTCTTCCGTGGTAAGCTCTAATCCATATTTTTCTGTCTGCGGTGTATGGAAAACCATGTTCATGCTTACGGTTATGCCTTTTTGCTTGTAAAATTCATAAATCTTTATCATATCTTTGTAATTTTCTGAAGTTATAACATCTATTACTCCGAGTTTGGGACCTATTTTCTGCGAAAGCTCCAGTACTTCTTCGAGTTTTTTTGCCAGCTCAACATCCCTGGGATTGTTTTCTTTTGACTGCGATGTTACCCTCAGTTTTTCCTGATACATTGCATTAAAGCTCATACCAGGCTTTATGTTGTACTGCTTAAATAAGTTAAGCCATTTTTCATTAAAATTTGTTCCGTTGGACATTATGTGAAAATCAAAATCTAACATTGGGTACTTAGGGAATATTTCTTCGTATGCTTTAATATACCACTGAATTCCAACCATTGTAGGCTCTCCGCCGTGCCATATGAACTGCACATGTTCAGTGTATTCTGAAAGAAGCTTCAAAAGCCTGTCAAGCGTTTCAAAAGACATGTCTACTTTTATTCTTTCTCTGAATGGTTTATCATAGCAGTATTTGCAGTCTAAGTTGCATCTGTGTGTGGGTTTAACCAGGACAGAAAAATGTTTAACTTTTGGATTCACCAGGTAAAACTTTTTTAAAAGAGCATCATAGAATCTTTTGTATGCATGATAGTTCTGCTGTAAGAATGTTATTTTTACTCCCTGCTCTATTTCTTCAATTTCTATTATCTTGCCATTTTCATTAACACGGCGGGCAAAATATTCCCACTTTTTGGGCTCTGTTGAGGTAATTGTAATGTTCCCTACAATCTGCGGATTGTCTACATATCTTACTTCTATATTTTCTGCTTTCAAATCATCTAAAATAGGATTTCGATACTGCGGAAATTCTTCTTTTAGTATTGATTCAGCTGCCAAAGAAATAGACCTTTCTTTTTCTTTGTTAGAAAAATAGACCTTGTAATAAACAGGATCAAGATACAGCTTATTCATTACTGCAAAATCAACTGCATGGAATACCTGTGGTGATAAATAAATATTGTGTTTTCTTTTAAGTTCATCAATATACGCATCCCACTTTTCTATATCTTTTCTTTCAATCACAATTGTTATTTGAGGTGCATGTTCATCACCTGTATCGTAAATATGGCCTTCGCATGATGAATAAGTGTCAATATATTTGTCTATACATGCTTTAACGAGCGGTTTTATACCATCTTCTATTTCATCCAGGAAATCTTGCTCTCTGTTATTTAAAATCAAAGATGGCTTACCTTTTTGTCCTTCTAAATTTATGTTTCCGTATCTGCCTTTTTTCTGTTTCATAAAAAATCACCTCTATAAACTTTGCTCTTTGGAATAAAAAAATAAGCCCTGTAAAAAGGGCTTATTTCCCATCCCAGGGGTAAAGTTCTATTCTTTTACCACTTTGCCACAAGTAGCCGAAACTTGGATAAAATGTTGCATACTGACCGTACTGGTCCCAATATTGCGGTTCATTTTTTACTTCCTCAATTCCATTTCCAAATTCCATTGGAATATTTTTGCTTATATACACTGCATTATTTTCTTCATCAAATTTAACGCCAAAACCAAAAAGATATGCCTGCATTCTTAAAGGTAAGTATGCAGTGCCGCCTGCAATATCTGTAACTACAGGTGGAATATCCATTTTGTAAGTTTTTTGTTCGTCTTTACTGCTGTAAGGACTTCCATTTTTCTTATAATATACTATTGCATATTGAAAATTTTGAAGAAGTTGTGCATCTAATTGATCATTAGTTCCTGGAATAGGATAACTAAGCATAATCCATGTTGCAGTTTTTAATCCATCCGTTCTTCTATAATATTCATCTGTTTTAAATGGCACATTAGGCCAATAATACACTACACTCTTGTTGTCTACGTTAGATGGTGTATTCGTTATGTAATATGTGAAAGCTCTGGCAGGAAGCATTATTCTACCCTTGATGCTTATTACAGGCCTGTTGTACATTTTCTCAAAATCTACAAGCTTTCCTTCTATATATATTTTGACATTCGACTTGTAAATTTGTATGTCCGGGTATCCAACTACCTTATAGTTTGTTAAAGTCTCATTTCCCTGCACTGTATCTGCTTTCGCAGGAGCAGCACCTGCTGCTGTGAAAACAAACACCAGAAAGGTAAGAAGTGCTATAAATTTTTTCATAAAACCACTCCTTTAAAAGAATTTGCAATTATATTTTAAACTTTTTTATTTAAAAAGTCAAGAAGATTTAAAAATAAACCTGCTGGGCTTTGCAGAGATAAAGTATTGAAAGCTCAAATAAATAACGTTTTTCTTGAATTCTTCAAACTGTTCCGCACATATTCTTATGAATTCAGCTGCAGTTCTTTCCTCTGACAGGCGCCAGTAAGGAAGATACAGCTTTACTTCTTCCATGTCATAGAGGTACTGCAGAAAATGCTCTTCAAACACCATTTCAAAAATAGATTTAAAAAGTTTTTTTGAAACATTTCTGCCAAGTTTGTTTTCTTGACTAGCTATTTCTTTTAAAAGCTCTTTATCTGCATTAATTATTTCGGCAGCAGTATAAATATCTTTAGCTGCTATTTCGTTTTTCCACTTTCTCATTGTCTGCTTTTGATTTTCAAGTATTATATCATACTCAACTATGTTTTCTCTTATTTTGTACATAAGCAGTGAAATATTCTCCTGGACTTCATCTATAAGTTTTGACAGTATTTTATTTTGGTGCTGATAATTTTCAAGGTTAACTTTTTTAAGTTTCAAAAAGCGTTTGTGCTGTTTTGAATTTAAAAATTCAAAAATTTCGTCATCAAAAGAAATCAAAAACAGGCTTTTTCCGGGAACCCCCTGCCGTGCTGTACGCCCTTTAACCTGATTGTCTATTCTTTTATCAGGGAACCTGCTTAGAGAGATTAAAAGAAGTCCGCCGGCAGCTTCAGCTTCCTTATCAACAATAATGTCTGTACCTCTTGATACCATGTTTGTAGATACTGTTACTCTGCCTTTCTGCCCCGCCTCTTCTATTATTCTTTTCTCGTAGTCTGCAGTAAATGAGTTAAGCAGAGTGCAGGAAATGCCTTTTTTATTTAAGAATTTCCAAACCTTTTCTGATTCTCCGTCGCTGTTTGTAATTATTAAAGCCGGTTGTTCCGGAGGTTTTACGCTTTTTAAATAATCCGCTAAAAATTCATATTTTTTTGTTTTATTTTCAAAAAACAGGTCGCTGTACTCTGTCCGCTTTAGAGGGAAATGTTCAGGAATCACAATAACAGGAAGATTATAAATTCTTTCAAACTCCAGTCTTGCGTCGTACAAAGTCCCGCTTGTACCGGTCATTTTCTCGTATTTCTTAAAAAATACCTGATAGGAAAGGCTGTAGCTGAAAAGGTGTTTTAAAGTAACAGGTACTTCTTCCTTTAGCTCCAGTGCTGTATGAAGGTACGGATCAAGCTTTGTGTCCGGCATTTTTCTGCCGTTTTGACGGTTTATAAGCACTATTTTGTCGTCTTCTACTATATAATCCCTGTCTCTTTCATAAAGGTTGTATGCATGTAAAACAGCTAGAAGAGTTCTGTAAAGTTCGAAATGTGTTTCAGCAAAATTTTCTGTTCCAAAAAGTTTCCCCAGTTTTAAAAGCCCTTTTTCTGTAATATAGATGGTATTTAAATATGAGGAGTATACAAAGTCTGCATCTTCCGGCTCTCTGCCTGCTGCAAGGTCCTTTTTGGGTATTTCTTTTCCTTTAAGATAATCCAGCAGCTTTTTCGCCGTCTCAAAATACTCTATATCTATATTGTGATACTGTCCCGCAGATACTGAAAATTTTGTGTTTGCATTATCAAGAAGAATATAGTCTATTTCATCCAAAATTGCATTTTTAAGAGGAAATTCAAAAGAGGGATTAAGTTCATTCCTTAAATAATCAAATATTAAATTTACGGAAGATGAGTATACTATTTGTTTTTTATAAAGCTGCTCTTTGTTTTCGTCTTTTAAGTTAACACCACATGAGACATTTAGAAAATCAAAAACAGGCTTCATAGTGTTAAAGTCTCTTTCTGCAAGATAATCATTAACAGTTGCTATATGGACAGTATCTTTCAAGCAGGCAGCAGCCGCCGCAACAGCAAAGGTTTTTCCTTCACCTGTCTTCATTTCTACTGCAAAGCCTTTTAAAAGTCCAAGCGCTGCCATTATCTGCTCATCGTAGAGGTGAATATTGAGGCTCCGCCTCACTGCTTCAGCTACTGCTGCTGCCCTTTCAGTAAGAGTTTGGCTGTCCCGGTAGATTTTCAAAATTTCTCTGTCAGGATATTTTTTAAAAAGCTCTGCAGTTTTTCTTACAAGCTTCGTTTGCTTCTTTAACCTTCTTACATTTAAAAAGTTATATGCAGTGAAAAGTATGGTTTTCATAAAAACCCCTCTTTTGGGTATCTACTTCAAATTTCCGATTTTGACTTTGTACACATCATCCCAGTTTATTTTTATTTTTGTTTTTTTGAGTATTTCGCTTGCTGTGTTTGTTATTTTCTCCTGCTTTGTTGTATCAGTAAGCCATGAAACCAAATAGTTTTTTACTTCTTCAAAAGGCTTTTTTGATATGTTTTTTACCAGTACAATTTCGTAATATCCACCTCTATTTATCGGCTCTGTAATCTGGTTCTCTTTTATTCTTGTGAGGTCGTAGTTAATGACTGACGAATACTGTGACAAGGGCATGTTGCCTATAAACCCGCCTTTGTCTTTTGATGAAAAGTCTATAGAGTATTTCTTTGCAAGATCTTCAAATTTCTCTCCCTTCAAAAATGCCTTTACTACAGCTTCGGCAGTTTCTATGTCTTTTACATCGATTCTGTATATATCTCCTGTTATGAACTGTTCAGGATGTTCATTGTAGTATTTTTCTGTTTCACTGCTTTCAGAAGTTATATTTCTTACCTTTAAATCATAAAACTTATTGACTAAAGCAATTTTTTGTATAAGCTCTTTATTTTTGATATACGGGTAGTATTTCTGTGTTTTTTCTATGTCTTCATTGGTTACTTTAATACCTTCTTTTTCTGCTTCCTGTGAAACAGCATATATGCTGACAAGCGAGTTTATTGTGTTTTCTTTAAAAATGTCTTCAAAGGTCTTATTTGAAGAATATTTTTCATCCCACTTGACATTTGGATTAGTTTTTGCAAGGCTTTTAGCCTGGTTGTATAAATAGTCTTTGTAAATTCCTACAGGGATTTTTTCACCGTTAACTGTGGCTGCAGGGTTAGAAAATATTACAAACAAAAAAAATAGGTATTACTACAGCAGCAAAGACCATAAAAAAGAAACTTACATAATACTTATTGTTTAACATCTTTATTCCTCTCCTTCCATAAATTTTTCAAAAATAAGGCTTGTGTCATTTTTGGGGACATCATATCCGACAAAAATTTTGTCACCCGCAAATACAACTCCCATATTAAAAGCTCTTAAGGTAGACCGTACAGGAACATATATTTCTCCATTCACTTCAATTGGCGGATACGGTATTTTGTAAAGTGCTCTTTTCTTAACCCCGTCTACAACTGTATATCCCCACAGACGTGGATCATTGAGTTTAAGCTTTATGCTGGTATTGTAAACAGTAATTGTTATAAAGTCGCCTGATATTGTATATTCACCATAAAGCATTTTGGCAAGGTCAGAAATTTTAATAAGGCTGTGCTGGCCTTCTGCTTCTATAAGCTTAAAATCGTATGGCTCTTTCCGAAATGTTGTTGTAATTTTGTAATCCACATATCTGTAGTCTTTCAGCCATTTGCTGTCATCATGAGAAATTTTATTTTCTTGTGGAAAATCTAAATTTTGCTGCAGCTCATATTTATGACCTGTTTTTACAAAAGAAAGTGCAAAAAACACAACAGCAGTAAGGATTATAATTTTGACAATCAATTTATTAATATCAAAAATCATAAAAAAGCACGGCCTGGGAACTCGCCCTCTTCAGGAAGCAAGAGGGAAAGCCGCTAAAGCACCTCCTTCTTGGAAATGTATTGTGAACGCCAGGATACACAGGTAAGAACCCGGCAGTCCTCCGGCATCGTACCCTGCGTGAGCCTCCCTGCAACTATTTTAATTCCGAATAAGAAATTATTCGTGTAGTATGAATAGGAGCAGATAAGACGTAAAAATTAACTGCATTATTTTGTTCCAAGACAACATTTCCACGGACACTGCCGCCGTTAATAGTTCCTGCTGCAAGAGCTCCGTACTTGAGTGTTAATACAGCTTTGCCGCCACCTGTACTTTCCCAGCCCACATTACTGCCTACTGCAAGTGCAACAGATACGCTGGTGGAATTTTTCAAGCTAATACTGCTGCCTGCTATAAGCGTCATGTTTTCAGCAGTAAACGAACTGTTAATATAAATGCTGCCCGAAGCTGCTACTGCTGCATTTGCACTTGTAGCTCCGCCCTGTATGTACGCATCGCCCTCAACAAAATATACTCCTTCAGCGTTTTTCAATTCGGCTTCTGTGAAAATTTTATTTCCTGGAAAATAATGCTGTCTGCCTGTAGCTTTCTCTAGTGCCTGTGAAGATTCTCGCGCATAGTTAATTAGCGTATTTATCTCTTGAACGCTGGGAAATTGGACTGCAGGTACCCAGTTTGATATAACCTGACCGGTGGCGGCTTTTGGGTCTGCCCATCCAACAGCATAAATACTGCCGTTAACAGCCCCATTTTTTAAGGTATATACGTCTCCATTGACATAAACTATTCTGTTTTCTCCAGGAAGTCCAACAACTGAACTGCCCCATATATAAAGAGTTCCATTTACCAGCACGTCGGATTTTATGAGAGACGAACCGCTGAATT
This sequence comes from Thermoanaerobacter sp. RKWS2, assembly GCF_026240795.1. NCBI lineage: Bacteria > Bacillati > Bacillota > Clostridia > Thermoanaerobacterales > Thermoanaerobacteraceae > Thermoanaerobacter > Thermoanaerobacter sp. RKWS2. The sequence continues at coordinate 1,489,459 of NZ_CP110888.1, forward strand.
CAAGAGACAGAGGTTTAAGCTGTTTTATTCCACTCCCGTATGCAGAAACCAGAGGTACTAATCCAATCTGTATTTTTGCTCTTATGGTTTTTCGGACCCCACTGCATTCTCCTGTAGATGTTATTACTATTGTTTCCCTGTCAGTACGCTCAATTGTTACTTTCTGGACTTTTGAACTTTCATCGACCGGTCCTTCTGCTACTTTCCCATTTAACCAGTTTGGGTCTACAGCCAAAAAATATTTCGTTCTTTCAATTCCTGTATATGCTGCATAACGTGCCTGTAGTGCTGCTCTGCTGCTGCCTGACAGCTTTCCTATATGCAGAGAAAGTGTTAAAACTATTGAAAACAGTATAGAAGCTGCAGCCAGAGCTATCAGAACAAGTAAAAGCACAAATCCTTTGCTGTTTCTTACTTTTTTGTATAAGCAAAAACACAAGTTCTCACATCCTTTTTAAGGCCTTTAATCCAAAAACAAACCAGTGTACCATTATCATGCTCTTCTGTCCAAAACTTAACAGAAGTAATTCCTTCACCAACTGTGTGCTTTAAAATGCCCTCACGTCGAATAAGCATGTTGTTTTCTAATTCATACACTACTGTGCTGTTTGATGTGGTAATAATAAGCTTATTATTGCCTTCTATGTTGATATTTTCTGCACTGTACAGATCATTAGTGATCCACTGGGCAGTTCTTATAAGTTCAGAAGTTTCGTTAAAAGTTCTGCTGCTTGCTCCTGCTGTTTTTGAAGTATAAATAAAAAATTCGAAAACTGCAGCAAATAGTATAATCCCCAGAGCTGCTGCTGTCATTATTTCAAGAAGTATAAAACCGTACTTCTCTTTTTGGAGTAATTTTAATGTTCCCTTCATTTAAAATCCTCTGTCCTTTCAAAAGTAACCTTCTGTATTCCTTTTCTGCTGCCCTGCAGTGGGTAGTAAACTTTGATAGTGACCTGTTTGGTATAAGAATTTAAACTTCTAACTTCTACTGAACGGCTGAATCCCGGGCAGCCAGAAATCTCAGCCTCCGGTTGAGATACTAGGTTTTCCCATGGCACTGCCTTTAATTCTTCGCCTTTTTCTTGTGCTAGGAATACTGCATAAGCTGCTTTTTCAGCATTTACCTGCTGCTTTAATAGAAAAGACATAGTATCAGTTAAGATGACAGCTGCTGTAATCAACACAGCGGCCGATACAAGGATTTCTAGTAAAGTTAATCCTTCTTTTTTATCCAGAAAAGCAGTGGATTTGTATTTTATCATGGTGTTTCCTCCATTATCATTGTTGCTTGTCCAACTACTTTTTGGTTCGGATCAAGCTTTAAAAACTTTGTCCACAAAGGATATTTAGGGAAGTTGTATGATATAATTACAGTTACCGGATCTCCCGGATTTGTTGAGTTATAAACTACCTGTATTGTTGCTCTATGCTGCCAATCATATAAAAATTTTGAAGCATATTTTTGAAAGGCATCAACTGCATGTTTTTCGGGGTCTTCAGGATGAGAAGCTGCAGCACGTGCAGATACATACGCCGCCTCCTGAACATATAAATGTGCATATCCCAGCACTATAAGCTGGGCAAAAGAGATAAAAAGAATAAAAAGCATTAAAATCACAAAAAGAAAGGACAGGATATTTTCTGAACCTTCTTTATTTTTTAACAGTGCTTTAATCACTTTGTTCACCACCTAATATATGAGCAGTTAAAAACCGGATTTGAGCGCAGTCCTCTGAAGCGGCTGCTTTATTTCAAGGATTTGCTCTTTGTAAATTTGGGCGATATCTTTTTCTATAGATTCTTTATAAAGCTGGTAATACTGATACTCTTTTTGTGATTTAAAAATTTGATATGAAAGAGCAAGCTGCTGTCTAAAACTTTCTTCTATACTCTGGTTTATCACAAACAGCGCTTCTTTTACTGCTTCCGTATTGTCATAGCCATAGTTTTCTGCATAATTTTTAGCAACTCTTCCTGTTATTCTGCCTATGCTTTTCAAAAGCTGTCGCAGAAGCTTTATTTGTCTCACATATGTTTTTGCTATATCTGTCTGAAGAGCATTTTTATCATAAAGATATTCTAAAAGTTTTGCGCCCAGTACTGCTACTGCCTGCCAGTACCACTGCTCATTTTTAAAAGATCTGTTAAATTCATCAGCTATTTTTTTACTCTTTACAAATGTTTCATCTGTCAGTAATCCCTTTGCATAGTAGACAAAGTAGCTGAAATATCTTGCCTGCCAGATTCCGTTTTCAAAATGATTGGGATGTTCAAGCTTGTATTTTGTGAGTATCCCCGGCCTAACTTCTTTTCCTTTAGTATTGTCGTTTATCCAGCTTATCAGTCTTTGTTTTGAAGCAAAAGGTTCATCTATATTGTTATCCATAAGTTCTGAATAATGTATCCTTGAATACTGCTCTGCCATAAATATTTCAAATGCTATATTGTATCTGTTTAAAACTTCTCTTTTTACCTCTTCTCTGTAGTATCGTTCAGGGTCTTTATAAATTGCTGTCGGAGTATGTGGTGTATTCAACCTCTATCACCTCATCTTCCTTTATCCTCCATTTTGAAAGTTTCTTTATGCCTTCTTCAAGGGTTTTTATTGCCCTCTCTAAAAGCATCTGTGTATTTTTTTCATTGATAGGATTTCTTCTTGCCATAAGTACTTCTACCGCTGCAATTCTGCCGGCAACTTCTTGAGAGAGGTCTGAAAGTGCATGAGTAAGTTCAAATCCCCACTTTTCTTCTTCAAAAGATTTTTCATATTCACGCGAGATTTCTACAAATTTGTCTCTTTCCTTTTTCAGCATCTTATTTGCTTCCTCAAGCTTTTTTATATTTTCAAGATACTGTTGATTCTTTTTTTCAAGTTCTTCTTTCTGTGCTTCCAGTTCCTTCAGCTTTTCTGTTAGCTGTTTTGACTGCTCTGTTACTACTGCAAGGGTGTTCTTAAGCTGAACATAGTCATCAGGAACTTTTTCCACTACTTCAGGTTTTATTTCACTAATTTTCTTTTCAAGCTGCCTCTTCATCTCTTCTGCTTCTTTTTTCTGCTTCTCAAGCACCATAATTTTGTACTGCATCTCTGAATGCTGTTTCTTGTATTCCTCCATTTGTTTTCTTAAAGCTTCTATTTCACTTCTTTTGAGGTCAGCTATAGCTTCTCCAAGAGTGCTGTAAAGTTCTCTCTGCTGCTCAGGTTCAAGGTATGCAAGCTGTTCTCCGGCTTTTGTTGTTAGTTTGCCTTCTTCAACAAGCTTTTGAAGTTCTGGAATTAGTTCGTTTAGTTTTTTAAGTTCACGAAGTCTTCTCTCTTTTAATCCTACTATTTCAGCAAGTTCCTTTTGGGAAATATTGGTTTGTAATTCGGCGCCCAGTGCCGATTTATCATCCATTATTTGTAATTCTTTTTGTGGTTTTCCTTTCTTTATTCCGTATATTCTTTCCAGCTCTAAAATACATCTTGCCAGCTTCATAGGATTTAAGTTTCCTATTCCTCTCTGCCTTAAGTTTGTTTCAATTAAATCTTTCAGCATCCAATCTTCCTTTGTAAGTCCATCTTTATCTTCATATGTCCGTATTTCGCACGGAACTTCTTTTAAACCTAGTTCTTTTGCTGCCTTTAACCTCTGGTTGCCTGAAATAACAACATAATCTTGAGTTATTATGAGAGGTACTATTATCCCGCTCGTTTTTATGCTTTCAACAAACTCCTGCCAGCGTTCACCCTGTATGTCGTCAAAAAACTCCCTGTTGCGGGGATGCTCTTTTAAAAGGTTGATGTCTACCATTTGCATAAAAGTTCCTCCTCTCGCAGTTGTTTTTCTATAAAAAAATAAAAAGCGCTCTTTTTGAGCGCCTAATTTCAGTGAAATTTTTATTTTTCTCTTTTTTTAATCTCATCCTGCAGTGTATTGTCCCACAACTGCCTCTCTTCAATTTCTTCCTGCCACAGTTCATTATTCTTTTTAAGAGCAGCAAAAGCTTCGGCAGTTTTTGAAAGAAGAACTTTCTTCTTGTATTCCAGAAAAGCTTCTTGAATTACCTTCTGCATTGGCTGCTTTAACTCTTTTGAAAGTTTCTTCAGTCCTTTATATGTTTCAGCATCTATTCTTACAGGTATAGTTTTATTTGACATTTTATCACCCCTGTGTAGTATAACAGGATTGATATTTAAAATCAAAAAATTTTTTTGATTTTTCTAGTAAACATGCTATAGTTTTGAAAAGTAATAATCAAGTGATTCAAACCTCTCTGTTGACAAAAATGATACTGCTTCTGGATGTTCTTTTAGATAATTTTTTATATTTTCCTTGAGCTTCATCTTAAAAGCTTTATCAAGGTAACTTTCTGCCCAATTGTTCAACCACGAGGCAGTTAAAAATACGCCAGTCACAAAGAAAGCAAATAAAAGCTTTATTGGAAGTGTATTTAAGTTCGTATCAATTAACAAAACAAACAAATTGGCAAAGAAAAAACTGTATCTTGCTAAAATTAGTATTACGAGAGCAAATCCCAGTCCAAGCGGAACAATGCTTAGTGGTGAATCAAAAAGCGCCGCAGCTTCTTTTACAGCTTTAATAAACTTTTCTTTTGCGGAATCCATCTTCGGGATCAAGCTTTCCTTTATTTTTTCTTCATATATAAGTCTGTTTTTCGTTTCCCTGTCAAAGGCTCTCCCGTACATTGTTATTCTGTATAAAAGTTCACTAACAAAAAGCAGAAAATCTAAAGAACTATATTGTTCAGGCATTGCAATATCCAAAGCAAGTACCTCTTCCCAGCTTAAAAACTCCAGACGTTCATTTTTTGAGTTCTTGCAGTCAAGTGCTGTATCAAAGAAAAAAGTAACAGTTATTTTGCCCTTTATGCTTTCATCAGGCTGTAAAGTTTTCAGCATATTTAAGAAACTTATATATTTCTCATCTATCCGGTAATTTTCTTTTATAATTGGAAGCAGCAAATATGGAATTTCCTCATCGAATTCTTTTAAGGCTAATTCAAAGATTTCATTCAATTGACATTTTTCAATAAAATCTTTAACCTTCATGTTAAACTGCCTCCACATTTAAATCTTTTTATTTTTAAGAAAATGATTTTTGCTGTAATCATATATTGTTCCATATTGGATCACAAAGTTCTATTAGTTTTTATTTCAACTTTATCTTCACTTCACTTATCTTTGTATACAGGAAACCTATACATGTTCTTGTTTAATAAAAGAAATGTGTTGTTATTTCTTTCGCAATTTAAAAATTCTTTTGCTTTTAATAAAAGTTCTAATGTTTGTTTCAATCCTGAATAATATCCCGACCAGTAGTTTGCAGCAGATTGTGTTTCTGCTTGTGCTTTCGCTTCAGATGCCAATTTAATTTCTTGAAGCAGCATTCCTATGATCTTATTAAAGATTATATTATTCATCTTTTATTCTCCTTTCTTGATACTGCTTCTAACTGTTTTTTAAACACTGCGGCATAGCCAATTTGGGGAATTTCATCATACCCCATGTAGCTGTATCCTGCAGCTTTAGCTTCCATTACAATTTTGACAAGCTCTTTCCATGTTCTGATCCCCTGAATGTATATTTTGTCGCCTTGTTTGTATTTTTTCAGCATATATTTACCACCACCGTTAAATGTTTTATTAGAGTCCTTCTACTTTTTTCAAAACAAAAAGCACGGTTAATACACCGTGCTCTCACTTAAGAACTATTTTAGCTTGTACAGGTGTAAGTGTATATATTTTTGCGGAGTTTAATCCCCCCATTTTTCAATGAAAATTAGTTATTAACTACTTGTATTTCATATATTTTTGCACCATGTGAACATCCTAGAATATCTAGTTTAACAGCTCTAGGCGGTATAACTATCTCAAATGTTCTAGGTATAGTTGTCCAAGTATAATTACTGCTATTATAAACAAAGTCTCCTACTTTTACACTATCAACGATAGTTGATGTTCCATTATAAATATATTCAAACCTTAAACTATTATTGTTAGCGTCTAAAACATTTAATATTGCATATTCAGGACTCCCACCGGGATAAAAAGCACCTGACATCTTTATTTTTAATTTCGTATTAGATAAGTCACCATTCCAAGTTATATATAAATGTGTATATTTTAGTGACATATACGTGTCCCAATTACCATCAAATATGTTCTTTGTACTAGGCGTTATATTAAAACCTGAAAATTTTGGATAAAAAACAAGTGAAATTTATGATATAGCACCATTACACGAAGCTGTTATTGTGGCTGTTCCTGCTGTTGTTGATGTTATTGTTGTTACTGCTGCACCATTAGTTGTCTTCACTGATGATTGACTTAATGTTCCCAGTGATGTTGTAAAATTAACTACTGATCCATCTGGTACTGGATTGTTGTATTTATCTACAACTGTTGCAGTAATTGTTACTACTGTTTTCCCATCTGCTGGTACTGATGTATTATCTGCTGCCAGTATAATTTTCCCTACATCTACCTTTGATGGTACTGAACTTGTTAAACTATATTTTGTCGTGTCTACTGCACCCTTTACTGTATCGCCTTTCTCTGTTGCATACATGTCATCACCTGTACCTATTTGTCCGTCCTTACCCGGACTTAAAAGTATGAATCCTGCCTGCGTATCTGCAGTGGGCCTCTGTATTGCTGACGGCAGCAGCAGGCCTAACGCCAATAAAAATGTCAGAACAGTTATTAGAAACCTCTTTCCAGTACTCATTCTATCACCACCTAGTCTTTTATTTGGTTCTATAAAAAACAAAAAGGGATATCCCTTTTCCAAGAGATATCCCTGTCAGAGGTATGCTTCCAGATAGTGTTTTTATGGATTTCCACTAATCCAGCTCTGTACTTTATCAAATACAGATTGTACTGCGTTCTGTATTGAACCGGGAGCAATTCTGTTTATCACAATGATGAACAAAACTACTACTGCAATTAAAGCTACAAATCCTACTACGTTTTCACCTTTCTTTTTGTTTATAAGTTTTGTTAGTTCTGTCTGAAAGAAGTTGAGCATTTTTAATCCCTCCAATCGCAGTTTTTTTACTATCTAATAAAAAAGTACTGCACAGAGCAGTACCTTTTAATAACCTTTTAAAAAGGCTGTTTTACCGAAAAGTTAGTTTTAGCTTATTTCCAGTATTATTCTTTATTTTTTGAAGTTGCTTATCTACAGCAGTATTTAAGGTATCGTCTTCAATTTTTTCATTGGGCAAAAGATTTTGATGTATTATTTCTCTTACTTCATCAAAAGTCAAAGGCACAGAAAAGTTTGGATTTTTAGGTCCGCCAGCTACTACCATAGTACGATCCGGTTTAACAAAGACGCCGTCTCCATAATCCTCTCTGAGCTTTTCTGCCCAGCTGATTATTCCATCAGGCAGCACAGTTCCGGGTTTTGCAGTCACTGCAAAGGTGATCCCACCGTTTTGATGTTCCTGTACTGATGCATAGATATCGTATCCCAGTGCATAGGCTATTTGTGAACCGGCTTTGACAAATTGGTTAACTACTACTGCTTTTTTATCAGGAAAGCTGTTCTGCTGTATTATGCGGACTGCATCATCGATTATTCTTTTCTGCTCCTCAGCAGCTTCTTTAAGCCCATATTTTTCTAGTTCTTCATCAGTGAGTTCTTTTGACAGTTTCTTTTCTTCAGCTAACTGCCATAAGAGGTTATTGTCCATGTACCTTGCAAGAGAAAGTCCTGTGCGGTATTCTAGGGGATTTTGCTCTGCAGGGCTGTCAGCAAGCTCTACGGCCTCTTCAGGGACATAAATGTCTAGATACTTCTGAAGTATTTCCAAAGTGTTTTTGTGTCCGCTGTAGTGGTGGTCTATTATTATAGTGTCGTCATCTTTTAAAGTAATGGGTTTAATGCAGTCAGGAGATCCTACATCTATATTGACTCTTTTGGGAGCAGGCTGTCCTGCGGGCGTGCGGTCAATAACAGGGATTTCAAAACCTGCACGCTTTAGGGCTTCTACTGCAAAGCGATTGTCCAGATCGTCCCCAAAATGAGTTACTATTCCTTCTCTGCTGATTCTTTTTTGAAGGTATTTTTTTACCATCAGCGTCACCCCTCAATAAAAAAAGCACCTCAAAACGAGGTGCAGTGATTTACAGTTTTATATTCTTTTTATTTCCTGCCTCCTTATTCAGATAAAAATTTACAATCTCTTCTTGCGTAACTTTTTCTATTTTTTCTAAGTCTTCTTTGGATAATTCTGTTATCTCTAAAATCTTATCTATGTCCATGCCTAATTTTAGAAGTTTTTTAGCTACTTCCATTTTGCCCTCTATTTTGCCTTGTATTTTGCCTTCTTCATACACATCTTCATAAAGAGGCAGCTGTTTCACATCAATCATCGCGTTCACCTCCATATCTTTGAAAAGTTCTCTAACAAAATTTTTATCAACACCGGCAAGCGGGGCATGTACAGCAATGCCCTCATATACGGTTTTTAACATTCCCTGCTCTTCAGGGGCTTTAAAACTTTCTTTTGCTTTTTCTATACAGTCTTTAATAAAAGCATTCGGATTTTTATTCCTTTTGTCTCTTTCAGCAAGGCATAAAAAGCTTAAAAGGAGATGGTTTCTGCTTCTTAAAATTTGTTCCACCGTTTTTTCTCCTATATCAATTATACCAAATTCCGTTTTTGTCATCGACACAAAATTTACGTTAAGTTGTGGTACATTTACTACTATTTTTTCTTCATACACATTTTTCATTCTCGGCTTTTCACGCCCAATGTAAAACACCATTTGCAGTATATCCTTCCCAGGGTAGCGTTCTTTTAAGAAAAACCTGTAATCATGCATTCTTTTAGCCATGTCCTCATCGTTTGAAGTTTGCACTTCAATATGAAGAATGACATCATTTGAACCTTTATTTTTGATTAAAAATACGGTATCAGTGCGCAATTCTGCTGAAATCTGCACATTCGAATCTGTAATCTCAATCTCTGTAGCATTTTTAAAACCTAAAATATCTCTGGCAAATTCATCTATAAAACTTTTCAAAAACACTTTATCAGGAGAGTCGTAGTTGTTTTTCTTTTTTGCCATTCCTTATCACCTCCACGAGGATTCAACAAAAAAGGCGCTGCCTTTTAAGACAGCGCCTAGTAAGGATACACATTTCTCTCTATTATCCACTGCAGCTTATTGTCAATTTTTTCAACGAATTTCCCTATCTTCGGCTGCGGGAACATTGCAGGATCCGGATTGTCTCTTGTAACTGCTCCATCTTTTAAAATGTAGTTATCTGTTATTTTCTCACCAAGTCCATAAATTCTGAAGAATACTGTTCTGTCTGGGCCGGGCGGGTCTGCAAATGTAGGATTGAATGCATTCACTGCAACGTGGTCTTTTACCAGTGTCCTGACCTCACCAAAGTGCTCTACTACGAATGGTATGATGAGTTTCGAATCCTGAGAAGTATCCATGTTGAGAGGATTCAGCAAATCTGTTTCTTCATTCAGGTCAATCTTCCCTGCTTTCGGGTATTCAAAGTATGCATCATAGCTGAAGCTGTTCCCGTTTATTACCAGGTTTTCGAACATAACAGGTTTTATAATCTGTGTTCCTGCATTTCTGTAGCGGACTATAAATGTTTCAGGCTGCGGCACGTCCAGAACTTTAAGAGGTACAAACCTTAAAATTTTCTCTTTGTTTACTCCGTATTCATATGTCCAGTAGCCAATGTCTCTTACTTCTACATGTATTTTTAGATACGAATGCTTTTCGGGATCTATTGCGATTGACGGGTCAGACGGATGCCACATCGTATATACGACGTCCCTATCAAAGTCTATCTGCGCTTTATATGACACCGGCAATGAAGTATTCTTTTGATGCACATATATGCTCTTCATATAAACTTCACTTGTTCTTGGTTCTAACCTGTAGTACCTTCCTGTAGGATCATCTGTCACTGTTAGCTTTATAATGTGATATCCCGGTATGTCTTTCATTGGTCCGTTTATATAATCTTCAAGTTCCTGGACACTGTAGAAGACTTTGCCGTCTACTTCCCAATTAGTCTCTACTATAGGATCATAGTCCGGATCGTAGCTTAAATTCTGTATTTCTACTCTTTCGTTCGGTTTCGAAATATCACCAATAATGTTAAAGTAAGCTACAGGAGCATTGTTGTAGTAAACCCTTAAAGGATGATATGCATATCCAAAGTGCTGCGGGATATATGCCCACACCATTGGTACATCTCCGCCCGGATATTCATTCGTATAGTAGTCCCAGTCAGTTAAAAGCACATACATATCATAAAATGGGAAGCTTTCTAGAGCCCAATGGTCGTCAATATATCTCTTTGGTGCATATGCAGATGGTGAAATTCTGCCGTAGTTTGGATAGTACTTATTTTCAACATAGGTGTAAGGTCCTTCTGGGCCGAATAAAGTGTAGTAGTGATCGCGTCCCACTATTACCCAGTTGGGCTCCCATACTTCTCTCGGCTGGTAATCTATGATGTTCCCCTGATCGTCATAAACCGGATAGTAATAGGTTACCCACTGTCCGTGGTCTTCCCACCATGTATCGTAATGATAGCCCTGTACAGTGTTCCAGCTGTATGTTTTTGTGGTTATTACTTTACCGGTAAAACTATCGCCATAAGCTGTGGTAAGAGGAATTGTTGTGAAGGTTATGGTTTCCTGGTTGTATGGTCCTTTACCGTAAGGATCAGGCAGCCACCATTCATATTTGTCTTTATACTTTGCTTTCTCTATAGGTCCGGGTAATACCTGTGTGTAAGGGGAAACTCTAACAGTTGTTGGTGCCGGATACCTTGCTTCTGTGAGATATAAGTCTGCATAGTTATAATAGTCATATGTCCACCAATTGTTTTTTGTTAGGTTTACTGTACCTATACTGTCTCCCACTTTTGCTTCCCAAATCTTTGTTTTTGAATTGTAATTAAATCCCGTAAAAGTGAAATCTACCCAGGAGGAGGCATCGCTGTGTCCGCCGCTTAAGTTTTTGCTTAAAACATTGTCCCAGTACTGCGTTTCAAAAACTTCTTTTCCTGCAGTAGTTTTGTATGGTTCTCCGTAAAGTTTACCGTCATTGTCACCAGCAAAGTATGGGCTTTTATAGTTTATCGTAACTGTAAATGTTGTAGCTCCTGTTGCTGCCTGCTTCCCAAAGTCCTCCTGCCATGACTCAAAAGGAGCTATTTGTTTTGTTTTTTCTACAAGGAGGTTACCATTTTTATAGAGTCTTACTGTTACATAACCCGGCTGGCTGAAAAGAGAAGCGAAATCTGCTCTTACGCTGACAAGCTGTGGATATTCAACATTGTTTATATTTTCTCCCTGGTCATTAAGTGTGTAGATTCTGACGGCAGTTAGGTTGCCGTGTAAGTCCTGTGACTCGGATGATATTGTTGCAGAAGCTCTTTTGTCTTTATATTCTGCCGTATTGACATATATTCCTTTCTCCAGTACTTTTACTTGAACTGTCATGACTGCTTTTTCGCCAGGTGCAAGTGTACCCACTGCCCACTCTGCTGTCTGGGAATTGTATGTGCCTTTGGATGTGGATACTGACAGCACCTGAAGTCCTTTCATGTATGGATTGTCTTTTACTATGATGTCGCTTACTGAATTTTTGCCCTTGTTTTCAACTGTCACTGTAAATGTTGCTGTTTTGGGATCTTTGGGGTCATCAAGGTTTATAAATGTTCTGTCTGCTGTTTTAGTGAGTTCTATATCCTGTGAATCATCGGTTACAGTAAGTATTGCTGAATCTGAATTTTCGTCTACTGTGGCAATATTTAGATAATCACCGGGTTTTGTCCCTTTGACTGTTATGTTAAGCTCTGCGGAACTTTTTGCTGGCATTAAGCCTACATCCCAGATTCCTGCTGCAGGGTCATAGCTTCCCTTTGTTGCATTTATATTCACTATCTCAAGCCCATCTGGGATTTTATCCTGAACTTTTACATCTTTAGCATCTGTATCCCATATGTTTTCTATTTTTACAGTAAATGTTGCTGTTTCCCCTACTCTTATTGTTGGCTTATCTATTGTCTTCTGTATTTTTATATCTTTTGAGAGCACTTTTATCTGTGCTGTAGCTTCTGAATCGAACTCCACTAATTTTGCTGTATTGATAAAAGTTCCTGCCAGTGTGCCTCTTACAGTGATAGTCAGCTCTGCTGATTCGTGAGGCTTTAACCCGTCGAATTTCCATATGCCCTGATCGGGATCATATGTGCCTTTTGTAGCACTGTAGTTTACAATTTCTAATCCCTGAGGAATTTTATCAACTACTGTTAAAGGTGTATCTATAGAGCGTGTATCGTCTTTGTTCTCCACTTTTACTGTAAATGCTGCTTCTTCGCCTGTTGTTATTATTGGTTTGTCTACAGATTTGGTAATCAGAACATTTATAAGCGGTATTTTTACTGAAAGTTCATTCTGGTGCCCTGAAGTACTGTAAGGATCTATTAATGCTGCACCGTATTTTTGTGCCCATTTATTAAATTCGGCCGTACTTGGTTCTCCATAATAGTAGTATGGGTTTACGCTCTCTTGAAACTTATGATCTCCTTCAGCTCCGCCGTTTATTTTTGCTGTTATTACAACCTGTGTGTAGTCTTTACTGGGCGGCGGTGATATGGATATTGTACCAGTAATAAAATAAAGTATTAAATTTTGCTGTCCATTAGTTGAAAAGTAATCTTCTAGTCCATTGTAATTAAGTCCTGCATATGTCCCATTATCTGAACTTGATAAATACTCCTTCTGGATCTCTGAATAATTCCCGGTTACACTTTTTTCAAGAGCTGGAATATAAACCGTTATTTTGTCCGGATAAACGTATGAGTTTGTATACGGCGAATAGTACTGTATATCTACACTCCACGGTACATTGTTAGCCATGTAGTATCCAAGATTGTTTTGTTTAAAAATCACTGTGCCGGATATCTCATACCATCCGTTGTCCTTTAAAACCACTGATGGCAGGCTCGGGTCATCTATACTTTTCTGTATACCTTCCACAACATAGTCAGGATAACCTTTTATCTCTACTTTAAATGTTTTGTACCATGGATAGCCCTCTTTGTCATGCCATATCCTTAGGAGCACAGGCAGCCTTTCAAGCCAGTTGTTGAGCCAGAAGACTGGTGCCTGCACGTACCAGTAGCCAGTATTTTTGTTGGTTGCAGCTTCTTGTTTAAGAAGGTCATCTATGCTTATGGGTTCACCTGTTACTGCATCTCTGCCTGGAAACAGCTGGCCTGATGCTATGAGCTGGTCCACTATCTGCTGCCAAACACCTTCTTGATAAATAGGAGAGTGAGGTTGCAACTGAATTGTTCCTAATGTAGTATCACTTGGAAATACTGTAAGAGGCTTTCCGCCTGTCACCTGTCTTATTTCCGGAGGCAGTTTGGATGCATACCACGGTGTTTGAATGTAATATTTTGTACTCGAACTCCACGGCGCATCATCGGGAAACTCCAGGTTTGTATACGGTACTCTATCCATTGTAAAGCCGAGGTATCTCCATTGAATATTTCCTTCAGAATCTTTTTTTGACTCCTGAGGAGCGCTTATATATACGGGAGAATACTTTTTAATAAGGTCTCCTATTTCCTGAGGTGTGTATTTTAGACCTGTATTGGGGTCTTTTACTGTATACACTACTGCGCCGTAGTTTATTAAAAGGTCAAGGTCCAGATATACATTAGGCCCGTTTGGCAGATCTATTGATGTTTTTACCCCCATTTTGTTAAGAAGAGTGCTTAATAGATTAATTTTTTCGGGATAAGTCAAATTAGTAAATTCCGGCTGCTTCAGTATATTAGGGTTGTTTACAATATCATCTGACGTCAGTGCTGTCTGTGCGTAAACTGCTGCAGTGGAGAAAACAAAAAGAATCAAAACTGCAGCAAAAAGAGGAAATTTTTTCAGCAAGATATCACCACCTCCTAAAAAAATAAAAGCCCCTTTAAAAGGGGCAGCAGATGGTCTAAATCAGTTTTGTGTTTTTATTTCCATCATAACTGGGTCAGCTCTTCCATCAGCGCCTGGGGTACTAATATTAAGATATGGAGGATGTTTTTCATCTGAAACAGAATAAACATCAAATTGAGGCATTTTGCCTGGTGAATTGATGAATATATTTTTAATTTTTTGAGTTATCTCTTCGTAGTTATCAGGGAAATATACTGCCATAAGGGGTTTTACATAGTAGTCAAAGTTATCAAGAGTTACTTTAGGAAAGCGGTCATATTGAGGAGTACCCGGTTGATAATCGTGATAGATCCAGAATGTAATCCAGTGACCATAATAAAATTTTTTAGGGTCTTCTATAACGCTGTATTGGAATCTTAAATTGTTATATGCACCATCAACATCTATTGGATAAATATTAGGATCAGTACCATCTGATATTCGCCTGAATATAGGAAATCCAACTATGCTGTTCAAAATTTTTACATCATCAGGGAAAGTGGAATACTTTTTATAGTAGGGTATTGTTGTATCAAAGAGTGGATCTCCTTCAAGGACAGGGTACATATATCCCATCATACTTTTAGAATAATCTATATAAGTTTGTATTTTTGTGTCTATTTTCGGTACAAACGTCACATCAAGCCTCTGTTCATTCCATAACACTTCATAGCCAAGGTTTTCAGCCACAAACCTTGCAGGGAGCATTGTTCTGCTATCTACCAAGACAGGAACTGTATCCATTGTTTTGGTCTGACCGTCCACTGTAAATTCAGGGCTGCCTATCTTGAACACCAGTGTTCTTTTGAGTGTTTTTTGAGGCAGTGTGTAAAACTTGGGGAAAGTTATATCAGCCTTTATAGTTACTGTCTGATCCTGCTCATTCCATACGACGTTTTCTTCACCTAAGCCGAGTGCATATGCTATAAATCTTAGAGGTACAAGTGTACGGTCATTCTTATCTATATATGGAGCTATATCCGTCGGAAACTTTTCCGCATTTCTGATAAAGTACTTTCTGCCTATCCACAGTTTTGCTACTCTTACAGGGTCAGTTGAAGGATTAACATTTTCTACACTGCTTGCAGCATATGCTTCATCCATGAATTTTGAAGATCCTGAATCTGCTCTGTTAAGTACGCTGCTGGGAATGAACATATATGTCGGCGCTGCAAGGGAAAACGCAACAAGGAATACAAGTATAATTTTTAGGGCTGTTTTAAGCTTCATAAAAGCCACCTCTTCCTAAGTTTTATCTGCTTATATTTTAAACTAATTTATTTAAAAAGTCAAGCTTTCTCTAAAATCTTTTTCTTTTGTTTTTCTTTATTCTTGACTTTTATTTCTTGATTCTTATTTGCCTTTTTTGTTCTGCTGATACTTTAAAATAGAAGGGATCCCAGAGTTTGGGATGAAGAAGCCTATAAATGGATGTTTGCCAATTACAGTGACAAAGATATAATCGATACAGTTAAAAAGAGCAGAAAAATTTTGTGCAAGACTGCAGTAATAATGGCTAATTTCTATAATACGTTGTTTGAACGAGCCGCTCATTTTGAAAACTTAGAAGTTCTGATTATAAAAACAAAAAAGGGAGCAAAACTACTTAATTCAGCTTTACTCCCTTTTTTGCTGTTTTTGCATTCTTGATAATATTTGATACTTTATCTTCGATTTCTTTTTCTTCAATTTTTTCCGTGAGTTTCTTTAGTTCTTCTTCATCAAGTAACACAATTTCTTTTACTTCTTCTATGCTCATGCCCTTTTTCAAAAGTCTTACTGCAACTTCTTTTAATCCTTCTTTTAATCCTAATTGTTTCCCTTCTTCTAAGCCAAGTTGTCTTCCTCTTTCTATTAGTTCTCTGTATGTTTTTGATTTTTCAAGATTTACCATTTTTGTCACCTCCGAAAAAATTCTATTGACAGTACCCTCATTATAAACTAATTCTGCAAAAATTTTAGCTCTTGCAGCTATTTCCTTTTTTCTATCTTCTTCTAATGGTATACTACTTATCACTTTCGCACATTCCTGCAAATATTTTTCTTCATCTTCTTTTCTTTTTTCTTTATCCATAAGGGGAAGAAGAGCAAACAATTCGTAATAGTTTGTTTTTGTTATTTCAGAAAACTTTATTTTACTTACATCTATTATTCTATAGTTATATCGCAAAAAGTTTTTTTCATTGAACGAAAAGTTAAGATTATCAGACATGTTTAGTTCATTTTCTCCTACATATATCACTACCTGATATGGTTTTAAATTATATTTTCTCATAATTAAAGCAGCGTATTCTAACATTCTATAGGGCATTTCATCATCGTTATTTGACTGAAATTCTATGTGTACAGCTAAAGGATTCCCTTCTTTAGTAATACATTTAAAAATCATATCACTTTCTCTGGACTCTATTATGGGAAATTCTATGTTAAGTTCTTCAAGTTTTTGGTACTCTATCTTTAAAAAATAATTTATTGCATCACTTGTTAAACCAGAAAACATATTTTTAAATGCTAAATCATATTTCCCCATAAATTTCACCTCATATTTTCAACATAATTATAGCATACTTGTAAACAGAAAAGAAGATAAACAAAAACTTAATCTGCATTATTTTTTGTTTTGTAAATTCCACAAAAATCCTGGATTTGGCTGCTGTTTCGCTTGTTTTTAACAATTCCACTATTTGTTCAAACTCTCTCCGGGCAGATATTCTCTGTGCACTGCCACCACAGTGCCATCCGGCTGCACAAGAAGTTCAATGTATTGATTCTTTGCAAAGTACTTTCTCAAGTCTGCACTGCTGCCAGGAGAGTTGACAAGTTCGTTTCCTATTTGAATCATTGTGTTAGGGCCTATGACATATGTCACATCTTTACCTCTGTCATATTTTCCTATTTCTACATGAACCTTTATTCTGTCCTTCTCTACATCTATTACCCTGCCGGCAGTATACATTTCAGCCACTTGTTTGTATGATTCCTGTGCAAATTTTTGGGACATCTTTTGAGGCGCATAAACGTACTTATAATACCCAATTCCGGTTCCTGTTAATATGCCCAGAACAAATATAACAGCTGCTGTTAATATTATAACTCTTTTACGTAGAAACATCGATATCACCTTCTTTTGCAATTTCCATACAAAAACACCTCTTCTTTTATAGATGATTTTTATAGATTCTTGTTTTATATTTGAAATGTACCCACCTGAAATCTTCACCAGGATTGAACACATTTCGTGTCTTAAGTTTTACGTCTCCCTCAATATAGAGAATATTTCCATTCGTATACACCTGTACTTTTTGTGTTTCCATCCCCTTTTCGGCAAAAGTTTGAACGACAATATCAACTGCCTTATCTTCATCTAATTTGGCATTATTATATTTAAAGTTTTTGTTATCGATATCATTTTTACTTATTTCTTTTTGGCTGTTTAGATTATCCCAAAGCACTCTTGATGCTGCTTCCGCACAAATATTATCTACTGCCGTTTGGTTGGATGCCAGGCGAATATACAGAAGAGAAGCTACAATAAGCATAAAAAATAAAAATGTAAGATATATAAACAGTACAAGAACTGCATCACCTTTTTTATGGTTAAACATTATAATTCACCATCCTATTGGAACGATTAAAACAACAAGACTTATTATCAATTCCAAAACTATCGCATATAGACATATATAAAAGACTGCGGAGGATTTTTTATCCCTAAATCTTTCAGCTGAAGTGGTTTTTTATATTTTTTTATTTCCCCAAGCTTGTAAGCAACAGCTTTTTCTTTATTTTTAAAATACTCATCAAAAAACTTTTTATCAACACCAGCGTATTCTTTTGTTTGCTCCCACAATTCAGAAGGTGTATTCTCAATAATTCCTGTTATTTCTGCCTCTCCGACAACTTTCATAACCGGAGAAGTAGAATAAATTATTATCTTATTGACATCGTTTCTTTTAAATTTCACTTTTCTAAACTCAAATCGTTTAGTACCCTTAAAAATTTTTTCCACATATTCAGGCTTTATTGATAACAATACTTGGCACATTTTTATCATCCTTTCTTATAAACTTTAAAAAAATGTACAGCTCCTGTTATAACAAAAAAATTTTTATTTTTCTTCCGGTATTATTATCCAGCCGAGAAGATAAATTATAATCCCTGCACCCCAGAAAAGTGTGGTAAATGCCCAGATAAGTCTTACAATTGTGGGGTCTATTCCGAGGTACTCTGCTATACCGCCGCATACTCCACCAATCATCTTATTCTTTTTTGAACGGTAAAGCCTTCTGCTCATTTTAATCATCCCTTCTAAATAAATTTAATAAGAAACTTTGTGACTCTTTCTTTTCTAAATATTTTTCTCCAAAATTTTATATTGAACAAATGTTTATAAATATATCTTGTACTTATAAACACCAGCTTTTCTGCTGCCTGGACTTTTTCTACCGTTTCAAGCGGGAAAAATTTTAATACTCCTTCTGCTTCTAGTGTAATAAGCACGTTCTGAACAACCCACTGGTTTGTTACAAAAAATACACTTTTGTTTCTCATCTTTTTTGCAGCTTTTTTAAATGATTCAATATATTCTTCCTGCAGCAGCTTCTTAAAGTTTTCTTTTTCTTCTAAATAGCGAATTTTTTTGTACTTCCATGTGTGTATGTACTTTACATCCTGTATCAGTACATTTTTAAACCTTATATAAAAAAGCAGAGGCTCCACTCTGAACCCTAAAGGGAGAAGCAGCAGTGGAGCCAGAACTGCTTCTATAACGAAGTCTAAACCCAGAAGTTTAAAAATTAGATATGCCAATGGCATCATCCTTTCAGAAGATTCCTATACCATTCATTTGGAAAATTTGCACTATTAGCGGATACAGCACAAGCATCATAAATGGGAACACATAGCCAACAATTATAGGAAAAAGAAGCTTTACATTCATTTTCTCTGCCTCTGTCAGAATATTAAGTTCTACTTCTGTGTTTATATTATCCAGCAGGGTCTGTAGTGACTTTGTAATATCTGCCGTAGTAGCTGTTCTTAATGCAAGCACTCTAGCCATGCGCTCAAATTCGGGCGAAAAAGTTTTGGGGGTAACTTCTTTTAAAGCTGATTGAAGCGACTGCCCTGCGTTGATTCTTATTGCAACTTCTTTAAAAAACGGAACTGCTGTATTGTTTTTAGTCTTTACAACATAATCCAGTACTTCTTCCACAGGAAGTCCTACACTTAATCCTTGAAGCATTGTATCAAGTACGTCTGCAAAATCCAAAAGAAAAACCTTTTGAAACTTCTTAAGCTTTGCATAATATAAAAGAGGAGGGTAGGCCAGCACTGTCAAAGCAAAGCCCACTACCAGAAGTTCCTGACCGGGAGCAGCCAGGAAAATTTCTGTGGCCAGAACTATGACTACCAGAACTGCCATCAGCGATATAAACTCGTATGCATCTGTTACGGGTATGGAAAAAATTTTAAATCCGCTTGAAGTACTAGGCAGCTGAACATCTACCCCGCCTACTGTTTTAATGCCTCTATCAAGCTTTTTGAGAAAGTCTCTTGACGGCTCATCATCAAACAGCCTGTCTATATATCTGTCAAACCTAGGAGCTTTTATTTTCATACCTATCACCCTTCAAATTTGTTTTTTAAAAAGTTAAGAGCCTGTTGATGCTGTTAAAAATATAGTATGTTGTTGCAATTACGATTACTGCTGTAATAAGGAGAATTATTTTCCCGATAGGAAGGTCAAAAGCTTCCTTAAATCCCGGCATTGAACTTCCCATTATGCCAAAAGTTATAATCATAAGCCCTAGAATTGAGAGAGCAACCATTTTCAGTCTTGCTGTTTTCTGCCTTATATTTTTCATCCTTATTATCTTTTTGTTAATCCGCTCAGCAGCTTCTTCAGACACAGCCGTAAGGCTTGCACCTGTCATGTTCGCAAAAATAATACTGTCTACCCATGAGCTTATTACTTTTGAAAATGAATTCCTGTCTTTAAAGTTTTTTAAGGCGCTTTCAACGGAAAGACCTGTGTTTATATCATTCACAACTGCATTTATTTCTTCTTTTAAAAGCTTATCTGAAATGCTGTGGCTTAGTTCTTCTATAGCAGAACTCAGATTAGGGTTTGCTTTTAACAGCACTGATATTTCGGACGCAAAATTTCCAAAGTTTTTTTCCATTTCAAACTTACGCCTTTCTTTCATCATATCCGCAGCAGCCTTTACAACGAATATTAAAAATGCAATAACAATGAAGGAATAAGTTAAACGATCAAAAACACTTCCAACAGCAATAATTATTACTGATAGGTACAGAAAATAAAGAATAAAATCATCAGTATCAATTCTTATTCCGGCTTCTTTCAGCATTACTTCCAATTTGCTGTACAGTTTACCGATAAATGAAAAAAGGTTAAATTTAACATCCGGTTGCTTCAAAAGCTGCCTGTTAAGGCGAACTTGAATTTGATATAACCTGTACTCATGCAGAGCAATTAAAGTAACAAAAAACAAGAAAGAAGCTATAAAAATTAGAAAGAGAATCAATATTCACCACCTGCCACTTTCACGGGTTTTGGTTAGAATCGACAACAAAGTAAATTGTGCCGTGTGCTTCATAGTTCTTAAGCTTAACAATATCTTCTTCACTTAACAAAAGGACTGCACCTGCAGGAGTAGATGATACCTGAGCCCCGCCAAATACTTTGTCAGACATTTCTACACCCTCCTGGGTGAAAACACTTGCTACCTGTACATGGTGTAGAATAATACCCGCAGGATACTGATCTTGATAATCTTTTTGTGGTATAAAGCCTACGTCAACAAATGTTCCTGCTTTTACCTGCCCGCCTACCAGATTTATTAGGTCAGCCTTAACAGCTACTTCTTTTAAGTTTTGATTTTTCTTTTCACTCGTAACCATTTCAGCAGTAATAATTGAACCTTTATGAATTAAAATTTTCGCATATTCTTTTCCTGTTATCTGAATATTTAGAGCCTGAATGTTGGTCTTAATATATTTAATTTTCCCCTCCAGCGGTTCATTTGGCTTTATATCTTCTGAAGCTACGGCCGCAGTATATGGAGCTTTGTTGAGGTTTTGAAAATACACATATTCGCCAAAACCGGCTGTTACAGCAAGAATAAATGAAATAACCGCAATTATTATTTTTTTGTTCACAAAAATCTCTCCCTTCCTTTTTTTACAGCTTGTAATCGATACTCACTATTTTCTTTACCCTTATAGGTACTTCTCTTTTGAATACATCGTGAATATAAAATGTTATGTCAGCATATATTGATGGCTTTGCAATATATGTTCCATCAGGTGCAGTACCCGGAGTATTGTAAATAATTATTTTTGCAGTACTTAAGTCTATTCTCCAGTATGAACTGTTTAGTGTATTAGGAATATTTTTTTGAAGGTCATTTATAAAATCCTGAGCAGAAGCTAAGATTTCAATTTCTCCGTATGCCATTTTTACTGGGTCGGTTTTTGCGAGCTCTGCCAGTGCTGTTGATGTTACTGCATCTTCCAGAGCATCTCTTTGAGCTAAAAGCAGTCTGTAATTTACAAAACCTATATTTGCAAGAATTAAAACTGATGAAAAAAGGAGCACAAGTATTAAAACAGCAGAACCCTTTTTACTGCCTCTGATAGTACTTGCTGATGGAATAGATTGGTCCATAAGACATTGGAAGCGACATCTCAACTTTTTTAAAACCTCCTAACCCAAAAGTAAAGTAAGAAATAGTTGTGTCATAGGTTATTTTCACATATACCTCGCTGCCGTAATTTACTGGAGCAGGACTGTAGTAAATTCTAACTTTTGAAACATCAAACCCCTTACTTGAAAGATAGTTGATTATTGAATTTACATCCTGCTGGGTAAGACCTCCATGTGTTTCAGCTATAAGAAGCGCTTCTCTTGTAACCTGCTTCAATATGTCGTGTCTGGTTAAAGCTATAAAGTTTTGAATCGAATTAAAAATAGGCATCAGCAGAAGAGGAAGAATCAGGAGAAATGCAATTATTTCAACTGAACCTCTTTTGTAAAGTTTCCCTGCATTCAATCCGGATCACCGTCCTGAAAAGCTGTTTTCTGATAAAAAAACAAGCAGGCTTTGAAGTACCGGCCTGCTTGCTGTAGGTTTTATTTTTGTATTGTTTGAGTAACCTGTGTATTGGTAGAATCCACTCCTGCTTTTACTGTTTGACCCAGTGACTTGATGCTTGGTGCTGCAATTACTGCTATGAATACAATCAAAATTATAAACCCTATTATCTCTGCTGAACCTTTTTTGATTTTGGCTGAAAGCTTATTCATGCGCATGTGCCTCCCTTAGCAGTAAATTTTATGGCTGCTGTATTGTTTGAGTGACTTGTGTATTGGTAGAGTCTACTCCTGTTTTTACTGTTTGACCCAGCGTCTTGATGCTTGGTGCTGCAACTACTGCTATGAATACAATCAAGATTATAAACCCTATTATCTCTGCTGAACCTTTTTTGATTTTGGCCAAAAGTTTACCCATTTTGCAACCCTCCTTAAATTTTTATTTTTATCTATAAAGCTGCCTTTGAAGCAGCTTTATAAGCTTATTATTTTGAGTTCAATACATTATTAACCAAATCATTAGTGTGAATTACACCAGAAGAAACTGTATTTCCTACTGCTTTTGTAGAAGCAAAAGCTATTCCTGCAGCAAAAACAAGAATCAAAATAAAGGCTATTATCTGCGCAGAACCATTTTTCAATTTCTTCTCACTCTCCTTTAATGGAATAATACCCTTATCCCCGACATGGCATCCGGGAACAAAGTAGCAAAGTAGACTGCAAAAACTCCTGCTGCAATAAGAAAGCTTGCAAAGAGAACTTTGTAGTCAGAAGTTTTGTTTTTTGTCATAGCCTGACTCAGCTGATAAGAATAAAGTGTATAGGAAAGGTTGCTGAGCATCTCCTTTGCACGCCCTGTAACATCCTTCTGCTCCAGAATGTTTGATAACGATATAAGCTCCGGAAGATCGGCAATATTTTTAATAGAATCATAAAGCCGTTTATTATCTTTTGTTACGTGATACTCAGCACTTATTTTTTCCAGCTTCCTGGAAAGCCATCTTGTTTTTACTGCTTTTGATGCAAGATACATAAGCTCTCCGTAGTCAATGTCCACAGCAGTGCCGGCCTCAAAAATATCAACAATTGTCAAAATTTCTCTTCTTACTGCCTCACGCATTTCTTTTTCTTTGAAATAAAGATAAATGTCCGGAGCAAAGAAAAGTCCGGTTATGAAAATTACAGCCTGGACAAACTGCATTTGAAAATTTAAAGCATAGAGAGCAGAAAGCGGAAGTATCAGGATTTTGTAGACCATATATTTGTCTGCATTTAAACCAAATGGGTATTCCAGTCTTTCCAGTTTCCTGTTAAGTCTTTCTCTGCTGGCTTCAGATAAAAACGGAAATCTGTATTCTTTTGCTGTTTTTTGATACTTGTTTTTGAGCAAAGATATATACATTTCGGACAGAAGCAGGTAGAAAAAAATAAAAAAGAAGTACTGCTGCGTACTTCAAAGACATTCATCTCCTTTTTTAAATATTCTTTAAGATAGCCACTGCAAAGACATATGAAAAAAAGTTATAAACCAAAACTGCGATACCTGCGGGCGTGTGGGTTAAAGTATAAACGTCATGCGGGGAAAGTCCCAAGTATGCTGCAAAGCTTATGAGAATTACTATTCCTAAAACCAAATATGCTGTCTTTTTATTGACATCCTGCTCTTCTTTGAGCTGTCTGTTTTTTAAAGCCTGCTCTTTTAACTTATTAAGCATTTCATTGTAATTCCCGCCGTACTTGTTGTACATTTTTGTGAAATGAAAAAATTTCTTAAATTCAAGACTGTCAATTTCTTCTTCAAGTGTTGTTAGAATTTCATCGAAATTTTTAAGGCTTCTTTCATATGCAAGAACCTTTTTTGAAATTATACTTTTTAGTGGATTTTTGAGATACTTTGCTGTTTCTTTCAAAGCATCAGGACAGTTGTTGAAGGTGTTGAAAAAATTACTGTACAGGTTTAAAAAATCAATGTACTGCTTTTCTATTTTTTTGATACGGAAACCAGCAGCAGATTTGCTGAATTCGTACGTAAGGTAAAGGAGCACTGCAAGTATGAAAAACCCCTGATAGAACTGGACATAAATAAATCTTACTGAAATTACTGCAAGTGCAAAAAGGATAATAATAAACAGAGTTCTGCCGTCAAGACCATACGCATTCAGTTCAAAAATATCCACAATTCTATCAAGTTCTTTAATTATTTTGTTTTCAGAATTAAGCATATTAAGGAAAAGATATATAGATACAGCGAAAAAAATCACTGAAGCTGCAAGTAAAACAAAAAACATAAAATGCACCTTCTTTCTACCCTTTGTTGATTTCCATTATTTCTTTTACTCTAAATTTTTCTAAAAATATTACAACATCCAGAGAGCTGTAAAGCATATTCCTTAAGGTATCTTCTTTGAGGTCCACATCTGCACGGCTCATAAGCTGCAGAAGCCTGTTTACCACTTCACCGGCAGAGTTAGCATGTAGTGTTGCCATTGAGCCTCTGTGCCCCGTATATACCGCATTAAAGAAGTCAAAAGCTTCACGGTCCTTCATCTCTCCAATAAAAATTCTGTCAAGGCTCATTAAAAGGGCATATTTGGTTAAATCGAATAGGGTATAGTTTTTTATTTCAGGGTTGTCCGAAATGCGCACAAGCTGGACAATGATATCCGGATGTTTTGGCATTATTTCCATTGTTTCCTGAATTAATATACACCTTTGACTGAGCGGAACTTCATTAATCAAAGCACCCATCAGAGTAGTTTTACCGGAACCGCCTTTTCCTGCAATAATTATCGTTTTGCTGTCCTTTACATATTTCTTTAATCTTTGTTTTGTAAAAACATCGAACATGCCGGCTTTTTCGAGCATATCAAGTGACTGGGACGCAGCCGGCTTCCTTATGCTTATATTTGGCGAACCTACAGAGATTGGTGGAAGACTCACCACAATCCTTAAGTGTCTTTTTCTGTCAGTTACTACTACCTGCGCTTGGTTCTGGTTTATAGTGCCTCCGTTCATGGCTACGATTTTGTAACAGTATTTATAAAGCTCATCTTCACTTTTAAAAGTAACAGGTACTTTTATTTTTTCCCCAAATTTCTTGATAAAAATAGTTTGAGGGTTATTAACCAAAATATCAGTAACTTCCGGGTCGTTAATATACTCATCCAGAATTCCATATCCAAACAGCATGTTTTTCATTGTTTTTACATGTTCAAATCCTACTTTGTACTTTGACAAAAAATATTTAAGCTCATTTTCAAGGGTTTCTTCCGATATTACTCCTTCTGCATATTTATTTATTATGTCTGGTTTTTCTTCAGTGAACCGGTCACACAGAAATTGAAAGTTAATCTCGTCAATTTTTTTAACGTTGGTATTTAATGGATCTATAAGCATTTTATATCCTCTCCCTTATAACTCTTTTGAGCCCTGTCACAGCAGCTGCTGCATCAACATCACCTTTTCCTATTACTACGCCTATCATAATATCTGCAGGAATATCCCACTGCTGTATTAAGAACCGTATGTATTCTGAAGTTGTATAGTATGAAAGTTCAAATGGCTCCATTACAACGTATATTTTATCTGCATTTTTCAGTGCAGCATATGTTGATGAAAAAAATATGCCGCCGTTTGTATCAAATACTGCATCGGGACCCAGCATTTCTATTATCTTCATCATATCTTCCGTATTAAATTTGAGGCTGTCCTCAATATTAAAGCCTGTAAAAAGTCTTACCTTCTTGCGTACAGACAAAAAGAGCTCTATGTCTGTTTTTCCTCTTTTTATGAATTCTAAAAGCTCTGTTTTGGGAACATAGTCTATACCAAAATATTTGTGGATGCTGGGGAAAAACTCCTTGAAATCTACAAGAATGCTGTTTGTTTTTTCTGCTTCTTTAATGGCTAAAAGGGTTTTATAAGCTGTTTCACCGGCACTCCAGTATACTGTTCTCAAGATTTCTTCACCACCTTTGCCGGATTATCTATACCTGTATACGTATTTTAAGCTGTAGCTCCCATCCGGATTGAGGCCATTGAGCTCTGCTATTTCCCTTATTACTCTTCCAACAATATCTCCTCTTTCGTTTTCGAGAATATCTAAAAATACAAGGATATCTACCGTGTCTGTTATAAGCTTTCTCAAAACCAGGTCGTCCATATTTTTGTATTCCTTTACTTTCATTTCAAGCTTTTGAAGTGCGAGCAGAACACTGGATGCATGGATTGTAGTCATAGATCCTCTGTGACCGGAATTTAAAGTGTCCAGGAATTCATATGCAGCCTCAGGAGTTCTTATTTCTGTCAGTATAATTCTGTCGGGATTAGCTCTCAGGCAGTTATTTAAAATATCTGCCCAGGTAATTGGTTTTACTTCATCTGTGCCTTTGCGTATTTTAAAGTAGTATACATTATCAAGAGGAAGCTGCATTTCACGTGTGTCTTCTAATACTGCTACCACATGTGCAGGCTGTATAAAATAAGTTAAAGCATTTAGAAAGGTTGTTTTCCCTGCACCTGTCTGCCCTACTGCTATTATGTTCTTTCTTGATTTTACGGCATCCTTAAAGTATTCAATAATTTCATCTGTCAGGTTTACAAGTCCGCTTTTTAATTCATACAGCGTTTTTGCTCTGCTGGTGTGCTTTCTGATTGTTATTACCGGTACTGTAGATTCAGGCGGTATCACCAAAAGCGCACGGGAACCGTCATAAAGTTCAGCATCCAGATGAGGCTGCTGTGTATTTATTGTCTGGTGAGTTAAAGCTGCTATTTTGTCTATTACGCGCCTTGTTTCCTCTGCTGAGATAAACCCTTCAGGGTCTTTCTTTTTTACGCCGTTTTCTATATAAGTTATATTTGTGCCGAGGACATAGATGTCTGTAACATTGGGATTTTTTAAGTGCTTTTCAATTGGGCCCAATCCAAAAAGAGTGTCGTATACTAATTCGTATATTCTGTCGTCGGGAATAAAAGTGTAGTTTTCTGAAAAATACTTATCTGTGTACATTCTGCAGAGCTCTCTCATTTTTTCGGTATCTCCTGCAATGTTGTCGTATGCCTCAAGAACATTACTTCTTACATATTTCAAAAGCGCTTCATCTACTTGAATTTTTGTTTCCCCTCTTATTTGCGAAATTCTATCTACAAGTCCCATGTTATCACACTCCTGATACAAGAAGCCTCATAATCTTTCTTGTGTGGTAAAATAAGCGCTTGTCTTGATAGCCATTCAGCCTCTTTATGAATGGAACAGAATATATTATCGGAAGTTTGTACTTTATTTTGTCAAGGTAAACCGGTGTTTTATTCAGCATCTTGTTTCTTAGAAAAACAAAATTGCTGAGGTCACTTAAATTGTTTACCGTCAGCCATTCCAGAAAGCCATTTATCCTTGCACTCACTGCAAGATTGTCTTCTACTACCAGAAGAACTTTATCAGAAGTGTTTACTGCATCTATGCATATTTCCATGAAGTTTGGCTGGATATCAAGGATTAAAACATCATAAAGATTTTTAAGTACATTTATCATTCTGTTAAAGTCATCAGGAGTAATTTTTTCATATTCTCCTGGATATCCTCCAAGAATAACGTCAAATTTTTTATTCTTTGGTGTCTGAATCAAATTTTCTACAGGTTTTCCTGCTGATATGCCGGTTATACTTTTTGAAGTATCAAGATTTAAAATTACTGCAAAATCACCTGGAGAAAAATCAAATTCTACCACGCACGTTTTGTAGTTGTAGGAAAAAGCTTCCGCAAGTGCAAGAGAAAGGGTTGTCTTGCCCACTCCACCTTTGGGAGAAAATATTGAAAAAAACATTTTGACCGCCACCTTATAATTTATTTTTGGATCATGATAACATAATTTTTATCCTTTAGAAATGGTGCTAATGCAGCTGCTTTATCTCTTGAGGCCTTGATAATTGCTACTCTTTCCTGGGCTCCTGAAGATGTTACAGTCACTACAGATTGAACTGAAAGCCCATCTATTATCTGTGCCGGCAGTTTGTCTGATATCGAAATTGTCTGAATCATTAAAACAGTATTTTCTGAAACAAAATCCTTTAATGCCGGAGGAAGAGTAACAGGAATTAAAACTTCATCATCTTTAAGCTCAATTCCTTTATCCTGAATCATGCTTTTAAAAATAATGTCTCCTGCTGCGCGAGGCAGTGCCAGCTGCTTACCTATAACTTCTTTTGGGTCTTTAAACGTGTTTGGCGGAACCATTGTAACAGGCAGCTTCATTGTAGTCAGCATTTCAGGTGTTATCTTTACTCCTGCCTGAATATTCTCCTTTGCTATTACAATTGAAGTAGTACTGGTTTGAGTTCCTATAAACAGATATGCCACTAAAAGTATCACTAATGCAGGAAGCACAGCAAGCTTTACTATTTTGCTCTTCATATTTAAACCTCCTTCACATTTTTACAAAGTTATTTTTTGTTTTCGAAATTAAAACATCTGTATTTCTAACAAAAATAAGAAGGAACAGGGTTGCTTCCTGTTCCTTCTTAAACTGTAAGGGGAGGGTTACTCTATTTTTTTGAATTCATACAAGTCTTCTATTTTTTCTACGCCCAGGATTTTTACCAACTTAAAAGCATTTTCAAGTGTTGGAATATTTTCTCCCTTTATAATAGCATATACCCTTTGAGGTGTTACTCCAAGTCTTTTTGCAATACTGCTTATTAGTATGCCCTTTTCCTCAATCACCTCTTTTATGCGTGGAACTACCTGATACTTTGAAAGCTCTTTTTTTACTTCTTCATCTTCATCGTATATTTCAATTTCATCAGGAGAAATTGTATCTGAATTATTGACTGTCATAAACCCAAAAGCATCTCTTGACATGTAGCCCAAAAGAAAATTTTCTGAAGTATCTTTCCAAAACCATTTTTCAACCCTATGTTTTTCATTATACTCTTTTTTCACCTCCTCAAGCCCCTCATCAGTTATTTTTGTATATCCGCACTTGCGGCAGACTTCTACTTTTACATTATCTACTATTATCCCTCTTACTTTTACATTCTTTTTTTCAATCATTAAGAGATTGCCACATACCGGACACTTTTTATCCGTTCTTTGGGCCTTTTTCCAGCCTTTCAATCATATCCCCACCTTTCTTTAGAGGGGACTGCTTTGACTGTCATTGCAAAATTCTCCTTTCTGTTTTGTTCTATTAATATTGTAAACAAAAACATTTAAAAAGTCAAAGGATTTCTTATGCTAATATTCTTATTATTTCCTCTTCAATATCAAGAAGCATTTCGGTTAAGGAGCAGTTTTTACACGGTTTATTTAAAAGCCTTAAAATTCCTTCTGCGATTTTTTTATCAATTTCGCTGTGTCCAGAAACTTCTGTTGTTTCAATGGGCGAACCGGACTGCTCATCTTCTACAGTTCCGCTGAATCTCACTTTGCCCTGAAGGCCTAAATACAGGTGCTGAACATCAGAAAACTTTGATGGATTTTTAATTTTTTCAATAATTTTCTCAAGAGTTACAGGGTCAAAGATAATATCATATATTCCCAGTGCCAGTGCATAGCCTATATATGGAGAAGTTTTATCGCCCAGAATTAGAATAACTCTTTTGTCCTGCTGTCTTAATGCAAACAAAAAATCTTTAAAAGGAACTTTTGTGCTTATCTTTGATGATATTACTGCCGTTTCTCCTTCTTCCTGCAGAAGAAAATCAGGGTAAAAGATGATGCGTGAATCTTCTATTCTTTCTGCAATTACTCTGTCAAATTCCTCAAAACCGGTGTGGATTAAAACCAATTGAACCATCCCCTTCTATGGTTTTTGAATTACTGTTAGCGGATCTATCCAGTTTTTGTTTATCCAGTCGCCTATACTGACTCCAAAGTGGAGGTGTGGGCCCTCTGATAAACCCGTGCTGCCTATTGCCCCGATTTTCTGACCTTTTGTTACTATCTGTCCTGCAGATACATAAATTTGTGAAAGGTGTCCATATAAAAAGTCATGAGTTGGTGTCCTCAAAACAATGGTGTTCCCATAGCCCGATATCCATCCAGCGTACGCAATTTTACCATTGACCGCTGCAACTACAGGGTCTCCTGTGTTTCCAGCAATATCTATTCCTTCATGAAATTTTTCTACTCCAAGTATAGGATGAATTCTCAATCCAAATTTTGACGTTATTGTGTAATTACCAGGAGCCGGCCATACTGGAGTATTGTCTCTAAACGAATCAGCATATTCCCATATTACTGATGCGTATTCTCTCCTGCATCTCTCCAGCGCATCACTTCCTGCATAGCCTCCATAACGTGCGAGCCCTTTTAATGTCTGTTCTTTCCAGTCAGGGGAGTCCCAATTTATGCTGCCCAAATATTCACGTAAAATATACAGGCCAACTTCGATCTGCGCTCTTGGGTTTAATCTGTCTTTTTCAGGGTCATATCCCAGGAGTTTTGTATAGGCTTCCCAGTTTTCAGGCATTACCTGCATTAATCCCCATGCTCCGGTTTTCGGATTTTCAGCATCGATTCTAAAACTTGATTCTTTCATTATTACTGCTGCAGTAAACCACCATGGAATTCCATATTTTTCTGACAGCTCATGGATCATGTCCCACAGGTATGGAGGTATATCCGCTGTAGAAATAAAAAAGCCGCTTCCGTATGCAGAATCCTCTGTAAGCCATGCAAGCCTCTCTTCTGTCATGTTATAACCCCTTGAAGCCTCCAGAAACATTCTGCGTGTAAAAGGAACATCATCTGATTTTACCTGCAGCCTAGTAGCAATAAAATCGTCCAGCCTTTTATAAAGTGGTGATAAAAGTGTTGAACCTTTAAATTCTGCGACTTGATATTTTGTCTTAAGTGTTAACCCTGTTTCTTCATCAACAGTAGTATATTCTTTCCATACTATTTCGTAATTAAAAACCTTGTCACCCGTTAAGTTGTTTGACCGCACAAGGAGATAAACATACGAATCGACTTCCTTAGTGACTATGTAGGGTTTGCCTTCTTCATCACGCTCTATTGTGTCGTAATAAGTTTTAAGAAGTTGCCTTTTATACCATAAAGTGGGGGAAAGGTCTTTTGCTGTACTTTCGAAGTATTCTTCTTTAATTTTCTTAGTTTCGGGATCATCTACTGCCGTACCTGTAGAGTACGAAAGAAACAAAACACCGGTTGCCAGATCACCTTCTGTTAAAATTTCATCTTTAGTAAATTTATAGATATCACCTGTATTGTACACAAGATCATATGCCTCAGATGATAATAGATGTGTTTCATCAAGATAGACGTGCATTGTATTAGCATACACCGTATATTTTTCTGTAAGGTCTTTGTACTGCTTATCTATACTTTCCATCCCGGTTGCTGCCCGGCCTCCAGCAAATTGAATATAAATCGTCATAAATATCAACAGAACTACTGCAATTAAAACACTAATAGGCCCTATTATTGCTATTAAGGTCCTTAGAAAAATTTTAGTACCGGACAATGCTGCCCTTACAGCTCTTCTTTTTAGCTCATTTTTGGCTCCTTCTTTAAAAGAATTAAAAAGACCCATTTAGTCTCACCTTCCATCAAAAAAATAAGCACATGCCTCTTTTTTGTAAAGAAGCATGTGCTTATTTTTGCCTGGTTTTTAAAAATCCCCTTTTATTATTTTTTCTTTTTCTCTTTCATTTAAAAACTTATAGAACCAAAAACTTGTTGGTGCTATCATTAAAAAGAACAGTATCTCTATCCAGTACCTTGCTATCAAGTTATTTGCCGGAATTGAAAGGTTCATTATATACTTGTAAACCGGTATTGTAATATAATTGTCTACTATCTTTAGATATTCTTTATCTACCTGTCCAAGTGTTTCTATAACAATATACGGTGTAAAAATGCCTAATATTAGAGCACGTATAACTGGCCATTTTTCATCAATCACAAAAAGAACAAAACCAAGTACAGCAATACCTGCTGCTATTACAATGCCCCAAAAAAGCACCTGAGATGGATACGCAATAAACAAATAAAATATTGCAAAGACAATTACGCCTATCCAGAATTTTTCAGTGTCAAGCATGGCACCATCATCTCCTATTCTTTCTGCTGTCTTCTTTTTCGGGATAGGAAAAACCTATCCTGCGAGTTGGAGTTTCTGGTTTTTGATCAGGAACCATAGTCGGAAGCTGGAATTGATGCTGGTAGTACACCTGTTCATTCATTTGAGCGTATCCATACTGGTTTGCATAACCACTCTGGATTTGATTTTGTATAATATTTTGCTGAGGCTGCACAGTGGTATTAACATTTCTGAGCAGAGCTAAATAACGTTTATGTCTGTTAATGTCGTATATATATGCTGCCGCAAAGATAACAGCCGCCATGGCAAATGATGCAGCAGCCCAGTATCTGTCATACTCATGAGGAATGGGTTTTTTCAGTATGTGATACCAGAAATAATGTGCTGTCGAAACAACTACAAAGCCAGCTGGAATTGAATATATGGCAAATACTATAAATCTTGAGAAAAAGTATGATATAATAACAAATGCAATCATGAAAAACGCATATCTGGGTTCAATAGAAAGGATTTTACCTAAAAGTCTTATTATAGCTTCAAACGGCGTTCCGAAAGGCCACATAAAAATCACAACCTTTCCAAAAACTCTGTTCTTAGTAATATTTTAAATCTTTTTGTTTAAAAAGTCAATACCTTCTGCAAAAATTTTTACAAAAAAGGAGCTCTCTATCAAGAGCTCCTTCTGTTTTACGCTTTCCATCTGTATCCGTCAAGTGATGTATTGTGGAACCTTTGTACATTTTGCATAGCTCTTGGTCCACCGCTGAATGCAGCAGACACATTTACATGCACAAATCGTTTCACTGCCTTCAGCCCACCTATTTTGTCTCCTTCTTTAACTCCTGTTACACGCTTAAGAGCTTCAGTTTGTGTTATTCCTTGAGCCCTTGCATAACGACTTACATTCTGGTATCCCCTGATCATTCCAACTGCTGCAGCTGTAGATTTTGTAAGAAATGAAGCAGGGCCTTTAGATGTACCAAGTGAATGGTCAACAACAGAACCAAACATTGAAGCATAGTGTGCCATATTAGCTGTTTTATCGGCAGTCTTAGCAAGCACTTGATGTGGTTCCAGGGGTACATCAGCATTATTTGCTTCTTTTCCCGCAAGAACACCTCCGGTAGGAGTATTTGAACTACTGCGTACAACGTTTAGCTTATTCATACCCTGTGCGATATCAACTCCTGGTGGCAGAATAATGCCTGAAGATGTAACTTTTTCTCCTGTAGGCAGGGTTTGTATATTTCCGGCACCTGCCATCGGCGAAGAAGAACTGCCTGAATTATACTGTGGAGCCGATGCAAATCCTTCTGCAGAAATATTAGAAGAAGATGCACTAAAGCTGCCGCCTGAACCGCCTGAAGAGCCTCCAGTAAATGGGATAGGTTGACTGAAACTTCCTGTGGAGCTGCCGCCGATTGAGCTGCCTGAAGGCCCTCCGGCAAATGAAAGAGGCTGGTTAAAACTGCCTGCGAGATTACTGCCAGCTGAACTACCAGCAATTACTCCGCCCATTCCTCCTACTGCAGCCTGACTTACATTACTCATTAGCTTACCTGCAGCAATTTTCCCAGCAGCCGCACCGGCGAACTGTGCTCCTAATGTGGCAGCGGATGTTACAGCGGATGAAGCTCCGAACACCCCGGCAATTCTACCGGCTATCCCTAATTCATCTACACCTGCAAGTCTTGTGAAATACCCCTGAAGTGACTGCCTTAATGCTTCTGCTACATAAATTAATAAATATAACCATACGATTGATTCAAATGAACCGCTGATCCGTTCTACTCCACTTGCCGTGTTTGCTATGCCTGTGACTGAAAAATAAAAAGCAAAAACTAGAGCATAGAAAAACTGAGTAAAAATGTTTGTTAAAAGCTCACCTAACCATATTTTTGCTGCAGTTATGTCTTTATTAATACTCCAGAGTGTAGCAGCAATAGGTGTAAAAATGTAGAAAATCATTAACATAAACTTTCGCAGAACAAAAACCACTGCAACCCTGAAATTAATAAACGCCATAACAAGTATTCCAACAGCTGTTAATATTGGATTCCCTGTTTTAATATTGGCAAAAATAAATGCCGGATCAAATAAACTGTTAATATCTGAAGGCAGTCTGAGCACACGGTATATATAATAAGTCATGGCATTATTAGTATAAAGCAGCAGCCTAAATGCAATAGGCGTAACCGCTATAATTATTCCTACAAAAAACAACCTTTCTATTCTCTCTTTAACTTCATCTTTGTGTTTAGGAGAAAAACCTGCAAAAATCATATTAAAAGCCAAAAATATAACAGAAATGAACATAATCACAACGCCAATGTAGATTAACACTTCGTACCAGTAGTTCATTGTTTGAAATTGAGCAGCTGAAAATGGATCTGTCGCATTTACTTCTTTAGTAAAAATGACTTCAGTTAAGTCGGGTGTTCCTATAAGTAGCTTAAGAATAACCAAAAAAGCTTGTGCTATACCACCTATTAAATATGCTATTGCCCTTTCCAGGAGAGTACCGGGTTCTCTACTTATAAGATCAGTCATTGTCGGAGGATCTGATGTAGAAGTATTACTTGTGGTAGTTTCAGCAAAAACCGGTATGCTGATGCTTAGAATCATTATTACTGCAATAAGCAGCGCTGTAATTCTATAAAATTTATTTTTCACTCTTATCACCTTACTTCCCTTTTGTTATTCTTTAATTACGCCCGTCCTTATATACGGCCATTCAAATGGGATTGGGTCAACTTTTACAGCTGTAATATTTCCGTTCAGCGAAAGAATACATTCGCCAGGACTGAATGTCTCAAGCAGTGTCCTTGTCCCTTCAGACAAATTAAAAAACTGCATTGTTTCATCTACAGAACCGGAATGTTGTCTCATGATAATGTTTGTAGCACATGATTTAATTATGGCCCTGCCGTTTTCATTATTCAAAAATTCTTCAATATACTGTGAAGCAACTATAAGCATTGTGCGGTGCTTTCTACCTCTTCTTGCAAGGTTGTTAAGAAAATCAGCAGACTCTGCAAATTTCACAAACATCCATGTTTCGTCATTTGCTACTATTTTATCTACATTTCTGTATTTCTGCATAAAGTTATGTGCAATCCATGTAGATACTACATAATTTGCAAGAAGCTTTGTAAATTCGTCTTTTATTTCAAACAAATCAAAACCAATCGCATGAGATCTTATATCTACCTCAGTCTGGCAGTCAAACATCCCTAAAGAGTGTCCTTTTGTAAATGGGGTGAGAACTTCGGCAAGTTCTTTTGTGCTTTCCTTTTTAGAGAGTTCTTCTACAAAATCAGACAGTGTGGGAAGTTCTTTTTTTACTTTCCCAAAGTAAAACTTGCCGTCTACAAACATCTCTTTTTTGTGATATAAGCTGTCAGGGTCTTTTGTAATCCCTCTATCATTGTAAAGCTTATAAACTATTGTATCTATTGCTGAAATTTCAGGCCCTGTAAGCGGACGGCCGTTGAAGTTTTTCGAAATTACTCCTACAAATGCTCTAACTTCTGAAACTTTTGTCATTATATCTAAAATTTCTCTATCAGAGCTATCTGTATCTGGCTCGATATCAAACAAATTAATTCCTGCTGGCATGCCACTTTTTATGCTTATATATTCGCCACCAAGCATATTTTTTATAAGAGGCTGATACTCTCGCTCAGGGTCTATTACAACAATTCTTTTCCCCAGCAGCGAGTACATGGCCAGCATATGTTTTACTGTAACTGATTTGCCGCTTCCCGGAATACCAAATACTGCAACATGAGGATTGTTGAGGTTCTTAGGATAATCAAAGTTGTCTATAAATACCGGTGAACCTGTAAAGTAGTTTCTTCCCAAATAGATTCCTTGAGAATGGGTTAAATCAGGATTTGAAATCGGGAAAAGAGCTGCTGCTGCACCTGCTGTCATGTTTCTGCTGTACTCTTTTACTGTAAGTTCTGTCGATGAAGGAAGCATATCAGCCAGTGCATCGAGCTGCTGTAAAACTGCTGTACGCGTCAGAGCAAACTTCTTTTGGAAAACACTTTCAATATAGCGTGTTTTTTGGTCAAGTTCATCTAAATTTCTGGCACGTATTTTAATAAAAATTGTTATAAAGAACATCCTATCTAAATTCCTTTGAATATTAGCAAGCTGTTCTAAAAGTTCATCCTGCATCATTTCGAGTTCTAATCGGTCGGTTACAATTCCCTTCCTGTATTTTGTATAAAGCTCTGTTTGTACATCATTCAGTTTCTTTTTCAAAATATTTGCGGTTCTTGCAGCATCTATTGGCTCCACATGAATAGATACTCCAATATCATTTATAGAAAAAACATCATCAAGCCAGCCCAAAAAGATTGTTGCCGGATATGATGAGACAGTTAGTATCCGCACATAATTTTCTGGACCCAGATAGATGTAGTCTTTATTCTCTTCTATCCCGTCCGGCATTATCATGTCATACATTCCAAGTATGCTTTTATTGAATTTATTATCCTCAGGTGTAATTTTTTCTTCTCTCATTTTTTCTTTATCATTTCTCTTCAATTTCAGCATTTGCTTTCCCCTCGCTTTCTTCATAGTATATGTATGGTACATCTACGTATAACGAAAATGCACCGGACTTGATTGAATTTGATGGTTTGTGATTCTTGTTATTTAAAAATCTAAAGATAAAATCTATTTCCTGTTCTGATGTTAATTTTTCTGCTTTTATTTTTGCTCCATTCATCTGTGATATTACAAACTCTGCAAGCCTGTTTAATTCACTATATGCTTTGTCTACGTCTTTTTCTGTGCTAAAAAGGACAATATAGTTTTCGTGTGTAGATGCTCTTATTGTACATCATATTTTCCAGATAATTAATTGTTTCGCTGGCAAGTGATTTAATTGTCATAGGCATATCATTTTCTATTGAGTTTGCATAAATACTTTCAATAATGTTACCAGTATCAACAGAGGTAGTAAGGACTATAAATTTAAATGGATTTGGAAGTGCAATAACGGTTTTTATTAAAATATCCTCTATTACATTTTGTTCTTCTTCCGAAAGCAACCTTACATCGATAGAACCAAGCTTTACAACTGTTGCAAACAGGTCGTTTTTAAGGTAAATTATCCCGTTTCTGATGTCCTGTATTTGAAATATATGTCTCATTTCTGCTGCTTTTTTATTGGAAACAGCTGTACTTTTCTTTTTGGACGTTCTCTTTGTATCTTTTGAGCTTTTGTTTAATAAAGGAATCCTAATAATTTCTGCATAGTTTAAGGCATATAAAGTTACTGATATTCCCACTACTGCAACAATTATTGTTGCTATTTTTAAAACTGCCAAAAATGAAGTCATAAGAAGCACCCCTATCTTGTATAATAGTAGACTTTAGGTTTTTTGAGGTATCTAATGTAAACTAATACAAATTTATCAAAATACATGTTGCCTATTTTGAGAAAAGCAAAAAGCATAGTTAATACAAGCCACACGACACTAAAAAGAATTTTTACAAAAAGCATTTTTAGAGGGATTACAGCAAAAAAGCCGATTACAAGAAAATTAGAAAGCAGGTATCCAAACTGCCGCACTGACAGAGGGCCAAGTATTGTATTTTCATGCCTGAATTCAAATGGTATTTTATATACTCTCATAAAAAAGCGGGCGCATAAATGCGCCCATTACACCTCCTTTTATGGTTGAACTTTAGAATAATTTCCTAAACCTGCAATTGAAATTACTAAATTAAAAATTATCCCAATCAAACCTAGAACTATTGTCGCAGCAATTAACCAGCCTCCTGATTCAAGTATTTCGGAGCGTTTATGCGGGTTCCCGTGTGCAACAACTAGTTTTATTGCCCACATAATTAATCCTACAAATACTAATATAACACCTAGATATAAAGAAGCATCTTTTACAACTGGTATAATGTTTTGCTGTAATTTTGTTGCTTCCCCTGATACATTAGGTTCCGCAAAAGACATTACAGGAAGTAATAAAAACATCCCTGTATACACGAAAAGGAAAAATTCTTTTATTTTTTTTAATTTGGGCATTAAATAAACTTCAAGTGCCAGTAATTTTTGATTAAGTTTTTCTAATTTACTCATCACAACACGAACCCTCCTTATATTTTTTTTACTTACTAAAAGGTGTACTCATTGCCTGCAGAATTCCCATAATTGTGGGAATTGCATAGTAAAGCAGTATTCCCACAGCAACAGATATCATCCCTGCGGCTCCAGCTTTTCTGATATTAGAAGAGTGAAAGATACTCCCAAAAATGAACATAAGAATTGAAATAATCATCATTACAGTTGCAAGCGGAATGATGATGCTGCCAAGAGCCTGGGCAAGGATTGTCAGTGATTGTGCAATCTTTGTTGCAAATTCCTGTACAGCAGGATTAGCAGAATGAACAGAGCTAGCAGGCGGACTCATAGAATCACCCCCGATAAAATAGATTAAGCAGGCCGAAGCCTGCTTATTTTTCTTCACGAGAATAAGTACTTAATAATGCAAGTACAAAGCCGAGTATTATACCAGAAAAAAGTCCTGTCCCAAGTCCTGTAGAAAATTCAAACATTTTTTCACCTCTTTTCCAAAATTTGTAGATATATATTAATTATCTGATGTCCTAACAATAAAGCAGTAATACTCCCCAAAGCCAAATATGGAGCAAAAGGTACATATTTTTCTATGGACCCTTTTGTAAACATTATTTGAATTATTGAAATCAGCCCACCAATAGCAAATGACAAGAATAAAAAAACTATAGTTAATTTAAAGCCGAGCACAAAACCTATAAAAGCCGACAGTTTAAAGTCTCCTCCACCCATCCATTCCGGCAGAACGAAAATCAGCATTACTACAGTTGCAACCAAAAAACCGTATAAATAATTTAAAAGTTCTTGAACGTGTATTATCCCTGTTATAAGCGAAAATATATACAGTATTAACACTAATATAAAACCGGTTGCTGTTATTTCTGTTGGTATTTATTTGTATTTAATGTCTATAAATGAAACAGCAATCAATATAGAAACCAATATTAAACCTGTTATGGTTTTTATACTTATACCATATACTAAAAAAACCAAAACATACAAAGTACCCGTTAGCAGCTCTACTAACGGGTACTGTATAGATATAGGCGCTTTACAGTATCTGCATCGACCTCTTAAAAATATCCAACTCAATACAGGAATTAAATCCAAAGGAGAAAGTTTATGACCACATTTTGGACAAAATGAATTAGGAGGGCACATTATTGATTTGCCTTCCGGTATTCTATAAATGACGACGTTCAAAAAACTTCCGATTACAAGGCCGAGTACAAACAAGAGTGTGTAAAAAATGCTATCACAACCTTTCTATTTGTTTTTGTAATAAACTACTGAGAAAATTTTTTACTTTAATTTTAAGGGGGAAATATATCAGTTAACTCTAACCTTAAATTAAAACTAATTCACAACCGAAATCTCATATACTCTTCCCCCATAGTAATAAGCACCTATGCCTATTTTAGCAGCATTAGGCGGTACTATTACATGAATTGTTTCTGGAGAATACACATATCCAAGTCTTGTATTTTTAAATCCATATACTTTAACATAATTTACAGTTGTATTAGTATCTGCATTTACAAATTGAATCTGATTTCCTATTGCATCATACATATATACATATATTGGCCATAAATCACCACCAGGATAGTAGTATCCAGCCAAAGTTATTGCCAGTTTTTTATTGGAAAGATCTCCGTTCCATGTTATCATTAAAAGTGGTGAATAGGGAGGAATACTTACATAAGTAGTTAAATCTCCATCAAAAGCATTTTTATTACTCGATGTTATATTAAAGCTAAACGGTTGTAGAAACACTAGTGAAATTGATGAGAATATGTTACCATTATTAGCTGTTACTGTAGCTGTACCTTCATTTGGTGACGAAATGCTGACTGTTGCTGCACCGTTAGTTATTTTGGCCGATGTTGAACTTAATGTCCCCAATGTTGTTGAAAAATTAATTACCGTCCCGTCCGGCAATAAATTACCGTATTTATCATATCCTATTGCTTGTATTGTTATCGTCGTTTTCCCATCTGCCGGTACCGATGTTTTATCTGCTAATAAAACTATTTTCCCTATCTGTAAATTTGACGGTACCAAGCTTGTTAAATTATACTGCGTTGTATTTACTGCTCCTTGAACAGCATTTTCTTTTTCCGTAGCAAATACATCATCACTTGTTCCCCATTGTCCGTCTTTGCCTGCACTTGCAAGTATAAATCCGCTTTGTGTGTCCGCTGAATACTTTGGTATGCCTTGTATCAGAGAAAATATGATAAACATCCCTATTAACAAAGCTATTACCGTTTTTCTCAAACTTTTTCACCTCCTTTACTATCCAAAGTATCGCCCTAACATTTTTTCGTCCCCAATTTTCTCTTTTGCTGCCTCCATTGTTATAAGTCCCTTTTTAATAAGTTCCGACAAAGATTTTGCCATCAGTATCATGCCGTCATCTCTTCCTGTTTGAATTGCACTGTTTATCTGGTGTATTTTCCCTTCTCTTATTAAAGCCCTAATAGAAGAATTCACTACCAAAATTTCTGCAGCAAGTACACGCCCGTTTCCTTCTTTTTTCTTTAAAAGCTGCTGTGATATAACGCCCTGCAAAACTTCTGCCAAATCTGTTCGTATGTTATTTTGCTGTTCTGGTGGGAAGACGTTGATTATACGATCAATTGTTTCTGCTGCTGTGTTTGTATGAAGTGTAGATAACACCAAATGTCCGGTTCGTGCTGCTTCCAAGGCAGTTGATATGGTTTCAGGGTCTCTCATTTCGCCTACCAATATAACGTCGGGATCTTCTCTTAATGCAGCTCTTAATCCTTCAGCGAAACTCAAAACATCTGCTCCTATTTCACGTTGATTTACTTCACTGTTTTTGTGAAAATGTAAATATTCAATAGGATCTTCAAGAGTAATAATGTGTTTATGATACTTTTCATTAATATAATTAATAAGCGATGCTAATGTTGTTGATTTTCCCGAGCCTGTGGGACCCGTAACAAGAACAAGTCCATATGGTAATTGTGCAAATCTGTAAAGCGTCATCATCATTTCAGGAAAAAACGAAAAGAGCTCTTTTATATCAGGTATTTTTTTAGGTAATGCTCTTAGTATTACTGCCTGATTATTTTTTTGAAAAAACTGTTTACACGAAATCTTAAACCACTTTCAGTTTCGTATGCAAAGTCATAATTTCTTTTTTTAAGATACTCATCATATTTTTTATCTTCTTTAAAAAGTTGTTTTATTAGGAAAGAAGACATGTCCCCGTTAATTGTTTCCTTCCATTCAGGAAAATCATTTAAAAAATTAACTGTTTCTTTTCTGTCTGTTATTTCCGTGATTTTTAGCAAAGTTCCATCAAGCCTCATCATAACAGGTGTACCGACAGTAATATGAACATCAGAAGCTCCTATTTCTACGGCCAAATTTAATATTTCATCTATGTGCAAAGGGCAACACCTCCTCAAAAAACAATAAAGGCAGGACAGAGTTATTGCTCCATCCTGCCTTATACAAAATTACTTGCTGGATACTGCTGCTGATATAGGACTTGTTGCCAAATCTTTGAAGTTAGTTGTATCTGCTGCTCCTACCGCAGGTTGTGCGCTGTCTGTTGTGTATACGTCATCTGCTGTCCCTAATGTACCGTCTTTGCCGGGTGATACTACAATGTAATGTACATTACCGTTTGTATCTGTATAAGTATCATAATAATAAGGATATCCCCACGGATCTTTTATTCCTCCAGCTGTATTCGCATCTAACCAGTTAATTCCGCCATTCTTTAATATTGTCCCTACATAGTTCGCATCTGCTGTGTTAATTGATGGATATACTCCATTGCCTTGATCTGCTGTGTATGTTTCTATAACTGTTTTCATCGTGCCCAAGTCTGACATGGCTCTTGCCTGTCTTGCCCTGTCAGTATAGCCGAGAAGCCTGGGAATTAGCGCTGCTGCAAGTATTGCTATAATCGCTACTACTACCAGGAGTTCTACCAGTGTGAAACCTTTTCTGTTTTTAAGCCCGTATGCTATTCTCCCAAACATGGTCTTCTCTGTAGGTGTCACCTCCTTCCTCTCTGTTTTCTTTGCTGCGTTGAACAGCTTGAACATAGCACCACCCCTTTTGTTTATTTTTATTGGTGCGCACTTTTCGTGCGCCCAATAAAAATGGCACGACCTCACGGCCGTGCTTATTAAATAGTTATTAACCTGAATTTTTGCTCATTTAGATAAGGATTAAATGCACTGTACTGGGAGTTATGGTTATTGCTTTTATCAAAAGCTATGGTTTGTAGCACCTGTTGATAATAATACGGATGTCCCCATGGGTCAACTATACCGTTTGCATCTCCGGTCCATTTTATTCCGTGTTTCTGAAGGACAGCTGCAATAGAATTAGGTATTGTTGGATCATTACTGTTTATGGGCAGCTGTCCATTACCTTCATCTGCTGACCATGCTATTATGATATTTCTCATTGTATTTATGTCTGCCATTGCTCTTGCTTCTCTGGCTCTTTCGGTGTAACTCATAAATCTTGGTATTAATGCTGCAACAAGCACTGCTATAACTGCTACTACTACAAGCATTTCTACTAAAGTGAAACCTTTTTTGCTCTTGAAGTCCTTCACTCTTTCACCCCCTTCGCTAGTTCTCAAGTATAGATACGACTTCCTTTCATCAACTGTCTATGCACTCTTTTGTTAACAAAAAGGGCAGGACAGAGCAATTACTCCATCCTGCCCTTTTAGGATTACTGAGCGGATTTTGCTGCTGTTGTTTGATCGATAGTTGCCTGCCCTACTGTAGGCTGTACGCTGTCAGTTGTGTATACGTCATCTGCTGTTCCTAACTGCCCGTCTTTACCAGGTGATGCAATGACATATCCTGTTACGTTGCCATTGCTGTCCTTTACAAGGTTGTAGTAGTAAGGATAGCCCCATGGATCTTTTATGCCTGTGTTATCTCCGGTCCATTTAATTCCGCCGTTCTGGAGTATTTTCCCTACGTAGTTTGCTGCAGCAGAGTCTGGTACCGGATATACTCCATTACCTTGATCTGCTGTGTATGTCTCTATTACTGTTTTCATTGTGCCCAAGTCGCTCATAGCTCTTGCCTGTCTTGCCCTGTCAGTATAGCCGAGAAGCCTGGGAATTAGCGCTGCTGCAAGTATTGCTATAATCGCTACTACCACGAGCAGTTCCACCAATGTGAAGCCTTTCCTGTTCTTAAGCCCGTATGCTATCCTTCCGAACATGGTCTTCTCCGCAAGTGTCACCTCCTCCCTATTTAGTTTTTCTGTCCTTCTGAACAGATTTAACATAGCACCACTCCTTTAGTTTATTTTTTTGGTGCGTGCTCTCGCACGCCCAATAAAAAACGGCACGACCTCTATGGCCGTGCCGGGTTATTTTGTACTTGTTTTTTTTAAATT
This sequence comes from Thermoanaerobacter sp. RKWS2, assembly GCF_026240795.1. Classification (NCBI taxonomy): domain Bacteria; kingdom Bacillati; phylum Bacillota; class Clostridia; order Thermoanaerobacterales; family Thermoanaerobacteraceae; genus Thermoanaerobacter; species Thermoanaerobacter sp. RKWS2. The sequence continues at coordinate 1,533,160 of NZ_CP110888.1, forward strand.
TTCATATGTGTCCACTACAGCTTGCACAAACTTTTGTGTTTCTTTATATGGTGGAATGCCATTATACTGTTTTACTGCTTGTGGACCTGCGTTATATGCAGCAAGTGTAAGTTCCATGTTATTATTAAACATATCTGACATCATTCTCAAATATTTTGCTCCTGCTTTTATGTTTTCCTTGGGATCATATATATTTTTTACTCCCAATTTCTGGGCTGTTTCAGGCATAATTTGCATTATACCTGCTGCACCTTTTGGAGACGTCGCACCTGGATTTAGACCGCTTTCCACATATGCTACTGCTTTTAAAAACAAAGGATCTATATTTGTTTCCTTACCTGCTTCATCAAATATGCTGTCATATCTTGTTTTTAACAGTTCATGATATGATAATAGATTTGATGAAGTACTCGTAGTATTAGATTGGTTATTGTTTTTGCTTTGTTTTTCTTTTTGATTTTCAATAAACTTTTCTTTTTCTTTCTCTTCTAATTTCCCATTTATAACCATTTTTGATTTGTCAGGGAAAAAATAAAAAAGGAAGTCTGTCGGAACATCTCTCCAATACAGATATAAGTTAACTGTTCCATCAGCCTGTCCAATTTTTTTACCTGCATTTACAAAATTGTTAGTTAGAGAAGGAACTACATTTTCATAAACAATTTTTAGGTCATTTGACTGCAGTATTATGCTTTTATCATTTACACTCAAATTTCCATCAACTGCAGCAAGAACATCTCCATGTACTTCAAATACTGTATAAGGTCGAAATCCATTTTGTGAAAAACCAAACTGACTGACAATTTTACTGTTTTCAAATGGAAAAGCCGTTTTTATCAAATGTACATATTGCTGCAGTTGCTGGACTTGTGTTTCTTCCGTGTCAGGTGGGATATAATTTTCTGCTTCTGCTGGTATGGTTACTACTGAAAATATAGTAACAAGAAACAAAGCCAATGCTTTGCTTTTCAAAAATACACCTCCCTTATTTGATTACTGTACTGTTATAAGGCGGAATTGTTTGATTACTGTGATTATCAATCTGTTGTGTGTTTGACACTGGACTGTTTTGTTGTGATGAGATTTGTTCGCTGCTGCTGTTCTGCTGGAAACTGCCAGATGTACTATTGTTGGATTGAGAAATATTATTTAAGTTGTTCTGCTGTGATTGGCTGTTCTGCACATTTTTTGAGTTTTGCTCTTGTAATACTTTTTGTATGTCAGGGTTAAAGAAAGGATCATATCTTCCACTCTGTCCATTCACGTACTCTTTTTTCTCAGGTGGATTTAAAGAATATAAAAAAACAGTCGTTTTTACTAAGACTGTCCCATCATCCTGCTGCTGTATAAAAATCGGTTTTATTTCTGCAGGAATATTTAGCCTCTCAATCCCTGAAAGCAGATTAAAAACACTGGGGAAAGGACCTTTTATTACGAGTTCATAAGGATGTGCTCTCAGGTGTCCCATGTAGAATCCTTCCTGCAGAGAATGAGGGGTTATAGAAATATCTTTTATTTTGTATTTGTTAGCCAGGATACCAAGCTGGTTATAAAAAATACCCCCTTCAGGATCAAATACATACGGCTGTTTTACTTCTTCCCATTCTTTTGAGGTTTGAAAGCTCTTGTTTTACAGATGCCAGAACAGATGCTTTTACCGTCTCTGCCTGTACCTGTGTTTTTACTGCATTATAGCTTATTTCTGCTGTTTTTACTTTGTTAATGCCCAAAATAAAAAAATAAGCTGCTGTTATTATCCCCAGCAGAACTGCTAAATACGTCAGTATAAGTTTCCTATTTTGAACTATCTTTTTAAGCATTTTTATCCCTCTCTTACAAAGGAGAAATTGAAGCTGTAATAGTAAAATTATATACAGACATATTGTATTCTATCCTGCCCACTGTAACGTCTTTTATAAAAGGAAGTCTTGATAGATTGTCTACAAATAAACCTATTGACTGTATGCTCTTTGAGCGCACTTCTATTACTACAGTATCGGGATTGGACAAAGGATTAATTTCTTCTGTAGTGTCATTTTGGCTGCTGTTTTGAGGGTTATTATTACTTTGTACTCTATTAGAAGATGTTTGAGAAGCATTATTTGCTTCCTGATTATTTATTCCAGTGCTGTTACTTTGAAGTTTTGAATTTTGTTTAATATCTGGTTGATTCACATTTTGAGCTGCTGTACTTGTGACTTTAAACTCTAAACTTTTTATTTCACAGTCTTTAGGCAGAGCATACCTTATACTGTTAAGCATCATAACATATGATTGTGTTTTAAAACTCTGAACTGCATTTATTTGTTCTTGATACCTCTTTATTTCCTGCTGTATTTCTTGTACTTTTCGTGAAGACATTTCAAGCCTAATCAAATTTGCTTGATAATTTTGGGCGAGCATATTAAGCCTGTAAACATATATATAGGGTGCAATTGTCATGCCAATTAGCAGAACAGAAGTAACAGCAACAATTTCGTGCAGTCGAGGTTTTTTCATTTCAGTAGGACGTACTTTTCTATATTCACCTGGAAGCAGATTAATACTGGTAGTGTCACTGGGCATAAGCATACAGCCAATGGCTAATGTATATCCCATTTCTTCTTCATTAAGTTCTATCATGTCTACATCTTCAGCAACAAAAGCACTTTTGTAATATTCAACAGAACGCAACTTTTCAAAATCGGCACTGGAATCAAGAGGAAACTCTCTGACAAATTCTATCGTTTTTCGCCCTGCAGCAATATAAACAGTTTTTTTATCCTGTGCAGTTACAACAACAGGTTTATCAGGACTGTCCCGATTATATGTTGCCCCTCTCCATAAAGCAAAAACACATAAATCCAGTGCTGTAAACTTATCTTTATGTTTTTCTGCAAAATTGTTTATCACTTTTGCAGGGACAGCTATACATATTACATTTACTCCGTCCTCGACTGTATAATCAGTTTTAACGTAAAATATTTGGTAATCCTGCAGATTGTTTAGCTCAATAAACTGCAGTCTTACTGCTTCAAGCAGTTCTTTCTTTTTAGATTTTGCGGAAGTATGACATTTTTGTATATTATAGACGGATCAGATATACATGTTGCAACATCATAAACTCTTTTCAGTTTCTTTTCAGCCTCTTCAACTGCAGTTTTTTCTTTTGCTATTAAGTCATTTTTTGCATAAGCTATATATGCTGTATTATCCGAAATGTATAGACCAGCAGAAATTACTTTCTTTTTGAGCACTTTCTCACATCCTCTCAAAAACTAAAAATATTTCTTACTGCTTCTTCCGGTGAAATAATCCCCTGTATTACTTTCTCTCTAGCCGATTCTTTGAGCGTTATCATTCCATTTTTAATGGCCTGTTTTCTTATTTCTTCTTCTGAAGCATTTTTTCTTATAAGTTCACGAATTTCACTGTCTACATATAAGACTTCTGTTATTGCTGTTCTTCCCTTGTATCCTGTATAGTTACAGTGTACACAGCCTTTTCCTCTTTTTACTTTTACACCATGCAGGTCTAGGACTTCATTTATTGGATCATTGTCATCAAGTATATACTCTTCTGCACAGTACGGACAAACTTTTTTTGCCAGCCTTTGAGCAGCAACGCAGACGAGAGATGAAGCAACGAGATATGGTTCAACACCCATATCAAAGAGCCGTGTGGGAGCTGAAACAGCATCATTCGTATGAAGTGTAGACAGTACCAAATGTCCTGTCATAGCTGCCTGTACAGCTATTTTTGCAGTTTCTTCATCACGAATTTCTCCAATCATGATTATGTCAGGGTCCTGTCTTAAAATAGAGCGAAGTGCAGTTGCAAAAGTAAGTCCTGTTTTTTCATTTATCTGTATCTGATTTACTCCAGGAAACTCATATTCTGGAGGGTCTTCAACTGTTATTATGTTTATATCATCAGAATATACCCGTGATAAAATAGAATACAGGGTCGTGGTTTTACCTGAACCAGTAGGACCTGTAAGCAAAATCATTCCATAAGGAGATTCTATTGATTTTAAAATTCTTTCAAGAGATATGCCTGAATATCCCAGTTCTTCAAGTGTTGCTATTTTTCTTTCTTTGTTCAGTATTCTTATTACAACTTTTTCGCCGTGTATTGTAGGTATTGTTGATACTCTCAAATCTGCCTCTTTAGGACGTTTTAACATAATTCTTCCGTCCTGTGGTATTCTCCGCTCAGTTATATTAAGCCTTGCCATTACTTTAATCCTTGATACTATTGAAGAGTGCATATTTTTAGGATATTTAGAAATGCTTTGCAGTACACCATCTATTCGGTATCTTACTTCTGTTCTGTCTTTGCGCGGCTCTATATGAATATCACTTGCTTCTTCAAGCAGTGCCCCTTCAATTATGTCCCTTACTATCTTTATAGCCGGTGAATCAGGGGCTTCCAGGTCTTCTTCATCTTCTTCTGTGCTTATTTCGATATCTGTATCTGTTTCTTCACGTTCAATCCAGCGTTTTACAGCACGTTCTATCTCATTTGCAGCAGCAACAACAGGAATAACATCGAGGCCCGTTGCTATTTTTACACTGTCTGTCGCATTTATATCAGCCGGATCACTCATTGCAAGATATAGTTTGTTTCTCTCAATTTTATAGGGGAAAACGTTATATTTTTTAACTATGTCAATAGGAATTTCTATAACCGGCTTTATATCTGACGGCAGATATACACGCTGAAGTCTATAGTATTCAGCAGTCGCATTTGCTATATCATCATATGTGATTTTATTCAAATAAAGCAGTTCTTTTTCAGGGTCTTTAAGTCCTTCAATGTCATTCTTTGTAATTATTCCTTTTTTTATAAGGATATCAAGTATTTCCCGTTTCATAGAATCTCTCCTTTTCAGCTAATGGTTTGATATGTTGCTATCATGGGCAAAAACAGTGAAAGGAGCACAATGAGAACACCTACTCCTACAAGTATTGTTGTTAAAGTTTCAACTAGAGGAGGGAGTTTTCCTAGAAGTATATCTGTTTCTGTATCAAGTAAAGAAGCTGCCTGTTCGGCCATTTTTTCAAGGTTACCTGACTGCTCCCCAACAACTATCATCTTAATTTCTGCGGCGGAATCCACTTTGAATCGGTCAATCCCGAAGAAAGTGTTCCGCCCTTTTGCACAGTAATTTTTGCATTTTCCAGTTCCTGGTGCAGGGATGTAAAGCCAGTCAGATTCTTTAATATATCCAATGCATAATCGATCTGAATACCTGAACGAATAAGGAGTGCTAGTACCCAGAAAATTTTTGATAAGTTCATTAGTCTGAATATTTTCCCTATTATAGGAACACGTAGAAATTTAAGTTCTATTTGTGCAAATATTTTTTCATTTCTTTTCAGTACCTTAAAAAGTAGGAAAAGCAAAAATAAAAAAGCGATGAACCCCAGCACAAAGAAGATAAAATGTGAAGAAATATAAAGCATTATTTGTGTTATTAGAGGAATTTTTATTCCGCCCTGAGTAAGCATTTCTGCAAATTTAGGCACGACAAAAGTAAAAAGTCCAATAGTTACAATAAGTGCAAAAACTACCACTATAGAAGGATAAGTTACTGCCTGTCTCAGTTTTCTTTTAAATTCATCCGATCTTTTATAATTATCTGCAAGCCATAAAAGTGCATTTTCCAGTGATCCGGATTCTTCAGCAGCACGTATTGTGTTTATAAATACTGGATCAAAAACATCAGGATAGCCACCTAAAGAAGATGATAAGGAAAAACCTGCTCTTATATTATCTGCTGCCTCTTTTAAAACTGCACTCATTTTCTTATTTTCTCTGTCTGAAAGAGTTTCTATCGCTTCTAATACGGTTATACCGGAGAAAATTAATGCGTGCATTTGCCTGCAGAAAAGTTCGAGTTCTTTAGGTTTTACTTTTCCTGAAAACTTAGTCTTGTTTCTGCTTTTATTATCTGCTGTAATGCTTAATATAGTAATGCGCTGCGCTCCGATTCTTTCATATGTTTTTTCTACTGCATCTTTTTCATTTTCGGCTTCTACCGTAAAAGTTCTTATTTTCCCCATGTAATATACTTTTATTTTATATGTCATATAGAATCACTTCCTAAAAAACTTGTTTATTTATTAATAGATTAAAATTGCAGGTAGAAAAATAAAATTTTGTTTTTCTACCTGCAACAAAAAATTGCTTTAATTTGAATTTAAATTTTGAATTTGGATAGGAGTATATTTATTTATTGTTGTTCCATCACCTAATTGACCGTAATAATTCCATCCCCAAGCCCAGATGGTTCCATCATTTTTTAAAGCCAACAAATGATTAGCACCTGATGCTATTGCTGTTATGTTTGCTAATTCTGTAACTTGTAGAGGAATATATTTGTTTTTTGTTGTTCCATCACCTAATTGACCATAATTATTAAGTCCCCACGTCCACACTGTACCATCACCTTTTAAGGCTGCTGAATGCCCGTATCCCCCCGTTATTGCCACTACGTTAGTTAATCCATTTACTTGAATAGGAGTATATCTATTTATTGTTGTCCCATCTCCTAATTGACCATTGCCATTTAATCCCCAGGCCCAGACGGTTCTGTCATTTTTTAGCGCCAATGAATGAGCGTCTCCTGCTGCTATTGCTACTACATTAGTGAGTCCTTTAACTTGAACAGGAGTATATCTGCTTGTTGTTGTTCCATCACCTAATTGACCAAAATCATTTCGTCCCCAAGCCCAGATGGTTCCGTCACTTCTTAATGCTAATGAATATTCGTCTCCCGTAGCTATTGCTACTATACCAGTAAGTCCTTTAACTTGCACAGGAATATATCTAGTTGTTGTTGTCCCATCGCCTAATTGACCATAACTATTATATCCCCAGGCCCAAACGGTTCCATCACTTCTTAAGGCTAATGAATGATAATATCCTGCTGATATTGCTATTATATTAGTAAGCCCTTTAACTTGAACAGGTGTTGTTCTATTTATTACCGTGCCATCTCCCAATTGGCCATAACCGTTCCACCCCCAAGCCCAGACAGTCCCGTCATTTTTTAGCGCCAATGAATGACCTTGTCCACCTGCTATTGCTATTACATCGGTTAATCCTTCAATGTGAATAGGAATGTTTTTATTTGTCGTTGTACCATCACCTAGTTGACCATAACCGTTCCATCCCCAAGTCCAGACGGTTCCATCATTTTTTATCGCTAATGAATGATTTCTCCCTACAGCTATTTTTTGTACCATAATTTGCATCTTTTCTTCCCCTGCAGAAGGGACTGCTATATCCATAGAGATATCTGCTGGATTACCATTTGCTACATTTTGCGAATCAGTCGCTACTATGTCATCTTTTGTCCCAAACTGCCCATCTTCTCCTGCACTAGCTAAAATAAATCCTGTTGTTGTTTCTCCATTTACACGTGGTATTGCTTGTATCAGTCCTGCAGTGATAAATACTGCTATTAAGATATATATTATTGCCCTTTTCAAGCTATTTTTCACTTTTATCCCTCCCTAATAGTAAAAGCAGGACAGATTTATTGCTCCATCCTGCCTTTATCAAAAATTACTGAGCTGATACTGCTGCTGTTGCTTGATCAACTGTAACAGCGGGTTGCCCTACTGTAGGCTGTACGCTGTCAGTTGTGTATACGTCATCTGCTGTTCCTAACTGCCCGTCTTTACCAGGTGATGCAATGACATATCCTGTTACATTGCCGTTGCTGTCCTTTATAAGATTGTAGTAGTATGCATAGCCCCATGGATCCTTTATACCTGTGTTGTCCCCTGTCCAGTTAATTCCACCATTCTTTAATATTGTTCCTACATAGTTTGCTGCAGTTGAATCTGGTACCGGATATACTCCATTACCTTGATCTGCTGTGTATGTCTCTATTACTGTTTTCATTGTGCCCAAGTCGCTCATAGCTCTTGCCTGTCTTGCCCTGTCAGTATAGCCTAAAAGCCTTGGCACTAACGCTGCTGCAAGTATTGCTATAATCGCTACTACCACAAGCAGCTCCACTAACGTGAAACCTTTCCTGTTGTGAATACCGTATGCCAATCTGCCAAACAAAGTCTTCTCCGCCGGTTGCACCTCCTCTCTATCCGGTTTTTCTGCCCTCTTGAACAGATTTAACATAGAACCACTCCTTTAATTTATTTTTTTTAGTACGTGCTCTCGCACGCCCATTAAAAAAGGCACGACCTCTAAGGCCGTGCCTCCGCAAGACTATTGTGCTATACTACTTGTTTCTACAACATTTAAGGCTTTTGGTTTCTGTTTTTTGTTTTTCCATTTGCTTTTATCCTCTTTTGGTTTCTGCTGATTCGAACTATCTTGCTGATAATTTCTAGCAATGTTCTTTTCATTTAAAAAATTAACTGAGACCAGTGTACCTTCAGAAAAGTTTGCAGTTAGTGTGCGTACTACTACTTTTTCGTTATTTCCACATGTTGCTGTAGAGGTTATTGAGACAACTGCATAGTTAGATCCAACTTCCAGATACTTTAAGATAACACTTTTAACATAACTATTATTTTCTGCGCTTCCTTCCGCTTCTTTTATTTCAACTATATCACCCGGAGCATGATTGAGTGTTATATATTTGTTCCAGTAAGGTTTTGTCCGCTCTATTCCTGTCAGTGCTGTATAATAAGCTTGTGTTATTTTTTCGATATTTAACATATGAAGTTGTCCGCGTATTATGTTTGAAATAAAAATCATGCTTAAAATTATCATGATAGAAAGTCCTATTACTGTTAACATCAATATATTTCCTTTTTTACTTTGCATAAACCGTCGTCCTCATTTCTATTCCGTTTTTATTTACTGTTACACTTATTAAGGTTCCTGTTCCAGCAGGAGTTTGTGTAAATTTTAATGTGTTTATTCCTGTTATTAAAATTTTGGAATTTCTGCTTATTGTTCCGTTGGTGTAAACATATGTAATTTGTTCACTGTTTGAAGTTATGTCTATTCTGTTATCAGTAACATTTATCGTATCAGCATTATGAACATCTTTTGTGAAAGTCAGCATAAAAACACTTATTTCTTGAGTTGTAGAAAAAATATTACTTTGTTTAGTAAATGAAACAGATGACAATGTAAGTAACTCCAACACTGCAATTATTACAATAATTCCTAATGCGGCAGAGAGCATTACTTCAAGAAGTGTAAATCCTTTTTTACTATTGTGCAAACTGTACATTTTAATTCTCTCCCAATTTATTGTTCGTATGGCGAAAAATATCTTTCAGTTGACAGTGAGGTTTTACCACCCGGAAAAGTTACAGTAACAGTTACTATTTTGCCAGTGTCTGTAACATTTATAACATCTACCTGTCTATAGAACCCTGCAAATCCGGAAACTTCTGCTGCTGACTGCGGCAGTATTGAATTATACGGCTGTGTTTGAATTTGTTCCATTGCTTCCTGGGCTAAATAAAGAGCCCTTATTCTGTCCCTTATATAGGCATTATTTTGAACTGCATGAGGAGCGAAAACAGCTAAAATATATACGATTATGGCTATCAAAACCATACTTATAAGCACAGATAAAAAGGTGGCTCCTTTTTTGTTGTACATCATATATACAAGATCTGCATTAGATTCTACATTTTCTATTCTTGTTGTTAACACTCTTTGAGCAAGGATACTTTTTATTTCTCCAAGTGTTATATTTTTTTCTGATGAAATCATGCTCAAGAGTTCAGCTAGATTTTCTCTTGCTTCTTCTGAAATCCCTAGAATATACTGCTGTACTAAGCTGTTTGCAGTTTTCTGAGAAATTGCGTTATAATATAAAAGTTCTACTAAAAATAATATCTTAACTTCGCTGTTAATTTTGGGGTTTTTAATTATTTTAAGCATTATGTTTTTTTGATATAAGCTTAATTTCATCTTTTATCCCCTCTTTATTCTGCAGTAATTAACTATTCCAGCTTTTCTATCTGCTCAATTCCAAAATCTATTGTTATATTCCTGCCAAATATCTGCAGTTCTACTTTTACCTTTTGTTTTTCCGGGTCAACACCCTTTACTATTCCAATGAATTTTTCGAAAGGCCCTTGAGTTACGATTACAGTTTCGTTTTCATTGAATAAAGGAAAAATATCTTTAATACCCAGCCGTCTTATTTCGGAGCTGCTAATAGGAACAGGTATTCCATCTGTTCCAACAAAATTTTTTACTCCGTGTATTTTTCGAATAGCCTGTTGAATTTCCGGGGTCATAACCATTTTTATAAAAACATAGCCTGGAATCAGCTTCTGTGTTTTTACTTTTTTGCTGCCATTTTTTATGATTGTTTTTTCTTCAGCCGGAACTTCTATTTGGAAGATTACACCTTGATAATTGTTATTATTTTTGACCAACATTTCTATTTTTTCTCTTACTTTTTCTTCATAGTTTTGCAGCGTTTGTATCGCATACCAGAGCGGTTTCTGCATGTGTGTTTTCTCCTTTCGGTTCTATATCTTTTAAAAATAATACAAAAAAATACAGCAGAATTGTTTCTGCTGTGATGTACAATGCCATTTCTGTTTGTCATATCTACTGCATAATTTTTATAAAAGACAAAAAAATTGTACTGCTTATTGAGGTTCTATATTAAAAGTCTTTTTAATTGTTCCCTTAGGGACCACAATATACTGTTCTATTGCCTTCTCTACTATTTCTCCATTAACTCGATCCCGACTTCTTTCTATTTAATGTACATGTTGACAATTCTTTTCTCTAAACTATGCGCACTGGCATCAGTTTAGAGTGCTGGGTTATTTATAGTCCGCCTTTCTAGAGAGTGCCTATTCCCAGCAGGCGGTATTTAAGCACTCCCATAGCCCCTGTCCAGAATGATATTTTTGCTATTTCAAATCACTGTTAAACGTCTTTTTAATTGTTCCTTTGGGAACCACAATGTACTGTTCTACTGGTTTTTCTACTACACCACCGGCAAACAGATCATAGTGTTTTTCTACTTTTCGATATAAATAAGGTTTATCAAGATTGTCTTTTTCAATCAGGTCCCATTCCGAAGCATTAAGTTTATAAACAACAGTCGTAAGTGGGTTTTCAGATTTAACTACTCTAACAAAATAATACAGATTTTGGTCTATATTACCTATCCCTAAGACAAATGGTGAATTTGAAAATGCAAGATTATCTTCTAGGGAAACTATATATCTTTTTTCTGTATAATATCTATTTTTCCCAAACATTTCTTTATCTGTCTGTGCACTAGTCAGCGCGACCATAATAACTATTATCATAAAAGTTGTCATCAGTGCCAGACCCTCTCCGGTTCCTCTTTCATCTTTTATAAGCCTTTTGAAAAAACACATTTTGCTCTCTCCTTTTTTGTTTTTTATAAACCTCTTTATCTAACAAAAAGTGGAAACCAAGATGGAATAAACATGGGAAAGAAAGCCGTGGTATTGCTATATATAATTCTTTCTTCTATTACTCCATAATCCTTTATTTTTTCATTAGAAACATGGAAAATATAATGATATTCTTCAATGTCTTGAGTCTTAATTTGTCCATCAACTTTTGATTTGTACTTTATTGTAATATTCTGTTTTATAACCTCTACAGTATTTTTATTATCATATACCAATTTTGAATTTACAATAGGAGCAATTTCGTATCCCTGTTCTGATGTTTCTTCTTTAACTCGAAAGATATAATAAAGAGTGCCTTCTATAAATCCTTGTCCTATCCAGTATTCGTTACTAAGAGGCAGCAAAGTGAAAGTTTTTGTTTCAGTATTGTTAATATGTTTTGAAATAATTTCGGGGTTTGTATAATCTTCTACTACTGCTAGAGATTTATATGCCGCATCCTTCATTGTGTTAACTATATAGTTAGATATAAACCTCACAGAAAAATAAACAACAATAAGTGAAATAACTATGCCTATAAGGAAAAAATAAACTGAATCGTTAAATATTAATAAATTCCGTTTTTGAATTTTCATCGCAAATGAGCGCAGGGACTCCATCTTCTATAAGATGGAGAGGAATGCGTTCTTCCCTCCTTTTAAACATCAATGTTTTTGCTCTTTAATTAGGTTTAAGTCTTGTTATTTTGCTACTTATAGCGAAAGAGTTGTCTTGTTCTTTTGTGATGATATAATCTTATCAACAATGTCATAATGTATTTGAGGTGCTTCATCTAAAACCTTAAAATTAACGTATCCACCTTTTACAACAGGTCTTAAAACAACTTTTACATCTTGTCCGACTGTATAATCCCTTTCTCCAAAGAAGCTAATTTCATTATCCAGTTTTATCAACTGCCACTTTTCTGTTCTCATTACTTCTACAACTTTTCCTTCTACCAAAAACGCCGGTTCCGGGTTTTTATATCCGAAGGGCTCGTAATTATCGAAATGTTCTATTTCCTGAACAGTAGGTTTGTGTGTTAATATGCCGTCCAGTATTACCGGTTCAAATTCAACCGGATTCTTTATCGTATACATATTGAGCGCCTTTTGGAGTCTTTCATAATCTTTTAGATAAAAATGCACTCCACATGCGCTTTTGTGTCCACCATATGATATATCTATATATTTTGACACAAAATCAAAAGCATCCATCAGATCAAATTTACCGGGAGCTCTGCATGAAGCGACAACAGTATTGTTTTCTTCAACGGTTCCAACAAGGGCAGGTTTGCCGTATTTTTCTGCTGCACGTCCGGCTATCAAGCCTATGACTCCTTTGGGACAGTCCGGGAAAATGTATGTCAAAAATAAGTCCGTTTTATCTGACACTTTCTCCATAAATTGGTCTACAATTTCAAGGCGTTCTCTGTTGATTTGATTAACTGCTTCCACCCCTTCTCCATTCAGCAAAAGATTATAAGCAAGAAGGGGGCTGTCCATTCTTCCGGGTGCATTAAGGCGTGGAATTATGATCCAGCTTAATTCAAAGCCTCCAATTCTCTTCTGATTGATAGATGCTGTTTCTATAATTTTTTGTATTCCGGTAATTGGTCTTTCTCTTATGTATTCTAAGCCTTTGCGTGCTATATACCAGTTGTTTCCGTCCAAAGGGACAATATCGGCAACTGTTGCAAGTCCGGCAAGCTGCAGAAGGTCATCAGTAACAGAGAGATTTTTTGCTCTTAACAGTTCTCTGGCTACCAGAAAAGCTACCCCTGCACCGGAATAGTCCTGATATGAATTGTAAAGCTTGGGATCAAATATTATATCTGCAGGTGGGACTATTTTTTTGGTTCATGGTGGTCTGTTATTATTACTTTCATGCCGAGTTTTTTTGCTTCTTCAACTGCTTCGAAAGCTGTTATGCCGTTGTCTACCGTGATGACTGTATTAAATCCTTTTGCCTTAAGTTCATGAATATGAAAAGGCTTAATGCCGTAACCTTCTTTTCTTTCAGGAAGGCGCACGTAATTTTTTATGCCAATTTTGTCCAGAGCTTTTTTCATTATCACTGCAGATGATATACCGTCTACATCATAGTCGCCAAAAACAGCAACTTTTTCTGCATTTAAAATCTCGTGAACAATTTGTTTAAGAACAGGGAAATTATTTTGTTTTATAGGATATTCTCTTTTCAACTCAAGAGAAGTATTTGGATTGTGAATCCATAACATCTTTCAACCTACTTTCTTTAAAAATTTTTTGAAAAATTTTGGAGTCTTTCTTTAAGTAAAGTATATCTGACAGAAGTATCTATGTTTTTTACTGCAATCCATACAGCTTTTCTTTCACCCAGAATTATAACTTTTTCTTTTGCTCTTGTAACTGCTGTATAAAGAAGATTTCGCTTGAGCATTATGAAGTGTTTCGAGGTCGCTACTAAAATTACTGTGTCATATTCACTGCCCTGGGATTTGTGAATAGTCAGTGCATAAGCAAGCTCTATGTTTTGTATTTCCTCTTCAGCTATGTCAACTATGTTTCCGTCAAAATTTATAACAAGATGTCTGTTATATTCTTTGTCCGTATATGCGTCTTCGATTATTCCATCTTCCCCATTGAATACCATCTTTTCATAGTTATTCTCTGTTTGAATGACTTTATCTCCTACGCGGTATACTGTGTCACCATACTTTATCTCTTTTTTCTCTTTTGCCGGCGGATTTACTGCCTGCTGAATTAAGGAATTCAGGTTCTTTACTCCGAAATCTCCCTTCCTAATTGGTGTAAGAACCTGTACATTTTGTGGTGTTTTGCTGTATGATAGCTCTTCCATGTAAATTTCAACAATGTGTTCAGGGATTAGTGCTTCGTCGTATATAAAGTCTCTTAGATTGAACATAGGCATTGAACCCATGTTTATTTTTTCAGAGTTGTAGATTATTGACGATACAGAACTCTGTCTGTGAATTTCTGTAAGTTTTGCTACAGGGATTGCTCCCGATTCAATTATGTCTCTCAAAACATTTCCTGCTTCAACAGAAGGCAGCTGATCAGCGTCTCCCACAAGTATAAGTTTTGTTTCATTTTTTAGTCCTTTTAACAAAAAATACATCATATCATTGCCTACCATAGATACTTCATCGACAATAACTGCATCAGCATCAAGAGGATTCAGCTCATTAACAGCAAAATAGGTTCTTCCTGTTTTTTCGTTATACTTTGCGTCTAAAAGCCTGTGTATTGTTTTTGCTTCATATCCCGTTGCTTCTGTAAGCCTTTTTGCTGCTTTGCCTGTGGGAGCAGCAAGTTCTACCTTCCAGCCGTTTTGTTTTAAAACCTCCAGCACTGCTTTTATAATTGTCGTTTTTCCTACACCAGGGCCTCCGGTTATTACCAGCACTTTGTTTAAAAGAGCTTCTTTTACCGCATTGAGCTGCTGCTTTGTGTATGAAATATTCGCTTCTGCAGAAACGGTTTTAAGAATTTCCTTTACATTTTTTAGGTTTCTTGCTGGTGGTTCCGCAGTAAGCATTCTTTTCAGCTTTTCTGCTATGAATTTCTCTTTTTGATACGAATCCTGCGTATATATAAAGCCTTTTTCCTCAATAAAGTCTCCTCTGCTGATTAAAGTTGATATGTTCTCATTCAGCATGTTACTGTTAAGACCAAGCAGTTCTGCTGTTTGTTTTATAAGAATTTGTCTCGGAAGACATACATGTCCGTCTCTTTCACTGCTTTTTAGAACATATTTTAAAGCAGCTTGAATCCTTTCAGGTGCTTCTGCATCTATGCCAAGTTTCTGCGCAATTTTATCTGCTTTTATAAAGCCAAAACCATAAATATCATCTGCAATTCTATATGGATTTTCTTTTAAAATTTTTACTGCATTTCTGCCGTACTTTTCATAAATTTTTTTTACTGTTTTAGTGGTAACTCCTGCGGGAAGAAGAAGCAGTTTTAATTCAGTCATATCTCTTTCTTTCATGAACTGGGAGTAGGCTGTTTTTACTGCAGATTCCGGTATTCCTATATCAACAAGTTTGTAAGGATTAATTGTTAGAACATCGAGCGTACTGGTTCCAAATACTGATGTAATCAGTTTTGCTCTTTTTTCGCCAATTCCTTTTAAGTTTTTTAAAAATGCCTCAATATCTGCTGCAGTATAATCTTCTGTGTTTATTAAGTGTGCATCTTTGTTTTCAAGAGACTGGATAACGAATTGTTTTCCATACTTGGGATGTACTTCCCATGTTCCTTTTACATTAACTATTTCTCCTTTTTTGAGTGGGAAAATTCCGACAGCAGTAAAAGTGGTGCCGTTATGTTTTAAATGTGCAACAGTATAATTATCTGCTTCGAATATTATCCTGTCTACTATGCAGCCTTCTTTGTACTCCACAGGAGTCACCACCTTTTGGTAATATTAAACAATCAGCATCTCTCTATAGTAGTTTATTGCTCTCTTAATGTTTTCTGCTTTTTCTCCTTTTGATAAGTTGTACTCATAGAAAGGCGCGGCCTGGAGACCCACTCCCTTCAGGGGGCGGGAGGAAAGGCCGCTAAAGCACCCCTTTTCGGAAATGTACTGCGAACGCCAGGAGACGCACGTGAGCGCCCGGCAGTCTTCCGGCTTCGCGTTTTGCGTGAGCCTCTTGCCGGTACTGAGGTCGTGCAGGCTCAGCCGGCCGCCCCGGTGGCCGCCGACGCAGCACAGACCCCACTCCGGGTGCCTCACCAGAGTGCCGCGCTTGAAGCCCAGGCTGCGCGTGCCGCCGTAAGGCCTCCTCACCCCACCTCTGTCCGGCTCCAGCCGGTGCAACTGTCGCCGGTGGAACCTCAGCGGAACTAGGTAGTAAAGCCCCGCGTGGTCGGGTCTTTCGGCGCCCGAGACAGAAGCGGCCAACACCCAGGCGTCCACGCAGTGGCTGAAGAAGCTCCTCTCCTTCTTGTTGTGGCTTTTCCTCAGTCCGAACTGCTCCCGCAGGGCCTTTGTCTCGTGTCCCTGCCTCAAGACCGGTTCGAAGCCGAGTTCCCTCAGGCGGCGGTAGAAGTACTCTTTGCCTGCTTGGACCGGGGAGAAGTTCTCGTTCCAACGACGCTTCCCCTTCTTCATTTCGGCCTTGACGTCTTCAATAACAATGCAGGAAATCGGCAGTATCTTCAGCAGCTGTTTGATTATCCTCAGCTTGGCCTCCCACCGCGCCTGGTGGAAGGCGGAAGGAACTCGTCTCCCTTTCGGCGGTTGTCGAACCTCTCAGGGCGGCGCCTGGTCTTCCGGTAGCGCCTCGCGCGGCGCATCCGACGCCTCTGTTTCAGAGCTTTTTTAACGTGAGTCACTGCTTCCGACATGATGTTGAGGACGGTGTGTTTTGACCCCACGACGGAAGTGCCCTCAAACCTGCTCCCGGGGTCTTGGCCGAGCACAAGGATTTGGTTGCTGGGTTCTACCTCGTATGTGAGCTGGAGGTAGAAAATGCCCAGCTTGTTCCTTTTAGGCAACGCCTTGCCGCATTTCAGGAGTAGCCGCGCCTCGCAGGATGGCACGGCATCAGGGGCTTTCCTGCCGCGCCTATCACCGGAACACGCATATAACTCCCTTCTTTCCCGCTTCTGCAGGGAACTATTAGTTCAACTCCAGGTCGGAGCCTGGGTGAGATTCCCCTTCGGCAATGCCGGGCAGGCGTAGCACGATTACCGACCGTGCGCGGCATTGAGCGGTTCTGCCGGAGAGGCCGGAGCTAGGGGAGCACCCCGGCGTCCTTGGTAGCCCACCCGGCGTAGGACGGCGAAGACGCCGCCCTTAGCCTAGTCACGGAGTTCCCCTCGGACCCGCCAACCCAAGCCCTACGCCTTCAGGCGTAGGGTCCGTGACACATTTCCTGATACATTTTTAGCATTTCTGCAGGGCTGTCTACATATCCATAACAGCGGCGTCCATTTCTCCATTGAAAATATGGATTATTAAAAGCTGTGCATACATTTCCGTCTTTTTTCAGGCATTTGCTGCATTCTTTAGGAAGCATTTTCATTCCCCTTTCGTCTAATATTTTAAACAAAATTATTGCAAAAGTCAATTGTTTTAAATATTTTCATTTAAAATTTTGTGTACTCCGGATGTTTTTTCATTGTTTGTTCTACCAGATATTCCCATGTTTCTATTTCACTTTTGTTATTTTTCTCAATTGCCTGTGCAAGCCTAAAGACGCTGTTAAAGAAATACCATTTCTGGTCGTCGGTTTGTGCATCACGAATTTTCTTCCACTGCCTGGATGGGCGGGAAGAAGCATATTTGATGGCATCGCTCATTCTGCATCTCCTTCCTGGTCAAAAAATAGATTCAAGATCAGCTTCTATTTGTATCCAGTCCTGGTCTTGAACTATGGGTTCTGTTTTGTCTTCATGCTTTTTAAGCCAGTTTTCCCAGTTCTGCTTTTTCAGCTCTTCAATGTCAAAAACTTCGTCTACGGAAGGTATTCTGTACTGCCCTTTATTTACCTCTTTCTGCATTGCTCTACCTTCATACATCCATTCATATCCCTTTTCGCAAACACAGTGTAAGGGATATTCTGCAAAATAACCAAACGGGGTTTTCTTTTTATAGAAAATAATACCCTGGTCCATGCAGATAAAACATCTGGGCATTTTTGCTTTTACATTCCTGGACAGCTCTTGTACTTTCTTTTCCAGAACTTCTCCAAGTTCTGCAGTATTTTTACTCAAAAGCATCTCCCCTTTTTATAATGCCTCTCAGAAGGCTTAATTTGACCCTGGAATGCTTTTAATTCGAGCAGGAATACTTTTTATCCTGTTAGCACCTTTTGAACGGTTTAAAGGCTTATTATTCCCGTCTGCTAGTCCTGACACTGTGCTGATTAAGGTGTTTATGTTTAAAAGCTTCTCTTCAAGTTTTCTTTCTCTGTACACTTCAAAAAGCTTAATAAAGTGTGCACGCACAACATTAATGTCTTCTGCAAGACATATCTCTCTCCAGCCTATTGCTTCTACAACTTCCTTGGTAATATCACTGAGACTGCTTAAAGCCTCTTCGGGTCTGTATACTCCGTAAAGTTTTACTGCTCTCATTACTTCTCCCCAGGCCTCTACGGCATCCGGGTCGCTGTTTCCTGTAAGTTCAAGAAGTTCCTTTCGAAAATCATAGATGGTTGGCGGGTACTGGCTTTTAGGAATTAAATGCTGAAGCACTGCTAAAGCTGTTTCAAAGGGAATATCTCTTAAAAAAGCACCCCAGACTACTGCCATGTTTTCTAAATTCCGCTGTATTTGTCTGGTATACTGAGGATATGAAGAAGCAATTATTGCTAAAATTCTCATAACTTCATTTGAGGTCATTTTAAAACACTCCTTTTGTTATTGATTTCCTGTAAGTTGAAAAACAAAATTTTGGACATTCAGGTTGACTTTCTGCCCTATTTTTTGGGCATCTCTGCTGGTTATGCTTTTTTTGTTGAACTGTACAAAGTCTTTGTACTGCACCAGATAAATTGCGTTGTGCTTCCAAAAAGCAAAAATCAAAAAAGCTTTTCCTCCTGCTTTTTCAAAATCCTGGAGAAAAGCCTTCTCTTTCTCCGAAAAGTGAGATTCTGTAAGCTGTATTCTATCTGAAGCTGTCTCCTTGCATTCCAGTGCAATGGGAACTCCTTTTACAACACCAAGGAAATCAACCGGAGCACCTTTTTTAGGGAAAACTCTGCCATTGTAGTTGACCCACAAAACGTTTTGTTTTAAGAGAATTCCCTGTCCGGACAATCTCAGCTGCACTGCAAGGTTTTCTATTAACTCTTCTAATGCGCCACCCTTTTGCATTTGGGCTCGCTCCCGTTTCAGTAAACATCATCTTCTTCGTCTCTGCCCCAGAGCTGGAAAATATCCGGAATGTCCGGATTATCTGTACTGCTGTACAAATCATCGTCTTCTTCGTCATCCTCAGGGAACTTCAAAAATCCGTCCTCGTCATATAAGCCGCTGTAGTCAAACAACGGCGATTTAAAATCAACTTCGTCTATGCTTTTACCTTCTAGGTTTGCAAGCGCTTTCCTTGCTGCATATTCCATTGTGTCTTCATAACGTTCTGGCACTAAATAGCGCCAGTCACCTGTTTCTGCAAACTTCTGCATTTTTTCTACAGGGGACATTTCTTTGAGATAGTTTTTCATAACTGTACGCCTGTCCATAAACTGTTCCAGCCCCTTTGTTATGAAATTCTTAAACGAATACACATATGTCCACCAGAACCGTTCAGGATGCTTAAGGACATACGCATAATTATCAATTGCCTGTTTGATCTGCTCTTCACTGTAAACTTCCAGTACTTTCACGGCTTCATTAAGGGCTTGCCGTGTAAGGCTCTCGTGTGGTATAATACCTTTGGAGAGCCAGTACTGGAATATGTTTTGTGCTTTGACTTTTAGTTCGTCTTTGTGCTGTGACTTAGTGCTGCGTCTTGTGGAGGCTTTGCGGCCTCCCTCTTTTTTTGCGTCTTTTGCTGCAGTTCCAGTACGGCTCTCCTCCTCCGATGAAGAAGTATTAGCTTGAGTATTATTTTGACTTTTGAGTAAATTATTTACATCGCCGGGGCTGGACGTCTCTTTTTCTTGGTTTTCCTCGTCAGTAACTAGGAAGATGCGGATCCTGGGTTTGTCCACATCATCTTTCTTGCAGTGATATAGTTCAAACTGTTTGTTTTCATTAGCAGTTTTTGCTCCGTAGGAATTATTACTAGTGGTGGTGCTGTTTGTGTTAGTTTTTTCAAAAGCTGTGTGCGCATTTATGCGCACAGTACCATCTGCGGAATCGTAAGATTCTGCAGATGGTACCATCACGGTGTTTTTCCCCTCCTTTTTCCCCCTATAACCCCCTTTTTTCTCCCCTATACTATCTCTAATACTATAAACACTATCTATAGGAGTAGCTTTATTATTTAAATTAACTAGAGGGTAGGTATTTGTAGTAGTCTCTGTAGTAGTCTCTGTAGTAGTCTCTGTAGTAGTCTCTGTAGTAGTCTCTGTAGTAGTCTCTGTATTTGTCATACGTTCTATCGTATGACCTCCTACGTTAGAACGTAGGACCTCATGCGTTTTATCGTATGACCTCATACGTTCTATCGTATGAGGTATTACGTTATAATGTATGAGGTCATACGTTATATCGTATGAGGAGGTATCTTCTGTTGCAAGAGTTTCGTCTTCGGTCTGTACGTAATCAGATGCTGTATCATAATCATAAGTTATTTTTTCTATTTCTTCTGGTATCGGTTCTAAAAAGAGCACATTGCCTATTTTGGTGCCGTCTGGATTTTCTATTGTCCTGAGTTCAGTTCTTATTAGTTTTTTGTCTCTTAAAAACTTTAAAGCATCTTGAACTTGTCTTTTTGTCAATCCAAACTGGTCAGCAAAGCTCTGCAGGCTTCGCTGCAGCATATCGCCTTTAAATTTCTTTCTTATTCCAATTACTTTGCCAGTAGCTTCGTCCCTTATCTCAATTGGTCTATACCAGTAAACAATCTCGCTTAAGATAATTACGGCGTTTAAGTTAACTTTATTATTGGGATAACGGAGATGTTTATACCATGTTGCAGGAATTATGTTTCCTTGGAAGTTAATTTTACCTATTTTTTCTACTACTGGAGTTATATCCCTCATCTTTTATCTCTCCTTTTTTTAATTTTATTTTTTAAAAGGCATCTTCGTTATCTTCTTCTGAAACAAGCTCTGATATATCGTATTTGTATCCATCCAGCGTATATCCGATTTCATGTAGCTTCTTTGCTATGTAAACTAAATTAACTCTGTACTGCAGGGTTTTATCCCATTTGTATATCGGATTCTGTCTTTCTTGCAAGAAACCTTTCTCAACAAGGTTTTGTACTTTTCGACGAATTGTTTTTTCGGAATCAGTTAGCATAGTTTCATTTTTTAATTCACTTATTTTTTTGCTAATCCATCCGTTTGTTAAAGAAGAATTTTGATTTATTTCATTTAACTTTGTACGTTCTTTTTCTTCCACAATAAATCTGTCAAAATCTTCAACTTTTTCCGACCAACGCAAGAATTGATCTAGAATAATTGCTTCAATTAAATCACCTGTAAGGGCTACAAGTTCTTCTTTTACAATTACACGTTTTAATTCCTGCATATCTTTGACCCCCATAAAAGATTTTTCATTATTTAAAAGTAAGAATTCCCTTAAAAAATAAAAAAAGGCAGCCAGCCGGCTGCAAAAATAAAAATAGGAGGGGAAAATCTTAAAAGGGGGAATGCCTTGTCCGCAGAAGGACGAATACACAGGCCCAAGGGGGAACGAACAGCCCGTGCAGTGCGCCCTCCCTCAATAAAAAAGGGTGTTCACTAGGCGAACACCCTAAGGTAATGTTCTGAAATGATGAGGAAATATTTTAAAAAGTATGTGCATCCCTGCAAGACTTTGATAAAGCATAACAAAAAACAAAAGGCCTGCTGCAAGCTCTATGGTTCTGTCTATTATCGAGCCTGTATTTATTAAATGAAGTCCGAAACGCTTTCGGGCGGGATACAGCAGCTCAATACCTGTATTTGTCATCAAGTCTGCTGCAAGGTGTAGACCATAACCAATTACAGCAGGTATAAGCAGTATTTTGGCTGACAATGCAAGTATTAGTGTAAATGTTATGAAGCCCAGCAGTGAATGAGTGAAGCTTCTGTGTTCGGCAAAGTATCCAAAACTTATGTAAATCGCAAATAAAACTGCTGTAAGCAGCGAAAAGTATTTGTAATGCCACAAAAAATAATCTGCTGCAAAGAGCAGTAGAAAGCCTAACGGTAAGCATGGAACAATGTCTATTCTGTGCCTTATTATACTGTGCTCTTCATCTATATCCGGAATTAATGAGCTTACTCCTGCTACAACGAGGCTTGCAGGCAGTGTTTGTGGATTTGTTATTATTGCTGTTGTTGCTGCAAGGCCAATGGCAAGATGTGTGCGCCCCAACATTTTGGTCGGCTCCTATCATTTATTCTTATTTTACTTTTTGTTTTATCTTTTTGCGCATATGTTCATTTGCAAAGTCTTTACCCTGCAGCCATTCTTCGATTGCTGAAGCAGGTACCAAGATTTTCCCGTTTTTCGCTGTTCTATTATGAGGCATTTTATTTCTTTTAATCCACTCATATACGGTATATCTATTAATTTGGAGAATTTCAGCTATTTCCTTTACGCTATAAGCAATTTTATCCATTTTTTTACTTTCCTCCTTTTGTTGTATATTTGTAGAGAAGTACCGCTTTATTGTAAAAATTTGATCTCTGATAAATTCGCTTTTAAGTCATTTTTGCAGATTGACACGCGATAATCTTTTAGTTGAAAAAGATAAAAGTGTTCATATTCTTTAATCAGTACCGCTTCTCCGCTGTATAATTTAATGCCATCAAAAGTTTTTATGTAAGCTCTTTTTCTCACTCTTATTTCCCTTCCTTCTTTTTTGAAGTTATTTTTCTCTGATTATTTCCTTTTCAACTTCGCTTGTTTGTTTTTCTTCTTCGATTTTATTTTTTAATTCATCTAATAGCGTAAAATATGTATGCGCTTTGTAGTATTTTTTTAAATCTGCTGGTTTTCTCCCGAATTTTTCTGTAAACACAAAGCAATCTTTTTGTTTGTCATATTCATATGCGCTTTTACAGCTTTCAAATATAATTCTTTCGGAGATTTTTCGCCTTTTGACTGTTAAATTAACTTCTATTTGATGCAGTCTATTCATTTGTGCTTCTTCTGACATTTCTCGTATTTTTTCTATTTCTTTGTAACGTTCATCTTTTGAAAGAATATCATAGACTTGATGTAATGGGATGTTGAAGTGAAGTGCTGTTTTTTCTTCTGTGTATGCGCATAAACTGTCTAAGCCACAAATATTAGCAAAAAAATAATCAATAACCTGAAGTTTAAAATCTTTTTCTTCTTTTCTTTTTTCTTTCATCCAGTTCTTTTTGTATTCTTCATGTTCCTTTATGTATTGTTCTTTTTTTGTACTTTTCTTCTCTCTTTTTCAGCAGCACATTCAGGGAATTTTTTTAGTGTTTTATAAACAGCCCTTTCTGTTATTCCAAGTATTTCTGCAATTTCCGGAACTTCTTTTCCTTCAAGTATGTACATTTTATAGATTTCTTCTGCTGTTTTCACTGCAGGCTGCGCAAACTCCATCTTTTTAGAGATGGAAAGTTGCGCTGTTTCCCCCTTTTTTAAAATGGTCTTTAAGGGCAGGTCTTAAGGATTGTTAAAAAAATAACGAAAGTTCATTTTTTAGTCAACAAAAAATTGCCCCTTTCAGGGCATACTTCACCTATTTAGGAGATTTTGCGGTATTCTTCCTGTTGGTTTAAACTTTCTATTAATTTGTCTATGCTAACTTCAGGAAAAGCGTTTTTTATGCCTATTATGAATTTTTTGCTAATTTTCCCTTTTTTCTTAATCCTATATAACTGGCTCCTGCTTATACCTATTTTTTGAGCCAGTTGTTGCTCGTTTAGATTGTATCTATATTTCAATTCGTTCAATATTGAAATCATTTCTCTCACCTAGGCATAAAGTTTACTTGATATTTCATACTTAATTTTACATTATAAAAATATACTTGTCAAGTACATTTATCTACTGTTAAGTTAATTTGCAAACTCTATATTACATTAATCATCCATGCTCAGCAAAGCAACAACCATAGATAAAAAAATAGATTTAAAAATCTATTTTTGCGCTAAAAAGCAAAATTTACTTGTCAAATGTGTTGCATAAATGCAACAAAATTGTTATAATTGGAAATGGAGTTGTTTAACACATTAGAGGTGATGGCTATGGAAAAGAAAAAGCATGTAGGTCAAATAATAAAAAAATTGCGCGAACAAAAAAAGATGTCTCAACGCGAGTTAAGTGCTGCAACAGGATTAAGTAACACAGCGATATCCTATATTGAAAAAGGTATTTATGATATAAAAATGTCTAATTTAGCCAAGATAGCAAGAGCTCTAGGTATAACAGTTGAAGACATTATGAAACAAGTAGAATTAGAAAATGCAGAAGAAGAAAAAGAGCAGAAATTAGAAAAGGGAGACATACAAAATGAATCAACTACAGCTGAACCTTCTGTTGAAGAGATAGAGGACTTTCTTGCAGGTCGAAAAATGCTTATGTTTAAAGGCAAGCCTTTATCTGAAGAATCTTTAAAAAGTGTTTATGCTTTCTTGCAATTTTTAGAAGAAAAATATGGTGACAAAAATAGAGATTAAACTTTTTCTATCTTGTTGCAATTCCTTATAAACAGAAAAGATAAAAAAAGGGGGGCACTAGTGTGAACATAAAAACAATCGCAGAAGAAATCTACAACATGTATCATACCAGGGAACCACGTGAGATAGTAAATTATATGGGTGGTGTTGTAGTTTATACTAACCACCTCGATAATAATATTCTTGGTTTATCAACAGTAACTAATAACAACCTGTGGATAATTGGTGTTAATTCTAAAATACACAACTCTCAGCTTGTTAGATTTGTAATTGCACATGAAATAGGTCATAAAGTGTTACATGGTCTTAGCAGTGATATATTTTTGAAGCGCAATACTCTTTTCAATTTGGGAAAACTAGAAAATCAGGCTGATGAATTTGCTTTAAATTTACTATATTCGGATGAAGATTTAAAGGATATTCTTGAATACGTTGGAAGTGAACTTTTTTGTACAGCCTTTAAGATAAATCATAGTGTTTTTGAAAAGGTTGTTAGGGAACGCTTGCTAAAAAGCGAGATATGATATATTTTAAAACAGGTGTTTACTGTTCAAGGATTAGATTTTTTAATTAATTCTATGAATTTTGGGCTAAGTATAAATTCTCTTTCCTTTTTATTATTAGGTTCATATTCAAACAGTATTTGAAGTGCAGTAACCATTTGTTTTATATCAGGTTCATACTGTGGCATATAAATTAGTTTTTTGTTTTGTTTCATATAACTCCCCTACCCCATTTGTTCTTTGATTTATTATAATCATATTTGGAGTAATGACAAGTTTTTATTAAATGCTAAAAAAAAATAATAAGGAGGGGTTTAAGAATGCGAGCAGCTGTTTATGCACGTGTAAGTAGTGAAGAGCAGGCAGAAAGGGGGACAATAGAAAATCAAGTAGAATTTGCTGTTAAGTATTGTGATCTGCATCAAATAAATATTGTAGAATGGTATAAAGACGATGGAGTTACAGGTATTCTTCCACTGGAAGAACGTCCAGAGGGTAAGAGATTATTAGAAGACGCACGAAACAAAAAATTTGATGTGGTGCTTGTTTACCGACTGGATAGACTTGGCCGTTCTGCAAGGATAATTTTAAATGCTGTACACGAACTAGAACAAAATGGAATAAAAGTCAAAAGTATGACTGAACCATTTGATACAAGTGATCCTAATGGGCGCTTTTTACTGACTGTCTTAGCCGGGGTTGCAGATTTGGAAAGGGAGACAATACTGGAAAGAATGCAGTATGGAGCTAATAGGGCTGCCCGTGCAGGGAAATGGCTTGGTGGAATCGTTCCATACGGATACCGTGTTAACGAAGAAGGATACTTAGAAATAAGTGATAATTTACTACCCGAACTAAACATGAGTGAAGCAGACGTAATTAGGCTTATTTATTATCTTATTGCAGAACAAGGTTATTCCACAATTAAAGTAGCAGATTATTTAAATGCTCTCGGTGTGCCAACAGCTTATGTTAAAGATGGCCGCCAGGTAACTCGTGGAAAAAGAAAAGTCAACACTTCAGGAGTTTGGACCCCAGGAAGAATAAGAAACATGGTTGTAAATACAACCTACAAAGGAATACATTATTACGGGAAACGTACCAAGAAGAATCGCGAACTCATTCCGAGAGAAGTACCTGCCATAGTTTCAGAAGAAATTTGGGAAAAAGCACAGCAGAAATTAAAAGAGAATCAAATAGAGGCACTAAAAAATGCAAAAAGACCGTATCTTTTACGAGGATTAATTAAATGTGGCTTATGTGGACTTACGTATCAAGGACAGTCCTATAAAGGCTCTAAAAATAAATTAAGGGCTTATTATGTCTGTGGAGGGAAGGTCGCATATAGGGGACCTTTACAGGGTAAATGTCCTTCCAAAAACGTACCGGCTGAATGGATTGAAGATATTGTATGGGGAGAATGCGTAAACTTCATAAAAAATCCAGGCGAAGCAATTAAAGAATTGTCCAGAACAATAGAAACAAAAAAAGAGCAAAAAGAAGAACTAAAGTCTGAAAAGCAAATCCTACTTAAGACACTAAAAGAAAAGCAACTTGAAAGGGAAAGCATTTTAGATCTTTACCGCAGGAAAGTTATTACTGCAGATGATGTTGAAAGGCAGTTCCAAAAAATAGAAAATGAAATGAAGGCTTTAGAAAATAGACTAAAAGAAGTAGAAGATCAAATTGCTGCAGAAGAGAATCTATTTAACAGCTTTAATACAGTTGAAGAATTGCTGGAAAATTTGAGATCTAAATTAGAAAGCAATCCTTTTTTTGAAATACGCAGGGAAATTGTTCGGACCCTTGTAAAAGAGATTGTTGTTGATACAAGGTTTGATGAAAAGAATCGTCCATTTGCGGTAATTAAAGTGAAATATAATTTCAGTGATGTTACACGCACGGTCAAGGATTCATAGCTAAAATTAAAATAAATTTACTTGGATAACTAAAGCTACCATTTACACGAGTAATTGTAACCACTTCATCTTCTAACGGCTGCCTTAAAACTTCTATTGCATCTTTTTTAAATTCAGGAATCTCATCTAAAAATAACACTCCATAGTGGGCAAGGGATACTTCCCCAGGCTTAGGATATTTTCCTCCCCCAACTAAAGCAACTGTAGAGATAGTATGATGAGGAGCTCTAAAAGGTCGAGTAGTGATAAGAGGTGTACCTTTTGGAAGCAATCCTGCTATACTGTATATCTTGGTAACTTCTAAAGCCTCTTCAAAACTTAACTGAGGAAGAATAGTAGGAAAACGCCTTGCCAACATAGTTTTACCCGCTCCAGGAGGGCCAATCATTAGCACATTGTGGCCTCCGGCAGCGGCAATCTCAAGTACCCTTTTTGCATTTTCTTGTCCTTTTACTTCAGCAAAATCTACGTCGTATTCTACATTATCAAAAAAACTATTAATATCTAAAGTAAAAGATTCTATTTCCCTATCTCCATTTAAAAATTCAACCACTTCTTTTAAATTTTTCATAGGATATACTTTTATCCCCTCAACAACTGCCGCTTCATAAGCATTTTCATAAGGAACAACAATAGAGGATATACCTTTTTCCTTTGCCCCGATTACCATTGGCAGTATACCATTTACGCCTCTTAGGCTTCCGTCCAAAGAAAGTTCACCTACAAAGGCTATATCTTCCTTTTCCTCTTTTATCTCCTCTGTGCATTTTAAAATTCCTATTGCCAAAGGCAAATCAAAAGCAGTACCTTCTTTTTTAGTATCCGCTGGTGCTAAATTTACAGTAATTTTTTTGAGGGGAAATTCAAAGCCACTGTTTTTGATAGCAGACCTTACTCTGTCTCTTGCTTCCTTAACTTCTGTATCGCCCAAGCCCACAATATCAAAAGAAGGAATTCCTGTAGATAAATCTACCTCCACCTCTACCACATAGGCATTTATCCCTAAGACTGCCATACTTTTTACTTTAGAAAGCATAAAAATCCCCCTTATGGTCTTTCCAGAGAAATCTTCCCCAGTTTTCCCTTGCGAAAATCCTCCAGCAAAATATGAGAAGTTTTTAATGTATCTACTTCTCCACCTGCAATTAAACAACCTCTTTTTCTACCTATTTCTTTTAAAAGTTCAAAATCTTCATCTACTATTTTATCAATTTTATAGCGGGACATCAAATAATTAGGATAATACTTTTTTAAGATTGCTACTAAGTTTAATGCTATTTCTTCTATGTCTAATATTTCATCTTTTATAGCTCCAGTAATTGCTAACATAATTCCTACTTTTTTATCGTCAAATTTTGGCCAGAGTATGCCAGGAGTGTCCAAAAGGTCGAAATAAGGAGTTTTTATCCAATGCAAAGCCCTTGTAACCCCCGGCTTATCGCCAGTCTTTGCCCTTTTACTGCCAATTAATTTATTAATAAAAGTAGATTTACCGACATTTGGAACACCTACAATCATTCCTCTCAGCCTTGGAATCATTCCTTTTTGCTTTTTTTTATCCAAAATATCTTGACAAACTCTCTGAGTTGCTTCATTTATCTCTTTAAGGCCAAATCCTGTAATTGAATTAACTTTTACCGCTTCTATTCCCTTTTCTTTAAAATATTCTATCCATAAATCCGTAATTACATCATCAGCCAAATCAGCTTTATTGAGAAGAATGATCCTTTTTTTATTTTTTACAATATCATCAATATCTGGGTTTCTACTGCTTTTAGGTATTCTCGCATCTACTATTTCGTATACTACATCTACTAACTTAAGGTTAGAAACTATCTCCTTTTTAGATTTTGCCATATGTCCAGGATACCACTGTATCATGTCTAATTCCTCCACATATTTAAAAAAGGGGTTTTAACCCCTTTTTACATTAATTCCTTTATCTTTGTAGCAGCTTTTCCTACTCTCTTTCTCAAATAATACAATTTTGCTCTTCTGACTTTACCTCTCCTTATAACCTCTATCTTTTCAATTCTTGGAGAGTGAAGTGGAAAAGTCCTTTCAACTCCAACGCCATAAGATACACGTCTTACAGTGAAAGTCTCTCTTAAACCTGATCCACTCTTTTTAATTACTATCCCTTCAAAAGGCTGAATTCTTTCCCTATCTCCTTCAATAACCTTATAATGTACCCTTATAGTATCTCCTACATTAAAAGGAGTTAAGTCTTTTCTCATCTGCTGACTTTCAACTGCTTTTATTAAGTCCATTATTTTTCCCTCCTTCCACCTTCTAAATGTCAAATCCTTTTTCTCTTAAAAACTTTTTATCTTCTTCAGTCAAAACAGCCTTTTTAAGCAAATCAGGCCGTTTTAAAAGAGTTATCTCTAAAGACTTTTGCCTTCGCCATTTAGCTATTTCGGCATGATTACCACTTAGTAAAATTTCTGGCACCTTCATACCTCTAAAAACTTCTGGCCTTGTATACTGTGGATATTCCAATAAATTATTAGCAAAGGATTCTTCTATAGCGCTTTGAGGGTGTGAAAGTACTCCTTCAATAAGTCTTGTTACAGCGTCAATGATAGCCATGGCGGCTATCTCTCCGCCTGTCAATATAAAATCTCCTAAAGAAATTTCTTCATCAATAACAGAATAGACTCTTTCATCTATTCCTTCATAGTGTCCACACAAAAGGGCTATTCTTTCTAATTTAGACATCTTAACCGCCATTTCCTGATTAAAAATTTTACCTTTAGGACCAAGGTAATATACAGGGATATTTCCTTGACTTTTTACAAATTCAATTGCATCAAAGAGAGGCTGAGGCATCATCACCATTCCTGGCCCGCCTCCATAAGGATAATCATCTACTCTTTTGTGTTTATCCTTTGAAAAATCTCTTATATTTATCAAATTAACTTTTATTTTTCCTTTTTCAATAGCCCTTTTCAATATACTATAGGATAAAACA
The DNA here is from genome assembly GCF_026240795.1 of Thermoanaerobacter sp. RKWS2. Lineage (NCBI taxonomy): Bacteria > Bacillati > Bacillota > Clostridia > Thermoanaerobacterales > Thermoanaerobacteraceae > Thermoanaerobacter > Thermoanaerobacter sp. RKWS2. Next base: position 1,563,204 of record NZ_CP110888.1, read on the forward strand.
CTATCAAACATTTCAGGAAATAGGGTTAAAACGTCAAAAATCATCATAGCCCCTCCAGAAGGTGGACCACCATTACTTTATTGTCAACATCAACTTTTTTGACCACTTCTTTTATAGCAGGAATTAGTATTTCCCTCTCCTCAGTTTTTATTACATACACATCATTTGCACCTGTCTTAAGTACCTCTACCAATGTACCCAGAAAACTTCCTTCTTCTGTATACACCTTCATCCCCACTAAATCTTTGATGAAATATTCATTTTCTTCTAACTCCAAAGCATTTTGAGAGTCAACTTTTAAAAAGGCCCCTTTTAATTTTTCTGCATCTCCTCTAGTATCAATTCCTTTTAATTTTACACAAACTCCTTTAGATATAATCTTGACATATTCAATGTCATATTTGTGGGGCCTTTGTTGGTCATCAAAAATCCATACATACTCAAGGTCATAAAACCTTTCGGGAACATTGGTAAGAGGATATACTTTAACTTCGCCCTTAATGCCATGGGCAGAAGTAACTTTTCCTACATTATAATAATCAGCCATACCACCACCTAGATTATCTCAACAATCACACGTTTCTTTTCTTTTAAGGCAGCAGCTTTAACCAATGTGCGAATTGCTTGAGCAATCCTTCCCTGTTTCCCAATTACCTTTCCCATATCTTCGGGAGCAACTTTAAGCTCTATGATAACAGATTGCTGTCCCTCTATTTCATTGACTTCTACAGCATCAGGATTGTCAACTAACGCTTTGGCTATAGTTTTAACCAATTCTCCCATTATTACACCTCCTCACAAGAGAGGATTATTGAGATGCACTATTGCCAATTATACCTTCTTTTTTAAACAGTGACTTTACAGTATCTGAAGGTTGGGCACCAACACTAAGCCACTTTTTAGCCTTTTCAACATCTATTTTTATTTCAGCAGGCTGGGCTATAGGATTGTAATATCCTATCTCATCAATAAACCTTCCATCTCTTGGTGACCTTGAATCTGCTACTACTATCCTGTAAAAAGGTCTTTTCTTAGCCCCAAACCTTTTTAATCTTATTCTGACTGCCACTTTCTCACCTCCTTCAAAAGTTGCCCACCTTCCGATATCATCTAAAGAAAGGCAGCCTCATTTTACCTTTCTTTAGGTCTTTGTCAATATCAGCAAATTTCTTCATCATCTTTTTAGTTTCTTCAAACTGTTTTAAGAGGCTATTTACCTGTTGGATGGTGGTACCGCTGCCTTTGGCTATTCTTTTCTTTCTACTGCCATTTATAATAGAAGGGTTTTGCCTTTCTTCTTTAGTCATAGATTGAATAATGGCTTCTATCCTCTTTAAGTCTTTTTCAGAAATGTCTACATTTTTAAGCATGTTTTTGTTCATTCCAGGGATCATACTGAGAAGTTGGTCTAAAGGCCCCATATTTTTAAGACTCTGCAATTGTTCCAAGAAATCTTCCAATGTAAACTGTTTTGTTAAAAGCTTTTGACCTAACTCTTGTGCCTTTTTCTCATCAATTGCTGCTTGGGCCTTTTCAATTAAAGTCAAAACATCTCCCATTCCCAAAATACGAGAGGCCATTCTATCAGGATAAAAAGGCTCTAAATCTGTCAACTTTTCGCCTGTACCCACATATTTTATGGGTTTTTGTGTAACAGCCTTAATAGAAAGAGCTGCTCCACCCCTCGTATCTCCATCCAATTTTGTCAATATAACTCCTGTTATATCTAACCTTTCATTAAAGGAAGACGCTACATTCACTGCGTCTTGACCTGTCATCGCATCTACTACTAACAAAATTTCATCTGGTTGTACTGCTTTTTTTATATTTACAAGTTCCTCCATTAATTCTTCATCTATGTGAAGCCTACCCGCAGTATCTATGATAATTACGTCAGAGTTATGAGACCTTGCATAATCAATAGAAGCTTTTGCAATATCAACAGGGTTTACTTTGTCCCCCATTGTAAAAACTGGTACATTTACATTAGCTCCCACAACCTGTAACTGCTTTATGGCAGCCGGTCTGACGACGTCACAGGCTACTAGTAGGGGATTTTTTCCCTGCTTCTTTAACAAGTTTGCCAATTTCCCACAAGCAGTAGTCTTTCCAGAACCTTGAAGTCCAACCATCATTATAACTGCAGGAACTTTATTCCCTATATTTAACCGGCTTTGAGTAGACCCCATAAGGGCTATAAGCTCATCATTGACTATCTTTATCACCTGTTGCCCCGGGGTCAGGCTTTCCATCACTTCTTGCCCTAAAGCTTTTTCTGTAACAGAGTTTATAAAGTCTTTTACTACCTTAAAGTTGACATCCGCTTCTAAGAGGGCAACTTTTACTTCCCTCATAGCTTCTTTTATATCTTTTTCTGTGAGTTTTCCTTTTCCTCTTAACTTTTTAAAGATTTCCTGCAGCCTTTCAGATAGGCTTTCAAAAGCCATTAAAATTTACCTCCTACGGATTTAGCTCCTCTATTTCACGAGCTATCTCCTCAATAATTTTTAAAATTTCTGGGTCTCTTTCTCTTTCCCGTATTATTTCAATGCCCTTTTTTATCTTATCCAGTTTATTCATTATTTCTTGATGTCTTTTTACCAATCCTAATTTTTCCTCAAAAAACTCTAACGAGCTTTCTGCTCTTTTTAAGGTATCATAAACCCCTTGCCGCGAGATATCCAAAAGTTCGGAAATTTCTCCAAGAGAATAATCATTTAAATAATACATCTCAAAAATTTCTCTTTGCTTATCTGTAAGCAAAGCACCATAAAAATCATACAAAAGAGTCATAAATAAAAAATCATCATCCACAAAAATCCCACCCGTTAAGGTCCTAACCTTTACATTAAGATTTTATATGAAGGGCTGCTTTTTGTCAAGCTGTGTTTTTTCATTTTTTTACGATTTAATTTACTGAAAAATAGCAGAAACGAAAGATTTTGCATCAAAAGCTTGCAAATCCTCTATTCCTTCCCCAATTCCTATATATCTTATAGGTACATTTAATTCTGATTTTATAGCTACCACAATTCCACCTTTTGCCGTTCCATCTAATTTGGTAAGTACAATACCGGTTATATCAGAAACTTCTTTAAATATTTTCGCCTGTTGAAGAGCATTTTGACCAGTTGTAGCATCTAAAACTAAAAAGGTTTCTACTCTCGCTTCAGGATATTCCCTATCTATAACTTTGCGTATTTTCCTCAATTCCTCCATCAGATTCTTTTTATTATGCAGTCTACCTGCAGTATCACAAATAAGTATATCTATTCCCCTTGCTTTTGAGGCTTGAATGCCATCAAAAATAACAGAAGCTGGATCTGAGCCTTCTTGGTGCTTGATAATTGGACAGTTAACTCTCTCTGCCCATATTTCTAACTGGTCAATAGCTGCAGCTCTAAAAGTATCACCTGCTGCTAGCATAACTTTTTTGCCTTCTTTTTTGTACAAATAAGCTAATTTTCCAATTGTAGTAGTCTTTCCTACTCCATTTACCCCAACGTTCAATATCACCATAGGAGAAGTCAAGGTAAAAGGTTCTACATCCTTTTGCAAAATTTCATAAACTTCTTCAGCTAAAAGTTCTTTTATTTGAGACGCATCATAAATCTTTCTTTCTTTTGCCTTTTGACGTATTCCTTCTATAATCTTAGAAGTAGTACTAATACCTATATCAGCTAAAATTAAAATCTCTTCTAATTCTTCCAAAAGTTCTTCGTCAATTTTTCTACCTATTGTAACAATACTATCTATTTTAGAAGTCAAATTTTCTCTTGTTTTTAAAAGTCCTTCTTTAATCTTTTGAAAAAAACCTTTTTTCAGCAGTTTCGGATTCTTTTTTAGATTTGTCAAAAAAATTAAGCATGTTTTACCAAGCCTCCTATTTTGTCGTCAGTATTTAGTTTAAGGGATAACAATTTGGAAACTCCTTTTTCTTGCATTGTTACACCGTATATCGCATCTGCCACCATCATTGTCCCTTTTCTGTGGCTTACAACTATAAACTGAGTATCTCTTGACAATTCTTTCAGAAACTCAGCAAATCTCTCCACATTTGCATCATCTAATGCTGCATCTATCTCATCCAATATACAAAAAGGAGTAGGTTTTATAATTAGCATTGCAAATAAAAGGGAAATAGCAACTAATGCCTTTTCTCCTCCTGAAAGAAGAGAAAGGGTTTGCAATTTCTTTCCTGGGGGCTGTGCTTTAATTTCTATACCTGTTTCTAAAAGATTGTCTTCATCAGTAAGTATTAACTCTGCATTACCCCCTCCAAAAAGTCGCCTAAACGTCTCCTTAAATTGAATCTGTAGGATTTCAAAACCATCTTTAAATTTTGTTTTGATAATTTTATTTGCTTCTTCGATTACAGAAATCAAAGATTCCTTTGCCTTTATAATATCTTCCATCTGAGATTTTAAAAAATCATACCTTTCCTTTACCTCTTTATATTCTTCAATAGCATCTATATTCACATTACCTAATCCTTTTATAGCCTTTGCCAAATGATCTGCTCTTTGTCTTAATTTTGAAATCTCGCCTTCTTCAGCTTCTTCAAAAGCTCTGTCTAAGGTCAATTCATATTCTTCCCAAAGCCTATTTTTGATATTGTCAATCTCTATCTGGAATCTTTGCATTTCCATTTCTACCTTATGAAATTCTTCATTAATATTAGTAAATTCTTGTTGTAAAATCGAAAATTTTTCTTTACGCTTTTGTAAATCCTCTTCTTCTTGGAAAATATTATCTTCTAAAGAAGAAATATCTTTTTGAATTTTTTTACTTCTTGTTGTAATTTATATATTTCTCCTTGCAACTTTTCCCTATCTAAACTCAAATTGACCTTTAAGCTTTCTATTTCTTTAATATTCTTTTCCTTCTCTACTATATTGTTTTTTTCTCTATCAAATTCTTGCCGTTTATCTTTTAAGTTATGAAGTTCATTCTGGAGCTTTTGTTCGATTTTAGCGATTTCAATCTTCAAAGCAGTGATTTCTTTATCTAAAATTGCTAAATTTTCCTCTCCTTTATTGTTTTTTTCTTTAAAGCCATTGATCAAAGCATCCAATCGTTCTTTTTCTTTTTCTAAGCTTTCTAACTCTTTTAAAAACCGGTCAATTTCTTGTTGATAATTTCTAACATTTTCCTTTAATTCATCAATTTCTAAAGTATAATTTTCTAGTTGATTTAATAAATTTCCTATTTCTTTTTCTAATGAAATCCTCCTTTGCTCATTAGAAGTTATATTGTAGCTAATATCAAAAATTTCTTTGTTCAATAATTCTATTTGCTCCTCTTCATGAATTTTATCATTTATTTTTTGCCCAATTTCTTCCCCCAATATTTCTTGTTGATTTTTTAAACTATCAATATCTTTTTTCAGTTTAGTTATCTCTTCTTTTCTTTTAAAGATGCTTTGAAGTTTAGGTTTTAAACTGCCACCGGTTATTGCACCCCCTGGATTTATAACTTCTCCTTCTAATGTTACAATTTTATAAGCTTGATTATATTTTTTAGATAACCTCACTGCATTTTCAATGGTATCTACTATAATAACACGGCCTAACAAAAAATTAAAAATTTCTTCTAAATTATCGTTATACTTTATTAGCTTAGAAGCAACTCCAATTACGCCTTTCTCAGTCAAAATATTGCTTTCCTGTTGAGAAAGACCCCTCCCACGGATTAAATCAAGAGGCAAAAAAGTAGCTCTTCCTAAATCTTTTTGTTTTAACCTTTCAATTATTTCCGCTACTCCCTCAGAAGATTTTATAACTATATTCTGTATACTTGAGCCTAATGCTACCTCAATTGCTGTGCTATAAGTATTTTCAACCTCTAAAAGTTCCCCCACTACTCCTATTATATTTTCCTTAAAAGAAGGAATATTTTCAGAGAGTTTTAACAAGTTCCGCACAGTTCCACTATAGCCTTCGTAATTTTTATCCATCTCCTCTAAAATAGAAAGTCGTGACCTTTTTCTTTCAATTTCTTCTTTAATAACTTTTAAAGTATCTTCTCTCAAAATCAGCTCATTATCAATTTTTTGTAAAGCTTGCTGTTTAGTAATCCTTTGCTGATTCTTTTTATCCAGTTCTTTTTGTAAAATTTGTAATTCTTCAACAATTTTATTTTTTTCTTTATCCAAAATTTCTATTCGATTTTGAATTTCCTCTATATGCTTTTTTAAATTTTGCTGCCTACTTATTGCCTCTTCCTTTAGAGAATTGTTCAAAGACAATTTTCCTTTCACGTCTGCTATGCTATTTAAAATTTCAATTATATCTTCCTTAGCTTTTTCAACTTCTTCTATCTCATTCTTTTGTTTCTTTTGCAAACTTACATATTCTTCTTGAAATTGTCTTAACTTTTCTTCCAATTCTTCCTTGTTTGCATGTAAAAGGGCTACATTAGACTCTATCCTTTTAAGTTCTTCCTTTAAAACTCTTTCCCGTTTTGCAGCTTTTTCTAACTCCTCTCTGTAAAGCTCTGTGGTTTCTTCCAAATTTCTAAGCTTCTCTATTATTAATTCCCTTTTTCCTGAGACTATCTCTATCTCTCTTAAATTATTGTGATATTCCTCTTTTTTACTGCCCAATTGCTGTTTTAAGTCATGAATTTCTTTTTCTTTATATAACAAATTCTCCTCTTGATTGATTTTATGTATTTTTTACATCTAATTGATTTTTTAAGTTCTCATATTTTCCTTTTAAAGCATCGTACTGATTCATAGACCTCTTTGCTAATTGAATATATAAACTTATATCTGCTTTCCTTTTTTCCTTGTGGAGTTTTAAAAACTCTTCTGCCTTGCTTTTTTGCGTTTCCAAAGTAGTAAGCTGCTTCTCTAATTCTACAACTATATCGTTTAAACGAAGTAGATTATCATTAGCTGCTGTGAGTTTCCTTTCTGCTTCTTCTTTTTTATATCTGTACTTTGAAATACCTATTGCTTCCTCAAAAATTTGTCTTCTATCTTCTGGTCTTGCAGATAGGATCTCGTCTATTCTCCCTTGTCCTATTATTGAATAGCCTTCTTTTCCTACTCCTGTATCTAAAAAAGCTCGTATATGTCCTTAAGACGGCAAGGAGTTTTATTTATAAAAAACTCACTTTCGCCAGATCTAAAAATTTTTCTGGTAATAACTACTTCTGTATAATCAAAAGGAAGATAACCATCGGAATTATCAAGGGTGAGATTTATTTCACAAAAACCTAAAGGTTTTCTATTCTCGCTACCTGCAAAAATTACATCCTCTAACTTAGAACCTCTTAAACTTTTGATACTTTGTTCTCCCAGAACTAATCTAATAGCGTCAGAAATATTACTTTTGCCACTTCCATTTGGACCTACAATTGCTGTTACACCTTTTTCAAAATTAAGAGTTACTTTGTCTGCAAAAGACTTAAAGCCTTGAAGTTCAAGTTTCTTAAGGTACATACCACCACTCCTTATGCACCTTCCATTTTACCACATCTACATTTAAATTTCATCCTTTATTTTTCAGTATTTTTTCAGTATTATACGTGTCAAGGATAGATTGGCAATTTATTTAGCTGACATTTTGCACAGCTCGCTCCGGTAACAGAGCAGGCTAAACTAACGCTCGACTTCGGACTCCGGCGGGGTTCCTGGCCCATTCGGCCTCCTTGCCTCAGGGGCCAGCCTCCGGCGTCCTTGCCTCCGGCCCCGCCTTCGTCTCTCAGTCTCGCTAAGTTTAGCTTCTGCTCTGTCAAGTCACTTCTCTTGTGCAAAATGTCAGCTTTATTAGTCTCACCTACTACAGTTCTCCACGTACTCTTCGTATTTCTTCTACAATCTCCTCTATTTCTTCCTTATAAGAAGAAGGTGCTAATATCTCCCCCATCCTGTTACCGTTTGAAACAATCCATCATAAGCCGTATCATGATAACTTCTTATAAAATGTGGTATCCCCTTTTCTTTTAAAATGCCTTCTAACAGTTTAGCTTCTATTTCATTTTCTAACACTAAAATTTTAACGAAGCCTTCCATCAAAATCACCTCTATATAAAAATAAAACCTGCAAAAAAGCAGGTTTAGATTATCTTGGTTCTACAATAAATTTTATCGCTGTCCTCATTTCGCCGTCTATCTCAATCTCTGAAAAGGCAGGAATCGCAATTAAGTCTATGCCATTTGGCGCCACAAACCCCCTTGCTATTGCAATAGCCTTAACCGCTTGATTTACTGCACCTGCCCCAACCGCCTGAATTTCTGCTGAAGATTTTTCTCTTAAGACGGCTGCTAATGCACCTGCTACAGACTTAGGTTTAGATTTAGCTGATACTTTTAGAACCTCCACTGTAAAATAACCTCCTTCATACATTATTGTGAAAATGAATACATTTGATATATATTATATATTCGATAAAAAACCAATATTTCCTTCTTTTTTATAAAATTTTTTTAAAAATTATTTTTTATAAAATCGGTTATAGAAATACGCATGATCTTTTTATCAGTACAAACAACTATTTTGTCATTAGTCAGACTATTCAATATTTTAAATTCCGTCTTTACGTTGTATTTTTTTCTAAAAACAACTTGTTGAATTTTTTTGCCCTATAATTGTGGAAATCCGCTTTTCATTAGAAAAAATTGTAACCTTTGTGTTCCTTATATTTTTATCCTCAAATACCCTTATGAGAATGTCAAGAATAACACTTGACTCAACTAATTGTCCCATCGCAGGATGAAAAGGACCTGCTACTACATCTTTATTGTAATTAATATTTTCTGTCGTTTGAAGTCCAATCCGAATGACATCAATATTATTCTTAATAAAAATTATATACATTTTCTTTGAAATTTCAACAGCCTCTTGCAAGGTTAGAGGAAAGAATCTTCCTTCTTTATACATTCTTTCAAGATAAGTATTTTTAATCACCAAAGTAGGATAAATCCTCACAAAATCAGGTTTCAACTCCACAATCTTATAAGCGGTATTTAAAGATTTCTCTAAGTTATCTCCAGGTAGTCCTATCATTATTTGCAATCCTAATTTAAAGTCATATTGCCGAATTAGATTCACAGCTTTTACGACATCCTCACTTGTATGACCTCTTCTACTTTTTAAAAGCACTTCTTCATCCATTGACTGTACTCCAAGTTCTATTATTGAAACTTTGTATCTCTTAAGATTTTGTAAAATCTCGGTGTCTATATAATCAGGACGAGTAGACAAACGAATAGCATCTATTTTGCCATTGTCCAAATATTCTTTCGCAATTCCCAAGTAGAGATTTTGCATATCCTGTGGTATTCCCGTAAAACTGCCACCAAAAAAAGATACCTCTATTTCTGCATCCCTTGGAAGAGTTTTTAAATGGGTTTCTATAGTTTGTCTTACATATTCTTCTGTTATCTCCTGCTGTTGGCCTGTTATTGAATTTTGATTGCAAAAAACACACTTAAAAGGACAACCTAAATGGGGTATAAAAAGTGGTATTATATACATCTTTTTTTCATTTTAATATCCCCAATTTAATCAATGCTTCCATAGCCGCAGCTTGCTCAGCTTCTTTTTTACTTTTACCATAACCCTTTCCTAATATTACATCACCAATCCGCACTTGAGTTACAAAAGTTTTATTATGGTCAGGACCCATTTCCTCTATTAGCTCATAGATAATTTTCCCTATTTCCATGCTTTGAACAACTTCTTGCAGTTTTGTTTTATAGTCGCGATAAATAAGCCCTTCCAAAACTTCTTCAATGATATTTTTGAACAATTCTAAAATTACATTGCGAACGACTTCTAATCCTCCATCCAGATATACAGCAGCCAGTATCGCTTCCATAGCATCTGCAAGAATAGAATCTCTTTCTCTTCCTCCAGTCAGTTCTTCTCCTTTGCCAATGCGCAAAAAGTTGCCTAATTCTATTTCTCTTGCACACCTGGCAAGGGAGGGCTCACAAACTATTTCAGCTCTATATTTAGAAAGAGAACCTTCTTCTAAATCTTTTCTATTCTTGTACAAATACTCGCTTATTACAAGGCTTAGGACAGAATCTCCTAAAAACTCCAATCTTTCATTGCTAATCTTGCTATTTTTACCTTCGTGAGCCCATGAACTGTGAGTTAAAGCCTCTATAAGCAAATTTTTATCTTTAAAACTATAGTTTATTCTCTTTTCTAATTCAGACAAATTTTCTCTTTTCACTTCCATACCTCTTTTAAAATTTTTTAAAAAGTAATGTCCCATTATGTCCTCCAAAGCCTAAGGAATTAGAAATCGCATAATTTACTTCTTTTTCTATAGCCTCGTTAGGCACATAATTCAAATCGCACTCTGGATCAGGAGTTTCGTAATTAATAGTAGGAGGTATAATGCCATTTTTTATAGTCAAAACAGTAGCAACAGCTTCAACAGCCCCTGCTGCTCCTAACAAATGGCCTAGCATAGACTTGATAGAGCTTACATAGAGTTTATACGCATGGTCTTTAAAGACTTTCTTTATAGCCATTGTTTCAAATTTGTCGTTATATTCAGTGGAAGTTCCATGAGCATTGATATAATCTATCATGTCAAAACTTACTTTTCCGTCCTTTAAAGCTGCTTCCATTGCACGAGCAGCTCCTTCTCCTTCTGGCGCAGGAGCAGTTATGTGGTAAGCATCATCTGTAGCACCATAACCTATTATCTCTGCATAAATTTTAGCTCCTCTTTTTTGCGCATGTTCTAAAGATTCTAAAATTAAGCTTGCAGACCCTTCTCCCATTACAAAACCATCTCTATTCAAATCAAAAGGACGGGAGGCTTTTTTAGGGTCCTCATTTGTGGACATAGCTTTCATTGCACAAAAGCCTGCAAAAGACATGGGAGTTATAGCTGCTTCAGTACCACCTGTGACTATAAGTTCTGCATCTCCCCTTTGAATAGCTTTAAAAGCTTCTCCTATAGCATTAGTACTGGAAGCACAGGCATTTACTATAGTCTCGTTTATCCCTTTTAGCCCAAAAGTTATTGCAATTTGACCTGCTGCCATATTTGCTATCATCATAGGTATGAAGAAGGGACTTACTTTTCCGGGACCTTTTTCATACATAATTTTCATCTGATTTTCAAAAGTTTCAATTCCTCCTATGCCTGTACCGTAAATAACACCAAACCTGTTTAAATCAACTTTAGAAAGGTCAATTTGTGAATCCTCTAACGCCAACTTCGCGCTGGCAACAGCAAACTGGATGAACCTATCCATTCTTCTTGCTTCTTTTTTATCTATGTATAAAGTGGGTTCAAAATCTTTTACTTCTGCTGCTACCTTAGTAGGAAACTCCGACACGTCAAATTTGGTAACAGTGTCTATTCCAGACTCACCATTTATTAAAGAATTCCAAAATTTTTCTACAGTATTACCTAAAGGTGTAATGACTCCTACTCCTGTTACAACTACTCTGTTCATGAGTTAAAACCTCCAAAATAGAGTAAAATTTTATATTGCATAAAGTCCCGCAACGCGGACCTCAATTATTCAAGATTGCTTAAGTATTCTACTACATCACCTACTGTTTTAATCTTTTCAGCATCTTCATCAGGAATTTCAATATCAAACTCTTCTTCCAGAGCCATTATGAGCTCTACTATGTCCAAAGAGTCTGCTCCTAAATCATCTATAAAAGATGACTCCATCGTTATTTCCTCTGGATCAATGCCGAGTTGTTCGGCTATTATGTCCCTTACTTTTTCAAAAATCATACCTTCTTCACCTCCTCTCAAAAATTATACATTATGATAATATTACATAACCATTCCTCCGTCAACATTTATTACTTGCCCGGTAATGTAATCTGAAGCGGGACTCGCCAAAAAAGCAACTAATTCAGCTACATCCTCCGGTTTTCCAGCTCTTTTCAAAGGAATACTCTTTAACATATTTTCTTTTATTTCATCTTTTAACACACTTGTCATATCCGTTTCAATGAAGCCGGGAGCTACAGCATTTACTGTTATTCCCCGATTTGCTAACTCTTTTGCAACAGATTTAGTAAGTCCTATCACTCCTGCTTTAGAAGCAGCATAGTTAGCTTGACCTGCATTTCCCATTATTCCCACAACTGATGTAATATTTATTATTTTCCCTTTTCTCTTTTTTATCATATACTTTGATGCAAATTTTATTACATTAAATGTACCTTTTAAATTTACATCTATTACTTGGTCCCACTCGCTTTCATCCATCTTCAAAATTAAATTGTCCTTTGTAATTCCCGCATTATTTACTACAACATCTATACTACCAAATTCTTCTACAATTTTATCTATCGCTTTTTCAACCTCATCGTATTTAGAGACGTCACATTTGACAGCCATTGCCTCTACTCCATACTCTTTTGCTTCTTTTACAACCTCTTCAGCACTTTTATCACTTTTCGAATAGTTGACGACAATATTAAATCCATCCTTTGCCAAGCGTAAAGCAATAGCACGTCCTATTCCTCTTGACCCACCTGTTATAAAAGCAGTTTTTCTTTCAGTTTCCATACTTATACCCCCAAAGCAGAGAGAGTCTTTAAAAGGGACTCCTCATCTTCAAAATTATAAGCATTTTTGGTTTTGTCAATCTTTTTAACAAAACCTGTAAGAGTTTTTCCTGGTCCTATCTCAACAAAAGTATCTACACCATCTTCAATCATTCTTTTTACAGATTGTTCCCATAGCACAGGATGACTCACCTGTTTTATGAGCAGGTCCTTCACTTGGTCTTTAGACGCATAATCAGCTGTTACATTTGATACTACTGGAATTTTTAAATCTTTTATTTCTATTTTTTCTAAGTCCCTCTCTAGGAGTTCTCCTGCTTTTTTTAACATGCTGCAGTGGAAAGGTGCGCTGACTGCTAATACTACTGCTCTTTTTGCACCTTTTTCTTTGGCTAGCTCGACAGCTTTTTCCACAGCTTTTACTTCTCCAGATATAACTAATTGTCCAGGACAGTTGTAATTAGCAGGTTCTACTATTCCAACTTGTGATACAGTACGGCAAATCTCTTCTACTACTTCATTTTCAAGTCCCAGTATTGCTGCCATAGTACCCACTCCTTGGGGTACTACTTCCTGCATATACTTTCCTCTGTTTTTCACTAAACGAACCGCATCTTCAAAATCTAAAGCTTCAGCCAATACTAAAGAGGAATACTCTCCTAAGCTCAATCCTGCAGTAACCTCAGCCTTTATTCCTCTCTTTTGCAAAACCTTTGTTAAAGCAACAGAAACCGTTAAAATGGCCGGCTGGGTATTTTCTGTTTTCATAAGTTCTTCTTCTGGTCCCTCAAAACAAAGTTCAGATATGCTAAACCCTAAAGCTTCATCTGCTCTTTCAAAAATTTCTCTTGCCTCTTGGTATTTTTGGTATATTTCTTTGCCCATTCCAGCATATTGGGCACCTTGCCCGGGGTAAATAAAAGCTACTTTCATTTTTTCACCTCATTTTATTCAAATTGTCAATTACTTCCTCCGCTTGTTTCATTATGTCCTCTATTATCTCTTTTACAGGTTTAATATCATTTATAAGTCCTGCAATTTGACCTGCCATCACAGAACCATATTCTACATCACCGTCTACTACCGCTGCTCTTAATTTTCCTTCCCCTAATTTTTCTAATTGTTCCTTAGGAGCACCCATTTGCTCTAACTTTTCAAATTCTCTTGTCAGTTTGTTTTTTAATGACCTGACTGGATGACCTGTGCTTCTTCCTGTAACAACGGCATCTCTGTCTTTTGCCTTTAAAATATATTCTTTGTAACGAGGATGAGCAGTACATTCAGTAGAGCATACAAACCGAGTTCCCATTTGAATACCTGAAGCTCCTAAGCAAAATGCAGCTGCAAAACCACGTCCATCAGCAATTCCTCCTGCAGCGATGACTGGAATTTTAACAGCATCTACTACTTGAGGTACTAATGCCAAAGTCGTTAGTTCTCCAATATGACCTCCCGATTCTGTTCCTTCAGCAATAACAGCATCCACACCAATGTCCTCCATTCTTTTTGCTAATGCTACTGAAGGCACAACAGGAATAACTTTAATACCCCGTTCTTTAAGTCTTTGTATGTACTTACCTGGATTCCCTGCTCCAGTGGTTATGACATCTACTTTTTCTTCTAAAATAACCTCCATAACTTCATCAACAAAAGGAGACAAAAGCATTACATTGACGCCAAAAGGTTTATCAGTAAGTTCTCTTGCCTTCCGTATCTGTTCCCTTACAAAACTAGCTGGTGCATTACCTGCTCCTATTATTCCTAAACCTCCTGCATTTGACACGGCAGCAGCTAGTTCTGCAGTTGCGACCCATGCCATTCCACCCTGAAATATTGGATATTTTATATTGAGCATTTCTACTATTTTAGTTTTAAACATATTTTTCACCCCTTACTTGCTCCATCTTATAACACTTGATGCCCAAGTCAAACCTGCACCAAAAGCGACAGTTAGTATGACATCGCCTTTTTTTATCAGTCCTTTTCTATAGGCTTCATCTAAGGCTATAGCAACAGAGGCAGCAGAGGTATTACCGTATTTATCAAGATTTATATAAACTTTATCATTGCTAAGTTTTAACCTCTTCCTCGCCGCTTCAATTATTCTTGTGTTTGCTTGGTGAGGTATAAGCATATCTATGTCTTCTGGTTTTAAACCACATCTGTTTAAAGCCTCAATAGTAGCACTATCCATTACTTTTACTGCAAACTTAAATACTTCTTGCCCTTCCATAAAAATAGTATGTAAATTCTTTTTTACAGTCTCTTCGCTGGCCGGCATTCTAGAACCACCTGCTGGCATGTACAAGTGTTTCCCGCCAGTGCCATCAGCTCCTAAATAAGAACTCAATATTCCATATCCGCTTTCAACTCTTCCCACAACTACTGCCCCTGCTCCATCTCCAAAGAGAACACAAGTGTTTCTATCCTTCCAGTTTATTATTTTAGACAAAGTTTCTGCTCCAATAACCAATATTTTGTTATACATACCAGTCTCTACAAATTGCTGAGCGATAGCAAGTCCATATATAAAGCCTGAACATCCGACGGAGATATCAAAAGCAGCAGCGTTGGCTGCACCTAAATTAGCTTGAACTATGCAAGCAGTAGATGGGAAATTCATATCAGGTGTAACAGTTGCAACAATGATCATGTCAATTTCTGAAGGGTCAACTTTAGCATCTTCCAAAGCCTTCTTTGCGGCTTTAGTAGCCAAGTCAGAAGTAGCTTGTGAAGAATCTGCAATGCGCCTTTCTTTAATTCCAGTCCTTGTAGTAATCCATTCATCAGAAGTATCCACCATTTTTTCTAAATCAAAATTAGTAAGAACTTTTTCGGGAACATAACTTCCTGTACCTAAAATTCCTGCAGCAATCTTTTCACACACTTAACTCATCTCCCATTGACTCAATTTCTTCTTTTATGTGATTTAAGACATCATTATCTACAAAATTTTTAGCTTGTTTTATCGCATTAAAAATAGCTTTTGCTTTTGAGTTGCCATGGGCTTTTATGACTGGCTTTTTAATTCCTAAAAGAGGGGCTCCTCCGTATTCAGTGTAATCCATTTTTTAGTTATTCTTTTTAATCCACCCATTATCAAAAGAGCACCCAGTTTAGTAAAAATATTTCGGGTCAACTCTTCCTTTAAAAGTTGAGAAATCACAGAAGCAATTCCTTCCATAGACTTTAGTATCGCATTTCCCACAAATCCATCGCAGACTACAACTTCACAGACGCCGTAAGGGATATCTCTTCCTTCCACATTCCCAATAAAATTTAGTTTTGATTTTTTAAGTTCTTCAAAAGCCTTTTTTACTACTTCATTTCCTTTTTCCTCTTCTGCTCCTATATTAAAAAGCCCTACTCTTGGTCTTTCTATCTCAAACATTTTTTGAGCATAGACATGTCCCATGACAGCAAATTGCACCAAATTTTGAGCATCACAATTAGTATTAGAACCTGCATCTAATAACACGGTAGCCCCATTTAAAGTAGGAAGTATTGGAGCCAAAGCTGGTCTGTCAATTCCCTTAATGCGCCCTAAAGTAAGCAATGCTCCTGCCATGAGAGCTCCTGTATTGCCAGCTGACAAAAAAGCATCCACTTCTTCCTTTTTAAGAAGTTCTAAACCTACTATCATTGAAGAATCTTTTTTCTTTCTAACAGCCGTAACAGGTGCTTCATCATTTTCAATAACTTCTGAAGCATAAACAAGCTTAAGCCTTTTCTCCTTTCCTTGGAGGCCGCGTAAAACTTCTTCTTTCCCAATAAGGACAATTTCTATATCTTGAAAATGCTTTAGTGCCTCTAAGCTGCCTTTAATTATCTCCTCTGGAGCATGGTCACCACCCATAGCATCAATTGCTAACCTCAACGGTGTCACTCCTTTTTTTAGAAAATCCTCATCAATGGCCACTAAAATGAACTTTCCTCTGAATACTTCCTTATCCTTAACTTTTATCTTAACCCAAACAAAATATTTGTTTCCTCTTTGACGTATCACTTCGGCTTTCGCGACAAGTCTATCTCCTACTTTAACAGGAAACTTGTACTTTATGTTTGCAACTCCAATTAAAGCAGCAGAGGCATCAATAACAGACATAGCTAAAGACTCAGCCTGAGAATAAATGTATTGCCCTTTCACAATTTTTGTCTTGACAAAAACCATATCCTCTGTAGGCTCAAAAATCGAAATACCCCTTTTACCTAATTCTAAGTCTATTAATTCTCCAACTACTTCAGTGCCTGTAATAGTTCTCACTTTTTGATAATTTTCTTCTGCAACACTTTTTATACGCTCTCTAACTTCAGGGATTCCCAATTCCATCCTGTCAAGTCTTATAGTTTGTACACTTACTCCAAACATTTCTGCTAACTCGTCATCAGTGTAAAAGGGGTTAGTATTTATTTTTTCTTTTAAAAGTCTTTGCCTTTCTACTTTACTCATTCGCACAGCCATATTACCAGCTCCAGATATTAGTTGTTTTTATGACCTACCCAAAATTATAAATTATTTTTTTTGTAAAATCAACTAAAAAAAGTAGTAATAGGTCTTTTCCTATTACTACTTTTTTTAGTCTTATATTAGTCTTACTCTTCTACTTTTATTACCTCTCTATCTTTGTAATAGCCGCAGTTTGGACATACTCTATGAGGTAGTTTAGGCTCATGACATCTTGGACACAAAACGTAAGCCGGTGCAGCTATTTTATAACTATTATTCCTTCTAGTATCTCTTCTCGCCTTTGATGTCCTCCTCTTTGGAACTGGCATCTTAACACCTCCTACATCTATTGCAGTAGTTTAGAAAGGACGGTAAGCCGCGGATCAATATCTTCCCGCTTGCAGCTACAGGTTTGGTGGTTTAAATTAGTACCGCAAACAGGACACAAGCCTTTGCAATCTTCTTTGCACAAAAATTTCATTGGCAACGACAATATCACAAAATGAACTACAAAAGTAGTTAAATCAAAATTTTCATAAAAGCTATCATCTACTTCTTCGTCTACTGACTCCTCTACATATTCCCGTAATTTAAGGTCTAAATTATAAATAAACTCATCCAAACATCTGTCGCAGACGGCATTTATACTACCTGTAATATCAAGTTCTGCCAAAAGCCCTTCTTTTTGCGCGGTAATAGTACCTTTTACATGTAGAGGAGTTACAATTTTGTATTCTTCCCCTTTAAATTCAATGCTCTCTATATCCTCCACATAGTCTATATTTATGCTGCGGCCAAGCTGTCCTTTGATTTTTAATAGATCGACTTTCATTTTTCTTCACACACCTTAAAATAATTGACATCACCTATTATACTAACCCCACAACCCGTTGTCAAGATTATCTACTTTAAACCCCTTACCAATTTTTCAGTATCTTTAGCTATCATATATTCTTCATTTGTAGGAATAACCATAACTTTAACTTTTGAATCTTCTGTAGATATAATTTCCTCTTTTCCTCTCACATTATTTTTCTCTTTGTCCAGTTTAAAGCCTAAAAACTCTAGATCCTTTAAAATAAACTCTCTCATTTCTGGTCCATTCTCTCCAACTCCAGCAGTAAATACAATTACATCAACCCCACCCATAGCAGCTACATAAGAACCTATTGTCTTTTTCACCCTATAAGCGAAAACTTTTAATGCCAACATAGCCCTTTTATGCCCTTCTTTAAAAGCTGCATTTTCTATATCTCTAAAGTCATTACTTATTCCTGAAATTCCGTATACACCTGATTTCTTATTGAGTATATCTATAACCTGTTCTGCAGTCAATCCTTCTTTTTCCATTAAGAAAGTTATAATTGAAGGATCAACATTTCCGGACCTTGTACCCATAGCCAGCCCTTCTAATGGTGTAAATCCCATACTTGTATCTATCGACTTACCGCCTTTAACCGCAGCAATACTAGAACCATTTCCTAAATGGCAAGTAATGATTCTCAACTCTTCAATAGGCCTATTTAATATTTCAGCAGCTCTTAAAGATACATATCTATGAGAAGTCCCATGGAATCCATATCTTCTTATTCTATATTTTTCGTAGTATTCATATGGAATGGGATAAATATACGCATAATCTGGCATTGTTTGATGGAAAGCCGTATCAAAAACTGCTGCCATCGGCACCCCTGGCATTATCTGCTGACAAGCTTTTATCCCCTCAATATTAGCAGGATTGTGCAAAGGCGCAAGGTCAATACATGCTTCTAATTTTTTGATTACCTCATCGTCAATCAATACGGAATCAGTAAAAAACTCTCCCCCGTGCACAACTCTATGTCCTACTGCATCTATTTCTTTCATATCTTTTAATATTCCGATTTCTTTATCTACTAAAGCCTCTAAAACAATTTGTATAGCTTCTTTATGATTTTTCATATCTTTTTGTATTTTTATTTTATCTTTGCCCTCTACTTGATGAGTTAAAAGAGAATCATTGATACCTATCCTTTCCGCCAATCCTTTCGCTAGCACTTTCCCATTATCCATATCTAACAATTGATACTTTAATGACGAGCTTCCACAGTTCATGACTAAAATTTTCATAATCGCTGCCTCCTCAAAGTTATTTTTGCACCCCTTGAGCTTGTACACAAGTTATTGCTATAACATTAACAATATCTTCTACACTACAACCTCTTGACAAGTCATTGATAGGTTTTGCAAGACCTTGAGAAATTGGTCCGATAGCATTAGCTTTAGCAAGTCTTTGCACTAGCTTATATCCAATGTTTCCCGCTTGCAAATCTGGGAAAATAAGCACATTTGCATTTCCTGCTACAGGACTTCCTGGAGCCTTTAACTCTCCTACTTCTTTGACAATCGCAGCATCTAATTGAAGCTCACCATCAATTAGCAAATCAGGTGCCAATTCTTTTGCGATTTTTGTTGCATTTTTCACCTTATCTACTAATTCATGGTTTGCACTTCCTTTAGTAGAAAATGACAGCATGGCGATTCTAGGCTCAATTCCAGCAAGGACTTTTGCAGTATGGGCAGAAGCAATAGCAATTGCTGCTAATTCCTCTTCATTAGGATTAGGATTTATTGCACAATCAGCAAAAATAAATACTCCATCGCTTCCATAAGTACAATTAGGTACTTCCATTATAAAGGCACTGGATACTACTTTGACACCTGCAGCAGTTTTTACAATTTGAAAAGCTGGTCTGAAAACATCAGCAGTAGCGTGAATCGCCCCAGATACCATACCATCAACATCGTCTAATTTGACCATCATGCACCCATAGTACATAGGGTCTTTCATAATTTGATATGCCTGCTCTTCTGTAGCTCCTTTGTTTTTTCTCAAATTATAATATTCTTCAGCATATTTTTGTAAAAGAGGCGACTTTTCAGGGTCTATAATTTCTGCTTTCGAGATATCCAATCCCTTTGCTTTTTCTTTTATCTCTTCTTCCTTCCCTAATAAAACCACATCAGCGATACCTTCTTTAATAACCCTTTCGGCAGCTTTTAAAGTCCGCGCTTCACTTCCCTCAGGAAGCACAATCCTTTTTTTATTAGCTTTAGCCTTTTGTATGATACTATCCATTACTGCCATTTAAAATCTCCCTTCCTTTTTTAATTTTATCACTATAATATTGTATACACGATCTCCCTTTTACATTTTATCATATTTTATGTAAAATAATAAGTATATCTTAAAAATTTTTGGTTAGTTGTATAATTAAATGCAACAGATAAAAAAATAGAAACCATAGTGAAAATCGTGTATGATATAGGTGTCAACTCAACATCATACAAGGAGGATTTTCACTATGGTTCATAATAATGATACCACAAAAAATCGTTCTTTTAAACACTTAAGTAGCTATGAACGAGGAGAGATCTATGCATTACTCAAAGAAGGAAGAAGTATTCGGTATATTGCTAAAAAACTTAATCGATCTCCAAGCACTATAAGCCGTGAAATTAAACGTGGAACTACTACACAACTTAGAAGTGATTTATCTTCTTATACAAGCTATTTTCCTGAAACCGGTCAAGCTATCTACGAAAAAAATCGTTCAAATTGCGGAGCTAAATTTAAAGTAGCTAAAGCAGAAGATTTCTTGAAATATGCTGAAAATAAAATATTAAATGAAAAATGGTCACCAGATGCAGTTGTAGGCTATTGTAAAAAAGACCCAAGCTGGAATAATAAAACCATTGTTTGTACTAAAACACTGTACAACTATATAGATAGAGGATTATTAAAAGTTAAAAACATTGATTTACCTTTAAAACTACGTTTAAAACCAAGGAAGAAACAAAACCGTAAAAATAAACGTATTATGGGTAAAAGTATTGATTTTAGGCCTAAAGAAGTTGAAAGCCGTGAAGTTTTTGGGCATTGGGAAATAGATACGTTAATTGGCAAGAAGTCTAATGACAAGGTGCTTTTAACATTAATAGAGCGTAAGACTCGCCATGAAATAATATTACTATTGGATACAAAAGACAGTAAATCTGTTAAAGATGCACTATCAAAATTAAAAGATATGTTTGGTGACAATTTAAGCAAGGTCTTTAAAACAATAACATCTGATAATGGTACAGAGTTTAGTGATTTAGAAAGTGCTCTTTTAGAATATGGCGTAGAAGTATATTATACACATCCATATTCATCTTGGGAAAGAGGTACAAATGAACGACATAACGGTCTTATACGACGTTTCATCCCTAAAGGTAAAAGTATTAAACATTTATCTATAGATACGATAAAGAGAGTAGAAAACTGGCTTAATAACCTTCCTCGAAAATTGTTAAATTATAAAACACCTAAAGAATGCTTTTATGAAGAGCTGGCAAAAATCTGTTAAGCCCATCCCTTATAAAGTATAGAGCTCGCTCGTGATTTGTCAAGGGGCAGGCTTCGCCTGACTTAAACCCTTGACAAATCACGACCTCCGCTCAATTTGTTAACTAAGATGGGCTTAAGGTTATATATGATTTGTTCCAAATCCTATATCTACATGATTTTCATTAGGTGTTGCATTTAATATTGCAATTTATATCTTAAAAATTTTTTTGAAAGGGCAAGAAGTTATATGGGAATTTTAGGAATTATTGTCGAATATAATCCTTTTCACAATGGCCACCTTTATCATCTGCAAATTTCAAAAAAATTAACTAATTGCGATTATACTATAGCAGTAATGAGTGGAAATTTTGTACAAAGAGGAGAGCCAGCTATTGTAGACAAATGGAAACGAACTCAAATGGCATTAAAAGCCGGTATAGATTTGGTAATCGAGTTACCAGTAGTTTATGCTACCTCTACAGCTGAAAATTTCGCTTATGGAGCGGTGAAACTATTAGATTCTTTAAAAATAGTAGATTGTATTTCCTTTGGGAGTGAAAAAGGCGATTTAAGCGAACTCACAAAAATTGCTGAAATACTTTTAGAAGAGCCAATTTATTATAGAAAAGCATTAAAAGAATATTTAAAAAGCGGCATAACCTTTGCAAAAGCACGGGAATTAGCATTACAAAAAGTTATAAATAATAATGAAATAGAAAAGATTTTACAAACATCCAATAACATATTGGCAATAGAATACCTTAAATCTTTAAAGAAAATAGGTAGTTCTATTACACCTTTTACTATAAAGCGAAAAGGCTCTTTGTATACTTCGTTAGAACTAAAAGGAGAATTTGCCAGTGCCTCTTCTATAAGAAAGCATATTTTTGAAAAGGGACTAGAAGGCTTAGAAAAATATATACCGGACTTTACAAAAGAAATTTTGCAAAGTTCTTTTGAAAAAAACAAGGTCCCATATCTTTAGAGGAATTTTCTAATATTTTAATTTATCTGTTGAGAAATCACATTCCTCTCAATCACATATTTGATGTCTCTGAAGGCTTAGAAAATAAAATTTACAAAGCTTCTTATAAAACTAATAATGTTGAAGAACTTATAAAACTTGTAAAATCAAAGCGATACACAGAAAGCAGAATAAGGCATATACTTATTCATCTATTACTTAATATAGATAAACAAATTTTTAAAGAATTTGATGGCCCTAATTATATAAGGGTTTTGGGTTTTAATGAAAAGGGCAAAGAAATGCTAAGAGAAATAAAGAAAAAATCTCCCCTCCCTATAATTACAAAAGTATCACAATATAAAATCAAACTATCTAATACTAAAATATTTGAAAAAGATTTATTTGCTACTGATGTCTATACTTTAGCTTATAAAAACTCCTCTATCGCCGGTTTAGACTTTATACATCCTTTAATAAAACTTTAAATTCCCCACCATTCATTTTTAAAGGACTTTCTAAATAATATAGTAATGATACCAAAACAAGGTGGGGATAAATCTTGAAAAACACCTTTTTAAATATTTTTATTTCTTTTTTAATTTTAATGGTACTATCTTTAATACTTTTCCCTAAAGAAGCATTAGAAGCCGCCAAAGGCGGTATAAACCTTTGGCTTTTTACTATTACTCCTTCTCTACTTCCTTTTTTCATAGGTTCAGAGCTTCTTTTACAATTAGGAGTAGTACATTTTTTAGGCACTTTTTTAGAGCCTATAATGAGGCCCTTATTTAACGTGCCGGGAAGTGGCTCTTTTGCGATGGCAATCGGATACACTTCCGGTTATCCCGTGGGGGCTCAAGTGATATCAAGACTTTGGGAAGAAAATTTATGCACAACAGAAGAAGCAGAAAAGCTCATGTCCTTTTGCAATAATTCAGGCCCCCTTTTTATGTTAGGAGCCGTCGCAATTGGCATGTTCGGTAGTCCAAAAGCCGGATACATAATCATGGCTTCTAATTACTTAGCAGCTATAACCACTGGACTTCTCTTTCGTTTCTACAAGAAAAATTCTTATAAAAAGCCCCCTTCAACAAAAAACCTTTTAAATGCTGCCATCAAAAAAATGTATTATACAAGAGAGCAGAACAAAAAAAGCTTAAGTACTATCCTGTCAGAAGCTGTTTCCAAATCAACAAATACTATTATCATGATAGGAGGTTATGTTATACTTTTTTCAGTGGTAATAGAATTTTTAAAACTGTATAAAATTTTGGATTTTCTTTCTTACTTCATATCTCCTATATTCTTATTATTAGGTTTTGACAAAAGTCTAATACCTGCTTTTTTAAGTGGCCTCTTAGAAATAACAGTAGGTTCAAACTTAATAAGCCAAGTTTCTGCACCTTTAGAACAAAAAGTAGTATTAGTAAGCGCTATAATAGCATGGGGCGGAATATCGATACATGGACAAGTGTTAGGAGTAATAGCAAAAACAAAAATAAAATATCTTCCTTATTTCATTGCAAAAACAATCCAATTTTTTCTTGCCGCTTTATACTCCTATTGGTTACTCTCTGTAATAAAAATTCAAGAAGAAAATGCAATTTCCCACGTTTTCAACCTATATACTTACAAAAATTCCTGGGACATATTTCAATTTTCTTCAATAATTTTTATAATTGTCACTTTGACTATCCTATTTTTTGCAATAGCCATAAAACAATATCTACAACAACATTAATTACTTGTTGCCTTTTAATTCTTCTCTATTTCTTTTAATAGTTTCTAATATTTCAGACACTTGTGACTCAATTTTAGCAAGTAATTCATCAGCATATTCTCTACTTCCTAACCTTATTTCCTTTGCATTAGCTTGGGCAGTAGAAATTATTTCTGCTGCCGTCTTTTCCGCCTTTTTAACTATCTCACTTTCACTCACCATTTCCTTAATCTTTTGTTCAGCTTCTTTTATTATCATTTCTGCTTCCTGTTGTGCCTCTAAAAGAATTCTTTGCCTTTCTTGTTTGATCCATTCCGCCCTTTTAAATTCATCTGGCAATTTTATTCGGATTTGTCTTATTAAGTCCAAAACTTCTTCTTTGTTTATCAAAACTTTGTTAGAAAGAGGAATAGAAGAACTGTTTTCTATAATGTCTTCTAATTCTTCTAAAAGATTAAGAACTTCTAAACCATCAAAATTTGACAAAAATAAACCCCCCTTTAATTATCTTGAAAATTTTTCCATTAATTTTTGAGCCACAATATCCGGCACAAACTCAGAAAGACAACCGCCAAACTGAGCAATTTCTTTTACCACACTGGAACTTAGATATCCATACTTTGCATTAGTCATTAAAAAAATAGTTTCAACAGAAGGGTTTAATTTTTTATTGATTAGCGCCATTTGGAACTCATATTCAAAATCAGATACCATTCTTAAGCCTTTTATTATAGCATTAGCATTGACTTTCTTAGCATAATCTACCAATAAACCATCAAAATAATCAATCTCTACATTAGAAATATCATAAGTTACCGCTTTTAAAAGCTCTACCCTTTCTTCCACCGAAAATAAGGGCTTTTTCGAGGGATTTAAAAGCACAGCTACAATCAGCTTATCAAACAGATTTGCTCCTCTTTCTATAATATCAATGTGTCCATAGGTAACTGGATCAAAACTCCCTGGATAAATTGCAGTTTTCATATTTCCTCCTTATAAAATGATAATATTGTCTCCCCATATTTATTTTCTCTTATCTTTACTAAATTTCCATACCTTTCTCTTACTTTATCATTTTTATGGTGTTCTGCTATGATAATGCCATCTTCCTTTAAAACTTTAGCCTCTCCAAGCTTTATAAGAGTTTTGTCAACAAGGTTTTGATAATAAGGGGGATCTAAAAATATTATATCAAACTTTGTATTATTTTTGTCTAACATTTCGATAACTTTTAAAACATCTCGATGAAGTATTTTAGCAAAAGGTACTAAATTTAATTCAGTTACATTCTCCCTTATGCATTTTATGCTTTTTAAACTTTTATCTACAAAATAGCAAAACTGTGCCCCTCTGCTTAATGCCTCGATGCCTATATTTCCTGTACCCGCAAATAAATCCAAAAAATACTTCCTTCTATTTTGTTCATCAATATATTAAACAGGGATTCTTTAACTCTATCGGCAGTTGGACGCACTTCATTGCCTTCTAAAGATTTTACCTTTCTTCCCTTTAACTTACCTGCTATCACTCTCAAAGACATTACCCCCACTTCAACAATTATTTTAGCATATTTTTTAAAAATATCGCAAAAAATATGTATAAAATTTTTTCAAAATGGCAAATAATATTTATGGGAACAGAAATTTCCCCAAAATTCTTCCTTCAATTTCTCCTCTCCCAGTCCAGGTAGGCAACTACCTGGATTAAAATTTTAAAAGGGCAATCACAAGGACTGCCCTTTTTTATTATAAATTATTTTATTTCCAAGTTCCTTTGCTGGCCATCTGACTTTCTGCCATTTGTATCATTTTCCTTACCATATGGCCACCTACAGCACCGCAATCTCTTGATGTGAGGTTGCCCCAGTAACCATCAGCTGGAGGAGTTATCCCTAATTCATTAGCTATCTCATACTTCCATTGGCTCATAACCTGTTTTGCTTCTCTTACCACAAGAGGATTCTTAGTTTCTGATCCTACAGCCATTTTAATCACCTCCTAAATCATGTTCCATTATTAATTTAACCCGCTATTTAGGTTATATACCTGTAAACTATTGCTATATATACCTTTTTAATATAAAAAAAGGATATCCCAAAGGGATATCCTTTTTTTATATTAATAATATGATTTATTTCCAAGTTCCTTTGCTAGCCATTTGGCTTTCTGCCATTTGTATCATCTTCCTTACCATGTGGCCACCTACAGCACCGCAATCGCGAGATGTGAGGTTGCCCCAGTAGCCATCAGCTGGAGGAGTTATTCCTAATTCTCTTGCTATTTCATATTTCCATTGGCTCATAACCTGTTTTGCCTCTTTTACCACAAGAGGATTTTTGGTTTCTGATCCTGCTGCCATTTCAATCACCTCCCTCTATTATCTTTTATTTTCTCTTAATATCTTAGTTTTTCTTTAATTTTCTCATCACAACAAGAGCATCTCATGGCTTATATTATCATTTCTTACTTATCTAACCATTAAATAGGTAAGTTTAATAAACCTCATATCCTATTTCCATATTATGGCGGGATAACTCCACTTATCTCATGGGGTTTACCCTCCCATGTCTCACTGGATCTCCGTCCTTAATTCCTTCGTTCTACCTGCCATGAGGTGGATGTCATTTCTGCTCCATTGCAGGGTCTTTGCCCGTATGGTGATTATTTTTTATGACAATTCCCGCTCTTGTTGTCAATATACCATCTTGACTAGTTGTTTTTGTTTTATTCCTTACTTTACCTTTTATGTCACGTCGTTCACACTTTCGTTTTCCCTAAAAATTAATTCTTCTTAAGGGTCAGCTTTTTAGATGTGAGCAAGTTAAAGCTGAAGAGAAGATGATTAACCCTTAATTGATTTGATAGTATGTTGGCACTTTTTATGCAGCTTCCTGTAATAGTGGCCTCTTTATGTCCTTTATCATCTTGATTGGGTCATATTTTACTCCTTTCTTTAATATGACATAAAATATCCTTATCAGTTTGTTGCACAATACTATTAGTGATTGCTTCTTTTTTAACGGGTTTTGCGCTCTGGTAGTGTAATATTTGTGAAGTTCACGAAACTCTTCGTTTTTTGCAACCAAGGCCATTACTGCAGTAAATAGTACTCTCCTCAATCGTTTCCTCCCCCTTTTACTTATTGTCGTTTCTCCTTTATACTTACCAGAGCTATTTCCTACTAGGTTTAATCCTCCTAGTTTTTGTATCTGTTTTGGATGTTCATATTTTTCAATATCTCCTACTTCTGCAATAAAACCTGCTACTGTATTTACTCCTATCCCTTTGATTTCTAGTAGTTCTTTAACCCCTGGTATCTCAACCATTAATTCTTCTATCTTCTTCTCTATTTCTTCAATTTGTTTTTTGAGAAATTCGTATTGTTCAATGAGAGTCTTTATCTCGTATTCCGCCATCTTTATGCCCTGCTTCTTCCCTATGCTCTCCTTAGCAGTTTCTATCAGCTTTATAGCCCTTTTTTCTCCTACCCCTCTTTGTACTTCTTTCTTCCATATCGATATTATTTCTTCAGCACTCTTTTTTGCTATCTTCTCAGGCGTTGGAAATTCTCTTAATGTGATAAGTGCTGCTTTCCCTTCCCAGTCTGAAAATACGGTGTTAAACTCCGGAAAGTATATGTCCATCCATCTTGTTATTTGATTTTTTGTCATCCCTATTTGTTTGTTCAACCTGTCTTTTATGTCCATCGCTACCCTTAATTCTGCATATACTCCTTCAGGTATTGTCGGCTCTACATATCTCCCGTCTTTTACTAGCATTGCTATTGTTTTTGGGTCTTTTTTATCGCTTTTTGTGGGAGAATTGTCATCTAATTCTTTGCTCCTCTTTACATGAAATGGATTAACCAATACTACCTTTATGTTATTGTCTTTAAGGTATTGGGCAAAACATAGCCAATATTGCCCTGTCGGTTCTATCCCTACTATTAGTTTGTTTTTCTTATGTCTCTCCATCAAGTCTTTTGCCCATCTAAAAAATTTTGTCATACCTTCTCTATTGTTTTCAAATCTTAGGTATTTCCCATATTCTACTCCTCTGTAGTCAAATGCTCTGGCATAATGGCTTTCTTTTGCTATGTCTACTCCCGCAATTAATGTGTCTTCTGTTACTTGCAAAATCTTTTCATTTTGTGTATACTTCATTTTAGGTACCTCCTGTTTATTTTGATAATTCGAGGTAAGTTCTAGAACTTACACTCTGTATTTTATCAGGAGGTACTTATTTTTTCAAAGTTCATTCTTCCTTATTTTTTATTCATTACAGGAATGCTCCATTTGTGTTTGTATTATTAATTTAACCAAATTGCTTTTTTATAAACTATAAATTTGTTTTCAAAAATGTATAAAAGTGATTGAAATGGCAAATAATAAAAATTTATTTTTCCTCAAAAAACACTCCTGCCGCATCAGGCCCTGCATGGGTACCTATTCCGCAGCCAGCTCTTGACCTTAAAAACTTAGTTATTCCTAACTCACTTCTTAAGGCGGCTTCTATTTCATTTAAAAATTCTTCTTTATCTGTATGAATTAATCCCACTTCTCTATCTGTAAAATCTACTCCTGTATTTTTCATATAATCAATCATCCAGCGAATAACCTTTTTTTGACCTCTAACCTTATCTACTATTTTTAATTCCCCGTCATCATTCATTAAAATAGGCTTTATATTTAAAATATTTCCTATAAAAGCCTGTGATTTAGGTAGACGTCCTCCTCTGTACAGATAGTCTAAAGAATCAAAAGCCATTATATACCTAATTTTAGGAATTAAATCATACACCTTTTCAACAATTTCCTCCTTAGAAGCCCCTGCAACTGCCATTTTAGCAGCTTGAAGAACTAACATACCATTTCCTAATGTAAAATGTCTTGAATCAATAACTTCAATCCGTTTTGTGTCTACCATATCCTTGGCAATCACAGCAGATTGATAAGTGCCGCTAAATTTAGAAGTCAAAATGATGGCAATGATGTAGTCATAGCTCTTTAATAAATCCTTAAAAACCTCCATGAATTCTACTGGTGAAACTTGAGTAGTTGTAGGCATTTTCCCTTCTCTTAAAAGCCTATAAAATTCTTCTTTTGTTATATCTACACCATCTTTATAACTTACACCATCAATACTGATAGTCAGAGGAACTACAAATATTCCATAAGTTTTTACTAAATCCTCAGGTATGTCAGACAAGCTATCTGTGACAATCGCTATCTTTTCCATACTACTATTCTCCTTCTCTAATTTAATATTATTCCTTCTAATTTTTGATAAAATTGATTAAGTAAAATACTTTTTAGCTTTGGATGGTTTTCAAGTTTAGGATCTTTTTCCAGTAACTCTTCTACATCTTTTTGCACTGTCTTTAAAATATCTATGTCTTCAAAAATGTTAGCAATTTTAAATTCAGGAAGACCATGCTGTCTTAATCCTAAAAATTCACCTGGTCCTCTTATTTCTAAATCTTTTTCTGCAATTTTAAATCCATCAGAAGTTTGAGCTAAAACTCCCAGTCTTTTTTTAGCTATGTCAGAATTAGAATAACTAATCAAAATACAATAAGACTGAAATTCTGACCTGCCAACTCTACCTCTAAGTTGATGAAGCTGTGCAAGTCCAAACCTTTCTGCATTTTCTACAATCATCACTGTTGCATTAGGTACATTTACTCCCACCTCTATTACTGTAGTAGAAACTAAAATATCGATTTTGCCATTTACAAACTCTTCCATAACCTTCTCTTTATCGCTGTCAGTCATTTTACCGTGTAAAAGTCCTACTTTAGCTTCCTTAAAAGCATCTTCATAAATTTCTCTATATACTATTTCGGCAGACATCGCATTTATTTTATCCGATTCTTCAATTAGTGGACAAACTACATAAACTTGCCTTCCCTTTTTTACTTCCTTCATTGCAAACTCGTAGGCTTTTTTCTCACAGAAGAAGAAATAACGTAGGTTTTAACTTTTTTCTTCCAGGAGGTAATTGGTCAATTATTGATATATCTAAATCTCCATAAAGAATGAGAGCCAATGTACGAGGAATTGGTGTAGCTGTCATAACCAAAACATCGGGATTTTCACCTTTTTGTGTCAAAAGCGCCCTTTGTCTCACACCAAATCGGTGTTGCTCATCAGTTATACAAAATCCTAAATTGTTAAAAATAACATTATCCTCTATTAGTGCATGTGTCCCTACTACAATATCATAATCTCCATTTTTAATTTTTTCTAGTACTTCTTTTTTATTAGAAGGTGAAATGCTGCCAGATAAAAGCCCAATTTTTATATCAGTATTTCTAAAAAGCTCTTTTAATGTATGATAATGCTGTTTTGCCAATATCTCCGTTGGAGCCATCATTGCCACTTGATAGCCATTCTTGACAGCAATGTACATGCTGCAAGCTGCAACAACTGTTTTACCAGAGCCCACATCTCCCTGCACTAAGCGATTCATCACTTTGTGAGAATTCATATCTGCAATTATTTCTTTTAAAACTTTTATCTGCGCTGAAGTCAATTTAAAGGGTAATCCCATGAGAAAAGGCTTTAACTCTACTCTTTCAAATTTTATCCCCTTTTTCCCTTTAACAGACCTTTTCATTAAAAATAAGGCCATTTGCAGCAAAAAAGTTCTTGATATTTAAATCTGTATTTTGCTTGTTCTAAATATGCCTCATTTTGGGGGAAATTTATATTAATTAGTGCGTTCTTTATATCCATTAATCCTTTTTCAGATAAAAATTCTTCATCAAAAAACTCTTCCACTTCCTGTACATAATCATGAAGCGCATTAAACACTATCTTCCTGATAGCATTTTGCGTCAACCCTTCTGTAAGCCCATAAATAGGAACTATCCTTCCAGTGTTTAATTTAAAATCTTCACTTTTTTCTAAAACAGGATTTTCTACTATTAACTGCCCATATTTAAATTGCAATTTGCCGTTTATTATATATTCTTCACCAATTTTAAAATTATTCTTTATATAGGGTTGATTATACCAAACTAATTCTACTGCACCTGTTCCATCTTTTACAGGCACTTTAGTTATGATAACTTTTGAAGTCTTTATTTCTCGGGGACTACCTGCAATATAACCTCTAAAAGTTTGTTTTTCCCCAACTTTTAGGTCCTCAATCTTTAAAATATCGCTTCTATTCTCATAATCTTTGGGAAAATAGAATAATAAGTCCTCTACTGTGTTTATTCCCAATTTTTTAAGAAGTTTTGCCCTTTTAGGTCCAACTCCTTTTACGTACTGAATATCCAGATTTAAAGGCATTTCATTTCACCTTTACTCTATTGATATAACATAATAGTAAAGCGGCTGACCTCCAAAATAAATTTCCACATCTGCCTCTACGGAAAGAGAATTTTTCAATTCCTCCGCTTTTTCTTTTGTAATTTCTTCCCCATAATATATGCTAACTAATGAAGAATCCTCATCTAAAGCTTTATAAATCAATTCTTGTGCTACTTTATTATAATCTTTTCCTACTGATTCCAGACTGTCATTTATAAAACCTAACACATCTCCTTTTTTGATTTCAAAACCGTTTATTTGCGTGTCTCTTATTGAATAAGTCACTTCAATTGTCTTTATATTACTTAATATTTCTTTTATTCTAGTTACATTTTCCTCTAAACTTTTTTCAGTATCAATATTTACAATGGCAGTTATAGCTTCATTAAAATTATTTGTTGGGATTATTTCTACTTTCTTATTTGATAAGGCTTTTGCTTGTTCGCAAGCCATTATTATATTTTTATTATTAGGAAAAACTAAAATATTTTCCGCATTTATCTTTTTTATACCCTCTAGAATGTAATTTGTACTAGGATTCATCGTTTGTCCACCATTTATAATAACATCACAACCCAGCTCTGAAAAAAGATTTTTAATTCCTTCTCCATTAGCTACAACTAAAACTCCGTATTTTTTCTCAGGCTTTCGCTCTTCACTTACCAAACTTTCATGTTGTATTTTCATATTGTCAATTTTTACTTTTATAAGTTCACCTATTTTAAGTCCTTCTTCTAATACTAATCCGGGATTGTTGGTATGCACATGGACTTTTAAAATGTCATCATCTGAAACTAACACCAAACTATTTCCAAATTTGCCAAATTTCTCTTTTAAAATAGCTTCTGCATAAGTCTTTTTTGTTT
Source organism: Thermoanaerobacter sp. RKWS2 (assembly GCF_026240795.1). Taxonomy (NCBI): domain Bacteria; kingdom Bacillati; phylum Bacillota; class Clostridia; order Thermoanaerobacterales; family Thermoanaerobacteraceae; genus Thermoanaerobacter; species Thermoanaerobacter sp. RKWS2. The sequence continues at coordinate 1,595,403 of NZ_CP110888.1, forward strand.
TGACTAATATTTCTGTACAATATAAAAATCTTAAATCCTCCACAACTTGCTTATTTGTTACTATCCCTTCTAAAACTTCTGTCGGCTCAATTTTGTTTCCTTTATACCCTTCAAACATCCCTTTTAATACATACACAAATCCCATTCCACCAGAATCAACTACTCCAGCCTCTTTTAAAACTGGTAAGAGATTGGGGGTGTTTTCTAAGGACTTTTCTGCAGCTTCAATAATCTTCGGGAAGAATTCTTCAAAATTTTCAACTTGTTTACATATTTTTTCAGCCTCTTCTGCAGTTTCCCTACATACTGTGAGAATAGTACCTTCTACAGGTCTCATAACTGCTTTATAAGCTACCTCTACACCAGCTTTCAAGCCTTCTGCAAAATCACAAGGAGTTATCTTTTTTGTATCTCCAAGTCGTTTAGAAAAGCCTCTAAAAATCTGGGACAAAATAACTCCAGAATTACCTTTTGCCCCCATCAAGGTGCCTTTAGAAATAGCATCTAAAACGTCTTTTATCGTATCTTGTGATTTTTCTAACTCTTTAGCAGCGTATTGCATTGTATACGCCATATTAGAGCCAGTGTCACCATCCGGAACAGGAAAAACATTAAGTTTATCAACTTCTCCTTTATTGTTAAAAAGATAATTAGAGCTTGCAATCATCATGTTCTTTAAAGTTTTTCCATCTAAGTACTTCAACATAACTTCCTCCTCAATTATCAACTTTAATTCCCTGAACATTTATTATTACATTTTCCACTTTTACTCCTACAAATTTCTCTACAGCATATTTCACTTTTTCAATAGCATTCGCTGAAACAGTTTTTATATTTACACCGTATAGGACAACTATATAAACTTCCAGTGCTACACCATCTTCTGTAGCTAAAACTTTGACTCCTCTCCCTGAATTTTCTGTTTTAAATATTTCTATTAATCCATTTGCTCCTCTCCTCCCCAAGCCTACTATCCCATAACACTCCGCTACCGCTCTACTGGTTATAGCAGCAATTGCATCATTTGAGATATTTATTACTCCATATTTGTTTTTTATTTGAATCATTAATATCCCTCCAAATCAATCTTAATTTATATTTTACCTGAATATTTCAATAACATCAACTAGCCTGCAATGTCACCGGAGAAGCTTAAACAAAATGTCTGCTATATTACTCACCTATTAAAATTTTACACCTGCTTTATTGTAAAGGTATTTACATTTACAAAAGATGATGATAAAATAATATCGTTGTGTTAATTTCTCTATTGTGTAGGTAATTATTTTTTGATAAAATATTATTGTCTTTCAAAGGAGGTGCAACTATGCTTAAGTGCGATATTTGTGGAAAAGGGCCTTTAGCAGGCTATCAATATAGCCACTCCCACAGAAAATCTATAAGAAAGTGGAAACCTAACATAAAAAAAGTAAGAGCTATAGTAGATGGTACTCCTGTTAGACTCCATGTATGTACAAAATGCTTAAAAGCAGGAAAAGTGCAAAGAGCATTATAAAGAAAGACGTGCATTTTTGCACGCTTTTTTATTTTTTCACTTAAAATATATGTTTACATAATAACCGGCTATTACAAGAAAAATTCCTAAAAAAATCATCCACAACCAGGCAGGAATATACATAACAAATATCAATACACCCAAAGCCATCAATATATATCCCAGCGAATAATTCAATTGCCTATTTAATCGCTTCAGCTTATAAAAAAATTTATCCATAAAAACACCCCTTCCCTCTTTAGTTACTATATACTATTCATTGGAAGGGGATTTTGAAACTATTCTCTTGGCTTTATCACTAATAAAAGTCCTTCTTCTATTTCTATAGTGGCTTTATCCTCTGTAAAAACATTACTTATACCGTAAGGCATCTCTAAATCCATACTTTGCCCTGAAAGACCATAAAACAAGCCTTTAGTGTATATTCCCTTTACTTCCTTTGAATAAGGCAGTAAAGATAAAAGTTCTCCTTTTTTACCCTCAACCTCTATAAATTTATTAATCAAATATATTTCATTCATTTCATTTACAATTTTACCCTTAATATTGCGATTTAGTAGATAGAGTAAAAGTGAAAGATTTGCATAAGAATGGTCAAGCCTTTCACCAATTACTCCTATAAAAGTGATTTCTTTTGCACCTAATTCTATCGCTTTTAACATTGCCAGTTGCGTATCTGTCTCATCCTTCATAGGAGGAAACTTTTCTATTCTTACCCCTTCATTCTCATAAAACTCTAAAATTTCTTCTTTTATTGAATCAAAATCTCCTATTATAAGGTCTGGTTTTATCTTCATTTGGTAAGCATGATTCGCTCCACCATCTGCACATATTACCATATCTACATCCTTTAATAGCTTTTCATAAAAATTATAATCTTTTATATCTCCATTAGAAATAATTAAAACTTTCATTTTTCTATTGCCTCTCTAAATTCTTTTATAGTTTGGGCAGGATTTGAAGAATCAAAAATTGCAGAACCAGCTACAATTATGTCAGCTCCTGCTCTAACAACTTCTTTCACATTATGAATATTTATTCCCCCATCTACTTCAATCTTAAAATCTAGCTTCAAAGTTTCTCTAAGTTTATTTAACTCCTCAATTTTCTTAAGCATTGAGTCTATAAACTTTTGTCCTCCAAAGCCGGGGTTTACTGTCATAATCAACACCATATCAACATCTTGCAATATATATTTTAAAGTCTCTAAGGAGGTAGCTGGATTTAAAGAAACCCCAGCTTTTTTGCCGTAGCCTTTTATTTTTTGTATTGTCCTATGTAAGTGTATACAAGCCTCTTGGTGGACAGTTATAATATCCGCTCCTGAATTTGCAAACTCCTCTATGTACAAATCCGGATTTTCAATCATCAAATGGACATCAAAAGGAAGAGAAAAAAATTTTCTAAGAGACTTTACAACTACTGGTCCAATGGTGATATTTGGAACAAAATGGCCATCCATTACATCAATATGTAAAAGGTCAGCATCTTTTTCTATTTTTTTTACATCTTCTAATAAATTCGCAAAATTTGCAGATAATATTGAAGGAGCTATTTTCAATTTTTAGTACCTCCTCTTCTCTTTTTCCTTTAATTCTTTTAGCAGAGAAAGATAACTCAAATATCTGTTTTTATCTATTAATCCCTCTTCCACAGCCTTTATAACATTACAATCTGGCTCATTTACATGAAGACAAGAAGAAAACTTGCATCCCTTTTGAAGCTCTAAAAATTCTTTAAAATAATACCGTAAGTCTTCCTTAGCAATATCCAACGTTAAAGCAGTAAAACCTGGCGTATCTAAAACATACCCTCCAAAATCAAGAGATAAAAGTTCTACACTTCTTGTAGTGTGTCTGCCTCTTAAAAGCTTTTCACTGACTTCCCCTGTCTTTAATTTTATATTTGACTGAATAGAATTAATCAAAGAGGATTTCCCAACTCCAGAAGGGCCTGCAAAAAATGAAACATTGTCCTTTAAATAAGATTTTAATTCCTCAATTCCTTCTTTTGTAACTGTAGAAGTAGCCACTGCTTTATATCCTATTTTCTGATAAATAGTCACCAAATCAAAAGCCTCTCTATCCTCTTTTAAATCCACCTTATTGATACAAATTACAGGTTCAATATCATTGCTCTCTGCTAAAACAATCATTTTATCTAGCAAAACTCGATTAAGCTCTGGCCTGACAATAGCAAATACTATTATCGCTTGGTCTACATTAGCTACTGGAGGCCTTGTAAGTTCATTTTTTCGTGGTAAAATGTTTAGAATATACCCCTCACTATCGTTTATCATTTGAATTTCTACAATGTCACCTACTAAGGGAGTAATATTATCTTTTCTAAACTTTCCACGAGCACGGCATTCTACAATGCCGTGCTCTGTAGCTACGTAATAAAATCCAGCTATCCCTCGTACAATTCTTCCTTCAATCCTTGTCAATTAAAATCTCGCCTCCACTGTACTATATACCTGTCCATCTATATCCACCTCAAGCGTAGCTTTACCTTTATATGCCGTAACAGGCACTGTAAGTGGACTGTCTTGATAAGTGTGCTCGGCAGAATATACTAGATTCTTTTGTCCGTTTTGTATTACATACACATCCACTTTCATAGTACCCGGTTTGTCAGGCAATTTAATAATAACATTTTTAGTTTGTTGTTGTAAAGAATCTTGAGGCATCTTGCTAACAATTAAATCTATCGGACTTCCCTTTTGAACCTCACTATTTGGAGGAACACTTTGCTCTAACACAATGTTTTCTGGTACATCAGTTGTCTCTTTATAAATGACTTTACCTAATTTTAAACCAGCATTTTCTAAGGCAGTTGTCGCTTCCTCCAATGTCATATTAACTACGTTAGGCATTATTGCAGGCTGTGGACCTTTGCTAACATACAGATCAATCACTGTGTTATATTCTACCTGTACTCCCTGTCTTGGATTTTGGTCAAAAACATACTCTTTAGGAAACTGGTCATTATATTGTTCTATAATATTTGCTTTGAGGCCCATATTCTCAAGAATATTTTTAGCCTCTAAATAATCTTTATTTATCACATTAGGCACCACAACAACTTGCTTACCTTTACTAATCACCACATAGACCGTACTTCCAGCTTTTACTACGCTCCCTTGTGGAGGGTCTTGAGATAAAATAGTATTTTCAGGTTTATCGCTATACCGCTCTTCACTTATCTCCATTTTTAAATTATGGTCTGACAAAATTTTACTTGCCTGATTTAATGACGAACCCACCACATTTGGAACTACCACATCGCTTACTTTGAAAAAGTTATTGAGGACATACATCGTACCATAAGCTAAAGAAGCCAGTAGCAAGAGAATTAATAAAACAGTTGCTATTCTTTTTATGACATTTCTCCTTTTCTTTTCTTTTTCCTTCCTTTGTGCCGCTCTCTTTAACTCCTCTACATCTTTAGAAGGAATCACTCGTGTTTTTGTGATTTCTTCTTCTTTGAAATTTAGTTCTTTAGGGTTTCGCAAAAAAGTGTCTAAGTCCTTAAGAAAATCTGCTGCAGTTTGATACCTTAGATTTACATCCTTTTGAGTAGCTTTTAAAACTATTTGATCTAATTCTTTCGGCACTTTGTCATTTAGCTTTGAAGGGGGGATTATATCTTCTTGAATGTGTTTTAAAGCAACAGAAATAGGACTATCGCCCTCAAAAGGCACTTTTCCCGTTAACATTTCATAAAGGACGATTCCTAAAGAGTAAATATCCGTCCTTTCATCTACTATTCCACCCCTTGCCTGTTCAGGCGAAAAATAATAAGCAGTCCCTACTACATCTCCAGTGTAAGTTATAGTAGAACCATTAGCAGCTCGTGCAATTCCAAAATCAGTAACTTTCACCACATCGTCATCAGTAACAAGAATATTTTGAGGTTTTATATCTCTGTGAATAATGCGATTCCTATGGGCATGGTCCAATGCCTTGCAAACTTGTCGTGCTATTTCTATCGCTCTACCTACCTCTAATGGCCCACCATTTTCACTTATAAGCTTTTTTAAAGTACGTCCCTTTACATATTCCATCACAATGTAGTAAATATCCCCTTCTTGCCCAACATCGTATATACTCACTATATTAGGGTGAGAAAGACTTGCCGCTGCCTGAGATTCTCTTCTAAATTTTTTTACAAAATCCTCATCTGCTGCAAATTCAGGCCTCAAAATCTTGATTGCCACTATTCTGTTAAGGAGATGACACTTTGCTTTGTAAACTTTAGCCATTCCGCCTTCGCCAATTTTCTCTAATATTTCATAGCGGTTACCTAATATACGTCCAATCATGATGTCACCTCCTTAACAGCAATAAGAGTTATGTTATCATATCCACCGTTAGCCTTTGCAAGATTTACCAAATTAACACAAGAGGTATTTATATCTTCATTCTTAGTAAATTCATCTAAAATTTGTTGGTCTGTCACCAAATTAGTAAGCCCATCTGTGCATAAAAGCAAAATATCTTCTGGCATAACAGTGTCATGAAATATATCTACTTTTACATCCTCATCAACTCCCAAAGCCCTGGTTATTATATTTTTTTGAGGATGAACTCGGGCTTCTTCATGAGTTATTTTACCCATTTTTACAAGTTCTTCTACAAATGAATGGTCTTCTGTAATTTGTTTTATGTGGTTATCTCTTATTAAATAAGCCCTACTGTCTCCAATATGTCCTATAAAAAAATGATTTTTTTCAAAAAATAACAAAGTAAGGGTAGTACCCATCCCAGTTAATTCACATTCTGAATAGGCTTGAGAATAAACAACTTTATTAGCATATTTAATTGATTTCTCTATAAAACCTTCTATAGAGAAAATTTCTTTATCATGTAGTTTAAAATAATTCTTTTTAAAATAATCAACAATGGCTTCAATTGCAGACTTACTTGCAACTTCACCCCCATTATGGCCTCCCATTCCATCTGCTACAATAAACAGTGGCAAATCTTTTTCCTCTGAGGCATAATAATAATCTTCATTTTTTTCTCTCACATTGCCAATATCAGTTAGGGCAGCTACAATCATAAAAACCCTACCTTTCCTTTAAATACTTTCTCCTCAGCTGTCCACAGGCAGCTTCAATATCGCTTCCCAATTCCCTTCTCACCGTACATGATATCCCTGCATCTTCAATAATTTTTTTAAACATCATAACTTTTTCATTGTTTGCCTTTTTAAAGCCTATTTCTTTTACATAATTAATAGGTATCAAATTGACATGGCACAACATCCCTTTTAATAAATCAACCAATTGATACGCATGTTCTTTTTTATCATTTACTCCTTCAATTAAAGAATACTCAAAAGTTATCCTGCGCCTTGTTTTTTCTACATAATACTTACAAGCTTTCATCAATTCCTCTAATGGATAAGCCTTATTTATTGGCATTAGTTGAGTTCTCAATTCATCATTAGGAGCATGTAATGAAATAGATAAATTAACCTGTAGTTTTTCATCTGCAAATTGATAAATTTTAGGAACTATTCCACAAGTAGATATAGTTATATGCCTGCCGCCTATTCCTAAACCGTGGGGGTTATTCACTATTTTTATAAATTTCATCACTTCATCATAATTGTCAAAAGGTTCCCCACTTCCCATCAAAACAATATTAGAAATCTTGCCATAGTCGCCGTCTATAGCAATAACTTGGTCTACCATCTCTGAAGCTTTCAAATCTCTAACTTTACCTCCAATAGCAGAAGCACAAAAGCTACATCTCATATTGCACCCTACTTGAGTAGAAACACAAGCAGTATTTCCAAACCTGTATTTTATAGCAACTCCTTCAATAATATTGTTGTCTTCCAGCAAAAAAAGGTATTTCACCGTATCATCTACTTCAGAAACCCTTCTCGCTTCAATTTTCAGTTGTGAAATATATGCAATTTCTTTTAATTTTGAGCGCAAATTCTTAGAGATATCTGTCATTTCGTCAAAATCTGTAATTTTTTTGTCGTAAATCCACTTGTAAATCTGCTTAGCTCTATATCTACTCTCTCCAATATTTACAAAAAATTCTTCCATTTCTTCCAAGGTCATATCCTTTAAATTGTACAACTTAAAATACCTCCACTATTTTATTCTTTTCAACTTACTTATAAAAAAGCCATCAATTTCATGTTCTAAAGGTGTAGTTTGTACATATCCTAAAGAATCAGTTTCAATGCTTAATCCACTTGGCATCTCAGCTTTTATATCAACCAATTTAAAATCAGGGTGTTCTTTTAAAAATTTCATTATTACATTTTGATTTTCTTCCTTTCCTATAGTGCAGGTACTATACACCAAAAATCCACCTTTTTTTACATATTTTGAACTGGAGTCTAATATTTTATATTGAGCTTCAATTAATTCTGAAATTTCTTTTCTCGTATAATTCTTTAACTTAATATCGGGTTTTTTTCTGATTATACCGATACCTGTACAAGGAACATCTGCTAAGACTTTATCAACCTTTTCCAAATACTTTTCATTGACAAAAGTAGAGTCAAAGACTTCAGTTTTTACGTTTGTAATTCCTAATCTTTTACAATTTTCTTTTATCAACTCTAATCTATGAGGATGCAAATCAAAAGCGATAACTTCACCACTATTTTTCATCAATTGTGCTATATGAGTCGTTTTACCACCAGGAGCAGCACACACATCTAATACTGTGTCTCCTTCTTTAGGATTTAAAGTTTTAGAAACCAACATAGAAGCCTCATCCTGAATGTAAATAAGCCCTTCTTTGTACAATTGATGCCTTTCAGGGTTTTTAATATCTATATACAGTGCTTCTTCTAGATAATAACCTTTTTTATAAACAATAGCGTCAGAATCTAATAGCCTTTTCAAATCTTCAATATCAATCTTTAGAGTATTAACCCTGTAGCAAATTTCAGGCCTTTCATTTAAACTTTTTAAAAGCGCCTCTGCCTTCTCTTCATCATAATTATTTAGTAATCTTTCCACAATCCAATCAGGATAAGAATATGTTACCTTCAAATATTGCTTTAAATCCCTCTCTTTATCAGGGAAAATTACTTTTTCTTTTTCTCTCTCATAGTTTCTTAAAACTGCATTTATAAAATTTGCTCTCTTTATCCCTAATACTTTTTTAGCTATATTAACTGTCTCATTTATAGCTGCATAAGAAGGAACTTTGTCCATGTACAAAAGCTGGTATAATCCCATTTCAAGAAAAATCATGGTTTTTAAATCCGGAGCCTTCTTTACAAAAAAAGAAAGTATAAAATCTAATGTGTACTTTCTTTCAATAACACCAAATACCAACTCTTTAGTAAAACCTCTATCTATTTCTTTTAATTCTTGACTTCTTAAATGCTTATTAAAGGAAATATTCGCATAAGCTTCTTTTGACAACACTTCTTGAAGTATTTTATACGCTATTTCTCTTGGTTTCATTTATTGTATTTTTCTCCTTTACTCTCTGCTATTTCTTATAATAATCAATCTTAAAAGCTGCATAATAGAAACTAATGCTGCAGCTACATAAGTCAAAGCAGCAGCTTGTAAAACCTTCCGAGCGGGTTCAATATCTTCTCTTGTAAAAAGCGCATTTGATTGAAGAAGCGCTATTGCTCTATTGCTTGCATCAAATTCTACAGGCAAAGTAATAACCTGAAAAAGCACTGCTGCACTAAAAAGAAGTATACCTATATTTATCAAATGTAATCCAGGAGCACCCATGAAAAATCCCAAAATTACTAAAGGCCAAGCTAAATTAGCCCCTAAATTAGCTACAGGAACAAGACTGTTTCTTACAGTCAAAGGCACATAGCCTTTTGCGTGTTGTATCGCATGCCCTGCTTCATGGGCAGCTACTCCTATTGCAGCTATAGATTCACTCCCATAAACAGATTCAGAAAGTCTTAAAACTTTTGCTCTTGGATCATAATGGTCAGTCAAATTGCCCGGTATCCTTTCAATTCTAACATCATAAAGCCCCATACTATCCAATATCTTTCTCGCTACTTCCTCTGCGGTATATCCATATCTATTTCTGACGTGAGCATACTTGCTAAAAGTGCTCTGCACCTTAGCTTGTGCATACATAGCAAATATTAAAGCAGGTATTAAAAGTATTATTGTAGTATCCCAAAACATATTATTCACCCTCCCTCTATTATCTTTTATTTTCTCTTAATATCTTAGTTTTTCTTTAATTTTCTCATCACAACAAGAGCATCTCATGGCTTATATTATCATTTCTTACTTATCTAACCATTAAATAGGTAAGTTTAATAAACCTCATATCCTATTTCCATATTATGGCGGGATAACTCCACTTATCTCATGGGGTTTACCCTCCCATGTCTCACTGGATCTCCGTCCTTAATTCCTTCGTTCTACCTGCCATGAGGTGGATGTCATTTCTGCTCCATTGCAGGGTCTTTGCCCGTATGGTGATTATTTTTTATGACAATTCCCGCTCTTGTTGTCAATATACCATCTTGACTAGTTGTTTTTGTTTTATTCCTTACTTTACCTTTTATGTCACGTCGTTCACACTTTCGTTTTCCCTAAAAATTAATTCTTCTTAAGGGTCAGCTTTTTAGATGTGAGCAAGTTAAAGCTGAAGAGAAGATGATTAACCCTTAATTGATTTGATAGTATGTTGGCACTTTTTATGCAGCTTCCTGTAATAGTGGCCTCTTTATGTCCTTTATCATCTTGATTGGGTCATATTTTACTCCTTTCTTTAATATGACATAAAATATCCTTATCAGTTTGTTGCACAATACTATTAGTGATTGCTTCTTTTTTAACGGGTTTTGCGCTCTGGTAGTGTAATATTTGTGAAGTTCACGAAACTCTTCGTTTTTTGCAACCAAGGCCATTACTGCAGTAAATAGTACTCTCCTCAATCGTTTCCTCCCCCTTTTACTTATTGTCGTTTCTCCTTTATACTTACCAGAGCTATTTCCTACTAGGTTTAATCCTCCTAGTTTTTGTATCTGTTTTGGATGTTCATATTTTTCAATATCTCCTACTTCTGCAATAAAACCTGCTACTGTATTTACTCCTATCCCTTTGATTTCTAGTAGTTCTTTAACCCCTGGTATCTCAACCATTAATTCTTCTATCTTCTTCTCTATTTCTTCAATTTGTTTTTTGAGAAATTCGTATTGTTCAATGAGAGTCTTTATCTCGTATTCCGCCATCTTTATGCCCTGCTTCTTCCCTATGCTCTCCTTAGCAGTTTCTATCAGCTTTATAGCCCTTTTTTCTCCTACCCCTCTTTGTACTTCTTTCTTCCATATCGATATTATTTCTTCAGCACTCTTTTTTGCTATCTTCTCAGGCGTTGGAAATTCTCTTAATGTGATAAGTGCTGCTTTCCCTTCCCAGTCTGAAAATACGGTGTTAAACTTCGGAAAGTATATGTCCATCCATCTTGTTATTTGATTTTTTGTCATCCCTATTTGTTTGTTCAACCTGTCTTTTATGTCCATCGCTACCCTTAATTCTGCATATACTCCTTCAGGTATTGTCGGCTCTACATATCTCCCGTCTTTTACTAGCATTGCTATTGTTTTTGGGTCTTTTTTATCGCTTTTTGTGGGAGAATTGTCATCTAATTCTTTGCTCCTCTTTACATGAAATGGATTAACCAATACTACCTTTATGTTATTGTCTTTAAGGTATTGGGCAAAACATAGCCAATATTGCCCTGTCGGTTCTATCCCTACTATTAGTTTGTTTTTCTTATGTCTCTCCATCAAGTCTTTTGCCCATCTAAAAAATTTTGTCATACCTTCTCTATTGTTTTCAAATCTTAGGTATTTCCCATATTCTACTCCTCTGTAGTCAAATGCTCTGGCATAATGGCTTTCTTTTGCTATGTCTACTCCCGCAATTAATGTGTCTTCTGTTACTTGCAAAATCTTTTCATTTTGTGTATACTTCATTTTAGGTACCTCCTGTTTATTTTGATAATTCGAGGTAAGTTCTAGAACTTACACTCTGTATTTTATCAGGAGGTACTTATTTTTCAAAGTTCATTCTTCCTTATTTTTTATTCATTACAGGAATGCTCCATTTAACAATTTTTTTATAGTCTCTTCAATTTTTTGCACATCTACCCGAGTGTTAAAGCAAGGACCATTAGGTCTCTCATTTATTATACCATAAACAGGGATTTGCTTCACGTCTTGCATGCCACTTGTCAAATCTCTTTCACAAGCAATTGCTATTATTACCTTTGGCTTTGTGTCCTTTACTACTTTTCTTGCAAGAGTACCTCCTGTAGCAACTGCCACATTTACACCATATTTTTCTTTAAAGTTTACCAAATCATTGATTTGGCACTTTCCACATCGTCTACAATTATCTATATCATAAGTCACTTTAAATTTACATCCGCTGTATTGTATGCAATGAGGTGCCAATATCAATATGTCTTGTGGAGCATATCTCTTTATATTTTTATTAAACAAAAAATTCTTTATTTCAATGTAAGACTGCTCTACCTTTTCAATCTTTAAATCCAAAACTCTTGCTACAAATACCACTAAGGGATAAAAAAGGTCTAAAAAATTTGCTATGAAAGAGCTTAAAAATTTGTTAGATTTTTTACTGACCACCACATAAAAAGTTGCTCCAATAACAGCTACAATTAAAGCCATCAAAAAGAGAACAAAAATCATTAACGTCATAAGTAGATATTTATAAAGTTCAATTCTACCTCTATTTATTACGTATAAAATTCCCAAAACAATTAAAGTCAAAACCAAAAAGGTAACTGCCAATATCCCCAAAAAAACTCTTTTTTCCCCTTCAAAAGTAATTCTCCTTTTTAAATTATCTAAAGATTGTCCCTTCAGGTATATTGTGACCTATTAAATATTCCCTAATACCCATTTTTTTAGAACCTTCTTGTTGAATTTCTACTATCTTTAGGGCATCTTTACCGCATTTCACGATTAAGTCCCCTTTTGACTTTAAAACTGTTCCATTTTCTTCATTCCCATTGTATTCAACTATTTCGCCTTTCCAAATTTTTAGCATTTTATCCCCATAAAAAGTATAACAACCAGGCCAAGGCTTCATTCCCCTTATCAAATTTCGTATTTCTTCTGCCGTTTTATTCCAATCTATATGTCCCATTTCTTTAGTAAGTATTGGTGAATAAGAAGCCTCCTCTTCCCGCTGTTTCACAGGAATCAAAGTACCTTTTTCTAACGCCTTTAAGGTTTCTATCAAAACCTCTGCTCCTAATCGAGAAAGCTTATCATGAAGTGTTTCCGCATCATCTTTATCTAAAATAGGAATAGATTTTTTGATAAGCATATCTCCTGTATCCAATCCCTTATCCATAAGCATTGTAGTAATACCCGTTTCTTTTTCACCATTGATTATAGCCCAATTAATCGGAGCAGCTCCTCTGTATTTTGGCAAAAGAGAAGCATGGACATTTATGCAGCCGTATTTGGGCAGTGTCAAAACCTCTTCAGGCAAAATCTTTCCATAAGCTGCAACAACTATGACATCGGGATTTATCTCTTTTAATCTGTTTAAAAACTCTGGATTGTTTTTATTTTCTCCGGCTGTAAAATTTCTACTCCTTTTTGCAATGCCACTTCTTTGACAGGGGAAAAACTAAGTTTCATTCCTCTTCCTTTCTGTTTATCTGGCTGCGTAACCACTGCAGCCACATCATACCCTTCTTCAAAAAGTTTTTGCAAAGAGGGGACGGCAAAGTCAGGCGTCCCCATAAAGACAATTTTCAACAAGTCATACCTCCTTGACATTTTCTTTTTCTTCTTCATCTAAAAATCTTATAGCCTTATCTATAAACAGAACCCCGTTTAAATGATCTATTTCATGGCATAAAGCTCTTGCCAGTAAATCCTCTCCTTCAATTTCTCTCTCTTTACCTTCTCTATCCAAATATTTTACTTTTACTTTTTTAGGCCTTTTAACTTCTCCTACTACTCCAGGAATACTTAAACAGCCTTCGGCCCCTACCTGTTCTCCTTCTTCATACACAATCTCAGGGTTTATAAGCTCTAAAAGTCCTTCCCCCACATCTATGACAACTAACCTTCTCAAAACTCCTATTTGATTAGCAGCTAATCCAACTCCATCATTGAGATACATAGTTTGTGCCATATCCTCTAATATAGTGAGAATATGAGGATTTATCTCTGTAACAGGTTTTGCTTTTTTCCTTAAGACCTCATCTCCATTTTTTCTAATATACCTTATTGCCAAAATAAATACCTCCTTAAATTTACATGATATTCAAAGGGTCAATGTCTACAGCTATCCTTATGTCCTTAGGATATTTCATCTTTTGAATTTCTTCTGCTATCTCTGTCAAGATATTTCTATCTTCACTTTTTAAAATGACCTGCCATCTATATCGGTTGTTTATTTTACTTATAGGAGCTGGAGCAGGTCCTAGTATTTTATTATAACTCTTATTTTGAAGTTTGTTAATAAGCTTTTGACAAGTTAAATAAGTGTTTGCAGCAGTGTTTTTAACTTCTTCTTCCTCTTCTCCTGATATCACTATATTCATTAGATGTGAAAAGGGAGGATATCTAAAAATTTCTCTGTATTTTATCTCTTCGTTGTAAAACTTCACATAATTTTGCTGTTTTGCGGTAACTATACTGTAGTGGTCATCTTCATAGGTCTGTATTACTACTCTTCCAGGCTTTTCACCTCTTCCTGCCCTTCCAGCTACCTGAGTAAGCAGCTGAAAAGTCCTCTCACTGGACCTAAAATCAGGAAGATTTAAAGTTATATCTGCAAGTATTACTCCCACCAACGTAACATTTGGAATGTCAAAGCCTTTAGATATCATTTGCGTACCGATTAGAATGTCTGCCTTACCATTTCTAAAGTCATAAAAAATTTTCTCATGAGACCCTTTTTTTCTTGTGGTATCTACATCCATCCTCAAAACTCTTGCATTAGGAAAAAACTTTTTTATGTCGTTTTCTACCCTTTCGGTCCCTATGCCTAAATACCTAATCCTTTTACTTCCACATTTAGGGCATGTTTCTTTCATAGTCTCCTCATAACCACAATAATGGCAAACCAATTTTTTATCTTCAAAATGATAAGTTAAAGAAATATCACAATTAGGACATTTAGGCACATAACCGCAATCTCTGCAGGAAACAAATGAAGAGTATCCTCTTCTGTTTAAAAAAAGAATAGTTTGCTCTTTCCTTTTAAGATTTTCTTTTATATAGGAAAATAATTTACGACTGAATATTGAAGTATTTCCGCTTGCCAATTCCTCACTCATATTGACAACTTCTATCTGCGGCATAGAAACATTAATCCTTTTTGTAAGTCTTATAAGTTTATATTCTCCTTTATTAGCTTTATAATAGGTCTCTAAAGAAGGAGTAGCACTGGCCATAACCAGAACTGCTTTTTCTATTTCACACCGCTTTTCTGCCACTTCTTTAGCATTATATTTAGGTCTTAAGTCTGATTGTTTGTAGGTAGTCTCATGCTCCTCGTCAATTATAATAAGGCCAAGATTATTAAAAGGGGCAAAAACTGCATTTCTCACACCAACTACTACGTCCACTAAACCATTTTTTACTTTTCGCCATTCATCAAAACGCTCTCCCGGTGAAAGGCCACTGTGAATTACAGCCACTCTATTGCCAAATCGACTCACAAACCTTTCAATAGTCTGAGGCGTCAATGAGATTTCTGGTACTAAAACTATAGCGCTTTTGCCTATTTTTATAGCTTCATCTATTAATTGAAGATAAACTTCAGTTTTGCCACTTCCTGTTACACCAAAAAGCAAATATTTATCAAAAGTGCCTGTCAAGATAGAACTTTTAACCTCTTCTACAGCTTTTTGTTGTTCTTCTGTCAATAATAGAGGCTTGGTTTTTTCAATATCTTTTACACTAAATCTCAATACTTCTTCCTCATAAATTTCTATATACCCTTTATTTTGTAAACTTCTTATAACTCCATAGTCTATATTGAGCACCTTGACAAGCTCAGAAAGCCTAATAGGACTTCTATTTTTTAAATATTGTAAAATCTCATATTGCTTAGGGGCTCTTTTAGAAAGTTGGAAAGGTATCTCATCAATATTTATTTTCACAACCTTTACTTTCTTTTCCCCTTGCTTTATCCCTACAGGCATTATAGTCTGGAGAGCTTCAGAAAAATAACATTTATAATATTCCTTCATCCACTTAGCCAGTTCAATCATTTTTTCATCAAATATGCTGTAGCTGTCTAAAATTCTATGGATATCCTTTATTTTATCCACTGAATAAGACGCCTTGTCAGTAGTACTTATTACATAACCCTCTATAAACCTATTATTAAAAGGAACAGATATCCTCATACCAACTTTTATATCCATTCCTTCAGGAATACGATAAGTGTATACCCTGTCAGTATTAGAAGATTTAATGTCTACAACGACCTCGGCAAACATGGCAACCTCCGCCTGTTAAATATTTACCAAATAAAAAAAGCCGAAAGGCCTTACAATAATTTAGCTATTTCATCTAATATCACATGAGAAGCTTCTATCTTTGTCATCAAAGGATACTCCTTTACGTTTAAATCTCTGTCTATGACTTTTATTATATTAGTGTCTACTTCAAAACCTGCTCCTTCTTGAGATACATCATTTGCAACTATTAAATCCATATTTTTCTCCTTTAACTTTCTTTTTGCATATTCTACTAAATTAGTAGTTTCAGCAGCAAAGCCTATCAAAATCTTGTTTCCTTTTTTCTGTCCTACTTCATACATTATGTCTGGATTTTTAACCAACTCAATAGTTAATTTCTCATCATCTTTTTTTATCTTTTCTTTTTTCATCTCTTTAGGTCTGTAGTCAGAAACAGCTGCAGCCCCTATGACAATGTCTACTTCATTAAGGTGCATCATGACAGCATTGTACATATCTACCGCTGTTTCTACAGGAATAAAAGTCACGTCTTTAGGTACCTCTATATAAGTAGGGCCAGAAACTAAAATCACTTGTGCCCCTCTTTCTACTAAAGCTTTTGCAATCTCATAGCCCATTTTACCCGAAGAGCGATTTGTAATGTATCTTACAGGGTCAAGAGGCTCTCGAGTAGGCCCTGCTGTTACTAATACCTTTTTCCCTTCAAAGTCTCTTTTTTCTCATTGTCCAATAACTCTAAAATAGCTTTTTCAATCTCCTCTACATCAGCCAATCTTCCTGCGCCATAAGTCCCACAAGCAAGCCTTCCGGCAGCTGGCTCCACAAATAAAAAGCCATATTCTTTTAAAATTTTAATATTCTTTTGAGTTACAGGATTGGTATACATGTTTGTATTCATGGCGGGAGCAATTAATACAGGACTCTTTGTAGCAAGAATAGTAGTAGTTAACATATCGTCTGCAATGCCATGAGCAATCTTAGCAATAACATTTGCGGTTGCAGGAACTATTGCAAATACATCAGCTTTTTTTGCTAAAGAAATATGCTCAATTTCCCAATATTTCCTGTCTGTAAACATGTCAACAACTACTTTATTGTTAGTTAAAGCCTCAAAAGTGAGAGGACTTATAAAATTTGTAGCTTCCTTTGTCATTATGACATCCACATTTATGTCTTTTTTTACTAGTCGAGATGTAAGGTCTGCAGCTTTATAAGCTGCTATACCTCCTGTAACCCCTAATATTACATTTTTTTTGCTTGTATTCATTTCAACACCCTCTATTTTATTCCATATTTTTGCGGTCTTTCATAAGTAATAAGTCCTTTATTTACTTCTTCTGTAGCAATTGTTACAGGTTTATCAGAATCTATGTCTACTAATTTAGTGTCACCAGCAATAAGCTGTCTTGCCCTTTTTGCAATTAAAGAACACAAAGTATATTTGCTATCCACTTTTTCCATTAAATCTACAATTGATGGATATAAAATCATACCAACTCCTCCTTGATTTCTAAGTACAAATCCTTATTTCTATCAACTCTGCATTTCTCTGCAATAATTATAGCTCTAATTTTTTCAACCGCTTCTTCTACACTATCATTTATAACTACATAATTGTACCTGGAAACATAGTTTAATTCCTCATAAGCACTTTTAAATCTTTTTATTATCTCCTCTTCTGTCTCTGTCCCCCGTTTTTTAATCCTATTTTTTAATTCTTCCATTGAAGGAGGCAATATGAAAATAAACACTCCTTCTGGAAACTTCTCTTTTATTTTTAAAGCTCCTTGAATATCTATCTCTAAAACTACATCATTTCCTTCTTCTAAATTTTTTAACACGAAATCCTTTGGTGTACCGTAGTAGTGGCCATATACCTTTGCCCATTCTAAAAAAGAATCATTTTCTATCATTTTCTCAAATTCCTCTTCCGATTTAAAAAAATAGTTTTTCCCTTCTATTTCCCCGCTTCTTGGCTGACGGGTGGTGGCAGATATACTCAATTTTAAATTTTTCTCTTTTTCCATCAAGGCTTTGCATATTGTTCCTTTTCCTGCCCCTGAAGGCCCAGAAAGCACAATAAGTAACCCTTTTTCTTTTTCGACAACACAAATTCCCCCTACTCTTCCTCTTCTTCTTCGTCTTCTTCTAAAGTGTCCTCTAATATCTCTTTATTTGAATTGAGACGATTAGCTACGGTCTCTGGTTGAACAGCAGAAAGTATTATGTGGTCACTATCAGTTATTATAACTGCTCTTGTTCTTCTACCATATGTAGCATCAATAAGCATACCTCTATTTTTTGCCTCTTGAATTATTCTTTTTATAGGTGCTGATTCTGGACTGACTATTGCCACCAATCTATTTGCCGAAATTATATTGCCAAAACCAATATTTATTAATTTAATCGACATACTTTTTCCTCCCTACTCAATATTTTGAACTTGTTCTCTAATTTTTTCAATCTCATTTTTCAAGTCAATGACTTTACTAGAAATTCTATAGTCTATTGACTTTGAAGCAATCGTATTAGCTTCACGATTCATCTCCTGAACTATAAAATCTAATTTTTTACCTACAGACCCTTCTTCTTCTAAAGAATCTTTAAATTGAATAATATGGCTTTTAAGCCTTGTTATTTCTTCAGCAATACATGACTTGTCAGCAATAATTGCTATTTCCATTGCCATCCTATTAGGGTCTATATCTACCCCCAATTCTTTTATACGCTGTTCCAATCTTTTTCTATAATCTTCTACCATTACAAAACTCAAATCTTCAATCTCTTTTACTATATCTGAAATTTTGTCTATCCTATTAACTACATCATCGTATAATTTTATACCTTCTTTGTTTCTCATGTCAATGAGGTTATTAATAGCTTCACTCAATGGCAGTTTTAATACCTCCCATATTTCTTCCAAATCCAGATCATCATTCTTTACTTTGATAACCTCCGGCAAATACACCAAATCACTTACCTTTATAAATCCTTCTAATTCAAATTTAGACTTTACATCAGTAAAAACTCTAAGATATTCTGACAAAAGATTCTCATCAATTTCTATAACATTAATACTTCTTTCATACACTTCAAAGCCAATATTTAATTCTATTCTCCCTCTCACAACATGCTGCGAAACAAATTCTCTTACTTTTTCTTCAAGTCCACTTAAAAGCTTATTCATTCTGCAATTTATGTCTAAAAATCTGTGGTTTAAAGATTTAATTTCCACAGTTATATAATAGCCTTTTTCCTTAATCTCACCTCTTCCATAACCGGTCATGCTTTTTATCATCATATCACCTTTTTCTTATTATAGTCAAATTCTCTCTGTATTAAACTAAAGCTCTATCTCGCCTCTAAAGACTTCTTCCACACTTCCTGATAAATAAATACTATTGTCCTCCAGCCATTCTACTAAAAGTTTTCCAGCTTTAAAATGGACATTGACATTTCGCTCCGTCTTACCTAAAACTGCTGAAGCTACTGCAGA
This sequence comes from Thermoanaerobacter sp. RKWS2, assembly GCF_026240795.1. Lineage (NCBI taxonomy): Bacteria > Bacillati > Bacillota > Clostridia > Thermoanaerobacterales > Thermoanaerobacteraceae > Thermoanaerobacter > Thermoanaerobacter sp. RKWS2. The sequence continues at coordinate 1,614,877 of NZ_CP110888.1, forward strand.
CGCACAGGCACCACTTCCACAAGCAAGAGTAAGCCCCACACCTCTTTCCCAAGTCCTTACAGAAATATTTTCTTTATCTTCTACTTTTACAAAATCTACATTTGTGCCTTGAGGGAAAAGGGAAGATTTTTCAATTTTAGGACCTAATTCTTTAATCATATTTTCATCTAAGGATTCTACAAAAACAATAGTATGAGGCACTCCTACCCTTAGAGAAGTTAATTTATAAACTTTCCCATCTATTTTTACTGGCTCATTTATAAATTTTTGCTTGTCACTTTTTATAGGTATTTTGCTAGCTTCAAAAATGGGATTGCCCATATAAACCTTTACACTTTCTACTTTCCCATTTTCTACAAAAACTTCTGGCATAATCACTCCCGCTAAGGTTTCCACTGCCATTTTCTCTTTTTTTACTATCCCTCTTTCATAAACATATTTTGCAAAACATCTAGAACCATTACCGCACATTTCTGCTTCGCTACCATCTGCATTAAAAATCCTCATCCTAATATCCGCAATTCCTGAAGGCTCAACAACTAAAAGACCATCCGCCCCTATACCAAAATGCCTATCACAAAGTTTAATAGCTAATTCACTATAATCTACATTTTCTAGAGCCTCAATTACTATAAAGTCATTTCCCAATCCATGCATTTTAGTAAATTTCACCTATATCACTCCATTTTCTAATCTTCAAGGATATTATAACACAAAAAAGGCTAATTTGGTTAGATATTTTAAGAAAATGTGAGGAAAACAATCATAAAACGATCATAAGGCCAATAGCAGCCAAAACTCCCATAATTCCGCCAAAATAAAAAGGTGCAGTTACTCCCAATGTATCCCAAAGTACTCCTGCTATAAAAGAAGCCGGTAAAAGGCCAATGCCTGTAAAAGTAGCATGAAGCCCTATAACTGTACCTTTTAAATGAGGTGGAGAAATTTCCGCTACTAAAGCTTTTTCAACACCCTCAGTCAAAGCGATGTACAAACCATAAACAGAAAATAATATCCACATAGCACTTTTAAAGCCAAAAACAGCAAATCCTAAATACACTATTCCATAAAAGAAATAACCCATAATGAGAAGCTTTTTTCTCCCTATCTTATCAGATAATCTTCCCATTGGATATGAAAATATCATGTAAACAATATTATACACCAAGTACAAAAGTATAACATCCGAATCACTAAAGCCCACACTTTTTGCTCTCAAAAGTAAAAACTGATTAGAAGAATTACCTAAGGCAAAAATTAAAATAACTATTAAAAACATTTGAAGACGTCTATCAAGACTTTTCCAAGAAAATGAAAGTTTTTTTGAAAGTTCATGTTTTACTGTGCTTTCCTTAGCAAAAAACAGCACAATAACTCCTAAAAAAGCTGGTATTAGAGAATACATAAAAACTGCTTTATAATCTCCTTTATAAGAAGTCAAAAAATAATACGCTAAAGCAATTCCAATCGTTGCGCCTAAAGTATCCAATGCTCTATGAAGTCCATATGCTCTCCCAATGTTTTCTTTATCTACAGCTTCAGCAATCAAAGCATCTCTTGGAGCTGTTCGTATTCCTTTTCCAAACCTGTCAGCAGTTCTACCCCAAAAAACCCATCCCCATGAAGTAGCAAAATACAAAAACATTTTTCCTATAGTAGAAAAAGAATATCCAGCTATAGCTAAAGGTTTTCTTTTACCTACTTTATCAGATATGTACCCTGAAAAAACCTTAAGTATACTAGCTAGACTTTCCGCAAACCCTTCAATAATCCCTACTATTGCCGGGCTTGCCCCAAGTCGAGAAGTGAGAAAAAGTGGAATCAAAGGATATACCATTTCAGTAGATATATCTGTAAGAAGACTTGTCAACCCCAAAATAATTACATTTAACAATTAAAATGCCTCCCTTCACTCTTTATTATTTTCATAAACCAATGAAGCAAAATATTCAAAGTCTCGACTGGCTTTTTCTAATAATTCCTTAACCTCTTTTTTCATTTCACACTCAAACACATCTCTTTGGGCTACTTTTTCAAACCACTTATATAACTTATTCAACTCATCTTCATTTTCCTCTAATTCTGCAAAAGTAAAATTTTTTCTTGCTATCTCTTTTTCAATCTCTTTAAAAAACTCTTCACATTGTTCCTTTATTTCACTATATTCTTCCCTCCTTTGATGATTAAATTGTTCTATCACATCCTTCTCTATTTCTTCATCAAGGGCCACTACTTCAAAGGCTTTAAAATCTCCTCCAAAGCCTTTAATTTCATCCTTTAACTTTTCTATTTCTTTTACAAGCCTTTCCATGTAAGGCACAATACATACAGACTGTTGTAAATACAAAGCGCCAATTTTTTTATTCTTCTCCATATAGTAACTCTAGCTGTAGAAGAATCACTTGGGACCTTATACACAAAAAGTAACCACTTCAACTTTCCACCTGGTTACCCAAACTGTACAAAACTGGACAGTTCAGATAGCTGGGGTATTTATAGTCCGCCCTTCAGACTTTCCCTGCCCCAGCAGGCGGTATTTGGGAAAACCATAGCCCCTGCCCCAAGAAGCAGGAACTCGCGCCTTACGGGTCTCTCCACTTGCCCTGAATTAGTAATTCCTTCAGGGTAGAGAAGTCTCTTGGCACTTTCTCAGGGGAGAGTGGCGTTACCACCGCTACCTTGAGAACTTGCCAGAAATTATAGGTACTAAAACTTGTTCCATCCAGAGGTTTTAGTACCTTTCCTGACTCACTCTCAAGGCTTTGTATAAATTTTATTACTTTGTTTATTTCTCTTAAATGTTTTTTCTTTAAATGCTTGTTTCTAACTGTTTTCTTTACATGCTCTTTTAATTCTTCTAATTCATCTACAGTCAATGCGTTGAGAAACTTTATATAATTATCTGGTATCTTTTCTTGCAGTCCCAACCCTCTTCTTGCTATTACATAGGCTGCTGCTATATCTTTCGTTATCATGTATTGCGGTGCATATTTTAACATTCCTATTATTGATGTGTAAGAAGGGTCTACCTCTATTACTTCTATCCCTTCTCTTTTTGCTAGTGTTTTTATTTTTGAAAGAAGTGATTTGTAGCTAAAGTTATGTCTTATCCTTCTTGATTTTCTCCCTGAAAAATCTCCTCTTTTACCTTTTTCTTTTATTTCTAATTCTTCAATTATTATTGCTTTTCCTTTCTCTTTTGCTATTTTTACTATCTCATGAGCATATTGCCATCTGAAATATTCTCTTTTGTCCTTACTGCCACTTGCAAGCTCTGGCATTGGTATACTGCCATAGCTTATTAGATTACCTTTTTCATCTGTCTCTGCCCATGATATGTTGTCTGGATATGCATTTAAATCTATTCCTATGACTCCTTTTCCTTTTGTTATTTTTATTTTTGGATATTCTTCTTCAATAGCAAAATAGGCGTATATACTGCCGTTTTTAAGTTTTAATTCTACAGAGTAGGGTATGTTTGATTGGGCAATTTCCTGTAGAAGTTCTCCTCTGCTCTTATTCTTTTTGTAGCCTGCTTCTATTCTGGCGTATAAGTATTTTCTTTCCCCTACATTTATCCTTAAGAAAGTGCCATTTTCTTTTATTTCTATTCTTGTGTTGAGATTTCCTTTTTTGCTTTTATCTCCTCTTGAATAGAGATTCCCTTTTCTTCTTTCTTGCCACTTTGTTTTTAGCTTTTGATATTCTTTCCCATTTATATGGCGCTTTTGAAGTTTTCCAAACAAGTCTCTTCCTCCAAAAATGACTTTCTTTGGATTTTCGCCTAATTCTCTAGCAGATTCTAATGTGCTTCTTGCTTTCATTATTGCATCATCTACATACCTTGAGTTTAAATTGAAAGTTTTCGGAAGGTCCCTTTTTAATGTTTTTCTATCATAACCTTCTAGAAGCCTTTTATATGCAAATCTCATGCAGGACGACCATCTTCTCATTAAGTCTAATACTATTTGTTTGTCTTGTTGATTTAAAAAAATGAGTTTAGCCTGTATTACTATCATGCTCTTTGCTCCTTTGTCCATAAATTCTTGCTGCAAATGAGGACTATTGCTATTAAGTCTTCTGCCAACTCTTTATTTGCGTATTCTTCATTTTCTTTATCATTTAAAATTGTTAGTTCTACCCCAAAGCTTTCCATGAAAAATTTGAGATATTCAAAGCCAAATCTTGCAAGTCTATCAGGATATTCTATTACAACTTTTTCAACCTCTCCTCTTTTTATCTTGTTCAAAAGCTTTAACAATCCTCTCCTGTTTTCATTTACTCCACTTGCTATTTCGGATATAACTTCATACTGCCATCCTTGAGAATTAGCATACTCTTCAAGCCTTCTAATTTGATTCTTAAGATATTCTTCTTGTTTCTTTGTGGACACTCTTGCATACAAAACTACTTTGGGTTTTGGTTTTTCTTCCAGCATGCCTAATAACTTCTCTATATCTTCTTTTTTGTACCTTCTTCTTCCTTTTGGTGTTCTAACTGGGGTTATTAATCCTTCTTTTTCCCAGTTTATTAATGTAATTCTGCTTATATCATATAGCTCTTTAACTTTTTTATAGTTAATAACATTTGTCATCACCTAATTGAAATTACATCATTTTTTACTATTAATTTCAACTGTTTTGACCTCCTCTATCTTTCTTTCTCTTGCTTTTCAATTTTCTACTTATGGCAATTAAACTTTAATTCCTATTTTTACATCTTGTTTTATTGTAACAAATGTTACAACTAAAATCAACACAATCAATTTTTCACTATTAAACCCTTCGATTTCATGGTATACTTTTTATATACAATAAAATCTGGAGGTTATAACTATGGCTTTGGACGGTATAACTTTACATGCAATAACAAAAGAATTAAAAGAAGAAATTATTGGTGGAAGAATTGATAAAATATATCAACCTGTAAAAGAAGAATTAATCTTTATAATACGAAATAAAGGTAAAAACTATAAACTGCTATTGTCTGCTAATGCAAATTATCCAAGAATATATCTTACAGAAGAAAATAAAGAAAATCCTGCTGAGCCTCCAATGTTTTGCATGCTTTTGAGAAAATTTCTTCAAAGCGGCAGGATAATAGATATAAAACAAGTAGAATTTGACAGAATAGTAAAAATCGATATAGAAACAAAAGATGAATTAGAAAATCAAACAATTAAAACTCTAATTATTGAAATAATGGGAAAACACAGCAATATCATATTAATTGACAAAGCTACTCAAACGATAATAGATAGCATAAAAAGAGTATATTCCGATATGAGTAAAGTAAGAGAAGTACTACCTGGGAGGCAATATGTCTGCCCACCACTGCAAGAAAAGTTAAATATAAATAATCTTTCGTTACCTTCTTTTAAAGAAGCTGTTAACAACTACAAATCAAAAAAATTGAAAAAGCCTTAATAGATATTCTACAAGGATTTAGCCCCACTTTAGCAAGAGAAGTTGCTTTTAGATGTAATGTATCTGACAGATTTGTAGAATCAATAGAAGATGAGCAAATTGAAAATCTATATCAAAACATAAAAAATATATGAAGATGTTTTAAGCTTAAATTTAAAACCTTGCATTGCTTTTCAGGAAAATGAAGTAATTGACTTTTCTTGTATTGATTTATCTCAATATATTACAAAAACTTTTTTCCCTACAGTGAACCAAGCTGCTTGTAAATTTTTCAGTGAAAAAGCAAATATAGTAAATTTGCAAGCAAGGTCCTCGGATTTAAGAAAAATCATCAACAACAATTTAGAAAAACTTTATAACAAATTAGATAAACTTCAACAAGAATTAAACGAAGCAAAAAATGCTGACACTTTTAGACTTTACGGCGAACTTATAACAGCAAATATGCACCTTCTAAAAAAAGGAATGGAAAGCTTCAAAACCATGAACTATTACACTGGCGAAGAAATTGAAATACCCATTGACAAAAAATATTCCCCTTCAGAAAATGCCCAAAGATACTTTAAAAAATACAGCAAGTTAAAAAATGCCAATAAAATAATAGAAAAACAAATATCCGATACTCTTGAGGAAATAACTTATTTAGAAGGTCAACTAGTGAACTTGGAAAATTGTACATTACCATCAGAAATAGAGGAAATAAAAAATGAACTGTCTGAACAAGGGTATATACATAAGCAGCAAAAGAAAAAAATATCACGGCAAACTCTTTCTCAACCATTGCATGTAGTATCTTCAGACGGTTTCGACATATATATAGGGAAAAACAACACTCAAAACGATTATCTAACGTTAAAATTCGCAAATCCTAACGATATATGGCTTCACACAAAAGACATACCAGGGTCCCACGTCATAATAAAGACAAATAACAAATCTGTGCCTGAAACAACTCTTATTGAAGCTGCAAAATTAGCCGCCAAATATAGCAAAGCGAAAAATTCTTCAAATGTACCTGTTGATTATACCTTAAAAAAATACGTAAAAAAACCTTCTGGCGCAAAACCAGGTTTTGTAATATATACAAACCAAAAGACCCTTTATGTAAATCCAGAGTAAGATGCTTTTTAGGCATCTTACTTCTTATTTTAAAGGCACACTAAATATAGGAATATATTTTCTTCTATTTTCTTGTATAACGCTCTCATACAAAAAAATTGTATCTACTAAAATAGCCTCTTTCTCTTGTTTTTCAAAAAGATTATTTACTTCTTCTATGTCAATGCTTAAACGTATGTCTCTGGCAATAGTAATGTGGGAAGTAAATTTTCTTTCATCTTTTGCAAATCCTATTTTATATAATTCTTTATCTATATTGTGATGCAATTTATTTAGAAATTCACTTTCTTCTGTTCCTATCCACAAAACTCTCATCTCCTTATCACCTTTAAAAAATCCTACTTCTGAAAGTCGTATGTAAAAAGGGCTGATGCCTTTTACTGCAACTTTTGCCGCTTCTTCTATTTTAGAAATAGCCTCTACTTCTATTTCTCCTAAGAATTTTAATGTGATGTGGAAATTATCTTTATAAGTCCATCTCCCTTTTACAGTATAATTTTTCAATGTTTCCTGAAATCTCACTATCTGCTCTATAGCTTTTTCGCCTATATCAATTCCAATAAAAGCTCTCATAATTATCCTCCTTGTTCACTTATTATTGTTATTATTTTCCTGGTAATAATTGTTTCTATTAATAAACTCCTCTTTTAAAATTCCCATTACATATTCATTTATGTACTTACCGTGCTTATATACTACTTCTCTCAATAGCCCTTCTTTTTTAAAACCACATTTTTCATAACTCTTTATTGCCCTTTCATTAAAATCATAAACCCTTAACTCTACTCGATGTAAATTTAATTCATTAAAAATAAAATCCAGTAGTAAATTTAAAGCTTCCGTACCATAGCCTTTATTTCTGTGTTTTTCTTCCCCAATCATTATTGCAATCTCACAGTTTCTATTTTTCCAGTCGACATTATTATATGAAACATTTCCTATATATTCACCTGTGCTCCTAAGTATTATAGCGAATTCTCCATTTTCTTTTGGATCTTTTTTTGTTTTCCACCTTTCTGCAACAGTTTCTACTGTAACAGGATATGGTATACCCGGCATCGTTAAATTTCTACTATCATCACTATTCCGAAACTCTACAAATTTTTCAAAATATTTGCTCTCAAATGGAACAAGTTCAATTCTATTACTTTTTAACATGACCAAAACCCTCCAAAGAAATTTTTAATTTATTATAGCACAAAAATCAGAAGAAAAGTGATCCTTTTTAAAAAGTTCAGTGTGCTTTTCACTAAGTTTATTTAACATTTCATAGGCTTGCATAACTGGTGTTAGTATATTATTGTAGACACTTTTGGATTAATTATTGCGATAACAATGACATTTTCGCTGGCTATTGACAAATTGCTTTTTAGCCTATTGACAAAAGTTTATGTTGATGTTATTATCTAATTAAATTGCTGAAGTGAATAATAAAATAAAAACTCTTATCGAGAGCAGGTGGAGGGACTGGCCCGATGAAACCCGGCAACCGGTGGCCGAAAGTTTTAAACATGCGGCTGCACGGTGCTAATTCCTGCAGAACGTTGAGTTCTGGCAGATAAGAGGATTTAAAAACCTCTTCGTACTGTCAGAAGAGGATTTTTTATTTTTATTTTGGGAAAGGAGGCTTTTCTTTGATCTATATTAGAAATCTTACAAAAGTTTATCATTCAGCTTCAGGAAATGTTAGGGCTTTGGAAGACGTCAACCTCAACATAGAAAAAGGCGATATTTTTGGAATTATAGGTCTGAGCGGTGCTGGAAAGAGTACTCTCCTGCGCTGCATAAATATGCTCGAAAAGCCAACTTCCGGTTCAATTGAGATAGATGGTGTTGAAATGACTCGGCTTTCTCCCTCTGAATTAAAAGAAATGCGAAAAAAAATAGGCATGATATTCCAGCATTTTAATCTGTTATCATCCAGAACTGTCAGAGGCAATGTGGCTTTTCCTTTGGAGATTGCCGGGCTGGACAAAAGGACAATCGATAAAAAAGTAGAAAATCTTTTAGAGCTCGTGGGGCTTTCCGACAAGGCCGACAACTATCCTTCTCAGCTTTCAGGCGGTCAAAAACAGCGGGTAGGCATAGCACGAGCCCTGGCTAATGATCCGAAAGTTCTTCTTTGTGACGAACCTACTTCAGCGCTGGATCCAGAAACAACTCTTTCTATTTTAAATCTTTTAAAAGATATAAATAGGGAGCTGGGAATCACCATAGTTCTCATAACTCATGAAATGAATGTCATTAAACAAATTTGCAATAAAGTAGCAGTTATTGAAAAAAGTCGTGTGGTAGAACAGGGACCTCTTATTGAAGTATTTAAAAAACCTCAAACAGAAACCGCACGAAATTTTTTAAAATCTGTAACTTTATCAGAAATACCTAAGGAATTAAAAGATAGGATTGAAAACTTGTCCCACGAACACTTGGAAGGCAAAATTATTAAAATTGCCTTTTTCGGCGAAATTACAACAGAACCTGTCATATCAAGCATTATAAGAAAATTTGATGTTGACACCAATATTCTCTATGGAAACATTGACCACATCCAGGGTATGCCCTACGGTACTCTTATAGTTGAGCTAAGAGGCAAAAACGGTGAAACAGACGCTGCTTTAAAATATCTAAAAGATTTGGGACTCGACGTGGAGGTGATTGAAAATGTCTGAAACTATAAACTTATTGCTGGTCGGAACGTGGCAAACTATATACATGGTAGTGGTATCAACGCTCATAGCAACAATTTTTGGTGTACCACTTGGTGTGCTGTTAATGGTAACTGACAAAGATCAGATACTGCATAACGAACCTTTAAACAAAATACTAGGTACTATTGTAAATATTTTCCGTTCTGTACCCTTTGTAATACTTTTAATTGTACTTATACCTTTCACCCGGTTGCTTGTAGGAAAAGCTATAGGAACCACTGCTGCTATTGTTCCACTTTCTGTAGCAGCTATCCCTTTTATGGGAAGGCTTACCGAAACAGCATTGAGAGAGGTAGACCGCGGTGTCATTGAAGCAGCCCAGTCTATGGGAGCTTCGCCTTTTCAAATTATAACTAAGGTGTTAATCCCTGAGGCTCTACCTTCCATAGCAGCAGGGGTTACTATAACTACTATAAATTTAGTAGGATATTCTGCAATGGCAGGTGTTATAGGAGGTGGTGGGCTAGGAGATTTAGCAGTAAGATATGGATATCAGCGATTTATGCTCGACATTATGCTTTATACCGTAGCAATTTTGGTAGCTATGGTACAACTAATTCAATTTCTAGGAGATATATTAGTAAAACATCTGTCAAGGAACCGGTAAATTATATTTAAAAAGGAGGAAATTAAAGTGAAAAAAATTTTAACCGTAGTTTTACTATTTAGTCTTATAACACTTTTTATCTCAGGATGTGGAGCAAAACAAACATCCCAATCCCAAACACAGGACACATCAAAGATAACCATCAAAGTAGGAGCTACTCCAGTGCCCCACGCCCAAATTTTAAACGTCGTAAAACCTATACTTGCGAAAGAGGGAATTAATTTAGAAATTGTAGAGTTTACAGATTATGTGCAACCTAATCTAAAACTTGCTGAAAAAGAATTAGATGCTAATTACTTTCAGCATATTCCTTATCTTGAAGACTTTTCAAAGGAACATAATCTCAATTTAACATACATTGCTAAAGTTCATATCGAACCTATGGGAATATACTCACAAAAAATTAAAAATCTCAGTGAATTAAAAGAAGGTGCTACTATTGCCATACCAAATGATGCTACCAATGGCGGAAGAGCTTTGCTACTGCTGCAATCAGCTGGAATAATAAAATTAAAACCAGATGCAGGTATTAAAGCAACAGTAAATGACATTGTCGAAAATCCTAAAAAAATTAAGATTTCCGAGTTGGAAGCAGCTACTCTGCCAAGAGTATTATCAGATGTAGACGCAGCAGTAATAAATACCAACTATGCGTTGGAAGCTGGACTTGTACCCACTAAGGATGCTCTCTTTATCGAATCAGCAAATTCCCCTTATGTCAATGTACTGGTAGTTCGCAAAGGTGATGAATCAAGGCCTGAACTTAAGAAGTTAGCCGAAGCCTTAAATTCTCCAGAAGTTAAAAAATTTATCGAGGACAATTATAAAGGTGCCGTAGTACCTGCTTTCTAAACAGGAGGCGATCTTATTGTCACAATCTCATAAAATTATTGGGGTTATCGCTGGTACTCCAGTAGATACTCAAATGGGAGTTGATTTTGTGAAAAAAACGGGATTGAAGCATTGGGAATTTCCACGGCTTCAACCCCGGATGAACAAAACATCCTCCAATTTTTAAAACCTGATGTCCTCACACAAAAAGTAATCTCTATCATCGGGGATTTTAAAAAAGAAAACATAAAGAAGATAATGATTTACTGCAATTCTCTTTCAGCTGCAATAGACCTTGAACTCGTAAAACAAAAATACCCAGATACTAATATTGTAACACCTCTTCAAGTATACCATAGTGTAGCTTCAAAGTACAATCGGCTGGTAATTTGGGCTGCTAATAGTCAATCCTTAGAGGCCATAGAAAAGATATTTTATGAAAATAACCCGTTAGTTCAAATTATCGGAATAACTATGCTTCCTATAATAAGGGCAATTGAAAATTTTGAAATTCCAGAAGTTATCATCGAGAAATTTAGTCTCGCTGATTTAGTACCTAAAAATTTTAATGCAGATGGTATAGTACTAGGTTGCACCCACTTACCTTATTTGAAAGAAAAGCTTGCAGAAAAATTAAATATGCATATTATTGACCCTGCAGAAGAAATGCTACTTGAACTCCTTTAGTTAAACTAATTGCAGTTACTAATTCCACCACATAAAAAACAAAAACTAGAAAAGAGGTAGTCCATTTTAAAAACAGACTACCTCTTTTTAAATATGTATAAAATTTTACCGGCAGCGACCTACTCTCCCGCGAAAGCAGTACCATCGGCGCTGGAGGGCTTAACTTCCGTGTTCGGAATGGGAACGGGTGTTTCCCCTCCGCTATCGCCACCGGAAATCTAGACCCTCAAAACTGCACAAAGCCTTCTCGGTCAAGTCCTCGACTGATTAGTACCGGTCAGCTAAGAGTGTTTCCACTCTTACACCCCCGGCCTATCTACCTCGTGGTCTTCGAGGTGTCTTACCCCGGCACTCAACTCTACTCACTAGTGGAAAGACTATTCTTTATCCTCTCTTTTAGCCATCTACGCCCTTGTCCTGACTTTTTTAAATGTTTCTCCCTTATTAACGCATCTTTTTTATCTCTATATGCTTCATAGTATACTAATCTCCATTTTCCTTCTCTTGTACTCTTTACTTCTTTTCGTTGATGCGCTAAATACCTTTCCTTTATATTAGACGTATAGCCTATATATATCTTTCCTTTTTCATTTGTCAGGACATACACATAATACATCTTGCCTTCCTCCAGTAAGTATAGTTGAGTGCCGGGTGGGAAACCTAATCTTGAGGCGGGCTTCACGCTTAGATGCTTTCAGCGTTTATCCCCTCCGAACTTGGCTACCCAGCTGTGCACCTGGCGGTGCAACTGGTACACCATCGGTTCGTCCACCCCGGTCCTCTCGTACTAGGGGCAGTGCCTCTCAAGTTTCCTTCGCCCGCGACGGATAGGGACCGAACTGTCTCACGACGTTCTGAACCCAGCTCGCGTACCGCTTTAATGGGCGAACAGCCCAACCCTTGGGACCTACTTCAGCCCCAGGATGCGATGAGCCGACATCGAGGTGCCAAACCTCCCCGTCGATGTGGACTCTTGGGGGAGATCAGCCTGTTATCCCCGGGGTAGCTTTTATCCGTTGAGCGACGGCGTTCCCACTCACTGCCGCCGGATCACTAAGCCCGACTTTCGTCCCTGCTCGAGATGTCTCTCTCGCAGTCAGGCTACCTTCTGCCTTTGCACTCTCTCGCGCGATTCCCGTCCGCGCTGAGGTAACCTTTGGGCGCCTCCGTTACCCTTTAGGAGGCGACCGCCCCAGTCAAACTGCCCACCTGCCATTGTCCCTACGCCGGTTCCACGGCTATAGGT